>CAXHZJ010000006.1:0-261329 GCA_964021995.1 Nocardioides furvisabuli | reverse complement strand
GCTGGCCGACCAGGCCGCGTGACCGACTGTCACAGATCAGTGCAGCAGCCCCCATGTCCATCCCCACTCAGTTGAGTCTCAACGGCTTCATCGTCACCGACCCGGACTTGCGGTTCACGGCGGCGGGCAAGGAGCACGTCAGGGTCCGTGTCGGGGTCGAGCAGTGGCGACACGAGGCTGACGGCTCGTTCACCAAGTTGGACCCGACGTATCACGACATGGTCGCCTTCGAGAGCGCCGCTCGGGAGATCTACGCGCGCTTCCAGCGCGGCGACTCGTTCGTGGCGAGTGGCTACGTCCACGAGTACGAGGTTGACGCCGATGGCGGCAGCGTCATCAAGGAGGAGTTCGTGGCGCGCAAGATCGGGCACAGCGCGACTCGAACGGATTACTCCGTTCAGCGACGGTCGCGGCACCAGCCCGCCCCCGTTCCGGCGCCCGTTCCGCAGGCCCCTGCCGTCGGGATCTGAGGCGCTGTGGAGCTCGCGACGTGGATCGCCTCCCCCTCCCCCGCTGACCTCGGTCCGAGCTTCCCCGAAGCGTTCGGGGAGCCACCTGCTGCGGTCAACTGGGCGACGCTCAGCGCCGAGGAAGCAGAGGTGGCATGGCGCGAGCTCGACGCCTGGGTGACATGGCTCAAGACGTCGTTCGGTCTCCCTCCGGGCATCGTTCCGCCTCTGTGGCACCGGCACGACGAGCTGGTGTGGGAACTGTCGGCGCTTCACACCCATTGGATGAGCTGCCATGACGAGACCGCACCACCATCCGCGCCGATGGCCTGGCTGCGCGACTTCGCCGACGCTCGCACCCGGTTACGCGATTGGGTGGCCACCTGCGGCACCCGCCTCGACCGTGACCGTCCGACACGACGGACGCCATGGCCCGGGGAGTCGGAGGTCGAGTCGGACGGCGAGGTCGAGATCACTGATCGCGAGCGCGACTTCGACGAGTTCGTCCGCCACGACGTGCTGCGCAGGCGACGCGTGCGGTCGTTCCAGGATGAGCCGGGCACGTCGTGATCCGGACCGCGGCGATAGGCACCGACGCACCCGGGACGTCCACAAGCCGCCCCGGTGCCTCGGCCGCGCTCGGGACAGGTACAGCAGTCTCGCTTTCAACCCAGACAGCGGAGGCGCCGATGCACGGAGGACTCGCGCCAGCGATGGCTAACGCGCGGGCAGCGCTGGGCTCACTCGCTGATCACGCATCGAGCGTTCTTGCAGCCTCCGACTACGAGCGCGTGTTGCTGACCCTCGATGTGTACACAAGGGACCCCTCGCCGAGCTCGTCGGAAGACGTCGTCGACGATCCGCGCACCGCCATCGCCACAGCACAGCTCTCGCTGCGCGCTCTGGAGGGCGTTCAGCTGACGTCGCTCCACGTCGAGGTCTTGCTGGTCATGCTCGACGACGCCCTCGCGGACGACCTCGGCTGATGTACGGCGACTCCGGCTCCGTACTGCGCCGGGCGATGACTGACCTCCTACGGATGCATCGCGTCCAGCGCAGGTTCGGCGCCGCCGACGAAGTGGCCAGCCAGGTTCTCCTCGTTCGGCAGTATCGCGAGAACGTACTCGCGTGGTGCGGCAACGCACTGCAGCTCGCGATTCCCATGTCCTTCACAAACCTCCCGCCCCGGAACCCCAACCCGTTCGAGCCGAGCGGGAACCTCAGTTCAGCGCGAGACCTTGCTCGCGAGCTCGCCCGCGCCCGGGAGTCGTCGACCGTCACCCCGGCAGTCCTGGAGCAGCTGACCACCCGTCACCAGAACACGCTCGTGGAGCACTGGCGACAGGTCGCCCGCGCGGCGGCGCTGGCGGAAGGCGACCTCGACCAGATGGCCCGGCCAGGCATCACGACGGAACAGGCGGCAGGCGTCGTGAGCGACGTCTCCGCCATCACCCAGGCACTCGTCGTTCTCGACCGGCGCTACCACCGGGTCCCCGGGTGGACGACCCTTGAGCAGGGGGCAAGTCTGGGCTGGACTGCCTTGGCGACCGCGCTCGACGCGCATCTGACGGTGCCCGACCACAGCCTCGACGCCGCTGGCTGGCAGCCTCGCGTCCGACCGATGCGCGGGCGTGTGCCGCCCGGGCTGCTCGGCGTCCTGCAGGCGGAGCACAACGTGCTCGCCGGGCTGAATCATTTCCCGCACGCACTACGCCTCCGGCTCGTCGTCGACTCCCAACGCGTGCTGTCGGCTCGTCTGTCACCGCTCGCCCATCGCACCGATCCGGCCCAGGTCCCGTTCTGGACCGAGCGAGCCGGCACCTACGCGGAGATCCAGCGGCAGCTGCGCGACGTCGGCGGCATCCGAGGTGGTGGCGAACGAGCCGCGACCGAGGCCGCGAATGTCGTCGCGCGCCTCAAGCCCATCGATCCGCTCGCGGTGGTCGAGCCGCGGACCTTGGCCGGATTCAGGATGCTCGCCGAGCGAATCGATGACCGGATCGCCGCCGTCATCGAGGAGGGGTTCCAGCGCGGCGACTACGTGGAGCGGGTCACGCTGCCCCGCCTCGATGCCACGTCTGGGAACCTCGTGCACCCCGTCCGCGCGCGATATCGGCCAGTCCTGGACGCGGACGCGGTCCCGCTCGTGCAGACCGTCCGTCAGCGGCTCAGCGACCCCCGATCGGTGTCGCCATCAGGGCCCGACGCGTCTCGTGTCGAGCTGCACGCGGCCCTGGCGCACCGCAGTCGCGGCGCCGGCTCCCCCCGCACGCTGCACCTCTAGCCGTAGGACCTAGCCGGAGGATGTGAGGGCAGGGCTGGGTGACCCTGCCACCCGAGGGCCGCGAGGGAGTCCGCGATGTCGTCCTTGGCACCGGAGACGTAGCGTCGGAGGGTGAACTCGGCCGATTCATGACCGGCCAGGGTGGCGACGCGCGAGGCCGGCTGCCCAAGGTCCTCGAGCTGCCAGGTCACGAAGGTGTGCCGCAGGGAGTGCCAGGTGAGCGACCACGTGCGTTGGCGCCGGGTCTTGCCGACGCCCCACGGCTTCACCTCATCGCGGAACGGCCATTCGGCTACCAGCGCGGCGGGTTCGAAGACGTCGCGGTGGAAGTTGCCTCCGAGCAGCCAGGTGCCGCGCTCGGAGGGGAACAGCAGCCCGCTGGGGTTCGTGCCTGCTCTCCGCTCCCGGGCGATCTCGGCCAACCGGCGCTCGATCGCCTCGGCCAGCAGGAAGCCGGTCGGGGTGACCTGGGGGTAGGTGGTCCACCTGCGCTTGTTGCCCTTGGGCAGCGCGAGGTGGGGGCCTCCAATCGTCTCGAGCCGCCACTGCACCCGGATGCGGCCGTCGGTGTGGACGGTCGCGTCGTCCAGGACGGCGAGCTCGCCTCGACGGACTCCGGAGTAGGCAGCGAGCTCGACCGCCAGCGCTCGCCATGCCTTGCGTCCGCGACGTCGCCGCGCGGTCATCGCCTCGCGCAGCGCCCGGACCTGGTCGTGGGTGGGGCGCTGGTGGCGCGGAACGAAGTCGACCGGCCCGTCGCCTTGCTCGACGACCGTCGCGGCGCGGACGCCGTGCCACCACACGGTGCCCAGGTCGATGACCTGCGTCTCGAGCAGGTAGTCGCCCTGCCGGAGTGCACCGACCAGGGACCGGGCGGCGCGGCGGACGTTGCGTCCTTCGGACTCGGTCGGGGCGAGGTTCACGGCTGCCTGCAGGTGTGACCGGCGCAGATCGAGGTGGCGGACGCTGCCGAACACGGGTCGGAAGTAGCGGGTGGCGTAGTAGGTCATCGTCTTGGTGTGGGACTCGCCCCAGGTCCCCTTGGGCTTGGGTCGCTCCGGTGAGAGCCAGTAGTCGATCCCGGCCGACGCACTGAGCTCGGTGCGCGGCGTGGCTCCGGAGAGGATGAGCTGTTCGCGCGCGAGCGCCTTCGCCCAGGCGCGGTCGAAGTACCGTCCGGCGGAGGTGCCTTCCTGGGGGTTGCCCCAGGTGATCCGGTAGTACGGGACCAGCCCGGTGGGGGCGTACATCGCCACCAGCCCGGCCGGGGTCTCCCACGCCACGTGGTCGCCGTCCGGACGGCTGGGGTCGGCGGTTCGGTCGTAGGGCTGGGGGCGTGCCATGGCTAGTCGCTCCGCCCCTCGGCGGGTGACACCGCTGCGGCGGGGGCCTGGCGTGGGGCCGGCGCACGCCGCGGCGCCCGCGGACGCGGGACGGCCTGCAGCGCATCGTCGGGAAGCGAGCTGTCTCCCGGCACTCGTCGAGGGCGCGGGACTCGCTTGGGGGTGCGCCGCGTGTCGAGGTAGGCGAGGACCTCTGCGGTGTACCAGCGGTAGCAGGAGCCGGAGATGACCAAGGGATCGGGGAAGTCGGGATCGCGGGTCCGGGCGTAGGCCGCGGTTCGGTGCACGCGGAGGAGGGACGCGATGTCGTGGATCGTCAGGAGGGTGGGCAGGTCGCGCTGGAGGTCCGGTGGGACGGTGGGGGCTGTCATGTGGTGGAGGTGGGCAGGCCGTGCCGGACCGTGCCGCTGCGTCCGCGTGGGGGCGAGACGTGCCTCTGCGGACGGCGGCGGGTATGTGAGCCCTATGTGAACGGGTGCCGGCGGCCACCTCCGGTGCAGGTCAGCGCGATGTGTGCAGTCGCCTCCTAAGCGAAAGGTCGCAAGTTCGACTCTTGCCTGGGGCACCAGCAGCCGTCGGAAGGCCGACGGTCCGAGCTAGATCGTGTGCCCGCCGTTGACCGAGATCCGCTGGCCGGTGATGAAGCCGCCCGCGTCGGAGGCCAGGTGGGCCACCGTCGCGGCGACGTCGTCGGGCGTGCCCATCCGGCGCAGCGGGACGTCGGCGACGTACGAGTCGGTGCTGATGCCGGCGTGGCGCTCGACCGGGATCCACCCGGGCTGGACGAGGTTGACGGTGACGCCGTCGGGTCCCAGCTCCTTCGCCCACACCCGGGTGAGCCCGACCTGCGCGTTCTTCGCAGCGACGTACGCCGACATGCCGGGCGTGGCCCGGTCCGCCATGTCGGAGCCGATCAGGATCACCCGCCCGCCGCCCGCCGATCGCATGGACGGCAGCGCGGCCTGCAGGAGCAGGGTGGGGCTCTTGACGAAGAACTCCAGCTGGTCGAGGTGGGCCCGCCACGACAGGTCGTCCACGCCGACCTCCGGCTGCGGGCCGGTGGCGTTGGCGACGACCGCGGTCACCGGGCCGAGGGTCGTGGAGACCCGGGCGAAGAGGTCGACGACCCCGTCCTCGTCGACGACGTCGGCCCCGAACGCCTCGGCGACGCCGCCGGCGCTCCTGATGCGATCGACGACGGCCTCGGCGCCTTCGCGCCCGCGCAGGTAGTTCACCGCGACGGGCCGACCGGCAGCCGCGAGGCGGACGGCGATGGCCGCGCCGAGTCCGCGCGACGCGCCGGTGACGACCGCGACGCCCGTGGCGGCGCCGGGCTCAGACGGTGTCACGACGGACCAGCTCCGGCACGAAGACGACGCGACGCGGCGCGCCGCGTCCGCCCTGGGCGATCGCCTCGACCAGGAGCCGGACCGCCTCGGTGACCATCTGGTCGATCGGGTTGCGCAGCGTGGTGAGGGGCGGCTGGGTGCGCTCGGCGACGCCGAGGTCGTCGTAGCCCACGATCGCGACGTCGTCGGGGACCCGGATGCCACGGGCCCCGAGCTCGCGCATCGCGCCGAGCGCCATGAGGTCGGACGCGGCGAAGATGCCGTCGATGTCGCTGCCGCCGTCGGCGTCGAGCAGCTCCGCACAGGCCGTGGTCCCGCTGTGCTCGGTGAAGTCGCCGTGGGCGACCCGGCTGCTGTCCAGCCCCGCCGCGTCCAGCTCCTGGCGCCAGCCCGCGAGGCGGTCGTGGCCGGCGCGCATGTCGCGTGGTCCTGCAATCGTGGCGATCGTGCGCCGGCCGCCGTCGATGAGGACGCGCACGGCCTGGGCCGCCGCACCGGCGTTGTCGCTGTCGACGACGGGGACCCGCTCGGCGCCGATCCACGGGGCGCCGATGAACACGCACGGCAGCCCGAGGTCGGAGAGATGCTCGGCGAGGCGGTCGTCGCGGTGGTGCGAGGCGACGATGGCGCCGTCGACGTAGCGCCCGCGCAGGTAGAGCAGCATGCGGTCCTCGTCACCCGGCTGGGCGAGCAGGAGCACGAGCTGCAGGTCGCGCTCGCGCAAGGATCGGGCCACGGCGTGCAGCATCCGTGCGAAGAACGGGTCGGAGAAGACGCGCTCGTCCGACTCGGGCAGGATCACCGCGACGGAGCCGGTCCGCTGCATGACGAGGGAACGGGCCGCACCGTTCGGCGTGTAGCCGAGCTCGCGCGCGGCGTCGACGACCGCGGCCTGCGCCTTCGCGCTCACCTTGGACCTGCCGTTGAGCGCACGCGACGCCGTCGCCTTGCTGACCCCCGCCAGCCTGGCCACCTCGTCCAGCGTGGACGCGTGCCCGTTCACCACCACCTGGGTCACGCTACTGGCAGGCCGTTCGCCACGGCCACCTCCGCGAACCACCGCGCGCTGTCCTTGGGCGTGCGCACCTGGGTGTCGTAGTCGACGTGGACGATGCCGAAGCGGTGGGCGTAGCCGTAGCTCCACTCGAAGTTGTCCATCAGCGACCACACGAAGTAGCCGCGCACGTCGACGCCGACGTCCATCGCGTCCCGCACCGCGTGCAGGTGCTGCTCGATGAACTCCAGCCGGCCGGTGTCGTGGATCGCGCCGTCCTCCACGACGTCGTCGGCCATCGCACCGTTCTCGGTGATGTAGATCGGCGGCGCGCCGTAGGCGTCCCTCAGCCGGACCAGCAGACGCGTCAGTGCGCCCGGGTCGATCTCCCAGTCGCGGTCGGTGGTCGGCCGTCCCGTCCGCGGGAACACGAAGCCACCCCCGGGGTACGGCGACTCGCGCGGGCGCGTCGAGTGCTCGATCCGGCTCCCGAGGAGCTCGCCCGGCTCGGCGTCGTACGGCAGTGCCGCGGGGAGGTCGGGGTGGTAGAAGTTCACGCCGAGGAAGTCGGTCGGCGCGCTGATCAGCTCGAGGTCGCCGTCGAGGACGAAGTCCTCCCAGCGCCGGCCCTCGAAGAGCATGCCGGCGGTGTCGCGGGACAGGTCGTCGGCGTACTTGCCGAGGAACAGCGGGTCGAGGAAGACCCGGTTGTGGAAGCCGTCGAGCCGTCGCGCCGCCTCAACGTCGTCCTCGCGGGTCGGGTCGAAGGGGTCGGCCACGGTCGGGTTGAGGGTGATGCCCACCGCCTTCCCGTTCTCGGGGGTGCCACCTCGACGGCGGAACTCGTCGACGAAGAGTCCGTGGCCGAGGAGCAGGTGGTGCGCGGCGACGACCCCGGCGACTCCCTCGCTGCGTCCGGGCGCGTGGCCGCCACTCGTGTAGCCCATGAACGCCGAGCACCAGGGCTCGTTGTGGGTCGTCCAGCTGTCCACACGGTCGCCGAGCACGTCGTGCACGGTCATCGCGTAGTCGAGGAACCGGTGCGCGGTGTCGCGGTTGGTCCAGCCGCCCTCGTCCTCCAGCGCCTGCGGGAGGTCCCAGTGGTAGAGGGTCAGCCAGGGCGTGATGCCGGCCCCGAGCAGCTCGTCGGTGAGCCTGCTGTAGAAGTCCAGCCCGGCGGTGTTGACCGGACCGCCGTCGGGGCACACGCGCGGCCAGGCGACGGAGAAGCGGTACGACGCGAGCTGGAGCTCCTTCATCATGGCGACGTCCTGCGGCATCCGGTCGTAGTGCTCGCACGCGACGTCGCCGGTGTCGCCACCGAGGATCGCGCCGGGCACCCGCGAGAAGGTGTCCCAGATGGACGGCGTACGCCCGTCGGCCGCCACCGCACCCTCGATCTGGTAGCTCGCCGCAGCGGCCCCCCAGAGGAAGTCGGACGGAAAGGGTCGGATGGTCGTCATCCCTTGACGGCTCCTTGCATGATGCCGGCCACGAGCTGGCGGCCGGTCGCGATGAACAGAAGTAGCAGCGGGATCGTCGCGAGCAGGGTGCCGGCCTGCAGCAGCGCGATGTCGGCGATGCCGCCCGCTGGCGCGATCTTGAGCTGGTCGAGCGCGGTCTGGAGGGTCTGGACGTCGGAGCCCTGCAGGATCAGCAGGGGCCACATGAACTCGGTCCAGGTCTGCATGAAGGTGAACAGCGCCAGGATCGCCATCGCCGGGCGCGCCGCAGGCACCGCGACCGTCCAGAACGTGCGCAGCTGCGAGCAGCCGTCGACGCGGGCGGCCTCGATCAGCTCGTCGGGGATCGCGTCGAGGAGGTACTGACGCATGAAGAAGACCCCGAACGCGGTGACCAGGAAGGGCAGGACCACCGCGGTGCGGGTCCCCGTGAGGTCGAGGTTGCTGAAGGTCTTCAGCAGGGGCACGAACGCCAGCTGCGTGGGCACCGCCATCGTGGCGACGACGAAGGCCATGGCCACGTTGCTCCCGCGGAAGCGCAGCTTGGCGAAGGAGTAGCCGGCGAGCGTGGAGAAGAACACGACGGAGGCCGCCGAGATCCCCGAGATCAGCACCGAGTTCGCGAGCGCCGACCAGAAGTCGATCTGGTCGAAGACGCGACGGGCGTTGTCGAGGAAGTAGCCGCCGGGGTAGAGCGGCAGCGGGCTCTGGATGGCACGTTCCTTGGTCACCGAGCCGATGACGAAGGACCAGTAGAGCGGGAACGTCGAGCCCAGCACGAAGGCGGACAGCAGGCCGTAGACGAGGAACCCGGGACGCCGGCTCACCGCTCCCCCCTCCTCTGGACCTGACGCGTGATGGCGTAGTTGAGCAGCGCGATGCCGATGATGATGAGGACGATGATCCACGTCGCCGCAGCCGCACGGGGGTAGGGATCGGTGCCGCTGTTGGAGGTGTTGAAGACGTACATCGTCAGCGTCTGGTACTGGTAGTCCGCCCCGCCCTGGAACTGCAGGTTGGTGTCGAACAGCCGCGGCTCGGTGAAGATCTGCATCCCGCCGATGGTGGCGGTGATGATGACGAAGAGCATGGTGGGCCGGATCGACGGCAGCGTGACGTGGAAGAACTGCTGCACGCGGCTGGCGCCGTCGATCGCGGCGGCCTCGTAGAGCTGGCGCGGGATCGCCTGGAGCGCAGCCAGGATGATCAAGGTGTTGTAGCCGGTCCAGCGGTAGTTGACCATCGTGGCGATGGCCGTCCAGCTGGCGAACCGGTCGGTGTGCCAGGCCACGCCGGAGAGTCCGACGGCGCGGAGCACCTCGTTGGCCAGGCCGGTCTTGTCGGCGAAGATGCTGCCGAAGATGAGCGCGGCCGCGGCCGGCGCGACGACGAACGGGAGCAGCACGCTCATCCGCCACCAGGTGCGTCCGCGCAGCGGGGTGTCGAGCATGGCGGCGACGACCGTGGCGACGACCACCTGAGGCACGGCCGAGAGCACGAAGATGCCGATGGTGTTCCAGAAGGCCTTGTGGAACACCGGGTCGGTGAGCACGTGGCCGTAGTTGGCGAACCCGACGCCCTCGCCGTGGGTGAGCCCATAGCGGGGCCAGGAGAAGAACGAGAGGTAGCCCGAGTAGACCATCGGGTAGACGCCGATGACGAGGAAGAGCGCGAAGAACGGCACGACGTAGAGGTAGGGCGAGAAGCGGAAGTCCCAGTGGGAGAGCTTCTGCCGCCACGTCAGCCCGGGAGGCGGGACCGGCGAGCCCGTCGCCGGGGAGGTCGCGAGGACCTCCCCGGCGGGGGCGTCGGTGCGGGTCACGGACATGGTCAGGACAGGCCGTCGACGGCCTGGGTGAAGGTCTCCCAGGACTCGTCCGGCGAGGCGCCCTCGTCGACGCGCTGGATCGCGGTCTGGAAGAGGCCGAGGATGTCGGAGTACATGTCGCCCTTGTAGGGACGGCCCGGCTCCACCGCGGCGGCGCGGTCGGCGAGGATCACCGCGGTCGGGGCGTCGTTGAAGTAGGGGTCGGTCGCGTTCTCGGCGGCCAGGCTCTCCTGCGCCTCGACGTTGGCGGGGTAGTTGCCGGCGGCCTCGAACGCCGCGAGCTCCTGGTCGGCGTCGGTGAGCCAGGCGGCGAGCTCCTGGGCCTCCTCCTGGTGCTCCGACATGGCGGGCACGGCGAGGTAGGAGCCTCCCCAGTTGCCGCCGCCCCCCGGGAACGCGTTGACGATGTCCCAGCCCTCGACCTCGGGCGCGTTGGACTTGATGTTGGAGAACATCCAGCCCGGGCACGGCATCGTGGCGAAGCCGTCGTTGGTGAAGTTGGCAGTCCAGTCCTCCTTCCACTGCACGACGCGCGGCGAGAGCGTCGTGGAGTAGCCGGTGACGGTGTCCCAGACCAGCTCGAGCTCGGCGTTCTCCACGTCGATCGTGTTGTCGGCCGTCTGGAACGGGAACTCCGCCTGGTTCAGCATCGCCTGGGCGATCGAGCCGCTGGAGTCGTACCACTTGGTGTCGGGCAGCGCTGCCGTGAGCTCCTCGCCGGCGGCGAAGTAGGAGTCCCAGGTCTCGAAGATCGCCTCGACCTCCTCGCGGTCCGAGGGCAGGCCGGCCTTCTCGAACAGGTCGGCGCGGTAGCAGAAGGCCTCCGGGCCGGCGTCGGTCGGATAGCCGACCTGCTTGCCGTCCGCGGTCTGCCCGGCCTTGTACGCGTACTCGACCCAGCGGTCGTCGAGCGAGGAGTCCGAGATGTCGGCGAACTGGTCGGAGGCGCCCTCGGAGAGGAACTGCGGCATCGCGTCGCCCTCGACGGCGACGATGTCGGTGAGGCCGTCCCCGGCCTGCAGCTTCTGGGTGAGCGTCTGCTTCCACGGGTCCCAGTCGGCGATCTTGGTCATCTCGACCGTGAAGGGCCGGTCGGGGTCGGCGTTCCACTCCTCGATCAGCGCGTCGTAGCCGAAGTCGCTGAACGTGGTGATGGTGAGGACGTCGTCCTTGCCGAGCGAAGCCTGGCTGGCCTCGGAGTCGCCGCCGCAGGCGGCCGTCGTGCCGGCCACGAGTGCCAGGGCGGCACCGACGGCGGCCTTTCGTCGAGTGGTGGAGTGGCGCATGTCTGGTGCTCCTCGCGATCGAACCGATGGTGGAATCGATTCCACCGCTGCTGTCCCGAAACTATGACCGGCGTCACATGATGCGTCAAGGGGTCGCCGTCAAATCGATGGTGGGCACGCTCCAATCGAGGTGCAAACGATTCCATTTCTGGCCCGTCACCGCCTACCATCGCGCCATGCGAGCCCAGCAGCTGACCGACGTCGTCACCCACCACGGGGAGGGCATCTGCTGGGACCCCGGCGTGTCCCGGCTCCGCCTGGTCGACGTCTTCGAGGGCGACCTCCTCACCCTCGACGGTGACCGCGTCGCCTCACGCCTCGACGTGGGTGCCGTCGTGGGCGCGTGGCGTCCCCGCAGCGCCGGGGGCGTCGTCGTCGCGACGGACGACCGGTTCGTCCTGCTCGACCGGGCGGGCGCGGTCGAGTGGACCTCGCCCTCGCTCTTCGGGCCGGGGCGCCGGATGAACGACGGCGGGTGCGACCGGCAGGGCCGGTTCTACTGCGGGTCGATGAGCCTGGACGCGATCACCGGTCAGGGAACCCTCTGGCGGCTGGACCCGGACCGCACGGTCTCCCCGGCCATGACGGACCTGACGATCCCCAACGGGCTCGTCTGGTCCGAGGACGGGACCCGGGCCTTCCACGTGGACACGCCGCGGGGCACGGCCGACGTGCTGGAGCACAACGCCGGGACCGGGAGGCTGGCGCACAGGAGACCGGTGGCTCGCGTGTCCGGGGGGCACCCCGACGGGATGGCGCTGGACGCGCACGAGGGTCTCTGGGTCGCGATGTGGGGCGGCTCCGCCGTGCACCGCTACTCCCTCGAAGGCCACCTCACGGCGGTCGTCGAGGTGGGCGCGGCCCAGGCGTCGTCCTGCGCCTTCGGCGGCCCGGGCGACACCCACCTCTACATCACCACGTCCCGACAGGGCCTGGGCGACTCCGAGGACCCTGCCGCCGGTGCGGTGTTCTGCGTCGACGTGGACGTCGAAGGAGCGCCCGTCGCGACGTACGGAGCGTGATCGGACCGCCGCGGCGAGCCTCAGACGGTCTCGAACCGGATCCCGGCCGCCTGCAGCCGCGCGAGCAGCGCGTCGCCCATCGCCTGGGCAGGCGTGACCTGGCCGGAGGTCTCGGGGTTGTCGTCGAGGGCCAGGCACAGCGCGGCCTCGGACAGCATCTTGGCCGTCTCGGTGTAGCCCGGGTCGCCGCCGGAGACGCGGGTGCGGACGGTCTGCCCGCCGGCCTCGCCGACGAAGTCGACGGTGAACCACGACTTCTCGCGCTTCGACGCGTCGGGGCCGGAGCCCTGCGGCACCTTGCCCTTGAGGAAGTCGCGCACCGGCTTCAGCTGCGCGGCCACCGTGAGCAGCCCGACTCCGGCCGCACCGCCGGCGGCGTAGCGCAGTGTCTTCGTGCCGGCCCAGTGGGAGTAGCGGAACTTCGGGCCGTACGCCGGCAGCGCAGCACCGCTGCGAGCGACGACGATCGGGTCGATGGTCGGCAGCGGGAGCAGCCAGTAGCCGAGCACCGGGTCGCGGTGCGGCTTGCCGCTGACCGAGCGCGACGACCGGCCCTCGGGACGCACCTCGGCGCGTCGGCGGGCGGCGTACGTCTTCTTCATCTGGGCGGCGCGGGCGAACTGGTCGAGGGCGGAGTGGAAGGTGCCGCCGGAGAAGGTGCCGGCCGAGCGGACCACGCCGCGCAGCGTGATCGGCTGGTCGGACGGCAGCTGCTTGACGGTGTAGAAGGCCCCGAGGTCGTGCGGGATCGAGTCGAAGCCGCACGCGTGCACCAGCCGGGCGCCGGTGCGCACGGCCGTCTGGTGGTGGGCGAGGAAGGACTGGTCGACGAACTCCGGCTCACCAGTGAGGTCGAGGTAGTCGGTGCCGGCCTCGGCGCACGCGGCGACGAGCGGGCCGCCGTGCTGGAGGTAGGGGCCGATGGTGGTCGCCACGACGCGTGCCTGCCGTGCGACGTCGGCCAGCGCCGCGGGGTCGGTCGAGTCGGCGACGAGCACCTGCACGTCGCCGCCCAGCCGCTGGCGTACGGCCTCGAGCTTGTCGGCGTTGCGCCCGGCGATCGCCCAGCGCAGCCCGGCCGGGGCGTGCGCGGCGAGGTAGTCGGCGGTGAGACCGCCGGTGAAGCCGGTGGCCCCGAAGAGCACGATGTCGAAGGGCCGGTCGGGGTGGCGGTCGCTCATCGCGCCATCGTGCCACGCGGAACCGCGGCTCCCGCGGGGCCGTCCCACGACCATGAGCCTGCGCCGGACCACCACCAGCATCGCCGCCGTCACCTGTCTCGGCGTCGCGGCCGGCGTGGGCTACGTCGTCGGTGACGCTCCCGCGCCCACCACCGCCCCGCCGATCGCACTCGCCAACGCCGACCTGACCGCGGTCGGGAGCTGCGAGGAGCTGCTCGACTCCTACGTCGAGCGCGCGCTCGAGCAGGTCGGCCCCTACGGCTGGGGCTCCGGCATCATCGCCTTCGACTCGTCGGGCGGGTCGGACGCGATGGAGTCCTCGGGCATCGAGCGGGCGGCCGGGGTGAGCACGTCGCGCAGCACGAGCAACGAGTCGGGCACCAACGTCCAGGAGGTCGGCGTCGACGAGTCCGACGTCGTCAAGGTCGCCGGGTCCCTGCTGCTGCGCCTGCGGGAGGGCGAGCTGCTGGCCTACGACGTCTCCGGCGACGAGCCGACGCTGCTGTCCACCACCGCCCTGGACGACGCCCGCGGTGCGGACTGGCCCGGGGGTCCCGGTGGCGAGCTCCTCCTGGTCGGCGGTCGCGCCGTCGTGCTCGGCTCCTCGTCCGACGGGCTGGAGACCACGATCACCACGGTGGACCTCTCCGACCCCACCTCGCCGTCGGTCGTCGACGCCACCACGGTCCGCGGCCGGGTGTCGGCGGCCCGGCTGCACGGCGACGTCGTGCGCGTCGTGCTGGTCAACGGCCTGCCCGAGCTCGACTTCTCCTCCCCCGACGGCACCTTCGGCCAGATCCGCGCGCGGCTGCGCAACCGGTCCCTGGTCCGCGAGACCACGCTCGCCGACTGGCTGCCGACCGTCGACGGCGAGCCGGTCGTGGCCTGTGAGGACGTCGCGGTCCCCGACGACGAGGTGCCGCTCGGCACCACGACCGTCGTCGCACTCGACCCCGCCTCCCCGACCGACCGCACGGCGACGGCGGTCGCCACCGAGTCCGACACGTCGTACTTCTCCACCGACCGCTTCTACCTCGCCGGGGGTGCGCCGGCGTGGGGCTGGGGCGACTGCATGAACTGCCGCCCCGGTCCGAGCACCGGCGGGACCACACCGATCTACGCCTTCGCGCTCGACGGCGCGGACACGACGTACGTCGCCTCGGGCGAGGTCGAGGGCACCATCGCGGACCGCTGGTCGATGGACGCCGTCGGCGGCTCGCTGCGGGTCGCGGTCGGGGCCAGCAGCGAGACCGGCAACTTCAACTCCGTGCTCACCCTGCGCGAGGACGGCTCCGACCTCGTCGAGGAGGGCCGCGTCGACCAGCTGGGCGTCGACGAGGAGATCAAGTCGGTGCGGTGGTTCGACGACCTCGCGATCGTGGTGACCTTCCGCCAGACCGACCCGCTCTACGCCATCGACCTCAGCAACGCGGCCGCCCCGCGGCTGCTCGGCGAGCTGAAGATCCCCGGCTTCAGCGAGTACCTGCACCCGCTCGGCGAGCAGCGGCTCATCGGCGTCGGGCAGGACGCCTCCCTCGACGGCGTGACCCGGGGCGCGCAGGCGGCGCTCTTCGACGTCACCGACCTGACCGCACCGCGCCAGCTCGACGTGGTGCGCTACCCGGAGCAGAGCCAGGCCGGCGCCGGGCTCGACCCGCGCCAGTTCACCTGGCTGCCCGAGCAGCGCATCGCCCTGACCGTCGTCTCGCAGGGCTGGACCGGCACGACCGGCTGGGTCTCGGTGCTGTCGCTCGACGGCGGGTCGATGAGCAACCGGATGGTCGAGGTCGAGCACGGCAGCGACGTGGCCGACGTACGCCTCGTGCCGCTGGCCTCGGGCCAGGTGGTGCTGGTGACGGGCGAGGACGTCAGCTTCTTCTCCCTCGCTGGTTGAGGTGCGAGCGGAGCGAGCCTCGAAACCTGCGGCCACCCGGACGTATTCTCGGTCGCATGTGCCGCAACATCCGCCCGCTCAACAACTTCGAGCCGCCCGCCACGCGCGACGAGGTCACGGCCGCCGCGCTGCAGTACGTCCGCAAGGTGGCCGGCACGACGAAGCCGTCGCAGGCCAACGAGGAGGCGTTCTACGCCGCGGTGAAGGAGATCGCGCACATCACCGAGCACCTGCTCGACGACCTGGTGACCACCGCGCCGCCGAAGAACCGCGAGGCCGAGGCCGAGAAGGCACGTGCCCGGGCCCGGGTGAGGTACGGCGCGTGAGCCTGGTCGCCACCGAGCAGTCGGCGCTCGACCTGCTCGCGACCCGACCCCTGGTCGTGCTCACCGGCGCGGGACTGTCCACCGACTCCGGCATCCCGGACTACCGCGGACCCGGGTCGACGGCGCGGGCCCCGATGACCTACCAGGAGTTCGTGGCCGCCCCCGAGGCGCGGCAGCGCTACTGGGCGCGCAGCCACCTCGGCTGGCAGCGGATGGGGCGCGCGCTGCCCAACGACGGCCACCGCGCGGTCGCTGCGCTCGACCCCTCGCTGCTCATCACCCAGAACGTCGACGGCCTGCACGAGGCGGCCGGGACCCGGCAGGTGGTGGAGCTGCACGGCCGCGTCGCGGACGTCGTGTGCCTCGACTGCCGCGAGACGTCCTCGCGCGCGGAGATGGAGCAGCGCCTCGACGAGCTCAACCCCGGCTGGCTCGAGCGGCACGGCTGGGTCGAGTCGCGCCCCGACGGCGACGTCGACCTCGACGACACCGACGACTTCGTGGTGCCGGCGTGCGCGTGCGGCGGCCCGCTGAAGCCGCACGTGGTGTTCTTCGGCGAGAACGTCCCTGCCGACCGGGTGGCCCGCTGCTACGCCGCTGTCGAGTCGCTCGGCACCGACGGGGCGCTCCTGGTCGCGGGCTCGTCGCTGACGGTGATGAGCGGGCTGCGGTTCGTCAAGCGTGCGGCTGCGGGAGGTACGCCGATCGTGATCGTCAACCGCGGACTGACCCGCGGCGACGCGCTGGCGACGTACAAGCTCGACGTGGGGTGCAGCGAGTTCCTGACCGACCTCGCCGCCCGGGCTGCCTAGCGGCGCACGAAGATGTGCTCGGCCGCCTCGACCACCAGCTCGGCGGTCTCGCCGCCTGACCCGATGAGGATGCCCTCGTCGGTGCGGGCGATGGTGACGGTCTTGCCGGGCAGGGCGCCGACGCGGCGCAGCAGCCCCATCAGCTCCTCGTCCTTCTGCATCTCCTCGGAGATCCGCTTGACGTGGACCATCTGGTCCTCGGGGACCGCGGCGGCCGAGAGCGGCTCGACGTTGTCCATGAAGTGCTCGCCGCCGACGTCGCCGAGCTCGTCGAGGCCGGGGATCGGGTTGCCGTAGGGCGACTCGGTCGGGTGGTCGAGCAGCTCGAGCAGGCGTCGCTCGACGGTCTCCGACATCACGTGCTCCCAGCGGCACGCCTCGGCGTGCACGAGCTCCCAGTCGAGGCCGATGACGTCGGTGAGCAGGCGCTCGGCGAGGCGGTGCTTGCGCATCACGCGGGTGGCGAGGAGCTGGCCCTCCTCGGTGAGCTCGAGGTGGCGGTCGCCCTGCACGGTGAGCAGGCCGTCGCGCTCCATCCGCGCCACCGTCTGCGACACGGTCGGTCCGGACTGGTGCAGCCGCTCGGCGATGCGGGCGCGCAGCGGGACGATGTCCTCCTCCACGAGCTCGTAGATCGTGCGGAGGTACATCTCGGTGGTGTCGATCAGGTCACTCACGCAGGTCATTGTGTCCCATCCGGCAACTCCCCCGCCCCACCCGGTCGTGGCACAGTGAGGCGGGTGAGCGAACTGATCGTGCCGCGACGCTTCTGCGGCCCGCCCGACTCCGGCAACGGCGGCTGGACCGCCGGTGCCCTGGCCGCGCTGGACGACACCGACGCACCCGAGGACCACGCCGGGCACTGGCCGGCGATCGAGGTGTCCCTGCGGCGCCCACCGCCCCTCGACACCCCGCTGCACGTCGAGGTCGAGGACGGCGTGACGACAGCGTCGGTCGACGGCGCCCCGGTCGCCACGGCGCACCGCGTGGACCGCGCGCTCACCGAGGTGGCACCGGTCGGGCCGGACGTCGCCGCGGCCGCCGGGTCGGCGTACCCGGGCCTGGACTTCCACCCCTTCCCCACCTGCTTCGTGTGCGGCACCGACCGCGAGGAGGGCGACGGCCTGCGGATCTTCCCCGGGCGGGTCGGCGCGGGCCCCGACGGCGACCTGACCGCCGCGACCTGGACCCCGCACCCGAGCCTCCACGAGGACTGGCACACGTACGCCGACGAGGTGCCGCGCGCCTCGGTCGCCGCGACGTGGGCCGCGCTCGACTGCATCGGCGGCTGGGCCGGCGACCTCCGCGAGCGGCTGATGGTCCTCGGTCGGATGACCGCGCGGGTGGACGCGCTGCCGGTGATCGGCGAGGCGCACGTGGTGGTCGGCGAGGGACGGGGCCAGGACGGCCGCAAGACCTTCACCGCCGCGACCCTCTACGACGCCGACGGCCGGGTGGTGGCGAGCGCCGAGCACACGTGGATCGCGGTCGACCCCGCGATGTTCGGCGGCCAGACGCCGGCTTGACCCGCCCTCCCCCCGTGTTGAGAGGATGGTGGGCATGGCCGCTTTGAACGATCCAATCCCTGCCGGACGCGACGACTGGTGGCGTCATGCCGTCGTCTACCAGGTCTACGTCCGCAGCTTCGCCGACAGCGACGGCGACGGCGTCGGCGACCTGCCCGGCATCACCTCGCGCCTGCCCCACCTGGCCGATCTGGGCGTGGACGCGCTCTGGATCACGCCGTTCTACACCTCCCCGCAGCACGACCACGGCTACGACGTCGCCGACTACCGCGACGTCGACCCGCTGTTCGGCCAGCTCGCCGACGCCGACGCGCTGATCGCGCGCGCCCACGGGCTCGGCCTGCGGGTCGTGGTCGACCTCGTGCCCAACCACACCTCCGACGAGCACGAGTGGTTCCGGGCGGCGCTGGCCGCCGGACCGGGCAGCCCCGAGCGCGCCCGCTACCTCTTCCGCGACTCCCCTGCCGACAAGCCGGACGGCACGCCGCCCAACAACTGGAGCTCCGTCTTCGGTGGCCCCGCCTGGACGCAGGTCGAGGACGGCCAGTGGTACCTCCACCTCTTCGACTCCACCCAGCCCGACCTCGACTGGCGCAACCCCGAGGTCCCCGCGATGTTCGAGGACGTGCTGCGCTTCTGGCTCGACCGCGGTGTCGACGGCTTCCGCGTCGACGTCGCGCACGGTCTCTTCAAGGAGGCCAGCCTGCGCGACCAGGTCGTCGCCGAGGGTGGCAAGGCCAGCTCCGGCCAGGTCAACACCGACCACTCGATGGTCTCGCGCGAGCTCAAGGACGAGCCGATGTGGGACCAGCCCGAGGTCCACGACGTCTACCGCGCCTGGCACCGGGTGCTCGACGAGGCCGGCCCGGACCGGATGGCCGTCGCCGAGGCGTGGACCCAGACGCCGGAGTCCATGGCGGCCTTCGTGCGTCCCGACGAGCTCGACCAGGCCTTCAACTTCGCGTGGCTGCTCGCCGACTGGTCGGCGGAGGGCTTCGCCGAGGTCATCACCAGCACGCTCGCGGCGGTCGAGCCGGTCGGCGCCTCGCCGACGTGGGTGCTCAGCAACCACGACGTCGTACGCCACGTGACCCGCTACGGCGGGGGCGAGCAGGGCCTGGCCCGCGGCCGCGCGGCCACGATGACCATGCTCGCGCTGCCCGGCTCCAGCTATCTCTACCAGGGCGAGGAGCTCGGGCTCGAGCAGGTCGACGTCGCCCCGGAGCACCGGCAGGACCCGTCCTACCTGCGCACCGGCGAGGTCGGCCGCGACGGCTGCCGGGTGCCGATCCCGTGGGGTGGCACCGAGGCGCCGTACGCCTTCGGCCCGGGCTCCGCGCAGCCATGGATCCCGCAGCCGGCGGACTGGTCGGACCTCACGGTCGAGGCCCAGGCCGCCGACCCCGACTCGACGCTGGCGTTCTACCGTGATGCGCTGCGCGCGCGCCGCGACTTCGCCTGGACGGCCGGTGACGACGTCGAGCTGGTCGACCTCGGCGCCGACGTGCTGGCGTTCCGCCGTGGCCCGCTGACCGTGGTGCTCAACTGCGGCGACACCGCCGTGGAGCTCCCCGAGGGCGAGGTGCTGCTCGCCAGCGGTCCGGTCGACGACAAGCTGCCGCCGGACACGGCTGCCTGGCTGCGCTGACCCGACGAGGGGGTCTCGTCAGTCGTCGGACAGCGCTTGGTTGTACGCCGCCAGCTGGACCGCGAAGGACGACAGCTCCTCGTCGGTCCACTCGGCCAGGCGCCCGTCGAAGCGGTCGCGGCGGCTGCGGCTCATCGCGTCGAGCCGCTCGCGGCCCTCGTCGGTCGCGTCGAGCAGGATCGCGCGGCGGTCCTCGGGCGCCGGCATGCGCTCGACGAGCCCGAGGTCGACCAGCGACTGCACCTGACGGCTGACGCCGCCCTTGTCCATGCCGAAGGCGTCGGCGAGGTCCGCGCCCCGTAGCGGTCCGTGGGTCGCGAGGTGGGTGAGCATGAAGTAGGTCATCGGGTGGAGCTCGGGGTGCACCTCGCGGGCCCGCTCCCCCATCACCCGCTTCACGCGGCGGATCAACGTGCCGACCTCGGCCTCGATGCTGCGGAGGTCGTCGTTGCGGGTGCTCATGCGTCGGGGGATGCGTCGGCCACGAGCTCATCCTCGCGCTTCACCGAGGTGCGCAGGGGGACTTCGCGGATGAAGAGCACCGCGATCAGCGCACCGACCGCGAAGGGCAGCGCGACGAGGAAGATGTGACCGGTGGCGTCGCCGAAGGCGCTCTCGAAGATCGCCCGGATCGGCGCGGGCATGTCCGACACGTCGGGGATGCCGCCGGTGTCGTGGCCGACCTGGGCGGCGAGCTCGGGGCGGTCGGCGACGAGCGCGGCGAGGCCGGACTTCACCGCGTCGGCCACCTGGTGGGCCAGCACCGCGCCGAGCGCGGCGATGCCGACCGAGCCGCCGAGGGAGCGGAAGAACGCGACGACCGAGGATCCGGCGCCCATGTCGGAGAGCGCGATGGTGTTCTGCACCGCGAGGACGAGGTTCTGCATGGTGGCGCCCAGGCCGAGGCCGAGGACGGCCATGTAGACGCCGGTCTTCCACAGCGGCGTGCTGGCGTCGATGGTCGCGAGCAGGCCGATGCCGACGATGACGGCGACCATGCCGCCGACCAGCCAGCGCTTCCACAGGCCGGTGGCGGTGATGATGCGGCCGCTGAGGATGCTCGAGACCAGCAGCCCGCCGACCATGCAGATCGACATCAGGCCCGCACCGGTCGGGGTCATGTCCTTGGCGCGCTGGAAGTAGAGGCTGAGGTAGACCGTGGACCCGAACATGGCGAGGCCGATCAGCACCGACGCGATCGTGGCCAGCGTGAGCGTACGGTCCTTGAAGAGTCGCAGCGGGATGACCGGGTCCTTCGCGACGTTGGCCTCGACGTGGATGGCCGCGGCGATGACGGCGACGGAGCCGACCACCAGGAGACCGCTGGTCCACGAGACCCAGTCGAAGTTCTGGCCGCCGAGCGAGACCCAGATCAGCAGGATCGACACGCCGCCGACCAGCAGGAAGGCGCCGAGGTAGTCGATGGACACCTCGCGCTTGACCACCGGCAGGCGCAGCGTCTTCTGCAGCACCACGAAGGCGAGCGCCGCGACCGGGAGGCCGGCGAAGAAGCACCAGCGCCAGCCGACGGTGTCCACCAGGACCCCGCCGACGAGCGGGCCGCTGACCGTGGCGAGGGCGAAGACCGCGCCGATGTAGCCGCTGTAGCGACCCCGCTCGCGCGGCGAGACCATCGTGGCGATCACGACCTGCACGAGCGCGGTGAGGCCGCCGACGCCGAGCCCCTGCACGACGCGGGCACCGATCAGCACCTCCATCGACGGCGCGAAGCCGGCAATGAGCGAGCCCACCGAGAAGATCACCAGCGCCGTCTGCACGAGCAGCTTCTTGTCGAAGAGGTCGGCGAACTTGCCCCAGATCGGCGTCGTGGCCGTCATCGCGAGCATGGTCGCCACGACCACCCAGGTGTAGCCGGTCTGGCTGCCCTGGAGGTCGTCGACGATGGTCGGCAGCGCGTTGCTGACGATCGTGCTGGAGAGCATGGCGACGAACATCGCGAGGAGGAGCCCGCTGAGGGCCTCGAGCACCTGCCGGTGCGTCATCTCCCCGGCCTGCTCGGCGGTGGTGCTGGTGGCGGGAGCCTGGGTCACTGCGTGCCTTCGATTCGTGGTTGCTGATCGCAATAGTTGTTGACCACAACCATATGCCTCGAGGCGTACCCCGCCAACCCGGTCGGGGCGAGACGTGGGCCACACCGTCGTACCGCTGCGGGCACAGGCTTCCGTATCGAAGCTGGAGCCTCCCCCGCGAAACTTCGGGGCGGAGGCTCCACTTTCCCCGGGTACCCGGGGATCGCAACGGAGGGCGAGTGCACCCCGGACATGCAGCGACCCGCAGGCCTGCTGCTCCGTGAGGAGCCCCGGCGGATGACACCGGGAGCCTGCGGGTCGGGTGGCTGCAGTGGATTCGCCGGCAGCTGTCGGCGGACCGGGCTGCCTTAGCGGGCAGCCACCTCACTCATCCGAAAAGAACTCATTCCTCGGATCACCTCCCTTCTGTGTGCCTCGAGCGTACGTCGGCGCGCGGGGTCGCTCAACGGGTTAAGCCTGGTTCGTGCACCGACTCCTCGGCCGCCGCCTCGAACTGCGAGCGGTAGAGGCGGGCGTAGGCTCCGCCGGCCGCCAGCAGCTCCTCGTGCGAGCCCTGCTCGACGATCGACCCTGCTTCCATCACCAGGATCAGGTCGGCGTCGCGGATCGTGGAGAGCCGGTGCGCGATCACGAAGGACGTACGGTCCGAGCGCAGCGCCGCCATCGCGTGCTGCAGCAGCAGCTCGGTGCGCGTGTCGACCGACGACGTGGCCTCGTCGAGGATCAGCAGCGCGGGGTCGGACAGGAAGGCCCGCGCGATCGTCACCAGCTGGCGCTCGCCGGCGGACAGGTTGGAGCCGTCCTCGTCGATGACCGTGTCGTAGCCGTCGGGCAGCGAGTGCACGAAGCGGTCGACGAAGGTCGCGCGCGCGGCCTCGAGGACCTGTTCCTCGCTGGCGCCGGGCCGACCGTAGGCGATGTTGTCGCGGATGGTGCCGGCGAAGAGCCACGTGTCCTGCAGCACCATCCCGATCCTCCCGCGCAGCACCCCGCGGGGCACCGACGCGATGTCGACTCCGTCGATGAGGATCCGGCCCGCCTGCGGGTCGTAGAAGCGCATGACCAGGTTGACCATGGTCGTCTTTCCGGCGCCGGTGGGGCCGACGATCGCGACGGTGCTGCCGGGCTGGGCCACCAGCGACAGGCCCTCGATGAGCGGGCGCTCGGGGTCGTAGGAGAAGTACACGTCCTCGAAGCGGACCTCGCCGTGCGCGTCGGCGGCGAGCGCCGGTCGACCCTGCTCCTCGACGGACTCCTCGGGGGCGTCGAGCAGCTCGAAGACCCGCTCCGCGGACGCGACGCCGGACTGGAGCAGGTTGAGCATCGAGGCGACCTGCGTCAACGGCTGGGTGAACTGGCGGGAGTACTGGATGAAGGCCTGCACGTCGCCGAGCGACATCGTGCCGCTCGCGACCCGCAACCCGCCGAGGACCGCGATCACGACGTAGTTGAGGTTCCCGACGAACATCATGATCGGCATGATCAGCCCGCTGACGAACTGGGCGCCGTAGGAGGCCTGGTAGAGCTCGTCGTTCTGCTCGGCGAAGACCCGCTCGGCCTCGGCCCGGCGCCCGAAGACCTTGACGATCGCGTGGCCGGAGAAGGTCTCCTCGATGTGGGCGTTGAGCGTGCCGGTGCGCCGCCACTGCTGGATGAACATGCCCTGCGAGCGCTTCATCACCGCGCCGGTGACCCACATCGAGATCGGCACCGAGACCAGCGCCACCGTCGCCAGCAGCGGGGAGATCCAGAACATCATCCCGAGCACGGCGACCACGGTGAGCAGCGAGGTGAGCATCTGGCTCAGCGTCTGCTGGAGCGTCTGGCTGATGTTGTCGATGTCGTTGGTGACGCGGCTCAGCAGCTCGCCGCGCGGCTGCTTGTCGAAGTAGCCCAGCGGCAGGCGGTGGACCTTGTCCTCGACCTCCGAGCGCATCCGCAGCACGGTGCCCTGCACGACGTCGTTGAGGAGGTAGCCGCCGAGCCAGGCCAGCAGGGAGGCGGCGACGTAGACGCCGACGACGAGCAGCAGCACGTCAGCCACGGCGGAGAAGTCGACTCCGTCGGTCAGCGTCATCGACGCGAGCATGTCGGCGCGGTCGTCCTCGCCCTGCGCCCGCAATGCCTCGACCGCCTGCTCCTGGGTGACGTCACCGCTCAGCACGTCCCTGCCGAGCAGGCCGGCGAAGATCAGGTCGGTGGCGCGGCCCAGGATCCACGGCCCGACGGCCGTGGCGGCCACGCTGACGACCGCCAGCACCAGGACGGCGTACGCCTTGCGCCGCTCGGGGTGCAGCCGGGCGAGCAGCCGCTTCAGCGAGGGCCAGAACGTGTCGGCCTTCTGCCCGATCATCCCGCCGCCCATCGGGCCACGGCCCGGACCGCCGGGTCCGGTCTGGACCCGCTCGGTCTCCTTGAGGGTGCCGGCCGGTGCCTTCTCGTCGGTGCTCATCAGGCCACCTCCTCCGCGGTGAGCTGGGACTCGACGATCTCGCGGTAGGTCGCGCACGTCTCCAGGAGCTCGTCGTGGGTGCCGGTACCGACGACGGCGCCGTCCTCCATCACCACGATCCGGTCGGCGTGCCGGATGGTCGCGACCCGTTGCGCCACGATCACGACCGTCGCGTCGCGGGTCACCGGGCGCAGCGCGGCCCGCAGGCGCGCGTCGGTGGTGAGGTCGAGGGCGGAGAAGGAGTCGTCGAAGAGGTAGATGTCGGGCCGGCGGATCACGGCTCGTGCGATCGCCATCCGCTGCCGCTGGCCGCCGCTGAGGCTCGACCCGCCCTGGGCCACCTCGGCGTCGAGCCGCTCGGGCATCGCCTCGACGAACTCGCGGGCCTGGGCGATCTCGAGCGCCTCCCACATCTCGTCCTCGGTGGCGTCGGGCTTGCCGTAGCGCAGGTTGTCGGCGATCGTCCCGCGGAAGAGGAAGGCCTTCTGCGGCACCAGCCCCAGCCGCGACCAGAGCGTCTCCATCTCCAGCTGGCGTACGTCGACCCCGCCGAGGCGCACCTCTCCCCCGGTCGCGTCGAAGAGGCGCGGGACGAGGTTCACGAGGGTCGACTTGCCGGCACCGGTCGAGCCGACGATCGCGACCGTCTCCCCCGGCGAGGCCCGCAGCGACACCTCGCGCAGCACCGGCTCGTCGGCGCCGGGGTAGGCGAAGGTCACCGCGTCGAGCTCGAGGGCCAGCCGGTCGGGCAGGTCCGTGACGGGGTCGGCGGGCGGGACGACCGACGACTCGGTGTCGAGGACCTCGGTGATGCGCTCGGCGCAGACGGCCGCGCGCGGCACCATCATCAGCATGAACATCGCCATCATCACCGACATGACGATCTGCATCAGGTAGGAGATGTAGGCGGTCAGGGCGCCGACCTGCATCTGCCCGTCCTCGACCCGGTGGCCGCCGAACCACAGCACGCCGACGGTCGCGAGGTTGGCCACGATCATCACCGTCGGGAACATCGCCGCCTGCCAGCGGCCGGCGCGGACCGCCACGTCGGTCAGCTCGACGTTGGCGTCGGCGAAACGGGCGGTCTCGTGCTCCTCTCGCACGAAGGCCCGCACCACGCGCACGCCGGTGATCTGCTCGCGCAGCAGCCGGTTGACCTCGTCGATGCGCTCCTGCATGAGCCGGAAGCTGGGCACCATCTGTCGCACGATCAGGCCGATCGACACCCCGAGCACCGGCACCACCGCCAGCACGAGCCACGAGAGCCCGATGTCCTCGCGGGCGGCCATGATGATGCCGCCGACCATCATGATCGGCGCCGAGACCATCAGCGTGCCGCCCATGAGCAAGAGCATCTGCACCTGCTGCACGTCGTTGGTCTCGCGGGTGATGAGCGACGGGGCGCCGAAGTGCTGCACCTCGCGCGCGGAGAAGGACCCGACGCGTCCGAAGATCGCGGCGCGCAGGTCGCGGCCGAAGCCCATCGCGTTGCGCGCGGAGAACCACACCGCGGCGATCGAGCAGACGACCTGCACGAGCGAGACCGCGAGCATCAGCCCGCCGTGGCTCACGATGTAGGCGGTGTCGCCGGTGACGACGCCGCGGTCGATGATGTCGGCGTTGAGGCTCGGCAGGTAGAGCGCGGCCATCGTGCCGACGAACTGCAGCGCCACGACGGCGCCCAGCGGTGCGGCGTACGGCCGGAGGTAGGTGCGGACCAGGCGGAGCAGCATCAGGCGTCCTCCTTCCTGAGCACGCCGTCGAGCAGCGTGCCGACGATCTGGTCGGGTGTGAGGACGTGCCCGTCACTGATGTGGGGGTGGGTCCCGGAGAAGGTCAGCATCCGCAGCATGTGCACCAGCTGGACCGGGGTGCAGGTGAGGAGGTCCGCGTCGGGCTCGACGACCGCGACCATGACCCTCTCGGCCCGGCGACGGCTCTCCTCCATGTGCCGGTGGGCCTTCGGCGGGCCCACCATCCCCATCGCCGTCATCAGCGCGAAGATGTCGCGGAACCGTTCCTGCAACAGCGTGCACAGCGTGGTCAGGCGGTCGCGGAGCGGCTGGTCGAGGTCGACCGCCTCGAGGTCGGCGAGGAAGGGCTCCATGTCCAGCGCCTTCTCGACCGCGGCCGCGACGAGGTCGTCCTTGGCGTCGAAGACCCGGAAGATCGTGCCCTCCGCGATCTGCGCGGCATCGGCGATCTGCTTGGTCGTGACGCCGCGGCCGTGCTCCAGGAGCAGCGGGAGGGTTGCCTCGACCAGCGCCTCGCGCCGGTCCTCGGGAGTCATCGGACGGGCACGCGGGGTCACCCGACGAGGCTAGATGAGTGAGTGCTCACTCACAAGGGTCGGAAGCCGCGCCGCCGCTCAAGGGGTCGAGCCCGAGTCGCGGTCGAGCAGGGTGCGCACGATGTGGTGCGCGACGTCGACCGGGTCGACCCCGGCCCGGACCGCCGCCTGGTGCAGCCGCGCCTCGGCTCCCTCCTCGTCGACGCAGAGGTGGTCGGCCAGGAACTCCACGGCCGTGTCGACCACGGCCTGGTCGCGCACCCGGTCCGGCGTCGCCTCCGCGTCCAGGCGGGTGGAGAACGTCAGGTCGGCGTTGGCCACCGCACCCTCGGCCCATGCCCCGAAGAGGTCGGCCAGCTCCTGGTGGTGGCCGTCGAAGCCGTGGCGCGTGGCGGCGTACATGTTGATCGCGCCGACCGTCTGCCCCCCGGCCAGGACCGGCAGCGTGAGGGTGCTGCGGACGCCGTGCGCGGCGGTGGCCAGGGCGAAGAGGTGCCACGTCTGCTCGTCGACGGCGTCGCCGACCGTGAACTCGGTGACGTCCACGGCGCGCGCCGCGTCCACGCACGGTCCACCGTCGACGTACTGCACCGCGTCGAGTGCGGCGACCGTCTCCACCGAGGCCACGAGCGTGAACGCGAGACCCTCGTGCTGGCGCGCGATGCTCACGCCCACCAGCTCGGGCACGAGCCGGCGCGCCCGCTCGGCCAGCCACGTCAGGCGTTCGAGGAGCGACGAGGGGTCGCCCTCCAGGAGCTCGAGGGCCTCGGCGGTCTCGGGGATCGGCTCCATGGGAGTCATGGCGCGAGCCGTACGACGTCCCAGCGCTCGCCGTCGCGGCGGTAGACCAGCCGGTCGTGCATCCGCCCGGGCCGTCCCTGCCAGAACTCCACGACGTCGGGCGTGACGCGGTAGCCGCCCCACTCCGGCGGCACCGGCACCTCGCCGTCGGTCTCGTCGGCGCCGAAGCGCTCCTGGACCCGGGCGTACGCCGCCGCGAGCTCGGCGCGCGAGGCGACGGGCCGCGACTGGTCCGAGGCCCAGGCCCCGAGCTGGGCGCCGCGCGGGCGGGAGTGGAAGTAGGCCTCCACCTCCTCGTCCGTCAGCCGTGCCGCGACGCCCTCGACGCGCACCTGGCGCTCGAGGGGGTGCCAGGGGAAGAGCAGCGCGCAGTGCGGGTTCGCCGCGAGCTCGCCACCCTTGCGCGAGGAGTGGTTGGTGAAGAAGACGAACCCGTCCGGGCCCACGCCCTTGAGCAGCACCATCCGGCTGGAGGGCCGGGCGTCGGCGTCGGCGGTGGCGATCACCATCGCGTTGGGCTCGTGCACCCCTGCCGCGACCGCCTGCTCGAGCCACCTCTCGAACATCTCGATCGGGTCGCCGGCCAGGTCGGGGAGGTCGAGGCCCCCGCGGCCGTACTCCTCGCGCAGTCCGGAGAGGTCCATGTCCCGACACTAGCCGGGCACGAGGAACGAGTGCCGGGCGTGCGGCACTGGCGCCGGGGTGCACAATGAGCCGTCCCGTGCGGTTCTTCCGGGACTCCCGAATCCCGAAGGAGCACCCATGACCGAGATCCAGCACGGCCTCGAAGGCGTGGTCGCGTTCGAGACCCAGATCGCGGAGCCCGACAAGGAGGGCTCGGCGCTGCGCTACCGCGGCGTGGACATCGAGGACCTCGTCGGCCGCGTGCCGTTCGAGAACGTCTGGGGCCTCCTGGTCGACGGCTCCTACACCCCCGGCCTCCCGCCGGCCGAGCCCTACAACATCGCCATCCACACCGGCGACGTGCGCGCCGACGTGCAGGCCAGCGTCGCGATGCTCGCCCCGATGCTCGGCATGGGCCAGACCTACGACATCTCCGACGAGCAGGCCCGCCTCGACCTCTCCCGCGTCGCGGTGATGGTGCTGTCGTACGCCGCCCAGTCCGCGCGCGGCCTCGGCAGGCCGGTCGTCCCCCAGGCGGAGGTCGACCAGGGCACGACGCTCGCGGAGAAGTTCCTCATCCGTTGGCACGGCGAGGCCGACCCGAAGCACGCCCACGCCATCGACGCCTACTGGTCGTCGGCGGCCGAGCACGGCATGAACGCCTCGACCTTCACCGCACGCGTGATCACCTCGACCGGTGCCGACGTCGCAGCGGCCTTCTCCGGCGCCATCGGCGCGATGAGCGGTCCGCTCCACGGCGGCGCCCCCTCGCGCGTCCTCGGCATGATCGAGGAGGTCGAGAAGCGCGACGGCGACGCCTCGTCCTACGTCAAGGAGCTGCTCGACAAGGGCGAGCGCCTGATGGGCTTCGGCCACCGCGTCTACCGCGCCGAGGACCCGCGCGCCCGGGTGCTGCGCCGCACCGCCAAGGAGCTGGACGCTCCCCGCTACGAGGTCGCGGAGGCGCTGGAGAAGGCGGCCCTCGCCGAGCTGCGCGAGCGTCGTCCCGACCGGGTGCTGGAGACCAACGTGGAGTTCTGGGCGGCCATCGTCCTCGACTTCGCCGAGGTGCCCTCGCACATGTTCACCTCGATGTTCACCTGCGCGCGCACCGGCGGCTGGTCGGCGCACATCCTGGAGCAGAAGACCACCGGTCGCCTGATCCGCCCGTCGGCGGTCTACGCCGGTCCGAGCACCCGCCCGGCCAGCGAGGTCCAAGGCTGGGACGAGGCCTGGGGCGCCTGAGGGTCAGCGCGGCTCGATCGAGCACGACGGGGTCCCGCCGGGCAGGCGGGACCGGTTGGCCGCGATCCAGTGGTAGGCGCGGCGCGCGACCGGGTCGACCGGACGGCTCGTCATGACGCGCGAGACGACGCGCCAGTGCGGCGGTCCGGTGGCCAGGATGGCGGCGAAGGCCCGGTGCCCGTAGTCGACGCGACCGTCCGGATGGACGTACGGCATCTCGACGACCGCTCGCTCGGCGTCCACCCCCAGCCGTTCGAGGTCGACCTCCTGGATGGTCGAGGCGTCGATGTCGACCCCGAGCCGCGAGACCAGTGCGGCGGTGCGCATGCAGAAGCCACAGTCACCGTCGTTGAGCATCAGTCCGCGCTCCATGCCTCGAGCGTACGACGTAGGTCCTCGGTTCAGTCGGTCTGCTGCGCGTAGTACCAGGACGTCCTGCCCCGCGCGCCCTTGCGCGTGAGCGAGACGTGCAGGTGGTCGCGGTGCCGCAGCGTCGGCGAGCAGGACCGCTTCGTGCGGCAGCTCGAGCTGAGGTAACGCTTCGGCTCGAAGCCGTCGTAGGAGGCGTACATCCGGTCGTTCCAGATGATGTACATGATCCCCATCCGGCGGGCGAGTGCGTGCGGCTCACCGAGGTCGTCGGGGGCGAGGACCTCGTCGAGCAGTGCCTGCGCCAGGGCCAGGTCGACCGGGTCCTCGGCGTCGAGCAGCCAGTCGAAGGCGCGTGACTCCTGGTGCTCGCTGGTGCTCGAGCGCGAGCAGGCGCGGCTGATCGGGCCGTAGCCACCCCCGCGGGCGACGAGCCAGTCGGCGAGCATCAGCACACCGGGCCTCGGCGTCTGGAGGCACCTGGTCTGCGGCTGGTACCCGGCGTAGGGCTCGATCGGCATGAGGTACGGCGCCGACGACGTGACGGTGCCGCGGGCGGAGGCGGTCCTGTCGTCTGCGGCGACCGCGCCGACCATGCCGGTCGCGACGCCCGCCACGACCAGCAGCAAGCACACTGCCACGCGCACGAACGCTCGCATCGCAACGCCCCACTTCCCCTGAGATCACATCTGGCACGGGGAACGTAGGCGGCCCCGGGCGCCACCGTCAGGCGATCGCCCGAAGATCACTCGTGTAGTTCCGGATCGTCACCCGACTCGGATCCGAGCCTGTGCGATCACTTGCAGCAATGGAAAGTGATCACTATGGTTTCCAGCATGGAAAGCGATGAGGCTCGGAGACAGCTCCACGAGATCGAGCGCGGCGAGGCCGCGAGCTGGTTGCACTTCGCCGACTACGACCGGTGGCAGCCCCTCGCCTTCGGCGTCTGGGCCAGCACCTTCGTGCTGTCCCTCGGACTGCTCGACGGGTCTCCGCGCAGCCTCGCGACACTTGCGCTCATCACCGCACCGTGGGCCTACGTCGCGTGGGACCGGCAGCGTCGCGCGGTCTACCCCAGCGGCCCGATGCCTCCTGAGCTGCGACGCTCCACGTGGGCATTGGTGGCCCTCTCGATCGTCGTCGCGATCCTGTCGTCCTCCGTCTACTTCGCAGCCGGGGCATGGGCTGCCGCACTCGCCGCGGGGGTCGCCACAGCGGGGGCGGTGGAGCTGTACGGCCGCGTGTACGCCGCGGACGCGGAGCGGGTCCGCCGGCGGCTCACATGACCCGCGCGGACGCGGGCTCCGCCCTCGACGGGCTCGACCCGATCCTCAACGCCCCGAAGCGGCTGGCGGTCATGGCCGTCCTCGAGGGCTCGCAGTTCGCGGAGTTCGGCTTCCTGCGCGATCACCTCGCGGTCAGCGACTCGGACCTGTCCAAGCAGGCCGCCACCCTGGAAGCCGCCGGCTACCTCGTCATCCGCAAGTCCGGCCGAGGCCGGGGTGGGGTGACCTCCTACCAGGCGACGGCCACCGGCACGGCGGCCTACCGGCGGCACCGAGACGCGCTCCGCACCATGCTCGGCTGACGCCTCGCTGTCCCTCCGCTCCTACGCGATGCGCCTGCCGAAGCAGCGGCTGAGCTCGGAGCCGCAGTAGTAGCCGAAGCCGGGGATCGGCTCGTAGCCCGAGGACGTGTAGAGCGCGATGGCCTCGGGCTGCTTCATCCCCGTCTCCAGGACCAGCGCCTCGATGCCGGCCTCCGCCGCCGTGGCCTCGAGGTGCGCGAGCATCCGGCGTGCGACGCCGCGGCGCTGCGCCGTCGGGACGACGTACATCCGCTTCACCTCGGCGGTGACCTCCGCGCCGAGCGCGCGCACCGAGCTGCGGCGCCAGGCGCCGGTCGCGACCGGGGTGCCGTCGAGGTAGCCGACGTAGAAGCGACCGAGCGGGTCCTCGAAGTCGGCGGGGTCGATCGGCGACTCGTCCTGGCCGCCGTAGCGCGCGACGTACTCCGCCTGCACCGCCTCGACGAGGGCCTGCGCGTCGGGGTGGGTGATCGGGACCCGCACCACCTGCAGGTCGGTCTCCATCCGTGGTCCCCTGTCGTGAGCCTGTGTGAGCGGGTGCCACAATAGGTGGCGCTGACAGCGTCGTCAGGACCGCCGTTCCGTGTTCCACCGTGATCCCACGTGAGGTTCCTCCATGACCGACGCCCTGAAGATCCCCGCCGAGCTCCTCCCGGCCGATGGCCGCTTCGGCGCGGGTCCGTCCAAGATCCAGACCAGCCACCTCGACGCCCTGGCCGCCACCGGCGCCACGCTGATGGGCACCTCGCACCGACAGGCCCCGGTCAAGAAGACCGTCGGCCGGGTGCGCGAGGGACTCGCGGCCCTCTTCGACCTGCCCGAGGGCTACGAGGTCGTGCTGGGCAACGGCGGCGCGACCGCCTTCTGGGACATCGCCTGCTTCGGCCTGATCCGCGAGAAGAGCCAGCACCTGTCCTTCGGTGAGTTCTCCTCGAAGTTCGCCACGTCGGCCAAGAAGGCGCCGTGGCTCGCCGACCCCAGCGTCATCGCCAGCGAGCCGGGCTCGCGGCCCGACGCCGTCGCCGAGGAGGGTGTCGACACCTATGCCTGGGCGCACAACGAGACGTCCACCGCGGTCATGGCGCCCGTACGCCGCCCGGCGGACGTCGCCGACGACGCGCTGGTGCTCGTCGACGCGACCTCCGGCGCCGGCGGCCTGCCGGTCGACCTGCACCAGGTCGACACCTACTACTTCGCGCCGCAGAAGTGCTTCGCCTCCGACGGCGGCCTGTGGATCGCGCTGATGTCGCCGCGCGCGCTGGCCCGCGCCGAGGAGATCGCGGCGACCGACCGCTACGTCCCGCCCTTCTTCGACCTGCCGACCGCGATCGACAACTCCTCGAAGAACCAGACCTACAACACCCCGTCGGTCGCCACGCTCTTCCTGATGGCCGAGCAGCTCGACTGGATGAACGCGCAGGGCGGGCTGAAGGGGATGGTCGACCGCACCACGGCGTCGTCGGACGCGCTGTACGGCTGGGCCGAGGGGACGTCGTACACGACGCCCTACGTGACAAAGGCCACCGACCGGTCGCTCGTCATCGGCACGATCGACTTCGACGACGCAATCGACGCCGCGCAGATCGCTGCCGTCCTGCGCGCCAACGGCATCGTGGACACCGAGCCCTACCGCAAGCTCGGCCGCAACCAGCTGCGGATCGCGATGTATCCCGCGATCGACCCCTCGGACGTCGAGAAGCTCACCGCCGCGATCGACCACGTGGTCGCGCACGCCTGACCTGATGCGGCACGGCCCCCACCATGGAGGTGGGGGCCGTGCTGTGGCGTGCGGCTCAGGTTCTCAGAGGGTGCCGGCGTCGACCGGGATGCTCGTGTTCGGGACACACAGGGCCCACACGACCAGGGTGTCGGTGGCCACACCGTTGCCGAAGACGATCCAGCCGTCGAGGCGGTTGGGAAGGGGCTCACCCGTGTTCCAGTTGATCCGACCGGGGAACGACGAGGTGACAGCGAAGCCGTCGGCCTGCGTGAAGGTGCTGGAGGCGCTCCGGACGCCGCCGGCGATGGCGGTGTACTTCTGGGACTCGGTGGCGTTGTCGGCGCACGCGACGGTGGCGCTGCCGGAGCCGCCCTTGAGGTAGGTCAGCGTGCGGTACTTCGCACCGAGCAGGCCGTCGGTGCCGTCGACACCGTTGGTGCCGTCGACCCCGTCCTTGCCGGCGGCGCCGTCCTTGCCCGGCGCGCCCGGTGCCCCGTCCTTGCCGGCGGGGCCCTGGACGCCCAGCTTGGAGGTGACCTCGTCGCTGAGGTCCTTGAGCTTGAGGGTGCGGTTCTCGACCTTGTTGGTGGTGACGGCGCCCCGGTCGAGGTCCTGAGCCTGGATGGAGCGGTTCTTGATGTCCTCGCCGGTGATCATGGAGCCGGCGACGGCGCCCGACCCTGCGCTGACGGCGAGAACTGCGGCGGCGGCGAGGACGACGACGCCACGCGAGCGGTGTGCACTGAAGTTGGACATGCTGATCTGGTTCCCCTGTCGTAGGCGGACAGGCGACGCGCCTGTCCTGCACGCCACGACCGACCGTTCTGACTCCCGATCGGCCATCCACAGATCGGTGTGGCTTCGTCAACGTATCGGTAACACACGGCCCGTCAGGGGAAACCTGACCAACTCGTACTAAAGCATGACGGCGGCCGACTGCCGCGCATGGTCCGGCGGACGAGGATCACGCCGACAGCAGCTTGAGCACCGCCCGCTCGAGGGCCGCCTGACGCGCGTCGTCGGTGTCGTAGCGGGCGCGCACCTTGATGGTGCGGCCGCGCTCGTAGGCCTCGACGACCCGCGGGTCGACGTAGGACGAGCGCGCCAGCGTCGGGGTGTTGCCGAGGAAGTCCGAGACCTCCTTCATCGCGCTCGACACCGCGCGCTTGCGCGAGGCCTTGGTCTTCCCCGGCTCGTCGGTGTCCGCGAGCGCGGCGGCGGCGATGACGGTGGCGTGCCAGGTGCGGAAGTCCTTGGCGGAGGCCTCGATCCCCATGCAGGTGCGGATGTAGTCGTTGACCTCGGCCGAGCTCAGGCCGCGCCAGGTGCGGCCGTCCTTCCAGGCCAGCAGCTCGTCGCCGCCGCCGCGCCGGCGCCGCATCACGTCGAGCGACTCGATGGCGGGCTTGTCGTCGATGTCGATGCAGTGCTCGACCCCGGACTTGCCGACGAAGCAGAAGCGCAGGCCTCCCGCGTGCCGCGAGACGTGCTCCTTGCGCAGGGTGGTGAGCCCGAAGGAGCCGTTGGTGTCGGTGTAGACGTCGTTGCCGATGCGGAAGTAGCCCAGGTCCAGCAGGCGTACGGCGACCGCGCACGCCCGCTCGAGCGACATGCCTTCGGAGCCCATGTCGGTGAGCACGCGCTCGCGGGCCTTCGACAGCGCCTTGCCGAAGCCGAGGATGCGGTCGAACTTCGCCGCGTCACGACTGGTGCGCCACTGAGGGTGGTAGAGGTACTGCCGGCGTCCGGCGTCGTCGGTGCCGACCGCCTGCAGGTGGCCGTTGGCGTACGGCGTGATCCACACGTCCTTCCAGGCAGGCGGGATCACCAGGTCCTTGCACCGCTGGACCTGCTCGGCATCGAGCTTGTCGCCGGCCTGGTCGAGGTAGGTGAAGCCCTTGCCGGAACGGCGTCGGGTCCAGCCCGGCTGGTCGGGGAACGTACGCCGCAGTCGGGGCATGCGGTGAAACCTACTCACCGCAGCCCCGACGTGCGGACACCCCGAGGGAGGTCAGTCCGTCTTCGCCACGACGCCGAAGGGCTCGAAGTCGTAGGTCGTCGAACCGATCCGGAGGGCGTCGACCGCGCCGGAGAAGGCGTAGTCACGGCCCTTGCTGATGGCGACGGTGTAGAGCGTCGCGTCGGGGAGCTTCGCCTGGACCTGCTCGAGGGTGCAGTAGGTCGTCTGGTTGCAGCCGGTCTCGGTGCCGGCGGCGCCGGTGAGGTACCAGTTGGCGCTCTCGGTGGTCACCTCGGTCCACACGTTGGCGGGCAGGTTGCGCACGACGAAGTTGAGCGTGCTGTAGGTCTGCTTGCCGTTGCCGGGGTTGATCTCCATCGCGACACTGGCCGCGTTGTCGACGTACTTCGCTCGGTTCTCACCGGTGGTGTACTCCCAGAAGCTGACCGACGAGACGCTCGACAGCGCCTTGCCCTGGAAGTCGACCTCGTTGCCGAAGGCGGTCTTGTCCGTGGCCGAGGCGGTGCGCAGGCCGAGGCTGCCGACGCCCATCGGCGGCTCGACGGCGGCCGCGCCGGGCCAGCTCGAGGTCGGGCCGGAGCGCAGCGCCGCGTCGCCCGCGCCGATGACGTTGCGGTCGATGACGCTCCAGTTCGGACCGGCGTAGGTCGCGGTGCCGCTCTCGCCCTTCGGGCCCTGCGGACCCTGCGGACCGGCGTCGCCCTTGTCGCCCTTCGGGCCGGCGGCGCCGTTCGCGCCGTTGGTGCCGTTGGATCCGGGCGTGCCGAGCTTCTCGGTGACCTCGGGGTCGAGGTCCTTGAGCTGGAGGCTGCCGTTCTCGACCTTGGCGCTGTTGACCGCGCCGGTGGCGAGGTCCACGCCCTCGATGGAGCGGTTCTTGATGTCGTCGCCGGTCAGCATCGATCCGGCCACGGCGCCCGAGCCGGCACCGACCGCGAGGACGGCAGCAGCAGCGAGGACGACGGCGCCGCGCGAGCGCGCAGCAGTGAAAACGGTCATGGGTGGGTTGACTCCCTGGTCATGCGGGCGCGACGAGATGTCCGCCCGGCACGCCTGCTCAGACGGTCTCACCGTGAGACCGGCCCCACGAGCAGGCGGTGCCGTCAAGGTAGTCTTGATGAAAGCCGAAACGTCCGATTGTTAACGACACGAGGATGATCTGTGGCAGATATCGGACAAACCTTCGAGTTCAGATATCGTAGCCACCCTCGAGCAGGCGTCGCGCCAGCTCGCGCTGCGTGTCACTCAGCAGGTGCTCGGGGATGCTCACGGGGTCGCCGCCGGCGACGGTGAACGTGTAGAGGTACATGTCGGGGCGGGGCAACGAGGCCTTCGCGACGGGCTGGGCCAGCGCGTCGGCCACCAGCGCCCGCAGGTCGGGCGCGGCGGGGTCGTCGAGGTCGACCTCGGCGACGACGGTGCGGCCGACGAATCCGCCGCTGCGCTCCACCCGGAGCCTGCCCGCCGCAGCGGCGGGCGGCACCCCGGTCCGGGACGCCCCTGGCGCCACGCCGACCTGCGCCCAGGCCTCGCGCACGGCGTCGGCGTGCTCGCCGGCCGCGGCGACCGTCGCCGCGGCGAAGGTGGCGAAGTCCGCCCCGGGCGGGACGTCGCCGCCGACGAGGGCGGCGTACCAGATCCGGCCGGCGCCCTCGATCGCACGACCGCCCACCGCGACGGCAGCGAGCTGGAAGGCCTTGTTGGGGATGCCGGAGTTGAGGTGGACCCCACCGTTGTCGGCCGTGGTGACGACGTAGTCGTCCATGTGCCCGACCTGCGGGTCCGCTCCCACCTCGGGGTCGTCGTAGGCCGTGCCGGGCGCTGCCATGTCACGCAGCGCACGGGCCTGCACGGTCGGCATGAAGATGCCCTCGCCGATCAGCCAGTCGCCCTCGGCGGCCTCCTGGTCGAGCAGTCGTTGCTTGAGGCAGGACGCGAAGACGTCGGCGACCGACTCGTTGAGTGCGCCGGACTGGCCGCGGTAGGTGAGGTCGGCGGTGTGCTCGATGACGGCGTGCGCGAACTCGTGGGCGAGCACGTCGACCGGCTTGGTGAAGCGCTCGAAGATCCGGCCGTCACCGTCGCCGAAGACCAGCTGGGTGCCGTCCCAGAAGGCGTTGTTGTAGTCGGTGCCGTAGTGGACGGTCAGGCTGACAGGTGCGCCGGCGTCGTCGTGGGAGTCGCGGCCGAGCTCCTCGGCGAACATCGCGAGCGTGGCCGCGATCCCGTCCGCGGCCTCGTCGACCGCGACGTCGTCCGTGGCGGGCTCGCCGGCGCGCCGGGCCGGCGTGCCGGGCAGGGACGTGCGGGACCCGGCGTCGTGCACCGTCCACGCCGCCCCGCCGGGAGCCGGCGCCAGGGCCGAGCGGGCGATGGCGCCGCGGCGCAGCCGGAGCTCGTCGTCGTACGCCGCCCGCTCGGGGCCGTCGACGCGCTCGGCGAGCCAGGGCGGGATGAACGTGCAGCGGTCGTGAGCGAGGCGGGTGTCCCGAGAGGTCATGGGACATCTCTACCCCGCGGCTCCGACACCCGGTAGGCCCCTGCGTGCCGGACCGGTCCCCACGACGCTGGCGAGGAGTCGCGAAGTCTCGAAATCGAGCGACCCGCACTAGACTTTTCCACGCTGCGGCCGTGCTGGCCGCGCCCGGCCGCCCGGCCGCTCGCTCGTCTCCCGCCCGGAAGGCTCCTGCATGTCCCCCCAGTCCCGCTCCGACCTGCGCAACGTCGCGATCGTCGCCCACGTCGACCACGGCAAGACCACGCTGGTCGACGCGATGCTCCGCCAGGCAGGCGCCTTCACCGCGCACCAGGCCGAGAGCGTCGCCGACCGCGTCATGGACTCCGGCGACCTCGAGCGCGAGAAGGGCATCACGATCCTCGCGAAGAACACCGCCGTCCACTACGCCGGCCCCGCCGGTGGCGGCCAGCCGATGGTCATCAACATCATCGACACCCCCGGCCACGCCGACTTCGGTGGCGAGGTCGAGCGCGGCCTGTCGATGGTCGACGGCATCGTGCTCCTCGTCGACGCCTCCGAGGGCCCGCTCCCCCAGACCCGCTTCGTGCTGCGCAAGGCGCTCAACGCCGACATGCCCGTGATCCTGGTCGTCAACAAGACCGACCGCAGCGACGCGCGGATCAGCGAGGTCGTCGACGAGAGCTACGAGCTCTTCATGGACCTGCTCGACGACACCCACAGCCAGGACGCCCTCGACTTCCCGGTCGTCTACGCCTCCGGCAAGGCCGGCATCGCGTCGCTGGAGAAGCCCGAGGACGGCACGATGCCCGAGGGCACCGACCTCGAGCCGCTCTTCAAGACGATCCTCGAGACCATCCCCGCCCCGCAGTACGACGAGGGCGCGCCGCTCCAGGCCCACGTCACCAACCTCGACTCCTCGCCGTTCCTCGGTCGCCTCGCGCTGCTGCGCATCCACCAGGGCCACCTCAAGAAGGGCCAGACCGTCGCGTGGATCAAGCGCGACGGCGCGGTGAAGAACGTGCGGATCACCGAGCTCCTCGTCACCGAGGGCCTCGAGCGCGTCCCCGGCGAGTCCGCGGGCCCCGGCGACATCGTCGCCATCGCCGGCATCCCCGACATCACCATCGGCGAGACCCTCGCCGACGCCGAGAACCCGGTCGCGCTGCCGCTCATCCACGTCGACGAGCCGGCCATCTCGATGACCATCGGCACCAACACCTCGCCGCTGGTCGGCAAGGTCAAGGGCGCCAAGGTGACCGCCCGCCTGGTCAAGGACCGCCTCGACGCCGAGCTCATCGGCAACGTGTCGCTGCGCGTCCTGCCGACCGAGCGCCCCGACGCCTGGGAGGTCCAGGGTCGCGGCGAGCTGGCGCTGGCGATCCTCGTCGAGCAGATGCGCCGCGAGGGCTTCGAGCTCACCGTCGGCAAGCCGCAGGTGGTCACGCGCGAGGTCGACGGCAAGATCCACGAGCCCTTCGAGCGCCTCACGATCGACGCCCCGGAGGAGTACCTCGGCACGATCACCGAGCTCCTCGCCACCCGCAAGGGCCGCATGGAGGGCATGACCAACCACGGCACCGGCTGGGTGCGGATGGACTTCGTCGTCCCCTCGCGCGGCCTGATCGGCTTCCGCACCGAGTTCCTCACCGAGACCCGCGGCACCGGCATCGCCCACCACATCTCCGAGGGCTACCACCCCTGGGCCGGCGAGATCCGCTCGCGCAACAACGGCTCGCTGGTGGCCGACCGCAGCGGCGCGGCGACGGCGTACGCCATGACGTCGCTGCAGGAGCGCGGCGTGCTCTTCGTCGAGCCGACCACCGAGGTCTACGAGGGCATGATCGTCGGCGAGAACTCGCGCGCCGACGACATGGACGTCAACATCACCAAGGAGAAGCAGCAGACCAACATCCGGTCCGCCACCTCCGACAACTTCGAGAAGCTGATCCCGCCGAAGCGCCTCTCCCTCGAGCAGTGCCTGGAGTTCTGCCGTGAGGACGAGTGCGTCGAGGTCACCCCGGAGCAGGTCCGCATCCGCAAGGTCGTGCTCGACGCCAACGCGCGCGCCAAGACCGCGAGCCGGGCGCGCAAGGCCGCCAAGTAGTCCTCACCGCCCGGTCGCTGCCCGGCAGTGCCGGCCCGCGTGCGCCACACTGGACGCATGTCGGATTCGGCGCTGCTGGGTGAGTCCCACACGTTCGACGCGGTGCTCGAGCCCCTGGTCTGGGGCCGCAGCACCTACGTCGTGCTGCGCCTGCCCGCTGCGGTGGTGGAGGCGGCCGCCGCGGCCGGCACCCGACGGGTGGCGGGCACGGTCGACGGCGTCGAGGTGAACCTCGCCGTCACGCGCGCCGACGTCCTGGGCGAACCGTTCCTCTGGGCCGGCGCCGGCCTGCGGCGCCGCCTGGGTGCCGCACCCGGTGACGTCGTGGCGTGCAGGCTCGCCCCGGTCTACCCCGACCACGTCCCGGTACCGCCGGACGTCCGGGAGGCCGTGGACGCGGCAGGCCTCGGGCCCGCCTTCGACGCCCTGCGCCCGGCCGAGCAGCGGCGACGGCTGGTGCCGGTCGAGGACGCCGTACGCCCGGACACCCGTGCGCGTCGCGTGGCCGACCTCGTCGCCTCCCTGCCCTGACGGCGCCCGGCCCGTCGGCGGTGGCCGCCGGTCGCGTGGAAGGCTGACCCCGTGACCGAGCGACCCGATGCCGACCGTCCCGACGCCTCCGCCACCCTCGCGCGGGAGCTGGCGGACTGGTTGGAGGACCTCGGCCTGGCCGACCAGCTCGAGGCCGCGGGGCTTCCGTCCTACCTGCGCCGCGCCGACGGCGCTGCCTTCTGGCGCGAGCAGGCCACCGGTGAGCCGCTGACCCACGAGCGGCTGGTCGAGCTCGACCGGCTGCTGCGCGCCCAGGGCGACGATCCTGCCCACGCGGTGCCGGTGGGGCTGGTCCGGCTGCGTCGCGAGACGCGGTTGCGGGCGGCGCTGCTCGACGGCGGCTGGGTCGACTACGCCGGTGTGGCGCGCCTGCGCGGCACCTCGGAGAACGCAGCCCGCTTCGCGCTCCACAAGGCGGCCGAGCGTCGCACCGTGCTGCTGGTGCAGCACGAGGGCACGACGCTGGTCCCATCGTTCCAGCTCGACGACGCGGGTGAGGTGCGCGAGGAGCTCCTCGCAGTGCTCGAGCCGCTGCTCGCTTCCGGGATGCACCCGTGGCGGACCTGGATCTGGCTCACCAGCCCGGCCGCGCTCCTCGGTGGTGCCGTGCCGCACGAGGCGGCCCGAGACCCTGAGGAGCTGCCGGTCGTGCAGCACGCCGCGGTCGCGCTGGCGGAGCGCGCCCGCTCGCCCCAGCGCTGAGCGGACGCGACGAGGGCCGCCCCGCACGTGGCGGGACGGCCCTCGGTCGTCGTACGGAGGGGCGCTCAGTCGGTGACGACCGCGACGCCCTCGATGCGGACCGGCTTGTTCTTGGCCACGACGATCCGGAGCTTGCCCTTCTGGGCCTCGTCGAAGCGGAAGGTGCGCAGCTGGCCGTAGGCCTTCTTGCCCTTGAAGCGGATCTTGCCGATCCTCTCCTTGCCGAGGAAGACCCGGGCCACGCCGCCCTTCGGCAGCGTGCCGTACACGACGACGATCCGGTCGGTCTTCTTCACGCGGGTGACGAGCTCGGAGCCCTTGCGCTTCGACGTCAGGTACTTGCCCGAGAACGCCCGTGCGTCCTTCTTGCGGTCCCACGCCCGCTTGCCCTTGCGGGCGAAGGTGCTGCTGTTGCGCGGCACGGTGAAGGTGAGCGTCGCCGGCGTCGGGTCGGCGACCCCGGCGGCGTTGACCGCAGCGACGGTGAGCACGTGCGTGCCCGCCCGGAACTTGTCCGTCAGCCCGGCAGCGTCACAGGACACCGGCTCGTCGTCGATCGTGCAGACGAAGGTCGCCGGCGTCACGCTCGAGGCGTAGGTGATCGTCTGCTTCCTCTTCAGGACGATCGAGCCGTCAGCCGGGCCCGAGGTGATCGTGGTCTCGGGAGCAGGCGTCGCCTTGAGCGCGAAGGACGCGTCGTTGACGTCGAAGAAGTAGTTGCCCACTGCCTCGATCTTGATGCGTACGTCGTTCGCGGTGACGTTGGGCATCGCGAAGGTCTCCGACCCGTCGTTGGGCGTCGACGCGGCGAGCACGGTGCCGAAGGTGGCCCCGCCGTCGGTCGACAGCGAGATCTTCACGTTCGCCGCCAGCTTCTGCGTGCCGTTCACCGCCCAGGTGACCGGGACGGACGAGCCGCCCGCCACCGTGGCACCGGCCGCCGACTGCGAGGTCACCAGGAACGGACCGGTCGACGGGTCGACCGTCAGGGTGACGTCGTCGAAGGCGAGGCCACCACCGCGGACGGCGAGGTCGCGGGCGGTGAGGCGGAAGTTCATCTTCCGGTCGTCCGCGTCCAGGCTGCCGAGGTAGTCGGTGTCGGGCAGGTACTCGGAGTAGCAGTCGAGCAGCGTGTCCGGGAGCTGCCGGTTGTTGGGCAGCGGCGCACCAGCGGCGTCGACGGCCGCCGGGCAGTCACCCGTGGCGGCGTTGGTGTTGCCGGCGAGCACCTGAGCCATGTCGGGGAAGACCCGGTTCGGGCTGCCGTCGGCGAGGTTGATGCCCGGCGAGGGGCTCTTCAGGGTGTCCTCGTCGGAGACGACGGCGTCGTCACCGAAGACGCGGAAGAGCGGGCCGTAGACCTTGGTGTTGGACGAGAGACGGGTGCCCTCACCGAAGTTGGTCTGCTCCCAGAGGTAGACCAGCGCGTCGCCGTCGGTGTCGCTGCCCGAGCCGCTCAGCGCGAACGGCGTACGGATCGGGACGACCTTGTCCTCACCGGCGGAGACCGACGGGTTGGTGTTGTCGCTCTCCAGCGGGAAGCCCTGCGCCTGCGACGGGCCGCCGCGGGCGGTCTCGCCCACGAAGCCGCTGACGCCGGCCGAGCCGTTGGTGACGGCGAGCTGGTCCTCGACGGCGTTGCCCGCGGCCAGGATGCTCGGGGTGGCGTTGAAGATGACCTGGAACCCGGTCTCGTCCGGCGCGGTCACCGGGACGTCGAACTCGTCGAAGCCCCACTGCGCGATGGACACCGGCTGGTCGACAACCTCCTCGATGGCCGCCTTGATGCCGGCCGGGGTGTAGTTGGTGCCTGCCACGATCGGGTCGGTGGTCTCGCCGCCGAACTCGAGGGTGAACGAGTCACCCGCGTCACCGAAGCCGCGCAGCGACACCGTCTGGACCTCGACGTTGCCGTAGGGCTCCTGGTCCATGGTCGCGTAGGCCTCGTCGACGGTGAGGAACGAGAAATAGGGGTCGGTGTGCGGCTGGAGGTCGTCCTGGCCGCAGATGCCGGCGTAGGCCATCACCGAGGAGCCCGAGCCGGGCTCGACCGAGGCGTCGGAGATGTTGCCGCCGCAGGCGCCGAGGGCGCCGTTGAAGGTGTGGTTGCCGCCGAACTGGTGGCCGATCTCGTGCGCGACGTAGTCGATGGCGAAGAAGTCGCCCTTGGGCTCGGGGAGGCCGGTGCAGCCGCCGCCCTTGTAGTCGCCGCCGATGACGCCGAGGTAGGCGACGCCGCCGCCGTTCACGCCGAGCGCGATGTGGCCGACGTCGTAGTTGGAGGCGCCGATCAGCTGGCCCAGGACGGTGCGGTTCTTGCCGAGGGTGGCGCCGCTGCAGAAGTCGAGGTCGCCGAAGGTGTCGTCACCTTCGTCGGGCGTCCCGTTGTCGTCGTACGGCGCGAAGCAGGGCGCGCTGCCGCACGGGCCGTCGGCACCGGTCGCCTTCGCGTCGGTGTCGAGGTTGAGCGCGTCGGTGTCGTTGACCAGGCGCAGCTCGACCGCGAGGTCGTCGTTGTAGATCTCGTTGACCCGGTTGATCAGGGTGACCTTCTCGGCCAGCACGTTCTCGCTGCCGAAGTAGGCGGCGTAGGACGGGTCGGAGGTCAGCGCGAGGCGGTAGTAGCGCCGGTTCGTCGCCACGTTGGCGACGCGGTCGGCGGTCCCGGCCTCGGTGACGGTCTCCCGCAGGGCCTCGACCTCACCCTCGGCGCGGCGCTTGGCCGGCGCGGGGAGGTCGGAGGAGCGGTAGCTCAGGTGGGTGGTGGTGCCCCGACGGTTGTAGGCCGGGTCGACGTACCAGTCGGCCTGGGCGCCCGGCTCGCGCACGAAGGCGTGGAAGCCCATCGGCGTGATGTCGAGCGCGATCGAGGCCTTCGGGTCGTCGACGCCGACGCCGGACCACGTCTGGATCTCGGGGTGCGCCGCGGCGAGCTCCGACTCCATGGTCTGGGACCGCTGGACGCGGAAGGACTCCAGCGAGCCGTCCGGTCCCGGGATCTCGACGACGGCGGTGGCGTCGCCGCTCGGGAGGTCGGCGCGGAGGGCGGAGAGGTCGACGCGCGTGGCGGCGTACTCCTTGGGCTCCACGCGGATCTTCTCGCCCGAGAGCGAGAAGCCGCGGAGCGGCGCGAACGCCGTGTCGTCGGGCGCGGCGGTGGCGGGAGCGATCGAGCTCAACGCACCTGCTCCCATGACGAGGGCGAGACTGACGGACAGGGTGCGGAACCGAGCTGACACACATGCTCCTTCGAAGGTGGAGGTCGCAGCCTAAGGTCGACACAGTGGTCTGCACCACACCTCCTTGGTAGGGGTTCGGCGGCTACCTCACCGCCCGAGGCCGCCGGCCAGTGCGAGAGCGATCGCGTCCTCGCGCGTGGCGACCTCGAGCTTGGCGAGCATCTCCGAGACCCGGTTGCGCACCGTCTTGGGTGCGAGGAAGACCCGGCCGGCGACCTGGTGCGTCGAGAGGCCCTGCGCGAGGAGCCCCAGGATCTCGCGGTCGCGGGCATCGAGGCGGTCGAGCGCGTCCGCGCTCGGCACCGCCGACGCCGCGACCCGCACCGAGGCACTGGCGCCCGAGCTGAGCACCACCGATCCGGCGGCGGTGGCGCGGATCGCGCCGAGCAGCTCCTCGGGCGGTGCGTCCTTGACCAGGTAGCTGTCAACGCCGGCGGCGAGGCTGTGCAGCACCGTCGCGGGCTCGCGCGTCATGGTCAGGATCAGCAGCTTCGTCCCCGGCCAGCGTTCGCGCAGCGCGAGCCCGAGCGTGACGCCGTCACCGTCGGGCAGCCGGAGGTCCAGCACGCACACGTGCGGAGTCGGGTCCTCCGCGAGGGCCATGGCGTCCTCCACCGTGCCGGCCGTCGCCACCACCTCCATCCCTGCGTCGGCCTCGACCAGCGCGGCGAGGCCGGCGAGCACGACGGGATGGTCGTCGACGAGGACGACCCGGATCACGGCTGCGGCCCCGGCACGACGAGGCGCACGAGCAGTCCGCCGCCCACCGGGTGGTCGAGGTCGAGCAGGCCGCCGACCTCACGGGCGCGGGTCGCCAGCGAGGTCAGGCCCACGCCCGGCACGACCGGGCCGCCGGTGCCGTCGTCCTCGACCTCCGCCCGCAGGCAGCCGTCGACGCACCCCACCCGCACCCGGACGTACGCCGCGCCGCCGTGGCGCAGTGAGTTGGTCACCGCCTCGGCGACGAAGCGGTAGACGACGATCGCGCGGTCGCCCTCGACGTCGTGGGCGTCGTGCACCTCGAGGTCGACCCGTGGACCGCCCGTGGTCCGGAAGGAGGCGGCGAGCGCCTCGAGCGCCCCGGCCAGGTCGGCCCACACCAGCGGCTCGGGTGTCAGCGCGGAGACGATGCGGCGCAGGTCGGCCCGGCAGGCGGCGAGGTCCGCGGCGAGCGCGCCGAGCTCGGCGCTCGGCCGGGTGGCCCGCTCGGCCTCCACCCGCATCCCCATGCCCGCCAGCGCGGGCCCGAGGTCGTCGTGGAGGTCGGCGAGGATGCGTGCCCGCTCGACCTCGCGCTCGCGGATCACGTCGGCGCGGGCCAGCTGCGCCTCGACGGCGAGCTCGACCGCCCGCGCCGCGAGCGCGACGGTGGGCGCCAGCTGGCGTACGACGTGCTCCTGGCGCGCCTCGAGCCCCTCGGGCTCCTGCAGCCGCACCGCCATCACCCCGACGCGTTCGTCGCCGACGACGAGGGGGAAGGTCGCCCACCCGGGCCTCTCGTCGAGGTCGTCGAGGACGATCTCGACGGCCTCCGTGGCGCTCGCCGCGGCCACGAGGCCGGCGGCGGTGCCCAGCAACGCGCGCGGGTCGCCGTCGCCCCCGAGCCCGCCCGTCAGCGTGGCGAGGTCGGTCCCGCTCAGCAGCCCGGTGCCGTAGCGGCGGGCGAGGAAGCGGCGTCGGACCGCGACCGCCGCGGGGGTCGACATCATGATCGTCACGGCGGCGGCCAGCGTGCCGACCACCTCGGCGCCGAAGATCCGCTCGTGCTCGGCGAAGGACCACATCAACCCACCGGCCACGAGCCCGGCGAGGAGGACCCCGACCACGAGGGCGACGTCGACGAGCGGCTCCACGGCCGGTCGGGGCTGGCGCACCAGCGCGGCTCCGGCGACGGTCCCGGCAACGGCGAGCAGTCCGAGCGAGGAGACCACGCCGAAGGTCGTCACCGAGCCGAGCTGCCAGGCCACGGTCGCGCCGGCGAGGGCGACGACCGACCACAGCACGACCCACGTGCGCCAGCGCCGGGCGGCGCGGCCGCTCGCGGGCAGGGCGGCCGCGGCGACGGCCAGCAGCGGCACCAGCCAGCCCGGGCCGACGGAGGTGGCGGGCTCCGAGCTCGGCAGCGCCGCGAGCAGCATGGCGAGCGGCGTCGCCGCCCCGGCCACGACGGCGGTCCGGCCGAGCGGCGAGCGGGGTGACCGGTCGAGCATCACCACGCCCGCGATCCCGAGCGGCAGCCAGCCCAGGAGCGGGAGGGTCGCATCGGCAACCACGCGGTCGTGCGGCAGCACCAGCAGCGCGGGCAGGAACCCGAGCGAGAGCAGCGCGACCGCGGCGAGCACCTCGCCCGACACCGCTGGCGCGGCGGGGGCCGCAGCAGGGGGCGACACCGCTCCGCCCGGGGCCGACACTGTGGTCATGGACCTCAGTATCCGCGCGCTGACTGTGTCCCGGAAGGCTCCGGGACACCCCCGGGACACGGGCGGGACGACGCGGGACGCGGGGCTCTGGCAGCCGGGTCGCGCGTACGCCCACTGTGGATGGACAGCCACCCCGGCCGCCACCCATGAGGAGACACCATGACCACCATCCCGGCCGTGGCCGCACCGGCCACCCGCACCCGGATCCCCAGCTACCCCGTCCTCGTCGGCATCGTCTACGGCATCTGCGTCGTGGGGATGTCGTGCAGCATCGTCGCCGAGATGATCTTCGGCTACACCGGCAGCGGCGAGCAGCCGCGCTCCCTCGGCGAGCAGCTGCTCGGCGTGACCGGCTTCGGGACCCTGGGCCTCGTGGTCTCCGTGCTGTCGGTGCGGTTCCTGCGCTCCGAGCGCCAGCGTCAGATCGGGGCGATCGTGCTCGGCGTCGCCGCGGTTCCCGCCCTCGCGTTCTTCTGGTGCGGGATGCCGGCGCTGCTGGGTGCGGGCGCGGCCGCGCTCGCCGGACTGACGAGGGGACGTACGCCGCTCGCCGGGGCTGCGCGGGCCTTCGGGCTGCTCGGCCTGGCGTTCGCCGTGATCAACCCGATCGTGAACTTCCTCGGGGTGACGATCTCGTGGATCGTCACGTCCTGAGCGGGCTCAGGCGCTGACCGGCTCCGACCGCAGCGTCGGGCGGAGCACGAGAAGACCCAGCAGCGGCAGGACCGCGAGCACGAGCAGCGCCGCCGGCATCCCGAGCGGGCCGCTGATCCCGGCCACGATCGCCGAGCCGACGCTGCCGCCGATGAGGAAGAGCAGCGTCGAGACCCCGAGCGCCACTCCACGCACCTCCTGGTGCACCGCGTCGCCCACGACGGCGCTCAGGGCCGGCTGCCCCAGCCCGAAGGCGAAGGTCACCAGGATGATGGCCACCACCAGGATCGGGGCGCTGGTCCAGTGGGCCCCCAGGGTGGCGACGAGCAGGGCGGCCGACGCGACGACGGCTGAGACGGCCAGCGCACGCGCCGGTCCGATCCGGTTGAGCGTAGGGCCGGTGACCTGCGGGACAACGAGTGCCACGACGGCACTCGGCACCATCGCCAGGCCGACCTCCCACGCCTCCCAGCCCGCCGACAGCAGCACGGCGGGGAGCGCGATCAGCATGGCGAACCACGCCGCCGGCACCGAGGACGCCGCGACCGCGCTGCGCACGACGGTGGAGTTGCGGATCACCTCGACCGGCAGGAAGCCGTCGGGGCGTCGGCGTACGGTCGCGCGCACGGCCGGCACGCCCAGGATGAGCAGTCCGGCGCCGATGGCGGCGACCAGCAGCCCGGCCGACGGCGACTGCACGAGCAGCACCATGCCGGCGGCGGTGAGGGCGACGAGGATCGCGCCGACCACGTCGAGTCGGGCGCCGCTGCCGTCGGTCGAGAGCGCGCGCCACAGCAGCGGGACGACGAGGGCGCCGAGGATCGGCAGGGCCATCACCGCACGCCAGCCGAACGCGGCCTCCACGACACCGCCGATGAGTGGGCCGAGGCAGCTCACCGCGGCGGCCACACCGGCGAGGCGGCCGAACGCGAGCCCGCGGATCTCCCCGCTGTAGCGCGCGGACAGCACGGCGACGCCCAGCGTCGGTACGGCGGCAGCGCCAGCGCCCTGCACCATCCGGGCGCCGAGCAGGACGGGGAAGGTCGGGGCGAGCGCGGCGACCAGGGCGCCGATCGACATCAGCACCAGCCCGGCGAGCAGCGGTCCTCGTACGCCGACGAGGTCGGAGATCCGGCCGTAGAGGGCGGTGGTCACGGCCAGCATGAGGACGTAGAGGCTGATCGTCCACGCGGCGAGGCCGGGGCCGACGCCGAGGTCGTCGCCCATCAGCGACAGCGTCACGGCCGCGCTCGAGGACCCCATCCCGGCCAGCCCGAAGAGCAGGCCCAGCAGCATCGACACCCGTCGGGAGTCGTCAGGCTGCTGGGTCGCGGGGTCGGTCGCGGTGGGAGAGGTCATCGAGGGATGACAACCGCGCGGGGGTGCCGGTTGTTCCCTTGGCGGGTCAGCAGCCCTTGGCGCTGAACCTGAAGTCGCTGAGGTAGATCGCCTGCTGCCCCGATGCAGTTGCGCTCCAGAAGTCCAGCGTCATGAAAGAGACAGCGACGTTGTTGGCGAAGCTGACGCCGACATTGCCGCCGCCCTGATCGGCGTTGAAGGTGGTGTTCGATCGTGACTGCCGCCATGCGTCTGCATCAACGCCACCGGTACCGGCGATCCCCGAAGCTGGCGTCGGCGTGAATGTCGGCGAACCAGCAGGTCCGCTGGCCACGAGCTCGACGCGATCCCAGTACTGGTCAGAGGTGGCGTCGATGTCGGTGATGGTGAACTTCAGTCCAGTGACCGGACGATCGAACGCAATCGTGATGCGCTGACGTCTCCGGCGACCTGCATCGATGGGCGACTCGTGCCTGATGTACAAGCCCCGTCCTTGATTGAGGCCGCCTACGTTCGTCTCCGCGGAGACGGTCAGATTGAAGTCCGGGTCGCGCCGGTCGCGACTTTGACCGTTGCCATCGTTGATCCACACGCTCGTGAACTGCACACCAATGGCACCAGCGGCACTGCCGCCCGGCGCTGTGATGGTGGCTCGCCCCGACCTGAAGTCGGTACGACTCCATGTGGTGGTCCCGACTGCGCTGCTGCCGCCGTTCCAGTCCAGGACGTAGCTCGTGACATCACATGGGGACGCGGCAAATGCTGGCGCTGCAGTCGCTACCGCGACCACGGGCACGCTCCACGCAGCACCCCTGACCACGTTGCGCCGCGACGCGCGCAGGCCGTGTGCTTCAGTACCGAGTTCCATCGGTCGTTCCCCATCGATCACGAGCAACCCCCCAGGTGGTCACTTCGTCAACTACGGTAGGGATGGACTACCTACGGGACAGTAACAATCTGGTTTCGTCGAATGCGATCTGAGTCACATCTTGGGCGAACCTAGACAAAGCGGTCTTACGCCATCTGCTAAGCGCACGTCCGCAGGCGCATCTGCCTGATTCGCACCACGTGCTGGGCGCTGGCGAGAGGACCGACTGTCGAGTAGAAGCGCAGCGTCAACGAGGTGATCGGCACCAGTCCGTTGGGATAGGTCACGGTCACCGTCTGGTTCGCCGCGTTGTCCCCGCTCGCCCCAGTGGTCCGCCAGGGGTTGTCGCTGGTTCCTGTGCCCGTCACCGCGGAGCCCTGGGTCACGGCCGGGGCCTCGGGGGCGCCCGCGAGGAACACGTGGTCGAAGTAGCTGCCGAGAACGCGATCGATGTCGTCGATGGAGAACGTGAGCCCGTAGACGTCCTGCGTGAACGCGAACGTCACGGTCTGGAAGTTTCTCTCGGGGCTGAGCGAGAGGGTCGTCGGAGAGTTGTTCACCAGGCTGATCGAGTCCTGCGTTGCCGCAACCGAGCCCGGCGTCAGGTTCTGGGAGTTGAGCGATCCGGGGCCGAGCAGGGTCGAGCTGTAGCCCGCCCTCACGTTGACGACCGGCGTCCCGGCGACCGACCCCGTCTGCCGCGTCGTGGAGTAGGACGACGACCAGGCCACCGGCAGCAGCGCGGTCCTGTTCGCGCACGGGGACGCCGCGAACGCGGGGGCCGTGGCGGCGACCGCCACGACCGGCACACTCCACGCGGCTCCCCTCACCACGCTGCGTCGCGAAGGACTGACGTGCTCGGCCATCTGATCCCCCCGGACCCTCTTGATCGAATGAACCATCAAGATTTTACCAAGACGCGTTGGTGCGACCGAAAGCCGAAAAGCGCACCACCCCTCCCGCTGGCCACTTCGCCCGACATCGCACCAGCAAGCACCTACGATCACGCCCATGTCGTCTGCCCCGGTCGCCGCGGTCCTGGTCGCGCTGACCCTCGCGGCGGTGCTGGCGACGAGCGGCGTCGCCAAGCTGCGTGACCGGGTCGCCACGCGGGACGCCTTCGACGCGCTGCGGGTGCCGGGCGGCGTACCGAAGGACGCCGCGGCTGCGGCACTCCCCTGGGTGGAGCTCGCCCTCGCCGCCCTGCTGCTCCTGTCCCCCGCTCCCCTGCTCGCGCCGGTCGCAGTCGCTGTGCTCGCGTTGATGCTCGCCTACACCGCTCTGATCGCCCGCGCGCTGGGCTTCGACGAGCCGGTCACCTGCTCGTGCTTCGGCAGCCTCGGTCGTCACGACGTGGACCGCACGACCCTCGCCCGCAACCTGCTTCTGACCTTCCTCGCCGGAGCCCTCACCTGGCTCGCGTTCGCCGGCGGATCGGTCCCGGCAGCCGCGGCCGACCTCGACGCCGGCGGGTGGTGGGCGCTGCTCGCCGCAGCTGCGGCCGCCGCGGTGGCCGTCCTGGCGGTGGGCACCCCGTCGAGCGCCGGTGCCGGACCGGTGGCCGAGCTCCTGGACTACGAGCGCCAGGCCATCCCCTACGGCGTGCTCGCGCTGCCCGACGGACGGACGTCCTCGCTGGTCGAGCTGGCCTCGACGCAGGCGCGCCTGCTCGTCGTGCTCAGCCCCGGGTGCGGTCCCTGCGTCCGCACCGCCGAGCACCTCGACGACTGGGCCGCGCGCCTCGCCCCGGCCGTGGGGCTGCTGGCGGTCTACCCGGACGTCGCCTCTGCGGCCGCGGCCCCGCAGCACGCACAAGAGTTCTCGGCCTCCGAGCCCGAGCTCAACGTGCGCCGCGTCTTCTCCGCAGGGACACCCTCTGCGGTTCTCCTCGGCGCCGACGGCTACCTCGCCGGCGGCCCCGTCGCGGGCGAGGACGCGGTGGCGGAGTTCGTCGAGGACGTGCTGTCCGTCCTGGCCGACGAGCCCAGTCCGGCCGAGTAGTCGACCGCGGCTCCCTAGGATCGTCGCGTGCCCGAGCCTGCCCTGTCCGTCGTCGTCCCCACCCGGGGTGGCGTACGCCGGCTCCCGGTGCTGCTCGACGCCCTCGCCGCCCAGTCGCTCGACGAGCCCTGGGAGGTCGTGGTCGTCCTCGACGGTGACGTCGACGGCAGCCGCGCGCTGCTCGAGTCGTACGCCGACCGCGTCCCGCTGCGCATCGTCGAGCGCACCGGCGGGACCGGCGTCGGCGCGGCGCTGGCCGCCGGCTACGAAGCGGCGCGCGGCGAGATCGTCATGCGCTGCGACGACGACCTCACCCCCCGGCCCGGCTTCCTCGCCGCCCACCTCGCGCGCCACCGCTCCCGCCCGTCCGGGTCGCCCCCGCTGGGCGTCGTCTCGATGACGCGCGACGTCTTCGCCGACACCAACTACGCCGCGGCGTACGGCCGACCGGCCAACCAGCGCCTGCTCGCGCAGGCCTACGCCCGCCCGGCCGACGAGCGCTGGCAGCACTGGGCGGCGTGCAACTCCGTGCCGCGCGCGGCCTACGAGGCAGTCGGCGGCTTCGACCCGACGCTGGGCTACCGCGAGGACTCCGAGCTGGGTCTGCGGCTCGCGCAGGCAGGCGTCGAGATCGTCATCGACCCGGACCTCGAGGTCGAGCACCGCGCTCCCGCGCCCGACACCGCGACCCGCGCCGCACGCGCCTTCACCTCGGGTGCGTCGACCGTCGGCTTCGACGAACGGCACCCCGGCACGCACACCGTCGCCAGCGACGCGCCGCGCGACGCATGGGGCAGGGCGGTCGCTGCGGCAGCGCGTCGGATCGGGTCGCGCGAGCGTGCCGCCGCCCTCGGTCGCCACGTCGACCACGTCCTCCCCCGCCTCCCCGAGGCAGCGCGCGGGAAGGCGATCGCCTGGGCCGTCGAGGCGGCCGCCGTCGCCGGTCGACGGGTCGGCGACACCGCGTGGGTGCGCGACGTGCCCGCCGCCGCGGTCGACACGGTGAGCGTCGTGGTGCCGCACCACGGCGACCCCGCGCCCACGCTCGCGCTGGTCGAGCAGCTGCTCGCGCAGACGCATCCCGTGCAGGTCGTCGTCGCCGACGACGCCTCGCCCGTCCCCTTCCCCGACCGCGAGGGGATCGAGGTCGTGCGGCGCGCCACCAACGGCGGCTTCGGCGCCAACGTCAACGCCGGCGCGGCCGCGGTCACCGGCGAAGCGATGCTGGTGCTCAACAGCGACCTCGACCTCGAGCCGACCTTCGTCGCCGACATGGTCGCCGCGGCGCGCACCCACCCGCGCGCGGTGCTCGCACCGCGCATGGTCGACGAGCATGGCACCGAGGCATGGGTGGGCCGCGACTTCCCGCGCGTGCGCCACCAGGTCGCGGCCTGGCTGACCCCGCTCGCCCGCTTCCGCGGCACGACCGCCTGGCACCGCGCGGTCGGCCACGACGTACGCGCCCACCGCGCCGAGGGCGAGGTCGACTGGGTCGTCGGTGCCGCGATGTGGATCCCGGTGGCGGACTTCCGTGCCGTCGGCGGCTTCGACGAGCGCTTCTTCATGAACTCCGAGGAGGTCGACCTCCAGCGGCGCCTTCGCGAGCGCGGCCTGTCGGTCGTCGCGCTCCGCTCACCGACGGTTGTGCACGCCGGGGGCGGGTCGTCACCGTCGGAGTCGCGACGGCGGTGGCTCGTCGAGGGCCAGCTGCTCTACGCCGACAAGTGGGGCTCGCGTCGCGCGCTGCAGGCCGCCCTCGGTGCCGCGACCGGCGTCAACCTGCTGGTCAACGCGGCGCGACGCGCGGCGGGCAGCGACGTACGACCCCTCGAGGTCGCCCGCACCGAGATGTCGATGATCCGAGGTCGCAGATGACACGCGCGCTGGTCCTGTCCGAGCACCCTCTCGACTCGTGGACTCGACGTCATGAGGCAGGAGACGTCCCTGCACGGCTGCCGTACGGCGTGGACGCCCTGGCCGACATCGGCTGGACCTTGTCGGGCTCGCGTAGAGCCACCGCCCCGCGGTGGGGGAAGGTGCGGGACCTCGTGGAGCATCGCGCAGGCTTCCCGGTGGAGCAGACGCTTCGCGGCGTGGGAGAGGCGCACCGAAGTGATCTGGTGCTCGCCCTGCTGGAGAGACAAGGGGCGGCCGCCTCCACGCTGCGCCGCGCTCACGTCCCACCCTTCGGCTCCACGCCGCTGGTCGTGTGGTCCTGCTGGCTTGCCGACGACATCCGCTCCGCCGACCCCGAGCAGCGCAGACGGATCAAGCAGCGCTTCGACGGCGCCGACCTGATCACACACCTCTCGCGCCACGAGACGGAGATCTTCACCGACCTCGGGATCAGCGAGGACCGACTCTTTCCCGTGACCTACGGCGTGAGCCACGACTACTACGTCCCTAGTACCGGGCTCCGGGACATCGAGCTGCTCGCAGTGGGCCAGGACAGGGGTCGTGATTACCGCACTCTCTTCGAAGCCGTGCGAGGGACAGACCTCCAGCTCGACGTGGTGTGCAAGCCCGAGAACCTCGCCGACCTCGACGTCCCGGACAACGTCCGGGTGCACGGCGTGGTGGCGTTGCGTGACTACCGACTGCTGCTCCAACGCGCTCAGGTCGTCGTCGTCCCTACCCGTGACCTGGCCTACCCCACGGGCTCGAGCGTGGCGCTGGAGTCCGCGTCCTCGGGTGCGTGCGTCGCAGTGACTGGCACGCGAGCGATGCGCGACTACTTCGTCGACGGCAAGGACTCTCGTCTGCTCGATGAGGGCGACGTGGACGGTTGGCGTGCCGTCCTCCGTGAGCTCCGTGACGATCCGGCGCAGCGCGAACGCCTGGGCGCCGCAGCACGGTCGAGCGTTGAAGCGCAGTTCAATGCGCGGCACATGTGGACCGAGCTCGCCACCGTGATCAACGAGCGCGGGCTCGTCTGAGGCTCAACCCCACGTGCCCCGGACGGTTGTGCGGAAGCGGTCACGTCCATAGGTCTGCTGTGCCCACTTCTGCGCCCGGTCCGATCGGGGTCGCGCCTTGCCTGGATCGTCCAGCACGGCGATCAGCGCACGTGCGAGCCCCGCCGGGTCGTCGTCGAGGCCCGCGTAGAGGTCGGTGCCTTCGATGCCTTCGGCACCGACGGTCGTGGTCACGACCGGCACGCCGTGGCAGAGTGCTTCGACCGTCTTGAACTTCACGCCAGCCCCCTGGAGGACCGGCACGAGGGCCACAGCCGCAGCCGCGTACTCCTCGTCGAGGTCGTCGACGAAGCCCGCCAGCTCCACACCCGACCCGGAAGGCAGACCGGCCACACGCTCTCGCAGCTCACCACTGGCTCCGCCCCCGACGAGCCTCAGCACGGCCTCGGGGCGTTCGGCTCGCACCAGGGGCCACACCTGCTCGACCGTCCAGAGCGCAGCCTTGTTGTTCTCGTCGCGCGCGAGGTAGGACACGACGATGACGACCGGCGCGCCATCGGGACGATGGAGAGGTTCAGACCCCGCCGACAGAGGCGGATGAACCACGGTGTGCGGCGGGTCCCCCAGCAGCTCGGCGTCCTTCTCGCTGAAGACCAGCACCTCGTCGAGGGCCCTCACCATCCACCGCTCCTGGTGGCGTGATCGCCGCGCCACTGCCTGCCAGTAACGCCGGTCCTCCGGCTCGTCCTGCGGCTCCCGGGAGAACGACTGGCTCATCACGTCGTGGAAGGTTCCCGTGATGCGTGCGCCTCGGTTCATCCTTCGCAGGAGCCGCACGAGCCTGATGGACTCGCTGTACTGCAGGTCGATGACGTCAGCCGACCGGACTGCTCGACGCGCCTCGGCGGACCGCATCAGTCCGAGCACGAAGGGAAGTGAAGGCGCCCCGGGATCCCGCCGGCGCCAGCGTGAGTCGACGAGGAGGACGGCACGGTTGAGCGCCCTGCCGGGCAGCCGCCGGCCGGTCTCGTGACCGAGAAGCAGGAGACGCTCCGGCACCCCCGGCTTCGTCGACGCCTCGTGGTTCAGGCGGTTGCCCACGGTCAGCATCGTGAGGTCCGAGTCGGCTTCCAGCAGGCGCTGGAGCTCGAGCAGGTAGCGCCCGCCAGCGTGCGGTACTCCCTCGTGTCCGACGTACATGCTGATCAGCACTGTGCGAGGTCGGGTCACGTTCGCATCCTCCCAGACCTGCGCGCACCTAGACTCACGACCGTCGACGACGAAGGAGTGCGATGAAGCGGCTGATCCTGGCCCCCCACATGGACGACGAGGCCATGGGGTGCGGTGGCCTGATGGCCAAGCACCCTGACGAGTGCGTCGTCGTGGTCATGACCGACAGCGGCGAGACGCGAGCACGCGAGCACGCGGAGGCGATGAAGATCCTCGGCGTCTCGGAGTCGCGCCAGCTCGGCTTCCCCGACGGCCAGACCCCGCAGCACATGACCGACATGGTCGGGGCCATCGACGCGATCATGGCCGAGCTCAAGCCCGACGAGCTCTACCTCCCCTACCCCTCGCTCCACCAGGACCACATCGCGGTCTATGAGGCCGGCATGCGCTCGTGCCGGGTGTCGATGTCGCTGGACCACTGGTTCCCGCCGAGCGTCTACGTCTACGACATCGCGGTCTACGACGTGAACCTCTACCCCACCGACCTGCGGTGGAACGTCTTCGAGGCGCTGACCGAGGAGCAGATCACCGCCAAGGAGGCGGCCTGCCAGGCCTACCAGTCGGAGATCCCCACCGAGGTCCACCCGATCAACAGCGTGCGCCAGATCGCCGGTGCGCTCGGACAGGTGCGGCTCGTGCCGTACGCCGAGCAGTTCGCGCTGGTGCGGACGGTCCGCCGGTGAGGGTCGCCATCCACCAGCCCGACCTGCTGCCGTGGCCGGGGTTCTGGTTCAAGATGCTCAACAGCGACCGCTTCGTGCTGGCCGTGCACGACCAGCTGCAGAAGCACTGGGTGCAGCGTCGCGTCACGATGCGCGACTCGTGGGTGACCCTGCCGCTGGAGACCAAGCCGCACCTGATCCCCATCAACGAGACGATCGTGAAACCCGGCTGGCAGGACCACCTGGAGAGCTCGATCACCGGTCGCTACCGGGGTGCCCGCCACTGGAAGGACCGCAGCGGCGACGTCTTCGAGATGATCCACGCCGTCGACTCCCACAACCTCGCCGACATCAACCACCGGCTGATCCTCGCGATGCGCGACTACCTCGGGATCACCACCGAGGTCGTGGTGACCGACCCGCCGCAGGCCAGGGCCGCCGACCGGGTGCTCGAGCAGCTCCAGATGGTCGGGGCGACGTCGTACCTCTCGGGCACGGGCGCGAAGGACTACCTCGGCGAGGAGGCGCAAGCCAAGTTCCGCGAGCTCGGCATCGGGCTCGAGTTCTCCGACCACCACAAGACGACCGGTGACTCGATCGTCACCGTGCTGATGGACTACGACGATCCGCTGGAGATCGTGGCAAAGGCTGCGGCTCCGCACTAGCCGGGCGCGTCCCGGCAGCCAAGCCCAGCACGCACACGCCGACGAACATCACGAAGTCGACGTTGTCGAAGATCAAGCCGAGGTCGCGCGCGTCCGACCACCGGATGATCGGGACGTGCAGGTAGGCGAAGACGAGGATCGCCAGGCCCGCGACCCGCGGCACCCATGCCTCCCGCAGCACCAGGACGATGCCCGCCAGCGGCAGCCAGATCTGGTGGTGCGGCCACGCGATCGGCGTCGCGATGACTGCGGCGCAGCCGAGCAGGATCGCCGCGGCGACGTGGTCTTCGGCCGCACGGGCGCGGTGCGCGTTCCAGTACGCCGCCAGCACGAGGACCCCGCCCAGCAGCAGCCACAGGAGCGTCCGCGCCGAGCCGTCGACCCCGGCACGCGCGAGCACGCCCATCACCGAGGTGTTGAAGCGCAGCTCGACGTCGCCGACGCGACTGGTGTCGAGCAGTGCATCGGTCCAGTAGCGCACCGAGTCACGTGGCAGCACGACCCAGGCAAGAGCGACGGCAGCGGCGAACACACCCACCGAGTTCGCGAGCGCGCGCCACTGGCGGGTCAGCAGGAACCAGCCCCAGATGATCATCGGCGTGAGCTTGATCGCCGCCGCGAGGCCGACCAACACGCCGCGCAAGCGATCGGGCACGAAACGCCCGACGTCCAGGATCACGAGCAGGGCGAGGACGAGGTTGACCTGCCCGGTGATCAGGTCGCTCTGCACCTTCGCCGAGCCGAGGAACGCCCCTGCGACCAGGCCGTACGGCGTCACGCGACCGACCACCGACACCGGCCAGCGACGCGTGGCGACGACCAGGGCGACGACCACCAGGGCGACGAGGATGCAGAGGGTGAGCCAGGTGAGTCCCGTGGTCCGCGGGTCCAGCCACGTCAGCGGCCGCAGCACGATCGCGGCGAAGGGCGGGTAGGTGAATCCGTACCTGCCGCCGTCCAGCGGGAAGTCGTAGAGCGCTCCCCCGCTCCGGAGGTGGTTGATGGCGCCGACGTAGATCCCGATGTCGCCGACGACTCCGGGATCACCAGCAGCGGCCAGGCGCCAGTCGCTGACGACGTGGCGGACCATGACCAGCGCGGCCACGACCAGGAGCGCGGCGCGAGTCGCGCGGGCGCGGGTCACGCGTGCTGCCCGTCGGGAAGGGCCCACCCGCTCGGGATGTCCTCCACGATGCTCCAGCGGGGATCGAGCTGCCATGCGGCGCCGCCCAGGTCGGTCCGGACGTGGAACCAGGGTGCGATCACCTGCTCGGGAAGACCTGTCCTCCACGCGCTCGCGTAGCCGCCCCAGTAGGAGAAGGTCGAGTTCGCGAGGATCAATCGCGGCGCATGGGACAGCAGCGCAAGGTGGACCTCCGGCGGCTGGCCGGTGTTCTCGAACTCGAGCATCTCGCACTGTTCGTCGAGCCACCCGAGGTGTGCCTCGCACCACTCGATCCCGTCGGACACCACCAGGATCCGACGAATCGGTCCGCCGACCTCGACGCTGCGGACCAGTGCGACGCGCAGGTAGTCCTCGACGTCGAAGCCGTAGTTGCGCCAGTTGACCTCGTTGCTGACGTAGTCCCCCCGACGCACATTGATCACCACGTCCTGATGGGTGACCCTGAGAGCCGGGGGGACATGCTGTTCGTCCAAGATCCCGCTGGGTTCAAGGAAGCCTTCGATGAAACCGGCCAGCACGGTCTCATCGAAGTGCGGCCCGAACTCGTTGTGCAGTCCCTTCTCGCGGCCGTCAGTGAGACGGACCGCTTCACGGTCCACAATGAGCTCGGCTACCCGATTCCCGAAAATGGGTAGCCACCGATCCATGGCCGGTGTGCGGAGACAGACGACGTCTGCGCCTTGGCACTGCTGGTCGAAGGCATGCATCCAGTCGTAGAGGAAGTTGCCCAGGTGAGCGGTGGGCTGGGTCCACAGCACGGTGCGTGGACCGCGCCGGACCCATCGGTCCAAGAACTGTTCTGCAGCTCTGCGGACTCGCCAGTGCATCCGGTTCACAGCTCCGATTCGGGCGCCGCGTGATCGCCAGCAAGCACCCACTCCGGCTGCCACCCGCCCGGCAGGTGATCGACGAAGTTCCACTGCTGGTCGTACTCGTAGCACCGACCGGCTCCGTAGCGGCGCTGGAAGAAGGCAGGGGCCCAGACCTCGGTGTCGCCGAGGGCGACAGCAGCGACCGCAGCGCCCCAGATCGAGAACGTGGAGTTGGAGATCACCAACCTGCGCGCGGAGCAGATGTCGCGGAAGTTCTCGATCGGGCCGTCGGACGGATCGGGGTAGGTGATCTCCTCGGCAATGCCCGACAGCCAGCCGAGCTCCCGGCGGCACCAGCCAACGTCGTCCGACACCACGTGGACGCGGCGAACCGGTCCGTCCACCTCGAGCGCCGACGACACGGCGGTCCGCAGGTACGCCGCCAGGTCGATGGCGAACTCCGGGCGATGGTGCTCGTTGCTGTAGTAGTCGCCACGACGGACGTTGAGCGTCAACACGTCGTCCGAGGCGAGCTCCGATCCGGTGAGGCCGGCCAAGGCTGGGGCGGTGAGCACCCAGTCGCGGATGAAGGCAGCGCGCGACTCATCGGTGTAGCCGCGCGGGTCTCCCGAGTGCGCCAACGGCTCAGCCCACAGGTGCGCACGCTGATCGAGGGCGCGGACCTCGGAAGGCTCCACGAGCCACGCCTGGACCTGGGGGAAGTACGGAATCCAGTAGCGCATCTTGTCGATCACCAGGACGCGCGGCGACGGGCTTTCGTCGCGGTGTGCGTGCGCCCAGGCCCAGAGGTAGAGCTGGTTGCCGAAGCCCATGAAGTCCGGAGTCCAGTTCACGACCCTTCGGCCGAAGCTGCGACGCAGGGTCGAGAGTCCCGGGCCGGCCGCCCGTCGTGCGACCTCCTTGGCGCTCGCCGTCACGACCGCCGCTCCTGGACATGGTTCAGCGCACGTCGTCCCGCGCTGCGGATCGCTGTTCGCGCGCGGTTGTACGCGTCTGTCGCAGGAGCGTGGGACTGGTAGTGCGCGAGCGTGGTGGCCGCAGGCAGTCGTGACGGCGACCATGGTGCGGTGATCTGCTCGAAGGCAGTGCCGAGGCGCTGGCGCACCAGGTCCGCGCTGTGACGAGATCGCACCCACTCGCGACCGGCGGCGGTGCGGGCCTTGTAGGTCTCCCGGTCCCGGTCGAACCACTCCACCGCCTCGAGCGTGCGGTCGCACATGTCGACGACGTCCGAGTCGGCGATGACGGAGGAGTGCTCGGGGAGCATGTACTCCTTGGCGCCGTCGCCGGTGAAACCGACGACGTAGCAGCCCGACGCCATCGCCTCCGCGCCTGGCAGTCCCACGCCCTCGCGCTCAGCACCGAACAGGAAGATCGCGGCCCGGCCGAGCTCATCCGCCACCTGCTGCTGGGTCATGCCATCGATCAGCACGATCTCCCAGCCGTCGAGCCGGCCCGAGCGGCGTACGAGCTGGACGGCGCCGAGAAGGTCCTCGCGCCGGCGCCGCGGCATGAGCGCGATGCGACGTTCTTTCTCGGCCGGCTGGAACCAGTCCTCGATCTGCACCGGCACGTTGTGGATCGGGAACCCCGGCGTGCAGGCGCGGTCGAGGAAGGTGTGGATCGCGTCGGAAACGGCGATCGCTGCCGTCGCCTGCGGCCACCCGGGATAGGCGCCTGGCTCGTCGGTGAGGAAGTCGGAGCTGGCGAAGACGAAGTCCATGCCCTGGCACAACATCACCACCGGCTGGCCTTCCGAGAGGAAGCTCCACTTCGATCCGCCGGTCTCGGGCATGACGAGGACGTCGCCGGCAGCGAACTCGAGGTGGTGGCCGGTGTCCACGGGGGCGGTCGATCCCCACGAGTCGTAGGCGAAGCCGGGCGTGCCGTGCCAGACGCGCGCGTCGTGCCCGAGGGCCTGCAGGTGCTCGACGTAGCGGTAGATCACCTTGATGCCACCGCTGGGGGTCGGCAGGTCGGGCGCCATGAAGCGGATCACGTGTCGATTCAAGCAGGATGCCTCGGCAGTGACAGGCCAACAGGCAGACTGTCCACGTGCTCAGCCTCTCCGGAACCCCGCTCCGTCGTCTGGCGGGCCTTCTCGGGTTCCCTCCTGGGACCGGCGAGCTGATCGACCACCCCACCCGGCGACGACTCTTGATCTCGATCCTGCTCTCCGCGATGCTCGCGGCACTGGACATGGTCGGCGTCATCGCGATGCTGCCGATGATGCAGTACGTCACGAACCAGCCGCTGGACTCGGGCGCAGTCGGCTGGGTGAGCGACCTGTTGGGCGACCCCAGTCCCCGCACGCTCGTGCTGTGTCTCGCACTCCTGATCTTCGGGACGTTCGTGGTCAAGGACGTAGCCTCGCTGCTGGTCAAGCGGTGGCAGCTCAGGTTCATGGCGACGCAGAACGTCGACATCTCTACAGGGATGCTCGAGGGATACCTCACCGCCCCCTACTCGTGGCACTTGCGCCAGAACACGGGGGACAAGCTCTGGACCATCACCGGGGCCGTCTCCATGGGGTACGCCGGAGGCCTCACCTCAGCACTCGGTGTGCTCACCGAGCTGCTGACGATCGCCTTCATCTTCGGATCCCTGCTCGTCATATCACCGTCGATCGCGCTGGCGGCAGCCTTCTACTTCGGCATCGCTGCTTTCATCGTGCAGCGCATGATCCGCCCGCGCATCCTCGCGGCTGGCGAGCGCACGCGCGTCGCGTCGCAGGCCATGTCCAAGTCGAGCCTGCAGTCGCTGACGGCGGTGAAGGAGATCCGGTTGCGCAGCGCGCACCAGCAGTTCGTCGACGAGTTCCGCGAGAAGAGCCAGGACGGCGCAGATGCGGGAGTCCGTGCTGCGATTCTCACCGCGCTCCCGTCCTACTTCCTCGAGATCACCTTCGTGCTCGGCATCGGCATCCTTGCCGCCATCGCCACGACCGGCGCGAGTGCGCAGGAGGGCCTCGTGCTGCTGGGTCTCTTCGTCGCCGCCGGCACTCGCGTGCTGCCCAGCTCGGTGCGCCTCATCAGCGCCCTGTCTGGAGTGCGCTACGCCAGAGGACCGCTGGAGCACCTCATCCAGGTCAACAGGCAGATGAGGCTGAGCCGTGCTGATGAGATCGCCCGAGTGGTCACCGATCGGATCCCTGCAGGCGATGTGACCGTCCGCGGCCTCAAGTTCGCCTACCCCGATCGCCCGGACGTCGACGTGCTCGCCGGAGTGGACCTCGAGATCCCCTTCGGCACCTCCGTGGCCGTCATCGGCATGAGCGGCGCGGGCAAGAGCACCCTCATCGACCTGCTCCTGGGCCTGCACCTCCCCCGGGAGGGATCGATCGTTGCGGGTGACACCTCCATCTTCGACAACCTTCCGGTCTGGCAGAAGCGGGTCGCGGTCGTGCCGCAGGAGGTGACCCTGCTCGACACGAGCATCCGGGAGAACATCGCGTTCGACGAGGAGCTCGATCCGGTCCGGCTCGAGCAGGCGATCGAGCGCGCGCAGCTCAACGACCTCATCGCCGACCTCCCCGAGGGACTGGACACGCTGGCCGGTGAGCGCGGGATGCGACTCTCCGGCGGTCAGCGTCAGCGCATCGGTATCGCCCGGGCGCTCTACCGCAATCCGTCGCTTCTCGTCCTGGACGAGGCGACCTCAGCCTTGGACAACCAGACCGAGCGCAGCATCACCGAGACCATTGAAGGTCTGCACGGCTCCATCACGGTCGTGGTCGTCGCACACCGGTTGTCGACCGTCAGGCACTGCGACCGGCTCGTCTTCATGGAGGACGGACGTGTGGCAAGCACCGGCACCTTCGATGAGGTGCGTCGCAGCAATGCCACGTTCGGTCGGCTGGTCGAGCTGGGATCACTCGACGTGCCTGGCATCGACGCTCCGGCGGAGCCTGTCAGCGGTAGTCCTCGAAGTTGAGCAGCATCCGCTCGTCGTAGCGGACGTGGTCGAGGTGCTTCAGCGTCAGGGGGTCGAGAACCCGGCCGAGGAGGTCGGTCCACGAGATCGGATAGGCGGCAACGTCCCCGTAGACGCCGCCCGGGTGCTCGGCGAGCAGATCCTTCCGTCTATCGAGCACGGCATCCATCTGCGCCATCCATGCCGCCGTCAGCGGAGTGTGCGAACGCATCATGAAACCGCTCTTGCCGAACATCAGTCGATAGTGGACGAGTACGTCGCGTCCTAGCCGTCCTCTCAGCTTGCCGATCCAGTTGGCGTGGCTTGACGAGTAGCTGGTCACCCAGGCCTCCGGATCAGCTGCCATTCGGTCGTAGCTCTGCCGCCACGACTCCATCGGCTCCTTGATGTCGAGGTAGGCGCCGCCATGGTGGTGCATGAGGTAGCCCCGCAGGTAGTCGGACCGATGGATCAGCGACAGGTGTTCGTACGCCTGCGGAAGGGGATGACCCGGCACGATCCACTGCCCCACGGTCGTCGGAGTGACCACCTCGACGGGAAGTCCGATCCGCTCCCTGATGAGGTCGAGGTTGGCCTGCCGGTTCGGTGTCAGGTCGTTGTCACCCGCCCAGATGACGAACGCGCGGGCGGGGAACTCGCTGCGCTCCGACGGTGCGATCTCCCGCGCAAGGAAGGTGTCTGAGTAGCGCGCCGGTCGGTAGGTGTACGGCCGGACTCGATCGACATGCCTGAAGGCAGCGGTGGCCGCTTCGAACTTGAGCTGTCTGGCCCTGCGAGTGGAACGCTTGCGTACGACGAAGACGCGGTGCTTGGCCTCCCTCGCCAGCGAGAGCAGGGCGGATCTCATCACGCCTCCAACACGTGGTCGGGATCCCAGCTGTGGGACCACGACCCCAGGGTGATGGGCCGCAGCTCGCCCGTCGGCGACCACTCCAGCTTCGGGTGACCGCGGCCGGACAGCATGTTCCACCAGATCGCTCCCAGCTCATCGACAGACTCGTCGTCGAGATCTCGCCAGTGGTCCGCGCCGGGGCCCGCCGCACGTGGCCCCGCAAGACGGAGCGCGGCCGCACCGGTCGCGATCTTCGAGCGGAACTGCTGCTCGCTGCGCCACGGGATGTGAAGGATCCGGAGCGACTGGCTGACCCTCCCCGGTCGAGAGACCCCGTGGTTGCCGTGGTGGAGCGCTGCAAGTGGGTGGGTGCGGTACGCGACCTTCTCCAACCGAGCGGGGTGAGTGTCCATCCGCCAACCGGCGGCCGCGGCTCCGGACGATCCGGGCTCGGGAAAGACGTTGTGGATGACAGCGGTGGCCATCGGCGCCCTGGATGCCTCGAGCGTCTCAGCCAGTGAATGGTCCGGCCCGAACCACCACTCGTCGGCATCGAACGGCACGATCCAGTCCGCGCCGCGGCAAGCAGCCCACCGGGCCAGGAACTGCATCTTCGGCGCCTGGAAGTAGGCCGGCTCCCGGTCTTCACCGAAGAAGAGAAACGCTCCGTCCGCCCTTTCGAGCAGCAGCTCGCGCGTCCCGTCGGTGGACCCGTTGTCCACGACGAGGACGCCGTCCACGCCTTGCCCGCGCAGATGATCGATCGTCTGGCCGATGATGTCCGCCTCGTTCTTCACCATGGCGACGGCCCAGACCGAACCGGGGACCTTCCGGCGTGCAGGGAGCGCGGGAAGGTTCATCCCCCGCGCGACGCGTCGGCGTACTTCGACGCCTGATGGCCCCCACCGCCTCGTGGCAGCATCCTTCGCGGCACGCGCATCCTTGGCCAGCAACATGGATCGATGCTTGGCGTTCTGCGCGAGTCGGACAGGGGAAGACACCGCGACAGGATAGAGCCGCGGTGACGCCGACCGTGTGCGAAACTGCGCGACGTGACGGTGACGGACGACGACCTGGACTCCATCCCTGGCTGGTTCGACACCATGGACCGCGAGCTCTTCCGTTGGTTCCTGAGCGCCGGTCGTGTCACGTCGGGCTCTGGGAACGTCGCCGAGCTCGGTGCCTACATGGGTCAGTCCGCAGTACTCCTCGGCGACCACCTCGAGGACGGCGAGGAACTCACCGTCATCGATCTCTTCGAGGCCGAAGCCGACGACACCGCCAACCTCGAGGAGAACGCCGACTCCTATCCGGGCCTGAGCCGGCAAGGCTTCGAGTCGAACTACACGCGCATACACGCTCGGCTTCCTCGGGTGGTGCAGGACTTCAGTGAGCGCATCGTCGACCATGTCGCCCCAGGGAGCTGTCGCTTCGTCCACATCGACGCGTCCCACCTCTACGACCACGTCATCAGCGACATTCGGGCCGCCAAGACCCTCCTGTCGACCACCGGCATCGTGGCCTTCGACGACTACCGCGCCACCCACACTCCTGGCGTCGCGGCGGCGGTATGGGAAGCGGTCGCATCCGATGGACTGCACCCGATCGTCCTGAGCTCCAAGAAGCTCTACGCAACGTGGGGTGACCCCGCCCCGTATGTGCAGGCCATCCCAAGGCAGACCTCCCGCTGGACGTCGGAGGTCCAGTCGGTCGCAGGCGCCGACCTGCTCGTGCTGTCACCCGTTCATCACGAGACCTACAGGTGGATCAAGTACCTGCCTCCGGCAACCGTCCCGCACGCGAAGCGGGCCCGCGCGCGATTGGCATCGTGGATCAAGAGGTAGGCATGCCCCTCTCGTGCTCGGTCGTGATTCCCACCTACAACGCCTCCCACGTCATCGGTGAGCAGCTCACGGCACTGGCCGCCCAGGTCAAGGCTCCCGAGTTCGAGGTGGTCGTGGCCGACAACGGGTCGACCGACGACCTTGCAAGCGTCATCGAGTCGTGGCGCGAGCGACTCCCTCGGCTGCGCAGGGTGGACGCCTCCCGCGGACGGGGGGTCTCCGTCGCCCGCAACGTGGGGATCGATGCAGCGTCGAGCGACGTCATCCTCATCTGTGACGCGGACGACCGGGTGTCGCCCGGATGGGTCGCAGCCATGACGCGCGCCCTCGCCGAGCACCCGCTGGTCAGCGGGCCGGTGGAGACCACCCTGCTGTCGGGACGATCAGCCGCCTGGGTGCCCATCGAGCAGCGGACGTCGGACCTCTTCGAGACGTGGGAAGGCAGGACGTACGGCATCGGCTGCAACCTGGGCCTCCGTCGCGAGGTGTGGGAGGCGGTGGGCGGCTTCGACGAGGACTACCCGGCTGGCGCGGAGGAGATCGACTTCGCCTGGCGCGCGGGGGACCTCGGCCACCGCTTCGCCTATGTGCCTGACGCCCTGCTCCACTACCGGATCCGGACCGACCTGCGCGGCGTGCTGCGACAGCAGTACAACTCCGGGCGCGGGACAGCCACGCTCTACGCCAAGTTCCGACCGGCGGAGGTGGTGCCGAAGTCCGTGCCGCGGCGGATCCATCACGAGCTGCTGCTGCTCAGGCAGTTCCCGTGGCGCGGCACGCCCGACCAGCGCCGGATGTGGCTCACCGTGATGGCGTTCGAGGTCGGCAAGCTCGTGCAGGCGCGTCGGCTCGGCAGTCCCGCCCCGTAGGGGGCGTCTCACTAGGGTGGTGCCGTGACCCTGCTCCGACGCCTGGTGGAAGCTCCGCCGTCGCTCCGTTGGCACCGCGGCAGCCTCGCATCGCGGCTGCTCTATTCCCGCGCCTTCGGCGCCCTCGGCCACGGCACCGTCATCGTCCGACCACACATCATCCGTCGCCCTGGTCAGATCTTCATCGGCGCCGGTGGGGCGATTCGCGAAGACGTGTGGCTCCAGTGCGAGCGTGATCACAGCCGCATCACGATCGGCGACCGCGTCACCATCAGCCGCTGTGTCGAGATCGCCTCCATCGATCCGATCACGCTCGGTGACGACTGTGTCCTCGCGTTCGGCTCCCTGATCACCTCCGGCGACCACCAGCGGGGAAACCGACGCCAGACGCGCGCCACTGGCCCGATCACCATCGGGAGCTCCGTCTTCATCGGTCAGGGCGCCATCGTCATGGGAGGCGTGACCATCGGTGACGGCGCGACCGTGGGTGCGCACGCCATCGTGACCCGCGACGTCGCCCCCGGCCAGACCGTGGTCGGCATCCCGGCGCGGCCCCTCGGAAGCTGAGCGTGCGCGTCCTCCTGGTGAGCCCGGGCTTCCACGGCTACCACTCAGCCATCGCTGCGGCGTTCGCCGCACGCGGGCACACCGTGTCGACGGCGGTCTACGACGATCACGGCGGCCCCGTCGGCCGCACTTGGCACCAACTGCGCCACCAGCTCCCGCACCGGCTCGGCGCCGGGGACCTGCGCCGACTGGCGCGCGAGGAGTCGCTCGCCGCCGTCGCGGCGGTCCGGCAGGCGGGTCCCGAGGCCGTGGTCGTGGTCAAGGGCGACACGCTGGGCGCTGACTTCTGGGACAGCATCGCCGGACTCCCCCGGGTCACATGGCTCTACGACGAGGTGCGCCGTACACGATGGTCGCTCGACCACCTGTCGACGGTCGGACCGGTCGCGACGTACTCGGCGCACGACGACTCGACCTTCGGTGCCGCGGGAATCGACTCGCGCCACCTGCCGCTCGCCTACGACCACCGGCTGGTGCCGTCACCGAGCCCGCGACGCAGCACCGAGGTCACCCTCGTGGGCGCGCGCTACCCCGCACGCGAGCAGGTGCTGCTCGCGCTGCAGGAGCGTGGCGTACGCGTGCGTGCCCACGGCCGCGACTGGTCCGGGCATCCTGTCGACCGCCTCCGAACCTGGCGCGTCTCCACGCCCGCCGTGGACGCCGGTCGTGACCTGTCCCGCGCCGCCGCCTACGACGTCATGGCCGCGTCGCTCGCAACGCTCAACCTGCACGGCGACCAGGACGGCTTCACCATGCGCACCTTCGAGGCTGCCGGGGTCGGCGCTGTCGAGCTGATCGACCGCGACGACGTCGCCGGCCTCTACGAGCCGGGCGTCGAGGTGTTGCCCTGGACGACCCATGACGAGCTCGCCGACTTGTGTCGACGGGCCGCCAGCGACTCCGCCTGGTCCGACACGGTCAGAGCGGCGGCCCGGCGGCGCACCCTCGCCGAGCACACCTTCGACCACCGGATCGCGGTCCTGGAGGACTCATGGGACACGGCCTGAGACACCCCGCTGACCTCGTCGCCTGGCGTCGCTGGCACGAGTCGCGCCATCCCGTGCGCCACGTCGTCCGGTCCGCACGTGCGCGCCTGCGTCCTCAGGTCGAGGCTCATGTCGACCTCCTGGTCGCTGATGAGGACGCCGACGTGCTCGTCGCCGTCGAGGCGACGCACGCCAGCGTCGACCGCGCGGTGGTCGTCCCCCTGCGGCACCTCGATGCTGACCGGACGACCGTGGTCGCCCCCGTGGGCTGGCAACCGCCGGCGGCCTACTCCGGTCACGCGCGACGCACCGTGGCGCTCGCCGACCTCTCCCTCCCTGCGGTGCGGGCCGTGCTGGCCGCCGGGCACCAGTCCCAGATCGGGTCCGCCACCTTCGCGCTCGCCGAACGGACCGGCGCGACGTTCCTGGTCTCCCAGCACGGCGCGTTGACGCCGTACGCCCCTCCCCTGCCGCGCGCGGCCCGGCTCCTTGCGTGGAGCGAGGCCGACGGCCACTTCTGGACCACCGGTCGCCAGGACGTCGAGGTCGAGGTGGTCGGCAGCCAGCTGCTGTGGGTGGCCGGGGGTCTCATGACGGGCGCCAGGGCACCTTCCTCGACCACCGGTGGCGACGCTGCCCCGCTGACCTACCTCGGCCAGGGGCACGCCGCGGAGATCTCGCGTGCCCGGCTCGCGAGGGCCGCACTGAGCACCTGCCGCGCGCACGGCGCGACCTACCGCCCCCATCCCTCCGAGCGCGACGTCACCTCGCGCGCGGTCCTCGCGGGCTATCGCCGCGCCGGGATCACCGTCGACACCAGCGGCGTGCCGCTCGTCGACCTCGAGGCGCCCATCGTCAGCGTCTTCTCCACCGGGGTGCTCGAGGCGGCCGCCCGCGGTCGCGAGGCGTGGGTCGACTTCCCCCGTCCGCCCGCCTGGCTGGGCGAGTTCTGGGAGCGTTACGCCATGCACCGTCTCGGCCACTCACCCACGCCCACGCCCGCGCCTGCACGAGCCGCCCACCAGCCGGCCGAGCGGATCGCCGCGATCGTGACCGGGGAGGCGTCGTGACCCTCTGCGTCATCCCCGCCCGCGGCGGCTCCAAGGGCGTGCCGCGCAAGAACCTCCTCGACGTCGGCGGCAAGCCGCTCATCGTCTGGACGATCGAGCAGGCCCTCGCCGTGCCGGAGCTCGACGTGCTGGTCTCCACCGACGACGAGGAGATCGCCGAGGTCTCCCGCGCGGCCGGCGCGCGCGTGCCGTGGCTGCGCCCCGCCGAGCTCGCCCAGGACACCACCCCGACGGAGCCGGTCGTGCGCCACGCCATCGACCAGGTGACGGCCGAGCGCGGACGTCCCGGCGCGGTGATGCTGCTCCAGGCCACCTCACCGGTCCGCCACGACGACACCCTCGCCCGGGCGCTGGCCGAGTTCGCCGCCACCGGGGTCGACTCGATGGTCGGCGTCGTCGAGCAGCCGCCCTTCGTCTGGCAGGCAGGCGACCCGCCCACGGCGGCGTACGACGTCGCGGCCCGGCCGCGTCGGCAGGACCTGACGGAGGAGACCCGGCGCTACCGCGAGACCGGCTCGCTCTACGTCACGCGCACCGAGGTCTACGAGCGCCACGACAACCGTCTCGGCGGTCGCATCGGGCTCTTCGTGATGGCCGAGGACGAGGGCATCGACATCGACACCGAGCTGGACGTGGCGCTGGCCGCGAGGTTGTTGGCCGCACGTTGAGCGGTGTCACCACGCGGAGACCGTCCGCTGGCTACGGTGGTGCGGACCGCACCTCGACCGGAAGGCCCCCGCGTGATCATCGAGCGTGACCTCACGCCCTACGTCGTCTACTCGGGCGACCCGGTGCTGCGGGCCCTGGAGAAGATCACCGCCAACAAGGCGCGGGTGATCTTCCTCGTCGACTCCCACGGCCACCTCGACGGCGTGCTGTCCGACGGCGACTTCCGCCGCTGGGTCAGCGGTGCTTCGAGCCTGACCGTCGACGTCCCGGCGATCGAGGCAGCGAACACCTCGCCGCGCAGCCTGCCGATCGGCAGCAGCCCCGCCGAGATCAGCCACGCCTTCGGCTCCGGGATCGACCACGTCGCGCTTGTCGACGACCGCGGCCACCTGGTCGCGATCGCGATCAACCGGGCCGACGAGCTGCGCATCGGGCGCCACGTCGTGGCCCCCGACGCCCCCGCGCTGCTGATCTCCGAGATCGGCATCAACCACCAGGGCGACGTGTCGCTGGCCAAGCAGCTCGTCGACCTGTCGGTCGAGGCCGGCGCCGACATCGTGAAGTTCCAGCTGCGCGACATGGAGTCGGTCTACCGCCAGGGCACGTCCGGCTCGGGCGGCGAGGACCTCGGCCCGCAGTACACCCTCGACCTCCTCGCGAAGTACAACCTCGGCGCCGACGGCCTCTTCGAGGTCTTCGACCACTGCAAGGACGTCGGCATCGACGTCATGTGCACCGCGTGGGACCCGGTCAGCGTGGACCGGCTCGTCGACTACGGCATCCCCTCGCTCAAGGTCGCCTCGGCGGACATGACCAACCACGCGCTGCTCCGCCACATGGCCGCCAGCGGCACGCCCATGGTCATCTCCACCGGCATGTCCACCGAGGGCGAGATCCGCGAGACCGTCGACGTCGTCCGCAGCACCGGGGTCGCCCACGCGTTCCTGCACTGCCAGTCGACCTACCCGGCGCCCTTCAAGGACATCAACCTCGCCTACCTGACGCGGCTCGCCGAGCTCACCCAGGCACCGGTCGGCTACTCCGGCCACGAGCGCGGCTTCCACGTGCCGGTCGCCGCCGTGGCACTCGGCGCGCGCATCATCGAGAAGCACTTCACCGTCGACCGGGGGCTCGAGGGCAACGACCACAAGGTCAGCCTGCTCCCGGACGAGTTCAAGGAGATGGTGCAGCGGGTCCGCGAGGTCGAGGAGGCGCTGGGCACCAACGCCCCCCGCGCGGTCTCCACCGGCGAGATGATGAACCGCGTCAACCTCGCCAAGTCGCTCGTCGCCACACGCCGGATCGAGGTCGGCGAGACCCTCGTGCCCGCCGACATCGACATCAAGAGCCCCGGTCGCGGCCTCCAACCCAATGCCTACGACAAGCTGGTGGGACGCACCACCTCGCGTGCGCTCGACCCGGGTGACTTCTTCTACGCCACCGACCTCGGCGACGCCGCACCGCGCGGGCGCGACTACTCCTTCCGCCGCCCGTGGGGACTGGCCGTGCGCTACCACGACATCGACGCGATGACGAAGGACACCACCCCCGACTTCCTCGAGTTCCACTTCTCCTACAAGGACCTCGACCTCCCCGTCGCCGACGTCTTCGAGAAGTACGCCGGCGGGCTGCCGATGGGCTTCACCACCCACTCCCCCGACCTCTTCGCCGGCGACTTCCTGCTCAACCTCGCCTCCGAGGACGACGCCCACTGGGAGCGCTCGATCCGTGAGCTCCAGCGCGTCGTCGACACCACCCGCGAGATGCAGCAGCACTTCACCAAGGGCGCCGACGCGCGGGCCGACAGCGCCGGACCGGTCATCGTGGCCAGCCTCGGCGGCTTCACCACCGACGCCTTCGTCGCTCCGGCCGAGCGGGAGCAGATGTATGCCCGGGTGGCCGCGGGCCTGGCCCGCGTCGACGACTCCGGCGTACGCCTCTGCGCGCAGACACTGCCGCCCTACCCGTGGTACATGGGCGGCCAGCTCTACTGCAACCTCTTCGTCGACCCCCGTGACACCGCCGCCTTCGCCGAGGAGCACGACCGCCGGCTGTGCTTCGACGTGTCGCACTCCAAGCTCTCGGCCAACTACCTCGGCATGTCGTTCGCCGAGGCCACCGACCTGCTCGCGCCCCACACCGAGCACCTCCACCTCGTCGACGCCACCGGTGTCGACGGCGAGGGCGTGCAGGTCGGCGACGGCGAGATCGACTGGGCCGTGCTCGCCCAGCAGCTCGACGCGATGGCGCCCGGGGTGAGCTTCATCCCCGAGATCTGGCAGGGCCACGTCAACGACGGCGAGGGCTTCTGGATCGCCCTGGAGCGGTTGGAGCAATGGTTCTGAGGGCATCCCCTGCGCCGACGGCGCTCTGGGTGGTCCCGGTCAGCGACCTGGCCGGGGTGGCCCGCCACGTCCTCGACGTGGCCCGCGCCGGCATCCCGGGCTGGCGCCTCGTCGTGCTCGCGCCGCCCGGTGCGCTGCCCGAGCGGTTGCGCGACCTCGGTGCGACGGTCGTCGAGGCCCCGTTCGGCCCCGACCACGGGCTGCGCGCGTCCGCGGCCTCGCTGCGCGACGTCGTACGCCGCGAGCGGCCAGCGGTCGTGCACAGCCACCTGTCCTACGCCGACATCGTCGTCGCCCTCGCGAGCGGCCGCGGCCCGCGGCTCGTCACCACCGAGCACGGCATCGCCCGCGACGACGTGGTCTACCACCGCTCGGATGCCAAGGCGCGCGTGATGGCGGGCGTCCACACGCTGCGGCTGCGCCGCTTCGCGGCGGCGATCGCGGTCAGCCGCGCCACCGCCGACGCGATGCGCGACAAGTGGCACCCGCGGGTGCCGGTGACCGTGGTCCCCAACGGGGTGGACGCGCTCGACGGCCCCGTCGCCACGTCCGGCTTGCGCATCCTGTCGTTGGCGCGGCTGTCACCGGAGAAGCGGCTCCCCGCGCTCGTCGACGGCTTCGCCGAGCTGCACCGCTCCCGGCCCGAGGCCCGGCTCACGCTGGCCGGCACCGGCCCCGAGCAGGACGCGCTCGCGGCCCAGGTCGAGAGGCTGGGGCTGGGCGGCGTCGTCACGATGCCGGGCTTCGTCGACCCGGAGGCCGCGATGGCCGAGCACGACGTGCTCGCCATGCTGTCGGTCTGGGAGAACTGCTCCTACGCCCTGCTCGACGCCGCTGCCCGCGGCATGGGCGTCGTCGCCAGCGACGTCGGCGGCAACCCCGAGATCCTCCCGTCCGCCTCGCTGGTGGATGCCGCCGACACCGTCGCGGTCGCGAAGGCGCTCGAGCGCCAGGGCCTCGACCTGACGACTCGACCCGGCCTCGAAGACTGGCCGGGCGTCGACGACATGTGCGCGCGCATCGCGACGGCGTACGCCGACGCCGGAGGCGGGCGATGAGCCGGACCGACTCCCCCTGGGACCTCCCCGACCGCACCCTGGCGAAGGCCGAGCAGGCCGACCGCGAGATCCGCATGTCGGACTTCGCGCTGATGGCCCTGCTCCCGCTGCGCACGATCGAGGTCTCGGGCTACCCGGTCAACGAGTTCGCGATGGCCGGCCTCGTCGGCCTCTGCCTCTTCCGTCCCGCCCGCGGCGGGGCCCGGCTGCCGGCTTTCGTCGTCATCGTCCTCGGCGCCCTGCTCGCGCTGCTCCTCTACTCCGGCGTGACGAACCAGGTCGAGTGGACCCGTCGTGTCGGTCACGTCGCGATCGTCGCCGGGCTGATCTGGGCGGGCGGGACGGGACGGCTGTCCCTGCGGTCGGTGGGCGCCGGGCTGGCCACCGGACTCACCGCGGTGATCGCCCTGGCGATCGTCGGTGTCGGCGGCGACACCTATGCCGGCCGGCTCACCGGCTTCCTCGGCGACCCCAACGCCGGCGCCTACTTCATCGCCGTGCTCGGCACGCTGGCCGTCTTCTTCTGCGACGAGCGCACGAAGGTGCGAGCCGCCGTGGCGGTGCCGATGGTCGTCGGGCTGGCGCTGTGCTTCTCCCGCACCGGTCTGCTCGCGGGCGTCTTCGTCGCCGTCTGGGTGCTGCTCGGCCGCCGTCTGGGCACCTTCGGTGGTGCCGCCATGGCCGCCGGCCTGGTCTGGCTGGTCGACAACATCCCGCAGAGCCTGACGACCTTCGGACCCTTCTCCGACCGCTCCGGCAGCGACAACCTGCGCCAGCGGATCATCGCCCAGGAGCAGGTCGAGCTGGCCGGGGCGCCGTGGTACGGCAACGGGCCCGGCACCGCGACGGTCAACATCCGCGACCTCGAGTTCTTCTTCCACAACAGCTACCTCGCCGTGCGCCAGGAGGGTGGCTGGGGAGCACTGCTGCTCGTGCTGGCCCTGCTCGTCTTCGCCTTCGTCCGGCTCTCGGACCGATCGCGCGCGGGTGACCTCGTGGCCGCGGGCGCCCAGGGCGCCATCATCGGCATCGGCGTCATGGCGATCACCCTCGGCGAGGTGCTGCTCGACACCCCGATGGGCGTCGCGGTGGCCCTCGCCCTGGGCCACGCCCTCCAGTCACCCGCCGAGGTCCCACCGGATGCCTGAGCCGATCCACCTCGCCGCCAACAACGCGGACCTCGGCGGTGGTGAGCAGGTGCTCGTCCGCTGCGCCGCAGCCCTGGTCGCGCTGGGCCGTCAGGTGGTCGTGGTCGCGCCCGATCGGCCCACCGACGTCCTCGACGCGGCGGCCGCGGTCGGCGCCGAGGTCGTCGCCCTGCGGGCCGACGGCCGCCGTGAGCACCTCCACCGCCTGCGCGCGTGGGACCGCCACGAGCGCACCGGACTGCTCTGGTGCCACGGACTGGTGCCCTCCCTCGCCACCACCGGGCACCGCCGCCGTGTCGTGCACCTCCACCAGCTGCCGCGCTCACGCGCCCAGCGCGCCGCCCTGGCGATCGCGCGGGCCGGGGCCGAGCGGGTGCTGGTGCCGTCCCGCTTCCTCGCCTCGCAGGTCACGGGTGCCGAGGTGTTCGCCAACTGGACCGACGCGGTCGACCTCGCGGCCCGCGCCGGGTCGCAGCACCGGGTCGGCTTCATGGGCCGGCTCTCCACCGACAAGGGTGCCGACCTCGTCGCGCACGCACTCGCCGCGACCGCGCTGGCCGACGCCACGCTCGTCATCGCCGGCGACGACCGCTGGGTGCCGGCCGACCAGCAGGCGCCCGTCGCCGAGGCACTCGCCGGGCTCGGCGACCGCGTACGCCGCCTGGGCCGGGTGACGCCCGCCGCCTTCTTCGCCGAGGTCGACCTGGCGGTCTTCCCGAGCCGGGTCGCGGAGTCCTTCGGCCTCGTCGCAGCCGAGGCGATGGCCGCCGGCGTCCCCTACGTCGTCTCCGACGCGGGCGCGCTGCCGGAGGTCGCCGGGCCGGAGCACCCGTGGGTCGCCCGGGCCGGTGACGCCGACGACCTCGCCGCCGTCGTGGCCCGCGCGCTCGCCGCCACACCGAAGGAGGTGCGGGCCGTGACCGACCGGGCGCGTGAGCGTTGGGAGGACGAGTTCTCCCCGCAGGCCGGCCGGTCGCGGGTGGAGCGACTGCTGACGGACCTGGGGGTGTCATGAGCGCGCGTGCGAGCGTGGCGATCGCCCACGACTACCTCACCCAGCGCGGCGGCGCCGAACGCGTGGTGCTGAGCCTGATGCGGGCCTTCCCCGAGGCGCCGGTCCACACCACCCTCTACGACCCCGACGGCACCTACCCCGACTTCGCCGGGGCCGACATCCGCACCTCGCCGCTCAACCGCATCGGCGCCTTCCGGCGCGACCACCGCCTCGCGCTGCCGCTCCTCGCCCCGGCCGCCTCCCGGATGCGCGTGGACGCCGACGTCGTCGTCGCCTCCAGCAGCGGCTGGGCTCACGGCTTCGACGCCCCCGGCCGCACGGTCGTCTACTGCCACAACCCGGCCCGCTGGCTCTACCAGACCGACGAGTACCTCGGCGGCACCGCGTGGCGCTCCCCGCTCGGTCCGCCCCTGCTGGCGATGCGGCCGATGCTGAAGCGCTGGGACCGCGACCGGGCGGCACAGGTCGACGTCTACCTCGCCAACAGCCGCGTGGTGCAGCAGCGGATCGCGACGACGTACGGCCGCGACGCCGAGCTCCTGCCGCCGCCCCACGGCATGGACGCCTCGGCCCCCCGCGAGCCGGTGCCCGAGCTCGCGGGCTGGGACCCCGGCTATGCGCTCGTGGTCTCGCGGCTGCTGCCCTACAAGAACGTCGACGCCGTCATCGAGGCCGTACGCGGCACCGGCCGGCGCCTCGTCGTCGTCGGGCGCGGCCCCGAGGAGGCACGGCTGCGCGCCACCCTGCCGGCGAACGTGCGCCTGCTCGGCGGGCTCAGCGACGCCCAGCTCCGTGCGGTGTACGCCGACGCGGACGTGCTCGTCGCGGCCAGCCACGAGGACTTCGGCCTGACCCCGCTGGAGGCCGCCGCCTTCGGCGTCCCGGCGGTGGCCCTGCGCGGCGGCGGCTTCCTCGAGACCGTGGTCGAGGGCGAGACCGGGCTCTTCTTCGACAGCCCCGAGCCCGAGCTGATCGCCGCCGCCCTCGAGAAGTCCGAGCACCACGGCTGGGACCCTGACAGACTCACGATGCGGGCCGAGCAGTTCGGCGAGGCCCGCTTCATCGACCGGATCCGCTCGATCGCACTGCGTGAAGACAGGGGGCTCTGACGTGCGACCCGAAGGCATCCGCCTCCTCCCGTGGTTCATCGGCGTCATCGACCTCGTGATGATCACGGTCGCGACCGCGATGGCCATCCGCTTCCGGCTCACGCTGCCGATCTTCGCCACCTCCGGCGACGTCCTGGAGAACACGGTCCTGGCGAGCGGCTTCTTCGTCGCGACGTGGATCGTCATGCTCTCGATCTTCGGCACGTACGAGCGCCACGTCTTCGGCGCGGGCACCGAGGAGTTCAAGCTCGTCGTCAACGCCTCCTTCTTCACCGCGGCCCTCGTCGCGACCATGGCCTTCCTCATGCAGTACCCCCTCTCCCGGGGCTTCTTCGTCCTCCTCTTCCCGATCGGCGTGCTGCTGCTGCTCATCGGCCGGCTCATCTCGCGCCGGGTCATCCAGCGCCTGCGCAGCGCCGGGCACTTCAACGAGAAGGTGATCCTGGTCGGCACGCCGGGCTACATCGGCGAGATCCACACGGTGCTGGCGCGCGAGTCGTGGCTGGGCTACTCCGTGATGGGGTGCCTGGTGCCCAGCGACTACGCCGGGCTCGAGCGCACCTCCACCGGCCTCGAGGTCCTCGGGCACAGCGAGGACGTGCGTGCGGTGGTCGACGAGCTGTCGCCCGACATCGTCTTCTTCACCGCCGGCGCGGTCAGCTCCTCCACCGCGCTGCGTCGCCTGGCCTGGGACCTCGAGGACCACGCCAACGTGCAGATCATCGTGGCCCCCAACGTCACCGACGTCTCCAGCGAGCGGGTGCGGATCCGCCCCGTGGCCGGTCTCCCCCTGATGCACCTGGGCCGCTCGCGCTCGCAGCTGGCCACCAACGACGCCAAGCGCGCCTTCGACGTCGTCGGCGCGCTCACGATCCTCGCCCTCGTCTGGCCGCTGCTGGCCTTCCTGATGATCTGGGTCAAGCGCCACGACGGCGGACCGGCGCTCTTCCGCCAGACCCGGGTCGGGCGCGAGGGAGCCGAGTTCACCTGCCTCAAGCTGCGCTCCATGTCGGTCGACGCCGAGCAGCGCCTCGCCGACCTCGACCCGCGCGCCGACCACGTCCTCTTCAAGTCGACGGCCGACCCGCGCGTGACCCGGCCGGGGCGCTTCATCCGCCGGTTCTCGCTCGACGAGCTGCCGCAGCTGTGGAACGTCGTACGAGGCGAGATGAGCCTCGTCGGCCCGCGCCCGCCGCTGCCGTCGGAGGTCGAGAAGTACGAGGACGACATGCTGCGCCGGCTCAACGTTCTGCCGGGCATGACCGGGCTCTGGCAGGTCTCCGGGCGCTCGGACCTCTCGTGGGAGGACACCGTGCGCCTCGACCTCTACTACGTCGACAACTGGTCGATGGTGCAGGACCTGCTGATCCTGGCACGCACGGTCACCGCCGTGCTGGCCAGCCGCGGGGCGTACTGACGCTGTCCCTCGCGGGGGTCAGGACTTCGCGGCCTTCTCCTGCGCGTCGGCCTTCGTGGCCCTGGCCTCGGTCTTCGACTGGGCCTTCGACTCGGCCTTCGCCACGGCCTTGGCCTCGCTCTTCGCCTGCTTGCGCCGGCGGCCCTTGCCCGCGGTCGAGTACGCCTCGCGGGACGCGTACTCCGCCTTGTAGCCGCCATAGCCGCCGTAGCTGCCGTAGCCACCGCCGTAGGCGATCGCGGCGGCGCCCTTGACCGGCGCCTTGTTGAGCACGACGCCGAGCAGTCGGCTGCCGACCTGGTCGAGGATGCGGCGGCACTGCTGGCTCTGCTCGATCTGCGTCTTGCCGGCCGCCTGCACCAGCAGGGCGCCGTCGCAGAAGGCCGACAGCAGGCCGGCGTCGGTCACCGGCAGCAGCGGCGGGGCGTCGAGGATCACGAGGTAGTCGACCGAGAGCTCGTCGACGAACTGCTTCATCCGCAGCGAGCCGAGCAGCTCGCTCGGGTTGGGCGGGATGCGCCCGGCCGGCAGCAGGCTCAGGTTGGCCATGCCGGACTCGATGATGACCTCGCGCACGTCGACGTCGCCGGCCAGCGCCTGGGTGAGGCCGACGGCACCGTCGACCTCGAAGGTCGTCGCGATCATCGGGCGACGCAGGTCGGCGTCGATGAGCAGGACCGGGGTGCCGGCCTGGGCGACGAGGCGGGCGATGTTGGAGGACACCGTCGACTTGCCCTCGCCTGCCAGCGCGGAGGTGACCACGATGCGCCTGGGCTCGTTGTCGACGTCGACGAAGCGCAGGTTGGTGCGCAGCTGGCGGAAGGCCTCGGCCGCCCGCCCCAGGTCGCCGCGCACGCCGCGGTGGACGCGACCCAGCGCGTCCTCCTTGGGGATGATGCCCAGCACGGAGGCACCGGTGGCGTCCTCGACGTGCTTGGCCGAGCGGATGCGGCGGTCGATCAGGCGGCGGCCGACGAGGAAGGCGTAGGCCAGCGCCAGGCCGCCGATCGCCCCCTTCATCGCTGCGTTGCGGTAGTCCGGGGTGAACGGCGCGCCCGGCAGCTGCGCCTGCTCGAGCGGGATGATCCGTGTGAGCGGCTCCTCGCGGGGGTTCTCCTCGCCGGTCTCGATCTGCTGGGCGACGACGACGACCGCCTCGACGACGGCGTTGGCGAGGTCACGCGCCTCCTCGGGCGTGCTGCCGACGGCCGAGACGGTGAGGGAGTTGACGTTGGCGTCCACCGAGGCGGAGAAGCGTCCCGCGATGGCGCTCGGCGGGATGGCGAGGTCGAGGTCCTCCACGACCTGCTCGGCGACCGGGGTGGTGGACACGAGGAAGGCGTAGAGGTTGGCCTTGTCCTCCGCGAGCGTGGCGTTGCCCTGCTCCTCGCCGGCCGTGGTCGCCTGGCCGACCCGCACCAGGCCCGACGACGTGGCGGAGTAGAGCACCGGGTCGCGCGTGGTCTTGCCGATCATCAGGAGCGCGCCGAGGATGGTGCAGCCGATCAACACCCACACGTAGGCGCGGCTCAGCCGAACGAAGTCCCCGAACGTCATGCTCGCGAGTGTAGGCCGTGCACCGTGGCCGCCCGGTCGATTCGCCGACACTCGCCGCGCCGTGGCTGGCACGATGGCCGCATGAGCGAGGAGTCGGACGTGCGGGCGGCACCCATCGCCGCCCGTGTCCACCTCGCCCACGCCGTCGTCCAGAAGCTCGCCGACGACGCCGGCATCGACCTGCTCCACCTCAAGGGACCGGCCGTCCTGCCGGGGCTGCGCGCCGAGGGGCGCCACTCCAGCGACGTCGACGTCCTGGTCCGCCCCAGCCACCTCTCCCGGCTGGTCGCCGCGGTGGAGTCGGTCGGCTTCGAGCAGCGCACGGGGTTCGCCACCGGCTCCGTCTTCGCCCACGCCGCCAACTGGTGGCACGACGACTGGGGCTGGGTCGACGTCCACGTGAGCTGGCCCGGGGTCACCGTCGACGCCGAGCAGGCCTTCGACGTCCTCGCCCGCGACCGCGTCGTACGCCCCATCGCGCACCGCGACTGCCACGTGCCCGACCGCACCGCGCAGCGACTCATCCTCGTGCTCCACTCAGCTCGCTCGGGTGGCACCGCCGACCTCGACCACGCGTGGAGCGGCGCCGAGCCGCACGAGCAGGACGCCGTACGCGCCCTCGCCGCCGAGCTGCACGCCGAGGTCGCGCTCGCGGCCGGCATCGGCGAGCTCGAGCTGCACCGCGGCGACCCGACCTACCTCCTCTGGCGCCACGTCACGCAGGGCGGGAGCCGGCTCGACGAGTGGCGCGCCCGCCTCGCCGCGGCGACCACCGTGCGGGCCAAGGCCGAGCTGCTGACCGCCGCGATGCGGGTCAACCGCGACCACCTCCGCATGGAGCTCGGGCGCGCACCGACCCGCACCGAGGTCCGCGCCCGACAGCGGCTCCGGGTGCGACGCGCCGTCACCGAGCTCTCGAGCCGGGTGAGGCGCACGTGAGCGACCTCAACTACCGCATCGCCGACGACATCGCGTGGGTCAGCGAGGAGGACCTCGACGGCGGCGAGGTGCCCACGGCCTACCTCACCCGCCTGCCCAAGGGCCCGCCGATCCTGCTCGAGGGATCGGGGTGCGTGGTGTGGCTGGCGATCGCCGAGGGCGGCACGCTGGCGGAGATCACCGCCGCCGCCGCCGCGATGACCGACGCCGCGCCCGAGGAGATCAGCGAGGACGTGGCGACGCTGGTCGACCAGCTCGTCGTGATCGGCGTCGTCTGCGAAGAGTGAGCGCGAGCGCGCCGAGCGCCGCGCCGACGGTGTTGGCGACGAGGTCGTCGGCGCTGCCGATCCGCTCCAGCCACCGCGACTGCACGACCTCGATGGCCGCCGAGCACAGCCCCGCCACCAGCACCGCGGCCCACCACCTCCCCCGCAGGAGCGCGGCCAGCAGCGCGCCCACCGGCACGAAGAGCACCACGTTGAGCAGCACGCCGTAGTGGTGCGGCAGTGCCCACTCCGGCGCGATCGGCCAGTCGTAGCGGAAGAACGTGTAGCACCGGACCGTCAGGTCGTTGAGGTCCTGGCCCCAGGGCCCTGCCACCAGCACCCCCAGCCCGACGGCGTACGCCACCGATGCGACCACCAGCATCCGGTGATCACCCATCCTGCCCACGGCGCCACCCTAGAGTGGGCGCCGTGAGCACACAGGCAGGTCCGCCGGCCGTGGTGGTGGCGGCCCTCGGGGTGCCGATCGGGATCCCCGTCACCGGCGACGCCGTCGACCGGCTGCGCGGGCAGTGGAGCCGCGCGCTCACGGACGCCGCGCCCGTCGCGGTCGTCGACCTCACCGACCTCACGGGCAACGGGACCGACGACGTCGTGCACGACTACGCCATCACCTCGCGCGTCACCATGGCCGCGCTCGAGGCCACCGCCGGGCAGCGCATCAACCTCCACGCCGGCGCGGTCGCCGACCCCGAGGGCCGTGCCCTCGCGCTGGTCGGGGCGTCGGGGACCGGCAAGACCACCGCCGTACGCCAGCTCGCCGGGCGCCTGGGCTACCTCACCGACGAGACCACCTCCGTCGACGACACCCTGGCCGTGCACCCGCACCCCAAGCCGCTGTCCGTCATCCCCCACGGCGGCGCGCCCCACCTCAAGCAGTCGCTGTCGCCCGACGAGCTCGGCCTGGTGCACCCGCCGGCCCGGGCCTGGTTGCACCGCATCGTGCTGCTGCACCGCGGCGAGGGCGACGACGGCCTGGTGCCGCTCGCGCCCGCCCACGCGATCGCCGAGATGGTGACCCAGAGCTCGTCGCTGACCCTGCTCGAGCACCCGATCCTTCGCCTGGCCGACACCATCGACGCGTGCGGCGGCGCCTGGGCGCTGCACTACCGGGAGTTCGCCGACTGGATCGACGACCTCGTCCACCTGCTCGACGTCGAGGGCCAGCCGCCCGCCCCGCGGCTGCACCACCCCGGCGTCGCCGACGTGCCCGCCCCGCCGGGAGACACCTGGACCCGCGCCCCGTGGCGCGACGCGGTGGAGTACGACGACGAGCTGGTGCTGATGGTCGACGACCGGGTCCACGTGCTCGCCGGGCTCGGTGTGGTGATCTGGCTGGCGCTCGAAGTGCCCTGCTCCGCCGGCGAGCTCGTCGCCCGGGCCCAGGAGCTCTGGGGCGAGCACCCCGACGCCCCCGGGCTGGTCTCCGACGCGCTCGCGGTCATGACCGACGAGGGGATGATCGCTCCGCCGCTGTCGTGGCCGGCGGTCTGAGGCCGCCTCCCCGTTCCGGTCGTCGCGTGTCGTCGCGTTCCCCGGGTACCCGGGGAAAGTGGAGCCTCCACCCCGAAACTTCGGGGGTGAGGCTCCAGCTTGGGACCGGAACCCCAGGCTCCGGGCCGCCGACTTCGGGCCCGCGGACGGCGCCGGTAACGTGCGTCACATGACCGCACGCCGCCAGCTGCCCACCGACGAGGCCCGCGACCTGCTCGCCCTGACGCGCGAGATCGCCACCAAGGAGCTCGCGCCGCGGTCGGCCGAGGCGGAGGCCACCGAGACGTTCCCGCGCGAGGTCTTCCGCATGCTCGGCCAGGCCGGCCTGCTGTCGCTGCCCTACCCCGAAGAGGTCGGTGGCGGCGCCCAGCCCTACGAGGTCTACCTCCAGGTGCTCGAGGAGATCGGCTCCGTGTGGTCCTCGGTCGGCGTCGGCGTGTCCGTCCACGCGCTCTCCTGCTTCGGCCTCGCGGAGTTCGGCACCGAGGAGCAGAAGGCGCGGTGGCTGCCCGACATGCTCGGTGGCGAGCTGCTCGGCGCCTACTGCCTCTCCGAGCCGCACGCGGGCTCCGACCCCGCGGCGATGCGTACGACCGCGCGCCGCGACGGCGACTCCTACGTCCTCAACGGCGCCAAGGCCTGGACGACCCACGGCGGCCACGCCGACTTCTACAAGGTGATGGCGCGGACCTCCGACGACCGCAACGGCATCTCCTGCTTCCTCGTGCCGGCCGACGCCGAAGGGCTGTCCGCCGACCCGCCGGAGCGGAAGATGGGCCTCACCGGCTCGGCCACGGCGACCATGCGCTTCGACGGCGTACGCATCGACGCCGACCGGCTCCTCGGCAACGAGGGCGACGGCCTGCGGATCGCGCTCGCCGGGCTCGACTCCGGCCGCCTCGGCATCGCCGCCGTGGCCGTCGGGCTCGCCCAGGGCGCCCTCGACTCCGCGGTGGCGTACGCCCGTGAGCGGGAGACGTTCGGCTCGCGGATCATCGACCACCAGGGCCTGGCCTTCGTGCTCGCCGACATGGAGGCCGCGATCGTCTCCGCCCGCGCCACCATGCTGCACGCTGCGCGCCTCAAGGACGCCGGGCTGCCCTTCTCCCGCGAGGCCTCGGTCGCCAAGCTCGTCGCCACCGACAACGCCATGAAGGTCACCACCGACGCCGTGCAGGTCCTCGGGGGCTACGGCTACACCCGCGACTTCCCCGTCGAGCGCTACATGCGCGAGGCGAAGGTGATGCAGATCTTCGAGGGGACCAACCAGATCCAGCGGATGGTCATCTCGCGCTCGCTGGCGAAGGACAATGCCGGCGCCATCGGCTGAGGCGGAAGCCTTCCGCCGTCGCGATCCCCGGGTACCCGGGGAAACTGGAGCCTCCACCCCGAAACTTCGCGGGTAAGGCTCCAGTTCGGCCCCGGAAGCTCGGTCAAGGGCGTCGTCGAACCGCCGCGGTTTGTCCACAGCCTCCCGATCGTGAGGTTCGGGTTCGACGCTGCCGGGCAGTCGTCGTACATGCCCACCACCGAGCTGATCGACCTCGAAGGCGTCGTCGTGCTGCGGCGCGAGCTCCTCGACTCCGGCTACACCGACCGCCAGATCCGCACGATGGTCAAGACCGGCGAGCTGCATCGGGTGCGGCACGGCAGCTACTGCGACGCGACGCTGTGGACGTCGCTCAGCCCGGCCGACCGTCACCGTGTCTTGTCGCGTGCCGTCCTCGCACGAGCACATCCCAGCACGGTGCTCACTCATGTGTCGTCGGCGATCGAGCAGGGGGCGCCCGTGTGGGGTCACGACCTCACGAAGGTCCACACCACCCGCACCGATGGCCGCGCCGGGCGCAAGGAGTGCGACCGGGTGCAGCACGCCGGCTCGATGCCGAAGTACCACGTCAAGGTGGTCAACGGTGTGCCTGTCTCCCTCGCCACGCGTTGCGCCGTTGAGATGACGACCGTCTCCACCGTCGAGTCTGCGCTGATCACCGTCGACGGCCTGCTCCATGCCGGGCTGACGACGACGAGCGGCGTACGCCAGTTCGCCCACCGCACCCGATGGTGGCCCAACAGCCTGCGCACCAACGTCGTGCTGCGACTGACGGACGGGCGACGGGAGTCGGCGGGCGAGTCGCGTACGGCGTACTTCTTCTACAGCCAGGGACTGCTCAGGCCCGAGCCACAGGTCTGGATCCTCGACGAGCGCGGCGCGAGGTTCGCGCGGGTGGACTTCGCGTGGGTCGAGCTCGGGGTGTTCCTCGAGTTCGACGGGAAGATCAAGTACGAGCTCCACCGGCGGCCGGGCGAGACGCTCGAGGAGTTCCTGCTGCGGGAGAAGGAGCGCGAGGAACGCATCTGCCAGCTCACCGGATGGGTCTGCATCCGCATCACGTGGGCCCAGCTCGGGGCGCCCCAACAGCTCGCGGCGCGCATCCGCAGGATCCTCGAGTCACGGAGCAGGGCCGCCTGAGCGCTTGCGCGTCGAGCTCACCGGCTCAAACTGGAGCCTCCACCGCGAAACTTCGGGGGTGAGGCTCCAGTTTCCCCGGGTACCCGGGGAACGCAACGCGAGGCCCCGACCCGAGCCCCCACCCCGAAGGCGGTTGTCGCCCCCCCACCCGGCGAGCGAGCGTGGAGGCATGTCCAAGCGAATCGCATTCCTGACCGCATCCGAGGGCGTCGAGGAGGTCGAGCTCACCAAGCCGTGGCAGGCCGCCGTCGACGCCGGCCACACCGCCGAGCTGCTCTCGCTCGACGAGGGCGAGGTCCAGCTCTTCCAGCACCTCGACAAGTCGAGCACCCAGCGCGTCGACCGGCGCGTGGCCGACGTGGCCGTCGCCGACTACGACGCGCTCGTCCTGCCCGGCGGCGTCGCCAACCCCGATGCCCTGCGCATGGACGAGGGGGCCGTGGCCTTCATCCGCGACTTCGTCGACTCCGGCAAGCCCGTGGCGGCGATCTGCCACGCGGCGTGGACCCTCGTCGAGGCCGACCGGGTGCAGGGCAAGCGGGTCGCGAGCTGGCCGAGCCTGCAGACCGACATCCGCAACGGTGGCGGCGAGTGGGTCGACGAGGAGGTCGTCGTCGACGGCAACCTCATCACCAGCCGCAACCCCGACGACATCCCGGCCTTCTCCAAGGCGCTGCTCGACGCGCTCGACGGCTAGTCCGTCTCAGGGGCGGACCCCGGGTGTGGCGGTGGTCACACGGATGGTGCATCCTGAATGGAAGCGCTCTCACACCCGGAAGGTCCCCCCATGTCCCAACCGCTTCCGCACCCCCGCCGACGTCGTCGTACGTCGTTGCGTGCCGCCCTCACGGCCCTCGCCGTGGCCGTGGTCGGCCTGACGGCCCCCACCATCGCCCCGAGCACCGCCGCGCCCGCGGCCGCGCCTGCCGCAGCGCCCGACCTCGGCGACCGCGTCATCGTCTTCGACCCGAGCATGCCTACGGCGGAGATCCGCCAGCAGGCGGACGCGATCTGGCAGCAGCAGGTCGACGCCGAGATGTCGGAGGAGCGGTGGAGCCTGCTGTTCCTCCCCGGCACCTACGGCACGCCCACCGAGCCGCTGCAGATCAAGGTCGGCTACTACACCGAGGTCGCCGGCCTCGGCGCGGACCCGTCCGACGTCGTCATCAACGGCAAGGTCGAGGTCTACAACCGCTGCCTCACCGACGGACCCACGCAGCCCTACTGCGTGGCGCTCAACAACTTCTGGCGCTCGCTCTCCAACCTCACGATCGACGTCGACGGCACCGGCCAGGACGGCTGCCGCGCATCGGCGAACTTCTGGGCGACCTCGCAGGCCGCTTCGCTGCGCCGCGTCGACATCCGGGGCGGCAACCTGTCGCTGATGGACTACTGCACCGAGGGCCCGCAGTTCGCCAGCGGCGGCTACCTCGCCGACTCCCGCGCCGGCGAGGTGATCAACGGCTCGCAGCAGCAGTGGCTCACCCGCAACAGCGAGGTCGCGAACTGGTCCAACGGCGTGTGGAACCAGGTCTTCGCGGGCACGATCGGCGCGCCCTCGGAGGCCAACTTCCCCACCGAGCCCTACACCACGCTCGACCGCACCCCGCTGAGCCGCGAGAAGCCCTACCTCCACCTCGACGACAAGGGCGCCTGGCAGGTCCGCGTGCCGAGCGTGCGCACCGACTCGCGCGGCACCAGCTGGGCAGGCGGCACCACCGCCGGCAAGAACCTGCCGCTCTCGTCCTTCCACGTCGCCAGCCCGGACCAGTCCGCCCGGACGATCGCCAAGGCGCTGGACCGGGGCAAGAACCTGCTGCTCACCCCCGGCGTGTACGACGTCGACCGCAGCCTGGTGATCCGTCGCGACGACACCGTCGTCCTCGGCCTCGGCCACGCCACCCTCACGGCCGTCGACGGCGCCACCCCTGTCGTCGTACGCCCCGAGGCGACCGGTGTGGTCGTCGCGGGCGTCACCATCGACGCCGGCACCCGTCTCTCGCCGAACCTGATGCACATCCAGGGCCGTCCCGGCCGCTCCGGTGACCGTCGCCCGGCCGCCGCGGCGCCGACCACGACGCTCAACGACGTCTACTTCCGCGTGGGCGGCCCCCACATCGGCAAGGCCGACGTGTCGCTGCGCATCGACGCCGACGACGTGCTCATCGACCACGCGTGGGTGTGGCGTGCCGACCACGGCATCGAGGGCTTCACCGCCGGCGCGGTGGGCGACACCGACCGCTGGAACACCAACATCGGTCGCGTCGGCGTGATCGTCGACGGCGACCGCGTGCGGGCCACCGGCCTCTTCGTCGAGCACTACCAGGAGTTCAACACGATCTGGAACGGCGAACGGGGCGAGGTCGTGCTCTACCAGAACGAGCTGCCCTACGACCCGCCCTCGCAGGCCGACTGGACCCGTCCCGACGGCACGCTCGGCTGGGCCGGCTACAAGGTCGCCGACGACGTGCGCCGCCACCAGCTCTACGGCGGCGGGGTCTACGTCTTCAACCGCAACGACCCCTCGATCACCACCGAGAGTGGCTTCGAGGTGCCCGAGCGCGCCGGCGTACGCCTGCACCACGTCATGACGGTCAACCTCGAGGCGGGCAGCATCGAGCACGTCGTCAACGACACCGGGGCGCGCGTGGACAGCGACGCGCCCGGCATCCCGAGCTACGTGGTGGACTACCCGGCTCCCTGAGCAGGGATCACTCCACCAGCCAGCGCCCCAGCAGCGTCCCGTCCTGCTCCAGCAGCAGGGCGGGACGCAGCGCGACCTCCACCTCCGCGCCGGTGGCGATGCGTACGGCGTCGCCGCCGGTGAGGGCCGGCACGATCGTCCAGCACAGCTCGTCGACGACCTCGGCGGCGAGCAGGTCGGCGAAGAGCGACGGCCCGCCCTCGCACAGCTGCTCGGTCCAGCCCCGCTCCGCGAGCGTGGCCTTCAGCAGGGCGAGGTCGATCTCGTCGTCGCCGAGCACGAGCACGTGCTCCTCCCCCAGCTCCTCGCGGACCTTCGCCAGCCCGTCGGCCGAGGCCACGGTCGCCATCAGGATCCGTCCGCGCGGGGCGTCGGCCAGCGTCGGCGGCAGGTCGGCCGACCGGCTCACGACCACCAGCGGGATCGACGGGACGTCGTACCCCTCGTCGCGCAGCGTCCCGGCGCCGACCACGAGGCAGTCGGCCCGCCTGCGCAGGGCGTCGAAGACCCGCTTGTCGGCGTCGTTGTTGATGCTCTTGCTAATGCCGTCCGAGCCCTGCGCGGCACCGTCGACGGTGCTCACGAAGTTGACCCGGAGCCACGGCTCCCGTGACGGCGTGTACGCCGCCGCCAGCTCGTCGTCGGACAGGTCGGACAGCCGTTGCAGCTCGAGGGATTCGCTCACCGCTTCATCCTCCCCCCTACCCTTTCAGGCGTGATCACCCTTGCGGACCTGGCGGCCCTGCAGAACGACCACGGCGCGGCCTGGGAGCACCCGGTGGTGCCGGTCGTCCTCGACGGTCCCCGCGGTCCCGTCGTCATCGGCGACGGCCCGCTGACCCTGATGGGCTGCGTCAACCTCTCGCGCGACTCGACCTACCGCGAGAGCGTGGCCACCAGCCCGGCCGACGCGGTCCGGATGGGCCGGATCCAGGTCGCGCAGGGCGCGGGCGTCATCGACCTGGGCGCCGAGTCGAGCAACGCGAAGGCCGCGCGGGTCTCCGCCGACGACCAGGTCGCCAGCCTGGTGCCGGCGGTGAAGGGCCTGGCCGACGAGGCGATCGTCTCGGTCGAGACCTACGAGCCCGAGGTCGTGCGCGCCTGCCTCGACGCCGGCGCCCGCATCCTCAACATGACCGGCCGCCAGCACGAGGACGAGATGCTGGCGCTCGCCGCGGAGTACGACGCCGCTGTCGTCATGTGCTTCGGCGAGACCGCCAACGTCCGCGAGATCGCCGACGTCCCGCCCGACGCCGACCCGATGCCGGTGCTGCTCGACCACTTCGCGCCCCGCATCGCCCACGCCCGCTCGCTGGGCGTCGACAAGGTCGTCGTCGACCCCGGAATGGGCTTCTACTACGGCAACCTCGTCGACCCGCCCACCCGCGCCCGTCACCAGGCCCGGGTGCTGGCGCAGGTCTTCCGCCTGCGCCCCCTCGGCGTACCCGTCTGCAACGCGGTGCCGCACTCCTACGACATCTTCGGTGACGAGTTCCGCAAGGCCGAGGGCTTCTACGGCGTCTTCGCCGCGCTGGGCGGGACGCACCTGCTGCGCACGCACGAGGTGCCGCACCTGCGCACGGTGCTGCGGGGCGTCACCGAGCTCGCGGTGCGCTGACGCCGTCCGGCCTCAGCCCAGGAAGGCCCGCACCCCGGACACCAGCCCGCGGGCGTAGCGGGCGCGGCCCTTCGGCGAGGTCATCACCCGCGCCTCGGCCGCGTTGCGCATGTTGCCCAGCTCGACCATCACCGTCGGCACGTCGGAGAGGTTGAGGGTGCCGAGGTCGGAGCGGACGTCGAGCCCGTCACCGCCGGCGACGTAGGTGGCGAGCCCGAAGCGCTGCGCCAGCAGGGCCGTACGCACCCGCGCCGCCAGCGCCATCGAGGAGTCGTGGATGTCGTCGGTCCACGGAGCGCGGTCGGCCGGGGCGATGACGTGGAAGCCGCGCGCGCCGGGGGCGTACGACCCGTCGGCGTGGATGGAGAGCTTGAGGTCGGCGTCGATCGCGTTGCCCGCCCGGCCGCGCACGTCGACGCACGGTCCCCAGCGGTCGTCACGGTTGCTGTGGCGCGTCAGGCGCACGGTCGCGCCGAGCTCGCGCAGCTGCCGGACCACGCGCCGCGAGACCTGCCAGGTGAAGGTGGCCTCCGGGTAGCCGCCGGCGGTCGCCGTACCAGTGCTGTTGCAGGGCTTGGTGAAGCCGCCGGCGGGGACGGGGGCGTTGATGCGCGCCGGGAAGTTGCGGTTGCCGAGCTGGTGGCCGGGGTCGACGACGATCGTGCGCCCGGCCAGCGGGGCGGCGGCCCGCTGCTCGCCCGCAGGCACGGCCGATGCCGGCGACGGGACCAGGGCGACCAGCACCAGCAGGAGGGCGGGGGCGCTCCTCACCCGGCGAACCCGCGCGGGTTCTGCTCCTGCCAGCGCCACGCGTCGGCGGCCATCTCGTCGATCGTCTTCTTCGTGGACCAGCCGAGCTCGGCGTTGGCCTTGGACGGGTCGGCGTACGACGTCGCCACGTCGCCGGGGCGGCGGGCCACGACCTCGTAGGGCAGCTCGCGGCCGACGGCCCGCTCGAAGGCGTGCAGCAGCTCGAGCACGCTGGTGCCGTGGCCGGAGCCGAGGTTCCAGGTGTTGACGCTCTCGGTGGTGGTGGTCAGCGCCTCGAGCGCCGCCACGTGCCCGGCCGCGAGGTCCTCGACGTGGATGTAGTCACGCACGCCGGTGCCGTCGACGGTGTCGTAGTCGTCGCCGAAGACCGACAGCTTCTCGCGCTTGCCCACCGCGACCTGCGCGATGAAGGGCATCAGGTTGTTGGGCTTGCCCGAGGGGTCCTCGCCGATCGTGCCGGACTCGTGCGCGCCGACCGGGTTGAAGTAGCGCAGCAGCGCCACGCGCATGTCCGGGTCGGCGGCCGCGACGTCGCGGAGGACCTGCTCCTGCATCACCTTGGTCCAGCCGTAGGGGTTGGTCGCGAAGGTCGGCTGGTCCTCGGTCGCGCCGGCCTGGTCGGTGCCGTAGACGGTGGCGCTGGAGGAGAAGACGAGCTTGTGCACGTGGTGCTTCTGCATCGCCCGCACCAGCGAGAAGGTCGAGCCGAGGTTGTTCTCGTAGTAGTCGAGCGGCTTCTCCACGCTCTCGCCCACGGCCTTGTAGCCAGCGAAGTGGATCACGGCGTCGAAGTCCTCGGCGGCGAAGAGGTGCTCGGTCTTGTCGTGGTCGCACAGGTCGAAGGAGTGCATCGGCAGGCTCGTGCCGGTGAGCGACTCCATCCGCCCCAGCACCACTGGGTGGGAGTTGCTGAAGTTGTCGACGATGACGACGTCGTGGCCGGCGGCGACGAGCTGGATGACGGTGTGCGAGCCGATGTAGCCGGCGCCGCCGCTGACGAGGATCTTCATGCCGATCACCCTAACGACCGCAGGCTTTGACAGACTGTGCGAATGCCCAGCGCTCTCATCACCGGAATCACCGGCCAGGACGGCCTCTACCTCGCCGAGCTCCTCCTCGAGAAGGGGTACGACGTCCACGGGTTGATCCGCGGCCAGAACAACCCCCGTCGCGAGCTGGTCGAGAAGGTCGTCCCCGACGTCCAGCTCCACAACGGTGACCTGACCGACCTGTCCAGCCTGATGCGCGCCATGCGCGACTCCCAGCCCGACGAGGTCTACAACCTCGGCGCGATCTCTTTCGTCGCCTACTCGTGGGAGAACGCCTTCGTCACCAGCGACGTGACCGGCATGGGCGTGCTCAACATGCTCGAGGCCGTACGCCTCCATGCCGGTGACGACCCGTCGTCGATCCGCTTCTACCAGGCCTCGAGCTCGGAGATGTTCGGCAAGGTGCAGGAGGTGCCCCAGTCGGAGAGCACCCTGCTCTGGCCCCGCTCGCCCTACGGCGTGAGCAAGGTCTACGGCCACTACATGACCATCAACTACCGCGAGTCCTACGGCATGCACGCCTCCTCGGGCATCCTGTTCAACCACGAGTCACCGCGCCGCGGCCCCGAGTTCGTGACCCGCAAGATCAGCCAGGCCGTCGCCCGGATCCACCTCGGCCAGCAGGACTCGATGGCGCTGGGCAACCTCGACGCGCAGCGCGACTGGGGCTACGCCGGCGACTACGTCGAGGCGATGTGGCGCATGCTCCAGCAGGACGAGGCCGACGACTACGTCATCTCCACCGGCGAGACCCACTCGATCCGCGACTTCCTCGACCTCGCCTTCGCCCACGTCGGCATCGACGACTGGACCAAGCACGTCACGCAGGACCCGCGCTTCATGCGCCCCGCCGAGGTCGAGCTGCTGATCGGCGACGCCTCGAAGGCCAAGGACAAGCTCGGCTGGACGCCCACGGTGTCCTTCCCCGAGCTCGTCGCGATGATGGTCGACAGCGACATCGCGGCGGTCAAGGCCGGCTGGTGACCGGTCGGGCCCTCATCACCGGCATCGGCGGCCAGGACGGCACCTACCTCGCGGAACGTCTCGTCGGCGAGGGCATGGAGGTCCACGCCCTCGTGCTGTCCGCCGACGGGCACCCGACGCACTGCCCCGACGAGGTCGTGCTCCACACCGGCGACCTCGGCGACCTCGCGGCCACCCGCGACATGGTGCGCGAGGTCGCGCCGAGCGAGATCTACAACCTCGCCGCGATCAGCTCGGTCGCCCAGTCGTGGGACGAGCCCGACCTCACCGCCCACGTCAACGGGCAGGCAGCCGTCGCGCTGATGGAGTCGGCGCGGATCGTGGGCGACGTACGCCTCGTGCAGGCCTCCAGCGCCGAGATCTTCGGCGAGCCCGCCGAGTCGCCGCAGACCGAGTCGACGCCCGTCGCGCCGCTCAACCCGTACGGCGCCGCGAAGGCCTTCGCGCACCTATCGGCGCGCGTCTTCCGCCAGCGCGGCCTGCACGTGTCCAGCGCGATCCTCTACAGCCACGAGTCGCCGCGCCGCCACGAGCGCTTCGTGACGCGCAAGATCACCTCGACGGTGGCCGCGATCGCCCGCGGCGATGCCGACGAGCTGGTGCTCGGCAACCTCGACGCCCGCCGCGACTGGGGCTGGGCGCCCGACTACGTCGACGCGATGGTGCGCGCCGCGCGGGCCGACGAGCCGTCCGACTACGTCGTCGCGACCGGGCGCGCCCACTCCGTACGCGAGTTCGTCGCCGCTGCCTTCGCGGCCGCCGGGGTCGCCGACTGGGAGCACCTCGTGCGCCAGGACGAGCGGTTCTTCCGTCCCGCCGACCCGACCGAGCTCGTGGGTGACGCCTCGAAGGCGCGCGAGGCCCTCGGCTGGACGCCGACGGTCGGCTTCGAGGAGATCGTGGCGCGGATGGTCGCCGCCGACCTGCCTCCCTCGGTGGTCGAGTAGCCCCGCGAGCGCCAGCGAGCGGGCGTATCGAGACCTCCGACCTGCACTGGGGGGCGTACGGCCGAGGTTCACCCCTCAAGCTGGAGCCTTGCCCCCGAAACTTCGGGGTGGAGGCTCCAGTTTCCCCGGGTACCCGGGGAACGCGACGGGGCACGCGACGCCCCCGCCCTCACCCGTGCTGCAGCAACCCCAGCAGGTACTCCCCGTAGCCGCTCTTGCGCAGCGGCCCGGCCCGCTCGACGAGCTCCTCGTCGGACAGCCAGCCCATGCGCCAGGCGACCTCCTCGGGGGCGCCGACCTTGAAGCCCTGGCGGCCCTCGATGGTGCGCACGAAGTTGGAGGCGTCGTTGAGGGAGTCGAAGGTGCCGGTGTCGAGCCAGGCGGTGCCGCGCGGCAGCACCTCGACGTGGAGGCGCCCCTCCTCGAGGTAGCGGCGGTTGAGGTCGGTGATCTCGAGCTCGCCGCGCGCCGACGGCTCGAGCTCGGAGGCGTACTGCACCACGTCGTTGTCGTAGAAGTAGAGCCCCGGGACGGCGAAGTCGCTCTTGGGGTGCTCGGGCTTCTCCTCCAGCGACAGCGCGCGGCCCTGGTCGTCGAACTCCACCACGCCGTACGCCCGGGGGTCGGCGACGTGGTAGCCGAAGACGGCGGCGCCGTCGAGCTCGGAGAAGCGCAGCAGCTGCTGGCCGAGGCCGGAGCCGTAGAAGATGTTGTCGCCGAGCACGAGCGCGGAGCGCTGGTCGCCGATGTGGTCGGCGCCGATGATGAACGCCTGCGCCAGACCGTCCGGCGAGGGCTGGACCGCGAAGGTCAGGTTGATCCCGAACTGCGAGCCGTCACCGAGCAGCCGGTGGAAGCCGTCGGCCTCGTGGGGCGTCGTGATGATCAGCACGTCCCGGATGCCCGCGAGCATCAGCGTGGACAGCGGGTAGTAGATCATCGGCTTGTCGTAGACCGGGACCAGCTGCTTGCTGATGCCCTGGGTGATGGGGTGCAGTCGCGAGCCGGTGCCACCGGCCAGGATGATTCCACGCATGCGCCCCACCCTATTGTGGGAACGGCGCTCGGTGCCGTACGGCACCATGTGAGGCATGCCGTCCTCGCGTTCGTCCTCCGCCCGACGGCTGGTGCGACCCTCCACCGTCATCGGTGGTCTCTTCCTGCTCGTCGTCGTCCTGGGCCTGCTGGCGATCCCCTTCCTCAAGGCGCCCGGCAACGCCGAGGGCGCCCGCGCCGACCTCGAGGCCGCACGCACCTCGCTCGCCAACGGCGACGTCGAGTCCGCGGAGGCCAGCATCCAGAGCGCGCGCCGCCACGCCGACGAGGTGCAGGACGCGATGCAGGGCGTCGGCGGCGACGTCTGGAGCCTGGTGCCCGTGGTCGGCGAGCCGGTCTCGGACGTACGCCACCTCGGCAACGCCCTCGACCACCTGACCACCGCCGCCGAGGTCGCCGTCGAGGCGTGGCCGGCCATCAACGGCGACGACGCGACCCTCTTCGAGGACCGCTCCGTCGACGTGCCGACCCTGAGGACGCTCGTGGGCGCGGTCGACGAGGCGAGCCTCCACCTCGACACCGCGCAGCTCGAGCTGCGCGAGGTCAACGACTCCGCGCTCGGCGTCGGCACCCGCCTGGCGGAGGCGCGCGACGAGGCCACCGACGTCGTCGAGCCCCTTGCCGCCAGCGCCCGCCGCGCGAAGCCGCTCGCAGCGGCGCTGCCCGACCTCTTCGGCGCCGACGAGGACCGCACCTACCTGCTGGCCCTGCTCAACCCCAGCGAGCAGCGCTTCTCCGGCGGCGCACCGCTGACGCTCGCCCCGATGCGCGTGAGCGAGGGCCGGCTGACGATCGGCGAGGCGCGCGACACCACCGACCAGGAGCTCTACCGCGTGGGCAGGTGGGAGCGCGTGGAGGACAACCCGTTCCACAACGGCAAGCTGCGCCTGTCCACCTCGACCTACGCGCCCGACTGGTCGGTCTCGGGCGAGGAGCTGCTGCGCGGCTGGGAGCGCATCGTCGGGCAGGAGACCGACGGGCTGATCGCCGTCGACGTCGTCGCCCTGGCCGACCTGCTGCGCGTCACCGGGCCCGTCGACGTCCCGATCTACGGGCGCATCGACTCCTCCAACTTCACCCAGAAGATGGTCGGCGACTACGACGCCTTCCCCGACAACGAGGCCCGCCACGAGCTGAACCTCGCGCTGGTCCCGCTCTTCGCCGACCAGATCCTCGGCGCCGGCCAGGGCCTGGAGAAGATCGAGTCCCTGCGCGACTCCGCCCGCGGGCGACACTTCGCGATGTGGATGCGCGACCCCGACGTGCAGTCCGCGGCGGCCGAGGTCGGGCTCTCCGGCGAGCTGTCGGAGACCGACCACGACTACATCGGCGTCTTCAACCAGAACACCAACCGCAGCAAGTCCGACTACTGGCAGCGCCGCACGGTGACCAGTGACGTCCGCCTCCGCGAGGACGGCTCGGCAGCGGTGAAGCTCACCATCTCGGTCTTCAACGACTCCCCGCCCTACGCCAACGAGCTCTACGGCGACCCCCGCGGCGGCGCCGCCCGCACCCGCTGGAACGGCATGCGCCTGGGCGTCTTCCTCCCCGAGGGCGTCGAGGTCGACCGCGCGGTGGTCGCGGGACGCGAGGTCGGCACCAAGGTCTTCGACTACTACGGCCGCCCCTACAAGCTGCTCGGCATCACGCTCCCGCCGCGCACGACCCGCGAGGCCGTGCTGGAGTACGTCGTCCCTGCCGCCGCGGTCGCCCGCGACGACGGCACCCTCACCTACCGCCTCGACGCCACCCCGCAGGGCATGGTCGTCCCGCAGGCGCTGAAGGTCAGCGTGCAGTGGCCCGAGGGCTACGACGTGACCGACCTGCCGGAGGGCTGGACCCGCTCCGGCCCCGGCCGGGCGACGTACGACGACCCGGGCCTGGTCACCCAGCCCAGCTTCAGCATCACCGGCTCCGCCAACGGGGCGAGCGCGCCCTAGACTCCCCCGCATGGAACGCCTTCTCGTGACCGGGGGCGCGGGGTTCATCGGGTCGAACTTCGTGCACCACCTCGTCGACCACACCGACCTGCGCATCACCGTCCTCGACAAGCTGACCTACGCGGCCAGCAAGGAGTCGCTGGCCGGGCTGCCCGAGGACCGGGTGCAGCTGGTGGTCGGCGACATCGCCGACGAGGACGTCGTCGACCCGCTGGTCGCGGCCCACGACGCGGTCGTCCACTACGCCGCGGAGTCCCACAACGACAACTCGCTCAACGACCCGAGCCCGTTCATCAAGACCAACATCCTCGGGACCTACCAGATCCTCGAGGCGGTGCGGAAGCACGACAAGCGCCTGCACCACGTCTCGACCGACGAGGTCTACGGCGACCTCGAGCTCGACGACCCCAAGCGCTTCACCGAGGACACCCCCTACAACCCGTCCTCGCCCTACTCCGCCTCCAAGGCCGGTTCGGACCACCTCGTCCGCGCCTGGGTGCGCAGCTTCGGCGTCCGCGCGACGGTGTCCAACTGCTCCAACAACTACGGCCCCTGGCAGCACATCGAGAAGTTCATCCCGCGCCAGATCACCAACGTCATCGACGGCATCCGCCCCAAGCTCTACGGCTCCGGCGAGAACGTCCGCGACTGGATCCACGCCGACGATCACTCCTCGGCCGTGCTCACCATCCTGGAGAAGGGCCGCATCGGCGAGACCTACCTCATCGGCGCCGACGGCGAGAAGAACAACCTCGAGGTCGTCCGCCTCATCCTCACGCTGATGGGCAAGGGCGCCGACGACTTCGACCACGTCAACGACCGCGCCGGGCACGACATGCGCTACGCCATCGAGTCCGGCAAGCTGCGCCAGGAGCTCGGCTGGTCGCCGCAGTTCCAGGACTTCGAGTCCGGCCTGGCCAACACCATCGAGTGGTACCAGACCCACGAGGACTGGTGGCGACCCCACAAGGACGCCGTCGAGGCGAAGTACGCGGAGAAGGGCCAGTAGGTGAGCCTCCCCTCGCTCGAGACACTGCCTCGTCTGGAAAAGACGGCGATCCCCGGCCTCGTCGTCGTACGCCTCGACCGCCGCGACGACGACCGTGGGTTCTTCAAGGAGAACTGGCAGCGGGAGAAGATGGTGGCCATCGGGCTGCCCGACTTCGGCCCGGTCCAGAACAACGTCTCCTTCAACTCCGACCGCGGCGTCACGCGCGGCATCCACACCGAGCCGTGGGACAAGTTCATCTCGCTGGCGACCGGGCGGATCTTCGGTGCGTGGGTCGACATGCGCGAGGGCGAGACCTTCGGCGCGACGTTCACCCTCGAGATGGACACCTCGGTGGCGGTCTTCGTGCCGCGCGGGGTCGGCAACAGCTACCAGGTGCTCGAGGACTCGACCGCCTACACCTACCTCGTCAACGACCACTGGCGTCCCGGCGTGACCTACCCCGCGCTCGCGCTCGGTGACCCGACCGCGGCGATCGACTGGCCCATCCCGCTGTCCGAGGCGATCATCAGCGAGAAGGACCAGAACGCCCCCGCGCTCGACCCGGGCACGGCGATGGCGCCGAAGAAGACACTCATCGTCGGTGCGCTCGGCCAGCTCGGCCGCGCGTTGCACGCCGCCCACCCCGGCGCGGACCGCGTCGATCTCGTCGCCGCCGAGGAAGACGGGCAGAGCGGCGTCACCGCGCTCGACCTGACCGACAGGGAGGCCGTCGCCGCCTGGCCGTGGCACGAGTACGCCGTCGTGCTCAACGCAGCGGCGTACACCGCCGTCGACGCCGCCGAGACCGCCGAGGGGCGGGTGACCGCGTGGGCCGCCAACGCCTCCGGTCCGGCCACGCTGGCCAGGCTCGCGCGCGAGCACCGCTTCACCCTCGTGCACTACTCCTCGGAGTACGTCTTCGACGGCACCGCAGCCCTCGACCCCGGCCACACCGAGGACGAGCCGCTGTCCCCGCTCGGCGTCTACGCCCAGTCCAAGGCCGCCGGCGACCTCGCCGTGGGCCTGGCCCCGCGCCACTACCTGCTCCGCACCTCCTGGGTGATCGGCGAGGGCAAGAACTTCGTGCGCACCATGCAGTCGCTGGCGGAGAAGGGCGTCTCCCCCAGCGTGGTCGAGGACCAGGTCGGCCGCCTCACCTTCACCGAGGAGCTCGTGCGCGCCACCGCCCACCTGCTCGACAGCGGCGCCGACTTCGGCACCTACAACCTGTCCAACGGCGGGCCGGCGATGTCGTGGCGCGAGATCGCGCAGGCCGTCTTCGAGCGCTCCGGTCGCAGCGCCGACGACGTCTCCGGCACCACCACGGAGGCGTACGCCGAGGGCGTGCGGGCGCAGGGCAACCCGTTCGCCCCGCGCCCGCTCAACTCCGCGATGTCGCTGGCGAAGATCCGGGCCACGGGCTTCGAGCCCGAGGACGCCCTGGTCGCGCTCGACCGCTACCTCGGCCGCTGAGCGATCAGCGGCGCGAGGTGACCTCGGCCAGCGCAGGGCGTACGTCGGCGAGGTAGACCAGCGCCGCGATCGTGAAGACGAGGTGGATGATCCCCAGCGGCGAGGAGTTGATGAGGATCAGCTGCGCGGCGAAGCCGAGGCCCGTGATCGCGCACCAGGCCTGCTTGGTCAGCTTGCCTGCGGCGTCGTAGGCCTCGGCGGAGTAGGTGAGGGAGTTGATGAACGCGAATCCCTTGACCGCGAGCAGCACGACGAGCACGACCAGCATGAGGGTGCTCTGGAACGCGTAGATGGTCACAGGGACAAGAGTAGGCGAACGCAGAAGGCCCCCGTCCTCGCGGACGGGGGCCTCGTGCGTGTCAGAACAGCATCAGCTGCTGCTCATCGGCGGGTGCTCTTCAGTCGCCGACCTTCTCGGCGGCGTCGGCGACGGCCTTGACCGCGGTGGTCGCGGTCTTGGTGGCGGCGGTCGCGGTGGCCTTGGCGCTGCTCTGCGCGGTGGCCGTCTTCTTCGCCGCGGTCTTGCGCGCGGTGGTCGCGGCGGCCTTCTTGCCGGCAGCCTTCTGGGTCGCCTTCTTGGCGGTCGGCTTCGGCTTGGGGGCGACCTTGGTCGCGGCGGTCTTGTCGGCGGCCGCGACGTTGGCCTCGGCGGCCTTCTTGGCCTGGGTGGCGGTGGTCTTGGCCTTGGTGGCCGTGGTCTTCGCGGACTTCACCGTCGCCTTGGTGGACTCCTGGCGGCGGATGCGACCCACGAGGGACTCGCCGCGCTTGACCAGCTCGGTGTAGGTGGCGTTCGCGGCCGCGACGTTCTCGTCGACCAGCGTGGAGACCTGGGTGGTGACCTTGGCCGGGTAGGCCTTGGCCTCGGCCTGCAGCTCGGCGACGCGGGCCTCGACGGCGGCGCGGCGGGCCTGGGCCTGCTTGCGCAGCGCCTTCGGGTCGGTCGCGGTCTTCTGGACGTCGTTCACGCGGGTGGTGACGTCCTTCTGCACGGCGGAGACGCGCTTCTGCACGTCGGCGACGGCCTCGCGGACGGCCTCGACAGCGAGGTCGGTCACGCCGACACCGGCGAGGACGGGCTTGAGGGCTTCGGTCTTGATGTCGAACTTGGCGGTGGCCATGTCCTTCTCCTTCTGGTGGATGTCCCGACCCGGGTGGTCGGGTCGGGGTTTCAGTCCTGGATGGCTTCGGGGGCGTCGCGCTCGTTCAGCGCGAGGAACGACGCGTAGACGTCGAGCAGCGAGTGCTTCTGCCGCTCGGTGAGCCCGGGGTCGGCGAGGATCGCCAGCTCGACGGATCCGGCCTGGCCGGGATCGGGGTGGACGATGCCGGCCCGGACGTAGAGCTGCTCGGCAGAGACCCGCAGGGCGCGGGCCAGCTGCTGGAGCACCTCGGCCGACGGCTTGCGCAGCCCCCGCTCGATCTGGCTGAGGTAGGGGTTGCTGACGCCGACCTGGTCGGCCAGCTGCCGCAGCGAGAGTTGGGCGGCCAGGCGCTGCTCCTTGAGGTAGTCCCCCAGGGAGCCCAGAGAGCCGACGACAGCCTTGCTCGTCTTGGTGCTCTTGTCCTTGGCCATGACTCCATTGTGCTAACTCCAGTTAGCAAAACCAAGTCCTGGCAGGGTGACTGCGCTCACAAGTGCCAGATTTTACGGACGTTCAGTGCTAGCTAAAAGGCAGCGCGGATCTCCCCGACCGGTACGCCGCCACCCAACAGCTCGTGTCGGCCGGTGGCCTCGACCGCCGCCGCATCGACGCCGTCCTCCGCCAGCACACCCGAGCGCCGGAGCGCCTCGGCCATCAGCACGGGGCGCACACGGGGAGCCCCGTCGTCGGTCTTCAGCGCCCAGGCGCGACCGTCGGGCAGCGCCACGGCGTAGCACGACTCGGCGCCGGCCTTGCCGATCAGGCCGGGGATCGCGCGGTGCAGCGCGAGCTCGTCGCGGGTCGTGCCGCTGACGTGGTCGGGGTGGCGACGGATCGCCTCGGCCACGGTCCGCGCCGGCCCGTCGGTCGCCGTGGCGAGGGTCGCGAAGGCACGCGCCAGGCCGACGAGGGAGGTGGAGAGCAGCGGGGCCCCGCAGCCGTCGACGGCGACGGTGTCGACGGGCTCGCCCGTCACCCGGGCGAAGGTCTCGGCGATCGCGACCTGCAGCGGGTGGTCGGCGTGGAGGTAGGTCGCGGTGTCCCACCCTTTCAGCACGCAGGTGGCCAGCATGGCGGCGTGCTTGCCCGAGCAGTTCATCAGGATCGACGAGCGGGTCCCGCCCTCACGGATCACCGTCTCGCGTGCGGCGTCGTCGAGCGGGTAGTCGAGAGGTGTCTGCAGGGCCGACTCGTCGAGGCCCGCCGAGGCCAGCGTGCGGCGTACGCCCTCGACGTGGAAGGACTCCCCCGAGTGCGACGCGCAGGCCAGCGCCAGCAGGTCCGGCGGGAGGTCGAGGCCGAGCTCGACCATCGCGAGCGCCTGCACCGGCTTGTTGCTCGAGCGCGGCAGCACCGGCACGGTGACCTCGCCGACGGACCAGTCGACCGACCCGTCGGCGGCGAGCGCGACGACCGATCCGTAGTGGTGGCCCTCGACGAAGCCGGAGCGGACGATCTCGGCGACGACCGGCAGGCCGGTCCGGGGCGTGGTGGGGACTGCAGACGACATGGTCCGCAGGCTACTCACCGGCCTCGGCTCACCCGCACAGTGAGAGGATGCGCGGGTGATCCAGCACTGCCCCACGCCGACCGAGCTCGACGACCTGGAGCTCCTCGTCTCCGGCGCCTACGCACCGTCGACCCGCTTCAACGAACCCGGCAGCGCGGTGACGCTCGCGCTGCCCGACGGCGCGACCGAGGCCGAGCTCGTCGACCCCGAGGGCCTGCCCCTGGCGCGGGTCGGCGCGGACGGCTCGCTGGAGCCCCTCACGCACGCGCAGTACGGCCCCTTCCGACGGCTGCACCTCACGCCCACGCAGGTCCGCGAGCAGCACGCCGGCGCGACCTTCGTGCCCGTGACCGACGCGCTCTCCGACGCCGACCTGGAGGAGCTGCGCGGCCTCGGCCGGGTCGTGCTGCTGGCGCTGAGCGGCACCGGCACCGCCGCGCTCTCCCCGGTCGCGCTGGTCCGCGCGACGCTGGCCGCCGCCGAGCTGCTCGACGAGGCGAGCGTGGTCGCGGTGCCGCTGCCGTCCCACGGCGACGCGGACGCCGACCACGCCCTCGGTGTGCGGGTCGTCGGCAACTACGCCGCGGGCGACCCCGTCCACGGACTGGCCGACGCCCCCGACTCCCCCCTGCCCGCACCGATCGCCGCCATCGTCGAGGAGGACCGGCCCGGGCCGGAGGAGCAGGGCCTCGTCCTCTTCTTCACCGGGCTCTCCGGCAGCGGCAAGTCCACGCTCGCCCGCGCGCTCATGGACCTCCTGCTCGAGCAGGGCGGCCGCTCGGTCACCAGCCTCGACGGCGACGTCGTACGCCGCCACCTGTCCGCGGGCCTGACCTTCTCCAAGGCCGACCGCGAGACCAACATCCGCCGCATCGGCTGGGTCGCCGCCGAGATCGCCCGCCACGGCGGCGTCGCCGTCTGCTCGCCCATCGCGCCGTTCGCCGAGACCCGCGAGCAGGTGCAGGAGATGGTCGAGGCCGCCGGCGGCGCCTTCTTCCTGGTCCACGTCGCCACGCCACTGGAGGAGTGCGAGCGGCGCGACCGCAAGGGCCTCTACGCCAAGGCGCGCGCCGGCGAGATCCCCGAGTTCACCGGCATCTCCTCCCCCTACGAGGAGCCCGTGGCCCCCGCCGTCCGCGTCGACACGACCGGGCGCACCATCGAGGACGCGCTGGGCGACGTCCTCGTCGCCCTCGGCGAGGCCGGCTACCTCCACCTCGAGGCGTCGCATGGCTGAGCCGTTGCAGGTGCTCTTCGTCTGCACCGCCAACATCTGCCGCTCGCCCGCGATGGAGCTGATCGCGCGTGACCTCGCGGGCGACGCCGACGTCGTCTTCAGCAGCACCGGCACCCACGCCCGCGACGGGCACCGGATGAACTCCGAGATGAGTGTGCTGCTGCCCGACGGGATGGCGCGCGGGTTCCGCAGCCGTCACCTCACCGCAGCCATGCTCGACGACGCCGACCTCGTGCTGACCGCGGAGTCGGTGCACCGCCAGCACATCCTCGACGACTTCCCTCAGCTGCACCGCAAGGTCTTCACGCTCGGCCAGTTCGAGGCGATCGTGGGCGAGCAGCCCGGCCTCAGCGGGCGCGAGCTCGTGGCCGCGGCCGGCCAGCGGCGTACGCCGTCGGCCCCCGAGCACGACGTCGCCGACCCCTACCGGCGCGGGAAGGCGGCCGCCCGACAGGCAACCGGCACAATCACTGCCATGCTGAGCGTGATCGTGCCGCGCCTGACCGGCCGTGCCCCGTCGGAGGAGACGCGCTGATGGACTGGATCACGGCTGCCTTCTTCTCGATCCTCGCCGCGGGGTTCTTCGTCGGGATCGTCGTCGGTCTCACCGGCATGGGTGGCGGCGCCCTGATGACGCCCGCGCTGCTGTTCCTGGGCGTCGGCTCCCCGGCCGTCGTGGTCACCGCCGACCTCACGGCGGCTGCGATCTACAAGACCGGCGGCGCGATCGTGCACCAGCGCGAGGGCTCGCCCAACATCCAGCTCGCCAAGTGGCTGATGATCGGCTCGATCCCGATGGCGCTGCTCGGGCCCCACCTCGTGGCGTGGTTCACCGACGACGTCGACCAGCTCAACTACGTCCTGGTGATCTGCATCGGGTTCGCGCTGCTCCTGGCTGCGGCGACGTACGCCCTGCGCCTCTACGTCAACCTGCTCCGCGTGCGCTCCGGCACCCACGTCACCGACGACGACCCGACGATCCGCGTCGTCGCGACCCTGCTGGTCGGCATGCTCGGCGGTCTCCTCGTCGGCGTCACCAGCGTCGGCTCGGGCTCGGTCATCATGATCGCGCTGCTGATGCTCTACCCCGGTCTCTCCGCGGTGAAGCTCGTCGGCACCGACCTCGTGCAGGCCGTGCCGCTGGTGCTGGCCGCCGCCATCTCCAACATCGTGCTGCACGGCATCGACTGGGAGATCCTCATCCCCCTGGTCATCGGCTCGGTGCCGGGCACCATCCTGGGCTCGATCCTCGCCCCGCGCGTGCCGCAGTCCTTCATCCGCCGCGGCATCGTGGTCGTGCTGACCATGAGCGGCGTCGCCCTGCTCGACAAGTCCGGCTGGGCCCCGCTCGGCGTGGACGAGACCCACCCCATGCTCATCGCCGGCGTCGGCCTCGCGGTGCTGCTGGTGCTCCCGGTCGTGTGGGGCTTCCTGCGCAAGCAGCAGGGCCTGCCGATGTTCGGCTCCCCCACCATCGCCCAGCTCGAGGACCCGTCCTACAAGCCCGGGCTCGTCGGGATGAAGAAGGTCGACGACGCCTGAGGAGGCCCCTCAGGCCAGGCCGAGCAGCTCGCGGCACTGGGCGGGCGTCATCGGCGTACGCTGCGCGATCCGCCCCAGGTCGACCGCGCGCGCGACGAGCTGGGCGTTGGACTCCACGGGCACGCCGCGGCTGATGGTGAGCACGTCCTCCATGCCGACGCGCAGGTGCCCGCCCATGGACAGCGAGGCCATCGCGACCGCGAGCGTCGAGCGCCCGATGCCGGTGGCCGACCAGGAGGTGACCTCCGGCGGAAGCGCCGCGACACCGGCGACGAGGGCCGGGGCGGTGCCGGGCATGCCGCCGGGGACGCCCATCACGAAGTCGACGTGCACCTTGGCGCCGGCGGGCGTGCCGTGCTCGCGCAGCAGCCGCCCCAGCGCGTGCACCTGGCCGAGGTCGAACAGCTCGAACTCCGGCGCCACGCCGCGCTCGAGGGCGAGCTGGTAGAGGTCCTTCACGAACGGCCAGGGGTTGAGGAAGACGTCGTCGCCGAAGTTCGTGGTGCCCATGGTCAGGCTGCACGAGTCGGGCCCGGCGTCGAGCACCTTCAGCCGCTCGTCCAGCGGGTCGTGCACGGACCCGCCCGTCGAGAGCTGCACGACGAGCGAGGAGCTCGAGCGGACCGCGTCGACCCACTCGCGCAGCAGCGACTGGTCGAGCGTCGGCGCGTGCTCGCCGTCGCGCACGTGGAGGTGGATCATCGCCGCTCCGGCGGCCTCGCACTCGGCGGCCGTGCGCGCGATCTCCTCCGGGGTGGTGGGGAGCTGCGGGCAGTCGGCCTTGGCGGTCTCGGCCCCGGTGGGGGCGACCGTGATCAGCAAGGCGTCCTGGTTCTGACTTGGCATGGCGGCATCCTTGCACCATGCGTGCGGTCATCCAGCGGGTCCTCTCCGCCAGCGTCCGGGTCGACGGCGAGGTCGTCGGGAGCATCGACGGCCCGGGCCTCCTGGTCTACCTCGGCGTCACCCACGGCGACGGGGCGGACGAGGTGGCCTGGACCGCCCGCAAGATCTGGGACCTGCGCCTGCTGCGCGAGGAGCAGAGCGCGAGCGACGTCGGCGCCCCGGTGCTGGTGGTCAGCCAGTTCACCCTGTACGGCGACGCCCGCAAGGGTCGCCGGCCCACCTGGCAGGCCGCCGCTCCCGGTCCGGTCAGCGAGCCGGCCTACGACGCGGTCTGTGCAGAGCTCGAGCGCCTGGGCGCCCACGTCGAGCGGGGCCGCTTCGGCGCCGACATGCGGGTGGAGAGCGTCAACGACGGCCCGATCACCCTCGTCCTCGACTCCCCGCCCTCACTGGCCGAGTAGCCCGGGCTCAGCGCGGCCCGGTCTCCCAGACCCGCGCCCAGTCGACGTCCATGTGCTCGGGCAGCTCGCCGTTGAAGCGCGGCAGCTCGTAGTCCGAGGACAGCAGGCTCAGGATCAGGAACTCCGGGCGTCCGGACGTCTCGCCCTCGAGGCGCTGGGTCACGCGACCGTCGATGCGGAAGACGTACTCGTCGGGCGTCCACTCGACCGAGTAGACGTGGTAGGCGCTCGCCCAGTCGTCGCCGAGGTCCTCGACATCGGGCAGCCAGCCGCCCACGGTCTGCGTCTTCCCGGCCTCGTCGAGGAAGTAGGTGAAGCTGGTCAGGCCACCCTCGGGGTGGTCGTCGCCGAAGTACTCCATGACGTCGATCTCGGCACCACCCTTCTCGGGGCCACCGGGCCGCTGGCCGCCGACAGCCTGCATCCAGAAGGCGGAGTGCTGCCCGCGCGCGGCCTGCGTCTTGATCCTCGCGGCGGCGAAGCCGTAGGTGAAGGCGTACGACGCCTCGGTGCCGACGTGGCCGTTGAGCCGGTAGGGGAACTTCTTGCGACGTCCCGGCAGCTGGCACTCGTCGCCGCGCCGGTCCGGGTCCTCGAGCACGCTCAGCCGCAGGACGCCGTCGGCGACCTCGGCGGCGTCGGCGCTGGCGCGCGAGCAGGTGCGTACGCCGATGTAGCCCTGGTCGCGCGTGGCCCAGGGACCGTCGTCCGCGTCGACGGTGTCCTCGTCGAAGTCGTCGGTGAAGCTGGCCTCCGGGGCATCCGCGGTGTCCACCGAGGCACCGACCGCGTCGTCACCCTCGCCGACCACGACGTGGAGCTCGCCGTCCGCGCGGGACGTCAGCGAGACGCGGCCCTCGCCGTCGGTCTCGCCCTCCGAGACCGTCTCCCACGCGCCGTCGCCGGTCTCGGCGACCAGGGTGACGGCCGTGCCCTCCTCGACGTCGGCCACGGTGGCGTCCACGACCCACGCCGCCTCGTCAGCCGACTCGACGTCCTCACCGGTGGCGGCCAGCTGGGGCAGCACACGTGCCTGCACCGCGTCGCCGGTGTCGTACGTCGGCGGGCCGTCCTGCTCCTGCGCCGAGGAGCAGCCGGCGCCCACGAGGGCCACTGCCAGCAGCGCGCCGAGCGCGCGCCTGGAGGAGGGCGGACGGGGCGCGAGTCGGGGGTTTCGGCTCATTCCGTCGAGTCTGGCCGACGACACCCGGTGACGCGAATTCACCGAGGCGAGCGCCGTCGCTACGATGGTCGCTGCTGTCCCTAGAGAGGTCCTTGCCACGTCATGACCAACACCCACGTCGACTACCAGCTGAGTCAGCTGGACCAGCTCGAGGCAGAGTCGATCCACATCTTCCGTGAGGTCGCCGCCGAGTTCGAGAAGCCGGTCCTGATGTTCTCCGGCGGCAAGGACTCGATCGTCATGCTCCGCCTCGCGGAGAAGGCGTTCTTCCCGGCCAAGCTCCCCTTCCCGTTGCTCCAGGTCGACACCGGCCTGGACTTCGACGAGGTGCTCTCCACGCGTGACTCGTGGGTCGAGCGGCTCGGCGCGCGGATGATCGTCGCCACGATCGACGAGGCGATCGCCGCGGGTCACGTGGTCGACGACGGCAAGACGAGCCGCAACCGCATGCAGATCGGCACGCTGCTCGGCGCCATCGAGGAGAACGGCTTCACCGCCGCCTTCGGTGGCGGTCGCCGCGACGAGGAGAAGGCGCGCGCCAAGGAGCGCGTCTACTCCCACCGCGACGACTTCGGCCAGTGGGACCCCAAGATGCAGCGCCCCGAGCTCTGGAGCCTCTACAACGGTCGCATCCACGCCGGCGAGCACATGCGGATCTTCCCGCTGTCCAACTGGACCGAGCTCGACATCTGGCACTACATCCACCGCGAGCAGATCGAGATCCCGTCGATCTACTTCGCGCACGAGCGCGAGGTCATCGAGCGCGACGGCATGCTGCTCTCGCTCGGCCCGGAGATCCAGCCCAAGGGCAGCGAGCAGGTCGAGAAGAAGATGGTGCGCTTCCGCACCGTGGGTGACCGCACCCAGACCGGCTGCGTCGAGTCGGTAGCCACCGACACCGCAGCGATCATCGACGAGATCGCCATCGCGCGCGTGACCGAGCGTGGCGCCACCCGTGGCGACGACCGGTTCTCCGAGGCCGCCATGGAAGACCGCAAGAAGGAAGGCTACTTCTGATGGCCAGCACCCCCCAGACCTCTGACTCCCACACCATGGCCCAGGGCGAGATGGACCTGCTCCGCTTCGCGACCGCCGGCTCGGTCGACGACGGCAAGTCCACCCTCATCGGGCGCCTGCTCCTGGACTCCAAGTCGATCTTCGAGGACCAGCTCGAGGCGGTGGAGTCGACCAGCCAGTCCAAGGGCTACGACTACACCGACCTGGCGCTGCTGACCGACGGGCTGCGCTCCGAGCGCGAGCAGGGCATCACCATCGACGTGGCCTACCGCTACTTCGCCACGCCCACGCGCAAGTTCATCATCGCCGACACCCCCGGCCACATCCAGTACACCCGCAACATGGTCACCGGCGCCTCGACCGCCGACCTCGGCCTCGTGCTGGTCGACGCCCGCCAGGGCCTCACCGAGCAGTCGCGCCGCCACGCGGTGCTGCTGTCGCTGCTCCGCGTCCCGCACCTCGTGCTCGCGATCAACAAGATGGACCTCGTCGACTGGTCGCAGGAGGTCTACGAGAAGATCCACAAGGAGTTCACGCAGTTCGCGACGAAGCTCAACATCCCCGACCTCGAGGTCATCCCGATCTCGGCGCTGCAGGGCGACAACGTCGTCAACCGCTCCGAGAACACCCCGTGGTACTCCGGTCCCACGCTCATGCACCACCTCGAGCACGTCCACGTCGCCTCCGACCGCGACCTGGTCGACACCCGCTTCCCCGTGCAGTACGTCATCCGCCCGAAGTCCGACGCCTACCACGACTTCCGTGGCTACGCCGGCCAGGTGGCCGGCGGCGTGCTCAAGAAGGGTGACGAGGTCGTCGTGCTCCCCAGCGGGATGCCGTCGAAGATCGCCAAGGTCGAGCTCTTCGACCAGGAGGTCGCCGAGGCCTTCCCGCCCATGAGCGTCACGGTGCATCTCGAGGACGATGTCGACGTCTCGCGCGGCGACATGATCGCCCGCCCGAAGAATGCGCCCAAGCCCAGCCAGGACATCGACGCGATGATCTGCTGGATGACCAACGAGCCGCTCAAGCCGCGGCAGAAGCTGGCGATCAAGCACACCACCCGCACGGGCCGCGCGATGGTCAAGGAGATCCAGTACCGCCTGGACGTCAACACGCTGCACCGTGACCAGGAGACGAAGGAGCTCGGGCTCAACGAGATCGGCCGCGTCCAGCTGCGCACGACGGTGCCGCTGCTCTGCGACCCGTACTCGAAGAACCGCACCACCGGCTCCTTCATCCTGATCGACGAGGCGACCGGGGTGACCGTCGGCGCCGGGATGATCAACTCCGGCAGCTGACACCCGCCCACGGCACCACGAGGCCCCGACCGGACCCGGTCGGGGCCTCGTGTCGTCACACCCCGCAGGTAACTTGACGGCCCCTTGACCGAAATCGACAAACTCTTCGGCAATCGTGCCGCACAATGTCCCAATGGACGCGCGTCATGCCGAGATGCTGGGCCGCACCGACCGTGAGGCGCTGGGTCGCCGGCTCCGGTCCGCACGACAGGCACGGGGACTCACCCAGGGTCAGGTCGCAGACGACCTCATGTCGGTGGCCTACCTCTCCCGCATCGAGAGCGGCCACCGGCGACCCACCGCACCTGCGCTCGAGACCCTCGCGGAGCGCCTCGGCGTCTCGGTGGACTCCCTGCTGGGAGAGCCCGAGCGCCACGTGGTCGACGAGATCCGCCTCGCCCTCGACTACGCCGAGCTCTCCCTGGAGTCCGGGCAGCCCGAGGACGCCGAGCGCCACCTGCAGCAGGCCCTCGACACCATGGCGACCTCCCGCATGGCCGGCCTGCGCGAGCGCGCCCGCCTGCTCCACGCCCGCGCCCTCGAGGCCACCGACCGCGAGGACGACGCTGCCATCGAGCTCGAGGCGCTCATCGACGACCGTTCCACCGACGGGCTGACCCGGATCAAGTCGGGCATCGCGCTGTGCCGGATCTATCGCGAGACCGGTGACCTGGGCCGCGCCATCGAGTGCGGCGAGCGCGTGATGTCCGACGTCGAGGAGGCGGGACTCGACTCCTGCGACGAAGCCGTCCAGCTCGCAGTCACGCTCGCTGCCGCGCACTTCGAGCGCGGGGACACGGCCCACGCCGTACGCATGTGCCGCAAGGCCATCACCCGCGCGGAGTCGCTCGGCTCGGCGCGAGCACGGGCCTCTGCCTACTGGAACGCCAGTGCCATGCAGGCCCGACGAGGTGACGTCGCGGCTGCGGTCCCGCTCGCGGAGCGCGCACTGGCGCTGCTCGGCGAGGGCCAGGACGGCCGCAACCTCGCCCTGCTGCGCGGCGAGGTGGGCCGGCTGCAGCTCGAGCTCGACCCACCCGCCCTCGACGACGCGAGGCACAACCTCGAGCAGGCGGCGGCCGAGATGGAGTGGAGCCCCTCCACCTCCTCGGACCGGGCCCAGGTGCTGCTCGGCCTGGCGCGAGCCGCCTTCCTGTCGGGGGACGTGTCGACCAGCCGCGAGCTGGTCGCCGAGGTGCACGCCGTCGCGAACGGCCACCTGCCCCTCGCCGAGGCCGAGGCCTGGGCGTTGCTGGGGAGCACGTTCGCCTCCGAGGGTGACTCGGCCGAGGCGAGCACGTACTTCCAGCGAGCCGTGCTGACCCTGTCGGCCATCGGCGCCGACCGGTCGGCCGCCCAGCTGTGGTTCGACCTGGCCGCCCTCCTCGACGGCGTCGGACTCACCGAGGCCGCGTCGGACGCCTATCGACGCGCAGCGGCGTCGACCGGGCTGCGGGCGCGCGTGGGGTCCCCCACGTTCGCCCGCAGCTGAGCCTGCGGGACCGCGAGGCGGTCAGCAGCACCAGCCCGTGCGGGCCGTCTGCTTGACCTGACCCGCCTCAGCGGGCGCGGCGAAGCCGGCCAGGCTGGCGAGGGCGACGGCGGCGACGAAGATGCGGGTGGCCTTGCGGTTCATGGTGTCTCCAGGGGCTAGGTGTGCTGTGTGGGGTGTGGCAGGCGTCCCGAGCCCCTGCCTGAGAAATCTTGTCAAAACTAGTGCTGAGTGTCGTCCGCTTTGGCAAACTTGGGCAAGTGCGATGGCAAATCATCTGAGACGCCTCGCTCAGCCCCGTGGGACCCCACCCCTGCGGGACACGCGCCGGACCCCACCCGGTCGCCGCTCGGACCCCCTGTCCCCCCGCAGGGGGTCCCCGCACGTCCGGGCGCGCCGAGCCGCACGGACCCCGTGGTCGGGGACCGCGCAGAGGACGGGTCAGCGCGGCAGGGCCACCCGCACGGTGGTGCCGGCGCCGGGCGCGCTGTGGAGCGACACCTCGCCGGCGTGCGCCTCGACGATGGTGCGGACGATGTCGAGGCCGAGCCCCGCGCCGGGCACCTGGAGACGGCGTGCGTTGGCGCCCCTGAAGAAGCGGGTGAAGACGTTGGCCAGGTCGAGGCGGTCGATCCCGACACCCTCGTCGGCCACGGTGAGCACGACATGGCCACGGTCCTCCGACAGGGTGACGCGGACCAGGTCGCCGGCCCGGCTGTAGGCGATGGCGTTGGCGAGCAGGTTGTCGACGACCTGTCGCAACCGCATGCCGTCGGCCACGGCCACCAGCGAGGAGGGTCCGTGCCACTCCACGAGTACGCCGGCCCCCGACGCGTCGAGACCGGCGGCCTCGACCGCCTCGGTGAGCACCGTGGCCACGTCGAGGCGGTAGGGGTCGATCACCGACGAGCCGGCGGACACGCGGGCGGCGAAGAGCAGGTCGGCGACGAGGTGGGACAGCCTCAGCATGTTGCGCCGGGCGGCGACCACCTGCTGGTGCCCCTCGGCCGTCACGTCGCCTGAGTCGTCGAGCAGCTCGAGGTAGGCGAGCGCGGAGGTCAGCGGCGTACGCAGCTCGTGCGACACGATCGCGACGAAGTCGTCCTTGGCCCGCACCGCCCGGAGGAGGTCGGTGACGTCCTGGTGGGCCACCACGGCGCCGGTGAGGCGTCCGATCCGGTCCCGGACGGGACGCGCGGAGACCGACAGCGCACGCCGGGAGTCCGGGGCCTCCCCGACCCACAGCAGCACGCCGTCGAACTGCTCGCCCCGCGCGGCACGCACGGAGGGCAGCTCGTCGACGGGCAGCCGGCGCAGGTCCAGGTCGTAGACGTGGGCGTCCGGGCCGGCATGGCCGTCGTGCCCGCGCGGGTAGGCCAGGTCGAGGATGTCCGACAGGCGGTTGTTGTAGGCGAGGTAGGACCCGTCGGCGTCGACCTGGAGCAGGCCGGCCGCCACGGACTCGAAGAGCGCCTCGGTGCGTCTCTGCTCCGCCTCGACCGCGGCCTCGGCCGCGTCGAGCCGCTCGACGAACGCGTGCCGCTCGGTGATGTCGGCGACCTGGGAGATGAAGTGGACCGGCGATCCGTCCGGCGCCCGCAGCAGCGCGACCGACAGGTCGCCGATCACGACTGTGCCGTCGGCGCAGATGTAGCGCTTGGTGATCCGGTAGGAGCTGATGTCACCCGCGATGGCCTGGTCGAGCAGTCGCACGTCGCTCGCGAGGTCGTCGGGGTGCGTGATCGACTGGAAGTCGAGGGTGGCGAGCACGTCGGGCTCGTAGCCGAGGATGTCGCACAGCGCTGCGTTGACGGTGAGGAACGCCCCCGCGGGCGAGACGATCGCCATGCCGACGGGCGAGTGCTCCATGGTCAGCCGCCACAGGTCGTCCGTCTCGGCCACATGGGTCTGTGCCGTCACGCAACACTCCTTCGCACGCACCGCCGGGATGCTCACCGTACGAGTGACCGCACCCCTCACTCCGTTACTTGGCGAAACAGTGGCAAAACTGAGGGATTCAGCGTGGGGTTGTGCATCGGGTGATCTCGTGTGACGCATGGGACGCCCCGACCGCACGCTCCTGCTCCAGCGGGGGAAGAGGGTCCAGAACCGACGAACCGCCCCGCACGTGGCGTGGGGGGCGGTTCGTCGTCGACATCTGCGGATCAGGCGCTGACGAGCACCTGGACCTCCGCGACCGACCCGGTCGCCGCGACGACGCGAGTGTCCACCGGCTGCGCCTTCGGTGCGAGGGTACGCAGCGTCCACTCGCCGTCACCGGCGAAGAAGCGGAAGTGCCCGGTGGCCGACGTCGGCACCTCGGCGGTGAACTCTCCGGAACGGTCGAGCAGGCGCACGTAGGCACCTGCCACGGGCTCCTCGCCCCTCAGGACCTGGCCCTGGATCACGGCCTCCTTGGCCACGTTGACGCCGTCGAGCGACAGCCCACCCTCGGTCGCGCCGCACATCTCAGGCCTCCCCGGGCTCGTCGCCGAGGGCGACGGGGACGCCGACGAGGGAGCCGTACTCGGTCCACGAGCCGTCGTAGTTCTTCACGTTGTCGTGCCCGAGCAGCTCCTTGAGCACGAACCACGTGTGCGAGGAGCGCTCACCGATGCGGCACAGCGCGATGGTGTCCTTGGAGTCGTCGAGGCCGGCGGCGCCGTAGATCTCGCGCAGCTCGTCGTCGGACTTGAAGGTGCCGTCGTCGTTGGCCGCCTTGCTCCACGGCACGTTGATCGAGGTCGGGACGTGGCCGGCGCGCTGGGCCTGCTCCTGCGGGAGGTGGGCCGGGGCGAGGAGGCGTCCGGCGTACTCGTCGGGGCTGCGCACGTCGACCAGGTTCTGGGTGCCGATCGCCGCCACCGTCTCGTCGCGGAAGGCGCGGATGGAGTGGTCCTGCTCGGTGGCGGTGTACGACGTCGCGGCGCGCTCGGGGAGCGCGTCGGTCAGCTCGCGCGAGTCGAGCTCCCACTTCTTGCGGCCGCCGTCGAGGAGCTTGACGTCGTGGTGGCCGTAGAGCTTGAAGTACCAGTAGGCGTAGGCGGCGAACCAGTTGTTGTTGCCGCCGTAGAGCACGACGGTGTCGTCGTTGGACACACCGCGCTCGGACAGCAGCGCCTCGAACTGCTCCTTGCTGACGAAGTCCCGGCGGACCTGGTCCTGGAGGTCGGTGGTCCAGTCGAGCTTGATGGCGCCACGGATGTGGCCCTTGTCGTAGGCGGTGGTGTCCTCGTCGACCTCGACGAGGACGATGCCGTCGGTGTCGAGGTTGTCCTCGACCCACTGGGCGGTGACGAGCGAGTTCTCGCGGCTCATGGTTGGTGTGCTCCTTCGGTGGTGAACAGTCGTGTGTGTGGCGGTGCGGTGTCAGCTGGACGGGGCGGTGATGCGGCGGACGAGCAGGTAGACCTCGCATCCCAGGCAGAAGGCGAAGAGTGCGTTGAGCAGGGCGGCGACCAGCGCGAGGCCGACCGCGACCTGCCCGAGCACCGTCGCGCCCGCCAGGAAGGCGACCAGGCCCACGAGGGCGAAGGCGAGGCCCACCGCCTGGGCGAAGCGCGGAGGCTCCGGCGCCTCCCACTCGGTGGGTGCCGCCAGGCGCGGCCGGACGTACGTCCGGAAGAGCCAGGCGTGCGGCGTGGCCTGCACACCCCGCACCGCGCCGACGGCGAACAGTGCGGCCTGGACCGCGAGCAGGACGACGCTGGCGGGCGAGGGCAGCAGCAGCACCGCCACCAGCACGACGGCGGTCAGGGCCGCCGCGAGCTGGGGGCTGCGCGGGTCGATCGCACCCGCCGAACGACCGGTGGCGGTCGTGGCTGAGTGGGGCGTGGCGGTGGTGGACATGTCTCTCCCGGGGTGGTCGGCACGGCACGAGGCCAGGCGCACTGGGGGCAGACCCAGCGCCGAGTCCCACCGGAACAGGCCTCCCGGTCGGGAGACGGCTGCGCTCAGGTCAACGGCGGGACGTCACGACATTCGACACAGCGCCGAGCGGACGCGGCAGTGGTCCACTGCGCGGCGCTTGGTGAGCATGGTCGACGACATGCCCACGACAGTAGGCCGTCGTCGTCGACCTGAAGCCGGATGTCTCATCATCTGGTCCCTGCATCCATATCGTGAGATCAGACCTGCGCCAGCGCGCTCAGCACCTGGTCGCGCGACGGCGCCCCGGTCGCGCGGGTGACCTCGGCGCCCGACGCGTCGAGCACCACCGTCGTGGGCGTGCGCAGGATCCCGAAGGCACGAGTGGCGTCGAGGTGGTGCTCCGCGTCGACCTCGACGTGGCGCACGCCCTCGACCAGGTCGGTGACCTCGGACAGCACCCGCCGCGTGGCTCGGCAGGGGGCGCAGAAGGCACTGGAGAACTGCAGCAGCGTGGCGCGGTCCCCGAGTCGCTCGCCGACGGCCGCGACGAGCTCCGCGCCGGCGGGCGCGTCGTCCGGCCCGGCCTCGGCGGTCGATGCGCGCTCCGCCGTCCCGGCATCACCGCGTACGACGTGGGTGCCGCGGAAGCGCCCGTCGGTCGCGAGCCGCCAGAGGCCGACGACCAGGGCGAGCGCGACGGCGGCCACCGCGATCCATGCTCCCGTGCTCATGACGGACCCAACGCCGCGTGGTGCCCCGCGTGTTCCCGAGCCTCAGGAGCGGTCGCGCACCCGCGCCAGGCGGGCCCGCAGGCGCTGGTTCTCCTCCTCGAGCTCGAGCACCGCGGCGATGCCGGCGAGGTTGAGCCCCGCGGAGAGCAGGTCGCGGATGCGGTGCAGCCGCTCGATGTCCTCGGCGTTGTAGAGACGGGTGCCGCCCGCCGTACGGTCCGGCGCGACCAGGCCGCGGCGCTCGTAGACGCGCAGGTTCTGCACCTGCATCGAGGTCATCTCGGCCGCGACCGAGATGGCGAACACGCCTGCGTCCCGTCTCGCCATCGCTGCCTCCTCCGGACTTCCTCGCTCCAGGGGCTTGATTCTGCCTGACTTCTGGAATATAAGAAACCTATACCCAGTGTTACAGATCAGAGGCACTCACGCAGGGCCTCGACCCGATCCCAGAACCAGGAGGAAGACCGCCATGCTGATCCGCAACGCCGACCCGTTCCGTGAGCTCGACCGGCTCACCCAGCAGCTCATGGGCACCACCAACCGTCCCGTCGTCATGCCGATGGACGCGTGGCGCGAGGGTGACCGCTTCGTCCTCGAGTTCGACCTGCCGGGCGTGAGCCCCGACTCGGTCGACCTCGACGTGGAGCGCAACGTGCTCACCATCCGTGCCGAGCGCGTGGCGCAGAGCAACGGCGACTGGCAGATGCTGGCGGCCGAGCGGCCGCGCGGTGCGTTCAGCCGCCAGCTGGTGCTCGGCGACAACCTCGACCTCGAGCACATCGACGCGACCTACAGCGACGGCGTGCTCCGGCTCGTCGTGCCGGTCGCGGAGAAGGCCAAGCCGCGCAAGATCGAGCTGCGTACCGACAGCGACTCGCGCCAGGCGATCGAGGCCTGAGCCTCGCGGGGGAAGGGCGACGGGCCCCGGGAACACGCTTCCCGGGGCCCGTCGTTCGTGCGGTGGAACGGCTCAGCGCTTGAGCTTGACCGTCCTGCTGACCTCTGCGTTCCCGTACTTCCCGCCCTTGAGCGTGACCACGAAGACCAGCTTGTTCTTGCCCTTGACCAGCTTCTTGAGCGTCAGCGCCGCCTTGCCGTTGCGCAGCTTGGCCTTGCCGATCTTCTTGTAGACCGGCGCGCCGTACTCGTCCTCGCGGACGATCCTCTGGACGACGACGCTGCCCTTGAACTTCTTGGCCTTCACCTTCTTGGCCGAGACGGTGACCGTCGCCTTCGTGCCCTTGACGGCGACCTTCACCGTGGGCTTCTTCTTGATCACCTGGGAGGAGACCACCGCGGTGCCGTTGAGGGTGCCGTTCTCGGCCAGCACCCGCAGGGTCACCCGCTTGTTCTTCGCGGCCTTGGTGACGGCGTACGTGCTGCCGGTGCCGACGACGGTGTCGCCGATCAGCCACTCGTAGCTGTACGTCGTGCCGCTCTCCAGCGCCCAGACGCCGGGGTAGGCGCGCAGCTTCTTGCCGAGGTACTGCTTGCCGCGGATCTCCGGCTTCCGCACCGCCTTGAACTCCTGACCGAGCGAGGCGTCGATGCCGGTGACCGTCTGGCCGCTCGTGACCGTGATCGTCTTCGCCTTGTCGAACGTGGCGTCGTCGTACCACTCCGGGGCGTGGGAGAGCCCGACCAGCGAGCCCCGCTCGCTGAAGAGGACCTTGTAGGTGCCCGGGACGAGCGAGGTGGTGGCATAGCTGCCGTTCTCCTCGACCGTGGTCCCGCCGAACATCGTGTCCGGGTTGCCCTTGGCGTCGAAGACGGTGACGGCGACGTCGGAGACCGGGAGGTTGGCCTCGGAGGTCACCGCACCGGCGATGCCGCCGGTGAGGGGCAGCGTGATGACGGCGCCACCGGTCGGCACGCCGACGGTGCTCGCGCCGGCGTACGTCTGCGCGCCGCCGAACCAGCGCGGCATGCGGGTGTAGGCACCCTCCTCGACCTGGTACGGGTCGTAGGAGTAGACCTTGAAGGCGTTCTCGGAGCGGAACGTGCCGTCGAGGTTGGTCACCCGGTAGGTGCCGGTGCGGTCGGTGGACACGCGCGCGACGTTGCTACGGCGGTCACCATCACCCGGGGTGTCGTAGACGATGACCTCGGCGCCGACGACGGCCTGGCCGGCCGAGTCGACGACCTGGCCGGAGAGGTCCACGGTGGCCGGGTCGACCGGCACGTTGTCCGGGTCGGGCGCCAGGACGGCGTCGAGGCCACCCACGGGGCCCAGGCCGACCGTGAGGACGTCCGCGGTCGCGAAGTCGGGCTTGTCGTTCCACCACTCGCTGAGGTACTCCCCCAGCGGGTCGCTGAACTGGACCTTGTAGGTGCCGGGGCGAACGCCCTCGAGGAGGATGTTGCCGGCCGCGTCGGTGGTCTCGGAGTAGCTGTTGCCGAACCCCGAGACGGACTGGAGGTTCACCCTGGCGCGCTCGAGGCCGACACCGGCGGCGTTGGTCACGCGACCGGCGACGGTCGTGCCCACCTGCAGCGCGATCGTGCTGAGCGGGACGTCGCCCGCCCCGAGGGTCACCGGGGCCGCAGCGTCGAAGGTCGGCTGGTTGTCGTAGTACTCGGTGGCGAAGTCGCCGGCGCTCACCCGGATCTTGTACGTCCCTGCGGGGGCGCCGAGCCGGAAGGTGCCGTCGGGGCGGGTGGACACCGAGTTCACCGACGAGCCGCTGGTGGGGTCGAGAACGGACACGAAGGCGTTCTCCACGGGCTTGCCCGAGGGGGACACCACCTGGCCGGTGAAGGCGGGACGGGCGGCCAGCGCGACGGGCGCCAGGGTCACCGGACCGGCGACCGACACCGGGTCCGCCGTGTCGAGGGTGGGCTTGTCGACGTAGTACTCGGTCGCGTAGGCGCCGTCCTCGTCACCGAACTCGAACTTGTAGACACCGGGCTCGACCGGAAGGGACACCACTCCGTCGTCGACCTGCTGGGAGGCGGCGAAGGAGAAGAATCCGTCCGGCTGCTGGGCATAGGCGACGACATAGCCGTCGACGACGTTGCCGGCCGGGTCGGTGAGCGTGCCGCTCACGGTCACAGGCACGGCGTGCGCCGGTGCCGCGAGGCCGACGGTGACGGCGGCGAGTGCGGTCGCACCTGCGACGCCTCCCGCCACGAGGCGCGACAGCGCGCCCCTACGAACAGATGTCATCTGGTTCCCCCTGGGACATGAGCCGACCCACCGTTTGGGTCGGCAGGTGAGGTCTCCCCCGCCCGGGACGACCCAAACCCCCTGTGCCCCAGAAGTTCTCAGCCGCCGGCGAAAGGAGGCAGCAGCTCGACGACCGAGCCGGGCTCCACGACCACGGTCTCGGGGTCCTGCGAGCGCACCGGTCGGTCCCCCACCAGCACCGAGCAGACGCCGACGGTGCGGGCCATCCGGTCGTCCGGGTGACGCTCGAGCACCCGGCGCACCAGCTCGGCGAGGGTGAGGTCGGCGTCGACCTCGAAGGTGTCCTCGGCGGTCCCGGCGGCCGCCCGTGCCCCCGCCCAGTAACGCACGGTCACCGTCTCAGGTCCGCGGACTCGCCCGACTGCGTCGCTCATGCGGGATATCCTTGCTCATCCCCGGCACGAGGAGGGCCCCGCCATGAGCACACTGCTGCTGCTCACGAGCGCGCTCCAGCCGTCGGCCGAGGTGCTTCCCGGTCTGGCCCTGCTGTCGCACACGGTGAAGATCGTGCCCGCGCAGGGCAGCGCCCTGCTCGACGCGCCGGAGTCCGACCTGGTGCTCGTCGACGGCCGCCAGGACCTCGCGGCCGCGCGCGACCTGTGCCGCCTGATCCGCACCACCGGAGCCGACGCACCGGTGCTGCTCGTCGTCACCGAGGGCGGCCTCGCCGTCGTCGCCCACGACTGGGGCATGGACGACGTGGTGCTGCACACGTGCGGCCCGGCCGAGCTCGACGCCCGGATCCGCCTGGCCATCGGCCGCGCCGGAGCGGCGTCACCCGACGACCCCAGCGCCCACGTGATCCACCGGGGCGAGGTCGTCGTGGACGACGCCACCTACACCGCCCGCATCGGCGGCCGGCCGCTCGACCTGACCTACAAGGAGTTCGAGCTCCTCAAGTACCTCGCCCAGCACCCCGGCCGCGTCTTCAGCCGCGAGCAGCTGCTGCAGGAGGTCTGGGGCTACGACTACTTCGGAGGCACCCGCACCGTCGACGTGCACGTGCGCCGCCTGCGCGCCAAGCTCGGCACCGAGCACGAGCACCACATCGGCACGGTCCGCAACGTCGGCTACCGCTTCGTGGTCCCGTCCCGCGACAAGGACGCCGAGGAGCAGTCCCGCTCCTCCCGCTCGACATCCGACGCCTGAGCCGGTCCCCGGCCCGGACGAGCGGGGAAGCTCGTCGTGACATGTCCGGGGCGACCTTCCCCCACCGTCGGGCGATGCTCGTCCACAGGCCCGCCGGAGCCCGCGTCGCCCGCGCCCGTCGCGGGCAGACGTACGCCATGCTGCTCGACACCGTCGCCGACCTCCTCGCCCGCCAGGACGGCGTGGTGGCCCGCCGCCAGCTCATGACCGCCGGAACCACCCAGGCCCGGATCGACACCGCGCTGCGGCGGCGTGACCTGGTCGCTGTCCATCCCGGCGTCTACCTCACCCACACCGGCGCGCCGACGTGGTCCCAGAGGTGCTGGGCGGCGGTGCTGTACGCCGGCCGCTCGGCCCTGCACCTCGAGTCGGCGCTGCACCAGCCGGGCACCGGCACCGCTCCGTCCGGTCCGGTCCACGTCGCCGTCGACTGGAGCCGGCGGGTGGTCCCGCGCCGCGGCATCTGCGTACATCGCGTGCGAGGGCTCGAGGACAAGGTCCGGTGGAACCTGTCGCCTCCCCGCGTGCGCGTCGAGGTGGCCGCGGTGGAGATGGCGCACCGCGCGCCCGACGAGCTCGCCGCGATCTCGGCGCTGGCCGCGGCGGTCGGAGCCCGGCGCACGGTGGCCGGCCGGTTGCGCGAGGAGCTCGAGCGACGGGGGCGGCTGCGGCGTCGCACCTTGTTGACCCACCTGCTCGACGACCTGGAACGCGGCACCCACAGCGTGCTCGAGCACGGCTACCTCGCACGGGTCATCCGACCGCACGGCCTGCCCGAGCCGACGTCCCGGCAGTCGGCGGTGACTGCCCCCGGCAGGACCGAGTACCGCGACGTCGCGCACGACGAGGTGGATCTGGTGGTCGAGCTCGACGGGCAGCTGCACGACCGCTCGGAGGCGCGCGACGACGACGCCGACCGGGACCTCGACGACCTCGCCCGGGGCAAGGTCGTGCCACGGCTGCGCTACCGGCAGGTCTTCGCCACGCCGTGCCGCACGGCCTCCCGTCTCGCCATCCTGTTCCGCGCCCGCGGGTGGGACGGCGCCCCGCACGCGTGCGGGCTGCCGGGTTGCGCTGTCGGCCCGGACGAGCGGGGAAGCTCGTCGTGACATGTCCGGCACGACCTTCCCCGCTCCTCGCTCGTCGGCGCCGGGCTAGGGTCGACTCGTGGACGAGGTCGCCGAAGTCATCCGGATCGCCGAGGCGGCAGGCGCCGCCGACGGCGCATCTCCGCTCGACGAGGCGGCGCAGATGGCGCTCACCGACGGCACCGCGGCCGCCACGGTCCGCGACGGCGGCTTCGCCGTGGTGCACGACGGCGACCTGAGCCTGGCGGTGCACCCCGACCACCGCGGGCGCGGCATCGCGACCGCGCTGCTGCACGAGACGGCGTACGCCGACGCGCGCACGGCGTGGTCCCACGGCAACCACCCCGCGGCGGCCCGGCTCGCAGCGAGCCACGGCTGGGAGCGCGTGCGAGACCTGTGGGTGATGCGCCGCGACGCGCACCTGGAGCTGCCCCTACTGGAGCCCCCGCCGGGCGTGACGATCCGCGGCTACAACGACGCCGACGCGGACGCGGTCGTGGCGGTCAACGCCGCCGCGTTCGCGCAGCACCCGGAGCAGGGCGCGATGGACGCCGGCAACCTGGCCCGGCGGATGGCCGAGCCGTGGTTCGACCCGGCGGGACTGCTCATCGCCGAGGACGCGTCGGGCGTGCTGGGCTTCCACTGGACCAAGCAGCACGACGCCCGGCTGGGCGAGGTCTACGTCGTGGGCGTCGCGCCGGCCGCCCAGGGTCGGGGGCTCGGCCGCGTGCTGACCCTCGCCGGGCTGCACCACCTCGCCGGTCTCGGCGTGGACGAGGTGCTGCTCTACGTCGAGTCGGACAACGCGCCGGCCGTCGCCGTCTACTCACGCCTGGGCTTCACCCACGCGGACGTCGACACCCACGTGCAGTACGCCCGCTCCGACCGCTGACTAGCGCAGCGGGCGCACGTGCAGCCCGACCTCGGGGTCGACGACGACCTCCTGGGCGGCGGGCATCTCGTCGACGGTGAGGGTCGCGTCCACCGGGACGTTGCGCTTGACGAGCGCGAGCGCGATCGGGCCGAGCTCGTGGTGGCGGGCGCTCGAGCCGACGAACCCGACGTCGCGGCCCTCGTAGGACACCGGTGACCCGGCGGAGGGGAGGCGGTTCTCCGACCCGTCGAGGTGGAGCAGCGCCAGCCGGCGCGGCGGACGGCCGAGGGTGTGCACGCGCGCGACCGTCTCCTGCCCGCGGTAGCACCCCTTCTCGAGGTGCACCGCCGGGCCGATCCAGCCGACCTCGTTGGGGATCGTGCGGTGATCGGTGTCGATGCCGAAGCGGGGCTCGCCGCGCTCGATCCGCAGCGCCTCGAAGGCCCACAGGCCCGCGGCGGGCTCGGCAGCGTCGGCGTACGCCGCCATGCGCTCGCGCGGGACGAGGTCGTAGCGGCCGGCACCGTCGCCCGGGCGCCACATCACGGCCAGGTCGTCGACCAGCGCGATCTCGACGCGGGTCATGAACTTCATCCGCTCCAGCCACTCCACCAGCGCGGCACCCGCGCCGGGCTCGGTGTGGGCGGTGAAGGACTCGCCGTCGTCGACGCCGGCGAAGGCGTGCTCGACGTGGCCCTGCGGGCTCAGCACCAGGGCCTGGGTCCACACGCCGGGCGCGAGGCCCTCGAAGTACTGGGTGGTGAGGCTGTGCAACCAGCTCAGGCGGTCGGGACCGGAGATCCGCAGGACGTCGCGGTGCGACAGGTCCACGAAGCCCTCCCCCCGGGCCAGGCTGCGCTGCTCGGTGTTGAAGGAGCCGTAGTGCGCGGCGACCGGAGCGTCGATGCCGTCACCGGCGACGGCTCCGGGCAGGGCGAGGAAGGAGCTGACCATGCCTCGAGTCTAGGTCGGATCGCCCGAGGCGCAGTCCGCGCAGACGCCGAAGATCGCGAGGTGCCCGACGTCGACGGTGAAGCCGTCCTCGGCCAGCGCCGCGACGACCGGCGCGACGACCGCCGGGTCGTAGGAGCGTACGGCGTGGCAGCGGCGGCAGACCGCGTGCACGTGCTCGTGCTCGCGAGTGGAGTGGTAGGTCGGGGCGCGGTCGCTGAGGTGGGTGTGGCGGACCAGGCCGAGCTCCTCGAGGACCTCGAGCGTGCGGTAGACGGTGGAGGCGTTGACCGAGCTGACCTGGCTGCGCACGTGGGCCAGCACCTCGTCGGGCGTGGCGTGCCCGAGCTCCTCGACGGCGCGCAGGATCAGCTGGCGCTGCGGGGTGAGGCGCAGCCCCTGCTCGCGCAGCCGGGCGGCGAGGTCGTCGCTCATCGCAGGGCTCACGCCCGCTGGAGGCGGGCCCAGGTGTGGGGCTGGAGGTCCTGGCCGGCCGCGGCCATGTCGTAGGCGTAGAGGAGGTCGCCCTCGACGTTGCCGTACATCCGCGACCCGCCGGTGACCTCCTTCGCGGTCTCGGTGAAGGACACCCCGGCGGTGTGCAGCTCGAGCTTGCCGCCCTCGGCCGCGCCGTACCAGACCTCGGAGAAGCCGATGTTGTGCGCGAGCAGCAGCTCGACCTTGCCCGGCTCGGGGCAGCGCAGGAAGCCGGTCTCCATGGCGGCGTCGCGGACGAACTCGCCGTCCTCGTCGACGATCCACGCGCGCGACATGTAGTGGAAGAACGGCCGGCCGTCGTGGGTGAAGATCAGCTCCTGGCCGAAGTGGAACTTCTCGATCGTCGGGTAGTCGCCATGGCCGTTGCCGCGCCAGGTGCCGAGCAGCCACGCCACAGGGCCGCAGTTGGGGTGAAGGTTGTCCGGCAGCTCGAAGGGCATGGACGTCACTCTAATGTGAGGCCATGGCTCGATCACTCGTCGTCAAGGTCACCTGCGGCGCCGAGGACCCCGAGCGCCTCAACCAGGGGTTCACCGTCGCCGCGGCAGCAGCCGCGGCCGGGGCGGACGTCTCGCTCTGGCTGACCGGTGAGGCCGCGTGGTTCGGCGTACCGGGTCGGGCGGAGGAGTTCGACCTCGACCTCGCCACGCCGCTGGACCAGCTGATGGCCGCGGTGCAGACCAGCGGGACCATCACCGTCTGCTCGCAGTGCGCGGCGCGACGGGGCATCGTCGCGGGCGACCTGCGCGAGGGCGTCACCATCGCCGGCGCAGCCGTCTTCGCCGAGCAGGTGCTCGGAGAGGACGTCCAGGCGCTGGTCTACTGAACCGAAGGTCATCTCGCGTTCACCCACCGGTGTCAGACTTGGCCCATGAACGACCCGGCCACCCTCACCAGCGCTGTCTCCCCGTCGGTCGACGAGGGTCCGGTGGCCGAGCCCTTCGGGCACCCCACCGACACCTTCGACGTCGAGCCGCCCTACACGCCCGACGCCGCCGCGATCGAGGCCGTGGAGAAGTACGCCGACCGGTTCATCGACCGCGAGATCTCCTGGGTGCACTTCAACCAGCGGGTCCTCGAGCTCGCTGAGGACCATGAGCTGCCGCTGCTCGAGCGCGCGCGCTTCCTCGCGATCTTCGCCAGCAACCTCGACGAGTTCTTCATGGTCCGCGTCGCGGGCCTCAAGCGCCGGATCGCGGCCGGCGTTGCCGTACGCGCAGCCAGCGGGCTGATGCCGCGCGAGCAGCTCGAGCAGCTCTGGACCAGCAGCCGCGAGCTGATGGAGCGCCACGCCCAGGCGCTGGTCGACCTCCTGCCGGAGCTCGGTGGGCACGGCATCGAGATCCTGCGCTGGTCCGAGCTCGACCGCGAGGAGCAGAAGGTCTGCAAGAAGCTCTTCAAGGACCGGATCTTCCCCGTCCTCACCCCCCTGGCCGTCGACCCGGCCCACCCGTTCCCCTACATCTCCGGGCTCTCGCTCAACCTCGCGGTCGTCGTGCGTCACCCCGAGACCGGCACCGAGCACTTCGCGCGGGTGAAGGTGCCGCCGACCTTCGGTCGCTTCGTCGGCCTGGGCAACCAGCGCTTCGTGCCCATCGAGGACGTGATCGGCGAGCACCTCAAGAAGCTCTTCCCGGGCATGGACGTGCTCGGCGCCCACACCTTCCGCGTCACGCGCAACGAGGACCTCGAGGTCGAGGAGGACGACGCCGAGAACCTGCTCAAGGCGCTCGAGAAGGAGCTCCAGCGGCGCCGCTTCGGCCCGCCCGTGCGCCTCGAGGTCGAGCAGTCGATGGATCCCAAGGTCCTCGACCTGCTGGTCTCCGAGCTGGGCGTGGGCCGCGACGAGGTCGTCTCACTGCCCGGCCCCCTCGACCTCACCGGCCTGCACTCGATCGCCGACCTGCCGCGCGACGACCTCAAGTACGCCGCGTTCCTGCCGACCACGCACCCGAGCCTGGCCGAGGTCGAGTCGTCGTCCCCCGTCGACGTCTTCGACTCGGTGGCGCGCCACGACGTGCTGCTGCACCACCCCTACGACTCGTTCGCGACGTCTGTGCAGCGCTTCCTCGAGCAGGCCGCCGCCGACCCGCACGTCCTCGCGATCAAGCAGACCCTCTACCGCACGTCCGGCGACAGCCCCATCATCGAGGCACTCATCGACGCGGCCGAGGCCGGCAAGCAGGTGCTCGTGATCGTCGAGATCAAGGCGCGCTTCGACGAGCAGGCCAACATCCGCTGGGCCCGCAAGCTCGAGCAGGCCGGCTGCCACGTCGTCTACGGCCTGGTGGGCCTGAAGACCCACTGCAAGCTGTCGATGGTGGTGCGCGACGAGCCCGAGGGGATCCGTCGCTACGTCCACCTCGGCACCGGCAACTACAACCCGAAGACCGCCCGCGTCTACGAGGACCTCGGCCTGCTCACGGCCAACCCGGAGATCGGCGAGGACGTCGCGCTGCTCTTCAACAACCTCTCGGGCATCAGCCGCAACCGGACCTACGACCACCTCCTCGTGGCGCCGCACAGCGTGCGCGAGGGACTCATCACCCAGATCCACCAGGAGATCGCCCACCACCAGGCCGGTCGCCCCGCGGGGATCCGGATCAAGGCGAACTCGGTGGTCGACGAGGCGGTGATCGACGCGCTCTACCTCGCCTCGCAGGAGGGCGTACGCGTGGAGCTGGTGATCCGCGGCATCTGCGCGCTGCGCCCCGGCGTACCCGGCCTGTCGGAGACCGTGCGGGTGCGCTCGATCCTGGGCAGGTTTCTCGAGCACAGCCGGGTGTTCTGGTTCGACAACGGCGGTGACCCGGCGGCGTGGATCGGCTCGGCCGACATGATGCACCGCAACCTCGACCGCCGCGTCGAGGTGCTCGTACGCCTGCGCGACCCGCACGTCGTCGCCCAGGTGGGAGCACTGCTGGACCTGGCGCTCGACCCGGACACCACCGGGTGGGAGCTGGGCTCGGACGGCGAGTGGCACCAGCAGGTCGGCGTACGCCACCTGCACGACGAGCTCATCGCCCGGCAGCGGAGCCGACGCCGCTGAGCGCCGCGTCACACCCGCACGGCGACGTACGCCGCAACTTGCGTCGTAGGGCGGCCGACCCCCTAGCATGAACCACGGTTCATCCGCCCCCCGTTCGGAGTTCACCGTGCGTTTGAAGTTCCGCCCTGTCGACAGCTCGTTCTACGACCTCTTCAGCGAGGCCGCCAACCACCTCGTCGTCGGCTCCCAGCTCCTCAACGAGATGCTGTCGGTCGGCAGCTCCAAGGCCGAGGTCGCCCAGCGCATGCGCGAGGCCGAGCACGCCGCGGACGAGACCACCCACTCGATCATCCGGCGGGTGAACAGCACCTTCGTCACGCCCTTCGACCGCGAGGACATCTACTCCCTCGCCTCGGCGCTCGACGACGTGATGGACATGATGGACGAGGCCGTCGACCTGGTCCTGCTCTACGAGGTGACCTCGCTCCCCGCGGAGACCACCCAGCAGGTCGAGGTGCTCCAGCGCTGCGCCGAGCTCACCGCCGCGGCGATGCCCCAGCTGGAGTCCATGGGCAAGCTCGACGAGTACTGGATCGAGATCAACCGTCTCGAGAACACCGGTGACAAGTCCTACCGCCGGATCCTCGCCAACCTGTTCAGCGGCGAGCACGAGGCGCTCGAGGTGATGAAGCTCAAGGACATCGTGGAGTCCCTCGAGGGGGCGATCGATGCCTTCGAGAAGGTCGCCAACATCGTGGAGCAGATCGCCGTCAAGGAGTCGTAAGACTGATGGAGATCGGCATCATCATTGCCGTCGTCGTCGTCGCCCTGGTGTTCGACTACACCAACGGCTTCCACGACGCGGCCAACGCAATCGCGACGTCCGTCTCGACGGGCGCGCTCAAGCCGCGCGTCGCACTCGCCATGGCTGCTGTCATGAACTTCGTCGGCGCCTTCCTCGGCCAGAAGGTCGCCCAGACCGTCTCGGAGACGATCAACCCCGGCACAGGCACCCATGCACTCGTGATCGTGATGTGCGGCCTCCTCGGCGCCATCACCTGGAACATGATCACCTGGTACTACGGCCTGCCCTCGTCCTCCTCGCACGCCCTCATCGGCGGCCTGGTCGGCTCCGCGGTCGCCGCGGGCGCGACGGCCAACTGGGGCGTCGTGCTGGAGAAGGTCGTCATCCCGATGTTCGTCTCCCCCGTCGTCGCCTTCTCCCTCGGCTTCGCGGTGATGGTGGCGATCATGTGGATCTTCCGCAACGCCAACCCGGGTCGCGCCAACCGCGGATTCAAGATCGCGCAGACGATCTCCGCAGCCGCGATGGCGCTCGGCCACGGCCTCCAGGACGCACAGAAGACGATGGGCGTGATCTTCCTGGCACTGCTCGCCGGTGGCTACGTCGGTGCCGACGACCCACTCCCGCTCTGGGTGATCATCTCCGCGGCGGCCGCCATCTCCGCCGGCACCTACTCCGGCGGCTGGCGCATCATGCGCACGCTCGGTCGCCGCATCATCCACCTCGACCCGCCCCGCGGCTTCGCGGCCGAGTCGGTGGCCGCGTCGGTGCTGTACTCGACGGCGTACGTCTTCGAGGCGCCGATCTCCACCACCCACACCATCACCTCCGCGGTCATGGGCGTCGGCGCGACCAAGCGCCTGTCCGCCGTGCGCTGGGGCGTGGCGAAGTCGATCCTCACCGCCTGGGTGCTGACCTTCCCGGCCGCCGGCCTCGCCGCCGCGATCTGCTACTGGATCGCGCACCTCTTCCTGCCCTGAGGTCGGTCTCCTGACCGTCGCCTGCGTCATACGTTCCCGCACCTGTCCGTGCGGGAACGTATGACGCTCGGGGTCGTCGGTCGGTGTCGTCGGCCTGCGTCATACGAACCTGCACTCATGGGAGCGGGTTCGTATGACGCCGAGGGGGCGCCGGCAGGCCGGACCCGCCGTACGCCGCCCTCACGCCGCGGGCCCCAGCCCGGACCAGCCTGCCTCGACCAGCGCCCGCTCGATCTGCGCGAAGAAGTCGTCGGCCGCGACGCGGAGCCCGAGGACCGGAAGCCGGAGCACAGTGAGGTGGTCCAGCGTCACGTCGTTGTGGCGCAGGGCATCGGCGACGACCTCCTGCGCCAGCGCGTGCTGGATCCCGTCGACCTCGACGACCACGCCCCACTCCTCCCAGACCACGTCGAGGTAGTGGCGACCGTCGGCACCGCGACGTACGACCTGGCGCGTGGGCTCGGGGAACCCCCGCCTCCGGCACTCGCGCGCGAAGTCGAGCTCGGCGAGGCTGTGCACGCCACCGAGCAGGTCCGTCAGGAGGTCGGTCAGGAACGCCAGTCGGCGGTCACGCTTCACCTGGAGGAGCGCCTGCCCGATCCGATCGGCCGGTGCGATGCCCTGCTGGACCGCCATGGTCATCAGCAGGGCGGCCTGGCGGTCGCTCTTCGCCCACAGCGCACCGCGTACGGCGGCGACCTCCGGGCGCGTGCGCGGCGGGCCGGCGCCACCAGCCAGGTCGTCGGCCCTCCACCGTCGCGTCTGGCGTACGTCGACGAGCCCGTCGCGGAAGACCCGAGCGCCGCGCGGGACCGAGACCCGGTGCCGATCGATGTCGAACCCGGTGAGGCCGGCCGCGACCAACGCCGACGCGCCATCGAGGCGGGCACGAGGACCGCCTGACAGCTGGGCCGCCCACAACAGGGTCGGGAGGGCCATCGGCCCGGTGTGCACGACGACGACGTGACGCCCGACCCGCTGCCACCGCCGGGCGCGGACGTTGGCCCGCACCTCGGCCCTGCTGAGCCCTGCGGCGTACAGCTGGCGACGAGACACCGCCCACCCCTGTTCGCGCCCGAGGCGTTCGGCCCGCCGACGTCGGGCGGCTCTCAGGGAGGCGGGGCGGGGAATCGGTGCGGTCACCCGTCCCACGGTCGCCGCACGACTCGTCGTACGCCACGAGTGGGTCATGGACCTGTGGAGGACCGGCACTCAACAGCATCTGTGGACGGTTGCTGGCCCGTCGTCGCCACTGTCGCCCCGGCCAGCGTCATACGAAGGCGCACTCATCGGTGCGGGTTCGTATGACGCAGAGGGGGGCCACCCCGGAGCCCCGACGCACGAAGCGCTGGGTACCTGGGGACGTCCTGGTGGGCGCTACCCCCGTATCGCCTACCAGGACATCCCCAGGTACCCAGCGCGAAGGCCGAGGACCCGGAGCGACTCAGCCGAAGCGGCCCGAGATGTAGTCCTCGGTGCGCTTGTCGTTCGGGTTGGAGAAGATCGTCGAGGTGAGGTCGTACTCCACGAGCAGGCCGGTGCGGTTGCCGGTGGTCTCGTCGGGACGCGCGGTGAAGAACGCGGTGCGGTCCGAGACGCGGGCGGCCTGCTGCATGTTGTGGGTCACGACGATGATCGTGTACTCGTTGCGCAGCTCGAGCATGAGGTCCTCGACGCGCGCGGTGGCGATCGGGTCGAGCGCCGAGCACGGCTCGTCCATGAGGATCACGTCGGGCTTGGTGGCGATCGTCCGGGCGATGCAGAGGCGCTGCTGCTGGCCACCGGAGAGGCCGTACGCCGACTGCTTGAGCTTGTCCTTGACCTCGTCCCAGAGCGCGGCACCCCGCAGCGCCTCCTCGACCAGGTCGTCCATGTTGTCGACCTTCATGCCGGTGACCCGCGGGCCGTAGGCGATGTTGTCGTAGATCGACTTCGGGAACGGGTTGGGCTTCTGGAAGACCATGCCGATCTGGGTGCGTACGGCGATCGGGTCGACGTTCTTCTCGTAGATGTCCTGCCCGTGGTAGAGCACGCCGCCCTCGACGTGGGCGCCCGCGACCAGGTCGTTCATCCGGTTGAGGCAGCGCAGCACCGTGGACTTGCCACAGCCCGACGGGCCGATCATCGCGGTGATCTCGTGGCGCCCGTAGGCGAGGTTCACGTCGTGCACGGCGTGGAAGTCGCCGTAGAAGACGTTGAGGTCGCGCGTCTCCATCACCGGGTTGACCGGGGAATCGGGCAGGCGCCGCTCCGCGCTCATGTGGACGTCGCCGAGCGACCCCATCTGCGGGAACGTGTCGGAGGAAGTGGCAGAAGCCATGTCGTCAGTCTCTCTCACCAGGATCGCTGGAACTTGTTGCGGATGAAGATGGCCAGTCCGTTGAGCCCGAGGATCATCACGAGGAGCACGATGATGGCGGCCGAGGCGGCCTCCTGGAACGCGTCCTGCGAGCTCGAGCTGAGGCCGTAGATCTGGATGGGCAGCGCCGTGATGGGACTCATCATCCCCTCGGGGTCGAAGCGCACCGACGAGGCGAGCCCGAGCATCAGCAGCGGTGCCGCTTCGCCGATCGCGCGTGACAGGCCGAGGATCGTGCCGGTGGCGATGCCGGGGACCGCCGACGGCAGCACCTGGCGCCACGTCGTCTGCCAGGTGGTCGCGCCGAGCGCGAGCGAGCCCTGCCGGATCTCCTCGGGCACCGCGCGCACCGCCTCGCGGGTCGTGATGATGATGACCGGCAGGATGAGCAGGGCGAGCGCGATCGCACCACCCAGGACGATGCCCTTGCGCTCGATGCCGATCAGCGCCATCACCGCGACGGCCAGCAGGCCGTAGACGATGGACGGAACCGCGGCGAGGTTCTGCAGGTTCACCTCGATGATGCGGTTGTACCACCGGCGGGAGTCGGCGAACTCCTCGAGGTAGACGGCGGCTGCGATGCCGAGGGGCACGGCCATGAGGGCAGTGAAGAGCATCAGCCAGAGGCTGCCGAGGATGCCGGCGCGGAAACCGGTGCGCTCGGGGGTGAGCGTCGAGTCGTACCTGGTGACCAGATCGGCGTCGAAGCGACCGGCGCCGGCGATGGCGGTGTCAGCGATCAGCACGACGAGGACCATCACGCCGAAGAACAGGGAGAACCACAGCAGGCCGAGGAAGACGAGCGACCCGGGGCTGCGCTCCCGGCTCCTGCCGGTTGCCAGCTGGACGGTCTCACGGGCAGTGGTGGCGGCGATGCTCATCAGTAGGCCTGCCTGTAGCGACGGACGAGAGCGATGCTGATCATGTTGATCACGAAGGTGATCACGAAGAGCGTCAGGCCGACCGCGAAGAGCGTGTTGTACGACGTCGAACCCACGGGGTTCTCACCGCCCGCGGTCGTGGCCATGAAGCCCGTCATGGTCTGCATGCCCTCGAGGGGGTTGAGGCTGAAGTTCTTCTGCGACCCGGCGGCCAGCGCCACGATCATCGTCTCGCCGACGGCGCGGGACAGGCCCAGCACGATGGCAGCCGCAACCCCCGAGAGTGCCGCCGGCAGCACGACGCGCAGGGTCGTCTGCATGCGGTTGGCACCCATGGCGTACGAGCCCTGCCGCAGCGCCTGGGGCACGGCCGAGAACGCGTCCTCGGCCAGCGAGGCGATGGTCGGGATGATCATGACCCCGAGCACGAGGCCTGCGGCCAGGGCGTTGGTGAACCCGACTCCGAGGCCGAGGATGTCCTGGAGCAGGGTCGGGGTGACGAACATGACCGCGAAGAAGCCGTAGACCACCGACGGGACGCCCGCGAGGAGCTCCACGGTGGGCTTGAGGATCTTGCGCGCCCGCCGGGACGCGTACTCGGAGAGGTACATCGCCGCACCGAGCCCGAGGGGCACGGCGACCAGCAGGGCGATCACGGTCGTGACCATCGTCGCGGTGATCAGCGGGAACACGGCGAAGCGGGTGCCCTCGTCGAAGGAGAAGAACTCCCTGAAGGGCACCTCGGCGAAGAAGTGGACGACCGGCTCGATCAGGGCGACGAGGATCCCGATCGTGATGACGACCGAGAGCATCGCCGACGCGAAGAGGACCGCCTTGATCGCGGTCTCGGCCGGACGGGCCTTGCGGCCCAGGTCGATGGGGGCGCCGGGCAGGCCCGTCCCGAAGGACGGGCCTGCGCCGGTGCTGCTAGTGCTGCTCATGAAGGGGTGACGACTCTTCCTGTCAGGAGGAGAGGCCCTCGAGGGCGCTCTGGGTCTCGCTGTAGAGCTCCTCGCTCAGCGGGATGTACTTCGCCGCCTCGGCGATCGTCTCGAGGTTCTCGATGTAGAAGTCGACGTACTCGGCGGTGGCGGAGTTGTCAGCGTAGGACGAGTTGCTCACGTAGATGAAGAGGGGGCGCGACAGGGGCGTGTACTCGCCGGCCTGGGCGGTCTCGGCGGACGGCTCGACGCAGCCGGCGCCGTCGTCGATGGACAGCGCCTTGAGCGAGTCCATGTTCTCCTCGTAGTAGGTGTAACCGAAGAAGCCGATCGCACCTTCCGTGCCGGAGATGCCCTGGACCAGGACGTTGTCGTCCTCGGAGGACTCGACGTCCTTGCGCAGCTCCTCGGACTCGTCCGCGACGACGTCGGCGGCCATGTAGTCGTAGGTGCCGGAGTCGGTGCCCGGGAAGAAGAAGGAGATCTCCTGGTCGGGGAAGCTCGGGTCGAGGTCGCTCCAGTTGGTGACCTCGGAGCCGGGGCCGACGAGCTCGATGAGCTGGTCGGTGGTGATGCAGTCGACCGCGAGGTCGGGGTGCACGGCCACGGTGAGGGCGTCGGTGGCGACCTGGAGCTCGGTGTACTCGACACCGCCCTCCTCGCATGCTGCGACCTCGTCCTCCTCGATCGGCCGGGAGGCGTCGGAGATGTCGGTCTGGCCCTGGCAGAACACCTCGAAGCCGCCGCCGGTGCCAGCAGCACCGACCGTGACGCGCACGTCGGGGTTCTCCTCGGAGAGCAGCTCGGAGGCCGCCTTGGACATGGGCTCGACGGTGGAGGAGCCGTCGACTGCCACGGTGCCGCTGGCGCCGGAGCCTTCCTCGCCGGAGCCGGCGTCACCGCCACCACAGGCGGCGAGGGTGAGGGCAAGAACGGTCGCGCCGGACGCGGCGGCCCAGCGGGTGGAAGTGCGCTTCACTTCGGTGCTCCTGAAAGTCTGATGTGTGCTGACTCCAGTGAAGGTAGGGACGTCAGGAGAACGACCACGGCGCCGTCGGTGAACGCACGATGAACTGAACCGGGCCGAATGGCGTCACGGATTCGTAGGTGAGACGGCGATCACATGAACTCGTCTCAGCAGCCTTGACTGGCAGGCCCGAGAACCCTAGAAGTCGCAGGTCAGAGGGCCAGCGGCTCGGTCGCGACGACCTTCCCGCGACGGTGGTGCACCACCAGCATCCCGCCCGGCTCGAGCTTCACCTCCGGCACCTCGAGCGCGTCGAGCACCGTCGGCAGCACGGGCCGGTGGGTGCACAGAACCGCGCTCTCCCCGGTGTCGAGCAGGGTGTCGACGAGGTCGACCACGCCCTCGGTCGTGGCGCCCTCCTCGCTCAGCTCGTCGTAGGTCTTCACGGGCCAGCCGGTCACGTCGACGTACGGCGTCACCGTCTGCACGCAGCGGATGCTGGACGAGCTGTGCACCGACGTCACGTCGAAGGCCGACAGCAGCGGCACGAGGCGCTGCGCCTGGGCCTGTCCGGACTGGAGCAGCGGCCGCAGCCGGTCGTCCCGGCGCCACGCGCTGCGCGAACGGGCCTTGGCGTGGCGCAGCACGACGAGGGTGCGCGTCTTGCGCCGCAGGGGGCGTGCCTCGGCCAGGGTGTCGCGGTCGTAGGGGTAGGTGAGGCGACGCTCGGCCTCCTCCCACGGCACCCACTCCACCGCGTCGATCTCGTCGTTGGGGCGGTAGCGGCCCACGTCGTCGCTGCCGACCACCCGCGCGGTCCAGTAGTCGACGGTCTTCCACCGACCGTTGGACATCCGGTAGCGCTGCCGGCCGAGCGCCGGACCGAGCCGTACGTCGAGCCCGGTCTCCTCCGCCACCTCGCGCACGGCGGCGGTGACCACGTGCTCACCCGGGTCGAGCTTGCCCTTGGGAAAGGACCAGTCGTCGTACTTGGGTCGGTGCACGAGCAGCACGTCACCACCCTTGCGCGTCACCACGGCACCGGCAGCACGCACGTCCTGAGGCTCACCACCCTGAGGCATGGACGTAGTCTCACACCCACCCCGACCCCTGAGGAGACCCCGTGTCACGTCGCACCACCGTGGGCCTGGTGGCCGTGGTCGTGGTGGCGCTGGTCGCCTGGCTCGGGTGGCGCCTGCTCACCCCGGACGACCCGCTCGCCCGGGCGCTGCGGATGGCGCCGGCCGAGACCAGTCGCGCCGCGTGGACGGACTGGGAGGGCGTACGCCGTGAGCTGGGCGCCGACGTCGACGCCGGTTCCTCGGCCGTGGAGGTCGACGAGTTCCTGGCCGAGGCCTTCGACCGCGACCTGTCCCCCATGTCGGCGCTCGGCACGTCCGCGGGCGTGATGCAGGAGGAGCTCGGTTTCTCCCCCGCCACCCTCACCTGGGAGCTGCTGGCCCAGGCACCGGGCGGTGCGGTGGAGATGATGGGCGTGGCCGACGACGTCGACCTCGACGCGATCGCCGAGCGCCTGGCCGCGCTCGGCTGGACCGAGCCCGAGGACGAGGACGGCGTGTGGGTCGGGGGACCCGACGTGCTCGCAGGGGTCGGCCCGGGCCTGACCCCCGAGCTGCAGCACCTCGCCCTGCTGGCGGACCAGCAGGTCGTGCTCGCCTCCGACCAGGCGCCCTACCTCGAGCAGGTGCTGGCGGTGGTCGGCGGTGACGCGGACGGCGCCGAGGGCCTCGCCGAGCTCTCGGGGACCCTGGAGCAGCCGCTGGCGGCAGCGGTGTACGACGGCGCGTACGCCTGCGAGACGCTCGCCATGTCGCAGGCCGACGACGACGCGCAGGCGGAGGCCGACCAGCTCGTGGAGGCGGCGGGCGGGGTGCACCCGCTGACGGGCTTCGCGATGGCGCTGCGTCCCGACGGTGACCTGCGCGCGGTGCTCCAGGTCGAGGACGCCGACGACGCTCCCGCCGACGCCGACGCGCGTGCCCGGCTCGCGGCCGGACCCGCACCCGGGCAGGGCGGCGACTTCACCGAGCGCTTCAGCGTCGAGAGCGCCGGAGCGGAGGGCCGCGAGGTCGTGCTCGACCTGCGACCGGTCGAGGGGGCGTACGTGCTCTCCGACCTCACGAGCGGACCGGTGCTCTTCGCGACCTGCTGAGCAGGCAGCGGCGGGGTCAGTCCACCGGCCGGCGCGGGGTGACCCCGAGCAGCCGGTCGATCTCCTCCTGGGAGAGGTGCTCCTCGGACTCGCTGGCCGCGATGATGAGCGTGGTGGTGAGCTCGACCTCGTTGAGGAGGTCGCCGTCCTCGAGGGTCACGTCGAACTGGTCGTGCACGGCACCCTCCCATCATCTTCGATCATCCGACTCTAGGCCGTTGGTCCAAGTCTCGCTCACGACTGTGGTCCGGGCCAATGACCCGAACGTGCTACTAGTCTCGCCCGGGAACGAATCCGGCCCCACCCCCCTGAGGGGATGGGGCCGGATCTCGATCAGATCTGGAACAGGTCCAGGATCAGCCGATCAGAGCGGGCGGACGTTCTCCGCCTGCGGGCCCTTCGGGCCCTGGGTGACGTCGAACTCGACCTTCTGGTTCTCGTCCAGCGACTTGTAGCCGTTGGACTGGATGGCCGAGTAGTGCACGAAGACGTCGTCGCCGCCGTCCTCCTGCGCAATGAAGCCGAAACCCTTCTCGGCGTTGAACCACTTCACGGTGCCTTGAGCCATGTGCTCGGTACTCCTGTTATCGGAACGAGAAGCCATCACTTCGACGGCTCCGCACCAAGTGCGGTGACACGTCGCTCCGACTCACAAGCTGGAAGGCCCGAAGATGGAAACGCCGTTGGATCACAAACTCCGCTGGCGTCAACCTGCTGGAACTTGCACCTGTTGCACCACGAACCCTACCAACAAATCGCCGGACGTCACGGTCCGAGGGGCACCTGTGGGTGAACAGTCGGCCAACGGGGTCGCCGAGGCCCCCGCAGGGCCCTCCTGCCACGCTCGCGGGGCGCCCGACCCGACGACCGCCGGATGCGGGATACTCGGGCGTGGACGCGGGCACATCGGCGTGTCCCGGGCCTCTAGCTCAATGGGTAGAGCAGCGGACTTTTAATCCGTTGGTTCAGGGTTCGAGCCCCTGGAGGCCTACCGACCTCAGCGGACCCTGACCGCCCCGACGCGGTAGGCGCCGGAGGCGGTGCGCCCGGCGTTGGCGAGGTGCATCGGCGCGGAGTAGCCCGACGGGTCCACGACGGCGAGGTGGACGTCGTACCTCCCGGCCCTCATCCCCCTGGTGCTGATCTTCCTGCTCCGCACGGCGGTGTCGACCAGTCGCTCCAGCGGCCGACCGAGCGACCGGGTGACCGTCCGCCCGGTCGCGGCGTGGACGAAGGTGAGCCGCACGTCCCAGGTGTCGTACGTCGGAGCGGCACCCTGGTTGGCCCACGCCGTCCGCACCACGACCTTGCGTCCGGCGTCGAGGACGTCGGGCAGGGTGAGCGAGCGGACCTTGATCCGGTAGCCGGCGGTCGCGAGCGCGGTGGCGTACGCCGTGCGCTGGCGGCCGGTCAGCTCGGTGCCGCGCCACGGCATGTTGCCCGAGGACAGGGTCGAGATGTGGAAGCGACGGACCTGCTCGGCACCCAGGACCGGGTCGGCGCGGGTGCACCACTCGGAGAAGAACGGTCGTGTCCTCCACACCGACTGCAGGCGCTTGTCGGTCGCCACCATGGAGTGCATGTCCGGGCAGCCGAGGCTGTCGGTGCGCAGGCCGAGGTTGCGGTGGTTGCGCAGCGCCTTCAGCGTGAAGGGCACCGGCGTCATCGTGTTGAGCAGGACGTGCTTGCCGGGGAAGGCCGAGGCGACGGCATCGACGAGGGCGAGGCCGTTGGCGTCGGAGACCCGCTCGCCCTCCCACACGTGCCACTCGCCGTAGGCGCCGTAGCCGCCGACGTCGACGTAGCCCAGCCGGGGGTCGTCGCCGTAGCGCCGACCGAGCTCGGCCATGAGCTCGCGCCACTGCGCCACGAAGGCCGGGGAGTTCCAGTCGGGGACGTCGGTGCCGGCCTGCCGGGGAAGGAAGGACGGGGTGACGGGCGGAAGGTCCGCGCGGCTCCCCATCCAGCAGCCCGGGCAGTAGGCCATGACTCGGAAGCCGAACTTGCCACCCCGCGAGCCGGCCTCGGCCAGGCCCGCGTCGATCCAGCTGAAGTCCCAGGCGTTGTCGGCCTTCTCGATCCGGCCCCAGTAGACCTGGTCGCGGTAGTAGACGTCGTTCGACGTGACGGTCGCGGGCGTCGGCTCGGCGCCGAGCCAGCGGTACTGCCCACGCAGCGGGTTGGGCAGGTCGGCCGTCATGCCGAGCGGGGCCATGCGGAAGGTGCGCTCGGCCGCGCGGGCAGCGTCCGCCGGCGGCTGCGGGGCTCCCGCCAGCGCGGCGGCGAGGCCGCAGACGGCCGCAGCCGACGCGAGCACGCGCCAGGGGAGCTTCATCAGGGGTCCGTCCGTCGGCCGGTCAGGTCACGGACCAGTGTGGGCGAACGGACGCGCCCGGGTGGGGCGAATCCGCAGACTCGTGGACCTCGTACGCCCCGGCCCGGCTCAGCGGGCCTCGGACACGCCTCGTACGCCGGAGTCGGTGAGCTCGGCCTCGCGCTGGGCGGCGGCCTCGAGCTCCTGGCGGCGCGTCTCCTCCATCATCGCCCGCGTGGCGTCGTAGATGCCGGGGTCGGAGACCAGGTCGGCGGCACCACGCCGCAGCCGGGCCAGCGCGGCACGGGCGAAGATCTGCTGCTCGGTCGTGGTGCGCTCGGAGCGGTTGTTGCTGATGAAGGTGATCGCCCACCGCATCAGGGCCGAGACCTGGTTCTTGAAGCCGGTGAGGTAGACGAGGTGAACGCCGAGCCACATCAGCCAGGCCACGACGCCGGTGATCCGCAGCTTGCCGACCATCGCGACGGCGCGGAAGCGGCTGATGATCGCCATCGAGCCCTTGTCGAAGTACTTGAACGGCGCCTGCGGCTGCTTGCCCTCGAGGCGGTTGTCGATCTCCTTGGCGGCGTACTTGGCGCCCTGGATGGCGACCTGCGCGACACCCGGGAGGTTGTCGAGGGCGATCATGTCGCCGACGACGAAGACCTCGGGGTGGCCCGGCAGGGTGAGGTCGGGGTTGACCGCGATCCGGCCGGCACGGTCGAGGGGGGCGCCGGTCTGCTCCGACAGGGTCTTGCCGAGGGGGTTGGCCTGCACGCCGGCGGCCCAGATCTTGGCGACCGAGTTGATGCGCTCGACGTGGCCGTCCTTGAACTTCACCTCGAGGCCGCGCTCGTCGACCTCGGTCACCATGCCGCCGAGCATGACCTCGACGCCGAGCTTCTCGAGCTCGGTCTTGGCCTTCTCGCCGAGCTTGGCCCCGAAGGGCGGCAGCACCTGCGGCGCGGCATCGACCAGGACGACGCGGGCGGTGCGGGTGTTGATCGCGCGGAAGTCCTTGTTGAGCGTGCGGTGCGCGAGCTCGGCGATCTGTCCGGCCATCTCCACGCCGGTCGGGCCGGCGCCGACGACGACGAAGGTGAGGAGGTGGTCGACGTCGTCGCCGCGGGTCGCCCCGAGCTCGGCCATCTCGAAGGCGCCGAAGATCCGGCCGCGCAGCTCGAGGGCGTCGTCGATGCTCTTCATGCCGGGGGCGAACTCGGCGAAGTGGTCGTTGCCGAAGTAGGACTGGCTGGCGCCGGCGGCGACCAGCAGCGAGTCGTACGACGTGACGGTGTCACGCCCGAGGACCTGCGAGGTGACGGTGCGGGCCTCGAGGTCGATGTCGGTGACCTCGCCGAGGATGACGCGCGCGTTGTCCTGGCCGCTGAGGATCTCGCGGGTCGGCGGGGCGATCTCGCCCTCGGAGAGGATGCCCGTCGCGACCTGGTAGAGCAGGGGCTGGAAGAGGTGGTGGGTGGTCTTGGCGATCACCGTGACGTCCACGTCGGCACGCCGCAGAGCCTTGGTGCCGAACAGTCCGCCGAACCCGGAGCCGATCACGACCACCTTGTGGCGGGGTGCCTGCGTCGCGGTCATGGGAGCTCCTGGGGTCGTAGGTGCAGTCACGTCGGTCACCATTGTCGTACCGCCACGCGCGCCGGCGCGAAACGCCGGGCGCGTCTGGTTGCTCACACCCACTACCCAGAGTCGCGAGAAACTATGGTGTTGTCGAGGTTTGAACCACCCGACGGTCGGGTAATCAGGCTCCACTGGACTACCCACCCCCCTCGAAATGAGTCCCAGTGCCGCTGAGCTCCGAGTTGACGCTGGCGTCATCGCCGCGCGCCGCCGCTGACGCGCGCCGCTGGGTCAGTGACATCTGCCGGCGGCTCGACCGACCTGACCTCATCGAGTGCGCCGAGCTCGGCGTCTCCGAGCTCGTGTCCAACGCGATCCTCCACGGCGAGGCCCCCTACAAGGTGCGCGTGCGCGGCACCGCCAGCCATCCCCGCATCGAGGTCGTCGACGGCTCGACGAAGCCACCGGTGCCTCCGGCCCCGCTCGACCTCGACGACCTCGACCTGCTGCTCACCTTCGGGCGGGGCCTCGCGATCGTCTCCCAGTGCGCCCTCACCTGGGGCGCGACCATCGAGTCCGACAGCAAGATCGTGTGGTTCGAGCCGTCGGAGCAGATGAGCGACGAGGGCTCCGCGGAGTGGGTGATCGACCAGCAAGACGCCGACGCACCCGAGCCGACCAGCGAGGCGGCCGTCGAGGTTCACCTCCTCGGCATCGACGTCCCGCTCCACTCCTCCCTCAACCGGCAGTACCACGAGCTGCGCCGCGAGCTGCGCCTGTTGTCGTTGTCGCACCAGTCCGACTACCCCCTCGCCGGCGACCTCACCTCCATGTTCGCCAACTTCGAGCGCCAGTTCCCCGCCTCGTTCCACCACCAGATCCGCGACGCCGAGTCGCGCGGGTTGCCGCGGGTCGACGTGGCCTTCCCGATGGTGCGTGAGGCCGGCCCGATCTTCGTGACGATGACCGAGATGTTCGACGTCGCCGACGCGTTCTGCCGCGCCGAGCGCCTGCTCTCCATGGCGCGCACCGCGGCGCAGCGCGCCTTCCACAACTGGATGCTCGGCGAGCTCGTCCACCAGCTCGACGGAGCGACCGCCCAGCCGTGGACGGGCTTCCCCCGGGCGAGCGCCGCGTCCACCAGCCGGGTCGGGTGAGCACCCGCCCCCTCCGCGCTGCCGACCTGCTCCTCGTCGCAGTGGGCGGCGCCGCGGGAGCCGTGGCACGGCACGGCATCGACGTCGCCGCCGGGGACACCCTCTTCCCGTGGGCCACCCTCGCCATCAACGTGGTCGGCGCCTTCGCGCTCGGGGTCCTCCCCGCGATCGCGGCGGTCGGGCGCTCGCGCCGGCGGTCGCTGCTCCTGGGCCCCGGCCTCCTCGGCGGCTTCACCACCGTGTCGGCGTGGGCCGGCCAGGTGCGCGAGCTCGCTGCCAACGGTCAGGCACCGCTCGCCGGCCTCTACCTCGCCGCCACACTCGGCGCCGGACTCCTCGCGGCCGCGCTCGGCCAGCGGCTCGCCCACCGGCCCGAGCCCGAGGAGGCCACGTGATGACGGCCCTCCTCGTCGCCCTCGGCGCCGCGGTCGGCGCTCCACTGAGATACGTCCTGAGCCGCCTCGACGGCGTGTTCCCCGCCGGCATGTTGGCGGTCAACGTCCTCGGCTCAGGCCTGTTCGGGGTGTTCGCCGCGCTGTCGCTCGGCGGGGCGTGGTGGGCCCTGCTCGGCACCGGCTTCTGCGGCGGCTTCACGTCGTTCTCGTCGTTCGCGGTGCAGTCGGTCACCCGCCCGGCGCGTACGGCGGCGGCGTACGTCGCTGCGACGACGGTCCTCTCGGTCGGGGCCTGCGCGCTCGGCTGGGTGCTCGGCACCGGACTGGGCTAGACGGGCACCGGACCTCAACCCCAGCCGAGCTGGTGCAGCCGGGCGTCGTCGAGGCCGAAGTGGTGGGCGACCTCGTGCACCACCGTGATGCGCACCTCGTCCTCCAGCTCCTCCTCCGTCTCGGCCATGTCGAGGAGCGGCCCGCGGAAGAGCAGGATCCGGTCCGGGAGCATCCCGGAGTGGTTGGCCGGGCGCTCGGTCAGCGCCAGTCCGTCGTAGAGGCCGAGCAGGTCGGGGTCGTCGTCCGGGGCCTCGGCCTCGACCAGCACGACCACGTTGTCGACCAGTCGGGCCAGCTCGTCGGGCAGGCCGTCGAGGGCCCGTTCCACCATCGCGTCGAACGCGGCCGGGTCCAGGTCGAGGGGCATGGCTCCCACCCTAGGGAGGCACCAAAGCAGCCGCAGGAGCCCGAAATGCCGATCAGGGTGAGCCTGGTGGCTCACCCTGATCGGCATGCAATGGCGACCCCGACGGGACTCGAACCCGCGGCCTCCGCCGTGACAGGGCGGCGCGCTAACCAACTGCGCTACGGGGCCAGGTTGTAACTGGTGAAGCGGGTGGAACTCTAACCCATGCTCTTCGGAGACCACCAATCGGCGCCCGCCACCGAACCGGACCGCACCCCCAACCGGATTCGAACCGGCGCTACCGCCGTGAAAGGGCGGGGTCCTGGGCCGCTAGACGATGGGGGCCCGCCCGGTCGAGGACACGCCTGACCGAGCGCGCCCAGCATAGGGCCAGCGGGGCCCGGCCCTCCAACCCGCAGCCCTCCCCGCCCGTCCCCCTGAGGATGGATCGGAGGGAAGTTTCGTCTCGACTTACCCATCTGGCAGCGGATTGACACCGACTTTGACTAGTCTTGCCTCCATGAGCAGGGAGGCTCGGCAGTTGCGCTTCCTCGTCGTCGATGACAACGAGGACATTCGTGACGTCTTCTGCCGTCTCGTCGAGCGGGCCGGCCACGAGGCCGCCACCGCCGTGGACGGCATGGACGCAGTGGAGACGCTGCAGCGCGAGACCTTCGACGTGATGCTCCTCGACCTGACGATGCCGCGCATGAGCGGTGTCGATGTCGTGCGCTGGCTGCGGGAGCACCCCGAGGTCGCGCCGGACGTGCGGATCGTCGTGATCAGCGCATGGGCGGGTGAGCACCGAGCTGTTCTCCAGGAACTCGGCATCGAGACAGTCATGCAGAAACCGCTGCGCATCCAGCAGCTGACTGACCTGATCGCCGAGACACTGCACGCCCTGGAGTCCGGAACCCGTCCCTGAAACGCACCACCGGGTCCTGGAGTCCCCGCAGTGTCACCGCGCGCCGCCTCGGCGCGAGGCCCCACCCACCCCACCCTGGAGAACACCATGATGAACCGCATCCGCACCGCCATCGAGACCAAGCGCGCCGCCGACCAGCTGCAGGCCTACTACATGTGGCGCCCGGGCCCCGGCCGCCGCTGATCTGCGAGTGATCCACGCGCAGTGATGCACGTGGACAGCGCCGAGTCGGCCGGCGGTCGGCTCGGCGCTGTCCTCTCCGCCCCACGCACGGGGGTCGTACGCCTGTCACCGGCCGGGCCGTGGCTCGTCACCACCCACGCCGACGCCCGGCGTGTCCTCACCGAGCCGCACCTCTTCGACTTCCCCGGCGACGTCACCCGCAGCGGTGACCTGTCCGGGAGCACCGGCGACAGCCGCTCCGGCCACACCGTCTTCGCCCCGCTGACCCCTGACCAGGTCGCCCGCGGGGTCCACACCTTCGAGCAGGAGCTCGCGGCGGCGATCGACGCGCACGACCGCAGCAGTCCGACAGAGCCCTACGACGCGATGGTGCTGCTGCGCCAGCCGGTCGCGCGCTCGACCACCGCCGCGGTGCTCGGCCAGCTCGACGAGGCTCGGCGCGACCGCGTCGCCGCCCTCGTGCTGGCCTGGATCGACGCGCTCGCGCCTGTCATCTCGGCCCGGCGACCGCCCGGGCGCTGGAGCCGGACCCGCCGCACGGAGAAGGCGGCCCGCTACGCCCTCGAGGACGAGCTCACGCCGCTGGTGGCTCCCGAGGACACCCCTGCCCAGGTGGCGACGCTGCTCGCGGCCGGCATCCAGGTCCCGATCGCCGCCGGCGCGTGGCTGCTGGCATGGCTCGGCCAGCACGAGACCGGGGACGTCGACCCGACGTACGCCGTGTGGGAGACGTTGCGCCTCACTCCCCCGACCTGGGTCACCGCGCGTCTCACGACGGAGGAGGTGGAGCTGACCGGCGCTCGGGTGCCCGCCGGACGCGTCGTCCTCGTCAGCCCGCTGCTGCTCGGGCGCTCGGACGTCCTGGTGCCGGGCGGCGACCCCGACCGCAGCACCTTCGATCCGGACCGGTGGCAGCGCGGTGACCGGCGACCGGGTGCCTGGCTGCCGTTCGGAGCAGGACCGCACGCATGCCCGGGCCGTAGTCTGGGTACCGCCCAGCTGGTCCACCTCGCCCGGTGGGGAGTGGACCGGACGATCTCCTTGAGCCAGAGCGTGTCGATCGACCAGAGTCGGGGCATCCTGCCCTCACCGTGCCGCTTCACCGCCTCGCCGAGGGAGACCCCGTGACCCAGCCGTCCGCGCTGCAGGACGTTTCCTCGCGCGGGCCGGTCTCCACCGACGCCGCCAGCCTGGCCGGACTCGTCCTCGAGGCCGAGATCAGCGTCGACGAGGCCATCGTCCGCACGGCCGCGCACCTGCTGTCCTACGACCGGGTCGACCTGGTGGCCGCCTCGCTGACCACGTTCGCCCCCGAGGACCCGACCGGATGGCTGCGCCTCGGTGGCCGTGCGTGGGTGCGGGACTGGTCGCGCCCGGGTTTCGGGTCCCTCCTGCCGCCCCCGGATGCCGGACCCGAGGCGGCGCTCACCATGCCGTGGCTCTCGACCCACGCCCGCGCGCACGGTCTGGCCGTCCTCACCGACATCGAGCTCCTGCCGGACGAGGCGGCCCAGGACCGTGCTGAGCTGGGGAGGGCGGACGTGCGCAGCCTGGTCTCGACGACCCTGCTCTCGCGTGGGGAGATGTTCGGCAGCGTGTCCGCCGTCAGCATGGGCGCCGGTCCGTGGCCGGAGGTCTTCGTCGAGGACCTGCGGCTGCTGAACTCGGCGGTCACCTCACGGATCATGCTCGAGCACTCCCGCCGCGCTCTCGCCGAGGCGATCGACGCAGGAGCCGAGGCGCAGCTGGCCTACCAGCAGTTCTTCGGCGCGGTCGGGCACGAGCTGCGTACGCCCCTGAGCTCGGTCCTCGGCTACACCGAGGTGCTGCTCGACGACGCCGGCCAGTCGCCGCAGGACCCGGTGTCGGCGGCCCTGCTCCGCGACGGCCCGTCGATGGTGCGGGCCTGCGAGCAGGTGCTGACGGTGGTCGACCACCTGCTCGGCACCGGCCGCGCCCTCTCGAGCGACGACCAGAAGCAGCACGTCGTCCTCGCCGAGGCCGTGGCGGACGTGGTGCACTGGCACCGCAACCCGGCGCGAGCGGCCGGGGTCGAGATGCAGGTCGACATCGACCCGGCCGTCACCGCCTGGGCGCACCCGTCCGGCGTGCGCCAGGTGCTGGCCAACCTGATCGGCAACGCCATCAAGCACCACCGCAACGGTCCGGGCCAGGTGCATCTGACGACGCAGCGCCTGTCCGGCGAGAGCGGGCTGGAGATGGTGCGCCTCGTGGTGCGCGACGACGGCCCCGGCCTCGATGCCGACCAGCTGCTGCACGCCTTCGAGCCGTTCGTGCGGTTCGCGCCCCGCGACACCAAGGGCAGCGGGCTCGGGCTGTCCATGTCGCGCACCATCGCCGAGCGCGACGGTGGTGCGGTGCGCGGCGAGTCCACCCCCGGCATCGGTTCGTCCTTCTGGCTCGAGCTGCCCGTCCGCAGCTCCTGAGGCGAGCCGATTCCGTCCCTGCCGCGCGCCTCATGTATTCTCGTCCCGCTTGGGCAGGTAGCTCAGTTGGTACGAGCGATCGCCTGAAAAGTGATAGGTCGGCGGTTCGACCCCGCCCCTGCCCACAAGCACAGAAGGGCCCCGATCACGTCCCGATCGGGGCCCTTCTGCATCTCCCGGACATGATGGTCCCCGTGCTCCCCCGTCTCGAGGTCGTGCGCCGGTCGCGGCCGGTGGACCTCCTCGCGCGCGACGCGGTCGCGGTCAGGACCGAGGACGCCGGCGCGGTGGCGATGCCGGCCGTGGCGCCGTACGTCACCGTGACCTCGCCGGCGGCGGACGGCCCCGGCCCGGCGCTGCACCTCGGCGGACACCGCCTGGGAATGACGGTCACCGACGGCTCGGTGGCGCTCGCCGTCGACGACGACGGAGACCGCCGCGAGCTGCGCAGCCGGCGCTTCCACCGCGCCGAGGGCCCGACGGGGACCGCCCTCACCCTGACCGGGACCCACGTCACCGCGTGGACCCTCGAGCAGGCGGGCTGGACGGCACGGGCGCGCCACGACCTGCGCGAGGTGCTCGACACCCGCGACGAGGCCGCCCTGGCCGACCTCGTCGTCGAGCACCCGGCCGGCGGGGGCGCGGCCGGTCGCTTCGGCCAGCTCGGCCTGCGCGACACCCGGTTCGTCACCACCGAGGACGGGACTCCCCTGCGCGACGGCGACACCGCGTGGCTGACCGCGACGTCCGCCGGTCCGGGGTTCTTCGACACCGCGCACACCAGCGTGTGGTCGCTCGACCTCGGCACGCTCGACGTCAGCCACTGCGCCGACCTGTTCTTCCGACGCCCCGACCGACCGGGCGTCTTCGGCGACCACGCCACCCACCTGGTTCGCACCGATGCGGACGGCTGGCTCGTCGCGACGAGCACCTGGGGCGACTTCGAGCGGCCGGCGACCCGCGCGGGACGGCGGACGCCGGCGGGGTTGCGCGTCACGCTCGCCGAGTCGGACGCCGACCTGCTCCACGGCGCCCACGTCCTCGACACCCGCGAGCTGCCCCTGCCCACCGACGGGCTCGCGTCGATCGCCACCTGGGACCCGCACCTGGTGCGCCGCGAGGACGGCTGGCTGGTCGGCTTCGTCAGCGCCCGGCGGTTCTTCGACTTCCACCCGGCGCTCGCCGGCGGTCCCGCCCTCGACGACCTGCGCCTGCTCGGGGCGGCGACCGACCGGACCGCGACCGAGGGCACCACCCTGGTCGCGATCGAGGGCCGGACGGTCGTCCTGGCCAGCGACGGTCGCGACTCCCCGCGCGGGCGTCAGGCCCGGTTCCCGGCCTTCGACCTGGCGATGACCGAGCTCGGCGCGCTGGACGCGCCCTACCCGACGAACCTCCCCTGGCCGACGCTCGCCGCGGTCGATGGCGGCTGGGTGATGGCGACCTTCGACGGGCGTCCGGCGGGCGGGAAGCTGCTCGGCTACGGCACCCACGGCGACCTGGTGCTGATGCGGTCGCGGTGACACGGCGGGACTACGCTGGGAGTGACGGCGGTCACCACCCCTCGACCGCTCCGACCAGGTCCGCACACCCCGCGGCCGCACCCACCAGAAAAGGACGCATGAGCATGTCTGGAGCCACCAGTTCGGGAGTCGACGTCTTCGAGCTCGGCAACGAGCACGAGCAGGTCGTGTTCTGCAACGATCGCGCGAGCGGCCTCCGGGCCATCATCGCGCTCCACTCCACTGCCCTCGGCCCGGGCCTCGGCGGCACCCGCTTCTTCCCCTACGCCAGCACCGACGACGCGATCGCCGACGTGCTCAACCTCTCGCGCGGGATGTCGTACAAGAACGCGCTCGCGGGCCTCGACCTCGGCGGCGGCAAGGCCGTCATCATCGGCGACCCGGCCGAGCTGAAGACCGAGGCGCTCCTGCGTGCCTACGGCCGCTTCGTCCAGTCGCTGAACGGGCGCTACTTCACCGCCTGCGACGTCGGGACCTTCTCCGACGACATGGACCACATCGCGCGCGAGTGCGACTACGTCACCGGCCGCACCGTCGCCCACGGCGGCGCGGGCGACAGCTCGGTGCTGACGGCGTACGGCACCTTCCAGGGGATGCGCGCCGCGGCCGAGCACGCCTGGGGCGAGCCGACGCTGGCCGGTCGCACCGTCGGCATCGCCGGGGTCGGCAAGGTCGGGCGCCACCTGGTGCGCCACCTCATCGGGGACGGGGCCACCGTCGTCGTGACCGACGTGCACGCCCCGTCGGTCGAGGCGATCCGCGCGGAGTTCCCGCAGGTCCAGGCCGTCGCCTCCACCGAGGAGCTGGTGGCGAGCGAGCTCGACGTCTACGCGCCGTGCGCCATGGGCGGTGCGATCAGCGACGAGGTGCTCGAGGTGCTGCGCGCCACGATCATCTGCGGCGCGGCCAACAACCAGCTCGCGCACCCGGGCATCGAGAAGAAGATCGAGGAGCGCGGGATCCTCTACGCCCCCGACTACTGCGTGAACGCCGGCGGCGTGATCCAGGTCGCCGACGAGCTCGAGGGCTTCTCCTTCGAGCGCGCCCAGCAGCGTGCGACCGGCATCTTCGACACCACCCGCCGCGTCCTCGAGCTCGCGAGCTCCGACGGCGTCACCACCGCCGAGGCCGCCGACCGGCTCGCCGAGCGTCGCATGCGCGAGGTCGGCCGGCTGCGCGGCATCCACCTCGGCTGACCGGGCGGTTCGTCGCGCACGACGGCACTGACCGGGCGGTTCCTCGCGGTAGCACCGCAAGGAACCGCCCGGTCACTGCGTCTCAGCGAAACGTTGTGCCCGCTCGCCGTGTCTCAGCGCAACGAAGTGCCCGCTCGGCGTGAGGGCGCACTCGTACGACGGACCACCCGGTCACTCGATCACCCGGATGGTGCGTGCGTGCGGCGATCGGTCAGTCGACGCGACGACGCGGGTCGGCATGGTCCGACCACTCGTCATCGTCGGGTTCGACATCCGTCGAACGGTGGGTGTCCTCGCCGTGCAGCTCCTTCGCCAACGCGCCGAAGTCCGTCTCGTGAGTCCGGTACTTCAGGTCGCGTGCGACCTTCGTCTGCTTCGCCTTCGCTCGGCCGCGCCCCATAGGGTCGACCCCCTCGCACACTTGGCCGGGGCTGTCGGGAGATTCTCCCGACGCGCCCGGTCTGATCGGTTACATATCGTGGGGGCAACGCTACCTGAGCGGTGGCTGTTCCCGCACACCAAGACCCCGCAATTCGTGAGCGAACCACGGAAAGTCCGTCACCAGCCGGGGTGCTGGCCCTCCAGCACCACGCGGCCGCCGTCGCGGTCGTCCTTGCGGGCCTCGCCGGCCACCCACGCGCGGATGCCGTGGCCGGCCAGGAGGGCGATGGCCGCGTCGACCGATTCCGGCGCCGTGAGGGACACCATGCCGACACCGCAGTTGAGGGTCGCCTCGAGGTCGGCCTGGGGCACCTGCCCCACCCGGCGTACGACGTCGAAGACCGGCTGCGGCGTCCACGTCGAGCGGTCGATGCGCACCGACAGCTCCTCGGGCAGCACGCGCTCGAGGTTCGCCGCGAGTCCCCCGCCGGTCACGTGCGACATGGCGTGGGTCTCGGTGCGCTCGGCGAGGTCGAGGCAGGCCTTGGCGTAGATGCGGGTGGGCTCGAGCAGCTCCTCGCCCAGGGTGCGGCCGAACTCCTCGACCTCGCGGTCCACCGTCCAGCCGGCACCGCCGACGTCCGGGGAGCCGAGCAGGACGTGGCGCACGAGGGAGTAGCCGTTGGAGTGCAGGCCGCTGGCCTCCATCGCGATGACCACGTCTCCGGGGCGCACCCGGCCGGGACCGAGGAGCTTGCTCGCCTCGACCACGCCGGTCGTGGCGCCCGCGACGTCGTAGTCGTCGGGGTCGAGCAGACCGGGGTGCTCGGCGGTCTCGCCGCCGATGAGGGCGCAGCCGGCGACCACGCAGGCCTCGGCGATGCCCTTGACGATCGCCGCGATCCGCTCGGGGACGACGCGGCCGCAGGCGATGTAGTCGGTCATGAAGAGAGGCTCGGCGCCGCACACGACGAGGTCGTCGACGACCATGCCGACCAGGTCGAAGCCGATGGTGTCGTGCTTGTCCATGAGCTGCGCGATCGCCACCTTGGTGCCGACACCGTCGGTCGAGGTCGCCAGCAGCGGCCGCTCGTAGCGGGTGAGGGCGGAGGCGTCGAAGAGCCCGGCGAAGCCGCCCAGGCCGCCGATCACCTCGGGTCGGCGGGACTTCTCGACCCACCCCTTCATCAGGTCGATGGCCCGGTCGGCCGCCTCGATCGAGACCCCGGCGGCGGCGTACGCCCCGGATCCGGTGGAGGCGCCCGGGGGCACGTCGGAGGGGGCGGTGGGGGACTCGGTCACGTCTCTCCTCAGGAGCGGCGGGTGCTGGTCAGGGGTTGTTGAGGACCGGCAGCGCGCGGCCCATCGTCGGCGACTGGAGCGTCGCCTCGAGCAGGTGCTTGCCGAGCAGGCTCTCGTCGGGCAGCTCGATGGGGTACTCGCCGGTGAAGCAGGCCGTGCACAGGCGCTCGGCCGGCTGGGCGGTCGCGTCGACCATGCCCTCCAACGAGATGTAGCCGAGGGAGTCGGCGCCGACGCTCGCGGCGATCTCCTCGGGCGTGAGGCCGTTGGCGATCAGCTCGGCGCGGGTGGCGAAGTCGATGCCGTAGAAGCACGGCCACTTCACCGGCGGGCTCGAGATCCGCACGTGGACCTCCAGGGCGCCTGCCTCGCGCAGCATACGCACCTGAGCGCGCTGGGTGTTGCCGCGCACGATCGAGTCGTCGACCACGACGATGCGCTTGCCGCGGATCATGTGCTCGAGCGCGTTGAGCTTGAGCCGGATGCCGAGCTGGCGCAGCGTCTGGCTGGGCTGGATGAAGGTACGCCCGACGTAGGCGTTCTTGACGAAGCCCTGGCCGAACGGGATGCCGGACTCGGCGGCGTAGCCGGACGCGGCGGGCGTGCCGGACTCCGGCACCGGCATCACCAGGTCGGCCTCGACCGGGAACTCGCGGGCCAGGCGGCGGCCCATCTCGACGCGCGCCTCGTGGACGTTGCGGCCGCTGATCGTGGCGTCGGGGCGGGCGAGGTAGACGTACTCGAAGACGCAGCCCTTGCGGGCGGGCTCGGCGAAGGTGTGCGAGCGCAGGCCGTTCTCGTCGATGACGATCATCTCGCCCGGCTCGACCTCACGCACGACGCTGGCGCCGATGGTGGCGAGCGCGGCGTCCTCGCTGGCCACGACCCAGCCGCGGTCGAGGCGACCGAGGACCAGCGGGCGGATGCCCTGCGGGTCGCGGGCGGCGTAGAGGGTGCCCTCGTTCATCCAGACGAAGCAGAAGGCGCCGCGCAGCAGCGGCAGCACCTCGAGCGCGCGCTGCTCGAGCGTGGTGTCGGGGTGGTGCGCCAGCAGCGCGGTGACCAGCCCGGTGTCGTTGGTCGAGGTCTCCACGTCGCGGGCCTGGAGGGGCAGCTCGCCGTCCGGGTCGGGCAGGTCGGCCACCATCTGGCGCAGCTCGTGGGTGTTGATGAGGTTGCCGTTGTGCCCGAGCGCGATCGACCCGTCGACGGTGGGCCGGAAGGTGGGCTGCGCGTTCTGCCAGGTGCTCGCCCCGGTGGTGGAGTAGCGCGAGTGGCCGATGGCGAGGTGACCCTTGAGCGAGTCGAGCGTCGACTCGTCGAAGACCTGCGAGACCAGGCCCATGTCCTTGTAGACCAGGATCTGGCGCCCGTTGCTGACCGCGATGCCCGCGGACTCCTGCCCACGGTGCTGCAGGGCGTAGAGACCGAAGTAGGTCAGCTTGGCGACGTCCTCGCCGGGGGCCCACACACCGAAGACGCCGCAGGCGTCCTGCGGGCCCTGGTCCTGGGGGTCGAGGGCCGTGGTCAGACGGCCGTCGCCGCCCGTCCGCCTGCTCGTCTGGTAGGGCACGGCCCCGAGTCTAAGGCCGATCGGCTCACATCCTCGACGCACCGTCCCTGATGGCCTCCCGGATGCGCGTGTAGGTGCCGCAGCGACAGATGTTGCGGATGGTGTCGAGGTCGGCGTCGGTGATCTGGCCGCCGCTGGCGGCGACCTTGTTGACGAGCGCGACCGCGGCCATGATCTGCCCGGGCTGGCAGTAGCCGCACTGCGCCACGTCGCGCTCCAGCCACGCCTCCTGCATCGGGTGCAGTCCGTTGGCGCCGCGCTGGCCCGGCTCCACCTGGTCGGGAAGGCCCTCGATGGTCGTCACCTCGTCGTCGGCACCGAGCCGCCCGACCGGCACGGCGCAGGGGTTGAACGCCTTGCCGTTGATGTGGGACGTGCACGCCTTGCACACGTTGATCCCGCAGCCGTACTTCGGCCCGGTGATCCCCAGCAGGTCGCGCAGCACCCACAGGACGCGTACGTCGTCCTCCACGTCGACCGTGACGCGCTCGCCGTTGACGATGAAAGTCTGCTCTGGCATGACGTGCTCCTCAGGAGGTGAGCTCGAGGCCGTCGGTCGGCGACTGCGGGACCGGCGGGACGAAGGGCTTGGGCTCGAAGGACAGCTGGGCGTGGTTGATGGGGAAGCTGGTCGGCATGGTCCCGGTGGCCCGGGCGTAGGCGCAGGCCACGGCCGCGAAGGAGGCCGCGACACCCGCCTCGCCGGCACCGCCCGGCACCGTCTCCTCCGACGGCATCACGATCACCCGGACGTCGGGTGGGGTGTTCCACTGGCGCGTGTAGAAGTAGTTGTCCCAGCTCGCCTCGAGGAAGTGCCCGTCGCGGAGGTGGAGGCTGGACGTCAGCGCGAGCGCGATGCCGTCGTTGATGCCTCCCTGCATCTGGGCCTCGAGGCCGCGGGGGTTGATGGCCAGCCCGACGTCGATGGCGAAGGTGACGCGCGTGACGCGTGGGCCGGTGACGGCGTTGCGGATCTGGCGGCCGGTCGTCACGGGTCGGGTGTCGATCTCCACGAGGCAGGCCGAGACGCCCTTGTACTCCTTGTGGATCGCGATCCCCTGCGCAGTGCCCGCCGGCATCGGCTTGCCCCACTCGCCCGCCTGCGCGACGGTGTCGAGGACGGCCAGCAGCCGCTGGTTGCGCTGGAACTTCCGGCGGAACTGGTAGGGGTCCATCCGCATCTTCGCCGCGAGCCGGTCGACGACGAGCTCGCTGGCCACCCGCACGTCGGGTGAGTAGATGTTGCGCATCGAACCGGTGTTGAAGCGGTCGTCGGTCTCCACCAGGGTCTGCACGACCGCCCCGAAGTCGTAGGGCACCTCCTGCGTGAGGGCGAAGATCGTCTGGGCGAACCCGAGGTTGCCGACACCGGCAGGGAGGTCCGCGGCGGCGGCAGTGATGATCTCGCCGAGACCGTGGCGGAAGTCGGTCTCCACGCAGGTCAGGGACTGGTTGAAGGCCAGCACGTTGTTGCCGAGCACCGTCGCCTGCACCCGGCAGGTGCCCATGGGGTGGCCGCGGCCGACCCGGGCGTCGTCGGCGCGGTGCCACATCAGCCGGACCGGTGCCGCCATCTTCTGCGAGATCTCCGCCGCCTCGAGCGCGGCGTCGAAGAAGAGCCGACGTCCGAAGGACCCGCCCGCGGTGACGACGTTGACCTTCACCTTGTCGGGGCTCATCCCGAGCTTGAGGGCGATCTGCTGCTGGGCCACGATCGGCGACTTCAGGCCCGACCAGATGGTCGCGCCGTCGGGCCGGACGTCGGCGATGGCGCTGTTGGTGTCCATCGCGGAGTTGCTGCGGAAGTAGAAGGTGAAGTCGCCCGACACCGTCTGCGCGAGCGGGGTGTTCGGCAGCTTCGGCATCGGCAGCTGGGCCGCACGGAGCTTCTTCAGGATCGTCGCGTCGCTCTCCCCCGCGACCGGACCGTCCTTCCAGACGACGTCGAGGGCGCGGACCGCGTCGATGCACTGGCCGTAGGTCCGGGCGCGGACGGCGACCCCCGTGCTGACCTGGGCGACGTGGGTGACCCCGGGCATCGCCTCGACCGCGGCCTGGTTGCGTACGGACACCGGGGTGCCGTTGAGCGTGGGGGCGCGACACACCATGGTCGGCAACGCGTCCGGGACGTCGAGGTCGGTGGCGAAGTCCTTGGCGCCGGTCACCGCGGCGAGGGCGTCGACCCGGTTGGTGGGCTGCCCGATGACGTCGAAGTCGCGCTCGCTCTTGAGCTCGACCTCGACCGCGCGGGTGCCGCCGGCGCCGGCCCTCACGGCGAGCTCGCCGTAGGTCACCGACGCCCCGCCGGGCGCGGTGATCACACCGGCCTTGGCGACGAGGCCGCCGACGGTGTCGCCGAGCACGATCGCGGCGGCGTCGAGCAGCGCCTTGCGCGCCACCGCGGCGGCGACCCGGATCGGCGTGTAGGTCGAGATGGTGGTGTTGGAGCCGCCGGTGAGCTGGTTGAAGAGCAGCTCGGGGCGCGCCGGCGCGAGCGTGACCCGCACCCGGTCCACCGGCAGGTCGAGCTCCTCGGCGATGAGCATCGCGGTCGAGGTGGTGATGCCCTGCCCGACCTCCATGCGCGGCAGCTCGAAGCTGGCCGTGCCGTCCTCGTTGATCGTGACGGTGATCAGGTTCGCGGTCGGCCGCGCCGCGTCGGTGAGCATGTCGTTGAGGTCGTAGAGCTCCGGCACCTGGGGCAGGGTCGGGATCTCCGCGCCCGCGGGCGGGGGGTCGACGAGCACGAGGTCGGCCGCCGCGACGAGGGTCGCACCGCCGAGGACGTAGCCGACGAAGCGGCGACGGTCGACGGCGTACGGCGAGACGGCGGCCTGCGCGGCAGCCGCGGGGTCGCTCGAGGGGTCGTTGGAGGGGGTCATCCGCGTCACCCGATCTGTTCGGCCCGGCATCCTCCCGGGACTGAGGCCCCTCCCCAGGAACCGCTCGACAACTGTGACACCAGAAGTGTCACCTTTCAAGGAGACGTCCGCCCAGAGGCTCCTCAGCCGTGGGGCAGGACTGCGAGGACGCGGTGGAGGGCGAGCCGGGCGGCGGCGCGAGTCGAGGCCGGGAAGGGCGCCAGGTCGAGCAGCACGTTGCCCCTCGTCCAGGCCGGGTCCGAGGACAGCGCGCCCTCGGGTCCGGCGTACGCCTCGGTCGAGGCCAGGCCGAGCGCCTCGTCGAGCCCCAGCAGCGGACCGCCGCCGTCCGGCTGCCACGTCGCATCGGGACGGCACACCATGTCGTGGCGCAGGGACTCGATGAGCGCCGTGACCGTGTGGAACGGCGCCGTCGTCGCCAGGGCCGCGCCCAGGCCGACGAGTCCCATCGGCGCGACGGGCGCCGGGACCCGCAGCCGGGTCAGCCCCGCGGCGCGCGAGCAGGCGCGCATCAGGTCGGGGTAGGACACGACATCGGGGCCTCCGACGTCGACCGCGCCGACCGGGCCGTCCTCGGCCAGCGCGTCGTCCATCGCGCGCAGCACGTCGGAGACCGCGACCGGCTGGACGGAGCTGTGCATCCACAGCGGGACCGGCTGCACGGGGAACAGCGTCGCGATCTGCCGGATGATCTCGAAGGACGTCGACCCGGCCCCGATCACGACGCCGGCGCGCAGCGCGACGGCGTCCGTGCCCGACCTGAGGAGGATGCGCTCGACCTCCAGGCGCGAGGCGATGTGGGCCGACAGCTCGGACTCGGCCACGTCGGGGACGAGGCCGGACAGGTAGACGAGGCGGCGTACGTCGCTCGCGGCCACCGCTGCGGCGACCACCTCCGCGGCGAGCCGGTCGCGGTCGCCGAAGTCGGAGCGGTCGAGGGAGTGCACGAGGTAGACCACGGCGTCGACGTCGCGGACCGCCTCGGCGACGACCTCGGCGTCGGTCACGTCGCAACGGATCGCGCGGACGCGCTCGTCCCAGCCGAAACGGTCAGGGTCGGGCACCGACGACGACGCGGCGACCACGTCGTGGCCGCGCTCGAGCAGGTGCGGGACGAGGCGGGAGCCGACGTAGCCCGTCGCACCCAGGACCAGGACCCTCACGCCTCCCCCAGGTGCTTGAGCAGGTTGCGGGAGAAGACCACGCCCATGTGCTTGACCACCCCGACCATGACCCGCTCGACCGCGATCCGGGCCAGGCCCGGGAGCGGCAGGGTGGCGGCGATCTCGAGGTCGATGCTGACCTCGGTGCCGCCGTCGCCGTGGTCGGCGAGGTCGTAGGTGCCGGTGACCGCCGTCATCTCGTCGGGCTGCTCGGGGTCGTGGGTGAAGACGATCCGCTCCTCCGGGTGCAGCTCCATCACCTCGGTGAACTTCGGCGCCACGGAGATCCCGAGCACCGGGATGGTGCCCATCCGCCAGGTCCACCGGTCGCCGTGGGCCTCGATCGACGTGACGTACGGCGTCAGGCGGGCGATGAGGTCGGGGTCGGTGAGTGCCGCCCACACCTCGCTGCGCGAGGACTGGAGGACCGCCGACGAGCGGTCGCGGGCACGGAAGGTCGCCATGGCGTCACGCTACCGACGCCCACCCAGCGGGGACCCTCCTTCGGGTGGGCGGTGCGTGGGGCAGGTTCCGCGGCCGCAGGACCTGCCTCACGCACCGACGCTCAGCGCGCCAGCTCGCCGAGGTTGCGCAGCAGGAGCGCCTCGGCCTTGACGACCTTCTCGAACTCGGCGAGGTGCAGGCCCTCGTTGGCGCCGTGGGCACGGGTGTCGGGGTCCTCGACGCCGGTGACCAGCACGCTGGCCTGCGGGAAGGCCTCGAGGAACTCGGCGATGAAGGGGATCGAGCCGCCGACGCCCATGTCGACCGGCGCGGTGCCGTCCCACGCCTCGGCGAACGCGGCGCGCGCGGCGTCGTACGCCGGACCGCTGGCGTCGATCTGCGTGGCCTCGCCGGTGTCGACGACGGTCGTGGTGAGGGTGGCTCCCCACGGGGTGTGCTTCTCGAGGTGGGCCTGGAGGCACTGCACGGCGTTGGCGGTCGTGTCGCCGGGCGCGATGCGCATGCTGATGCGGCAGCGCGCGGCGGGGACGAGGGTGTTGGAGGCGCCCTCGACCTTCGGGGCGTCGAGGCCGGTGATGCTGATGGACGGCTTGGTCCACAGCCGCTCGACGACGGAGCCGGAGCCGATCCACTCGATGCCCTCGGCCGCACCGGACTCCGCCCGCAGGCGGGCCTCGGGGTAGTCGACGTCAGCGGCGGGGCCGGAGTGCAGGCCCTCGACGGCGACGTTGCCGGCGTCGTCGTTGAGGCTGGCGATGACCCGGCTCAGGGTCATGATCGAGTCGGGGACCAGACCGCCCCACATGCCGCTGTGCACGGCGTGGGTGAGCGTGCGGACCTCGACGTCCATGCGCACCAGCCCGCGCAGGCTGGTGGTGAGCGCCGGCTCGCCGATGTCCCAGTTGCCCGAGTCGGCGATGACGATGACGTCGGCCTCGAGGCGGTCCTTGTAGGTCTCGAGCAGCTCGACGAGGGTGTCGGAGCCGACCTCCTCCTCGCCCTCGATGAACATCACCAGGTTGACCGGGAGATCGTCGCCGAAGATCCGGACCGCGCCGAGGTGGGCGGCGATGCCGGCCTTGTCGTCGGCCGCGCCGCGCCCGTAGAGGCGGTCACCCCGCTCGGTGGGCTCCCACGGCGGGGAGTCCCAGTCGGCGTGGTCGTTCTCGGGCTGCACGTCGTGGTGGGCGTAGAGCAGCACGGTCGGCGCACCCTCGGGGCCGGCCTTCTTCGCGATCACGGCCGGCGGGGCGCCGTCGTACGCGCGGACGATCTCGGTCTCGAAGCCCTCGGCGGCGAACAGGTCACGGGTGGCCTCGGCGCTGCGCTCGACCTCACCGGCGCGGGCCGGGTCGGCGGAGACCGACTCGATCCGGACGAGGTCCTCGAGGTCGCGGCGGATGCCGGGCATGACCTCGGCGAGGCGAGCGGTGATGTCGACAGTCATACGGCTCACCCTAGTGACCGACCGCGGGTGTCAGGCCACTGCGGGTAACGGGTACATCCGTGCACTTCCGCCCCCATCGGCGCGGGCGGCAGTGCATCCTTCGACCCCGTCACCCGAACTGCCGCGGCACCCGGCTCAGACCTCGGCCCACTCGCCGCTGCGCTTCTCCAGCATCAGCTGGCGCTCGGCGTCGGCGAGGCCCAGGCGGCGGTAGATCCCGATGGCCTCGCCGTCGGTGTCGGCGACGATCACGAGGGTGCGTACGCCGAGCCGGTCCAGCGCGTGCTGCCCGGCGGCGTGGACGACGGCCGCGGCAAGCCCCTGGCGTCGGTGGTCGGGATGGGTCTCGACGCTCTGGAAGCGGGCGACGCCGTCCTCGGTGACGAAGGCGCCGGCGGTGGAGACGAGCGTGCCGTCGACGAAGGCGCCGAAGCGCTGCCCGCGGCCGGCGTCGACGAGGCGGCGCTCCTGGACGTTCTTCTGCCGCGCGAAGGTCATGAATGCCTCCTCGGACGTCTGCGGGTAGAGCTGCTGGCTGAGGCGGGCACGCGCCTCCCAGTCGCCGTCGCCGTCGAGGGCGCGGACCTCGGCCTCGACCTCGCGGGGCGCCACCAGCGCGGACGCGGTCAGCACGGTGGCGACGTCGACGGTCATGCCGGCCGCCTCGAAGGCCGCCCGGGCGTCGTCGCTGAGGTCGGCGGTGTCGATGCCGATGCTGACGTGGTCGGCCAGCGGGAACTCGGTGTGGAAGGCACCCACGACCTCGCGCTCGCCGCCGGGGACGGGCGGCTTCGCCAGCAGGATGAAGTTGCCCCAGAAGTACGACGGGTTGTCGGGCGAGCGGACGACGAGGTGCGTGCCGCGGTCCTCCACGATGCTGCCGGAGGCGGTCAGCAGGGCGAGGTCGGTGCGGAATCCGAGGGAGCTCACGTGCATGGTGCGGAGGCTAGTGGCTCACGACGTTGACCAGCGCAACACCTGCCACCATCCGCTCGAGCTGGGCGCGGACGAGCCCCGCGATGCGCGGCAGCATCGCGGTCGTGCCTCCCGCGACGTGCGGGGTGATGAGCACCTCCGGCGCGGACCACAGCGGGTGGCCGTCGGGCAGGGGCTCGGGATCGGTGACGTCGAGGGCGAAGCGCAGCCGTCCCGCGTGGCGCAGCACCGCCCCTGTGTCGAGGACGGGTCCGCGGGCGACGTTGACGACCAGCGCGCCGTCCGGGAGCAGCGAGAGCGCGTCGTCGTCGAGGAGCCCGCGCGTCGCCTCGCCCAACGGTACGAGCACGACCACCACGTCCTGCTCCGGCAGGAGGTGGGGCAGGGCGTCGATCCCGCGCACCCGGCCGACCAGGTCGTCGTCGCGCTCACGAGAGGCGACGGCGGTGATCGAGGTCCGCATGGGCAGCAGCCGCTCGGCCAGCGCACGCCCGATCGAGCCGTAGCCGAGCACGAGCACGCGCGCGTCGGCCAGCGAGCGGCGTCCGGGCATCGGCTGCCAGTGGCCGTGGCTGCGCACCGCCTCGGGGATGCCGCGCAGGCTGGCCAGCACGAGGCCGACCGCGTGCTCGGCCGTGGCGTCGTCGTGCACGCCGGTGGCGTTGCACAGCGTGATGCCGTCCGGCAGCCGCTCCGCCACGCCGTCGTACCCCGCGCTCTGGAGCTGGACGACGCGCAGGCCGCGCAGCTCGTGGCCGCGGTCGATCACGTCGGCGCGCGTGGCGTAGTGCGGCACCCAGAGCTCGACCTCGCCGTCGGGCGGCGGGCCGTCGCCGTTCCAGACCACGACCTCGACGCCGTCGACGGGACCGACCGCGTCGGCCAGCTCCTCGGTCGCGACGGCGGCCCTCACGGGGCCCCCAGCGGGAGGTACGCCGACAGGTCGGTGCGCTCCCCGCTCGCGCGGACGGTGCCCGCGTCGACGGCCTCGTGCCACGTCGTACGCCCGGTGGCGAGGGCCAGCCAGGTGTCGGCATCGGTCTCGATCACGGCCGGCGGCGTGCCGCGGGTGTGCCGGACACCCTCGACGACCTGGACGGCGGCGAAGGGGGGCACGCGGACCTCGACGGACCTGCCGGGCGCGCGCTGCTCGAGGACGGCGAGATAGTGCTTGACCAACGCCTTCGTGTCGCCCTGCGCGTGGGCGGTCGCGAGGTCGGAGGGGGCGAGCTTCCTGAGGCGGGCGGGCACGGGGCGAGGCTAGTCCCCGCTGTGCACGCTCCGCTCAGGCGATGGAGTCGAGGATCTCCAGCGTCGCGGTCCACGCCTGGCTCTCGGGGTCGATGACGACGAAGTGGTCGCCCTCCACGCGGACGATCTCGGCCTGCGCGCCGGCGGCCTGCGCGTCGACGACGTAGCCCTCGGACTGACCCAGCGGGACGATCGCGTCGTCGATCCCGTGCACGCACCACACCGGCACGTCGAGCGGGATCTGCTGCTGGGGGTCCCACGGGGCGTCGTCGGGGCCGGGTTCGTGGCCGAGCAGCGAGGCGGCCGCCCCACCCCCGAGACCCATCCGCTCGGACATGACGAGGTCCAGCACGCCCGCCTGGGAGATGGCGTGGGTGACCGCGACACGGGGCGCCTCGCGGCCCGCCGCCCAGACCGCGAGGTGCCCGCCGGCGGAGTGGCCGAGGGTCACGACGGTCGAGGTGTCCAGGCCCTCCACGTCGGCGAGGGCGTCGATCGCGGCAGCCACGTCGTCGAAGGTCTGCGGGGTGCCACCACCGTTGCCGACGCGGCGGTACTCGATGTTCCAGGCGGTCCAGCCCTCGGCCGCGAGCGAGCGGGCCAGCGGCTGGCCGAGCGTGAGGTCGTACGCCGACTTCCAGAACCCGCCGTGGATCACCACGACCACGCCACGGGACGCCCCGTCGGGACGGTGGAGCTCGACGACCTGGGACGGGTCGTCGCCGTAGGTGATCAGCTCGGCCCCCTCCGGCGCCGTGGTCGGACCAGAGGCGGTGTCGGACACGGAGAACTCCTCGGAGCAGGCGCTCAGCAGCGCGGACGGGACCAGCCCGAGTGCGGGCAGGGCGAGCAGCGTACGACGGCGCATGGGAAGGGTTCGGAGCCGAGCGGCGCGCGGCTGGGTCGTCGGCCTCACGCGGGGACCGTCCCCACCCGGGAGAACCGTGCTCCCACCTCGGCGACCCGCTCCGCGAGCTCGGGCGGGGACTCGACCGTGAAGTCGGCGCCCGACGCGGCCAGCACCATGACCGGCCAGTCGAGGTCGTCGACGTTCATCTCCAGCAGGCAGCCGTCACCGTCGGGCGTGACGGTCCCCCAGCGGCCCACCGATGCGGCGAGGGCGTCGGCGTCCATCGCCAGCCGCACGCGTACGGCGTGGCGCTGGGGCATCCGACGGATGCCCTGCTGCACGAAGGCGAGGGCGTCGTCGGCGGGCAGGTCACGCGGGCGGAACCGCTGGCCGGTGGGCTCCGGCGCGGAGATGCGGTCGAGGCGGAAGCTGCGCCAGTCCGTGCGGTCGCGGTCGTACGCCACGAGGTACCACCGCCGCCCCAGCGAGACCAGCCGCAGCGGCTCGACCCGTCGGTGGGTCACCTCGGCCTCGCGCGCGGCGTAGTCGAAGCGCAGCAGCTCGCTGTCGCGGCAGGCCTGCGCCAACGTGGTGAGCACGGTGGCGTCGAAGACGGGCGCACCCTCCCACGGCCCCGGCGCCTCGGTCTGCGAGGCGACCGCGTCCATCTGCCGGCGCAGGCGCGGGGGCATGAGGGACAGGACCTTGGAGAGTGCCTGCACCGACCACCCGTCCATGCCCGCGACCGCCCCGGCCGCCGCCGTACGCAGCCCGACGGCGATGGCGACCGCCTCCTCGTCCTCGAGCAGGAGCGGGGGCAGCGAGCCGCCGGCGCGGAGCTGGTAGCCACCGGCGGAGCCGCGCACCGCGTCGACGGTGTAGCCGAGCTCGCGCAGCCGGTCCACATCGCGGCGCAGCGTCCGCGGGCTCACCTCGAGCCGCTCGGAGAGCTCCGGACCCGGCCAGTAGCGGTGGGTCTGGAGCAGGGACAGCAGCCGCAGCATCCGCGCACTCGTGCTCATGCCGTCCACGATAGGTCGTCATGCGGACAGGAACTGACCGCATGGCTCCCTAGCGTCGTCCGCATGACCCATCACACCCACACCGGACCGGCGATCGTGACCCGTGGCCTCACCCGCCACTTCACCTCGCGCAAGCAGACCGTCGAGGCCGTCACCGACCTCGACCTCGAGATCGGGCAGGGCGAGCTGGTCGCCTTCCTCGGGCCCAACGGGGCCGGGAAGTCCACCACGCTCCGCATGCTCACCACCCTCATCCCGCCCACCTCGGGCTCGGCGAACGTCGCCGGGCACGACGTGGTCACCGGCCAGCGCGACGTGCGCCGCGCGATCGGCTTCGTCGGCCAGGGCAACGGCGCCGGCCAGCGCCAGCTCGGGCGCGACGAGCTGGTCAGCCAGGGCCGCGCGCACGGGCTCTCGCGCGCCGACGCGCGCCGTCGGGCCGAGGAGCTCGTCGCCGACCTCGACCTCGCGGCGGTCGCCGACCGCAAGGTCTCCTCGCTCTCCGGCGGCCAGCGCCGGCGCCTCGACATCGCGATGGGGCTCGTCCACCTGCCGCGGGTGCTGTTCCTCGACGAGCCCTCCACCGGGCTCGACCCGCAGAACCGCGCCAACCTCCAGCACCTCATCCAGCGGCTGCACGCCGAGACCGGGAGCACCGTCGTGCTGACCACCCACTACCTCGAGGAGGCCGACGCACTCGCAGGTCGCGTGATCGTGGTCGACCACGGTCGGGTCATCGCCGACGACTCCGCAGCCCGCCTGAAGAGCGGGCTCGGCGACCTGGTGCGGGTCGGGTTCTCCTCGTCGGCGGACGCTGCCCGGGCTGCCGCCCGCCTCGAGCGGGTGCCGGACGGACGGGTCGACGTGGACGGCGTCGCGGTGGACCTGCGGGTGAAGGACGGCTCCGCGATGGTCGGCGAGCTGCTCGCGGACCTCGGCGCGGACGGCGTACGCCCCACGCGGGTCGAGGTCGCGCGCCCGACCCTCGACGACGTCTTCCTCGACCTCACCGGCCGCAGCCTGCGCGAGGCCCAGTCCACCCCGTCCGACACCACCCCCCTCGAGAGCGAGGTCGCAGCATGAGCACCTTCGTGAGTGACACCGTCAACGTGATGAACCGCGAGCTCAAGCCGGTCTGGCGCGAGCCGCTCGCCGTCGTCTTCGCGATGATCCAGCCGCTGGTCTTCCTCGGACTCTTCGCACCCCTCCTGCCCGAGATGGTCGGCAGCGGATCCGCGCTGCAGTGGTTCGTCCCCGGCATCGTGGCGATGACCGCGCTGATGGGCGCCTCGTTCACCGGGTCCAACCTGATGGAGGAGATGCAGTCGGGCTCGCACGAGCGCCAGCTGGTCTCCCCCCTCGGCCGCCCGGCCCTGCTCGTCGGCCGGGCGCTCAAGGAGGTCGTGCCGATGCTGATGCAGGTCGCGATCATCGTGGCCGTCGTGACGCCGTTCAGCTTCGACCTGCACCTCGGCGGGGTGCTGGCGGGCGCCGTGCTGCTGTCGCTCTTCAGCATCGGGGTCGGCGCGCTGTCGTTCGCCCTGGCGCTGGCGTCGAAGGGCGAGGACTGGATGTTCTGGACGATCCAGCAGACGCTCCTCTTCCCGACGCTGCTCACCGCCGGCGTCCTGCTCCCGGTCGAGGGTGCGCCGCGCTGGCTGGAGATCGTGTCGATGCTCAACCCGATGACGTACGTCGTCGACGCGACGCGCGCCCTCTTCGCCGGCACCTGGCCGGCGGACGTCGTCGCCCAGGGGGTCGCCGGCGCCGCGGTCGTCGCGGCACTCGGGCTCCTGGTCGGCGTACGGGCGATGCGGCGCTCGAGCTGAGCGCGACCTTCCGGTGCCGAACTGGAGCCTCCACCCCGAAACTTCGGGGTGGAGGCTCCAGTTTCCCCGGGTACCCGGGGAACGCGACGAAAGGGGAACGCGACGAAGGGGGAGGCTCAGCCCCCGAGGACCGCCAGGAGCGTCGCCTGCCAGGCAGCCTTGACCTCGGCGACCGGGACGTCGAACACGCCCTCGACCGAGATCGTGTCGCCGCCGGTGCGGCCGAGGGATGCGATGGGTACGCCGTGGCGCCCGGCGAGGGCGGTCAGCGCGTCGACCTGCTCGTCGGTCACCGTCACCAGCACGCGGGCGGTGGACTCGGCGAAGAGAGCCACGAACGGGTCGTCGGAGACGCCGGCCAACGACACCGAGACGCCGATCCCCCGACCGAAGGTCGACTCCGCCAGCGCCTGCGCGAGACCGCCGTCGGAGAGGTCGTGGGCGCTGGTGAGGACGCCGTCGCGGGAGGCGTCCTGCAGCAGCGAGGCCAGCGCCTGCTCGGCGCCGAGGTCGAGCCGGGGCGGGAGGCCGCCGAGGTGGCCGTGCACGACGTGCGCCCACTCGGAGCCGGAGAGCTCCTCGCGGGTCTCACCGAGGAGGAGCACCTGCTCGCCCGCGGCGGCGAAGCCGGTCGGCGTACGACGCGTGACGTCCTCGATGACACCGAGCACCGCGACCACCGGGGTCGGGAGGATCGCGGTCTCGCCGGTCTGGTTGTAGAGGCTGACGTTGCCGCCGGTGACCGGGATGCCGAGCTCGAGGCAGGCGTCCTTGAGGCCGCGGCAGGCCTCGGCGAACTGCCACATCACGTCGGGGTCCTCGGGCGAGCCGAAGTTCAGGCAGTCCGAGACCGCCAGGGGACGCGCACCGCCGGTGGCGACGTTGCGGAACGACTCGGCCAGCGCGAGCTGGGCGCCGGTGTAGGGGTCGAGCTTGGCGAAGCGGCCGTTGCAGTCGGTGGAGACCGAGACGCCGAGGTTGGTCCCGGCGTCGACGCGCACCATGCCGGAGTCGGCCGGCTGCGCCAGCACGGTGTTGCCCTGGACGTAGCGGTCGTACTGGTCGGTGATCCAGGACTTGTCGGCGAGGTTCGGCGAGGCCACGAGCCGGAGCAGCGTGGAGCGCAGCTCATCGCCCGAGGCCGGCCGCGGGAGCGCCTCGGCGCCGTCGGCCTGGAGCGCGTCCTGCCAGTCGGGGCGGGCGAAGGGGCGGTGGTAGGTCGGGCCGTCGTGCGCCACCGACCGCGGGGGTACGTCGACCACGCGCTCGCCGTGCCAGTCGATGTGGAGCCGGCCGGTGTCGGTGACCTCGCCCACGACGACGGCCTCGACGTCCCACTTCTCGCAGATCGTCATGAAGGCCTCGACGTCGCCGGGCTCGACGACCGCCATCATCCGCTCCTGCGACTCGCTCATGAGGATCTCCTCGGGAGCCAGGGTGGAGTCGCGCAGCGGCACCCGGTCGAGCTCGACGTGCATGCCGCCGTCGCCCGCAGAGGCGAGCTCGGAGGTGGCGCAGGACAGCCCGGCGCCGCCGAGGTCCTGGATGCCGGCGATGACGCCGGCGGCGAAGAGCTCGAGGGTGCACTCGATGAGCAGCTTCTCCATGAAGGGGTCGCCGACCTGGACGCTCGGGCGCTTGGCCGGACCGCCCTCGTCGAAGGTCTCACTGGCCAGCACCGAGACTCCGCCGATGCCGTCGCCGCCGGTGCGGGCGCCGTAGAGCACGACCTGGTTGCCGGTGCCGGAGGCGTTGGCGAGGTGGAGGTCCTCGTGGCGGAGCACACCCACGCAGAGCGCGTTGACGAGCGGGTTGCCGGCGTAGGTCTCGTCGAAGACGGCCTCACCTCCGATGTTGGGCAGGCCGAGGCAGTTGCCGTAGCCGCCGACGCCGGCCACGATCCCGGGCAGCACGCGGGCGGTGTCGGGGGCGTCGAGGGGGCCGAAGCGCAGCGGGTCCATCACCGCGACCGGACGCGCGCCCATCGCGAGGATGTCGCGGACGATGCCGCCCACGCCGGTGGCGGCGCCCTGGTAGGGCTCCACGAAGGACGGGTGGTTGTGGCTCTCGACCTTGAACGTCACGGCGTAGCCCTGACCGATGTCGAGCACGCCGGCGTTCTCACCGATGCCGGCGAGCATCTTGCCGACCGGCGTGGTCTGCGGGATCTCGCCGAACTGCTTCAGGTGCACCTTGGTCGACTTGTAGGAGCAGTGCTCGCTCCACATGACGCTGTACATCGCGAGCTCCGAGCTCGTCGGCCGACGTCCGAGGATCTCGCGGATCCGGGCGTACTCGTCGGCCTTCAGGCCGAGCTCGGCCCACGGCTGGTCCCGTTCGGCGTCGGCCGCGGCGATGGCGACCGTGTCGAGGGTGCCGGAGGCGCCTGAGGTGGTGGATGCGGACCGGTGGACGCTCGTCTCGGGCACGGCCCCCAATCTACCGCCGCGGCTCCCCGGGCTCCGCGCCGGGCGCATAGTGGACGACCGTGATCGCGGCGGGACGCTCGGCGTCGTCCTCGTCGGAGACGTCCGGGACGTCGGGGAGGTCCTCGAGCTCGTCGGCGTCGGGGTCCGCCTCGCCCGTGGTGCCGGGGTCCCGCTCGGCCTCCCGCTCGGCCTCGCGCTGCGCCTTCCGGGCGGCCCGCTCGGCGCGCTTCTCCTCGAGCAGCGCGCGCTTGGCCTCCTTCTCCGCGTCCTTGTCGGCGTCCTGCGGCGAGACCCCCTGGGCGCCGCGGTCCGCCGGATCGCCGACCCGGGGCACGGCCCGGGCGGCCCTGGCTGCGTTGGCGCCCGCTGCTGCGGAGGCCGGTCCGCGCGAGGCACCGTCGTCGGGCCCCTCCAGCCGGGGCGTCGCCAGTCGGCGCGAACCGGCTCGACCGCCCGTCATCTGCCGCGACGCACTGCCGGCCCGGGCACCCATGGCCCCCGCCGCCATCCCGCCGATCATCGGCGTGCCGCTGCTCGCGGAGCGCCTGCCCGCCCCGCGGCGGCCGAGGAGCGCACCGGCGGCCCCCGCGACCGGCGCGAGGCCGGTGGACGCGAGGCCGGTGAGGTCGGGCATGGAGACCGGGACCGACGCGATCGGGGGCAGGGCCCCCACGCCGGTCTGGGCGGATCCGGGGACCGAGGTCGACGGCGCGACCAGCGTCCCGACGCTGCCCGGCTGCCCGTCGCTGCCCCAGCCACCGGGGAAGTCGCCGCCGGCGAGCTCGGTGAGCCGGGAGCGTACGTCGACGAGCTCGGCGCGTGCGGCCCGCAGCCGGGTGCCCTCCTGGTCGAGCGACAGCGTCAGCCGCCCACGGATCTCCTCGGCCTGCAGCTGGCCGCGGTCGACCTTGCCGCGGTCGTCGTCCTCCGAGGGGTGGAAGACGAGGTGGCGCGACTCGCCCACGACCTCGTGGGGAATGACCGCGACAGTCGTCCAGGCCTGGTCGAGCTCCTTCTGCGAGGAGGTGATGATCGCGCTGATCGTGCGCAGCGAGAGCGAGACCTGCCCGGCCAGCGCGGTGAACCGGTCGAGGTTGACCAGGACCTGCCGGCGGTGCTGGTCGTAGCTCTCCGCAGCCGCCGCGTCCCATCCCTCCGTCGCACGCCGGGCCGCCTCCACGATCTCGTCGCCGTGGCGGGCCATCAGCTCGGCGACCCGGGTCCAGGTCTCGGCCGCCTCGTCGAGCGGCCGGACGTCGGCGCGCAGCTGCCAGGGGTGGGCGGGCACGTCAGCTCCCCCTCGGGCCACGGGGTGCGCCGTCGAAGCCGTCGAGCGCGACGTGGTGGGCCGCGCGCTCGAGCTCGGCCGCGACCGCGTCGTCGGCCCGGACCGCGTCCTGTGCCGCGTCGGACAGCCCGGCGACGCCCAGGCCCAGGGTCTGGACCAGCGCGGCGACGACCTCGCCGGCGTCGGCGAGCGAGTCGGCGTACGCCGAGGAGACCGCGAGCGCGCCGGCTGCGTCGCCCAGCCCCTCGCACGCCGCGGCCAGGTCCGGCAGCGCCGTGCTCCAGTCCTGGGCCATCGACCTCAGGACGCTCTCGGACGTGGCGGCGAGCTCGACCAGCCTGGTCGGCTCGACCTGCATCAGGGACCGCTTGCCGCTTCCGCTCACCTCAGCGGGATACCCGCGACCCCGTGGGCCAAACACGTCGTCGCGACGTCTGTGGGTAAACAAATCTGTGGACGCGGTTTCGCGGCGGGAGGTTCGGGGAAACAGGCCAGCACGACCCCCACCCTCGAAGCATGCCTCGGGAACAGCCTCCAGGAGCCGCGATGAACGCCGTGATGACCGTCGACCTGTCCGAGCTCGACGCCTGGTCCGCGCAGGTCCAGCGCGCCAGCGACGACCTCACCGGGATCGCCCGCAACGGCGGCCACAGCCTCGTGCAGACCGACTTCGGTCCGATCCTGGAGACGATGATGGGCGCCTACAACGCCCTCCTCCCGTCGGTGAACCAGTCGCTGGAGGACAACGGCACCGGCATGCGCGACCACGCCGAGGCCCTGCGCGCCACGGCCCGCGACTTCACGCTGACCGAGGACGGGGTCGTACGCCGCCACAACTCGCACGGCGTCGACGCCCGTGACGGGTCGAGCAGCTTCTTCGACGTCGCCGAGACCACGATCCGCCGGGCGGCGCCGACCGAGACGAGCCTGCCGCAGATCAGCTTCGGCTTCCCCTACGACACCGTGTGCGACCTGGTGCGCATGCTGACCGGCTTCGACATCCGCGCCGAGCTCGCGGAGAAGATCGGTGGCGACGTGGTCGGCGCCTCGATGCAGGGGTCGTCCTTCGGCAGCCTCGGCACGTCGATGAAGGGCGTGGCAGCCAACCTGCAGAGCGGCGGCCAGACCATCTCGAAGACCTGGCAGGGTGGCGCCGCGGACGCCGCGGTCGGTCAGATCGGCACGTGGGTCGCCTCGCTCGACACCCAGGCCGCGCAGCTCGTCCAGATGGGCCAGAACGTCGTCCAGATCTGCCGTGACGCCTGGCAGACCGCGCTGGCGGTGGTGCAGTGCGTGAAGTCGGCCGTGCAGACCGTCTCGGCCGCGCTCGCGACCATGAGCATCCCGGGCGTCGGCTGGGCGCGCGTCGTGCAGGCGGTCTTCCAGGCCTTCCAGGCCGTGATGAAGGCCTACCAGGCGATCATGAAGCTCATCAACGTCCTCAAGCAGGTCAAGTCCTTCATCGAGACGGTGAAGAACTTCTTCGACGGGGACAGGGCGCCGGTGTCGACGGCCACCGCCCCCACCCTCACCGGAGCGCCGAGCAGCGTCACCCGCGACCCCCGCTCGGTCGCGACGCCCACCATCGGCCAGCGTCCCGTCGCCGCCACGGCATGAGCGAGGAGCTGCGCAGCCAGGCCGAGATCCTGGCCGCCATCGCCGGCGCGCGCGAGGACCTCACCACGGGTCTCGCCGACCTGCAGGCGACCGTGGAGGAGCTCAACTCCCGGCCTCTGCTCACCGACGAGGAGAAGAAGGCCCTCGAGGAGCAGGCAGAGTCCGGCGAGCTCGGTGAGGACATGCGCGCGCTGGTGGGCAAGATCAAGGACGGCGAGGACACCTGGGAGCAGGTCTTCTCCGGTGAGTCCCCCCACGGCTCGCTCCTGCAGGGCCACCTGACGCGGATGTTCGAGGAGCACAAGGAGGACATCGCGCTGGCCTTCGAGGAGCTGATCGAGGCCGAGGAGGCCAAGGGCAACTTCATCTTCGACGAGGTGCCCACCACCGAGGCGTGAGTCGCGGTCGGCGAACTACACGTCTGTAGTTCGCGCGAAGGTCTGTGACAGGTGTGACTGGTGTGGTTCTCTGGCCTCCGCCACCCCTCGCCCGACCCGCCGGAGCCACCATGCGTCGCCTGCCCCGTACGTTGCTCGCCGCCGCGACGCTCGTCCTCGCCGCGCCCCTGGCGACCCTCGTGCCCGCAGGTGCCGCCGACCAGCCGGCGCCCCGCCTCGCCTCGCAACGCCAGGTCGCCCTGGCCACGCCCGGGGACTTCACCGGCTACGGCTTCGACCAGTGCGTCGCGCCCACGCAGAAGGCGATGGACACGTGGTGGAGGAAGTCGCCCTTCTCCGCCGTCGGCATCTACATCTCCGGCGACTCGCGCGCCTGCCGCACCCAGCCCAACCTCAGCCCCACCTGGGTCGCCACCCAGGTCGCGCGCGGCTGGCGGCTGCTGCCCATCGCCCTGGGCCCGCAGGCCTCCTGCCAGCCGCGGTTCCCGCGCTACGCCGACGACTTCCGGATCAGCGCCAGCCCCACAGGCGGCTACGCCAAGGCGGCCCAGCAGGGCGCGGCCGAGGCCGACAAGAACGCCGCCGACGCGACGGCGTACGGCATCGGGCCGGGCAGCACGATCTGGTACGACCTCGAGGGCTTCGACCTCACCAACACCCACTGCCGCGAGTCGGCGCTCGTCTTCACCAGCGCCTGGGTGAGCCGGATCAAGGCGCTCGGCTACGTCGCCGGCTTCTACTCCAGCGCCAGCTCGGGCATCAAGATGCTCGACGACGCGCGCACGAAGCGGCCGGGCCAGTTCGCCCTGCCGGACCGGATCTGGATCGCGCGCTGGGACGGCGTGGCCAACACCTCGACGACCTACATCCCCGAGGACGGCTGGCGCCCCGGCGGCCGGATGAAGCAGTACCTCGGCGGCCACAACGAGACGTGGGGCGGCGTCACGATCAACATCGACAGCAACTTCATCGACCTCGGCGCCGGCTCCGTGCCGGTGCCCGAGGCTCGCTGCCCCGGCACCCGGCTGGGGTTCTGGAAGTACCCGACCCTCACCCAGGCGGCCGCCCGACCGACGCGGGTCAAGGTGCTCCAGTGCCTGCTCACCGAGCAGGGCACCTACTCCGGGCCGGTCAACGGCTCCTACGACGCAGCGACCGTCGCGGCGGCGCGCGCCTGGCAGGCGAAGCGGAAGTTCACCCCCACCGACACCTTCGAGAAGCGGCACTGGACCGCGCTGCTCGCCGCCGGTGCCCGTACGACGGCCAAGCGCGGCTCGGTCGGCGAGTCGGTCCACCGGCTCCAGCGAGCGCTGAACGCAGCCGGGGCCGGGCGGTTCCGGGCCAGCGGCGTGGTCGATGCGAAGACCGAGGCGGCGCTGCGCGCCTACCAGCGGCGCCTGCGCATCCCCGTCTCGGGCATCGCGACCCGCCAGACCTGGAACAAGCTCCAGCAGGGCCGCTGACCGGGCTCGTTCCCGGCGTCAGTCCTCGCACCAGGAGCGGAGCGCCGACCACGTGTCGACGTCCGCGGCCCCGGTGGCCACGAGGCCCTCGCCGCGCTGGAAGTCGCGCACCCAGCGGCGCGTGGTCGCGGTGAAGTAGCCGTCGACCACGCGGTCCGGGTTCAGCCCCGCCAGGTTGAGCAGCGCCTGCAGGTCCACCACGTCGTACGACGCCACCACCGACTCCTCGGCACCGCTGCCGACCGTGAGGTAGGGCGACTCCATGACGGCGCACTCACACAGGCTGCGCGTCACGCGTCCGGCGTCGAGGAGCCGCACGTAGGCACCCTGGTAGGCCAGCGACTCGCGCACCGAGCAGGCGTCCGCGAGCTCGTCGAACGGGCCGACGTAGGAGGCGTAGATCGGGTTGCCGTCGACCTCCTGGTTGAAGGACTCGCACGACCCGTTGGTCACCAGGTAGTGGTTGTCGTCCGCGAGCCCGAGGGCCGGTGACAGCGTCGAGGCGTAGTCCTTCGGCGTCCCGGTGGAGGCGAGCATCACGAGGTACTCCCCCGAGCACGGCTGGTTGACCATCTCCTCACCGAGACCGAGCGGGTCCAGGCCGGTGCTGCTGTCCGGAGCCTCGGTGGACTCGGCCTCGGCCGTCCCGGGCTCGGTGCCCTCCTCCGTCCCGCTGCCCGCCTCGTCGCGGTCGACCGCCGCGGTCGACGTGTCGTCGCCGGTGTCGCGCATCAGCAGCCAGGCCCCGCCCGCACCCGCGACGAGCAGCAGGACGAGGAGTCCGCCGATCGCCGCGGCCATCGGCCCCCGCGACCGGCGGGGCTCGCGTTCCCCCACCGGCGGCGGAGGGGCCTGCCACTGCGGGGGCGCCGGCTGCTGCTGGACCGGCTGCTGGACCGGCGCGCCTGCGAGCGCAGCGCCGCACGACACGCAGAAGCGGGTGGTCTGCCCGGCGCGACCGCACCGGGGGCAGGACATGGCCATGGGATTCCTTCCGGTTGGCGTCAGTAGACGCCGGCGGCGTTCTCGAGCTCCTCGACCATCTCGTCGACGAGGCGGTCGGGCATCGTCTCGGCGTAGAGCATGGCGTACTCAGCGGCCGTGGCGGACCACGAGAGCTGGTAGCCGCCGTCGACCTTCTCCATCACGACGAAGGGGTCACGGATCGGCTCGAACCCGGGCTCGTCGGCGAGGCACTCCTCGCCGAAGGAGCCGAAGAAGCAGCCCTGGGCGTACTCGACCTCGCCGTAGTCCTCGTCGCTCGAGCCGGCCGCGCGGCCGCCCTCGAGGGTGACCACGACGGTGTCACCGCGGTCCTCGGTCGACAGGTCGAGGTCGTCGACGGAGACGTCGACGCGGCCCAGCTCGTCGCGCAGCACCCGCTCGAGGCCCGCTGCGAGCGGGCGGAGCGCCACCACCTCCTCGGCGGGGAAGGTGTCGAGCAGGTCGTCGGGGCTCATGCTGTTGACCGCGTCGACCACGTGCTCGACGACCTCCTCGGGGGTCTCTCCCACGACGGGCTCGCGCTCCTCGTCGGCGGCGTCCCAGTCGACCTCACCGACCCCCTCCGCGTAGTTGCCGGCGTCCACACCCGCGTATCCGCCCACGAGCCGCACGAGCGAGACGTACCACCGGCCGTCGACGCGGACCGTGTCGATGGCGGGGCGGATCTCGGCGATCAGCCGGTCCTCGTCGGTGTCCTCGTCGAAGGGATCGTCGGGGAGCCGCCACGACCGCCACACCCCGAGCCAGTGGGGGTAGCCACCGCCGTCCTCCGACAGCAGGTCGCCCTCCCAGCTCAGCACGTCCGGGTGCTCGCCGGCGACCCCGGACAGCCGGCCGGGGACCTTCGCGGGGTCGTACGTCACCTCGTAGCGGCCCGCCTCGAGCGTGACCTGCGCGATGTCGTCAGCCTCCTGGTGGGTCTCCATCTCGAGCCCGGTCAGCTCGACGTCGAAGGCGTCCGCGATCGCCCCGCTTCCGGTGAGGTCCTCCTCGACGGCGCGCTCGCGGGCGGCGTCGTACGCCGTGACGAAGCCCTTGACCTCCCCGGGATTGACGTGGTCGAGCAGCCCGACCACGTCCTGCTCCTGGGCCGCGGCCAGGAAGTCGCGGACCGCGGCCTCCGGGGAGTCCGAGCCTCCGCTGGGCCGGAGCAGGGCCCACGCCGCGACCGATCCGGCCACGAGCGCCACCACGACGCCCGCGACCACGAGCAGCGTCCCGCGGCCGAACCGCGGGCCGTCGCCCGGAGTGGTGCCCGTGCTCTCCGGGCCGGCGTGCGACCAGTCGCCCACCGGCGTGGGTGGGGCCTGGGGCACCGCGGGCGTCGCCGTCGCGAGCGGCTGTCCGCACGCGGCGCAGAACCGCTGGTCGGGCGAGGTGGACCGGGCGCCGCAGCTCCCGCAGAACATGGTCATCGAACCTCCTGGGGGGAGGCGGCCGGGGCGCGCCTCCATGACGTGATGAGCTCGGCACCGACGACGACGGCCGCCACCACGCCGGTCGCACCGGTGAGCAGCAGGCCGGGCCCGCGGCCCTGCAGATGGGCGCCGAGGAACGTGACCAGCACCGTCGCGCAGACCGCACCGGCACCCAGCAGCGCCCGCCGCACGAGGCGTACGCGCGACCCGGTCGCACCCGACACGGCCACGGCCCCGACTCCGAGGACGGGCAGCACGACGAGCGACCACGCGATCGCGGCGAGGTCCGACGGCAGCAGCCCGTCCCGCGAGAGCCGCCAGACGTCGGCGCCGGTGCTGGCGCTCAGGGCTCCGACGCCTGCCCACGGAAGGAACAGCTGGAGCACCCAGGCCAGTCCGCAGACGAGCGACACGACCGGGGTGAGGGCGGCCTGGAGGACCGGATGCGGACTCGAGGGCATCGCGACTCCTCCCCCGTGCGCCGATGACTCGGGCGCAAGGTAGCAACGGCGAGCCGCGCCGCAGGGCAGGATTCAGATGATCGGGACGCTGAAACCGCTCAGGCGGGCGGGCCGAGGACCAGCGCCACGCCGGTCAGGCCGACGACGGCCACCAGACCGACGAGCAGGCCCTGGGCCGGGCGGCGCAGCAGCCACGCCGTGAGCCGCTCGACCGGACCGCCCGGGCGCTCGGTCCGCAGCCGCCAGTGCTGACCGAGGAGCCCGGAGCGCTCGGCGTACCTCTCGAAGGGGATCGTGGCGAACGGCGGCACCGCGGCCACCAGCCCCAGCGCGAGGCGACCCAGCGGCCACTTCTGGTCGACGGCGAGGAGCACTGCGGCCAGGCAGTAGGCGACGAAGACGACGCCGTGGACCATGCCGAAGACCTGGACGCCGAGCTCGGTGGTCTCGGTGACGTACTTCAGGAACATGCCCGTCAGCAGCAGCGCCCAGGTGACGGCCTCGGCGAGGGCGGCGGTGCGGAACAGGCGCCGGGGGGTGATCATGCGAACGCGCGCTCGACGAGCGAGGTGAAGAACCCGAGCCCGTCGGTGCCGGGGCCGGTGAGGTCCTCGACCGCGTGCTCGGGGTGGGGCATCAGGCCGACGACGTTGCCGCGCTCGTTGGAGATGCCGGCGATGTCGCGCAGCGAGCCGTTGGGGTTGTCGTCGAGGTAGCGCGCCACGACGCGGCCCTCCCCCTCGAGCCGGTCGAGGGTGGGCTCGTCGGCGACGAAGCCGCCCTCGCCGTTCTTCAGCACGATCGTGACCTCCGCACCGGCGGCGTACGCCGACGTCCACGGGGTGTCGACGCGCTCGATGCGCAGGCGCTGGTCACGGCACACGAACTTGCGGTGGTCGTTGCGGATGAGCGCGCCGGGGAGCAGGTGCGACTCACAGAGGATCTGGAAGCCGTTGCAGATGCCGAGGACCGGCATGCCCTTGCCAGCGGCCTCGATGACCGACGTCATCACCGGCGCGAAGCGGGAGATGGCACCGCAGCGGAGGTAGTCGCCGTAGGAGAAGCCGCCCGGCAGGACGACGGCGTCCACGCCCTTGAGGTCCTCGTCGCCGTGCCACAGCGCGACTGCCTCGTTGCCGCCGATGGAGACCGCGCGGCGCGCGTCGACGTCGTCGAGCGAGCCGGGGAAGGTGACGACGCCGACCTTCATGCGCGACCGGCCTCGTGGGCCACCTCGGACACGGAGTGGTCCTCGACGTGGACCTCGTAGTCCTCGATCACCGGGTTGGACAGCAGCGTCTCGGCGACCTTGTCGATCTCCGCGAGCACCGCGTCGGTGATCTCGCCGTCGACCTGGAGCTCGAACCGCTTGCCCTGGCGGACGTCGGTGACGAGGTCGAAGCCGAGGCGGGGCAGCGCACCGAGCACCGCCTTGCCCTGGGGGTCGAGGATCTCGGGCTTGGGCATGACGTCGACGACGACTCGGGCCACGGGGTGCTCCTGGGTGACAGCTGGGTGACAGATGGAGGCGGGCGCTGCCGATTCTAGTGAGCCGCCGCCCGGGCGCGCCCGGCGGGCATGGGTCGCGCCCCGGGGCCGCGCCCGGGGCGCGTGAACCTCGACGTGCGTCAGGTGGTGACCTTGAACTTCCTCACCGAGGGCGTGGGGTCGACGGCCCCCGCGAGGACGGCGCGCACGCGCAGCGTGTGCTTGCCGACCTTCAGCTTCTTCGTGGCCACCTTGTAGGGGGACGAGCACGACTTCCAGCGCCCCTTGTCGACCTTGCACTCGAAGGTCGCCCCGGCAGTGGGCGAGGAGAAGGTGAACCTCGCCTTGGCCGGCCGCTCCACCTGCTTCTTGCCCTTGATCGCGCCGGTCGCGGGCACGACCGGAGCGGGCGGTGGCGGCGGGGTGACCACCGCGGGCAGCTGGACGACCTCGCAGCCGCTGAGCACGTCGCCCGCATCGGCGACGACGGTGTCGGTGCCGTCGCCGCAGGCGATGGTGTCGACCTCGCCGTCGCGGGCGTTGACCGTGTCGTCGCCTGCTCCGGCGTGGATGGCGTCGGACCCACCGCCGCCGGTCAGGGTGTCGTCACCCGCTCCCCCGAAGAGCGTGTCGGCGAAGGCGCCACCGACCAGGGTCTGCGAGCCGGCGAAGGCGCGTACGTGCTGGGTCCCGGGGAAGGCCGCGGCGTTCCAGCTGGTCGGAAGGGTCCGCGGGATGGTCACCTCGAGGTGCTCCAGCCCGCTGATCGGAACGGCCTGGGTGGTGGGCGTGCCGGGCACGCTCAGCGTCAGGGACGAGGCGGTCACGTCGAAGGCGAGCGAGGCGTACGGCGGCGCGAGGGTGTCGAGATCGAAGTCGATCTCCCAGGTGTCGAGCCCCTCCCCGCCGTCGACGCCGCCCAGCGGGGCTGTCTGGACGATGCGGTCGTCGCCCGGACCACCGGACGCGAACTCGGCCACGTCGGTGATGACGTCGTCCCCGAACCCGCCGACGGCCGTCTTGGCGCCGTCGATCCGGTCGTCGCCGCCCCCGGCGTTGACCGTGTCGTCGCTGTCGCCGGTCACGTGGTCCGACAGGGCCGACCCGGTGAAGGTGTCGGCTGCGAAGTCGTCCAGGTAGGTGTTGGTGACCGTCAGCAGGGGGAACTCGGCCGCGGTCACGCTGGTGAGGGACACCGTGTCGGTCCCGGCGCCGGGCGAGACGTACAGCGACGTCAGGGCGGCGCAGTCGTCACCGGCCGTGACGCCGCTGGCGAAGAGGTCACCTCCGGAGCAGGCGACGACGATGTTGTCGTTGGCAGCGTCGCCGTTCACGTAGCCGCCGGCGAAGACGGTGACCGCCGCCGACGCCGGGGCCGCATGGACGACGACGAGGGCAGTGGCGGCAGCGAGGGCGAGCGCTGGCTGCTTCGAGATGATCGTCATGTCGGCATCGTGGTGGGCGACCGTCGCTCCGTCATCGGTGGAAGCACGCATGTCTAGACCATCGCTCGCACGGGGACGGGGAACGCTCAGGTCCCGGACCACGCCGTCGGACGAACCGAGGTCCCCCGGCCCGCCGACGTCAGGGGACGGCGTACGTCACTCGCGCTTGCGCGCCGCCACGATGACGAGCGCGACCCCGAAGCCAGCGAGCACGGGGCCGAGGGTGGCCCAGATCGTCTGGTCGGTCATCGCGCTGCCCTCGATGTAGCCGAGGCCCTGGAAGGTCCAGATCGCGCCCATGACCACCATCAGCGCGCCCAGCGCGATCCCGAGAGCACGCATCAGGTGAGCTCGCGCTTGAGGATCTTGCCCGTCGCGGTCATCGGCAGCTGGTCGACGAACTGCACGATGCGGGGGTACTTGTAGCCCGCCATCTGCTCCTTGCCCCAGGCGACGAGCTCGTCCTCGGTGACGGTGGCGCCCTCGTTGCGGATCACGACGGCCTTGACCTCCTCGCCGTGGCTGTCGTGCGGCACGCCGATGACGGCGGCCAGCGAGACGTCGGGGTGGGTCAGCAGGACCTCCTCGATCTCGCGCGGGTAGACGTTGTAGCCGCCGCGGATGATCATGTCCTTGGACCGGTCGACGATGTAGAACCAGCCGTCGGCGTCCTTGCGGCCCAGGTCGCCGGAGCGGAACCAGCCGTCGACGATCGCCTCGGCGGTCGCGTCCGGGCGACCGTAGTAGCCCTTCATGATGTTCGGGCCCTTGATCGCGATCTCGCCGACCACGTCCTCGGCGTCCTCGAGGTCCTCACGCACGCCCGGCTCGGGGTTGATGAGCTTCATCTCGACGCCCGTGATCGGACGGCCGATGGAGCCGACGCGCGCCGGCTCGCCCCACACCGAGAAGCTGGCCACGGGTGAGGTCTCGGAGAGGCCGTAGCCCTCGAGGATGGTCACGCCGAAGCGGCGCTCGAACTCCTTGTGCACCTCGACCGGCAGCGCGGACCCGCCGGCGGCGGCGACGCGCAGGGTGTCGGCGAGCTTCTTGACGTCGACCCCGGAGTCGTCGAGAGCGCCGAGCAGTCCCCAGTACATCGTCGGGACGCCGGCGAAGAACGTGACGTCCTCCTTGTCCATCAGCGCCAGCGCCGGGCCGGCCTCGAAGCGCGGCAGCAGCACGACCGTGCCGCCGAAGGCGAAGCCGGCGTTCATGATCACGGTCTGGCCGAAGGAGTGGAAGAGCGGCAGCACGCACAGCAGCGTGTCGGGGTTGTCGGCGTCGGCACCGAAGATCGACTCGCCCGCGAGCGCGTTGGAGATCATGTTGCGGTGCATCAGCTCGGCGCCCTTGGGCTGCCCGGTGGTGCCGGAGGTGTAGAGGATGACCGCGGTGTCGTCGTCGCCGACCTCGCGGGTCTCGAAGGCCGGGGACTGGCCCTGCAGCGCCTGCCCCAGCGTCTGGGTGCCCTCGACCGGGGACTCGGCGGACGGGTCGGCGGTGATCATGAAGAAGTGCTCGCAGCCCTCGGCCTGCTCGAAGCCCGCGTGGCCCTCGGCGCCGATCGGCAGGTCGGGCGTGCCCTGGAAGCAGAAGTAGGCCTTCGCGTCCGAGTCGTCGAGGTGGTAGGCCACCTCGCGGCCCTTCAGCAGCACGTTGAGCGGCACGACCGTCGCCCCGGCCTTGAGGATGCCGTAGTAGACGATCGGGAAGTAGGGCAGGTTCGGGCAGCTCAGCGCCACCTTGTCGCCCGGCTCGATGCCGCGCGAGACCAGCAGGTTGGCGACCTGGCTGGCGGCGCCGTCCACCTGGGCGTAGGTGAGTCGCGTGTCGCCCAGCACGACCGCCGTACGGTCCGGGTGGGCCTGGGCAGAGCCTTCGAGCAGCGAGGAGAGGTTCGACATGCGGCCAACCTACTCAGCGGTCGTGACGGCCGTCACCCGTCGTCTCGTCGGCGGGCGATGATCCGTCCCGCCTTGCGCAGGTCGGCGGCGATCGCCGCTGATCCCAGCAGTCCGGCCGCGACGGCCGGGACCGCCCAGGCGCCGCGTCCCTCGACCGTGCCCTCCGCCTTCACCCGGCAGCCGCCGGTCACGTCGGTGAAGTGCAGCGTCAGCGTGGCGCTCACACCGCGCCAGGTCCCGCGCTCGGTCCAGACCCGGAACGGCACGAGCTCGGTGGTCTCCATGTGGGGGCGTACGCCGACCGACGTGGTCTCGCGCCAGGCCTGGCCGAGGTGGGGCTCCTCGTCCGCGGGCACCTCCACCGAGCGCAGGGACGACTGCCACTCCGGCCGGTTGCGCGGGTCGCAGAGGTAGCGGAAGGCCGCCTCCGCCGTCACCGGGAGCTCGACGGTGGCGGAGATCGCCCGGGTGCTCAGAACGACTCCCCGGTCAGGAGCTCGTAGGCCTCGACGTACCTGGCCCGGGTGCGCTCGACGACGGCCTCGGGCAGGGGCGGCGGTGCCTCGCCCGACGAGCGGTCCCAGCCGGACTCGGCGGTGAGCCAGTCGCGCACGATCTGCTTGTCGTACGACGCCTGGGCGCGGCCCGGCTGCCAGTCGGCCGCCGGCCAGAAGCGGGAGCTGTCGGGGGTGAGGACCTCGTCGGCGAGGATCGTCGTGCCGTCCGCGCGACGGCCGAACTCCAGCTTGGTGTCGGCCAGGATGATGCCGCGCTCGAGCGCCTGGGCGTGCGCCTTGCCGTAGACCTCCATGGTCAGCATCCGCAGCTCGGCTGCCGCGTCGTCACCGATGGTCTCGACCACGGACTCGTAGTCGACGTTCTCGTCGTGGTCGCCGAGCTCGGCCTTGGTCGCCGGGGTGAAGATCGGCTCCGGCAGGCGGCTGCCGTCCTGGAGCCCGGCCGGCAGCGCGATGCCGCAGACCGCGCCGTTGCGGTGGTAGTCGAGCAGTCCCGAGCCGGTGAGGTAGCCGCGCGCCACGCACTCGACCGGGAACATCTCCAGCTCCTCGCAGACCACCGCGCGCCCGGCGACGGAGGCGGGGACGTCGGTCGACACGACGTGGTTGCCGACGAGCGCGGCGAGCTGGTCGAACCACCACAGCGACATCCGCGTGAGGATCTCGCCCTTGTCGGGGATCGTGGAGTCGAGGACGAAGTCGTAGGCCGAGATGCGGTCGCTGGCGACCATGAGCAGCCGGCCGGCGTGCTCACCGGCGTCGATGCGGTAGAGATCGCGCACCTTCCCGGAGTGGACGTGGGTGGTGCCCTCGATCGCAGGGGCTTCGGGGATCTCGAGGTCGGCCACACGGCCAGCCTAGTGCTGGTCAGCGGTGCAACCACCACGCCATCCGGCGCGTGATCCACGGCAGGAAGACGTAGGTCATCAGCGGGGTCATCACCGTGGTCACCAGGACGACGCGCGCCACCAGCGCCCAGTCGGCGATCGTCTGCGACGCCACGGCGTTGGCCGCCAGGCTCAGCGGGAGGAAGACGAGGTAGATGACGATCATCTGCTTCCACCGCGGCGGCGCCGCCGGAGCGGCGCTCAGCAGCTCGATCGACGCCGGCTCGTCGAACCAGCCCTCGATGCCCGTACGCCGCTCACGGCGCGACTCCTCGACGTCGCCCGCAGCCGCCTCGAGCCACCACGCGCGCTGCGGGGAGGCCTCCCAGGCGGCGAGCGCCTCGGCGTCGGCGAAGCGGTAGAGCATGTGCCAGTCGGCCGAGTCCGTGCTCGGCCGGACCCAGCCCGAGCCGAGGAACCCGTCGAACTTCTCCGCCATCGACGTGCCCGCCTGCATCCAGGCCAGCATCTGGGTGGTGTGCGAGGGGTCGACGTGACGGGTGACGGACACGGTGACGGGGGCGCTCATGGACTCCAGTGTCGGGCGCAGCGGGGTGCGGGGTGAAGCCGGCGGCGACGAGATCCCGGCCACGTCGGGCCGCGCCCGGAGGCTTGGTCAGTAGCCGATGTCGAACGACGTCGCGCCCGACGGCGCCGCTTCGCGCACCGCGACGTCGGCGACCTTCGCCGTCGACGGTCCGGTGCGGCACCACGCGACGAGCGCGTCGACGGCGTCGTCGTCGCCCTCGGCGTGCAGCAGCACGGAGCCGTCCGCCTCGTTGCGGACCCAGCCGGTCACGCCGAGCTCCTGCGCCTGCTCCTGGGTGTACCACCGGAACGACACGCCCTGCACCCGTCCGGTGACCCGCGCCTGGACTGCCTTCACGAGGGACATCCTGCCTCGACGCGTGGGGGCGGGTGCAAGGCTGGCGGCCGTGAGCCAGGACGAGCAGCAGCGCACCGCGCGCGACGGGACGGCCGGCGAGACGGCGTACGAGCCTGACCCGCGGCGCTGGCGGGTGCTCGCGGTCTCGCTCGTGGTCGGCTTCATGTCGCTGCTCGACGTCACGATCGTCAACGTCGCGGTCCCCTCGATCCGCGCCGGCCTCGACACCAGCGCGGCCACCATCCAGTGGGTGGTCTCGGGCTACGCGCTCGCCTTCGGCATGACGCTCGTGGCGGGCGGTCGCCTCGGCGACGCCCACGGTCGACGCCGGATGATGACGATCGGGCTGGTCGGCTTCATCGTCTCCAGCCTGGCGGTCGGGCTGGCGCCCAACGCAGCGGCGATCGTCGTCGCCCGGCTCGTCCAGGGCGCCAGCGCGGGACTGCTGACGCCCCAGAACTCCGGCCTGATCCAGCAGCTCTTCCGCGGCGAGGAGCGGGGTCGCGCCTTCGGGATGTTCGGCTTCACCGTGGCCGTCGCCTCGGCCGCGGGCCCCCTGATCGGCGGCGCCCTGATCGCCCTGCTCGGCGAGGAGAACGGCTGGCGCTCGCTCTTCCTCATCAACGTCCCGATCGGCCTGGTCGCCCTGGTGCTGATCCGCCGCCTCGTGCCCGACAACGACGCCGGCGCCGCGGCCGAGAAGGACCCGCGCGTGGACCTGGTCGGCGCCCTGCTGCTCGGCCTGGCGGTGCTGTCGGTCCTCTACCCGCTGATCAGCCTCGAGGGCGGGGCCAGCCTGCCGCTGCTGGGGCTGCTCGCCTTCCCGGTGCTGGCGTGGGCGTTCGTGCGGTGGGAGCGCGAGACCGTGCGCCGGGAGCGGCCGCCGCTGCTCGACGTCTCGCTGCTGCGCGGCCTGCCGGGCTACGCCAACGGGCTGCTGGTCGGCACCCTCTACTTCACCGGCTTCACGGGGATCTTCCTCGTGTTGTCGGTGCACCTCCAGGAGGGCGAGGGCTTCTCCCCGCTCGGGGCGGCACTGCTGATGACGCCGTTCGCGGTCGGCGCGGCGACCACCTCACCGCTCGCGGGCAGGCTCGTGGGCCGGATCGGGCGCCGCGTCACGCTGGTCGCGCTCGGCGTGATGATGACGGGCACCGCCCTCGCCGCAGTGCTGGTGACCCAGCCGGCCGACCGGCTGTGGTGGACGCTCGCGCCGGCGATGTTCCTCGCCGGGATCGGCGGCGGTGGCGTCATCTCCCCCAACTTCACCCTCACCCTCGCCGAGGTCCCGCCCCGGATGGGCGGTGCCGCCGGCGGCGCGCTGCAGACCGGCCAGCGGATCGGGTCCGCGCTCGGCGCGGCGCTGCTGATGACGGTCTACCTCGCGGTCGACACCGTCGCGTCCGCGCCCGTGGCCGCCCGGGCGGCGCTCCTCGCGGCGCTCGTGGTGCTGGCCGCGGCCCTCGCCGCCGCCGTACGGTCCTGGCGGCGCGGGGACTAGAGGCGGTCAGAGGATGGCGCCCGGCACGTACGCCGCTGCGCCGGGGTGACGGGCCGCGAGCGTCTCGACCCGGGCGACGACCGCGCGGGTCTGCGCCACCGCGGCGCCGGTGAACTCGATCGGGTCGGCGACGAGCGCCTCGATCTGCTCGCGGGTCAGCCCGAGCCGCTCGTCGGCGGCGAGCTTGGCGAACACGTCGTTGTCGGCCTGCCCGGCGCGCATCGCCAGCGCGGTCCCGACGGCCGCCTCCTTGATCGCCTCGTGCGCGGCCTCGCGCCCGACACCGTTGCGGACCGCGGCCATGAGCACCTTGGTCGTGGTGAGGAAGGGGAGGTAGCGGTCGAGCTCGCGCTGGATGACGGCCGGGAAGGCACCGAACTCGTCGAGCACGGTGAGGAAGGTCTGGAAGAGCCCGTCGGTGGCGAAGAACGCGTCGGGCAGCGCGACACGGCGCACGACCGAGCAGGAGACGTCGCCCTCGTTCCACTGGTCGCCGGCGAGCTCGCTGACCATCGACAGGTGGCCGCGCAGGATCACCGCGAGGCCGTTGACCCGCTCGCAGGAGCGGGTGTTCATCTTGTGCGGCATCGCCGAGGAGCCGACCTGGCCCTCCTTGAAGCCCTCGGTGACCAGCTCGTGGCCGGCCATCAACCGCACGGTGGTCGCGAGGTTGGACGGTCCGCTCACGAGCTGCACCAGCGCGGCGACGACGTCGAAGTCGAGCGAGCGGGGATAGACCTGGCCGACGCTGGTCAGGGTCTGCTCGAAGCCGAGGTGCGCGGCGACCCGCTGCTCGAGGTCGTCGAGCTTGTCGGCATCGCCGTCGAGCAGGTCGAGCATGTCCTGCGAGGTGCCCATCGGGCCCTTGATGCCGCGCAGGGGGTAGCGCGCGAGCAGCTCCTCGATCCGCTGCACGCCGATGAGCATCTCGTCGGCGATGCTCGCGAAGCGCTTGCCCAGCGTGGTGGCCTGCGCGGCGACGTTGTGCGAGCGGCCGGCCATCACGGTGGCCTCGTGCTCGGCAGCGAGCCGGCCGAGGCGGACCAGCGCGGCGACGGCGCGGTCGCGCACCACCTCGAGCGAGCGGCGTACCTGCAGCTGCTCGACGTTCTCGGTGAGGTCGCGCGAGGTCATGCCCTTGTGGATGTGCTCGTGCCCGGCCAGCGCGGAGAACTCCTCGATGCGGGCCTTCACGTCGTGGCGGGTGACGCGCTCACGGGCGGCGATGGAGTCGAGGTCGACCTGGTCGACGACCGACTCGTAGGCCTCGACGACGCCGTCGGGCACGTCGATGCCGAGGTCGCGCTGGGCCTTGAGCACCGCGATCCAGAGCTGCCGCTCCAGGACGATCTTGTGCTCGGGCGACCAGATCTCGGCGAGGTCGGCTCCGGCGTAGCGGGTGGCCAGGACGTTGGGGACGCTCACGGCTCAGATCATCCCACCCTGCGGCGTCCAGCCGTCCCACGGTGCCCACCAGCGCTCGTCGCGGTCGAGCAGCCCGGCGACGAGGTCCGCCGCGGCGAGGACCGCGAGCAGCTCGTCCTGGGTGATCCGCCCGGATGCCAGCGAGGGCCCGAGGTCCTGCACGTCCTTCCACTGCCAGCCACCGTCGGGGGCGATGACGATGTCGAGCTGGAGGTCGTTGACCTCGATGCCGTCGTCGGTGCGCACGACGGGCGTCTCGAAGTTGACGTACCAGCCGACGAACGCGCCGTCGGCGTCGAAGAACCGCCACACCGAGTACCAGTCGCCCTCGCGCCGCATCTTCAGCACGGTCGTGCCGCGCCAGGCGTCGAGGTGCCCCCACGGGTGCGGGACAGGGTGCTCGGGGAACGCCATCGGCGTCCCGTCGGCCTGGACGCTGACGAGGACCCCGTCGTCGCTGACCACCCGCTCGTCCCACGACGCCCACTCGGCGCCGTGCAGCACCTCGCGGACCCGGAGCGCTGCGCCCGCGGCGTAGGGCTCAGCCACGGGACGCGGCACCCTCGACGACACCGAGCGGCTCCGCGGCGATGTCGCGGCGCCACTGGGCGCCCGGGAAGCTGACCGACGAGATGCCCTCGTACGCCTTCGCGCGGGCGTCGGCGACGTCCGAGCCGGTCGCGCGCACCGCGAGCACCCGGCCGCCGGCGGTCACCAGCCCGGCGTCGGTCCGCGCGGTGCCGGCGTGGATCACGTCGACGTCGGTCTCGACGGCCAGGGTCTCGGTGCCGACGATGACGTCGCCGCTCCTCGAGCCCTCGGGGTAGCCCGCGCTGGCCATCACGACCGACACCGCCGCACCGTCGGCGAAGGTCGGCACCGGCACCGTCGACAGGTCGCCGTCGGCGGCTGCACGGAGCAGGGCGCCGAACGGCGAGGTCAGCAGCGCGAGCACGGGCTGGACGTCGGGATCGCCGAAGCGGCAGTTGAACTCGATGACCTTCGGTCCCGAGCCGGTCAGGGCGAGACCGACGTAGAGGCAGCCCACGAAGGGGGCGCCGCGCTGCTGCATCTCGGCGAGCGTCGGCGCGACGACCTCGGCCATCACCGTGTCGACGATGCCGTCGGGCAGCCACGTCAGCGGGGCATAGGACCCCATGCCACCGGTGTTGGGACCGCGCCCGCCGTCGAAGATGCGCTTGAAGTCCTGCGCCGGCAGCAGCGGTCGCCCAACGATGCCGTCGCAGACGACGAAGAGCGAGAACTCCGGACCGTCGAGGAACTCCTCGACGACGACCCGGTCACAGGCCGCCGCGTGGGCGAGCGCCTCGGCGCGGTCGGTGGTGACCACCACGCCCTTGCCCGCGGCGAGCGCGTCGTCCTTCACGACGTACGGCGCGCCGAAGGCGTCCAGCGCCGCGGCGACCTCCTCGGGCGTGGCGCACGTGCGCGAGCCGGCGGTCGGCACTCCGGCAGCGGCCATGACCTCCTTGGAGAAGGTCTTCGACCCCTCCAGCAGGGCCGCGGCACGCGACGGTCCGAAGACCGCGATGCCGGCCTCGCGCACCGGATCGGCGACGCCCGCGACCAGCGGGGCCTCCGGCCCGACGACCACCAGGTCCGCACCGATCGACGTCGCGAGTGCGGTGACGGCGTCGCCGTCCATCAGGTCGACGGGGTGGAGCGTGGCGACCTCGCCGATGCCCGGGTTGCCGGGGGCTGCGTGCACCTCCGTCACTGCCGGGTCGTGGGACAGGGCCAGGGCCAGGGCGTGCTCGCGTCCGCCGGTGCCGACGACGAGGACCCTCACCCGTGCACCACCACGGTCTGCTCCCGACCGGGGCCGACGCCGACGCCCCAGATCTTCGCGCCCGAGATCTCCTCGAGCGCCCGGACGTAGGCCTGCGCGTTGGCGGGGAGGTCCTCGAAGCTGCGGCACCCGGAGATGTCGCTCTTCCAGCCGTCGAAGTACTCGTAGACCGGCTTCGCGTGGTGGAACTCGGTCTGCGTCATCGGCATCTCGTCGACCCGCTTGCCGTCGATCTCGTAGGCCACGCAGACCGGGATCCGGTCCCACGCGCCGAGGATGTCGAGCTTGGTGAGGAAGAACTCCGTGAGCCCGTTGACCCGGCTCGCGTAGCGCGCGACGACGGCGTCGTACCAGCCGCAGCGGCGGGTGCGTCCGGTCGAGACGCCGATCTCGCCGCCGAGCTTCTGCAGCTGGATGCCGTCCTCGTCGAAGAGCTCGGTCGGGAAGGGGCCGGCACCGACGCGCGTCGTGTAGGCCTTGATGACGCCGATGACGCGGTCGATGCGGGTCGGACCGACACCCGCCCCGACACAGACGCCACCCGCGACGGGATTGGAGGACGTCACGAACGGATAGGTGCCGTGGTCGACGTCGAGCATGGTGGCCTGGGCACCCTCGAAGAGCACCGTCTGGCCGGCGTCGAGCGCCTGGTTGAGCAGGAGCGAGGTGTCGCACACCATCGGCTGCAGCCGCTCGGCGTAGGACAGCAGCTCCTCGACGACGACGTCGACCTCGATGGCGCGACGGTTGTAGACCTTGGTCAGCAGGTGGTTGCGCACGTCGAGCGCCGCCTCCACCTTCTGGGTCAGGATCTTCTCGTCGAAGAGGTCCGCGATGCGTACGCCGACCCGGTTGATCTTGTCGGCGTAGGCGGGGCCGATGCCGCGCCCGGTGGTGCCGATCTGGTTCTTGCCCAGGAAGCGCTCGGTGACCTTGTCGATCGTCGCGTGGTAGCTGGCGATCACGTGGGCGTTGGCGCTCACCTTGAGATCGGCGACCTCCACGCCGCGGGCGACGAGGCCGTCGAGCTCGCGGAACAGGGCCTCCGGCGAGACGACCACGCCACCGGCGATCACCGAGGTGGCGCCCGGCGTCAGGATCCCGCTGGGCAGCAGGTGGGTGGCGTACTTCTCGCCGTTGATCACGATGGTGTGACCTGCGTTGTGGCCGCCGCTGGTGCGGACCACGAAGTCGATCGGGTCGGTGGTGGCGAGCAGGTCGGTGGCCTTGCCCTTGCCCTCGTCGCCCCACTGGGCGCCGAGCACGACGATTGCGGGCATCTCAGCCCTCCTCTGTCTTCCGGCAGGAATGAAAACAGCCCCGGCACAAGGCATCGGGGCTCTTGCGGAGCCACGCTACCGCACCTCGGACTGCGCGCCGTGGACTAGTGTCCGCCTCGTGCGCTCACTCCTCGTCATCACCAATGCCGATGCCGGGACCTCCGACGAGGAGCGCCTGGCGACCGCCCTCGCCATCCTGCGCGAGGACGCCTCCGTCGAGGTCGCCAAGACCTCCAACCCGGGCGAGCTCGACGGCGTGCTGCACCGTGCCGGCGGCCGCACCGTCGTCGTCGCCGGCGGCGACGGCAGCATGCACGCGGTCGTGACGGCCCTCCACAAGCGCCACGAGCTGGCCGGGGCCACCCTGGGCCTGCTGCCGATGGGCACCGGCAACGACTTCGCCCGTGGCAACCAGATCCCCCTCGAGATCGAGGACGCCGCCCGCCTGGTGCTGACCGGTGAGGCCCGCGAGGTCGACCTGCTCGTCGACGAGGTCGGCAACATCGTCGTCAACAACGTCCACGTCGGCGTCGGCGCCCAGGCCAGCCGCAAGGGCGCGAGGTGGAAGTCCCGGCTCGGCTCGGTCGGCGTGGGCAAGGTCAACCTGGGCAAGCTCGGCTACCCCATCGGCGCCGCGCTGTCGGCCTTCCACCCGCCGAGCTGGCGGATGCGCGTCGAGATCGACGGCCAGGTCGTCAACGACGTCAACCGCCCCGTCCTGATGGTCGCGATCGGCAACGGCGGCAACGTCGGCGGCGGCACCGAGCTCAACCCCGACGCCGACACCGAGGACGGACGCCTGGACGTGATGATCAGCCGTGCGGTGAAGCCGCTCGCCAAGATCGGCTACGTCGCTCGCCTGCGCACGGGCGACCACGACGAGCGCGACGACGTGGTGACCCTGCGCGGGCGCACGGTCAAGGTCAGCGGCGACGAGTTCTGGCTGTCCGCCGACGGTGAGATCTCCGGCCCCGAGCGCAGCCGGAGCTGGCGCCTCGAGCCGGCGGCGTACCGACTCATCCTGCCTGCCTGAGGCTGCTGCCGCGGCTCAGAGCCAGCCGCGACGCACGGCCTCCACGCCTGCCTGGAAGCGCGTGTCGACGCCGAGCTCGGTCATCAGCGCCGAGATCCGGCGGCGCACCGTGCGCAGGCCGATCCCGAGCTTGCGGGCGATCACCTCGTCGGTGACGCCTGCCATCAGCTGCTCGAGGAGGAACTGGCGCTCGTCGGGGCGCCCCTGGCCCGACTCCAGCTCGGGGACGGGGGCGGCCCGCGACCACAGCAGCTCGAACCAGAGCGTGAGCGCCGAGACGATGGAGCGCTGCCGCACGTGGATGCGCGGCTCGTCGGCGTAGCCGAGCGGCTCGGGCAGCACCGCGTGTGCGTCGCCGAGGATGAACATCCTGGTCGGCACCTCCGACATCACCCGCACCTGCTCACCGAGCTGGGCGCGAGTGCGCAGCGCTTCGGGAGCCTCGGTGAGGGCGCGCACGGGGTAGATCGCGCGGGACCGGCGTCCCGTCGCCATCGCCTCGGCCAGGACCGTGCTCACCCGCGACTCACGTGGCATCGCCCACGCGTCGGGCCGCAGCCACAGCATGTCGCCGCGGCTGGTGCGGAGCATCAGCTGGAGCAGCTCGAACGGGTCGCCGCCCGCGCTCAGCTCCCCGTCCAACGGGCGGATCTCGGTGAGGTCGGCGACGTCGGGACGGGTCGCGGCGGCCACCAGGTGCGGCACCGCGCTCGCCAGCTCGCTCAGCCGAGCGGCGGAGGTCGCCGCCTGGCGCGACTCCTTGCGCACCAGCTCGGACAGCACCTCGGCGAGACGGGGTACGACGAGCCGCCCACCGTCGAGGGCCACCAGGCCACGCTCCTCCAGCGGCGCCAGGGCCCGCAGCAGACCCTCGGGCCGCTCCTGGACGAGGCGGGCGACGCCGACCAGCGTGTGGCCCGAGACCGGGACGAGGCGGAAGTAGAGCTGCTCGGCGTCACGGGAGAGCCCGAGCGCCGCGAGCACGGAGGAGGGGTCACCGGCCATGAATGGCAGTTTAGTGCCAGCGGCACTCGCGAACCACATGGCAGCGAACGGCCACTCCATAATGAGGCGACCAGTCGCGTGCGGGGGTGTGCGACCAGGTCAGCTCCTTGGGAGCACAGCGCCGGAGTCGCCTCGGGGGACGGCTCCGGCGCTTCCCATGTCCACCGATAGCCTTGGCGCCATGGCACGAGGTGGACGTCAGGGACAGGGTGAGCCGGTCGACTGGGTGACGCGGGCGGCGGACGACGCCGTACGCCACGCCGGCGAGGGCAACCTGGTGACGGTCGCCTCGGGCGCCTCGCCGAGCGGTCCGATCCACCTGGGCAACCTGCGCGAGTTCATCACGCCGCACTTCGTCGCCGAGGAGCTGCGCCGACGCGGCGTGCCGGTGCGTCACCTGCACTCGTGGGACGACTTCGACCGCTTCCGCAAGGTCCCTGCCGGCGTGCCGGCCGAGTGGGCCGACCACATCGGGCGCCCCCTCACCGCGGTCCCCGACCCGTGGGAGTGCCACCCGAGCTGGGCCGAGCACTTCAAGGCTCCCCTGCAGGACGCGCTGCGCGAGCTCGGCGTGGAGATGGAGGAGATCTCCCAGACCGAGATGTACACCTCCGGCGCCTACCGCCAGCAGGTGCTCGAGGCCGTGGCGCGCCGCGACGACATCGAGGCGGTGCTGGCCAAGCACCGCACCAAGAAGGTCAGCGCCGGCGAGGACGCCTCCGCGCAGGAGGCGGCCGACCTCGCCGACTCGGTCGCCAACGAGGACGACGACGAGGCGACGGCCGGCGGCTCCCCCGACTCGATCGCCCGCTTCCCCTACCGGCCCTACTGCCGTGAGTGCGGGCGCGACACCGTCACCACGACGGCGTACGACGAGGCCACCACGACCCTGTCCTACACGTGCTCCTCCTGCGGCCACGACGGCACCACCGACCTGTCGAGCGACAACGACGGCAAGCTCGTGTGGAAGGTCGACTGGCCGATGCGCTGGGCCTTCGAGAAGGTCAACTTCGAGCCGGCCGGTCGCGACCACATGACGCCCGGGTCGTCCTACACCGTCGGCACCGAGATCGCGCCCTCGATCTTCGACTGGCGCGCGCCCGCCCGCGTGATCTACGCCTTCGTCGGGTTCGCCGGGGTGCAGAAGATGTCCTCGTCGGCCGGCGGGGTGCCCACCGCGACCGACGCGCTGCGGATCCTCGAGGCGCCGATGCTGCGCTGGCTCTACGTCCGCCGCGCCCCCGCGCAGGCCTTCGACATCGACTTCGGCCCGGCCGTCGTGCGCCTCTACGACGAGTGGGACGCGCTCGGCCGCAAGGCCGCCGACCCCGCCAAGGCCGACGTGGCGACGCTGGCCTGGCACCGGGCGTCCGAGACGGCGTCCGCCGGCCGCCTGCCCACCCCGGCGGTCCCCGTTCCGTTCCGCACGCTCTCCTCGGTCGCCGACGTGACCGCGGGCTCGGCCGAGCTCATCTCGCGGATCGTGGAGTCCTCCGGCTTTGCGCACGAGTCGGTCGCCGACCTCGAGCCGCGGCTGTCCAAGGCCATGCAGTGGACGGTCGAGCACGTGCCCGCCGACGAGCGGACCACGGTGCGCGAGACGCCCGACACCGAGCGCCTGGCCGCGCTGAGCGAGGACGAGGAGCTGTGGCTGCGGATCTTCCTCGACCGGCTCCCCGAGGACGGCGACCTCGACGCGGTCACCTCGGTCGTCTACGGCGTGCCGAAGGTCGCCCGCGGGCTCGGCTTCGACGATGCGCCCACCGACCAGGTCAAGGCCGACCAGAAGGACTTCTTCCGGCTGCTCTACAACCTGCTCGTCGACGCGGACCGCGGCCCTCGCCTGCCGACGCTGGTGCTGGCGCTCGGACCTGCGAAGGTGCGCCGGCTGCTCGGCGCCTGAGCCGTTTCACCTCGAGCACATTCCGAAAGTCAGGCCGGGCCTGACGCGCCGGTGGTGGGATGCCGACATCCCAACCACACGGAGGAAATCCATGCTCAACCACGCGCTCGGCACCGTTCGCCGCGGCATCCCCACCATCGTCATCGCCGGCGTCCTCGTCGTGGCCTCGGCCACGAGCGGCGCCACTGCCGCCCTCGTCATCACCGGCAAGCAGATCAAGGACAACACGGTCACGACGAAGGACATCAAGAACGGCACCCTGTCGACGAAGGACATGTCCTCGTCGACGCTCTCGTCGCTGAAGGGCGCCACCGGTCCTGCCGGCGCCCCCGGTGCTCCGGGCGCTGCCGGCGCGCCGGGCGTCTCGGGCTACCAGATCGTCACGGCCTCCGCCGTGATCCCCCCCAACGACGGGGGTGAGGTCGTCGCCTTCTGCCCCGCCGGCAAGAAGGTGCTCAGCGCCGCGGGCGAGCTCCAGGGCGCCTACACCGGGACCGCGGTCAACCTCGACCTGAGCGCGACCAAGGCGACCGCCTACGCCGAGAACTACTTCGACACCGCCGACACCCTGGTCATCGACGTCGTCTGCGCCGTCGTCGGCTGACGGAGCCTTCCGACCACCGGCGGGCCGGTCAGCTGCGGAAGCTGACCGGCTCGCCGAGGTAACGCTCGAGGTCGGCGCGCACGTCGTCGCTGATCGGCCACGCCGACTGCGCGGCGTGGTCCCACAGGACGTTGACGCACTCCCAGACCGCCGCCGGGGCGCCACCCGCCTCGACCCGCAGCTCCGCCGCGACCGTGAAGGACGACCGCCCGACCCGCGTCACCCAGAGCGAGGCCAGGAACGGCTGGTAGGGCACGAAGCGCATCTCACCGTGGTACTCGATGGCCTGCGACGCGACCAGCTCGGAGACGCCCTCACCCACCGCATGCAGCAGCCCGGTCGCGCCCTCGGGGAGGCCCGGCAGGTGCGCGAACCGCAGGAACTCGTAGCGTGCCTCGTCGAGCACGCGTACGGCCTCGACGTTGTCGACGTGCCCGGCGAGGTTGATGTCGCGGTAGCGCGCCTGGATCTCGGTGGTGAAGGTCTGGCCCATGACCGAAGTGTGTCGGACGCCCGCCTAGGGTTGGGCCATGACCTCCGGACCCTTCGGCGGCGACCTGATGGCCGGTCCCCCGCCCACCCACCTTCCCGCCGACCCCGCCGACGCCGAGCTGGCCGGTGGCGAGGCCCCCGCCGCGGTCGTACGCCGCCACCCGGAGTCGCCCGCCGCCTGGGCCGCGATGGCGGCCGAGGCCCAGCAGGCCGGTGCCGACGACGTGACCGTCTATGCCTACTCCCGCGTCGGCTACCACCGCTCGCTCGACCAGCTGCGCCGCAACGGCTGGAAGGGCCACGGGCCCGTGCCGTGGGAGCACGAGCCGAACCGGGGCTTCCTGCGCTCGCTCGCCCTCCTCGCCATCGCCGCCCGCGCCATCGGCGAGACGGCCGAGTGGGAGCGCTGCTCGACCTTCCTGCGCGACTCCAGCCCGGCGGCGGCGGACGAGCTGCTCTGACCGCTCGTCGCGTGAGATCGACCGCTGGTCGAGCCACCCTCACGGAGGGGTGACGGCCGTCACCTCGCGAGTAAGGTCGCGCGGGTGAATTCCGGGAACACACCTCCACAGTCGCGCCCTGAAGACCCGGGCGTCCCCCCGACCGACAAGGGCAAGATGGCGCTCGCCGCCGTCCTGCTCCTCATCCCCATCGTCGCGCTTCTCTGGGTGCCGCACTACGCGAAGGTCGAGCCGACGCTGCTCGGCTTCCCGTTCTTCTTCTGGTACCAGTTCCTCTGGGTCTTCATCTGCTCGGCGCTGACCTGGACGGCCTACAAGCTCACGCTGTCGGCCCGCGGGAAGACCACGCACAAGGTGGGTGGGGACCGATGACGCCCCAGCTGACCGTGATGGCCGCCGAGACCGACGGCATCAACGGCGTCGCCCTGTCGGTGCTCATCGCCCTGTTCGCCCTGGTGACCGTCGCCGGCTTCATGGCCACCCGCTTCATGCGCGCCGACTCGATGGAGTCGCTCGAGGAGTGGGGCCTGGGCGGACGCAAGTTCGGCACCTGGATCACGTGGTTCCTGCTGGGCGGCGACCTCTACACGGCGTACACGTTCGTCGCCGTCCCGGCCGCGATGTTCGCCACCGGTGCCGTGGCCGGCTTCTTCGCCGTGCCCTACACGATCGTGCTCTACCCGATCATCTTCATCTTCATGGCGCGGCTGTGGTCGGTGAGCCACCGCCACGGCTACGTCACGACGGCCGACTTCGTGCGCGGCAGGTACGACGACCGCGGGCTGTCGCTGGCGGTCGCGGTCACCGGCTTCGTGGCCACCATGCCCTACATCGCGCTCCAGCTCGTCGGCATCCAGGCGGTCCTGGAGGTGGCCGGGCTCGGCGGCGGCGACAACATCGTCCAGAAGGACGCGCCGCTCTTCATCGCCTTCGCGCTGCTCGCGGCCTACACCTACTCCAGCGGCCTGCGGGCGCCGGCGGTCATCGCCTTCGTCAAGGACATCCTCATCTACCTCGTCATCATCGTGGCGATCATCTACCTGCCCGGCCAGGTCGGCGGCTGGGACGCGATCTTCGGCGCGGCCGAGGACAAGATGGCGGCCACCAACGAGGCGACCGGCGGGCCCACCGGCTCGTTCATCCCGGGCGCCGGCCAGGGCTGGGCGTACGCCACCCTGGCGCTGGGCTCGGCGCTGGCGCTGTTCATGTACCCGCACTCGATCACCGCGTCGCTGTCGTCGAACTCCCGCAACACGATCCGTCGCAACGCCGCCATCCTGCCGGCGTACTCCTTCGTGCTGGGCCTGCTGGCCCTGCTCGGCTGGGTCGCGATCGCCGCGGGGACGCAGCCGATCGGCCTCGACGGCGAGCCCAACGCGCAGCTGGTGATCCCGCAGCTGTTCGAGGACATGTTCCCGGCGTGGTTCGCCGGTGTCGCCTTCGCCGCGATCGCGATCGGCGCGCTCGTGCCGGCCGCGATCATGTCGATCGCCGCGGCCAACACGTTCAGCCGCAACATCTACAAGGAGTGGCTCAAGAAGGACGCCACCCCGGCGCAGGAGGCCAAGGTCTCCAAGCTGATGTCGCTGCTGGTGAAGGCGTTCGCGCTGGTCTTCGTGCTCACCCTGGACAAGCAGAACGCGATCAACTTCCAGCTCCTCGGCGGCATCTGGATGCTCCAGACGTTCCCGGTGATCGTGTTCAGCCTCTTCACGCGGTGGTTCCACCGCTACGGCCTGCTCGTCGGCTGGGCCGTCGGCATGGTCTACGGCACGGTCGGTGCCTACAACGTGAAGAACCCCGTCACCGGCAAGGCGTTCGGCGGCTCGCTCGACAACATCCCCGGCATCGGCGAGATGGGCTACATCGCGATGACGGCCTTCGTCATCAACGTGGCCATCGCGACCGTGCTGACGGTGGCGCTGCGGGCGGCGAAGGTGTCCAACGGTCGCGACGAGACGATCCCGTTCGACTACTTCGCCGACGCCGACGACCCGCGGGTTCAGAAGGACCTCGTCGAGCACAGCTCGCACGAGACGCCGTACGGCGACCCGGACGACATCCCGGGCAACGCGCCCGCGCGCTGACGGCGTACGTCTCCGGACGGCACTCGAGCGGTGTCCCACCCACATTCCGCATCACGCGGAGGTGGGTGGGACACCGCTCGGTTCGTGTCGGTGCATTGACGCGCCGGTGGCCGGTGACCCACCCACCTTCCAGCGCTCAGGGATGTGGGTGGCGCACCGCCCGCAGGCGTCAGCCGGCGAGCGAGGTGCCCGCGGAGCGCAGGTTCTGGCAGGCCTCCACGATGCGCTCGGCCATGCCGGCCTCGGCGGCCTTGCCCCAGGCGCGGGGGTCGTACTGCTTCTTGTTGCCGACCTCGCCGTCGACCTTCAGCACGCCGTCGTAGTGGGTGAACATGTGCGCCGCGACCGGGCGCGTGAAGGCGTACTGGGTGTCGGTGTCGACGTTCATCTTGATGACGCCGAAGTCGACCGCGTCGCTGATCTCCTGCGCGGTCGATCCGGAGCCGCCGTGGAAGACCAGGTCGAACGGGCGGGCGTCCGAGCCCAGGCCCAGCTCGGAGGCGGCGGCCTCCTGCGCGGTCTTGAGGATCTCCGGGCGCAGCTTGACGTTGCCGGGCTTGTAGACACCGTGCACGTTGCCGAAGGTCAGCGCGGTCATGTAGCGACCGCGCTCGCCGGCGCCGAGCGCCTTGATCGTGGCGATCGCGTCCTCGGGCGTGGTGTAGAGCTGGTCGTTGATCTCGTTGGCCACGCCGTCCTCCTCGCCACCGACGACACCGACCTCGATCTCGAGGATGATCTGGGCCGCGGCGCACCTGGCGAGCAGCTCCTCGGCGATCTGGAGGTTCTCGTCCAGCGGCACCGCGGAGCCGTCCCACATGTGCGACTGGAAGAGCGGGGCCTCGCCGCGCGCGACGCGCTCGGCGGAGATGTCGAGCAGCGGGCGGACGAAGCCGTCGAGCTTGTCCTTGGGGCAGTGGTCGGTGTGCAGCGCGATGTTGACGGGGTAGTTCTTCGCGACCTCGGCGGCATAGGCGGCGAAGGCCACCGAGCCGGACACCATGTCCTTCACGGACGGGCCGGAGAGGTACTCCGCACCGCCGGTGGACACCTGGATGATGCCGTCGGAGCCGGCGTCGGCGAAGCCCTTCAGCGCGGCGTTGAGCGTCTGGGAGGACGACACGTTGATGGCCGGGTAGGCGAAGGACTTGGCCTTCGCGGCGTCCAGCATCTGCGCGTAGACCTCGGGGGTGGCGATGGGCATCGGCGGTTCTCCTCAGAAGGGGTCCTACAGGCACTGCCAACCCTAGTGGCTACCGGTGGGTCGGGAATCTCGCGTGGTCCCGTCTCACCACGTGACAACCGTTCGGTGCCACCGCTCCGTCTCCACGGCTGGAACACTCACCCGCAGGGGGAACAAGCATGGGCACGGAGATCGACTGGCAGCGCGAGCTCGACGGCTCGTTCGGGGACGGCCGCGACGTCCACCCGGGGCACTACGTCGCGGCCGGCAGGAGGGCCGTACGCCGTCGCCGGGCGACCGCAGTCGTGCTGGCCGCCGTGGTGGTCGCCGGAGGCGCTGGCTGGGCCACCACTCTCGACACGGGCTCAGCGACGCGTGGCGATGCGCCGATCGTCACGTCGGGTCCTGCGCCCACCGACGACCAGGACGGTCGGGCCGAGCGCAAGGACCGCCTGCGCGAGCTCCGGGCCGCGCGGGACGCGAAGGCCGACAAGCCCATGTTCCTCGGGGAGCCCGCGACCCTCGACGTCGACGGGCTCGTGCTGGCGCCCGGGGCCGGACCGGTGCTGGAGCGGGTGGACAACCCGATGGGATACACCGACGTGCAGGGCCGGTCGCTGGGCATCCGCGTGATGTACAAGGGCCGTGAGAAGTACTCGCTCCTCGTCCGCCACAGCGACGGCGGCACCTCGATGGGGACGAACGACGCGACCGGCGACTTCGCCGCGTGGCTCGAGGGACGGGTGGCGAGCCAGCACTCGCTCGACGTCTCCAACGGAGTCACCGGCCCGATGGGGACCATCGCGCCGGACGACTGGATCAGGGTCGCGGCCGACGGCGCGGTGCTGCCGGGCGACGACGCGGTCGTCGTGCTCGCCGGCCGTGACGACCTCGACCTCGGCGACTTCGCGCCCGGGGCGGACCATGCCGGGATCGCCCGGCTGCGCGTCGGCGACCGGCCACAGGTCGTGATCTACCGCGTCGTCGACGGCGTGCTCGAGGTGATCCCGCTGGGCGACTGGGGCGGCACGTTCGAGGTCCTGGCGAAGGTCGTCCGCCAGCAGTACGCCTCCGGAGAGGGCATGCGATGAGGAGCGCGGACCGCGACGCGGCCTTCACCGATTTTGTCGCCGCCCGCCAGACCCACCTGCGCCGCATCGCGTACGCCCTCTGCGGCGACTGGCACCGCGCCGACGACCTGCTGCAGACCGCCCTGACCAAGCTGTACGTCGCCTGGCCGCGGATCCGTCACGAGGGCAACGAGGAGGCCTACTGCCGCCAGATCATGGTGCGGGCCAACATCGACGAGTCCCGCCGGCCGTGGCGGCGCGAACGTCCCAGCGAGCACCTGCCCGAGGTGGCCGCGGAACAGCCGACGTCGACCGAGGAGCGCTCGGCGCTCTTCGACGCGCTGCAGGCCCTGCCCGAGCAGCAGCGCAAGGTGGTCGTGCTGCGCCACTGGCTCGGCCTGTCGGTGCGTGAGACGGCCGACGAGCTCGGCATCGTCGAGGGCACCGTCAAGAGCCACAGCAGTCGGGGGCTGGCGGCCCTGGAGGCGGTGCTGGCCCCGCAGCGGCACGGCTGAGCCACCCAGGGGGGCGACGAACTGCACCCGCACGGGTTGGCGCCTGCACCGCGTCAGGCCTAGGTTGACGCCCATGACTCGACGACTCGCGTGGGGTGCCGCCCTCACCGGACTCCTCACCGCGACGATCGCCCTCGCGGGTGGCCAGTCCGCCACAGCGGCCGACCCGCTGTTCCAGGCTCCGGTCGTGGGCCAGTGCTTCGACATGGACTCCGCCGAGCTCGCCTCGGCGGCCTACACCGAGGCGCCGGTCGACTGCGCGGGCACCCACACCTCGACCACGATCGCCGTGGCCGTGCTGCCCGACGGACTGGCCTACGAGAGCCGCGCCCTCGCGCGCTTCGCTCTCGAGACCTGCGTCCCGGAGCAGCGCAGGGTGCTCGGCACCAGCATCCGCGGCCTGCGCCTGACGGCGTACACCCTCGGCTACTTCGGTCCCACCCCCGAGCAGCAGGCGGCCGGCGCGCGCTGGCTGCGCTGCGACCTCGTGCTCGGCAGCCCCGACGACCTGCAGCCGCTGCCCGCGAAGCTCCGCGTGGGCTCCTACCCGTTCAAGAAGTCGGTCTCGCGCTGCCTGGCCGGCCGCGACTTCCACCTCACCGTCTGCTCGGCGAAGCACACCTACCGCGCCACGGCCGCGATCACCATCAAGGCCGACCGGTTCCCCAGCGAGAAGGCGTGGAAGCGCATCGGCACGAAGCGCTGCCGCACCGCGGTCACCTCGCGGACCTACCGCTTCGGCTGGCCGTCGAAGGTCGCGTGGAAGGCCGGCGACCACACGCTGCTCTGCTACTCCAAGACGCGCCGCTAGGCGCACCACGAGGACCCGCGGTCGGGTCCGGGGTGCCGTGGGGACATCCCGGCCCCGGCCGTGCTCAGCCAGGCAGGACTACCCGCGCCAGGCGTCGGCGCTGCCGAGGTCGGCGTACGCCCTGACCCAGCTGTGCATCGCGACGGCCGCGGCGGAGCTGGCGTTGATCGAGCGGGTGGAGCCGAACTGCGCGATCGAGAAGGTCCCGTCGCAGACCTCGCGGGCCGCCTGCGACAGACCGGGTCCCTCCTGGCCGAACAGGAAGCAGACCCGGCGCGGCAGCTCCATCGTCTCGAGGTGCTCGCTGCCCGGGAGGTTGTCGATCCCGAGCAGGCGCACGGGCTGCTCGAGTCCGTGGAGGTACGCCGCCAGCGCGGCTGCGTCGGGGTGGTGGCGGACGTGCTGGTAGCGGTCGGTCACCATCGCGCCGCGCCGGTTCCAGCGGCGGTTGCCGACGATGTGGACCTCGGCGGCGAGGAAGGCGTTGGCGGTGCGCACGATCGTGCCGATGTTGAAGTCGTGCTGCCAGTTCTCGATCGCGACGTGGAAGCCGTGCCGACGCGTGTCGAGGTCGGCGACGATCGCCTCCACCGTCCAGTAGCGGTAGCGGTCGACGACGTTGCGGCGGTCGCCGTCGCGCAGCAGGTCCGGGTCCCACTGCTCGCCCTCGGGCCACGGCCCCTCCCACGGGCCGACACCCACCTCGGGAGCGCCGTGGGGCATCGGGTCGTAGGGCGCCCGCTCCTGCGGCTCCTCACCCACGACGGCTCAGTCCGTCGGCGAGGAGGGGCGGCGCCGCAGCGAGCGGACCCGCAGCAGCACCCACCACGCCACGGCCGCCGCGACCGTGACGATGACGAGCTTCTGGAAGGTGCCGGCATAGGTCTCGACCACGTGCCACTGCTCGCCGAGGTAGTAGCCGGCGAGGACGAAGATGGTGTTCCAGATGGCGCTGCCGGCGAGCGTCAGACCGAGGAACTGCAGGATCGGCATCCGCTCGATGCCGGCGGGCACCGAGATCAGGCTGCGGAAGATCGGCACCATCCGCCCGAAGAAGACCGCCTTGCGGCCGTGCCGGGCGAACCACTCCTCGGTGCGCTCGAGGTCCGAGGTCTTGGTCAGCGGCAGCCGCTCCCAGACCCAGTACATCCGGTCGCGGCCGAAGAGCACGCCCAGGGCGTAGAGCAGCGAGGCGCCCACGACCGAGCCGACCGTCGTCCAGATCAGGGCCTCGGCGAGGGTGAAGGAGCCCTGGCTGGCGGTGAAGCCGGCCAGCGGCAGGATCACCTCGCTGGGCAGGGGCGGGAAGAGGTTCTCCGCCGCGATGACCACCGCCGCACCGACGGGACCGAGGCGCTCCATGAGGTCGACGGCCCAGCCGGCGACACCGTCGAGCTCAGCACCGGGTTGGGCAGCGAGGAGGCGGGACAGCACCCCGTGACCCTAGATCACGGGTCCGCAGGGTCAGCCAGCGGCGCGTACGGCGTCGAGGTCGGCGCGGGTCAGCACCGACCGGATGTCGAGCCCGACGTCGGCCAGCGGGTCCTCGCCCTCGGGCGAGCGGTCGATGGCGCACACCACGACCTCGACGACCGCGCCGAGCTCGCGCAGCGCGCGGGTCGCGTCGCGGACCGCCCCGCCGGTGGTGATGACGTCCTCGACGAGGGTGACCCGGCGGCCGGACACGTCAGGGCCCTCGGCGAGCTTCGCCGTGCCGTACTCCTTGGCCTGCTTGCGCACGAACAGCGCGGGCAGGCCGGTCCTCGCGCTGACCATGGTCGCGATCGGCACGCCGCCGAGCTCGAGCCCGCCGAGGAGCTCGGTGTCCTCGGGCAGCAGGTCGACCACCTGCGCGGCCACGCGGTCCAGCAGGGCGGGCTGCGCCTCGAAGAGGTACTTGTCGAAGTAGGTGTCCGCGACCTGCCCCGAGCGGAGGGTGAACTCCCCGGTCAGGCGGCAGGTGGCGTCGATGTCGGCGGCGAGGGTGGGGTCGGTGCTCACACCGCCGACCCTAGCGACGCCGCTGGGTAGCGTGGGGTCGTGCCCACCGCGAACCTGCTCTCCCGACGCCTGGCCCACATCCCGCCCACCGTCTTCAGCGAGATGTCCGCGCTCGCACTGCGCACAGGTGCGATCAACCTGGGGCAGGGCTTCCCCGACGTCGACGGTCCGCAGTCGGTGGTGGAGGCGGCCGAGCGTGCCCTCGAGGGCGGGGCCAACCAGTACGCCCCCGGCATCGGCGTGCCGTCGCTGCGGGCCGCGATCGCGCGCCACCAGCAGCGCCACTACGGCCTCGAGGTCGACCCCGACCGCGAGGTGGTCGTGACGACCGGGTGCACCGAGGCCGTCGCGGCCGCCCTGCTGGGCCTCGTCGACCCCGGCGACGAGGTCGTCGTGCTCGAGCCCTACTACGACTCCTACGTCGCGATGCTCGACATGTGCGGCGCGGTCCGGCGTCCGGTGACGCTCCGGGCTCCCGACTTCCGCCCCGACCCCGATGAGCTGCGGGCCGCGGTCACCGACCGCACCAAGGTCATCCTCCTCAACACCCCGCACAACCCGACCGGCACCGTGCTGACCCGCGACGAGCTGCAGGTCGTGGCCGACCTCGCGATCGCGCACGACGTGCTCGTGATCACCGACGAGGTCTACGAGCACCTCGTCTTCGACGGGCTCTCCCACGTCCCGATCGCGACGCTGCCGGGGATGTGGGAGCGCACGCTGACGCTCTCGAGCGCCGGCAAGTCGTGGTCCTTCACCGGCTGGAAGGTCGGCTGGGCCACCGGACCCGCCCCGCTCGTCGGCGCGGTGCTCGCGGCCAAGCAGTGGCTGACCTTCACCTCGGGCTCGCCCCTGCAGCCCGCCGTCGCGCACGCGCTCGACCACGAGCCCGACTGGCCGGGCGAGCTCGCCCGGGACCTGCAGTCCCGGCGCGACCTCCTGTGCGAGGGCCTCACCGCGGCCGGGCTCGCGCCCCGCGTGCCTGAGGGCACCTACTTCACGACCACCGACATCTCGCACCTCGGCTGGGCCGACGGCCGCGAGTTCTGCCTCGCGCTGCCGGAGCGGGCCGGCGTGGTCGCGATCCCCACGCAGGGGTTCCACGACGACGCCGACGCCGGTCGGCAGCTGGTGCGCTGGGCCTTCTGCAAGCAGCCCGACGTCATCGCCGAGGGCCTGCGCCGCCTCGCTGCGGCCGACCTCGCGCGCTGACGCCGGGCGGCAGGGGCCTCAGCGGCCGGGGTAGTCCTTCGGCGGGTAGTCCGACCCGCCCGACGGGGGCTGGCCGTAGGGGTTGTCCGACGACGGCGGCTGGCCGTAGGGGTTGTCCGACGACGGCGGCTGGCCGTAGGGGTTGTCGGCCCGCGGCGCCTCGGGCGCGGACTGGGTGCCGTACGGGTTGGAGCCGTAGGTGTCGCCGCCCTGGGTGCCCGTGCCGTAGGGGTCGGTGCCGTAGCCGGCGGACGGGTAGCCACCGCCGGGGTAGCCGCCGTGGGAGCCCTTGCGGGCGAACCAGTCGCCGGCGCCGCCGACGAAGAGCAGCACGATCGTGGCCACCGAGGCGATCAGCGTGATGGCCGAGACGCCGCTGGTGATGCCGAGCAGGGACAGCAGCGCGACGACCGAGCTCGAGATGACCAGCAGGATGCGCGCGACGTTGGAGCGGCGGAGCACGAAGACCGCGAGCACGAGCGCGATCACCGCCCAGACCACGAGGCCCAGGATGAAGGCGACGAGCACGCCGACGGCGGCGTCGGCGTCGATCCCCGCGTCCTGGAACTCCGGGACGCGCTCCATCTCGGTGATCACCTGGTCGCGGGCGACCAGCAGGGCGAGACCGGCGAACCCGAAGAGCACCGCGGTGAGGCCCGAGAACACGATCGTGATCCAGGCCGCAGCCGTCACGGTGCCGGGACGTCGGTCTCCCTGCACCGGCGGCGCGCCGTAGGACGGCTGCCCCTGCCGGCCGTAGGGGGACGGCTGGCCATAGGGGTCTGGCTGGCCGTACGGCGTGTGGGTCGGCCCGGGCTCCTGGTCGCTCATGGGGCTATCTCACCACGAGCCCGGTGGCCGGCGCAGGGCGCGAGGCTCAGCGCGCGTCGACCGCGAACCAGCGCCGCACCTCGACCCGGCGCAGGCACAGGACCGTCGCCACCGCCGCTGCGGCCGGGATCAGGGTGAAGGGCGTGCTGAGCACCAGGGCGAAGCACGCACCTGCGCTGAAGGCGGCGCTGACGATCAGCCCGCGGCGCGCCCAGTCGCGGCGCGCCATCGCGAAGCCGGCCAGCACCAGCGCCACCACGCACCACGCGACGAACCCGCCGGCCAGCGCCAGGACGGTGCCGCGCAGCTGCTCGAGGGTCAGGCCGTCCTCGACGACCTGCGGCTGCTGCTCCTCGATCACGCTCATCAGGAAGTCGGGGGACAGACCGGCGATCGCGATCCACAGCAGCGACAGGCTGAGCAGTCCGCCCGCCGTCACCACGGTGATCACGAAGGCCGCCACCATCGCGCCGGGACGCTCGTGGAGCAGCTGCTGCTGCCGGGCGGCGGGCGGGGTGGGGCGGTCCTCGCCACCGCGCGGGGCGAGCGGCTGGCCGTAGGGCGAGTGGGTCGCGGTGTCGGGCTCGCCGAAGGGACGCGTCGCCGGTGGGGGCGTCGACGGCCCGCCCGGCTGGGCCGACCGGGCGTCGGGCGCGCCGGCGCTGGACGGCGTACGCCACGGGTCGTCGGCGCGGGCGGCGGCGCCCTTGTCCTTGCCCTTGTCCTTCTCGGGCGCGGGCGCCGGGGGCGTCCAGCGGCCGGTCCTGAACCACTCGCGCGCAGGAGCCATCCAGAGCATCGCGGCACCGGCGGCGACGAAGGACCCGGCCAGCCCGCCGGCGGCGAGGCCGGTGACGAAGACCGGGATCGCGAAGATCGTGAGCCCCAGACGTGCGGAGCGGTCGGGCTTGCGGACGTACCAGCCCAGGATGCCGGTGGCGCAGGCGGCGGCCGCGGCGACCATGCAGGCGTAGCGGAGCAGGTCCGAGGCGCTGCTGACGTCGAGGCCGAGGGAGGAGAACGGCGACTCGGCGAGGACGTCGCGGATCGACTCCTGCGTCTCCAGCGAGCCGATCGTGGAGACCTGCTCCCAGGCGGTGACCAGCACCATGAACGAGGCGAACATGACGATGCCCGACGCGAGGGTGACCTGGGGCGGACGCTGCTCGGTGGGCTGGCTCACCCCTCCATTGTCCCCAGTGGCCCCCAAGACCCCTCATCGCGGTCGGGCGCGGGCGCTGGGGGGTTTCTCAGGGTCGCCCTCAGGGACGGACGGGGCCTCGTCCCCGATGCGCGCCACAGCCCCGCCCAGCGAGGCTCGACCCATGATCAGCGTCGAGTCCCTCACCAAGCACTACGGCCGCTTCACGGCCGTCGACCACGTGTCCTTCACGGCCGCCCCCGGCCGCGTCACCGGATTCCTCGGCCCCAACGGTGCCGGCAAGTCCACCACCATGCGCGTCATGGTCGGCCTCACCCGCCCGACCACCGGGCGCGTGACCATCGCCGGTCGCGACTACCGCGAGCTGGCCAACCCCGGTCTGGAGGTCGGCGTCCTCCTCGACGCCTCCGCCCAGCACGCCGGCCGCACCGGTCGCGAGATCCTCGCCATCGCCCAGCAGACGATGGGCCTGCCCCGCACCCGGGTCGCGGAGACCCTCGCCCGGGTGGGCCTCACCGAGGACGAGGCCGAGCGCCGCGTGCGCAACTACTCCCTCGGCATGCGCCAGCGCCTCGGCATCGCGACCGCCCTCATCGGCGACCCCGACGTGCTCATCCTCGACGAGCCCGCCAACGGCCTCGACCCGGCCGGCATCCGCTGGATGCGCGACCTGCTGCGCGGCTTCGCCGACGACGGCGGCACCGTGCTGCTGTCCTCGCACCTGCTGCACGAGATCGAGGTCATCGCCGACGACCTGGTCGTCATCGGCCAGGGCCGCATCGTGGCCCAGGGCACCAAGGCCGAGCTGCTGGCCGCCGCCGGCACGCTCGTGCGCACCGCCGACGTCGAGCGGCTCGCCCGCGCCCTGCACGAGGCAGCCGTCACCACCACCCCGATCGACGGCGGCCTGCGCGCCGACGCCGATCCCGAGCTCGTGGGCGAGACCGCCCACCGCGCCGGCGTCGTCCTGCGCGAGCTGCGGCCCGCCGACGGCGCGGGCCTGGAGGAGATGTTCCTCGAGCTCACCGCCGAGACCGCCCGAGAAGGAGCAGCAGCATGACCACCGCGACAGACATCCAGCCGGCCACCCCGGACTCTCCCCCGGCCCGTACGACGACCGGTGCGCCGGCCACCTCGCGCGCCGTCCGACCCATCCCGACCAGCCGCCTCGTCGCGGTCGAGCTGCGCAAGATGTTCGACACCCGCGCCGGCTTCTGGCTGATGGCGAGCGTCGGCATCGTCTCGGTGCTCGCCACCGCGGCCGTCATCATCTGGGCGCCCGACGAGGCGATCACCCAGGGCACGTTCTCCACCGCGATCGGCATGCCGCTGTCGGTGGTGCTGCCGATCATCGCGATCCTCTCCGTCACCGGCGAGTACAGCCAGCGCACCGGCCTGACGACGTACACGCTCGTGCCGTGGCGCGGACGGGTGCTCGGCTCGAAGGTCGTCGCCACCTTGCTGGTCGGCGTCGCGTCGATGTTCCTGGCCCTCGCGGTCGGGGCGCTCGGCAACCTCGCGGGCTCGGCCATCACCGGGCTCGACGCGGTCTGGGACATCACGCTCACCCAGTTCGGCAACATCGTGCTCGCCAACATCCTCGGGATGCTGATGGGCTTCATGCTCGGCGTGCTGTTCCGCAGCTCGGCCGGCGCGATCGTCGGCTACTTCGTCTACTCCTTCGTGCTGCCGGTGGCCTTCGGCACCCTCGCGGCCTTCCAGGAGTGGTTCCGCGACCTCCAGCCGTGGGTCGACGTCAACTTCGCCGTCACCCGGCTCTTCGACCAGACCATGACCGCGGAGTACTGGCAGCAGCTCGGCGTCTCGACGCTGGTGTGGCTGTGGGTCCCGCTGGCCATCGGCCTCCGCGCGGTGCTGCGCGCCGAGGTGAAGTAGCGCGGCTCTGACAGGCTGGGCGCCATGCATCCCGACGCCTGGCTCGTCGTCATCGACCCGCAGCGCATCTTCGCCGACGCCTCGAGCCCGTGGGGCTCCCCGATGTTCCCCGCCATCGTCGATCCCGTACGCCGACTCGCCACCGCGGCGGGTCGGCGTACGGTCGTCACGCGCTGGGTGCCGGCCCCCGAGCCGCAGGGCAGCTGGGCGGCGTACCTCGAGGCCTGGCCGTTCGCGGACGTGGCGGAGGACGACCCGCTGCTCGAGCTGGTGCCGGCGGCGCAGGGCCTGGGGAGCGAGGTCGTGTCCCTGCCGACCTTCGGCAAGTGGGGCCCGGCGCTGGAGGCGGTCACCGGCCCGACGCCGCACCTGGTGCTGTCGGGGGTGTCGACCGACTGCTGCGTCGTCTCGACCGCGCTGGCCGCCGCCGACGCCGGCGCCACGGTCACGGTCGTGACCGACGCCTGCGCGGGCTCGACCCCGGAGAACCACCGCGCGGCGATGGACGTGATGGCGCTCTACCCGCCGCAGATCACCCTCGCCACCACCGACGAGGTGCTGGCGTGAGCCGGGTCATCCACACCGGCCAGGCGCTGGTCGACGTGGTGGTCGAGGTGCCCGACCTGCCCGTGCGCGGCCAGAACGTGATGGCCGCCTCGGCGACCGACTACGCCGGCGGTGCCGTCACCGTGCTGGTCGCTGCTGCCCGCTTCGGCGCCGCGTGCGTGCACGCCGGAGCCCACGGGACCGGGCCGCACGGCGACCTGGTCCGCGCGGCGCTGGACTCGGAGGGCATCGCCGTGTCCGCCCCGGCCGTCGCCGCGCTCGACACCGGCATCTGCGTCGTCATGGTCGAGCCGAGCGCGGAGCGCACCTTCGTGACGACCCTCGGTGCTGAGCGCGAGATCAGCGTCGAGTCGCTCGCGAGCTCCGCGCCCGGACCCGGCGACCTGGTGTGCGTCACCGGCTTCTCGCTGGCGCTCGAGCGCACCCGCGACCCGCTGCTCGCCTGGCTGCCGACGCTCGACCCCGCCGTCGTCGTCGTGCTCGACCCGGGCGCGGCCTTCGCCGACCTGCCGGCCGAGGTGCGCGAGGCGATGCTCGCGGTCACCGACGTGTGGTCGAGCAACGCCGAGGAGGCCGAGGGCCTGCTGCGCGCGGCCGGTCGGCCCGTCCCCGAGGACCTGGCCGGCCTCACCACGGCCGTCGCCCCGCTGCTGCGCGGCGATGCCGTCGCCATCGTCCGCGCCGGTCCCGGCGGCTGCGCAGTGCACGTCGGCGGCGAGACCACGGACGTGCCTGGCTTCCCGCAGAAGCCGCTCGACACCAACGGCGCGGGCGACACGCACACCGGTGCCCTCCTGGCCGAGGTCGCCGCGGGGACGCCCTGGGTGGAGGGGTGCCGGCGGGCCAACGCGGCCGCCGCGATCAAGGTGACCCGGCGCGGGCCGGAGTCGGCACCGACGGCTGCCGAGGTCGACGAGTTCCTCGCAGGTGTGGGCGCATGAGCGCCGAGGTCCTCCTCGTCGGCGCCGGCGACCTCGGCGCCGAGGTTGGCCTGCGCCTCGCCGCGCTCGGCCACGACGTGCTGGCCCTGCGCCGCAACGCATCCATGGTGCCCGAACCGCTGGTCGGCCGGGCCGTCGACCTGACCCGCGAGGCGCCCGACCTGTCCGGCGTACGCCCCCGCCTGGTGGTCGTCGCGCTCACCGCCCGACCGCGCACGGAGGAGTCCTACCGGGCGACGTACGTCGACGGCATGGCACGCGCACTCGACGCGCTCGCCGAGCCGCCCGAGCGGGCGGTGCTGGTGTCGTCCACCGCCGTCCACGGCAGCCGCGACCTGCCCGACCTCGAGGACGAGACCGCCCCCACCGCACCGGCCGACGGTCCCGGGCGGATGCTCGTCGCGGCCGAGGACGCCTTCCACGAGCGGTTCCCGCACGGCACGGTGCTGCGCCTCTCGGGGCTGTACGGCGGCAGCAGCACGCGCCTGCTCGACCGGGTCCGCGAGGGCCGCATCGACGACCCCCACCGCTGGACCAACCGCATCCACCGCCGTGACGCGGCCGCTGCCGTGGTCCACCTGCTCACGATGGCGCAGGCGCCGGAGCGGCTCTACCTCGGCACCGACGACGAGCCCGCCCAGCTCGGCGACGTAGCGGCCTTCCTCGCGCAGCGTCTCGACGCGCCATCACCCCCGGCCGCCGACCCCGGGCAGGGCCACGGCAAGCGGCTGTCCAACGCCCGGCTCCGCGCGACCGGCTGGGCGCCGGCGCTGCCGTCCTACCGGGAGGGCTACGCCGGCGCACCGGGGGCGTGAGGAAGCGTCAGGCGATCACGGCGTCGATGGTCTTCTTCAGCGCGCTCGGCTGCGAGGGCCGCTTCGGCGCCGACTTCTTCGCCTCGAGCATCGCCTCACCGATCTCCTGGAGGGTCGTGCGGCCGAGGCCCTCGCGGACCTTCGGGAACCAGTCCTGCTCCTCCTCGTCCATGTGGTGCGTGACGTTCTCGATGAGCACGGTGGTCTTGGCGTCGAAACGCTCGTCGCCGGGCTTCATGGCGGAGAGCTCCATCACCAGGACGTCGGCGACGTGGTGCTCCTCGTAGGACTCGAGCACGTCGTCCTCGAGGTCGGGGAGCAGTTCGCGCACGCGCGGGTACATGACCTCGTTCTCGATGTAGGTGTGCTGCGTGAGCAGCTCGATCATCCGGTCCACGAGCTGGCCCTTGCGCACCTCGGCGTTGTCACCGGCCGCCTCGAAGTCCTTGAAGACCTTGCGGATCTGCTTGTGGTCGTCCTTGAGCAGGACGATGGCGTCATTCGACATGGGGGGTGCCTCCCGGCCTCGGTCGTGCGTGTGGCGATCAGTACCCCCTCGGGCGCGGGGCAACGGCCGCGGCGCGCGTGGTGCGTCACATGGCGACCGGCCCCACCGACCCCTCGACGATGATGGACGCGTGCAGATCTCGCGTGCCGACTTCGGCGACCCACGGCTGTCCGCCTTCCTGCAGGCGCACCTCGACGACATGGAGCCCACCGCGCCGCCGGAGAGCCGGCACGCGCTCGACCTGTCGGCGCTCCGGCAGCCGCACGTGCGCCTGTGGGTGGCGACCGAGGGCGAGGAGATGGTGGGCACCGCCGCGCTCGCCGGAGTCGAGGAGCACCACGAGGAGCTCAAGAGCATGCGCACCGAGCCCCGGCTCCGCGGCCGTGGCGTCGCGTCGCGGCTGCTCGCCCACCTCCTCGACGACGCCCGCGCGCGGGGTGTCGAGCGGGTGTCGCTGGAGACAGGGAGCATGGAGTTCTTCGCGCCGGCCCGGGCGTTCTACGCGCGCGCCGGGTTCGTCCCGTGCCCGCCGTTCGGCGACTACGCCGACGACCCGCTGAGCACCTTCATGACGCTCGGGCTCAGCGCTCGGCGCTGACGTGGTCGTCGGCCACAGCGCCGGTCCAGACGGGCAGCGTGACCGTCACGGTGGTGCCGCGACCGCGCTCGGAGTCGAGCTCGATCGTGCCGGAGTGCCGCTTGACGATCCGCGCCACGATCGCCAGGCCCAGGCCGGTCCCCGGGCGCGAGAGGGCCTCGGGGTTGGTGGAGCGGAAGAACTCGCGGAAGAGCTGTTCCTGGTCGTGGGCAGAGATGCCGATCCCGGTGTCCTCCACCGTCGTGACCACCTCGCCGTCACGCAGCGCCACCCGCACGGCCACCCGGCCCCCCGGGTCGGAGTACTTGATGGCGTTGCCGACCAGGTTGGAGAAGAGCTGGAAGAGCTCCTCGGGCTCACCCCGCACCACGACGGCCTCGTCGGGCAGGCCCGGCTCGCAGACGACCTGCGCCGCGCTCGCGGCGGCGTGGCACTCCTGGTGCACGTCGCGCAGCACCCGGCGCAGGTCCACGTCGATCGGGTCGAACTCGCGTCGCGGGTCGGCCATCTGCGCCATGGTGAGCATGTCCTCGATGACCGCCCGCATCCGGGACGCGCCCCGCGAGGCGGCCTGCACCGAGCGCCGCGCCTCGGGGTCGAGGTCACCTACCTCGAGCAGCTCGAGGTTGGCGCTCATCGAGAAGAGCGGGTTGCGCAGCTCGTGCCCGAGGGTGTTGACCACCTCGACGCGATAGCTGTCGAGACGGCGCAAGCGGTCGACGACGGCGCGCTCGAGGGCGAGCTGGCGGGCGTTGGCGACCGCGCGGCCGAGGTCCCGGCCGATCTCACGGGCGGTGTCGAGCTCGACGTCGGTCCACTGCCGGGTCTCCGAGACTCGGGTGAGGACGAGGAAGCCCACGCACTCGGGGCCCACCCCGAGCGGCACGAACAGCACCGAGCCGATCCCGATGCGGTCCAGGACGCCCAGCAGCCGCTCGGCGTCCTCCACAGGGAGGCCGGGCTGGGCCGCGTGCAGGCGGGAGAAGGGGGCGACGTACTGCTCGGTCCAGTAGCGGTGGGCGAGGCGGACGACGACGTCGTCGATCTCCGCGAAGGACGGCACCACGTAGGCGTCGCCCAACGTGTACGACGTCGTGGTGGCCCCGCCGTCGGGGTCGAAGGCGGTGAGCCACATCCCGACCGCGTCGAAGCAGGACACCACCGCGTGACGGCAGGCCTCGAGCACGAGCTCGAGGGTCGGCTCACCCAGGGCCTTGCGCACGATCTCGCGCGCCTCGCCCGCGAGCCGGACGCGCTCGGAGAGCTCCTCGCGCTCGAGCGCGAGCAGCACCAGGGTCCGCGCGACACCGGCGTACTGGGTGAGCACCTCGAGCTTCTCCGGGCCGGGCAGCCGGCCGTCGCGCGGGCTGTCGACCGAGAGCAGGCCGCGCAGCCGGCCCTGGTCGTCGAAGATGGGCGCGGCGAGCAGGTCGAGCGGGTGCCAGGCGTCGTCGCCGTCGAGCGGGGACACGTCGGGGATGTGGCTGTACTCCAGCGCCTCGGCGCTGGCGCGGTCGTGCGGGACGAACCGCCAGACCCCCCAGTCGTCGGCGACGGCGAGGTCCTCCTCGATGGACTGCACGGGCACGCGGGTGCCCACGAAGCCGTCCTCGACGCCGGCGGCGGCCACGACCTCGAAGTCGCAGCCGCGGCTGAGGGTGAGGGAGGACTGCTCGAAGCCGGCGAGGACGGCGACGCCCTCCACGAGTACCTGGAGGTGCTCACGGGTCTGGTCGTCGACCCATGTCGCAGCCGCCACGCGGCGCTCGCCTCGTGTGTCGTCCGACATCGCACCCCCTGCCATCGGCGCGGAACAGGACGACCATAAGCCTCAGGTGGCGCAGAGCGCAGGGAAACCTTGACTAGTCCACCCGTCGGGCGGTGACGACGAGCGACACGGGCCGCCCAGTACGGGATCGCGCCAGGCGGCCCCCACGAGGTTCACCGGTCGGGGCAGGATGGCCGTCCACCCCACCCGCAAGGAGCTGCCGTGAACGACCTGCTCGAGCTCCTGCGGTCCGCCGTCGGCGACGACCACGTGCTGACGGAGCCGTCCGACGTGGCGGCACACGTCGTCGACTGGACCGGCACCCACCGCGGGCGCGCGCTGGCCGTGGTCCGGCCGGGGTCGACGGCCGAGGTGGCCGAGGTGGTGCGCGCGTGCGCGGAGGCGCGTACGCCGGTGGTCCCCCAGGGCGGCAACACCGGGCTGGTCGGCGGCGGGGTGCCCGACGGCTCCGGGGCCGCCGTCGTGCTCTCGCTCGGCCGGATGCGGACCGTGCGCGACGTCGACCCGGTCGCCGGGACGATCACCGTCGATGCCGGGGTGGTGCTCGCCGACGTGCAGGCCGCGGCCGCAGCCGTCGACCGGCTCTTCCCGATGTCGCTCGGCTCGGAGGGCAGCTGCACGATCGGCGGCAACCTCGCCACCAACGCCGGCGGCACCGCGGTGCTGCGCTACGGCATGACGCGCGAGCTGGTGCTCGGTCTCGAGGTCGTGCTGCCCGACGGTCGTGTCTGGGACGGGCTGCGCGGGCTCCGCAAGGACAACACCGGCTACGACCTCACCCAGCTCTTCGTCGGCTCCGAGGGCACGCTCGGGGTGATCACCGGCGCCGTCCTGCGCCTCTTCCCGGCGACGCCACGCCACGCGACCGCATGGGTCGCGGTGCCGTCCGTCGCGGCGGCGGTGTCGCTGCTCGGCACCGCGCAGCAGCACGCCGGCGTGCACCTGTCGACCTTCGAGATCGCCAACCGGCAGGCGATCGACCTCGTCCTCGCGCACCTGCCCGGAGCCGTCGACCCGCTCGAGTCACCGAGCGACTGGTACGTCCTGGTCGAGCTCGCCGGCTCCGCGACGGACGAGGGACTCGACGCGACGCTCGAGGGCCTGCTCGCCGACGCGGTGGAGGCGGGACACGCGACCGACGCCGCGATCGCCGGGAGCCCGGCCCAGCGGAGCGCGCTGTGGTCGCTGCGCGAGGGGATCTCGGAGGTGCAGAAGGTCGAGGGCGCCACCCTCAAGCACGACGTCACCGTGCCGATCGCCGACCTCGCGAGGTGGACCGACGCGATGGGGCCGGTGCTGCAGGAGGTCCTGCCCGGGGTCCGGCCGGTGACCTACGGCCACGTCGGCGACGGCAACCTCCACTACAACCTCAACGCGCCTGTCGGTCGCGACGACGACCTCCGCGCGGCGGCCGGCCACCTCACCGCGGCGATCCACGACGCGGTCGCCGCGGCGCACGGCTCGATCAGCGCCGAGCACGGACTGGGGCGCAGCAAGGCGGCGGCAGCGGCGGCGTACAAGTCGGACGTGGAGGTCGACCTGATGCGCGCCGTCAAGCGCGCCCTCGACCCCGAGGGCCTGATGAACCCGGGTGTGCTGCTGACCGCTCCGTAGGCTGAGGACCATGAAGGCCCAGACACTCGGTCGCGTCCTGCTCGGCGGCTTCATGGTCACCGCCGGCGTCCTCCACCTCACCACCCAGCGCGAGGAGTTCCGCGCGCAGGTGCCCGACTGGTTCCCGGTCGACGAGGACCTCACGGTGCTCGGCTCCGGGGTCGTGGAGATCGGGCTCGGCGCGGCGTTCGTCGCGCTGCCGCGGCACCGCCGCACGGTCGGCATGCTGCTCGCCGCCTTCTTCGTCGCGATCTTCCCCGGCAACATCGCGCAGTACGTCGAGGGCACCGACGCGTTCGGCCTCGACACCGACCGGGCCCGGCTCACCCGCCTGTTCTTCCAGCCGGTGCTGGTGCTGTGGGCGCTGTGGGGCGGAGGGCTGCTCGGGCGCCGGTCGCGCGACGTCACCACACGCTCCTCCTGAGACCGACGGGCGTCGTTGGTTTGGCGCGCGCCCACGGGGGCACGAGGGGTTCGACACGAAAGAGGGGGACCCGCCATGCCCACCATCAAGAGCTGGGCCGGCGTCGCCGGCCTGTGCGCGCTCGCGCTGGCCGCGACGACCGCACCCGTCACGACCGCAGCCGCGGCAGACGACCAGGACACCCGCAGCATCGAGCTGCTCACCGCGGGGTCGACCCGCGCCACCACGGAGACCGACGGCGAGCGCTCGCGGCCGGTCCGCATCGACACCGCGGCGCTCGACGACGTACGCGCCGGTGACCGCCTCGCGCTGACGCTCTTCGACGACACCACGGTCACCGCGTCGATCGACGGCCGCGACACCAGCGGCGGCGCCACCACGTGGACCGGCGGGCTCGTCGGTGACGTCGGCACCTTCACCGCGGCGGAGGTCGACGGGGTCGTCCACCTGAGCGTCGCCTCCGCCGAGCACGGCACGTTCGAGATCAGCCGCGTCCGCGGCGGCAGCTACGAGGTGGCCGAGGTCGCCCCGCTGCCCACCGGCGACGACGCGGTGGTGCCGGAGGCCGACCACGACGGTCACGACGACCACGACGGCGCCAGCGCGCGCCGTGCCCCGAGCACGACCGGCGCGCCGGTCGCCGGGGCGGACGCCCCGTCGGTGATCGACGTCGCGATCGTCTACCCCGCCTCGCTGCCCGCCTGGTTCGGGCCCGCGGAGATGCAGGCGCAGTTCGCCCTCGGCATCGCCCAGACCAACCAGGGCCTGGCCGCCTCGGGCGTCGGCACCCAGGTGCGGCTCGTGGGCACCCGCCAGGTCTCCGCCACCCAGGCCTCGACGCTGCTGGCCAACTACAACTCGCTCCAGACCCCCGGCGACGGCGTGTTCGACGAGGCGCAGGCGCTGCGCGAGGAGACGCACGCCGACCTCGTCAGCCTGTGGCTCGGCGGCCAGTACCCCGCCGGCTCCTCGTGCGGCCTGGGCTCGCTCGGCGGGACCCAGCCGAAGACCGACGCCGAGCGCGGCGCGTGGACGGTGATGTACGGCGACCGGTGCGCCACGGGCAACCTCACCTTCGCCCACGAGATCGGCCACAACCTCAGCGCCGACCACGACGCCGGCGCCTCGTCGCCGCCGTACGGCTACAAGCCCTACGCGCGCGGCTACGTCGACCTCGCCGCCCGCACCACGACGATCATGGCCTACAACGACCAGTGCACCCGGGCCGGCTTCAGCTGCACCCGCATCACGCACTTCTCCAACCCCAACATCAGCTTCAACGGCAATCTGACTGGCACCACGGACGACAACAACGCGCGGGCCGTCGCCGAGCAGGCCGCCGCCGTCGCGGGCTACCGACAGTCCCAGATCTACCCGGGCGCGGTGTCCATCGCCGGCCGGGCGCGCTACCGCGGGACGGCCGTCGCGAGCTCGACCCCGTGGGCACCGGCGGTGTCCCTGGGCTACCAGTGGTTCCTCGACGGCGTACCCGTCCCGGGCGCCACCACCAGCGCCGTCCGGTTCTCGCGGCGCGACATCGGTCGCACCGTCTCCGTGCAGGTCGTCGGCGCCGCGCCCTACTACGCCTCGGTCGCGACGATGAGCGCGCCGGTCGTGGTGGGCAAGGCGCTCTTCCGCACCAAGCGGCCCAAGCTCCGCGGCGTGCCGCGCGCCGGGCGGCTGCTGTCGGTGTCGGTCAAGGGCTGGAAGCCCAAGCCGAAGCAGAAGAGCGTCAAGGTGCGCTACCAGTGGCTGAAGAACGGGAAGAAGATCAAGGGCGCGAAGAAGGCGACCTACCGGGTGCGCGCCAAGGACCGCGGCAAGAAGATCTCGGTCCGCGTCACCGCGAAGAAGAAGGCCTACGACAAGGCCGTGCGGTCGTCGAAGAAGGTGAAGATCCGGCGCTGAGACGCGGCCGTCACACGGACGGGGCACGCCAGTGCCCCGTCCGTTGGCAGCCGAACAGTCAGAGGGTCGGCAACCAGCTGACCCGCCCGGCGAGTGCGGCGTAGCCCACGAACGCCCCCACGTCGAGCAGGGTGTGGGCGACGACGAACGGCATCACCCGCCCCCAGCGGCGGAAGAGCCAGCCGAAGAGCAGCCCCATCGCGAGGTTGCCGACGAAGCCGCCGAGGCCCTGGTAGAGGTGGTAGCTGCCGCGCAGCAGCGCCGCCAGCCCGATCGCCGCGGTGTCGCCGAAGCCGAGCTGGCGCAGCCGCACCTGCACGAAGCCGAGCACGAGGAGCTCCTCGAGCACGGCGTTCTCGGCCGCGGCGAGGACGAGCACCGGTACCTGCCACCACTCCCCCGGCAGTGACTGGGCGACGACGGTCAGGTTCGTGCCGAGGGCGAAGGTCGCGAGGTAGAACACGACCCCGACCGAGCCGACGCCCGCTGCGAGCCACGCGCCGCGACCCCAGTCACGCCACGTGCTCCAGCCACCGTCACGGGCCCAGACGTCCTTGAGCCGGCTCCCCGACCGGACGAGGAGGTACGCCGCCAGCGCGACCGGGACGAGCGCGAACCCGATCCTCAGCAGCTGGTAGGTCAGGTCCAGCCACGGCCGGTCGGGGGCGAGCGAGTTGTTGAGGTTCGCGGCCTGCGCGGACAGGGGTCCCGGTGCGGTGAGCGCCGAGACGATGCTGACGATGCTGTAGACCGCCGACCGGCCGAGCGAGAGCAGCAGCACGATCGCCAGCTCGGTCCACAGCAGCGCCCGCGCCAGGTCGGGCACGCCGCCGGGGACCGGGGTGTCGCGCAACCGCCACCAGGGGCGTAGGTCGTCGGTGGCGGCACTCACGCGCCCCAGCATCCCCCACGTCGCAACCGGCGTCCGCTCGGCGGGCGCGCTGTAACGCCGGGTTAGGTGCTGTACCCACCCGGATATATCCAAGGGGGTACAAGCAGTAACCCGGCGTTACAGCGGCGGCCGCCGCGACAGCGGGACCCGTCAGGCGAGCACGAGCCCGTCCTCGCCCACGTCGACCTTCACGGCACCGCCGTCGGTGACCTCGCCGGCGATCAGCCGGCGCGCGAGCGGGTCGCCGATCGCGCTCTGGATCAGCCGCCGCAGCGGACGGGCGCCGTACGCCGGGTCGTAGCCGGTCTCGGCCAGCCAGGCCCGCGCGGCGTCCGTCACCGAGATGGTGATCCGGCGCACCGCCAGCCGCTTCTCGAGCAGCGCGAGCTGGAGGTCGACGATGTGGGTGAGGTCCTCCTTCGACAGGGCGTCGAACATGACCACCTCGTCGAGCCGGTTGAGGAACTCGGGCTTGAAGTGCGCGCGCACCACGCCCATCACCGACTCCTTCTTGGCCAGCGGCTCCAGGATCGGGTCGACCAGGAAGTTCGAGCCGAGGTTGGAGGTCAGGATCAGCAGCGTGTTGCGGAAGTCGACCGTGCGGCCCTGGCCGTCGGTCAGCCGCCCGTCGTCGAGCACCTGGAGCAGGATGTCGAAGACCTCGGGGTGCGCCTTCTCGACCTCGTCGAGCAGCACCACGCTGTAGGGCCGGCGCCGCACCGCCTCGGTGAGCTGGCCGCCCTCGTCGTAGCCGACGTAGCCGGGCGGGGCACCGACGAGCCGCGAGACGGAGTGCTTCTCGCTGTACTCGCTCATGTCCATGCGCACGATCGCGCGCTCGTCGTCGAAGAGGAAGTCGGCCAGCGCCTTCGCCAGCTCGGTCTTGCCGGTGCCGGTCGGGCCGAGGAAGAGGAACGACCCCGTCGGCCGGTTGGGGTCGGCGATGCCGGCGCGCGAGCGGCGTACGGCGTCGCTCACCGCGGTGACGGCCTCGCGCTGGCCGATCAGCCGCTCCCCGATGACCGACTCCATCTCGAGCAGCTTGGCGCTCTCGCCCTGGAGCATCTTCCCGGTGGGGATGCCGGTCCAGGCCTCGACGACGTCCGCGATCTGCTCGGCGCCGACCTCCTCGCCGACCAGCGGCTCGAGGTCGCCGAGCGCGTCGGCCTCGGCCCGCTCGACCTCGGCGATCTGCTTCTCGAGCTCGGGGATCTTGCCGTACTGGATCTCCGAGGCCCCGGCCAGGTCGCCCTCGCGCAGCTTCTTCTCCGCCTCGATCTTCAGCTGGTCGAGCTGGCGGCGCAGCTCGCCCTCGCCCTGGAGCTGGTCCTTCTCGCGCTCCCAGCGCGCCTCGAGCCCGCGCAGCTCCTCCTCGCGGTCGGCGAGGTCCTTGCGCAGCGCGGCGAGACGCTCGAGGGAGGCGTCGTCGGTCTCCTTGGCGAGCGCGAACTCCTCCATCTTCAGCCGCTCGACCTGACGGCGGAGCTGGTCGATCTCCTCGGGCGAGGACTCGTGCTCCATCCGCAGCCGCGAGGACGCCTCGTCGATGAGGTCGATCGCCTTGTCGGGCAGCTGACGGCCGGTGATGTAGCGGTCGGACAGGGTGGCCGCGGCCACGAGCGCGGCGTCGGTGATGCGTACGCCGTGGTGCGCCTCGTACTTCTCCTGGATGCCGCGCAGGATCTGGATCGTGTCCTCGACGCTGGGCTCGCCGACGAAGACCTGCTGGAAGCGACGCTCCAGCGCGGGGTCCTTCTCGATGCGCTCGCGGTACTCATCCAGGGTGGTCGCGCCGATCATGTGCAGCTCGCCGCGCGCCAGCATCGGCTTGAGCATGTTGCCGGCGTCCATCGCGGAGTCGCCTCCGGCGCCAGCGCCGACGACCGTGTGCAGCTCGTCGATGAACGTGATGACCTGCCCGCCGGCGTCCTTGATCTCCTCGAGGACGGCCTTGAGCCGCTCCTCGAACTCGCCGCGGTACTTCGCACCCGCGACCATCGCCGCGAGGTCGAGCGAGAGCACACGGCGGCCCTTGAGCGAGTCGGGCACGTCACCGGCGACCACGCGCTGGGCGAGGCCCTCGACGACGGCGGTCTTGCCGACGCCGGGCTCGCCGATGAGCACGGGGTTGTTCTTGGTGCGCCGCGACAGCACCTGGATGACGCGGCGGATCTCGGCGTCGCGCCCGATCACGGGGTCGAGGCGCCCGTCCTCGGCGGCCCTGGTGAGGTCGACGGAGTACTTCTCCAGCGACTCGTACGACGCCTCGGCGCTCTCGCTGGTCACCCGGCGGTTGCCGCGGACTGCCGTGATCGCCTCGCGGAGGCCGTCGGCCGTCAGTCCGGCGTCGGTCAGCACCTTCTGGGCGGGCGACTCGACGGTCGCGGTGGCGACGAGCAGGTGGTCGGTGGCGACGTAGTCGTCCTTCATCGAGCCGGCCAGGTCGAGCGAGGAGGCGAGGACGCGGGTCAGGGCTGCCGACGCGCTGGGCTGCTGGACGGTCGACCCGGTGGCCCGGGGCAGCTGCTGCTGCACGCGCTCGGCCTGGGCCAGCAGCGTCGCCGGGTCGACGCCGGCCTTCTGGACGAGGCTGCGGCTGCTGCCGTCCTCCTGGCGCAGCAGCGCCACGAGGAGGTGGACGGGCTCGGTGTGGGTGTTGCCGCCGGAGGTGGCGGCCAGCTGGGCAGCCTCGACGACCTCGCGGCTGCGGGTGGTGAACTTCTCGGCACCGAACGCGCTCAACTCTGCTCCTTGGTGGTGGGTGTCTCGGACCACTGTGGCCCTCACCCGTCACAACGCGCCAGAAGTTGAGTCGATTCCCCTCAACTTTGTGGAATTCCCACCACGGGCGAGGTCAGCTCGCCACGAGGTGCGACTCGATGGCGTCGGCGGCCACCACGGGGCCGTCCACTGCCCGCATCTCCTCCGACAGGGCGCGCACACGCGCAGCGACGTCGGCGTCGGCCGCCACGCGGTCGACGGCGTCGCGGAGCACCTCGGCCTTGACGTCGTCGCGCTCGAGGTGGACGCCGAGGCCCAGCTCGTCGACCCGCAGGCCGTTGGCGGTCTGCTCGTTCATCTGCGGGATCACCACCATCGGCACACCGTGGTGGAGCGACTCCATCACGCTGTTCATCCCTCCGTGGGTGACGAAGACGGTCGACTTCTCGAGCACGTCGAGCTGCGGGACGTGGCGCTGCGCGGTGATGTGCGCCGGCAGCTCACCCAGCTCCTCGGGCGTGATGTGGTCGCCGGTGGCGAGCACGACCTCGTAGGGGCTGTCGGCGAGCGCTTCGACGGCCATGGGGAAGAACTCCGCCCAACCGGTGGCGGCGGTGCCGAGCGAGACCAGCAGGGTCGGGCGCTCCGGCGTGCGTGGCTCCCAGCTCCCCTGGAAGCCCGACCGGTCCCGCAGGCACGGACCGGCGAAGACGAAGCGCTGGTCGAAGGTCTCGCCGTCGTAGTGGAAGGCGCGGGGCATGAAGATGATGCCGAGCTCCGGGATGTCCTGGAAGAACGCCATCGGGTCCGGGTCGAGGCCGTACTCGGGCAGCAGCGCGGCGAGCTTGCCCACCATCTCGATGACCTTCTCGTCCTCGAAGGTCGCCAGCGGGAAGCGAGCCTGGATCGAGAAGCTCTCGTTGATGCCGTACGACGGGAACAGCCGCGCCTGCTCGATCCCGTGCTTCGAGCCGTAGAACCGCCCGCCCCACGCCATGAAGTCGTGGAGCACCAGGTCGGGGAGGTCGGCACCGAAGTGCTCCTCCGCGGCCGTCACCACGCGCAGCGCGTCGTCGAGGCAGCGGAGGCCCTCGCCCTGGAGGGCGTCGGCGGTGTAGGGCGAGCGGTAGAACTCGCCGAAGGCGGAGTCGTAGACGAGGGGCTCGGCCCCCACGCTCCTGACGGCCTCGACGAAGTGCTCGGTCACCATGCACGTGACGCGGTGGCCGCGGGAGACGAGCTCCGCGACCACGGCGAGGTTGGGGTTGACGTGGCCGATGGCCGGGAAGTTGAAGACGGCGATGTGTGACATGTCGCTCCTGTCCTGGGGTCGACCCAAACCATACCGTCCGGTCGGTTTCTAAGCCAGACGCGTCGACAGATCCCGCTCCCGTTGGTCGTCAGTCGGTGACGGACGGTGTCGCACCGACCGTCAGCCTGTTCCGGACGCGCGCCGGGACCAGGCCGGGGAGCAGCAGGCGCCAGAGGTCCTCGACGCGCTCGACGACGTCCTCCCGACCGCTCAGGGCCTCGGACACCAGCTGGGTTCCTGTGAGTGCGGCCACCGCGACGGCGGCGGCCCGGTCGGGGTCGACGTCCGCGTGCAGCTCGCCCGCGTCACGCGCCTCGACGAACAGCTGCGCGACGGTGCTGACCCACCCCTCGTAGGGACTGGGGTCGTCGGTGCGGAAGGTGTTGCGCTCGAGCGTCAGCCGGATGCTGGCCCGGACCAAGGGGTCCGACCGGAGAGCGTGGACGAAGCGGAAGCTCAAGTCGATGATGCGCTGCATCGCCCACCTCGACTCCGGGGCATGTGCCTCGCGCCAGTCGGCCTGCTGCTCGATGATCGCCGCTGCGAGGGCTTCCTTGGAGTCGAAGTGGAAGTACAACGCGCCCTTCGTCACCGACGCCTCGTCGAGGATGTCGGAGATGGTGGCGCCCGCGAACCCCTTGCGCTCGAAGACCGCCGCGGCCGCCATCAGCACGCCGGCGCGGGTCGCCTCAGCCCTGGCCTGGCCCACTGCCTGCTCCTCGTCGACGGTCCCGGTCCGCGCCGGACCAGCGCGATCCGACCGGAAGTATCAGACCACGCGGTGCGCTCACGCGCGGCGGAGGAGGTAGGTGTCCATCACCCAGCCGTCGGCCTCCTTCGCCCGCGTCCGGGCCGTGCGGACCTCGTCGACGACGTCCGCCAGCGGCCCTGCGACCAGCTCCTCTGCCGGACTGCCGAGGTTGGCGCCCCACCAGATGTCCCAGTCGCCGGCGAGGGACGTGGCCTGCAGCCGACCGTCCAGCATCACGACGAGGTTGTCGTGCCCGGCCGCGACCTCGGCCGACAGACGGCGGCCCGTCGTGACCAGCACCGGCCGGCCCACCTCGTGGAGCACGACACGGTGCCGGGCCGCCAGCAACGAGAGCGCGGAGACGCCAGGCAGCACGTCGTACGGCAGTCCGAGCCGCTCGGCCACGCGGATCGTCGAGTCGTAGAACGCCGGGTCGCCCCACACCAGGAACCCGACGGTGCCCGGCCGCTGCGCGACCACGGACCCGTACGCCGCCGCCCGGGCGTCGTGCCAGTCGAGGACCGCACCGTCGTAGTCGGCGGGGTCGTCGCGGTCGCGGGGCGGGTCGGGGACGGCGACCAGGTCGACGCCCAGGTCGGCGCAGATGGCCCGGCGAAGGGCCAGCAACGGATCGTCCGCCCCCTTGTCGGCTGCGATGACGTAGTCGCAGCCGGCGATCGCCTCGCGCGCCTCGAGGGTCAGCTGGCGCGGGTGGCAACCGATCCCGACGACCCGGACTGTGGTGGGTTTCGAGGCTCGCTCCGCTCGCACCTCAACCACCGAGACGGTGTCGCTGGTTGAGGTGCGAGGAGCGCCAGCGACGAGCCTCGAAACCCGCGAGGACGCGCGTCACCGGTCCTCCAGCTCGCCCTCGACGTCGAGGTAGACCTGCTGCAGCGCGGCCAGCACCTCGGCGTCCGGCTCCTCCCACAGCCCGCGCTCGGCGGCCTCGTGCAGCCGCTCTACGATGCCCCGCAGCGCCCACGGGTTCGAGGTCCGCAGGAACTGCTGGTTGGTCTCGTCGAGGACGTACTCCTTGGCCAGCGACTCGTACATCCAGTCGTGGACGACGCCCGCGGTCGCGTCGAAGCCGAAGAGGTAGTCGACGGTCGCGGCGAGCTCGAAGGCGCCCTTGTAGCCGTGGCGCTGCATCGCCGCGATCCACCGCGGGTTGACCACGCGCGAGCGGAAGACGCGGTTCGTCTCCTCCTGCAGCGTGCGGGTGCGCACCGCATCGGGCGTCGTCGAGTCGCCGACGTACGCCTTGGGGTCGCTGCCGGTCAGCGCGCGGACCGTGGCGACCATGCCGCCGTGGTACTGGAAGTAGTCGTCGCTGTCGGCGATGTCGTGCTCGCGGGTGTCGACGTTCTTGGCCGCCACCTTGATCCGGCGGTAGTTGGTGCGCATGTCGTCCGCGGCCGGCGCACCGTCGAGGTCGCGGCCGTAGGCGAAGCCGCCCCACGCCGTGTAGACCTCGGCGAGGTCGTCGTCGCTGCGCCAGTTGCCGGACTCGACGACCTGGAGGATGCCGGCGCCGTACGAGCCGGGCTTCGAGCCGAAGATCCGCGTGGTCGAGCGCCGCTCGTCACCGTGCTCGACCAGGTCGGCGCGGGCGTGCGCCCGGACGTGGTTGTGCTCGTCGGGCTCGTCGAGGCCAGCCACGAGGCGTACGGCGTCGTCGAGCATCGCGACCACGTGCGGGAAGGCGTCGCGGAAGAACCCGGAAATCCGCACCGTGACGTCGATGCGCGGGCGGCCGAGCTCGTCGAGCGGGATCACCTGGAGGTCGCTGACGCGCCGAGACGCCTCGTCCCAGACGGGACGTACGCCGAGCAGCGCGAGCACCTCGGCCACGTCGTCGCCGCTGGTGCGCATCGCGCTCGTGCCCCACACCGACAGGCCGACGGACTCGGGATAGCCGCCGGTCTCGTCGACGTACTTCGCGACGAGCGACTCCGCCATCGCCTGCCCGGTCTGCCACGCGAGGCGGGACGGGACGGCGCGCGGGTCGACGGTGTAGAAGTTGCGGCCGGTCGGGAGCACGTTGACCAGTCCGCGCAGCGGCGAGCCCGACGGCCCGGCGGCGATGAAGCCGCCGTCGAGCGCGTGGACGACCGCATCGAGCTCGTCGGTGGTGCGGGCCAGGCGCGGCACGACCTGGGTGGCGGCGAACTCCAGCACCCGCTGCACCTCGGGGTCGTCGTGGAGGTCGGCGGCGCGAGCGGGGTCCCAGTCGGCCTTGTCCATCTGCTCGACGAGGTCGCGCGCGATCGCCTCGATGGCGTCGACGTCTGCGGTGGTCTCGATACGCCGCTCGTCATCTCCACTCGGTGGTCGAGTAGACCCCGAGGGACGAGGGGTCGTATCGAGACCCAGCCCCAACGCCGCCCGCAGCCCCGGCACCGCCTGCGCCTGCCCGCCGAACACCTGCGCCGCGCGCAGGATCGCGAGCACCAGGTTGACCCGCGCCTCCCCGGACGGCGCCTCGCCGAGCACGTGCAGCCCATCGCGGATCTGCGCGTCCTTGATCTCGCAGAGCCATCCGTCGACGTGCATGATGAAGTCGTCGAACTCCTCGTCGTCCGGCTGCTCGTCGAGCCCGAGGTCGCGGTGCATCTCGGCGGCGTGCATCAGCTGCCAGATCTCGCCGCGGATCGCCGGCAGCTTGGCCGGGTCCATCGCGGCGATGTTGGCGTGCTCGTCGAGGAGCTGCTCGAGCCGGGCGATGTCGCCGTACGACTCCGCGCGCGCCATCGGCGGGATGAGGTGGTCGACGATCGTCGCGTGGGCGCGGCGCTTGGCCTGAGCACCCTCGCCGGGGTCGTTGACGAGGAACGGGTAGACCATAGGCAGGTCACCGAGCGCGGCATCGGTGCCACAGCTGGCGGAGAGCGCGGCGTTCTTGCCGGGCAGCCACTCCAGCGAGCCGTGCTTGCCGAGGTGCACGACGGCGTCCGCCCCGAAGCCCCCCTCTTCGACAGCACTGCCCAGCCAGCGATAGGCACCGAGGTAGTGGTGCGTCGGCGCGAGGTCGGGATCGTGGTAGATCGCGATCGGGTTCTCCCCGAACCCGCGCGGCGGCTGGATGAGCAGCACGACGTTGCCGGCGCGCACGGTCGCGAGCACGAGCTCACCGGCATCGTTGACGAAGAGCGAGCCGGGCGCCTCGCCCCACGCCTCGACCATGTCGGCGCGCAGGTCCGCGGGCAGGTCGGCGGTCCACGCGGCGTACTGCTCCGGCGTGATCCGCACGTGCGCGTCGGTCAGCTGCGCGTGCGTCAGCCACTCCTCGTCCTGCCCGCCCGCAGCGATCAGCGCGTGGATCAGCGCGTCGCCCTTCTCCGTCTCGGTCGCCTCGCGGTCGAGGATCTCGACGACCTCTCCCTCCCCCAGGTCGTACCCCTCCGCCCGCAGCCGCTGCAGCATCCGGATCGCAGAGACCGGGGTGTCGAGCCCGACGGCGTTGCCGATGCGCGCGTGCTTGGTGGGGTACGCCGACAGCACGAGGGCGAGGCGCTTCTCGGCGTTCGGGATGTGCCGCAGGCGCGCGTGCCTGACCGCGATGCCCGCGACCCGGGCACAGCGCTCGGGGTCGGCGACGTAGCGCGGCAGTCCGTCGGCGTCGACCTCCTTGAACGAGAACGGCGCGGTGATGATCCGCCCGTCGAACTCCGGGATCGCGATCTGGGTGGCGGAGTCCATCGGGCTGACCCCGTCGTCGGACGCCTCCCACTCGGCGCGGCTGGAGGTGAGGCAGAGGCCCTGGATGATCGGGATGTCGAGCGCCGACATCCGTGCCACGTCCCACGACTCGTCGTCGCCGCCCGCGCTCGCGCCCGCCGGCACGCTGCCGCCAGCCGCAAGGACGGTGACGATCAGCGCGTCCAGCGTGCCGAGCGCGTCGTACAGCTCGTCCGGCGCGGACCGCAGGGACCCGGCGAAGATGGGTACGCCGACCGCGTGGCCCGTCGCGTCGATCGCGTCGGCGAGGGCGTGGGCGAAGGCGGTGTTCCCGCTGGCCTCGTGGGCGCGGTAGTAGAGCACCCCCACCCGCGGCAGCCCCATCGCTGGTCGAGTAGCCCCGAGGGACGAGGGGCGTATCGAGACCCCCCACTGCGGCAAGACCTGCGGCGGCTCGAACCCCTCCCCCGTCAACAGGACCGTGTCGGACAGGAAGGCGTGGAGCTGGCGGAGGTTCGCCGGCCCGCCCTCGGCGAGGTAGCGGTGCGCCTCGGCCGCGACGCCGATCGGCACCGACGACAGCTCCATCAGCTCGGCGCTCGGCGACTGCTCGCCGCCGAGGACGACGACGGGCATCCCGGTCGCGGCGACGCGGGTGAAGCCGGAGCAGAGATCCTGCGGCGAGCCGAGCAACCGGCCGACGACGAGGTCGCAGCCCTCGATCACCTCGGCCATCGACTGGTGCCCGGGACGCGCCGGGTTGGCCAGGACGTAGTCGGCGCCGGACTCCCGCGCGCTCAGCAGATCGGTGTCGGACGTGGACAGCAGTGCGATGCGCACGGATCCTCCTCGGGGTTCTCGCCCCTCTGATGGGATCCGCGTGGGCCAGTATCTGGCTACGGGCCTGCACGCAGGCCCTCACAGTGGCGGAACCGCCCCGGAATGTCACCGGGTTCCTGGGTCCCACGCGGAGTGGTGCGGCGAGCCTAGCGCCAGTTCCTGCTCGCTGGTCGAGTAGCCCGCGAGGACCTCCCCTTCGCTGGTCGAGTAGCCCGCGAGGAACGAGCGGGCGTATCGAAACCCCGACCCCATGCCAAGATCGCCCCCGTGACCGACCGGACCCGAGGCGACCTCTGCCCCGGCGTCTTCCGTCCCTGGCCCGCCGACGACGGAGCGCTCGTACGCCTCCGCATCCCCGGCGGCCACCTCACGCGCACCACGCTGCTCGCGCTGCTCGACGTCGCGGAGGCGTACGGCGACGGGCGGGTGCACCTGACGAAGCGCGCCAACCTCCAGCTCCGCGCTCTCCCGCTGGTCGACGGCGCCGTCCCACCCGAGGTCGTCGAGGCCATCCGCGCCACCGGCCTGCTCCCGCACCCCGACCACGAGCTCGTCCGCAACGTCCTCGTCTCGCCGCTGACCGGCCTGCACGGCGGCCGCGCCGACCTCCGCCCCGTCACGAAGGAGCTCGACGCGCGCATCTGCGCGACGCCGTCGCTCGCGAAGCTGCCGGGCCGCTTCCTCTTCGTCCTCGACGACGGTCGCGGCGACCTCGTCTCGCGGACCTGCGACCTCGGCCTCGTCGCGCTCTCGGCGGACGAGGTCCAGCTGCGGGTCGGCTCGGCGTACTGGGGTCCGGTCGTCCCACTGCAGGAGGCCGCGGCCCGGCTCACCGGCCTGGCCCGAGCCTTCCAGCAGGTCCGCGGCAGCGGGGACGACGCGGTCTGGCACGTCGACGAGCTGTCCGCCGTGCCCGACTCCCACGATCCCGACCCCCGCCTGCCCGTGACGAGCGAGCCGCCGGCGTACGGCGAGGTCGCCCCGGGCATCGCGCACGTCGAGGTCGAGGGCGGCGCGCTGGACCGGTCGTCGGTCGAGAGGCTCACGGAGCACCTGGTCGTCACACCGTGGAAGTCCCTCGTCACACACGCCGCCCGCACCACCGAGTAGGAAGTGCGCCAGCCGACCTCAGGCGTAGACGTACGGCGGGATGAGCGCCCCCGCCACGACGCAGGCCCAGCCCAGGAAGAGCCACGGGTAGTGCCGCCCCGTCGAGGGCACCGGACTGCGGATCTCGCGCAGCCGACCCCGGTAGCCGATCGCCGCGAAGACGCTTCCCGCCAGCGCGAGCGGCGGTCCGATCCAGAACGCGGCAAGGTCGCTCGTCATCGCGAGCGAGGTGTAGAGACCTGCCACACCCAGACCCGCCGCGACGAGCGGCAGGGCGCTGCGCAGCAGCTGGTTCAGCTCGAGCTGCTTGACGGTGCGGTCGACGGGATCCATGGCGACCGCACCGTATCCGGACATCCACGCCCGCCGGATCTGCCCTAGGCTGCCCCCGTCACGCGACGCAGGAACCCGGTGCAAGTCCGGGGCGGTTCCGCCACTGTCAGCCCCCAGCCACATCGGGGGCGAGCCAGACACTGCCCGCGCGGCGTTACCTGCCTACCCAGGGGCGCGAACCCCGAGGAGCCGTGATGAGCCTGCTTGCCCGACCGACCCGTCGCTACGACTACATCGCCCGCGGGGCCGCGATCTACGACGAGTCGTTCGCGACGATCCGCCGCGAGGCTCGCTTCGACCACCTGCCGGCCGACGCCGAGCGCGTCGCCGTACGCATGGTCCACGGCACCGGACAGGTCGACCTGACCGACGACCTGGTCATCCACCCGCGCCTGGTGAGCGCGGCCCGGGAGGCGCTCGAGGCCGGCGCGCCGATCATCACCGACGCCCACATGGTCGCCTCCGGCGTCACCCGCGCCCGGCTGCCGCGCGACAACGAGGTGCTCTGCGCACTGCGCGACCGGCGTACGCCCGACCTCGCGATGCTCATGGCCACCACCCGCTCGGCCGCCGCGCTCTCGCTGCTGGAGGACCGGCTCGAAGGGTCCGTCGTGGCGATCGGCAACGCTCCCACCGCGCTGTTCCACCTGCTCGAGATGCTGCTCGACGGAGCGCCGCGCCCGGCCGCGATCGTCGGCGTACCGGTCGGCTTCATCGGCGCCGCCGAGTCCAAGCAGGCACTGGAGGAGGCGGACCTCGACGTCCCCTTCCTCACCGTCCGCGGCCGCCGCGGTGGCTCGGCGATGGCCGCCTCCGCCCTCAACGCGCTGGCCCAGGAGCGGGAGTGACCGCCCGGCTGTACGGCGTCGGCCTCGGCCCCGGCGACCCCGAGCTCATCACCCTCAAGGCCGCGCGGCTGATCCGCGACGCCGACGTGATCGCCTTCCACGCCGGCGTCGGCAAGCAGTCCAACGCCCGCCGGATCGCCGCCGACCTCATCCCCGGCAGCGCGATCGAGGAGGAGCTCCGCTACCCCGTCACGACCGGCCCGACCGCGCACCCGGGCGGGTACGCCGGCGCAATGGCCGAGTTCTACGAGGAGTGCGCCTCGCGCCTCACCGTCCACCTCGAGCAGGGCCGAACGGTCGTGGTGCTGGCCGAGGGTGACCCGCTGTTCTACGGCTCGTTCATGTACCTCCACGACCGGCTCGCCCCACGCTTCGAGACCGAGGTCGTCCCGGGCGTGCCCGCCTTCGCCGCCGCCACCGCCGTCCTCGCCTCACCGCTCGTGCGCCAGACCGACGTGCTCACCGTCCTGCCCGGCACCCTCGACGTCCCCGAGCTCGCCCGCCGCCTCGCCGACACCGACGGCGCGATCATCATGAAGCTCGGCCGCCGCTTCCCCGGCGTGGTCGAGGCCCTGCGCCAGGCTGGCCGCCTCGAGCACGCGTTGTACGTCGAGCGCGCCTCGATGCCCGCCGAACGCTGGATGCCCGTGGTCGACGTCGACCCCGCGTCGGTGCCGTACTTCTCCCTGATCGTCGTCCCCGGCGACTCGCTGTCCGAGGACCCCGGCGGCCGCAGATCGCTGGTTGAGGTGCGAGCGCAGCGAGCCTCGAAACCACTCCCCTCCTCCCCTTCGGTGGTTGAGGTGCGAGCGGAGCGAGCCTCGAAACCACCCCACCCCCTCAAGATCATCGGCCTCGGCCCCGGCCCCGACGCCTGGCTCACCGAGGAGGCCCGCGAAGCCCTCGCCCACGTCGACCACGTCGTCGGCTACGCCCCCTACGTCAACCGCGTCCCCCAGCGCGAGGGCCTCACCCGCCACGCCTCGGGCAACACCGTCGAGGTCGACCGCGCCCGGCTCGCACTGGACCTCGCCCAGCAGGGACATCGGGTGGCGGTCGTCTCCGGCGGCGACGCGGGTGTCTTCGGGATGGCGAGCGCGGTGTTCGAGGTAGCCGCCGACTATCCCGACGTACCCGTCGAGGTCCTCCCCGGCGTCAGCGCCGTCCAGGCCGTGGCCGCCAAGGCGGGCGCCCCGATCGGTGCGGACTTCGCGGTCGTGTCGCTGAGCGATCGCCTCAAGCCGTGGGCGGTGATCGAGCGCCGCCTGCACGCGATCGCCGAGGCCGACCTCGTGCTCGCGGTCTACAACCCCGCCTCGCGCAGCCGCACCACCCAGGTCGCCGACCTCCAGAAGCTCTTCCTCGAGCACCGCAGCCCCGACACGGTCGTCGTCGTCGGCCGCGACGTGGGCCGCGCCGAGGAGTCGCTGACGGTGACCACCCTTGCCGAGCTCGACGCCGACACCGTCGACATGAAGTGCCTGCTGATCGTGGGTGCGTCCTCGACCACGGTGACCGCGTCCGGTCAGGTGTGGACGCCGAGGTTCGTGCAGTGACGGTCCACTTCGTCGGGGCCGGCCCCGGCGCGGCCGACCTGATCACCCTGCGCGCCGCGTCGCTGCTGGCGGCGGCCGACGTCGTGCTCTATCCGGGAACGTACCTCGACGCCGAGGTCCTCGCCCACTGCGCGGGTGCCCGCCAGGTCGACACCCAGTCGCTCGACCTCGACCAGATCACGTCCGTCATCGTGGACGCGGCAGCGGAGGGGCTCGAGGTCGTACGCCTCACCTCCGGTGACCCGTCGCTCTACTCCGCCCTCGCCGAGCAGACCTCCCGCCTCGACGCAGCCGGGGTGGCGTGGGACGTGTGCCCGGGAGTCCCGGCGTACGCCGCCGCGGCCGCCGTCGTCGGCCGGGAGCTCACCGTCCCGCTGGTCGCGCAGAGCGTCGTGCTGACCAGGACGCAGGCCCGCTCCACCGCGATGCCGGCCACCGAGTCGCTCGCCGCCTTCGCCGCGACCCGCGCGACCTTGGTGCTGCACCTCGCGATCACGAAGACCCGCGAGCTCGCTGCGTCGCTGGTCGAGGAGTACGGCGTCGACTGCCCCGTGGTCGTCGTCCATCGGGCTTCGCAGCCGGACGAGCTCGTCCTCCGCGGCACGCTCGCCGACATCGGCGACCGGGTCGAGGAGGCCGGGCTCCGGCAGGCTGCTGTGATTCTCGTGGGTCGGGCGCTGGCTCGCGACGGTGGGGAGTCGTGGCTCTACACGCCCGACCGTCATCGCCAGCCCTCCGCTGGTTGAGGTGCGAGGAGCGCCGGCCCTCGGTCGGCTCGATGGCACGCACCACTCAAACCAGAGTGCTTCGGTGTCGACCGGCGGTGCTCCGGAGTGGCCCGGCGTGACGCTGACGTCCCTCACGTCAGGTGACGGCGAAGCGCCTGACGTAGCGACGCTGCCACGGCGTCTCGATCGCCCGCGGGTGATATCGCTCGCGCGCCCATGTGACCGCCTCGGCGGCCGGCACCCCGTCGAGGACGGCGAGGCAGGCCAGGGCCGTCCCCGTACGCCCCCGACCGCCTCGGCACGCGACCTCGACGCGCTCGTCGACGGCCCGCTCCCACGCCTCGCGGAGCACGTCACGTGCACCAACGCGGTCGGCGGGCAGCCGGAAGTCCGGCCACCTGATCCAGCGGCTCTCCCACGGGACGGGCTTGGGTCGCGAGCCGAGCAGGTAGATCCCCAGCTCGGGCGCGATGCGGTGCGGCAGTGGCGACCTCAGCGCGCTGCCGCACACGAGGCGGCCGGACGGCAGCTCGACGACACCCGGAGCGGTCGGATCCCAGGTGCGTGCCACCTCGCCATTCTCGACCAACGCACCAGCAGGGGGCGGTGTCGCCGTGGAAAAGTCGCGCGTTCAACCATGGTTGTGCGGAGCGTGATCCCGGAGTAGACCTAGACCTGCTCACCGTGTGCCCGAGGGTGCTCGCTTACGCAGTCGGGCGCGAGCGGGCACATGGTGAGACCAAGGTCCGGCCCGCACCGGCCGCGCCGGATCCTCACGCCGCCCGACAGGGTCGGAGCTCCCTCGGCCTCTCCGTGACGGCGTCGCACGTGGTCGAGCCGCAGCCCGCTGTCGGTTGCGTCGCGGCATGCTGATCCCCATGACGACGCCATTCCTGGACAAGCCCACGCTCGTCGGCGAGCTGATGACCCTGCGCCCGATCCGCCCCGAGGACGCCGACGTCATCGACCGGATCATTCGCGACGACGGCGAGATCGCTCGGCTGACCGGGTCGGTGCACAGCAGCGACGCTGCCCCGCCGGACCTGCCGATCGAGCGGATTCGGGAGATCTACGGGCAGTGGGCCACCGCGGACGACCGTCTGGTGCTCGGCGTCGTCGAGAATGCCAGCGGTGAGCTCGTCGGCGAGGTCGTCCTGAACGACTGGGACGAGGGCAACTGGTCGTGCGGGTTCCGCACGCTGGTCGGCTCGGCCGGACGAGGCCGAGGGCTGGGGACCGAGGCCACCCGCCTGATCGTCGAGCACGGGCTGACGACGATGGGGATGCACCGGATATCGCTCGAGGTCTACGACTTCAACCCGCGGGCGCGGCACGTCTACGAGAAGGTCGGATTCGTCCACGAGGGAACGGGCCGGGAGGCGCTGCTCTTCGACGGCGCGTGGGTCGACGTGCACTACATGGCAGTCATCGGCAGCTGACGGCGAGAGGCGGAGCAGCGACCACCTCAACACCGACGACCTCGCGGGACTGAGGCGTTCCTCCGTGCCGAGGCCCGGCGTGCGTAGGGTGTGGCGCATGGCCGACAACGTCCTCTGGATCGTCACGGACGACCAGATGCGATCGACGTTGCGGTCGATGGACCGCACCTGGAGACGGCTGGTGCGCAAGGGGGTGCACTTCCGCCGGGGCTACAGCGCGATGCCGCTGTGCGGGCCGGCGCGCGCCTCGATCCTCACGAGCCGCTATCCCCACAACCACGGGTGCGATACCAACATGACCCACCAGCCCTTCGTGGCCCAGGGGCATGACCAGGACACGGCGGCGACGAGGATGAAGGAAGCCGGCTACGACACCGGCTACTTCGGGAAGTACATGAACGGACTCGCCCAAGATCCGTCGTACGTCGCCCCCGGCTGGGACCGCTGGGTCGCGCTGCTCGACGGCATGATCGACGACCCCCGGGTGAGCGTCGACGGCACCGTCCGGAAGGTCGACTCGCAGCGGGAGTTCGACCAGTTCGCCGCCCAGCGGCTGCGCCGTTTCATCCGTCGCCACGAGGACGACGGCCCGTGGTTCGCGGTGTACGCCCCGACTGCTCCCCACGGCCCCTACACGCCGAGCCCAGAACACGCCGACGACTTCGACGGGGTCGACTGGGACCCGCCGTCGCTCAACGAAGCCGACATGAGCGACAAGCCCACGTGGCTGCGGGACCTGCCTCCCCAGGACCGTCGTCGGATGCGGCAGATCTACGAGGGCAAGCTGGGGGAGCTGCAGGACGTCGACGACCAGATCGGCAAGGTGCTGGACGTCCTGCGCGGAACCGGCCAGCTCAGGAGAACGTGGATCTTCTTCGTCTCCGACAACGGCTACCTCCTGGGCGAGCACCGGCTGCTGTCCAAGTCGCAGCCCTACGAGGAGGCGGCGGGCATCCCGTTCGCCGTGCGCGGACCGGGAGTCGAGCCGGGCGCCGTCGATGCGCTGGTCTCCCAGGTCGACCTGATGCCCACCACCCTCGACATCGCAGGTCTCGACCCCGACACCGGGCGCGAGCTCGATGGCCGGTCCATGCTTGAGCCGCTCAGGTCCGGCGACTGGTCCTCCTGGCGACGCCGCCTCTTCATCGAGAACACGAACCTCGACTGGACGCTGCTCCGGGAGGGCTCCCACGCCTACGTCGAGCACCACGACACCGCGGAGTGGGAGCTCTACGACCTCGAGCGCGATCCTCACCAGCTCGACGGCCTCCGCGACGCCGACGTCACCCAGTGGGCACGACGGACCGGCCAGTTCGCGGCGGCGCAGGGCCGCGCCCTGCGCACGCTCGAGCAGTAGCTCAGGGCCGGTGTCGCCACGCTCGGGCGCGGGCATCACGGCAAAGGTCACCTGCGACAGGGACGTTGGCACTGGTGCCGCCAGCAACGTGAGATCAGGCTGGAGCAACCACCACCAACCAACCTGTCGAGGAGCCCCACCATGACCACGTCACTCACCAGAACCATGGGCATCCTGCTTCTCGGCGTCGGCTTGAACCTGAGCGCGTCGTCGTCGGCATCCGCCAGCGCCGGCCCGGAGTTCGGTCAGCACGTGCAGGCTTGCGTTCAGGCCATGGGATTCGATGGCACCCACAACCCCGGCATGCATGCGGGCTACTCAGGGTGGGACTCCACGCACGTCTGCTGACAGCCCCGGAGCCACGTCCCGTGACCGAGCTCCGAGCATGAGCAGTGCGGACAGTGTGCGTGACTTCTCGTGGCACCGGATGCGTGCTTGCGCCTGCGGATGAGAGGTTCTCCACCTCGCGTGCCGGCAGCCCACGTACGCGCCGGGAAGACGCGGCCGTCGCGGCAGACCGAGAGACACCTGTGATCGTCGATCACCAACCGAACGGACCGTCAGGACCTCAGGTCGCGGTGGTGGGCGCGGGCAGGTCCAGGACGCGCGAGTGGCGGAGACGCCAGACGAGGTACGCCGTGCCGAGGCGGGTCCGCCCGTAGCCCTCGAACGGGTCGAACCCGAGGATCGCCGTCACGGTCTCGAGGCGCGACTGCATCGTGCTGTGGTGGACCCCCGCCGTGCGAGCCGCCTCCCGCAGCGAGTGCGAGCGGACTACCGCCGCCAGGGTCGCCGCACCCCAGGCATGGGCCATCACCGCGTCGATCAGCGCGACGTCGGGCTGGAAGGAGCCGTCCGGAGCGTCGGCGAGCAGACCGATGAGGCCGCCGAAGTCGTCGGCCAGGACCGAACCGACCCCGGGCGGGTCGCACAGCCGCAGCGCGACGAGGGCCGTGCGGAAGGAGTGGTGCAGGTCCTCGACCTCGGTCGCCACGCCGACCCCGCTGGGCGCGGCGCTCACCGAGTGGTCGCCATCTGGAAGGACGAGAGCGTGGATGGCGCCGAATCGGGTCGGGACGACGTCCTCGGGACCCTGAGGGTGCTCCGGCCAGACTGCGAAGAGTGGCGCGCAGACGACCCGGTAGCGCGACCCCGGACGCAGCCCGAGGGTGATCGCGGAGACGCAGCGGGACTCGACGTCCACCTCGGGATCGAGCAGCAGGCTCAGGTCGCGGCGGTGGTCGCTCTGGCGTCCGCGGCCGTGCCGCATGCGGATCGCCAGGGCGAGCCGCTCGAGAACGATGGCGTCGTTGGGCTGCCGCTCTCCATCCCGCTCCAACCACACGGTCAGCCCGTCGCTCGCATCCTGCTGGAAGGCCGGGTCCACCTCCGGTCGTACGCCGTCCGCGTGATGTCCGCGGGGATCGATGCGCACGGTGCGGGAGGGGGTGTCGGACCTGAAGCCGGCGACGCAGCCGGCGAGCGAGGCGGCGGCCGCGAGGAGCGCGCGCGTGTTGACGTTGCCGACCATGAGCTCGTCGAAGCAGGCGATGACGCGCAGGCCGAGGCTCGCGCTCGGATCGAGACGCGCGATGCGGCCGAGCAGCTCCTGCACGACGACCTCCTTCTGGTGTGCGAGCGTAGCCCGGATCTCAGTCGGCGATGATGCGCTCGATCCAGCCGTTCCTGGCCCGGATCATGGCTCGACCCACGGACGTGTGTGCGGCGAAGATGTCGCACGCGTGGAACGCGCCCGACCACACGTGCAGCTCCGCGTCGCCCCCCGCGCGCCAGATCCCGTCCGCATAGGCGATCGCCTCGTCCCGGAAGATCTCGGCCGCACCCACGTCGATGAATGCCGGCGGGAGGCCGGACAGATCGGTCGCGCGGGCCGGAGAGGCGTAGGCCGACACCGCATCGGTGCCGCGGGCGTCTCCGAGCAGCGCCGTCCAGCCGGTCTCGTTGCTGACCCGGTCCCACACACCGACGCCGTCGAACTGGCGGGTGGAGGCGGTCGTGCACCGGTCGTCCAACATCGGATAGTCGAGGAGCTGGCCCCGCAACGGCGGCCCGCCCCGGTCGCGGGCCGCCAACGCGAGCCCGGCCGCGAGCCCGCCCCCGGCGCTCGCCCCTGCGACCAGGAGGCGGTCGCGCCTCACACCCCACTCGCCGGCCCTCGAGGCCGTGGCCTCGAGCGCGGCGTACATGTCGTCGAAGGGGAACGGGTGCGGGTGCTCGGGTGCAAGCCGGTACTCCACCGTCACCAGGACCGCACCGAAGTCGGAGACCCAGTCGAGCACCAGGTCGATCCCGCTGAAGCGGTCGCCGAACATCAGCCCGCCCGAGTGGGCGTAGACCACCCCGGGACGCTCGCCAGCTGCATCCTTCGGTCGCAGCACCGACACGGCGACCTCGTGCCCGTCCGGGGCGACGACCACGTCGTCGGTGCAGGCGATGCCCTTGGCGAGGAGGAGGTCGTCGATCGGCGGGGCGGCGTAGGAGGTGCGCATGAAGTCGATGAGGTCGGGCGTGATCGTCGGGGGGAACATCCCGCCAACCACCGCGAGGCCGGCCCGCAGCTCGGGGTCGAACGGCGGTCGCGCGGTGGGCTGCACCTCGGTTGTCACAGGGTCTCTCCGCAGTCGTGTGATCGGGGATCGCAGGTTGGCGCCTCACAGTAGATCGGGTGGCTCGACAGCCTGCCACCGCCATGTGGCGGTCGTCACTCCCCGAACCCCGACGTCTTGTCGGTTCTCACTCGCAACCGGTTGCAAGACGGTGGTCGGTAGCCGGACGGAGCCTCCGTCCCCGCATCCTGAGGAGCAGCCATGGCCACACACATCAACGGATCCGGGATCGACCGCGTGCTCGCCGACGCAGTGTCGGGCGGCGCGGTGCCGCACGTCGCCGCGATTGTCGCCGACCGCGACGGCGTCCTCTACGAGGGTGGCGCCGGGGTCCGCGTGGCAGGCGAGTCCGACGACCCGGTCGGCGCCTCCACCCACTTCCGCATCATGTCGATGACCAAGATGGTGTGCACCGCCGCCGCGCTGCAGCAGAAGGAGCGCGGCGAGCTCGACTTCGACGCACCCGTCGAGGACTACGTCCCCGACTTCGCCGACGTCAAGGTGCTCGAGGGGTTCGACGGTGACGAGCCGATCCTGGTCGAGCCCCGTTCCAAGGCCACGGTCCACCAGCTCGTGACCCACACCTCCGGACTCGGGTACTGGTTCTGGAACGACGACCTCATGAAGTACGAGGCCGCGACCGGCGTGCCCAACGTGGTGCCCGGTTCGATGGCCGCCTTCGGCGCGCCCATGACGGCACACCCCGGCGAGAAGTACGTCTACGGCATCAACACCGACTGGCTCGGACGGGTGGTCGAGGCGGTCGCGGGCAAGAAGCTCGACGCGGTCATCGAGGACGGCATCACCGGTCCGCTCGGGATGACCGGCACCACTTTCCACCCGAACGCCGCCCAGATGGACAACGCCGTCACCGTGCACGTCAAGGGCGACGACGGCACCTGGTCGTCAGCCGGCAACATCCTCAACCCCGAACCCGACTGGTGGGCCGGCGGCCACGGCCTCTTCTCCACGCCACGCGACTACATCCGCTTCGAGCGCGCGCTCCTGCGCGGAGGCGAGCTCGACGGCGTACGCATCCTGGACGAGGCCACCGTCGACGCCGCCTTCACCAACCAGATCGGCGACCTCGACTTCCCCGCCGAGATCCCCACGGCCGACCCGCCCATCACCGACACGATGTACGCCGGCCCCGGACACAAGTGGGGCTACGGGCTCCTGCTCAACAGCAACGACATCCCCGGTCGCCGCCGCGCCGGCACCGGCTCGTGGGCAGGGCTGTTCAACACGCACTTCTTCATCGACCGCACCACCGGCATCTGCGCCTCCATCTACACCAACTCCCTGCCCTTCATCACGCGCGACGAGGCCTGGAAGCTCTACGGAGACTTCGAGGAGGCGGTCTACGCCGCCCTCTGACGCCACACGACGGGTGCGACATCCGTGCAGGTCGGCGGCACAGCGCCGGCACAGGCCCTTCGTGCACGTCGTGGCGCCCTGTCCGCGCCCGTCACCGGCTCGCAGCATCGACATGGCCTCGTCCCTCACCGCGATGGACCGTGGTGAGGGACGAGGAGGGCTCCTCCGCGGCGGACCGACCTGGTTCCGCGCCTCAGTTCCCGGACTTGTCGCAGGCCCACTGGGTGACCGTGCGCGCTGGCGTCCAGCCGGTGAAGGTCCCGACCGGCGCGGCCGCCTCGACGCCAACGCGGGTCAGCTCGCCACCGTGGTCGGCGTACGCCTTGGCCAGGAGAGTCTCGGTCTCGAGGGTGACGCCGTGGACGACGAGGCGGCCACCGGGCCTCAGCGAGGTGAGACAGGTGTCGAGGACGCCCTCGCGGGTGGCGCCGCCGCCGATGAAGATCGCGTCCGGGGCTTCGAGGCCAGCCAGTGCTGACGGCGCACGACCCTCGACGACGCGAAGATCGGGGACCCCCAGGGCTGACGCGTTGCGGCCGATCCGAGCAGCCCGCTCAGGGTCCGACTCGATGGCGATCGTCCGGCACGTCGGATGCGCCCGCATCCACTCAATGCCGACCGACCCCGCGCCCGCACCGACATCCCAGAGCAGCTGACCGGGCGTCGGCATCAATCGAGCGAGGGCGGAGGCGCGGAGGTCGCGCTTGGTGAGCTGGCCGTCGTGCTCGAAGGCCTCGTCGGGCAGCCCGGCAGACCAGGACGCGAGGCCGTTTCCAGAAACCTCGAGAGCGATGACGTTCAGCGCCGGTGACTCACCGGACCACGACGAGGCCGCACCCGACACCGACGACTCGGACGAGGACCCGAGGTCGCCGAGGACGGTCATGGACGACGAGCCCCAGCCGGACGAGGTCAGCAGCGATGCGACAGCAGCAGGCGTCGACGCATCCGACGACAGCACCAGCACCCGCCGCCCCGGCGCGCACTCGCGCAGCACCCGCGAAACCGACCGCCCGACGACTGTCACGACAGCGCAGGACTCAAAGGACCACCCCATCCGAGCCCGCGCCAAGGCCACCGACGACACGGCCGGCACCACGCGTACCGGTGCTCCTAGGTCGAGGAGCGTCGACGCGATCCCCGACACCAGCGGATCCCCCGACGCCAGCGCGACGACGGGACGTCCGGCGTACTCAGAGAGCAGGGACGGCAGGCCAGCAGACAGCGGCGACGGCCACGGCACGCGGGTCTGACCGGGCACCGCAGGGACCAGCGAAAGATGCCGCGAACCACCCCACAACACCGCCGCCTCCAGCACCAGCGATCGCGACGACGTGGGCAAGGACTCGAAGCCGTCGGCCCCGATCCCGACGACGACGACCTCGCTGGGCACCCCGGTGGACGACATGGCCGCAGACGCTATCGTGACGCGCACAAGGCGAGAGGTGCCCCGAAGTCTGGGGAGAATCTGGGAAGCCGGTGAGAATCCGGCACAGGGCCCGCTGCGGTGACTCGAGACGTCGATCCAGGCGTTCAGAGAAGTCCGAAGACCGGCCTCCCGCCATCCACCAGAAGTTGGCAACGAGAGCGGGAGCCCCCATGCCACTGCAGTACCCCCTGTCCGCGATCGTCCCCTCACAGGCCGACGACCGCGACGACATGACCCTCGCGCTGGTCCTCACCACGATCTCCCCCGAGGTCGGCGGCGTCCTCGTGCGCGGCGAGAAGGGCACGGCGAAGTCCACCACCGTGCGCGCCCTCGCCTCCGTGCTGCCGCCGATCGAGGTGGTCGCCGGCGACCGATTCTCGAGCCGGCCGGGCGACACGTCCCCAGATGGGGACTGGCCGCTCGACGCCGAGACCGAGACCCGGCCCGTACGCCTCGTCGAGCTCCCTGTCGGCGCCACCGAGGACCGCGTCCTCGGCTCGCTGCACCTGTCCAAGGTGCTGGCCGACGGCGTCGCCGAGTACGAGCCCGGCCTCCTCGCCCGCGCCCACCGCGGCCTGCTCTACGTCGACGAGGTCAACCTCCTCCACGACCACCTCGTCGACCTGCTGCTCGACGCCGCCGCGATGGGCAGATCCACCGTCGAGCGCGACGGCGTCTCGGTCGCCCACGCCGCCCGCTTCGTGCTCATCGGCACCATGAACCCCGAGGAGGGCGAGCTCCGCCCCCAGCTCCTCGACCGCTTCGGCCTCACCGTCGAGATCGCCGCGCCGCGCGACCCGCGGCTGCGCGCCGAGGTCGTACGCCGCCGGCTCGCCTTCGACGCCGACCCTGAGAACTTCGTCGAGGCGTACGCCGACGCGGAGCGTGCGCTGACCGACCGGATCGCCGCAGCCCGCAAGCTGCTGCCCGAGGTCGAGCTCACCGACGCGGTGCTCACCAAGGTCGCCGAGGTCTGCGCCGCCTTCGAGGTCGACGGGATGCGCGCCGACATCGTCACCACGCGTACGGCCGTCGCGCACGCGGCGTGGAACGGGAGGACCACCGTCACGCGGGCCGACATCCGCCAGGCCGCGCTGCTCGCGCTGCCGCACCGGCGGCGGAGGAACCCGTTCGATGCACCGGGGCTGGACGAGGACCTGCTCGACGCGATTCTCGGGGACGAGGAGCCGGAGCCTGAGCCGCCGCTGCCGCCGGAGCCGGAGGGTGAGGGGGACGGCGAGAGGGACTCCGAGGGTGAGGGTCTCGATACGCCCCCTCGTTCCTCGGGAGCTACTCGACCACCGAAGGAAGAAGACCGGGGTCTCGATACGGGCCCGGGGGGCCCTACTCGACCACCGAATGAAGGTGAGCCCTCAAGCGAGGGTCTGACCTCCACGGTCGCCGCTGCGGACCCCTACAAGGTGCGCCGCTTCGAGGTCACCGGCACCGGAGCCGGCGAGTCGGGCAAGCGGTCGCGCGCGCTGACGTCGAACGGGCGCCGCGCCGGCGTCGACCCGACCGGCCAGGGCGGGCTGCACCTCGTCGAGACGATCCGCGCCGCCGCGCCGCACCAGCAGGCTCGTGGCCGCACGCAAGGACGGCTCAGGTTCGAGCACACCGACCTGCGCACCGCACGACGCGAGGGGCGCGAGGCGAACCTCGTCCTCTTCTGCGTCGACGCCTCCGGCTCGATGGCCGCGCGCAAGCGGATGGAGCAGGTGAAGACCGCGATCCTCAGCCTGCTGCTCGACGCCTACCAGCGCCGCGACAAGGTCGGGCTGGTCACGTTCCGCGGCGACGGCGCCGAGGTCGCGCTGCCGCCGACGCACTCGGTCGACATCGCCGCCCGGCGCCTGGCCGAGCTGCCCGCGGGAGGGCGTACGCCGCTCGCCGAGGGCCTGCTCACCGCGGCCGAGGTGCTGCGCGTCGAGGCAGTCAGGGACCCGAGGCGGCGCCCGCTGCTCATCGTGATCACCGACGGTCGCGCCACCCACGGCGCGGACGCCGTCGCGCGCAGCCGGCAAGCGGCGCAGTGGATCGCCGAGCACCGGACGACCGCCGTCGTGGTCGACTGCGAGCAGGGCCCGATGCGGATGGGCCTCGCCGGCTCGCTCGCGCAGGTCATGCAGGCCACCCACCTGCCGATCGCCGACGTCAGCGCGAGCGCGCTGACCACACTGGCGAACGCCGCATGAGCGCGCAGACGCTCAGCCAGGACCTCTACGACGTCATCGCCCGCCGCCGCGACGTACGCGCGGAGTTCAGCGGCGAGCCCGTCGACCTCGGGGCGCTGCGGCGCGTGCTCGAGGCGGCCCACCACGCGCCGAGCGTCGGGCACTCGCAGCCGTGGGACTTCGTCCTCGTCTTCGACGACCAGACGCGCGAGTCGTTCGCCGAGCACGTCGAGACCGAGCGGCAGACCTTTGCCGCCCAGCTGCCGCCGGAGCGGGGCAAGACCTTTGAGAGGATCAAGGTCGAGGGCATCCGCGAGTCCGGCCTCGGCGTCGTCGTGACGTACGACCCCGACCGCGGCGGGCAGCACGTGCTCGGTCGCCACGCGATCGCCGACACCGGGCTCTACTCCACCTGCCTGGCCATCCAGAACCTCTGGCTCGCCGCCACCGCGGAGGGCCTCGGGGTCGGGTGGGTGTCGTTCTACCGCGAGGAGTTCCTCGCCGACCTCGTCGGGCTGCCCGCCGGCGTACGTCCGGTCGCCTGGCTCTGCCTGGGGCCGGTCACCGAATTGCAGGAGGTGCCGGACCTGGTCCGGCACGGCTGGCGCGGGGGCCGCACCCTCGACGAAGCCATCCACGTCGAGGGCTGGAGGGCCTGATGCCGCAGGGAGTGCCGACCACGATCCCCGACGACGGGCTGACCACGCGCGAGCGCCGCAACCGGCCGCTGATCATGGTCCACACCGGCCCCGGCAAGGGGAAGTCGACGGCCGCCTTCGGCCTGGCGATGCGCGGGTGGAACCAGGGCTTCAGCATCGGGGTCTTCCAGTTCGTGAAGTCCGCCAAGTGGCGCATCGGCGAGCAGACCGTGCTCGAGCGCCTCGGCGAGCTGCACGAGGAGACCGGCGAGGGCGGGCCCGTCACCTGGCACAAGATGGGCTCCGGCTGGTCGTGGTCGCGCAAGGCGGGCACCGAGGAGGACCACGCCGCCGATGCCGCCGAGGGCTGGGCCGAGATCAAGCGCGCGCTCGCCGAGGAGCGCCACGACCTCTACGTCCTCGACGAGTTCACCTATCCGATGAAGTGGGGCTGGGTCGACGTCGACGACGTCGTCGCCACGCTGACCAGCCGGCCCGGTCGGCAGCACGTCGTCATCACCGGCCGCCACGCCGACCCGCGGCTGGTCGAGGCCGCCAACCTCGTCACCGAGATGGGCCAGGTCAAGCACCCGATGGAGGTCGGGCAGAAGGGCCAGCGAGGCATCGAGTGGTAGCCCTCCCCCGGCTCATGGTCGCCGCGCCCGCCTCCGGCCACGGCAAGACCACCGTCGCCACCGGGCTGATGGCCGCGCTCGCGCGCGCCGGACACACCGTGAGCGGCCACAAGGTCGGCCCCGACTACATCGACCCCGGCTACCACGCGCTCGCCACCGGCCGCCCCGGCCGCAACCTCGACCCGCACCTCGTCGGGGAGGAACGCCTCGTGCCGCTGCTGCTGCACGGCGCCGCCGGCGCGGACCTCGCCGTCATCGAGGGCGTGATGGGCCTGTACGACGGGCAGATCGGTGGTGACGGGTTCGCCTCGACGGCGCACGTCGCCGCCGTGACGCGTACGCCCGTGGTGCTGGTCGTCGACATCTCGTCCGCCTCGCGCACCATCGCTGCGACCATCCACGGCCTCCGCACCTGGGCGCAGCCGCCGGTGGACGTGGTCGGGGTGGTCCTCAACAAGGCGGGGTCCGCGAGGCACGCCGAGGAGGTCGTCCGGTCGATCGGCGACCAGCTCCCGGTGCTCGGGATCCTCCAGCGCGACGACGGGATCGAGGCGCCGTCGCGGCACCTCGGGCTGGTGCCGGCGGCCGAGCGGGCGGACGCCTCGGCGGCGCTCGACCGGCTGGCGGCGCAGATCGCGGAGCGGGTGGACCTGGAGCGGGTCGTACGGCTGGCGCGAGCGGCGCCGGGGTTGGAGGGGGCGCCGTGGGATCCGGCGGAGGCTCTGAGTCTCGATACGCCCGCTCGTTCCTCACGGGCTACTCGACCGGCGAGTGGAGGTGCGGCTACTCGACCAGCGATGTTGAGCGCGGCTACTCGACCAGCGAGGGGGGCGAGGATCGCCGTCGCGGGCGGGCGGGCCTTCACCTTCCGCTACGCCGAGACCGCCGAGCTCCTGACAGCCGCAGGCGCCGAGGTCGTCGAGCTCGACCCCCTCACCGACACCCGCCTGCCCGAGGGCACGACCGGGCTCTACCTCGGCGGCGGCTTCCCCGAGATGCACGCCGCCGAGCTCGGGGCCAACGAGCGCCTGCTGCGCGAGCTGCGTACGGCGATCGCGCGGGGGCTGCCGACGGTGGCGGAGTGCGCCGGGCTGCTCTACCTCTGCGAGTCGGTGCGCGGGCCGGACGGGCCGGCGCTGCCGATGGTCGGCGCCATCGACGCGACCGCCGAGATGGCACCGCGGCTCACGCTGTCCTACCGCACCGCCACCTCCCCCACCGACAACCTCCTGGCGCGGGCCGGGGAGGTGGTCACCGGGCACGAGTTCCACCGCACGCACCTGACGAGGACGACGACCGGCGACCCCGCCTGGCTGATGCCCGACCCCGCCGGCGTCGCGACGGCCACCCTCCACGCGTCCTACCTCCACACCCACTGGGCCGGCCACCCGCAGCTCGCCGCGCGGTTCGTCGAGGCGGCACGCACCCACCGGGGCCCCGACCTGCGCCACCACGGCGACAAGGACACCGGCCCCGGGCTCGTCGACCTCGCCGTCAACGTCTTCGACGGCCCGCGGCCGACCTGGCTCGACCGCGCGCTCGCCGACAGCCTCGCCGACGCCGACGCCTACCCCGACGCCACCGACGCCGAGGCCGCCGTCGCCCGACGGCACGGCCGCGATCCGGCCGACGTGCTCGCCACCGCCGGCGCTGCCGAGGCCTTCACGCTGCTCGCGCGGCTGCGGCCGTGGCGGCACCCGGTCGTCGTGCACCCGCAGTTCACCGAGCCCGAGGTCGCCCTCCGCACGGCCGGCCACCCGGTCGGCCAGGTCGTCCTGCGGCACGAGGACGGCTTCCGCCTCGACCCCGACGACGTACCCACCGACGCCGACCTCGTCGTGATCGGCAACCCGACCAACCCCACCGGCGTACGCCACCCCACGGCCGTCATCCGCGGCCTCGCGCAGCCCGGCCGGCTGGTGGTCGTCGACGAGGCCTTCCTCGACGACGAGGTCGAGACGCTGGCCAACGAGCGGCACTCCGGGGTCGTCGTCCTGCGCAGCCTCACCAAGATCTGGTCGATCCCCGGGATCCGCGCCGGCTACGTCCTCGCCGAGCCCGACGTCGTACGCGACCTCCGCGAGCTCCAGACGCCGTGGTCGGTCTCCGCACCGGCCATCGCCGCGCTCGTCGCGACCAGCAGCGAGCAGGCCCGCGAGGAGGCGAAGGTGAGAGCGCACGAGCTCGAGCGGCGACGCCGACACCTGCAGGACGGACTGCACGCGCTCGGTGTCGAGACCGTGCCCAGCACCGCGCCGTACGTCCTCGCCCGCACCGGGGTCGGGAGCCGGGAAGCCCTACGGGGCTTGGGTTTCGCGGTCCGCAGGGCCGACACGTTCCCCGGACTGAGCGACGAATGGGTCCGGATCAGTGCTCGCCGCGAGGCCGTCACCGACGACCTCCTGGGTGCGCTACGCTCCACGCACCCAGTCCTGAGGAAGCCGGTGGGAATCCGGCGCAGTGGCGCTACTGTGACATCGCTCAGCCACACCGAGCGGTGAAGTCAGACCCGACGGACTGGAAGTCACTCCCCATCAACCCGGGACGCTTTCATCCCGTAGGAGGAACACCATGGCGCACGCCATCTCCAGCTCCACCTCGTCCACCGTCGCTCCGGCCGACCTCGCCATCCCGCTGCGGGAGCTCGCTCCCTGGCTGGTCCTCGGCACGCTCTTCGCGATGTCGGTCCTCGTGCTGATCAGCTCGGTCCAGGGCGCGATCACCATCCCCGAGGGCACCGCGATCCACGAGTGGGTCCACGACGGCCGTCACCTGCTCGGCTTCCCCTGCCACTGATCCACCGATGACCACCCGCACCTTCCTGGTGCACGGTCTCCTCGCCGGTCTCCTCGCCGGTGTCGCCGCGTTCGTCGTGGCGTACACCGTCGGGGAGCCGCAGGTCGACCGTGCCATCGCGCTCGAGTCCGCAGGCGCCACTGCGGACCACCACCACGAGGACGGGGCCGCGGCCTCCCACTCCCACTCCCACGACGACGCCGCCATCTCCCGCACCACCCAGTCGACCCTCGGCCTCGCCACCGGCACCCTCGCCATCGGCGTCGTGCTCGGCGGCCTGACCGGTCTGCTGTCCGCGGTCGGCCTCGGCCGGCTCGGCGGCCTCCGACCCGCCGCGAGCACTGCGCTCGTGGCGCTGCTCGGGGCGGTGGCGTTCAGCGTCGTGCCGTTCCTGAAGTACCCCGCCACGCCACCCGCCGTCGGCTCCGGCGAGACGATCGACAGCCGCACCGCGCTGTGGTTCGGCTTCGTCGCGGTCTCGGTGCTCGGCGTGCTGGCCGCCGTCGCGGTCGCCCGCTGGGCGGCCCGCCGGTGGAGCGGGGTGCCGGGCACGATCGCCGGCGCCACGGCGTACGTCGTGGTGGTGGCCGTCGCCGCGCTCGCCTTCCCCAAGGTCGACGAGCTCGGCGGCTTCCCGGCGAGCATCCTGTGGGACTTCCGCATCTCCTCGCTGCTGACCCTGCTGGCGATGTGGGCGGTGATCGGCGCCGTCCTCACGGTGCTGGTCGACCGCACCTGGCGCCGGCAGGAGGCGGTCGCGGCGCAGCGCGCCTTCGCCGCCGCGCTCTGACATGTCGGTCGGGGTGAGCCGGGCGCTCGGGATCGCGCTCGGCCACCTCGCCGACAGGCGCCTCGGCGACCCGCGCCGCGGGCACCCCGTGGCGATCTTCGGCAGCGCCGCTGCCGCCCTCGAGAGGCGCACGTACGCCGACTCGCGGGCGCGCGGCCTGCTCCACCTGGCCCTCCTGGCCGGGACCGCCGCGGGGGGCGGTCTCGGCCTGGAGCTGCGGACGAGGGACCACCCCGTGGCCCATACGCTCGTCACCGCGGCGGCGACGTGGACCGTGCTCGGGGGCACGTCGCTGGCCCGCGAGGCACGCGCCGTCGACGACCTGCTCGCCGACGACGACCTGCCCGCCGCGCGGCAGCGCCTCACCCACCTCGTCGGCCGCGACACGTCGGTCCTCGACGAGGCGGAGGTCAGCCGCGCCGTCGTCGAGTCGGTCGCGGAGAACACCTCCGACGCCGTCGTCGCCCCGCTCGTCTGGGGAGCGCTGCTCGGCGTCCCGGGACTGCTGGGCTACCGCGCGGCCAACACCCTCGACGCGATGGTCGGCCACCGGGGCGAGCGCTACGGCCGCTTCGGCTGGGCGTCCGCACGCTTCGACGACCTGCTCAACCTCCCCGGCGCCCGGCTCAGCGGCCTGCTCGTCGCGGCCCTCGCGCCCACGATCGGCGGGCGTCCGTCAGCCGCGCTCCGCGCCTGGCAGCGCGACGCCCGGCGCCACCCCAGCCCCAACGCAGGCGTCGTCGAGGCCGCCTTCGCCGGCGCACTCGGCGTACGCCTGGGGGGCCGCAACCACTACGCCCACGGCACCGAGGACCGCGTGGTGCTCGGCGACGGTCCCCCGCCGGACCGCGCGGACATCGAGCGGGCCGTACAGCTGGCCGACGCAGTCGGCACCGGTGCCGTCGTCGTGGCCGTGCTCGTCGCGTGGCGGTCGGCCCGCTCGTAGACGCGCAGGCAATGGTCCGGGGACGCACACCAAGCCACGCTCAGCGGCCGGCGCCGGCCCGACCAATGTCTGCGTGTCTGCGTCCCGACTGGCGGCCGCTCAGGCGAACGGGTCCGGCAGCGCCCCCGGCAGCCCGGCCAGCAGCTCGCGCGCCCGGGCGGCGTCCTTGTGCTCCACCAGCACCTCGTACTTCGTCGCCACCACCTGGGTGATGGAGGAGAAGTCGCGCTGCCCGCGGGTGAAGGCGTAGCCGATGAGGGCCCACACGAGGCCGAAGGTGGCGCCGATGAAGGCGGTGCTGAGCAGCACCTGCCAGAGGTTCTCCTCGGTGAAGAGCGCGAAGACCAGTCCGATGAAGATGCCGAACCACAGGCCGGACAGGATGCCGCCGACCGCGACCTTCGACCAGGTCAGTCGGCCGGTGACGCGCTCGATGCGCTTGAGGTCGGTGCCGACGATCATCAGCTGGTTGACGGGGAAGTCCGCGTCGGCGAGGAAGTCCACGCTCTTCTGCGCCTTGGCGTAGTCGTCGTAGACCGCGAGCGACTGCGGGAACTTCAGCTTGAGCGGTGAGGCGGGGGTCAGGCCCGGGGTCGACATGCCCTCACGATACGACCCATGCCAGCGCCGCAGCCGCGTCCGGGACGGTCTCCACGCCGTCCACCTCCGCACGTCGGCGCACGACCACGACCGGCACGCCGAGCTGGTCGGCGGCCGCCATCTTCGGCCAGGTGTAGGAGCCGCCGGAGTCCTTGGTGACGAGCACGTCGGTCGCGTGCTCGGCGAGGAGCTCGAGCTCGCCGGCGAGGTCGTACGGTCCCCGATCCAGCATCACCAGCCACGGCGCCGGCACCTCGATCTCCGGCGGGTCGACCACGCGCACCACGGCCCGGTGCCCGGCCAGCGGTCCGACGAAGTGGCCGAGCGGCTGGCGCCCGACCGTCAGCAGCGGGCGCCGGCCCAGCGACGCGGCCAGCGTCGCAGCCGCAGCGTGGTCGTCGACCCAGCGCCAGCCGTCCGCACCCGGCGCGTCTCCCCATCCCGGCCGGGCCAGCCGGAGCAGCGGCACCCCCGACGCGGTGCAGGCGGCGACGGCGTTGGCCGACATCCCCTCCGCGAAGGGGTGCGTCGCGTCCACGACCGCCGTGGCGCCGTGCTCGGCGAGCCACGCGCGCAGCCCGTCGACCCCGCCGAAGCCGCCCATCCGCACCTCACCGACCGGCAGGCGCGGTCGCTCGACCCGCCCGGCCAGCGACGACACGAAGTCCACCCCTGCCTCGTCCAGCAGCACCGCCAGCTCGCGCGCTTCGCTCGTCCCGCCGAGCAGGAGCACCGTCATCGCGACGCCCCCGGCTCCAGCACCGGCATGCCGCCCGGCGCGCCCTCCCGCGCGAGCGAGAGCAGCGCGTCGAGGTCGAGGTGCTCCTCGGCGAGGTCGCCGAGCAGGTCCAACCGTCGCTCGCGCTGCTCGGCGAAGCTCACCTCGGAGGGCTCGTACGCCACCCCGGCCGCCGCAGCGACCTCGGCGAGCAACGCGCGGCGCAGGTTGTCGCCCTCCAGGCTGCCGTGCCACATCGTCCCGAGGACGGCGCCCGCGCGAGCCCCGCCCAGGAACTCCTCGCCGCCGTGCCGGGTGATCCGGCCGTGGTGGATCTCGTAGCCGTGGGCGTCCGCCCCCAGCGCCGAACCGACCGGCAGCCGCAGCACCTTGTCGGCCTTGAAGGTCGTCGTCACGTCGAGCAGCCCGAGCCCGGCCACGTCGGCACCGGCCACCCCCTCGACACCGGCCGGGTCGAGGATCCTCCGGCCCAGCATCTGGAAGCCGCCGCAGATCCCGAGCACCGGCCTGCCCGCTGCGGCGTGGTCGAGCACGGCCCGGTCGAGCCCGCGCGAGCGCAGCCAAGCCAGGTCCTCCAGGGTGGCGCGAGTGCCGGGCAGCACGACGAGGTCGGCTCCGGCGAGCGCCCGCGGGTCCGAGGCGAAGACCACGTCGACGCCCGGCTCGATGCCCAGCGCGTCGACATCGGTGAAGTTCGAGATCCGTGGGAGGCGTACGACGGCCACCCGCAGCCGCGCCTCCTCCTCGCTGGCCCGCCGACCGCTCAGGTCCAACGCGTCCTCGGAGTCGAGCCACAGGCCCGGGTGCCACGGCAGCACGCCGTACACCTCGCGGCCGGTCAGCTCGCGGAGCTCGGCCAGACCCGGGCGCAGCAGGTCGACGTCACCGCGGAACTTGTTGACCACGAACCCCGCGACCAGCGCCTGGTCCGCCGCGCCCAGCAGCGCCAGCGTGCCGAACATCGCCGCGAAGACGCCGCCGCGGTCGATGTCGCCCACCACCACCGTCGGGACCGCGCCGTGCTGCGCCAGCCCCATGTTGACGTAGTCGCCGGCCCGCAGGTTGATCTCCGCCGGGCTGCCCGCGCCCTCGGCGACGACCAGGTCGCAGCGGGAGGAGAGGTCGTCGAAGGCGGCGTACGCCGCGTCGCGCAGGTGGGTGCGCCCGCCGACGAAGTCCTTGGAGTCGATCGAGCCGCCCGGTCGCCCCATCACCACGACGTGGCTGCGCCGGTCGCCGCCCGGCTTGAGCAGCACCGGGTTCATCGCCGCCTCGGGCTCGACCCCCGCCGCGACCGCCTGGATCCACTGCGCCCGGCCGATCTCGACGCCACGGCCGTCGCGGGTGGCGCAGACCATCGAGTTGTTGGACATGTTCTGCGCCTTGAAGGGCGCGACCCTCACGCCACGACGCGCGTACGCCCGGCACAGGGCGGTCGTCACGATCGTCTTGCCGGCGTCCGACGTCGTCCCAGCCACCAGCAGCGCGCTCACGGCGTCAGCCTAGGGGTGGGTCTCGATACGCTCGCTGGCGCTCGCTACTCGACCAGCGAGAAGGAGAGGACCCTGCGCAATCTTTACCTTTCAACTGTTTGATTCCGCGAACAAGAGGGCATGCTGGGTGTTATGAGCAAGCTGATCTTCGACAACCGGTTCATCGCGGTCCTGTTCGTCGCGCTGCTCTTCGTGAACGCGTTCGCGATCCAGCGCGGCTGGTACGGAGCCTGACGCAGGCCCTCACCACCTGCATGACACGATCCCCGGGTGGCGACACCCGGCTTGAGATCTGACTGCGCCTCCTGCTTCGGATTGTGCTGCGTGCTGCTGCCCTTCTCGGCGGCCTCCGGCTTCGGCGTCGACAAGCCCAGCGGGCGCGCCTGCCTCAACCTCCTCGACGACGACCGCTGCGGCATCCACGACTCCCTCCGCGAGAAGGGCTGGCCCGGCTGCACGGTCTTCGAGTGCTTCGGCGCCGGCCAGCAGGTCTCGCAGGTCACCTACGCCGGGGTCTCCTGGCGCGAGCAGGACAACCTGCCCGAGATGGCGGCCGTCCTGTCGGTGATGCGTCAGCTGCACGAGATGCTCGTGCACCTCCTCGAGGTGGAGCGCCGCTCGCCGGACGAGGACTCCCGCGCCGCGAGCGCCGAGGTCGAGCAGCTCACCGCGGCCGATCCCGACACGCTCCTGCGGCTCGACATCGACGCCCTCCACGACCGGGTCGGCCAGCTGCTCGCCGACGCCAGCGCGCGCGTACGACGCCGGTGGCCCGACGCCGGCGAACTGTCGCGCCGGGACCTGGCGGGCCGTCGCCTGGACGGCGACCACCGCGGCTGGACCCTCCGGGGCTCCGTGCTGATCCGTGCGGACCTGCGCGACGCCGACCTCGACGAGGCCGACCTGCTCGGCTGCGACCTCCGCGACGCCGACGTACGCGGGTGCGACCTGTCCGGCGCGCTCTTCCTCACCCAGCCGCAGGTCAGCTCGGCGACCGGTGACGGCGGGACGTTGCTGCCTCCCGGGCTGACGCGCCCCGGCCACTGGCCGACCTGAGGGATCTCGACGGGCGCGCATACTCATGCGGGGAGCCCCGCCGGTCCTCCAGACTCTCGCCATGACCTCCAGCCCGTCCCCCGACACGTGGCAGCGCCCCGGCCTCCGCGCCGCCCTCCTCTACGCCGTCGCCGCCGGTCTCCTCGGCACGATCGTGTCGAGCGTCAGCCGCCTCGAGCTCACCCGTCGCGCGGTCCCCACAGGTCGGCTTCCCGAGGGGCCCGTCATCGTCGTCGCCAACCACACGAGCTTCGCCGACGGCATCCTGCTCGCCCTGGTCGGGCGGCGGCTGGGCCGCTCCCTGCGCCTGATGGCGACCGGCGGAGTGTTCCGCTCCGGCCTGGTCGGCCCGCTCGCCAGGCGGCTCGGCTTCATCCCCGTGCTGCGCGGGACCGACGCCGCCGCCAGCTCGCTCGACGCCGCCGCCACCGCGCTCGCCGCCGGCGAGGCCGTGGGGCTCTTCCCCGAGGGACGGATCACCCGCGACGCGCAGCACTGGCCCGAGCGGTCGCGGACGGGCGCGGTGCGCCTGGCGATCCGGACGGGTGCACCGGTGGTGCCGGTCGCCCTCGTCGGCGCCCAGCAGGTCGTGGGTCGTCGCGGCATCCTCGCCCGGCTGCTGCGCAACACCGTCCTGCGTCCGCGCGTGCTCGTCGCCGTGGGCGACCCCGTCGACGTACGCCGACTCGCGGGCCTGGCCGACGGGGAGGTGCCGGACGAGGCGACCGTGCGGCGGGTGTCCGACGAGGTGATGACCCTGCTCGTCTCGCAGGTGGCCGAGCTGCGTGGCGAGCCCGCGCCCCACCCGGCCGGCGTCCCGGAGGAGGCGCTCACAGCCTGAGGAGATGCCTGGGGCTGCTCAGGAGTAGCGGTGGCTCTTGGCCGCGTGGCCCTGCTCGCGCGTGCAGGTGCGACCGCTCATGTTGCGGTGGCCGCACAGCTCCTCGGTCGCCGCGGGCTCGGTCGCCGGGACAGCAGCCTTCTTCGCCGCCGCCGGGGGCGCCACAGCCGCCTTCGGTCGCGCCGGGGCAGCCGCCGCCCGCTTCTGGGCCTCGGCGTACTTGGCCTCGCGCATGGCCCGGAGGTTGTCCATCTTGCTCATCGTTCGCTCACGTGGCGACCCTAGTCCCCGGCACCGACACCGCGGGACAGCGAGGTCGCTCAGCGGGGCCGGCGCCAGACCACGACCGACTGGCCGACCGACTGGTGCAGCACCGGGAGCTTGTTGGCCGGGGCCTGGACCGCGGCACGGGCAGCCATCCCGCGGCGTACGGCGTCGAGCTCGGCGAGCAGCTCCTCGTTGCGGGCGCGCAGCGCGTCGAGCTGATTCTCCAGCTCCATGATCCGGCGTACGCCCTCGATGCCGATGCCGGCGCTGGTCAGGTCGGCGATCTCGCGCAGCCGCTCGAGGTCGCGGTGGGAGTAGCGCCGACCGCCGCCCCCGGTCCGCCCCGGCGCGATCAGACCCATCCGCTCGTAGGCCCGCAGCGTCTGCGGGTGCAGCCCCGTCAGCTCCGCCGCCACGCTGATGACGTAGACGGCGGCGTCGGGCGGGGGCGAGCCGAACGGGACGCTCATGTCTCGAAGAGTCCTTCGCGCAACGGCTTGCCGGCCATGGCCGCACGGTAGGACTCGACGGCCTCGCGCGCGGTGTCGTCGAGCGACGACGGCACGCACACCTCGACGGTGGCCAGCAGGTCGCCCTTGGTGCCGTCGCGGCGGGTGGCTCCCTTGCCGCGGACGCGGAAGGTGCGCCCGTTGGGGGTGCCGGCCGGGAGCCGCAGCGTGACGGGTGCGCCGCCCAGCGTCGGGATCTTCACCTCGCCGCCCAGCGCCGCCTCGTCGAAGGACACCGGGACCTCGAGGGTGAGGTTGTCGCCCTTGCGCCCGAAGACGCGGTGCGGGGTCACCTTCACCGTGACGAAGAGGTCACCGGCCGGTCCGCCGTTCTCCCCCGGCGCACCCTTGCCCTTGAGGCGGATGCGGGCGCCGTCCTTGACGCCGGCGGGGATGCGGGCCTGGATCGAGCGCGCCGAGGTGCCGCGACCGCTGCCGTGGCACGTGGGGCACGCCTCGTCGTAGACGAGCTGGCGCCCGCCGCAGGCCGGGCAGGTCTCGTTGATCGAGAACGCCCCACCCGTGCCGGCCACCACGAAGCCGGCGCCCTCGCACTCGGGACAGATGTGCGGCCGGGTGCCCGGCTTGCCACCGGTGCCCTGGCAGGTGGCGCAGGCGGTGTCGGAGGTCAGCCGCAGCGAGACCGTGACGCCGTCGAGGGCGTCGGTGAAGCCGATCGTCGCGGTGCTCTCGACGTCCGCGCCGCGACGCGCCCGCGGCTGCTGCTGCGTACGGGTGCGCTGGCCGCCGCCGAAGAGGTCGCCGAACATGTCGCCCAGCCCGCCCGACGCGCGGTCGCGCAGCAGGTCGTCCATGCTGAAGCCGCCGCCGCCCCCGCCGAAGCCGCCGCCACCCATGCCGGGGCCGAAGCCGCCGCGCGCCTGCAGCGAGCGGAACTCGTCGTACTTGGCGCGCTTGGCCTCGTCACCCACGACGTCGTACGCCTCGGCGACGGCCTTGAACTTCTCGTGCTTGGCGTCGTCGCCGGGGTTGGAGTCGGGGTGGTTCTCCCGGGCCAGCTTGCGGTAGGCCTTCTTGACGTCGGCGGACGACGCGTCCTTCTGGACGCCGAGGACCTGGTAGAAGTCCTTGGTCGCCCAGTCGTTGCGGAAGCCTTCGTTGTCAGCCACGGGTGAACCTCCTCTCCGTCATCGTGTCGTCGCCGGCGGGTGCGGGCTCAGGCGTCGACAGGGTCGACCACCAGGACCTGGGCGGCGCGCACCACCCGGTCGCCGATCTTGTAGCCCGCCTTGGCGATGTGCTTGCACGTCGCGACGCTGACCTCCGGGTCGGTGCCCAGGTGGCTGAGCGCCTCGTGGAGGTTGGGGTCGAACGGGTCGCCCGGCGTGCCGAAGCGGGTCAGGCCGAGGTTGGCCACGACCCCCTCGAGCTGGTCGGCGACGGCCTTGAAGCCACCGTCGACGTCGCCGTGCTCGCGCGCGCGGTCGATCGTGTCGAGCACCTCGATGATCGGGGCGAGGACGCGGTAGGTCGCGTTCTCGGCGATCAGCTGGCGGTCGCGGTCGACGCGCTTGCGGTAGTTGGCGTACTCCGCCTGCAGGCGCTGCAGGTCGGCCGTGCGCTCGGCGAGCTGGACCTCGGCCGAGGCCGCGACCCCGTTGTCGTCGAAGTCCTGGGGCTCGAGCGGACCGCCCTCCTCGAGCCAGTTGTCGACGCCGCTGGTGCTGTCGTCGGCACCGGGGTCCGTGGTGGTGTCGCCGGCCGTGTCGGGCTTGGCGTCGGACGGGGTGTCGGACGCTGCGTCCGGCTGGCCGGCCGAGGCCGAGGCACCCTCCTGGGGCGCCTCGACCTCGGTCTCGTTGGCCATCTCGCCGGCCGCGTCACCGAAGGATGCGCTGCCGGGCTCGGTCACTTGGACTCACCCTCGGAGGACTCGTCGGTCGTCTCGTCGACGATCTCGGCGTCCACGACGTCGTCGTCGGACTCGCCCGTCGCGCCGGTGGCACCGCCCGCGGCGGCCTGGTCGGCCTCCGCGGCGGCATACATCGCAGCGCCCATCTTCTGGCTGGACTCGTTGAGCTTCGTGACGGCCGCGGTGATCTCCTCGGACGAGGCGTCCTCGCGGGCCAGCTCGGCCTTCAGCGCGTCGACGTCGGCCTGGACCTCGGTCTTCACGTCGTCGGGCAGCTTCTCGCCGTTGTCGGTGAGGAACTTCTCGGTCGTGTAGACGAGCTGGTCGCCCTGGTTGCGCGCCTCGACGGCCTCGCGACGCTTGGCGTCCTCCTCGGCGTACTGCTCGGCCTCCTTGACCATGCGGTCGATCTCGTCCTTGCCGAGCGCCGAGCCACCGGAGATCGTCATCGACTGCTCGCGGCCGGACGCCTGGTCCTTGGCCGAGACGTGCACGATGCCATTGGCGTCGATGTCGAAGGTGACCTCGATCTTCGGCACGCCGCGCGGGGCCGGCGGGAGGCCGGTCAGCTCGAAGTTGCCGAGGGGCTGGTTCTGCGACCACATCTGGCGCTCACCCTGCGCGACCTTGATCTCCACCGACGGCTGGTTGTCGTCGGCGGTGGTGAAGATCTCCGAGCGCTTGGTGGGGATGGTGGTGTTGCGCTCGATGAGGGTGGTCATCACGCCGCCCTTGGTCTCGATGCCCAGCGACAGCGGGGTCACGTCGAGCAGGAGCACGTCCTTGACCTCGCCCTTGAGGACGCCGGCCTGGAGCGCGGCGCCGACGGCGACGACCTCGTCGGGGTTGACGCCCTTGTTGGGCTGCTTGCCGCCGAGGAGCTCGGTGACGACCTCGCTGACGGCGGGCATCCGGGTGGAGCCACCGACGAGCACGACGTGGTCGATCTTGTCGACCGCGACGCCGCCGTCCTTGAGCACGTTCTTGAACGGCGCCTTGGTGCGCTCGAGCAGGTCGGCGGTGAGCTTCTGGAACTCGCTGCGGGTCAGCTTCTCCTCGAAGTGGAGCGGGCCGGACTCGCCGTGGGTGATGTAGGGCAGGTGGACCGTGGTCTCGCTCGAGGAGGAGAGCTCGATCTTCGCCTTCTCGGCGGCCTCCTGGAGGCGCTGCTTGGCGATCTTGTCGGCCGCGAGGTCGACGCCGTTGGAGTCCTTGAACTTCTTGACCATCCACTCCACGACGCGGTTGTCCCAGTCGTCGCCACCGAGGTGGTTGTCACCGGAGGTGGCCTTGACCTCGACCACGCCCTCGCCGATCTCGAGGAGGGACACGTCGAAGGTGCCGCCGCCGAGGTCGAAGACGAGGATGGTCTGGTCCTCGCCCTTGTCGAGGCCGTAGGCCAGCGCCGCGGCGGTGGGCTCGTTGACGATGCGGCTCACGTTGAGGCCGGCGATCTCGCCCGCCTCCTTGGTGGCCTGGCGCTGCGCGTCGGAGAAGTACGCCGGCACGGTGATGACCGCGTCGGTCACGGTCTCGCCGAGGTAGGCCTCGGCGTCGCGCTTGAGCTTCTGCAGCACGAACGCGCTGATCTGCTGGGGGGTGAAGGTCTTGTCGTCGATGTCGACCTTCCAGTCCTCGCCCATGTGGCGCTTGACGGACCGGATGGTGCGGTCGACGTTGGTGACCGCCTGACGCTTGGCGACCTCTCCGACGAGCACCTCGCCGGACTTGGTGAAGGCCACGACGGACGGGGTGGTCCGGGCGCCTTCGGCGTTGGCGATGACGGTGGGTTCTCCACCTTCGAGGACGGCCACGACGGAGTTCGTCGTGCCGAGGTCGATGCCGACGGCTCGAGCCATGGGGGTTTACCTCCTGCGTTGGATCCTGCGGATGAGAGCCATCCTGCCCAACTGCGGCCGGAGTGGCAAAACACTTGAGTCGATCTCACTCAACTCTGTTCATACATCTCAACGCAGGGCGGCGCCGGATGTTCCCCGATCCGGACGCCAGTTCCGTGTGAGGTGGATCGCCCTAGGCTCGCAGGCATGATCCGGCACACCGTCGCCTTCCGGCTCCACCACGCACCCGGCTCCGCGGAGGAGGCCGACTTCCTGGCCGCCGCCCGTGCGCTGGCCGACATCCCCGGCGTGGAGGCGTACGAGCAGCTGCGCCAGACCAGCGCGAAGAACGGCTTCACCTTCGGCTTCTCGATGGAGTTCGCCGACCAGTCGGCCTACGACGGCTACAACCAGCACCCGGTGCACGCGGCGTTCGTCGCCGACCGGTGGGTGCCCGAGGTCGCCGACTTCCAGGAGATCGACTACACGCCGCTCTGAGCTCGCCTCAGCGGGTCCAGGCGTACGGCGTCGTCGTGGTGACCGCGCGCAGGCCGGCACGCTCGAGGATCGGGCGCGACATGTCGGTGCAGTCGGAGTGGATCAGGCGCACGCCGCGCTCGATCGCGGAGCGAGCCCGGGCCGCGACGAGCGCGCGGTAGATCCCCCGCCCACGAAACTCCGGCAGCGTCGACCCGCCCCAGATCCCGGCGAACTCCGTGCCCTCGACCGGCGTCAGCCGACCCCCGCACACCACCCGGTCGCCGACCTCGGCGATCCAGAACTCCGAGCTCCCGCGCTCCAGCTCACGCATCGCGGAGGCGACCGACGGCCCCCGCCCGCCACCGAAGACCGACTCCTGCGCCGCGAGCATGCGGGTCAGGTCGTCGACCGCGTCGGCGCCGGGCTCGATGCGGCGTACGACGACGGGGCCGGCAGGGGTGTCGTCGAGGGGCACGTCGGCCGCGAGCAGCGCGGCCTCGCCGATCATCACGGTCTCGACCGGCTCCGCGACCAGGCCGTGGGCGACGAGGTGCTCGCCGAGGTCGGCGGGCAGGTCGTGGCCGCGCGACTTCCACTCGAAGGAGGAGACGTCGGTGTCGTCGCGGAAGTGCGCGACCGTGCGCGCGACGGCGTCGTCGAGCGCGGCCCCCTCCAGCCCACCGAGGTCGCGGTAGGACACGAAGCCGCCGTGGTCGAAGACCGCCCACAGCAGCGGGCCGTCCTCGACGACCTCGTGGGCGCGGGCCATCTCGGCATCGGTGCGCAGCTGCTCGTCGTACGCCGCCAAGAGGCCGTCGCTCGTCATGGCGGGCAGCCTAGGCCGCGGCCGACCGCCCCCGCCTCCGGTTTGCCGCAGCGCCGGATGCCCGGATCAGGGGAAGTTCAGGGTCGTTTCCGCTTCGCGATCGCGGGCGGAGGCCGCACACTTCTCCTGTGCTCCATCGGGGGAACCTGCGCCGGGTCGTCGGCGCCTCAGCCATCGCCGTGCTGTTCGCTGCCCTGATGGCGTTCTACGTCGCCGACCGGGCCGGCGCCGGCCTGGGCCGCTGCCAGCAGCACCGCGCGGACGCCCGCGAGCGCGCCGCCATCGTCACCGGGGACGGCGAGCCGGTCCTCGTCATCGGCGACTCCTGGTCGGTCGGCCTCGGGCAGGACGACCTGGCCCGGTCCTGGGCTGCAGAGCTGCCCGGCGAGGTGCACGTGGCGGGCTTCTCCGGGTCCGGCTTCAGCGCCGGCGCGAGCGGGTGCGGTCGCGTGTCCTTCGCCGACCGCGCCTCCACCGCCCTCGACACCCGCCCGCAGCTCGTGGTCGTCGAGGGCGGGCTCAACGACTTCAACCAGCCCGCGGCGGCGATCGAGCGCGGCTTCCGCGACCTGATGGCCGACCTCGCCAGGCACCCGGTGGTGGTCGTCGGACCGGCTTCGGCTCCCGCCCGCGCCGACGCGGTGCCCCGCGTCGACGAGCTGCTCGCCGACCTCTCCGAGGCCTTCGGCGTCCCCTACGTCGCCACGAGCGACCTCGAGCTCGACTACCTCGCCGACCGGCTCCACCTCACCGAGGACGGCCACGAGGAGTTCGGCGACGCGGTGGCCGAGCGGATCGCCGACCTCGACCCCGCGCGGCCGGCGGTGCTGCGCGGCTGACCGGGTCTCGATACGGCCGCTCGCTGGCGCTCGCGACCTACTCGACCACCGAGAGATCGGAGCGCCTCACCGTCACTCCGCCAGCCACGCCGCCCAGGCGTCGAAGGAGTACGGCCGGCCGAGGAAGTCCTCGACCAGGTCGGCGGCGTCGCGGCGACCACCCATCGCGAGCACCTTGTCGCGGTAGTCGTGCGCCACGTCGGGGGCGAAGAGGTCGCCCTCGTCGAAGGCGCTGAAGAGGTCCTTCGCGATCACCAGCGACCACATGTAGGTGTAGTAGCCCGAGGAGTAGCCGTCGAGGTGGCCGAAGGCGCAGTGCATGTGCGCGCCCTCCAGCGGCGGGAAGACCGAGTAGCGGCGCTGGAGCTCGTCGCCGTAGGCCGTGAGGTCGTCGTGCGGTCCCGCGTGGAAGTAGTAGGACTTGGCGGCGTACGCCATCTGCTGCGCGGCGTGGGTGCCCTTGCCGAAGTGGTCGGCACGGCGCATCGCCGCGACCAGCTCGGCCGGGATCGTCTCGCCGGCCTCGTTGCGGGCGAAGGTCGCCAGGACGCCTGCGTCCCAGGCCCACTCCTCCAGCATCTGGCTCGGCGCCTCGACGAAGTCCCACTCGGTCGCGACGCCGGAGAAGCGCGCCCACTCGCCCTGCCCGCCCAGCACGTGGTGCACGAGGTGGCCGAACTCGTGGAACAGCGTCACCACCTCGTCGTGCTCCATCAGCCCGCGGCTGAAGTTGCAGACCAGCACGCCCTCGGGCAGCTGCCGGCCGGCGATGCCGGTCACCATGTCGAACTGGGCCGCGTGCTTGAACTTGCCCTCGCGCGGGTGGAGGTCGAGGTGGATGCGCCCGATCCGTACGCCGTCGAGGCCGACGTCATAGCTCGCGACGTCGTCGTGCCACGTGCCGGCCTCGGCGTGCGGGACCGGGGTCCACTCGAGGCCGAAGAGCCGGCCGGTGACGTCGAGGAGCCCCTGGCGCACCTGCTCGAAGGGGAAGTAGGTGCGCACGACCTGGCCGTCGACGTCGTACTGCTCGCGGCGCACGAGCTCGGAGTAGTAGCGCGAGTCGTAGGTCTCCACCGTGTCGGCGTCGGGCTCGTCCTGGCGCTTGCGCTCCAGCAGCACCGCGAGCTCGCGGCCCGCGCGATCGAGCGCTGCGTCGCTGATGCGGTCGATGAAGTCCGCGACGGCGCGGCCCGACCCGATCATCTTGACCTCGGTGTCGTAGTCGGGCCACGAGTCGTGGCCGAGCAGGGCGGCGGTCTCGCGCCGCACCGCGAAGAGGTCCTGGAGCACCTGGTCGTTGACCGGCCAGGCGACGTTGTTGGCCGCCAGCGACAGGTCACGACGGGCCGCGCCGTCCGCGCCGAAGGTCATGAACGGCACCAGGTCGGGGTAGTCGGTGGTGATCGTGACCAGTCCGTCGTCGTCGGCGGGGTGGGCGGCGCGGTAGTCGTCGGGCAGCCCGGCGAGCCGCTCGGGCGCCAGCCGCACCGAGCGCACGTCGTCGCGGATGTGGCGGCCGAAGTCCTGGGAGAGGAGCACGCTGCGCTCGCTCAGCTCGCGCAGCCGCTCACGGGTGGCCTCGTCGCGGTCGACGCCGGTGCGGCGGAAGTCCCGCAGCGTGTGGTCGAGCACCCGGCGGGCGTCGGCGTCGAGGGCCTCGGCCTCCGGCGTGGCGGCGAGGTCGGCGAAGACGGCGTACAGGTCGCGGTCCAGGCCCACCTCGGTGACGTACTTCTGCACCTCCTGGCCCAGCTCGTCGGCGCGGTCGCGGACCGCGGCGTCGGGGTGCACCTCGGCCCACAGCGCGACCGACCCGGCGTTGCCGACGGCGGTCTCCGCGGCGTTCCAGGCGCCCAGCACGTCGGCCACGCCGGAGGCGGCCTTGACCTGCTCGACCCGGCGCCGCGCCTCGTCGAGCTGGCCCTCGCAGCGCGCGGCGACCCAGCCGAGCCAGTCACCCGCCCCGGGGAGGTCGATCGGCGCGGGCGGGGCATGGGTGTCGTGGGTCACCGGACGAGCCTATGACGACCACCTCGGGGTGGTCGTGCGGAATACCTCGCGCCGCGTCGCTGTAGGAACCTGCATGACTGTTCCGAACATCGCGCTCCCCGACGGCACGTCCATCCCCCAGCTCGGCTTCGGCGTCTTCCAGGTCCCGCCGGAGGACACCGCGGCCACGGTGGTCCAGGCCTTCGAGGCCGGCTACCGCCACATCGACACCGCCCAGATGTACGGCAACGAGGCGGGCGTCGGCGAGGCGATCCGGACCTCCGGCGTGGCCCGCGACGACCTCTACGTCACGACCAAGCTCAACAACTCCTTCCACCGCCCCGACGACGCGCGTCGTGAGATCGACGCCTCGCTCGAGAAGCTCGGCCTCGACCAGGTGGACCTCTTCCTCATCCACTGGCCGCTGCCGACGCAGTACGACGGCGACTTCGTGCAGACCTGGCGCGCGCTCATCGAGGCCCAGGAGGCCGGCAAGACCCGCTCGATCGGCGTCTCGAACTTCCAGCCCGCCCACCTCGACCGGATCGTCGAGGAGACCGGCGTGGTGCCGGTCGTCAACCAGGTCGAGGTGCACCCCTTCTTCTCCAACGAGGACGTGCGCGCGGCCAACCAGCGCCACGGCGTGCTGACTGAGGCGTGGTCGCCCATCGCCAAGGGCAAGGTCATGGACGACGACACGATCGGCGAGATCGCCTCGCTCGTCGGACGTACGCCTGCCCAGGTGACCCTGCGCTGGCACGTGCAGCGCGGCGACATCGTCTTCCCTAAGTCGATGAACCCCGACCGGATGCGGCAGAACTTCGAGATCTTCGACTTCGAGCTGGAGCCGACCCACATGTCCGCGATCGACGAGCTCGACCGCGGCGAGGAGGGGCGTACGGGCCCGAACCCGGACACCTTCGACTGGATCCCCTGAGCTGTCTGCCGCCCGGCGGAGCGGTGCCACACCCACGTTCGACGTCGCAGGAATGTGGGTGTGACACCGCCCTCGGGCGCGGCGTACGCGTGTCGGGCTCGGGCGGTGCGCCAGCCACCTCGGCCGGCGTCGAAATGTGGCTGGGGCACCGCCCGAGCGGCGTGCTTGAGAGGATGGGCCGGTGACCTCGGGGGCCGATCAGGAGTTCCGCTTCCGCGACATCTGGCTCGTGGCGTACGGGCCCTCGATCGTCTCCGCGATCGGGCACGGCGCGATCATGCCGGTGCTCGCGCTGCGGGCCCGCGACCTCGGCGCCGACGTCAGCACGGCTGCGTTCATCGTCGCGCTCACCGGCGTCGGCATGCTCCTGGCGAGCCTGCCCGCCGGGGCGCTGGTCGCCCGGATCGGCGAGCGGCGCGCGCTGGTGGCGGCCGGGTTCGTCGACGCGGGCGCGATGGCGTTCGCCGCCCTCACCGACTCGGTCCTCGGGCTCGCCGTCGGCGTGCTGCTGAGCGGGGTGTGCTGGACGATGTTCCTCATCGCACGGCAGGGCTTCATGATCGACGTCGTCCCGGTGACCCACCGCGCGCGGGCGATGTCGCTGCTGGGTGGCTCCTACCGGATCGGGGTGCTCGTCGGGCCGCTGATAGGTGCCGGGCTGATCCGGCTCACCGACCTCACGAGCGTCTTCTGGCTCGGGGCGGTGATGTCGGTGCTCGCCTCCCTGCTCGCAGCCACCATGCCCGACCTCGGCGAGGAGAAGCGTGCCCACGCCCGCTCGGCCGGCCACCTCGGCGTCTGGACGGTCATCGCCGCGCACCGGCGGGTGCTCGCCACGCTCGGGTCGGCGGTGGTCGTCCTCGGGATGAGCCGCTCGCTGCGGCTGAGCCTGCTGCCGCTGTGGGCCGACCACATCGGCCTGTCGGCGTCCACGACCTCGCTGATCTTCGCCGGCGCCGCAGCGCTCGACGTCGCCTTCATGTGGCCGGGCGGCTGGCTGATGGACACCCGCGGCCGGATGGTCGTCGCCGTCCCGGTCGTGCTGTCCATGGCCATCGCGTGCCTCCTGCTCCCGCTGGCCACCTCGGCCCTGGGCGTCGCGCTGGTGATGGCGCTGATCGCCACCGGCAACGGACTCGGCTCCGGCATCGTGATGACGCTCGGCGCGGACGCGTCGCCCGACGAGGGGCGCTCGCAGTTCCTCGGCGCGTGGCGGCTGTGCGGCGACATCGGCAACACCGGCGGACCGCTGCTGGTGGGCGCCGTCGCGGCCGTGGCGCCGCTCGCCACCGCCTGCCTGGTGGTGGGCGCGCTCGGCGTGGCCGGGACCGGGTGGGTGGGCCACTGGACGCGCCGCGTGGACCGCGACCGGGTGGCCGCGGTCAGCCGACGGTGACGGTGACCTCGTTGGAGACGGCCTCGGAGTCGGTGTCGACGACGCGGAACTGGTTGGGCCCGGTGCGTCCGGTCAGGACGTACGTCGCGAAGGAGCCGCCGCCGACCGACACGGTCACCGGGAAGTCGACCCACGCACCGTCCTCGAAGCGCTGCACCTGCAGGATCGAGCCCTCACCGGTCTGGTAGGTCCCGGTCAGGTCGATCTGCTGCATCGGGCTCACCGACTGCCGGCTGGTGGTCAGCGAGATGGCCTCGGCGGGCGCCTCCGACGTCGGCTCCCCCTCGGTCGGCTCGACCGGCTCCTCGGTCACGGGCGACGTGGTGCTGGTGTCGCTCGGACGGGGCAGGTTGAAGGTCGCGGGCGCCTCGTCGCCGGAGCTGGCGCTCGACGTGGAGCCGATGCCGGTGGCCTGGACGCCGACCATCACGGCGAGCCCGCCCAGCAGACCGATGACCACGGCGACGCCGACCAGGGCGAGGAGCCCGGTCAGGACGGGACGCTTCTCGGTGTCCATGGAGACCTTTCGACCGCGGGGTGGGAGCACCGCCATTGTCCGCGACAGCCGGTGGCAAGGCCAACCAGCGGGGCCGCTCCGAGCCGCAGCAGGCAGGATGGACCCATGCAGTCACCGTTGCGACACGGCAAGGCAGCCATCGGCACCACCCTCGCCGGGGGTGCCTTGGCCGCGCTGTCCCAGGCTCCCGAGCGCGCCTCGCGCCTCCTGCGCCACCGCTACCCGACCGTGGCGGTGACCGGGATGACCGGCGTCGGCAAGACCCGGCTCGCCGACCGGCTCTCCCGCCGCGCGAGCGCCGAGGGCGGGCAGGACGTGGGCTCGGCGGTCATGGAGCGGCGTACGCGTCGCGCCGCGCGGCTGCGCGGCTACCGCTTTCGCGTGGTGCCCGGCGAGAACGCCGCGACCCGCCTCGGCGCGCTCGACGAGGTCTTCCACGACGAGCCGGTCGACGGCGTGCTGCACGTGGTCGCCAACGGCCACGCCACCCCGCGACGGACGGGCGGCACCAGCGGCGCCGGGGTCGCCACCCGCGAGGAGCAGCTGGCCGCCGAGCTCGAGGACTGGTCGATCACCGCCCACCGCATCGCGAGCATGGCGGTGCGCCGCGAGCGGCCGACGTGGCTGGTGGTCGCGGTGACCAAGGCCGACCTCTTCGCCGACGACGTGGACGCGGCCGTGCACTACTACTCCCCCGGCAGCGGCTCGCCCTTCGGCGACAAGCTCGACGAGCTGCGTGCCCTCGCCGGCGGGGCCAAGCTGTCCATCGACGTGCTGCCGGTCTGCGCGCAGGGCGGGGGCCGGAAGTCGGCGATGCCGGACAAGGCGTGCGCCGACCTGCTCGGGCGCCTCGAGCTGCGGCTGGCCCAGCTCTCCGGGCACGTCTGAGCCACACCCGCTCCACGTCGTTCACAGTTTCACCACTTCTGGTTTCGACCCCGTCCACCGGGGCAGAAGACCGGCATGAGGCCGATCGCGATCAACCAGCGGGCGCTGCGCGGCGCCCGGGAGGAGCTCGACTCCGCCCGTGAGGACCTGCGGGCCGCGCTCGGCGACGTCGACCACCCCGCGGACGACTTCCCGTGGCGTGACCTCCTCGTCGAGGGCGTACGCAGCCTCGTCGAGGACGCCGAGCAGGTCGCCCGGCGGTGCCGCACCATCGCCGGCGCGATCGACGACTCGGTCCTCGACTTCGACGAGCTCGACCTGATGGTCGGCGAGGCCGCGCAGGTCGCTGCCCGGCTCGAGCAGGTGAAGCCGTGACGAAGGTCGTCGTCGACCGCATCGAGGTCCAGCAGGACGGGCTGCGCTTCGGCGACCCGATCGGCTGCCACTACCACTGGATCGAGCCCGACGCCGTCGACGCCTACGGCGACACCGTCCGACGCGTCGCGAGCAAGGTCGAGGCCGCCGCCGAGGCCTTCGAGCGCACCGCCTCCCTGTCGGAGGACGTGTTCTCCGGCGAGGCCGCCGACATGCTGCGCACCCGCGCCGGCCATCGCCACGAGGAGTCGGTCGGCGTCCGCGACGACCTGCGCGGCCTCGGCCGGGCGATCAACGCCTACTCCGACGTGCTGCGCCGGCACCGCGACGGCCTCGAGCAGCTGCGCGCCTATGCCGTGTCCGCCGGTCTCGAGGTCCGCGAGCACCGCATCTGGCCGCCGGTCGAGACCCTGCCGGGCGACGCCCCGCAGAAGGAGGCCGACGCGTGGGAGCGTGACTGGAAGGCCTACCAGCAGTGCTTCGACGCCAAGATCGAGCTGCGCGACGCCCGCCGGGCCGCCACTCGCGAGCTGGTCAAGGCGCTCGCCGACCACGCCGGTGTCCACCCCGACGAGGACGGCGCCAAGGCGGTCGCCGCCCACCACCGCCGCGTGGAGTTCGGCGAGCTGCGGCGCGAGGCCGCCGAGGAGGCGATGGAGGCCGTCCAGGCCGGTGACGCCGCCGAGACCGCCCGCCACACGGTCGAGGTGCTCAAGCGCCGCGAGCAGGCGGCGCTCGGCGACCTCGAGGAGCTCGTGCTGGCCGAGCGCCCGCCCGCGGAGATCCAGGCCCAGGCCGAGAAGGTCGCGGCGCTGCACCGCGAGCTCACCGAGGCGCGCGTCGAGGCCCGTGAGGCCGAGGCGGTGGCCGAGCGGGAGCAGGCCCAGGCCAACCGCGCCGCCCGCGACCTCGAGGCAGCCGAGGACGGCCGACCCCGGATCGTCGCCCAGCCCGCCGACCTCAGGGGTCGGCTCGGCTAGGTGTGATGCCCAGGCACGTTGGTCGAGAACCTGCGACGACACGGTCTGAGTCCGTG
>CAXHZJ010000005.1:0-262071 GCA_964021995.1 Nocardioides furvisabuli | reverse complement strand
GCCGGAAGACCCTTATTCCAAGCACCCGTTGACACAGAGGGGTGCCAGATCCGGACACTCGGCTGACGCCGATGGTCGGTACCCAAGCCACGGGCGACCGGCGCACCGCTTAGCGAGCAGGTTCCCACTTAAGGACCTCGGCTACCAGTTCGTCTTGGCTGGCCGCGCTGTCGAGTCGTAGAACTGGCTGGTGCCGATCGGCCAACCACTTTTCGACGGCCCCTGCTCCCGGAAAATCTGCGGATTCCCTCGTGATTTCAAGGGTTCGAGCAACTTGCTGGTTCAGATTCTATCTGATCATCTGGGGTTGTTTGGCGGTGGTTTGTGGAGAGTAAGTGGAGACCTGTCGAGTTCCGCGCGGCGTGTGAGGGCATGCCGCGCTCGTGACACTGGGGGTCCGAGGACCGTGGAGGTCACTCCCACGTTGCGGCACGGTGGTCGCTCTGACCGAGACCGACATCAGCGCACTCCGGGTGAATCGTAGCGACCCGCTACCGCGCCCATCAGCTCTCGTGCCTGCTGCGCCTCTCCGCCGGTGCAGCCCGAGATGGCCGGATCGGTGACCCGACAATGCTGTAACCGGTCACGCGATTCCGGATCCGCCCTTCCCCTTAGTTGACCACGGATTGCTGGCCGCGAAGACCTGCCCTTCCACGACCTACGACACGGCGCGCTGACCGAAGCTGCCCGCCATAGCGCCACGATGGCCGAGCTGATGGCGCTCGGTGGTCACTCCACCAACCAAGCCGCCATGCGTTACCAACAAGCTGCGTCGGATCGCCTGGCAGAGTTGGCACGAAAACGAGCCGAAGCTCGAGGCTGGTCAGAGGGTGCATCCAATTCGCAGTCAGCGGCCGGGCCCAGCTGGAGTTCCCCGTGACGTTGTGAACGCGGTCTAACGGCAGTCGACACCGTGTCGACCTCGGCGGGTTGGTCTATCGGTTCTCCGGGAGCGGTGCCCTACTCAGTGGAAGAGTGGTCCCATGGATAGCCCTCGACACGATGGGGCCGAGCACCACGCGGTCGCAGCCGCACCATCACACGGGCCTCGCGAGGGCGTCATTGCCTGGACATTCGTCGCCGTCCAGTTCCTTCTCATCGGCTTGGTGGTCCTCCTTCCGCGTGGCGACGCCTGGAGTCTCCCTGCATGGTTCAGCCTCGCCGCAACCGTCGGCACGTGGACTGGGATCGGACTGATGGTGCTCGCCGCCGCTGCGCTGCGCCGCGGACTGACCGCAGCACCGCTCCCCAACGCACACGCGCGCCTGCGTACCTCGGGGCTGTACCGCTACGTCCGCCACCCGATCTACACCGGACTCCTGCTCTTCACCGCGTCACAGGTCGTCAGCTCTCGCAGCGTCCCCGCCTCCGCCGCTGGCATCGGGCTTCTGCTGCTGATCAATGTCAAGGCCCACTGGGAGGAGCAGCGGCTCGAAGATCGCTTCGCGGACTATTCAGACTACGCTCGCGCGACCCCGCGATTCGTCCCCGGATGGCCCCGTCGCCGGACGTGATTCATCCCTCGCGGGGACATTGGATCTCCACGAGACTGAGTGACGAGCAGGGCCAGGTGCCAACGCTGTGAACCGATCGGGGAAGCGCGTCGTACCGACGTTTGTGAGATCACTGCGTACGGGTTCGTCGGGATCCGGGGCGACGGCTCAGGCCGACGACCGGGTGCTGACCGAGCTGTACCTCCGTCACGGAACGGCCCTGATGACTTTTGTGCTGCGCCTCGTCGACGACCGTGGCCGAGCCGAGGACGTCGTCCAGGAGACGATGCTGCGCGGTTGGCGCAACCTCGATCGCATCGACCCGAGCCGCGGTGATCCGCGCGCCTACCTCTTCGCTGTCGCCCGAAACCTGGTGATCGATCTGTGGCGCGCCGATGAGCGCCGTCCTCGACTCGCCGGCGGCGAGCAGACACTGGCCGTGCAGTCCGTCAGCGATCGCGCCGACGCGATCGTCGACGCACACGTCGTGGAGGAAGCACTGGAGCGGCTCTCGCCCCAACACCGCGCCGTGGTCGACGAGCTCTACTACCGCGGCGCGACGGTCACGGAGGCCGCAGCGACGCTCGGGCTACGACCGGGGACCGTGAAGTCACGTTCGTACTACGCGATCCGCATCCTGCGCGCCGCATTCGAAGAGATGGGAGTCGAGCGATGAACCACCACGAAGAGGATGGGGATCACCTGCGGCTACGCGAGCTGCTGGGCCCGTACGTCCTGGGCGGTCTCGAGGCCGGCGACCGGACCCAGCTCGAGATCCACTTGTCGACCTGCACGACATGCAAGGACGAGCTCGCAACGTACGCGTCACTGCCGCCGCTGCTCCGGGCCGGCGCGCCGAGAGCCGAGACCAGCAGGTCCTCCGACACCGCGCTGACGGATGCGATCGGGGTCCTGCGAATCCGCCGTCGACGTCGTCGGGTGCTCCTCGGCGCTGCCGCCGCACTCGTTCTGGTCGCGGGGGCAGGTTCCGGCACCGCGGTGTTGCTGAACGACCCCGACCGGCCTGCCGCGACCAACCTCGCGCTGATCGCATCCCCTGGTGTCGACGCCACCGGAGAGACTTCGCTGAACGCCAAGCCGTGGGGCACGTCGGTCGACCTGACCTTGCGGGGGCTCCCGCAAGCGGAGCAGTTCGTCGCCTGGCTCGTCTCGCCCGAGGGCGAGCGCCAGCAGGTCGCCACCTGGGGATCGACTGGTAGCGGCGAGGCGCGCGTGACCGGGGCCGCCGCACTTGCCCCTGGGGAAGTCGCTCAGGTTCATGTGACCGACTCCGACGGCGATCTCGTGCTGTCGACTGCCAACAGGTGAACCGTTGCGCGAACTCTGGCGTACCCCTGCCTGACATCCGACGAAAGGACCCACCATGAAGAAGTCCACCACCGCCGCCACCGCCCTCACCGTTGCCGCAGTGCTTGCCGGCACCTATGCCGCCACCACCGGCAGCGCCTCCGCCACGGCCGGGGCCGGGGGTGGGCACGGTAGTCGGGCGCACCAGACCGTGGATGTCGAGATCGTCGCCCCAGGACGAGGCGACAACGCCGGGATCGCGGGCGCCGGATGGTTGGTCGACCTCAACATCGACTTCCGCAAGACCTCGCTCGCGGGCACCGGATTCACCGGCAACCAGTTGACCGGGCCGGCCGCGCACAACAACACCGCTCCGTTCCCCGGCAGCTTCTCGCCCGGCGTCGACGACAGGATGCCCGGCCTGGTTGTGCTCACCAGCACCACCAACAGCACCCTTCCCGGCTTCTCCGGGCCGGGGACCAACCTCGCGAACCTGTTCAATCTCAGCGGCGTCACTGACCGTTCCAAGAAGGGCGTCGAGCTCTGGGACACCTGGATCGTCGGCGCGCCGATCGCAGGGAAGGATGTCACCACCACGCTCACCGTCGCCGTGATCGACGACCTCAACCATGACGGCATCTACAACGATGCCCCCGCCGTCGTCACCGACCAGAACGCCGACGGCCGCGTCGACCGGGGCGACCTTGAAGTCCTGGGAGTCGCCTCCAAGGTCGAGACCGTCGAGTTCCGCATCAACGGCGCTCCCGCCTGAGCCACCGCCGGTGGCAACGGGTATCACTCCCGCGTTCGTAGTCTCACAAGCAAACTGAGGCGGCGACCCGCAACTCCGATCACGCAAGAGGTATGACGAGCGGCCCGCACGATCAGGTGCGGGCCGCTGTCCGCGTCGGTCGCTACGCGAGTGAGAGGAAGAGCTTCTCCATCTTCTTCACGTCGATGCTGTCCAGCTCGTCCCCTGAGGTCAGACACTGCTGCAGGCCGCTGGCGACGATGGCAAAACCGGCCCGGTCAAGGGCTTTCGACACCGCAGCAAGTTGGGTGACCACGTCCTCGCACTCGCGACCGTCCTCGAGCATGCGCAGCACGCCAGCCAGCTGACCCTGGGCTCGCTTGAGCCGGTTGATCACCGGAGCCATGCTCTCCGCCTCCAGCTCCATCACCGGTCACCTCTTGCCAAGGCACCACTGGGCGTGGCGACCATGTCCTTGTAGGCCTCTGCAACGGACATGCTCATCGTGTAGCTCACGCTGCCTCCTGCTCGGTGGTGGTGTCGGCGAAGGTTGCTCGTGCACCGGTTTCAGTTTTCGTGGACGGTACGGCTCCGTCCGTTGAAGGACGGGTCGTCGTACCCGCCCGCCCAGTCCAGGAACGCCGTCCACGCCTCCTCGTCGAACCTTTCGCCGCTTCGTCGGTGGACCTCACGCTCTTCGAGGCGCCGCAACCGCTCAGAAGGATCGAGGCTGAGGAAGACAATGGCGTGGCACTGATCCACAACCTCTTCACCCCAACCCACCATCGACCCTGACAGCACCCAAGACTCTCGCGGGACGAACACGTCACGCATCAGTCCCAGCCGGTCGGCGTCTGGTCGCCTCTCGACGTAGGGCGGGTTCGTCGGCAGCCAAAATAGTCATCAGCATCGGCATGCGGCGACGACCAGTAGGTCGCCAGGGCCCGCGCCAGCGTGGTAGTTCCTGAACCACTGGCACCCAACACATGGAGTCTGCACCGTCTCATGACGCCATTCTCGCGGAAGCGAGGGACAGGACGAACGCGGACGCATCTCGGCATGAGCGGTCACTTGGCAGGTTAGACGAGCGTCACCCGATGGCGTCGCGCGACCATTTCCTCCGCAATGCGTTGCTGCTCAGCGTCCCTGTCCTCGGGCGGGGTGTTCAGGACGTCGTCGCCAACGATCCAAGCCACGTCGACGTGAGATACCGGAGTCGGATGCTTGGGCGCGTGCACAACAGCCAGGGACCAACAGGAGCCGACTGGAAGATGCTCGCGCAACCACGCAAGAACCTGAGGCAGGTCAGCGTTCGTCAATAGCAGGCTGTCGACGCTCCAGGAGAAGTTCTCCAGCGCGCTGTCACCGCCTTCGTAGATGAACACCACAAAGTTGGAGCCGTAGCCCTGCTCTCCGAGCGCACGCTCGTCGATGCCCTCCACGTTCACGGATCACACCCTACGAAACAGCGCGCACGCATCTCGGCATGTGCGGTTGTCACGTGGCTGAGGCCATGAACGCAGCCAGGATGTAGTTCGGGTGGCGATCGAGGTTGTTGCGAGCTCGGTCGTAGCGCATGGTCGTGCGGGGGTCGGCGTGGCGGGCGGCAACCTGGACGTCGCGCAGGTCGACGCCGGCGTCGAGCATCGTGGTGACGAACGTGTGGCGCAGCATGTGCGGGTGCATGCGAGCGGTGGTGACGTTGGCGGACCGGGCTAGTGCTCGGAGCCGTCGGGTGGCGGCGTGCCGATCCATCCGTCGGCCGCGCCGGTTGAGCAGGATCGGGCCGTCTACGCGATCCTCGACTGCTCGGTCGATGGCGCGACCGACAGCCGGCGGTAGTGGGACCACAGCCGTCTTGTCGCCCTTGCCGTGAACGCTGAGCACGCGGTGGCCGCGAGCTTCGCCGAGCGCTTGGACGTCGGTGCCGGTGGCCTCGAAGATGCGCAGGCCGAGCAGTCCGAGCATCGCGACCAGTGCGAAGTCGTTGGGGTTGGTGGAGTCGCGGCCGGCGGTGAGGATGGCCTCGAACTGAAGGTGGCTCAGACCGAGGGTGGGTGACTCGAGCGGGACGTGAGGGCGGCGCACGAACTCGGCCGGTGAGTGGTCGAGGATCTGGTCGATGACGCAGGTCCGGTAGAACGTGGCCAGCACCGACAGCCGACGCGACACCGTCGAGGGGCGAAGGTGCCGTATCTCTTGGAGCCAGCGCAGGTACAGCTCGACGTGCGCTCGCTGAGCCTGCAGCGGCATCACGTCTCGTTCGAGGCACCAGCGCAGGTAGGCGTTGAGGTCGGAGGCGGTGTGGGCGCGGCTCTGTCCCTTGTAGCGGGCCAGGTGGGCTGCGACGGCCAGGCGCAGCATCGGATCATCGACGTTCAGCAGGGCAGGGAGGGTGGTGGTGTCCATCCCAGTACGTCGCACCGGCCAACAGCCGGCCGTCAAGTGCATCGGAAGGGCGTAGCGAGACAGCGTGCCAACATTCAGCCCTCGCCTGCCGACTGCGCGGATCTGCCGATGTGAGGACGAAGTTCGGCGAACTGGTCTGACACCGACGAAGATGGGTCCCGTGTCAGACAACATGGCGAAGCGCCCGACTGCTGGACCTCCGGAGGTGCTTGCGAGCACTCACCACAGGGGTAGCCGTCCGAGAACGGCCCGAGTGTTGTCCTACCTCGGCGTGGCCGCGATCAGCGCGACGCTGGGCTGGTACGCGCAGGTCAGCACAGGCGAAGCGCCCGCAGTCGCGAAGTCCGCTCCGGTGGCGAGGCTCGACATGGTACAGAGCGATGTTGTCCTCACGACTTCAGGAGATCTGCAAGCGCAGATGACCGTAGTGAACTACGGAGACGTTCTGTTCCGGCTGGCGTCACTTCGCGTTGACGGCAAGCCCTTTGCGGAAGCCCCGCTAAGTATTGGGCCCGGGGAAAGCGCTGCGGTCGATATCCCCGTCTCCTGCGACACCGTGCGCAAGCGAGGCCAGGACTCACAGATCGCCGTTGAGTTCGTCGGCGACGGTGGCGAGTCGTCGCAGTTTGGCTACCTCACGCCGAGACACATGCAGGAGGCTTGCGCCCGGCTCGGCTCTCACAGGCCCTGACGAAACGTAGAATGCCAGCCGAAACGTCCGGATCTGCCGCTGATAGTGCGCAACTCCGACGCCGGCGACACATCGAGCCCCGCTCGGGGATGGGCTCGCGGAGCGACCCGATGCGGGATGGGCGCGCGGAGCGACGAGCCGTTACGGCGAGATCACCCCAACCCTGAGCCCAAACGCCACGAGGGCCGTGCCGCTCGGTGCGACCCTCCTCGGTTTGAAGATTCCGGACCAAGGACGAGTCACGTGGCGCTGACCAGGCCTGTCAGCAGTCCCCCGACGAGCACCGCTGCCAATCCCAACCGGTAGGGGACGAAGACGATGATCGGGTGTCCGGCCACGAGGCGGAGTAGCCACGCAATTGATACGTAGGCCACGACGAAGCTCACCGCCGTCGCCACCACGGTGGGCCACCAGCCGACGGTGGTGGAGATCTGCGAGGCCGTGATTAGCCCCTCGTAGGCGCCGGCCGCGACCAGCGCTGGAATGGACAAGAAAAACGACACCCGGGTGGCAGTGACCCTGTCCAGTCCAAGAAAGAGCCCTGCGCTGATGGTGGCTCCGGAACGAGAAACCCCCGGCACCAGCGCCACGCACTGGACAATCCCGATCACCACCGCATCGCGCACGGTGAGGTCGCGGCCCGCTTGCCCGCGCCACGAGGAAGACCGCTCCGCCAAGACCATGACGAAGCTCCACGCCACGAGTGCGACGGCCACGACCCACAGGGAGCGTAGGGGGCCGGCGACCAGGTCCTTGGCGAGCAAGCCCACGACACCGATCGGGACGGACCCCGCAATGACGCACCAGGCCATCCGGTACTCGGGTCGGTGCCGCTCCCCGGGCACGACAAGTCCCCGACACCACGCCACCGCCAGTGTGCGGATGTCGGTGCGAAAGTAGACGAGAACCGCAGCGATTGCCCCGACCTGAATGAGAGCGGTGAAGGCGGTGACGCCGGGGTCATCAACCGGCAACCCGAGCAGCTCCTCGGCGATCGTCAGATGGCCGGTGCTCGAGATCGGCAGGAACTCCGTGACCCCCTCGACGATGCCCAGCAGCACCGCCTCCCACAAGTTCACCACCCGCTCCCGGAGGACGTGACCCGGAGGAGCAGCAGCCACCCCGCCAGAGCGATGCACAGCCCCAGCAGGTTTCCGGCGACGACATCGCTGAGGTAGTGGACACCCAAGAAGATCCGGTCCACCGAGATCACAAGGTAGACCAGCAGAGCGAGCAGCACGACCAGCCGCCGACTCCATCCCGGACCCATCATCGCCAGCGCCACGAGGATCACCGCGGCCGCGAAGGTCCCTGCCATCGCGGCATGCCCCGAGGGGTAGGACAAACTGTGCTCGACCGCGATCGGCTCGAGCCACTCCGGGCGCGGGCGGCTGAGCAGGAGCTTGGTCGAGGGGGCGATGACGTTCTCGGTCACGGTGACGGCGACGAGCCACGCCGCCAAGCACCAGTTGCGCTTCCGGGCCAGCAGCAGCGGGAGAAGCACCAGCGCGAGAAGCACCAGCACCGCACGCAGGACCATCGGCTGCCCGTAGGTCGCCACCGCGACCCAGAACGAGCTTCGACCGGCGTGGCCCCAGGTGGAGTGGTAGCCCCAGTCAGCGACCGTCTGGTCGAGCCGCGCGAGCTGCTCCGAGCCCACGGCCAACGCGATGGTCAGCACGCACAGCAGGACGGCCGCGACAGCCAGCAGCCATCTCACCCAGCGCGGCCGCGGTCCTCGGACCGGCGTCACCTCGCTCACAGGAGCGCGGCCGTCATCGCGTACCCGCCGGCGCACGCGCCCAGACCGACCGCCAGGCTCGCGAGGCAGTTCAACCCCGCGGCGAGGACCGAGCCTTCCTCGAGCAACCGGACGGTCTCGAACCCGAAGGTGGAGAACGTGGTGAGGGCACCGCAGAACCCGGTGCCGACCAAGGCCAGCACCCACGACGGCACCCCAGCGCCGGTCACCGCAGCCGCCGTGACGCCCAAGACCAGCGAGCCGGTCATGTTGACGGTGAAGGTTCCCCACGGGAAGACGCTGTCGTGGCGGGACTGGACGACCAGATCGGTGAGGTAGCGCAACGCAGCGCCGATAGCGCCACCCAGCAGCACCATCGCAACTGTCATCGCCGGTCCTCCCCCGGGCCGGCCGGGCCGGCTGGTCCTCTGCCCGCGTAGCGGATGACCTCGACCGGCTCCGCGATCACCATGCCCTCGAGCTCCAGCCGCTCCAGCTCGGGGAAGCCACGAATCTGCTCGTCGGTGTCCACGATGACCACCGCGACAGGCGGGTCCTTGCGGAGCGACCACACCTGGGGGTGCGGATGTGGTTCGACTTGCCGAACCCCTCGATGCCACGAAAGGCGCTGGCCTCGTCCAGCCCGGCCCGGTGCGCCAAATGCACGATCTCGGTGTAAACGGGATGGTGGTGCACCTGGTCGGACTCCCCCACCATGATCGTCAGCCTGCTCGCTGGACCCCGCAGCGTCATCGGTTCCTCACCTCGTCATCGTCGTGCGCGAACATGGAAGACTCGGGAGGTGCTAGATGTCGGCGTCGTGACCGTCTCGGCCTGAGTGCGATCAACCGTGCGGAGGCGATCCCGGCCCAGACGGCGAGCAGGCCGGCCAGGAGGGACCCTCCTAGATATGCGAACGCGGTGAGGACCTGTCCTTCGCCGAGCAGGAGGCGTGCGTCGAGCATGTAGGTCGAAAAGGTGGTGTAGCCACCGAGGACGCCGACGCCCAGGAACGGGCGCACGTACCGCTGCGACGGCCACACGTCCAGCACGAACACCATCAGCACGCCGAGCGCGAACCCACCAGAGACGTTCTCAACGAAGGTCCCCCACGCGAACTCGGTCCCGGACCATGGGAGGAGCTCACCGACACCCCAACGTGCCAGGCTCCCCAGTGCGCCGCCGGCGCTGATGGCGAGCAGCACGTCCCACTGCGACGTGAATAAGGAAGGCAACCGGTGGACCGTGCCGGTGAGCCTGTCACCGGACGTATCGGGATCGATCGGCAGATCGCCGACGTCGGGGTCACTATTTTCGGGCACACGAACTCCTACCTGTCTCAGGTAGGGACTGTTGGTGGCCTGCCGCCACGGTTGTCGGCGAGCCCCACCGCCATCGTGTGCGCTCATGCTAACCAACTGCGACACTCACCGGCGAACCCGGACACCCCGAACACATCAGCGCGGACCGCCCAGCGTTTGGGATCCCCGACGATCACGCCGAAGGGTCGGGCCAAGTTGGGCCAGGTTGGGCGCAGGAGCGCCCGAACCACACGACCCACCCACCGCGGGGTTGGTCGAACCGACCACCACCCCTTGCCCGTCATGCGCCGGTGAGCTGTACGCCGGCGTAGGCGACCCCCGCGACGAGGACCCATGACATGAGGCCGAGCACCAGCGCGCGGCCTCCGGTGCGCCGCAGCACCGGGAGGTGGATCCCGGTGCCCAGACCGACCAGGGCTGCGGCGAGCAAGACCTCCTGGAGGACCTTCGCGCCGTGCAGGACCGGATCGGGCAGGAGCCCGGTGCTCGCGACGGCGATCGCTGCCAGGAAGCCGGCGACGAACAGGGGAAGCAGCGGTGGGCGGCGCCCCGTCGCCGCCGCGGGGGTGCGACGCCGCAGCGCAACGGCGGTCCCGGCGACGAGCGGGGCGAGGAGCACGACGCGGCTGAGCTTGACGACGACCGCGGTCGTCAGGGCTCCCGGTACGCGGTCGGCTGTCGCGACGGTCTGGCCCACGTCGTGCACGCTTGCGCCGACCCAGCTGCCGAACGCAGCAGGGTCGAGCCCGAGGGGCTCACGAAGCAGCGGGAGCAGCACGATGGCCAGGCTCCCGCACAACGTGACGAGCGCGATTGCGACCGCCGTGTCGTCCTCGTCCCCGCCGGCGACCTCCTCCATCGCGGCGACGGCGGAGGCGCCGCAGATCGAGAAGCCGGTGGCGACGAGCAGGGACCGGGCCGGCGGCACACCCAGCAGCCGCCCAAGCAGGCGCGTTCCGGTGAACGTGACCGTGACGGTGGTGACCACGACGAGGGCACCGCGCGGCCCCAGGTCGAGCAGCTGTTGCAGCCCCAGCTGCAGGCCAAGCAGCACGACGGCCAGGCGCAGGAACCGGTGTGAGGCGACGTGGGTGCCGACGTGCAGGGAGGGGTGGTGCAGCCCGATGTTGACCGCGAGCGCGCCGATGACCACAGCGACGGTGGAGGGGTTCACCGCTGGGACCAAGGCATGCACGCCGAACGCGACGCCGGTGGCGGTTGCGACGGCGAGCAACCCAGGTACCGGACTGCGGTGCCCGGGCTCGGGAGTGGGCGGGCAGGACGGGCGGCAGCGGCTGCCGGTGCGGTGTCGGTGGACAGGGGCTTCGTGGGCCGTGGTCACAGGCATTCTCCTTCGTCGGTACTTCCAGCCTGCGCCGGCAGACGGGCGCTCGGTAGACATCCTGGATCGATGACGTCATCCACCGGACTGATGGCGGGCTCTAGAGTGGGTCGATGACTCTCACCCGGGTGCCCGACCTCGACACCCTGTCGCTGCTCCTCGAGATCGCTGCCAGCGGCAGCCTGAGCAAGGCCGGTGCCTCCCGCGGGCTAAGCCAGCCTGCCGTGAGCGCACGGGTGCGCGGACTCGAACGGCTGGTCGGGTTCGCGGTCCTCACTCGCTCAGCCCGTGGCTCGAACCTCACCCCCAACGGTGCACTGCTGGCCGAGTGGGCACGTGGGGTCCTCGCTGCTGCGGACGTCCTCGAGGCGGGCATCGCGTCCCTGCGCAGCGACCGCATCGCGCGGCTGCGGGTCGCGGCGAGCTTGACCGTGGCCGAGCATCTACTGCCGGGCTGGCTCGTCGTGCTGGCCGCCACGCATCCGGACACCGCCGTCAGCCTGACCGCAGGCAACAGCGACACCACGGCGGCCGCGGTTCTCGCGGGCGACGCCGACCTCGGCTTCATCGAGGGCCCCGACCTTCCCTCCGGCCTGTCCGCTCAGGTCGTGGCGACCGACCGGCTCGTGGTCGTCGTCGCGCCCGCTCACCCGTGGGCCCAGCGCCGTAAATCGGTAGAGGCTGAGGAGCTGGCCGGAACGCGGCTGGTGCACCGCGAAGCCGGGTCGGGGACCCGCACCGCGCTGGACCGAGCCCTGACCCCGTTCGGCACCCCCACCCAACCCCTGCTCGAGGTGTCGACCAGCAGCGGCGTCCGCTCCGCAGTCATCGCCGGAGCCGGCCCGGCCGTGCTCTCCGACCTGGCAGTGCACGACGACGTCGCAGCCGGCCGCCTAGTCCAGGTCCCCGTTCACGGAGTCGACCTCGACCGCTCGCTACGTGCCGTCTGGCTCACCGGCCAGCGACCGGTCGGCCCGGCAGAGGACCTGCTTCGTCTTGCAGTCCCCGAGAGGCCACGAGCCCGGCGTCTACCCCGGAGCAGAGCGCGAGTTCGTTGAGGATCGCTGGCGCTACCGTGACTCGCGCGAGCTGGTCAACGCGCCACAAACTACTGGTCACACAGAGCGCGACCGCAGCAGGATTGGCTCGCGGAGCGCGCCAGCGCAGGATCGGCTTGCGCGACGCCGGGATCTGCCGATGTGCGCGTTAGTCAGATCCAGCCGCCGCGCGAGCCGGACCCGACCCGCGAGCCCGGGCCGCGGTCGAAAGGTGCCTTGATGGCGTCCAGGGTGAGGCCCGCGAGAAACACCACGACCAGGCCGCCGACCAGGAACGCCAGCACGGGGGGCAAGCTGTGCGTCGCCAGGGCGACGACGGCGCAACAAGCGAAGAGGGCAACGGCGGCACTCGTACCGAAGACCTTCCACGACACGCGGCTGGCGGCCGTCCGGATGTCACCACTGAGACTCATGACCTGAGTGTGGCGCACACCGGCCGCAGATGCACGGGTCCCGGTGCAGAGCTACTGCTGCCGGTATCCGGATCACCACCGTGGTCACGATTCACTGTCCGTAACCGCGATGGGCTCGCTCAGATCGCGGCAGAATCCGGACATCCAAAGTGCGTAGGGTGAGCTCCGGCCATCCCGGCAGGTAAGAGGGAGCGACGGGTTCCGCCGCAGGGTGGGAGAAGTGCTGGGAAGTAGACCCCGCCTCCCCGCCGACCATGGACTCATCGCGGCATGTCCGGATGTCAGCGATGATGAGCCGACCGCACGATGGGGAAGTGATGACGACACGACCGACTCTGTTCCTGACCGTAGGACTGCCAGGCACCGGGAAGACCACAGAGGCACGACGCCTAGAGGTCGAGGAGAGGGCCCTTCGCCTTACGAAGGACGAGTGGGTAAAGGCCCTCTACGGGCCCGCGAACCCGCCGTCGGCCTCGGACGTGATCGAAGGACGGCTCATCGAGATCGGGCTGCGGGCTCTCGAACTCGGCATCAACGTTGTCATCGACTTCGGCCTCTGGGGTCGAGATGAGCGCTCCGCGCTACGGCAGGCAGCAGCCGACCTCGGTGCGGCGGTGGAGATGCGCTATTTCGAACTCCCACCGGCCGAGCAGCGGCAACGGCTTGACCGGCGTCAAGTCCAAGAGCCGCACACGACGTGGCACATGTCCGACGAGGAACTCGCCCAGTGGGCTGCCATCATCAGCATCCCGACGCAAGAGGAACGCGAAGGCAGCGAACCTGTCGATGACCCACCGGCCGGATTCGCGACATGGGACGAGTGGCGCAAGCATCGCTGGCCCGCCTCGATCTCCTAAGACCGAATTTCCCCACTACCGCTCATCGGCTAGATCCGGTCGGTTCCGTAGAGGGAACCTCGTGCGGGACCTGAGCAGGCCAGCCCACTGACCAATGCCCGGGCGTCCCGGATGACCCGTCCGCGAAGCTCGCCGGTGACGGGGCGCTCTGCGGGGAGAGCTCGTGTCCGGACCGGCCTACCTTGACGGCAACCACGCAAATGGCCGATCTCGTCAAGGTCTCCCGCGGGCGGGCCATCAATCCTTCGTGCATCTCGACAGGCGATCGGGCAGGGAGGGTCCCGTCCCGGCGGATGATCGAACACGTGTTCTATTCTTGACCGGTGCCCCGTCAGCCGCCGTTTCACGTGTGGGTGGACCTGACGGGCCGGTGGGCCGTGCCAGCCCCTGGTGTCCTGCTCGCATGGAGGCACTCGGATCGCCGAGGTTGGGAGGCGTGGGTGGTGCGCGTCGAGTCCTACTCGACCGGCACCGGGTCCGAGGTGCTCATGTCGCAGTCGTGGGTGTCGGCCGCCCTGGTGCGCCCGGCAGACGATCACCTCTGATCCCGCACGGTCGGGTCAGTCGAACCTGACGAAGGCGCGCAGGGACCCGTCGTCGAGGTCGCGGAGCTCCGCGAAGCCCAGCGACTCGTAGAACGCACGCTGTCCGGGCTCGTCGTCGGTGAGCAGCACCTTCTGCCGTACCTGCTCGAAGGGGGCCATGACCTCGGTGACGAGGCGCTTGCCCAGGCCGCTGCCCTGCTCCTCGGGGTGGACCAGCACGTCCTGCAGGTAGGCGATGGTGGCGCCGTCGCTGACGACCCGCGCCAGGCCCACCAAGCGGCCGTCGCGTCGCGCGGTGACCACGTGCGCCGAGCCCCGCACCGCCCGCTCGAGGGTGTCGAGGTCGCGGGTGTAGGCCACCCAGCCGACCGCGTCGTACAGGCCGGCGAGCTCGTCGCGGCTGGGGCTCGTCGCGGCGGCGGTCTCGATCGTCACGGGGCGGATCCTCCGCGACGTGGGCGGGGCTCCGCAATCAGTTTGTCCGCGCGCGCCTCAGAGCTCGAGGACGGTCGTGATGTTCACCCCGTGGGGCCCGGGCTCGCGCCGCTCGACCTCGGTGAAGCCCAGCTTCTCGAGCACCCGGCGTGAGGGCGTGTTCCAGTCCCACACGTCGGCCCACAGCCGCGGGTGTCCGTGGTCGCGTGCCCAGTCGACGACGGCGCGCGCCGCCTCGGTCGCGTAGCCCCGGCCATGGGCTGCGGCGAGCAGCTCGTAGGCCAGCTCGGGCTCGTCCGGGGGCCGCTCGTCGACGGCGAAGAGCCCGCAGTAGCCGATGACCTCGCCGGTCTCGCGGACCTCGACGGCGAGGACGGTGAGGCCGGTCGCACGGGCCTCGTCGCGCAGCTGGGCGGCGACGTCCTCGACCGTGGGGCGGCCGTCGGCGTCGATGCGCCGACGGGCCGGGACGCGTGGGTCGCGCTCGACCCAGAGGTGACGAAAGACCGCAGCCTCGCCCTCCAGCCGGGGCCGGAGGACGAGGCGTGCGGTCTCGAGGTGGCGGAGCACCGGACATCCGGTCATGTCCGCCAGTGTGTCAGCGGTTCGGCGAGGCCGGGGGAGGCATGTGCTGCGTGGCCTCGGGGTCGTACGCCGACCCGGTGGCGCTGGCCGTGGACGTGGAGGTCCAGTCCGTGCCGGTGCTGCCGGCGTGGCCGGCGTCGGTGTGCTGGCTGACCTCGTCGCGGGCGCGGCGGGCGCCGACGTGGGCGTCCTGCTTGGCTTGGCTCGCGGCCTCCGAGCCCTTGTCGCGGGCCTGGCGGAGCAGGTCGGCGGCGATGTCGCGCCCACCGAGGCCGAAGGCCAGGGCGAGGCCGAGGGCCAGGGCGAACATGATGGCGGTGAAGGCGATCCGCACGATCTCGGGAGCGATCTGGAGCTGCTCGAGGATCATGAAGAACGCGATCGTCATGATCACCGCGGGTGCGACGGCACCGACCACCTTGCCGGTGGGGGTGTCGCCCATGAAGCGGGCGACGGCGCCGGCGATCGCGCCGGAGAGCAGCGCGGCGACGATGAAGATCACGATGGCCACGATGACGTTGGGCAGGTAGGCCAGCACGTCGTTCATGAAGCCGGTGGCGGCCGGGATGCCGAGCGCCCCGATCGCGGTCGTGATGAAGAAGATGAAGATGAGCCAGAAGACGACGCGGGCGATGCCGTTGGCCGCGGAGGCGCCGGGCAGGACCGCGTCGACGTAGCGGTTGGCCGAGCTCTGGTGGAGCCGCTGGTCGATGCCGACCCGCTCCAGGAGCTTGCCGACCACGCCCGCGACGACCCTCGCCACGATGTAGCCGATCAGCAGGATCAGCAGGAAGCCGAGCAGGTTGGGCAGGAAGTCGAAGAATCCGTCGGTCGTGTTCTGGAAGCTGTCACCGATGTCCATGGGGGTGTCCTTTCGTTCGGTGGCTCCGACTTTGGTCGCATGCCCGAGCGGCCAACACCTCCGGACGGACGACATATCCGCAGCGCTTCGGGGTAGCACCACCCTCAGGGAGGGATTCGAGGATGTGAACCCGCGTTTCATCCATACGCGTGCGTCACAGCGCGTTCCGCGAGGAGTCCACGTGTCATTCCCATCTCCTTCCACCGTCTCCACCCGCGCCGGTCTGCGTGGTGCGCTCACCGCCCTGGCCGCGGCCACCCTGACCCTCGGCGGGGTCGCCGCCGCGCCGGCCCAGGCCGCGGTCGGCGACACCCAGGTCGCCTGGCTCGAGGTGGAGGAGGGCGCGATCTCCGGCGGCCCCGCCCTCAACTCCGGCGACCACGGCAACTTCTCCGGCAGCGGCTCCTACACGTTCCGTGAGACCGGCATGACGTCGACGATGACCTTCACCGCGCCGGCCGCAGGGACGTACCCCGTCTGGATCCGCTACGCGGCCGGCCCGCTCAGCGCGGCGGAGAACGTCACCCGCGGCATGGGGCTGCTCACCAACGGCGGCGCGCGCCAGACCGTGCCCTACGAGCTCACCGGGAGCTGGGAGGACTGGGAGTTCGCCCGCGCCGACGTGACCCTCGTCCAGGGCACCAACACCCTCACCCTGAGCTGCGACCGCGGCGTGGAGATGTGCCGGCTCAACTTCGACGCCATCCAGGTCGGAGGACTCGCCGCGGACACCTGCGTGCCCACCGCCGTGCCCGCCGGCAGCACCCGGCTCTACGACGGCACCTTCGCCACCTTCGACCAGTGGCGCAAGGCCGGCGGTGGCGGCTTCGGGCACCAGACCGACTGCTCGATCCGGGGCTTCCGCGGCCCCGGCGCGACGTGGAACACCACCCAGCAGACCGGCCCCTACACGCTCGGCGTCGACTGGCGTCGCGGCGACGCCGACGACGCGTCCAGCATCTACCTCGCCTCCAGCAGCACCGGCGGCGCGACCCCCAACGGCGGGTACGCCGTCCGCATCGGCGCGAGCGACACCGGGACCATCGTCCCGACGGGCGGCACCGCCCAGCCCGCCGATGCGGCCGCGGTCGCCGCAGCCGTCCGCCCCCTCGGCGAGTGGAACCGCTTCGCGATCCAGCTCACCCCGGCCCGGATCCGGGTCCTGCTGAACGGCACGGTCGTCAACACCCTCGACCGCACCGCCGCCACGGCGGGCTTCATCGGCCTGGAGAACCGCGGCGGCACCTCGCAGGTCGACTTCCGCGACATCCAGCTCAGCCCGACGGTCGAGCTCGGCCGCCTCGCCGGCCCGGTGCGCCGTGCGGTGAAGGCCGACGGCACCACGCCCGACCCGGGTGGTGAGTCCACCCTCGGCAACCTCGTCGCCGACGCGCAGCGCTGGGCCACCCGCACGTCCTCCGGCGGCACCGCGCGCATCGCCTTCACCAGCCCCACCGCGCTCGAGGCCGACCTCGTCGGCACCGGCGCCTACCCCGCCGCCACGACGTACGACCGCGCCGCAGCCGTTCTCGACGCCGAGCCGCTGGTCAACATGCGGTTGACGGGCGCGCAGGTCAAGACCGTGCTCGAGCAGCAGTGGCAGCGCACCAGCGGCGGCACGGTGCCCAGCCCCGCCTTCCTCCGCCTCGGCGCCTCCAGTGGTTTCACGTGGACCCACGACGCCAGTCGCCCCGAGGGCGACCGGATCACCGGCACCTGGCTCGACGGGTCACCGCTGCTGCCCAACGGCACCTACTCCGTCACCGTCAGCCAGTCGCTCGCCGGCGGGGCCGACAACTTCCGCGGCTTCACCGCGGGCCTGGTCCCGCAGGTGCGTGAGGCCACCACCGTGTCGGCGCTCGCCGCCTACGTCGGTGACGCCTCGGCCGCCGGCCCGCTCGCGGCACCGGCCACCCAGCGCGCGATCGGCGTGCACGTGCCCGGCACCGCGTCGTCGTACGTCGCCGGCACGACGTACGCCGTCGACCTCAGCTCGTGGTCCTACTCCACCGCCACCGACCCGCGCGACACGGCCGTCGACGTCACGATCGGCGGTCGCGCGGCTGGCACCTTCGCGGTGGACAACACCCTGGTCGACGACACCTACGACGCCCACGGCACCGTCGCGGTCCGCGCCACCATCCCGGTGGACCTGCCCGCGGGCGCCACGACCGTGGTGGTCACCGGCACCACCACCGGCACCTCGGTGCGCCTGCCGATCGTGGTCACGGCGGCGCCGCCGCCGGAGCCCAGCCCGACGCCCACGCCCACGCCCACCCCGGTCCCCACCCCCACGCCGGTGCCGACGCCCGTCCGCGCGGAGGCGACCGTCAAGGTCAAGGTCAAGCCCGGTCGCGTGCTGGCGGGCAAGACCCGGGCGAAGCTCAAGCTCACGGTCGTCTCGACCGGCGCCACCCCCACGGGCAAAGTGCGCGTCAAGGTCGGCGGCCGCACGCTCAAGGGCACGCTGCGCGACGGACGGGTCGTCCTCAGGCTTCCGGTGTTCACGAAGGCCGGCAAGGCGAAGGTGAAGATCGCCTACGCCGGCGACGCCGCCACCCTGGCGGAGAAGAGGACGGTGAAGATCCGCGTCCGTCCCCGCGCGGCCTGAGGCTCCCCGCGGTGGTCGGGGATCAGCCCCCGACCACCGCGGCGGTCGTCACCTCGCCGTAGAGGGTCGTGCGCTGGCGCAGCGGACGCCCGGCCTCGCGCGCGATCGCGGCCAGGTCGTCGGACGTCAGCCCCTGGCCGTGGCTCGCGCCGGCGGCGCGGCTGATGTTCTCGTCCATGAGCGTGCCGCCGAGGTCGTCCACACCGGCGGACAGCAGCTGGCCGGCGCCGACCGGACCGAGCTTGACCCAGGACGCCTGCACGTGATCGATGTCGTCGGCGTACGCGATGCGGGCCACCGCGTGCACGAGCACGGTCTCGCGCCACGTCGGCCCGCGACGGGCACCCCGCTTGAGGTAGATCGGGGCCGCCATGTGCACGAACGGCAGCCCGACGAACTCGGTGAAGCCGCCGGTCTCGCGCTGCAGCGCCCGGGTGCGCAGCAGGTGCGTCACCCAGTGGCGCGGGTGCTCGACCGAGCCGAACATCATCGTCACGTTGCTGCGCAGCCCGACGGAGTGCGCGACGCGGTGCACCTCGAGCCACTCCTCGGTGGTCACCTTGTCGGGGCACAGCACCGCCCGGACCTCGTCGTCGAGGATCTCAGCCGCCGTGCCGGGCAGCGAGCGCAGCCCGGCGTCCTTGAGGCGCAGCAGGTAGCTCTCGAGCGGCTCCTCGAGGCGCCGCGATCCCTCGAGGACCTCCAGCGCGGTGAAGCCGTGGATGTGGATGTCCGGGACCCGCTCGTGCACCGCCCGGGTGACGTCGACGTAGAAGTTGCCGTCGAAGCTCGGGTGGATGCCGCCCTGGAGGCACACCTCCGTCGCGCCGAGCGCCGCCGCCTCCTCGCTGCGGTCCGCGACGTCGTCGAGGGTGAGGAGGTAGGGCTTGCCGCGGAGGTTGAGCGAGAGCGGTCCCTTGGAGAAGCCGCAGAACGTGCACTTGTAGGTGCAGACGTTGGTGTAGTTGATGTTGCGGTTGACGACGTAGGTCACCTCGTCGCCCACCACGCGCCTGCGCACCTCGTCGGCGACCTCCGCGACCGCGCCGACCTCGCGCCCGCGCGCCGCGAAGAGGGTCTCGAGCTCCTCGGCACCCGGCTCCTGCCCGAGGCGTACGCCGTCCAGCACCTCGCGCACCCGGCCGGTCACCGCGCCGCCGCGTGCGGGCACGAGCGTCACCGGGTCGACGCCGGCGCCGGAGAACCACGTCGTGGAGCGCCGCCCGACCTGCACGACCTCCGCACCGGTGCCGACGTTCGCGGCGTCGCGGTGGCGCTCGGGCCACAGCGCACCGGGGTCGTCGCGCGCCAGCAGCTCGGCGTCGGCCCGGTCGAGCACCGGGAACCGCACGGCCGGGTCCAGCCACCGCCCGGGCTCGGCGGCGTGCTCGGGGTAGATCGTGAGGCGCGGCGCGAGCTCGTGCCCGGCCGCCTCGGTGGCCGCGCGCAGGGTGTCGAGCGAGGGCCACGGGCGCTCGGGGTTGACGTGGTCGGCCGTCACCGGCGACACCCCACCCCAGTCGTCGATGCCCGCGGCCAGCAGGCCCGCGAGCTCCTCGGGCGCGGAGAGGTTGGGCGGCGCCTGGAGGTGCACGTCGTCGGGCAGCACCAGGCGGGCCAGCGCGATCGCCCGGACGTGGTCCTCGTGCGGGCACGGGGAGGCGTCGCGCATCGCCGTGCCCGGCTTGGGCAGGAAGTTCTGCACGATCACCTCCTGCACGTGCCCGTGCTCCAGGTGCGCGGCGGCGATGGCCTCCAGCGCATGGACGCGGTCGGCCTCGGTCTCGCCGATCCCGACGAGGATGCCGGTCGTGAAGGGGATCGCCAGGCGCCCCGCGAGGTCGAGGGTGGCGAGGCGGCGGGCCGGCTCCTTGTCGGGGGCGCCGCGGTGGGCGGCCAGGTCGGGCCGCAGGCTCTCGACCATCATCCCCTGCGACGCGCACGACGTACGCAGTGCGGCGAGGTCGTCGCGACCGATCGCCCCGGCGTTGGCGTGCGGCAGCAGGCCGGTCTCGGCGAGCACCAGCGCGCTCGCCTCGGCGAGGTAGGACACGGTGGAGGAGTGGCCGTGCGCGGCGAGCCACTCCGCGGCCGCGGGATAGCGCAGCTCGGGCGCTTCTCCGAGGGTGAAGAGCGCCTCGTGGCAGCCGGCGGCAGCGCCCTGGCGGGCGATGGCCAGCACCTCGTCGAGCGAGAGGTAGGGCGCGGCGGCCGTGCGCGGGGACTCGGCGAAGGTGCAGTAGCCGCAGCGGTCGCGGCACAGCTTCGTCAGCGGGATGAAGACCTTCGGCGAATAGGTGACGCGCGTGCCGAAGAGCGCGTCGCGGCGCTGCGAGGCGCGGTCGAGGAGCTCTGGGGTCGAGAGCTCGGTGAGGGCGGTCATGCGGTGTCACCGGGGTGCATGCACCCAGTGTGGGGGTGGGCACTCACTGAGCGGCCAACGGATTCTCAACGCGGTCACAACGAGTCGTCACGGACCCGTGACCTGCACCGGCCCGTGTGGTGTCCTTCACACATGAGCCAGCCCGGTGCCGAGCGGGTGGTCGACGTCAAGGCCCCCGTCGTGCTCGTCGTGGACGACGACGCCGCGATCCGCACCGTGGTGCGCTGGCAGCTCGACGACGCGGGGTTCCGCGTGGTCGAGGCCGACGACGGCACGAGTGCGCTGCGCCGCATCCGCGACGACCACCCGACGCTCGTCGTGCTCGACCTGTCCCTGCCGGGCCTCGGCGGCCTCGACGTCCTGCGCTCCGTGCGGGGCGGGCAGGTCGGACGCTCCGACACGCCGATCATCGTGCTCTCGGGACGCGACGGCGAGACCGACCGCATCGTCGGACTCGACCTGGGCGCCGACGACTACCTCGTCAAGCCGTTCTCCCCCGGGGAGCTCGCCGCCCGCGTGCGGTCGGTGCTGCGTCGCGCGTCGCCGGAGCTGGCCGACGAGGCGGTCGTGCTCGGCTCGCTGCGCATCGAGCCGTCGAGCCGCCGGGTGCTGCTGGACGAGGACGAGGTCGACCTCACGCCCAAGGAGTTCGACCTGCTCGTCTTCCTCGCGGTCCACCCGCGACACGTCTTCACCCGCGCCCAGCTCCTGGACCGGGTGTGGAACTCCTCCTCGGAGTGGCTCGGCGAGGCGACCGTGACCGAGCACGTCCACCGGCTCCGGCTCAAGCTCGAGGCCGATCCCTCCCACCCGCGCCTGCTGCGCACCGTGCGCGGGGTCGGCTACCAGCTCGTGGACGAGCCGTGATCGAGGGCGTCGGGGTCCGGTCCGACCCCGGCCTGGGAGCAGCGGACGTCGGAGACCTGCTCGACCGCCAGACCGAGGTCCTCGAGCTCATCGCACGCGCCGCTCCCCTCGCCGAGGTGCTGGAGAAGATCCTCACCTCGCTGGAGGACCTCATGCCCGGCGCGAGGTGCTCGGTGCTGCTGCTCGACCACGAGCGCCGCACCCTGCGCCACGGCGCCGCCCCGAGCCTGCCGGCGGACTACGTCTCCGCGATCGACGGCCTGGAGGTCGGGGACGGTGCCGGGTCGTGCGGGACCGCCGCCGCGCTGAACGTCCCTGTCGTGGCGAGCGACGTGCTGACCGACCCCCGGTGGCCCCGCTTCCGTGCGGTCGCGACCGACGCCGGCCTCCGCAGCTGCTGGTCGACCCCGATCGACGGCCGCGACGGGCTGCCCGTCGGCACGTTCGCCGTCTACCACGACCTCCCGCACGCCCCCTCCGAGCGCGAACAGCTCCTGGTGGACCGCTTCACCCACCTCGCCGCGGTTGCGATCGGGCACTCGCGCCTGCTCGAGGACGGTCGCGCCCGCCTCGAGGCCGAGACGGCCCGCCGGACGGCAGAGGAGCTCTCGCACGCCAAGTCCGAGCTGCTCGCCGCGGTCGGCCACGAAGCGCGTACGCCGATCCAGGCGATCGTCGGCTTCGCCGAGCTGCTCGGCACGATGGACCTCGACGAGGCGCGCCGGCGAGAGGCGCTGGACCACATCGGTGCCGCCGCCGGGCACGTCATGGACCTGCTCTCCGACGTGCTGGACATGAGCCGCCTGGAGGCCAACGTGCTTCCGGTGGCGCGGGAGCCGGTCAGCGTGCGGGACGTCGTGGCCGAGGTGTTCGGCCTGCTGTCCGCGAAGGCCGACGCGCGCACGGTCACGCTGGCCCACCGGCTGGGTGACGACGTCGCGCTCGCCGACCACCGTCGGCTGCGCCAGGTCGTGCTCAACCTCGTCGCCAACGCCATCCGGCACGGGGACGCCGGGGGTCGCGTCGAGGTCCACGCCGCCACGTCCGGCTCCGAGGCAGTCGTGGTCCTCGTCGACGACGACGGCCCGGGCATCCCGCCCGACCTCCTCGGCCGGATCTTCACCCCGTTCGCCCGGGGCGCCACGCCGGGGCGTACGCCGGGCGCTGCCGCCGACGAGGGGGCCCAGGAGGAGAGCATCGGCCTGGGCCTGGGACTGGCCCACGGTCTCGTCCAGGCGATGGGCGGCGAGCTGGAGGTGGCGCGATCGGGCCCCGGGGGGACCTCGATGCGGCTGACCCTCCCACGCGCCGGGGGGACGTGAGGGTGCCGGCGGAGGAGACCGATGCACCGCGGGTGGTGGCGGTCGTGCCGGTGAAGCCGCTGGCGCTGGCGAAGTCCCGGCTGGCCGTGCCGGACGTGCATCGTCAGGCACTCGCCCTGGCCTTCGCGATCGACACCGTCGCCGCGCTCGTGCGGACGACGTACGTCGTGGGAGTGCTGGTGGTGACCTCGGACCAGACCGTCGCCGGTCGCGTGGAGGAGTCGGGCGCACGGGTCACCGGTGACTGCGGCACCGGTCTGGGGGCCGCGGTGCGCGAGGGCATCCGCGTCGCGTCCGGGTGGCACCCGCACAGCGGTGTCGCGGTCGTGCCGGGAGACCTTCCCTGCCTGACCCCGGCCGACGTCACCGACGTCCTGGTCGCGTCGGCGGCAGACACCGGCGGGCGCGGGGTCTTCGTGCCCGACCGCGCCGGCACCGGGACCACGCTCGTCGTCCAGTCGACCGGCGTCGCGGCCCTCACGCGCTACGGACCGGACTCCGCGGCCCGGCACCGTGCGCTCGGCCTGCGCGCCCTCGACCGGGCGCCGGCAGCTGCGCGGCACGACGTCGACACGCTGGCCGACCTGCGCGCCGCGATGGTGCTCGGGGCGGGACCGCGGACGCGGGAGGTCGCGGAGACGCTGGGCGTGGGGGCACCGTCGCGCTGACGCCGACCTGACGAGCTGCCCTCACTCCTCGCTGGCGGACCAGCCGGTGACCTTCACGATCCGGCACACCAGGACGCGGTGGAACGGCTTGTCGGCGTACTGCGGCACCGTCGTGGCCAGCCGGTCCGCCAGCGCCTCGACCAGCGTCTCGTCGGGGTCGGGGACGTGCTCGGTGTCCGCGCGCACCCACCACAGCCGCGACCAGTCCTCGGCGTCCCAGTGCTCCACGAGCAGCGAGCCGCGCGGGTCCGCGTCGAGGTTGTCCTCGCGCTGCAGCCGCGAGGAGGCCTTGGGCTTCACCCGGTCGATCGGCACGCCGACGTGGCCGTCGTGGACGGCGTACACCACCGGCTGCGGGTCGGGGCCGCGCTCGGGGTGGAGCGTGGCGAACACCCCGTGGACGTGCTCCTCGAGGCGCGCACGCGCGGCCTGCTCGGTCAACCTCATGACGGGCTCCCACCTGTCGGGGACGGCGTACGCGGATGCTCGACAGCCTCGCCGATGCGGCCCCCGCGAACAATCACGGCCTCCTCAACGCTGGCGCAGGAGCCTTGACCGGCCACTGGTTCCCGGCGAGGTTGTCGACATGAACCTCGCCTCCTGGGTGGAGCGCAACGGTCGTCGTCTGCGCGACCACCCGGCCCTCGCCGAGGGCCACGCGGTCCGGGCCACGTGGGCGGAGCTCGCTGCGCGGGTCGCCGGCGGTGCGGGAGGGCTGCGCGCCCTCGGCCTGGCGCCGGGCGACCGGGTGGCGATCGTGATGGCCAACCGGCCGGAGTACCTCGAGGTCCAGTACGCCGTGTGGCACGCCGGACTGGTCGCGGTCCCCGTCAACGCCCGCCTGCACCGCGACGAGATCGCCTACATCCTCGACGACAGCGACACCCGGGTCGTGCTGACGGACGAGGCGCACGCGGCGGACGTCGAGTCGCTGCTCGGGGACGTCGCGTCGCTCGAGCGGGTGCTCGTGGTGCCGGGTGAGGACTGGGACGGACTGGTCGCCACGCCGCCCCTGCCGCTGGAGGACCGGCACCGCGACGACCCGGGCTGGCTCTTCTACACGAGTGGGACGACGGGGCGGCCCAAGGGCGCCACGCTCACCCACGGCAACCTGCTGATGGCCTCCCTGAGCTACTTCGCCGACATCGACCCGGTCGCGGCGGGCGACAGCGTGCTGCACGCCGCGCCGCTGTCGCACGGGTCCGGCCTCTACGGCCTCCCGCACGTCGCTCGTGGTGCGGTGAGCGTGTTCCCGTCCGGGCCGGGACTCGACGGGGAGGAGCTGCTCGGGCTGCTGGGACGCTGGCCCGGGATGTCGTTCTTCGCCGCGCCGATCATGGTCCGGCGGCTGGCGTCCGACCCGGTCCTCACGGCCGCCGGTCCCGCGGCGATGGACGGGCTGAAGACCATCATCTACGGCGGCGCGCCCATGTATCTCACCGACCTCGAGGATGCGTTGGCGACCTTCGGCCCGCGCCTGGCTCAGATCTACGGCCAGGGCGAGACCCCGATGACCATCACCGGGCTGTCCCGAGCCGACCACGCCGATCAGGACCACCCGCGGTGGCGCGAGCGGATGCAGGGCGTCGGGTTCCCGCGCACCGACGTGGAGGTGCGCGTGGTGGACGACGACGACCGCCCGCTCCCGGCCGGCGAGGTCGGCGAGATCGTCGTACGCGGCGGGGTGGTGATGGCCGGCTACTGGAACCAGCCGGTGGCGAGTGCCGAGGCGCTGCGCGGGGGCTGGTTGCACACCGGCGACGTCGGCAGCTTCGACGACGACGGTTTCCTCACCCTGCGCGACCGGTCGAAGGACCTCATCATCAGCGGGGGCATGAACATCTATCCCCGCGAGGTCGAGGAGGCGCTCCTGACCCACCCCCACGTCGAGGCCGTCGCCGTGGTCGGGCGTCCGGACCACGAGTGGGGGGAGTCGGTCGTGGCCTTCGTGGTCACCGACGGCGCGCAGGTGCCGACCGAGGACCTCGACCGGACCTGCCTGGACCGGATCGCGCGGTTCAAGCGGCCCAGGGACTACGTCTTCCTCGACGCGCTGCCCACCAACAACTACGGCAAGGTGCTCAAGCGGGAGCTGCGCGAACGCCTCTGACGCGGTCGTCGGCGAGCGTTGAGCAAACCATGAGCACCGGCTGTCTTGCGGAGCCCAGCGGGCGAATTGTGAGATACGACACAAGGGCCCGACCGGGACACCAGGACCAGTCCCGGCCTTCGCCGAGACCGTTCCCGAGGAGTTGTTGACCGATGAAGCTCGCCCTCTACCTCCCCACCTTCCGCAACCACGTGACGGTGCAGGAGCTCGCCGACCTGACCGACCTGGCGGAGGAGCTCGACTTCGACTCCGTCTGGACCCTCGACCGCATCATCGTCCCGGAGGCCTCGGACCGCGCCGAGATGCAGTACCCGTTCGGGATGATGGACCAGTTCCCCCTGCAGATGCCGGTGGAGTCGAAGGGCAAGTGGTTCCAGGGCTGGCCGATCCTGCCCTGGCTCGCCGCCCGCACCGAGAAGGTGCGCATCGGCATGAGCATCACCGACACCCCCTACCGCTCCCCGGGCGTCTTCGCCGCCGAGTGCGCGACGATCGACCACCTCTCCAACGGCCGCCTCAACGTCGGCGTCGGCGCCGGCTGGATGCCCGAGGAGTTCGCTGCGGCGAGTGCCAGCCACCTCTTCCCGCACCGCCACGCCCACGTGCGCGAGACCATCGAGATCTGCCTGGGCATCTGGCAGAACGAGATCTTCGAGTACCACGGCGAGTTCGCCGACTTCGAGCCCGCAGGCTTCGGCCACCAGCCGGTGCAGAAGCCGCACCCGCCGATCTACTTCAGCGGCCTCAAGGACCCCAAGCGCTCGGCCAACCGGGTGGCGAAGTACGGCCTGTCGGGCTGGATCGGCATCCAGGACTCCCCGGCCGAGCTCACCGAGTGGCGCACCGCGATCGCCCGCGAGCTCGAGGAGAAGGACAAGTCGATCGACGACCTCGACATGTGCTCGATGATCTGGTTCACCATCACCGACACCGAGACCGACCAGACCGACAACCGGAAGGTCTCCAACCTGCTCGTCGGCACCGAGCAGCAGATCGTCGACCGGCTCAAGCAGTACCAGGAGGCCGGACTCACGATGCCGCTGCTGTGGCCGCCCTTCGCCGACGTGCCGGTGTCGAAGACGCTCGACGACCTCAAGCGCCTGAAGCACGACATCATGCCGAAGGTCGAGGCCTCCTGAGGTGGTCCGGGGCGAGCGCGGCCAGCACGCGCTCGGCCTCGACGACCGACGCCTCGGCGTCCGCGTCGGGCGATCCGATGCGCGGCAGGAAGTTGAGGTCCACCAGCACCTCGGTCGCCCCGCGGCGGCCCAGCTCGGCGAGGTCGGCCACCACCTGGTCCCGTGTCCCGTGCCCGGCCCGGCGGTCGGGACCCGGGTCGTCGTCGACCAGGTCGACCACGACCCGCACCAGGATGCGTACGGCGTCGGGGTCGCGGCCGGCCTCGACGGCGCCCGCTCGCACGAGGGCGACCGAGCTGGCGAGCGAGTCGAGGTCCGTGCGGGTGCTGCCGATCCAGCCCTCGGCCAGTCGTCCGGCCCGGCGCAGCGCGGGCTCCGCGGCTCCACCGACCAGGACCGGCGGGTGCGGTCGCTGGACCGGTCGCGGACCGACGTGGGACCGCGGCACGGTGTAGAACTCGCCGTCGAGCTCCACAGGGTCCTGCGTCCACACCGCCCTCAGGCACCGGAGGTACTCCTCCATGCGGGCACCACGGCGCTCGAACGGCACACCCGCGGCGACGTACTCCTGCGGCAGCCACCCCATCCCGATCCCCGCGGTCACGCGACCGCCGCTGAGGTGGTCGAGGGTGGACATCGCCTTGGCCAGCACCACCGGCGGGGTGAACGGCGCACAGAGGGTGGCGGTGCCCAGGCCGATGGTCGCGGTGTGGCCCGCCACGAGGGCCAGGGGGAGGAGGGCGTCGTGCACCGAGGCGTACGACGGGTCGCTGATGGGCCTCGTGCTCGGGTTCTGCGCGGCGTCGGGCTCCGCGTCGAGCGGCTGGAGCAGGCGCTGGAAGGTCCACAGCGAGACCCAGCCGAGCTCCTCGGCCCTCCGGGCGAGGTGGATCATCGACGTGGGCGAGGCCCAGCTGCCCGACACCGGCAGCCCGAACCCCAGCAGGGGCAGGGGAAGATCACTCACACCTCGCACGATGCCACTCCGGGCGGCCCCCGCACCGCCGCCGCCACCCGACGCAAGGACAACATCTCCTCATGACGACCTCGCCGCTCACCATCGGTTACAAGGCCTCGGCCGAGCAGTTCGGCCCGCGCGAGCTCGTCGGGCTCGGCACCCGTGCCGAGGAGGTCGGCCTCGACAGCGTCTGGCTCAGCGACCACCTCCAGCCCTGGCGCCACGAGGGCGGCCACGCCCCCAACGCGCTCGCGGTGCTCGCCGCCCTCGGCGAGCGCACCGACCGGGTGGTGCTCGGCACCAGCGTGCTCACGCCGACCTTCCGCTACAACCCGGCCGTGCTGGCGCAGCAGTTCGCCACCCTCGCCCTGCTCGACCCCGGCCGCGTGGTGCTGGGCGTCGGCACGGGCGAGGCGCTCAACGAGATCTCCGTCGGTCTCGACGAGTGGCCGGACTTCAAGGAGCGCTGGGCGCGGCTCCGCGAGGCCGTCCGCCTCATGCGCGCGCTCTGGGCCGGCGAGCGGGTCACCTTCGAGGGCGACTACTACCGCACCGTCGACGCCACGATCTACGACCGCCCCGACGGCGGTGTGCCGATCTACGTCGCGGCCGGCGGCCCGCAGATGGCGAAGTACGCCGGCCGCGTGGGCGACGGCTTCATCTGCACCAGCGGCAAGGGGATGGACCTCTACACCGACAAGCTGCTGCCCGCGGTCGCCGAGGGCCTCGAAGCGGCGGACCGACCGTCCGACGACATCGTCCGGATGATCGAGATCAAGCTGTCCTACGCCCCCACCCGCGAGGAGGCGCTCGAGAACACCCGCTTCTGGGCGCCGCTGTCGCTCAGTGCGGAGCAGAAGCACCAGCTCGACGACCCGATGGAGATGGCCGCGGCCGCGGACCGGCTGCCCATCGAGCAGGTGGCGTCGCGCTGGATCGTCGAGACCACGCCCGAGGCGGTCGTCGACGCCGTACGCCCCTACGTGGAGGCGGGCTTCGACCACCTCGTCTTCCACGCGCCCGGCCACGACCAGGAGGCGTTCCTCTCCTCCTTCGGGGCCGAGGTGCTGCCGGGGCTGCGCGAGCTCGGCAGGTAGCGAGAGGGCCAGCAGGCCCGAACGGGTGTGGTGCGGCGCTGGCGGACCTGCTTATGGTCCAGCCGCGATGAGCACCCACACCGGCGCCCACGACGGGCGCGTCCTCAGCCTCACCTACACCAGTGCGGCCACGCGCCTGATGTCCGTCGGTCAGCTCGTCGAGCTCATCGAGCAGATCCGCCCGAAGAACGAGCGCCTCGGCGTCACCGGCCTGCTGCTCTACAGCGGCGGCAACGTGATCCAGACGCTCGAGGGCGACACCACGTCGGTCGACTCGGTCTTCGACGCGATCCGTGCCGACGCCCGTCACAGCCGCGTACGCGTGGTGGACCGCCGCCTCGTCGACGAGCGCGCCTTCACCTCGTGGTCGATGGGCTTCCGCAACGTCAGCGCCCGCGAGGTCGCCGAGCTGCAGGACTTCACCGCGTTCGCGCGCGAGTCCGTCGGGGACGACCTCAGCGCCCACGCGGTGGCGGCCTTCGGCCTGCTCGACACCTTCCGCGTCAACGCTGTCTGAGCGCCGTCTGAGCCTCGCCGGACCCACCTCGACGGGCGGGGAAGGGGTTTCGGCCGGAGTCGTAGGGTCGGATCCATGCAGACTCGCACCCTCGGAAACCAGCAGGTCGGCGCCATCGGCCTGGGCCTGATGACCTTCGACCAGACCGGCACCCAGCCGCGCCAGCAGCTCCTCGACACCGTCACCGCCGCGCTCGACGCCGGCGTCACGCTGTTCGACACCGCCGACGCCTACGGGCCCGGCGACGAGTTGGGGGAGGGTGCCCAGGGCGAGAACGAGCGCCTGATCGCCTCGATCCTCGACGAGCTGGGCGTCCGCGACCACGTGCTGCTCGCCACCAAGGGCGGCCACGTCCGCACCGACGGCGGCGGTTGGGACACCGACAGCTCGGCCGACCACCTGCGCAGCGCCGTCGACGCCAGCCTCCAGCGGCTCGGTGTCGAGCAGATCGCGCTGTGGCAGCACCACCGCCCCGACCCGAAGGTGCCCTACGACGAGGTCATCGGCACGCTGAAGGAGATCGCCGACAGCGGCAAGGTGGCCCGTGTCGGCCTGTCCAACGCCGACCCCGACCAGATCCGCGCCGCGCACGCCGTCCTCGGCGACGCGCTGGCCAGCGTGCAGAACCAGTTCAGCCCGAAGTTCCGCTCCAGCAAGCCCGAGATCGACGTGTGCGACGAGCTCGGCCTCGCTTTCCTGCCGTGGAGCCCGCTCGGCGGCCTGGGCGATGCCAAGGAGCTGGCCGAGAAGCACCCGGCCTTCGCCGAGATCGCGACCGAGCGCGGCGTGAGCGCCCAGCAGGTGGCGCTGGCCTGGGAGCTCGCGCAGTCGCCGGTCGTCATCCCGATCCCCGGAGCCAAGCGGCCCTCGTCGATCACCGACTCGGCGGCCGCGGCGGACATCGAGCTGACGTCCGACGAGGTTGCCCGCCTCGACGCGAGCTGACCCGGTGGCACGACCGCTGCTGGCCCGCGCCGTCGACGCGGCGATGGACCGCTCGCTGGTGCTCGGCTACACCACCATCGGCCTCGCGGTGCGGCGTACGCTCCCGGGCTGGCCGTCCGACCCGCCCGCGGGCGCGCTCGAGGGTCGCCACGTGCTCGTCACCGGCGCCAGCTCCGGCCTCGGCATCGCGACCGCCGAGGGCCTCGCGCGTCTCGGCGCCACGGTCCACATGCTCGTGCGGGACGAGGCCAAGGGCACCGGTGTGGCCGACCGCCTCCGGGCGGAGCTGCCCGGCACCGAGGTGCGGCTGTGGCGCTGCGACGTCGGCGACCTCGACGACGTACGCCGCTTCGCCGCCGACTTCGCCGTCGAGGTGCCGCGGCTGCACGCGATCGTCCACAACGCCGGCGTGATGCCGCCGAGCCGCACCGAGTCCGCGCAGGGCCACGAGCTCAGCATGGCGGTCCACGTCGTCGGGCCGGTCGTGATGACCGAGGCGCTGCGCGGGCCGCTCGCGGGCGGCCGGGCGGTGCTGGTCAGCAGCGGCGGGATGTACGGCCAGGCGCTGCGCGCCGACGACCCGGGCTACCTCACCGGCGACTACTCGCCCACGACGGCGTACGCCCGGTCCAAGCGGATGCAGGTCGAGATGGGCCCGGTGCTCGGTGGGCGCTGGGCCGGCGACGGCATCACCGTGGCCACGATGCACCCGGGCTGGGCCGACACCCCCGGCGTCCAGGAGTCGCTGCCGCGCTTCCGCTCGATCACCCGACCGGTGCTGCGCGACGACGCCCAGGGTGCCGACACGAGCGTGTGGCTGGCGTCGGTCGAGCCGGCGCCGCCGACGGGTCGCTTCTGGCACGACCGGGTCGAGCGCCCCACCAGCATCCTGCCCACCACGCGGCCGAACCCCGATGCGCGGGCGCGGGCGTGGTCGTGGCTCACCGAGGCTGCCGGGCTGGGCTGACGGGGTAGTCCACCGGGTTGTGGCTGCCGTGGACTACCCCGGGCCGGTCAGACCTTCGTCCGTCGCTGCGGCCGCTCGTCGCGGATGGGTCCGGGCGTGGTGCCGTTGACGCGCGCCACTTCCCCGGCCACCTCGGCGGCGAGGAGGCGCCGCTCGGCGCGCTCGATGAGCCAGTTCTCGTGCAGGAGAGCCTTGGCCGTGGCCACCATCATCGCGATCATCACCAGGCTGAACGGCAGCGCCAGAAGGATGGCCATGGTCTGGAGGGCGCTGAGGCCGTCCTGTCCGGTCACGGCGCCGGCGATGAGCAGCGTGGCTGCGATGAGACCCTCCAGCACGGCCCAGAACACCCGGGACCAGACCGGCGGCTGCGGGTTGCCGCCGCTGGCGAGCATGTCGACGACGAACGATCCCGAGTCCGAGCTCGTCACGAAGAAGACGATCACCAGGATCATCGCTGCGACGCTGAGCAGGCCCGAGGCCGGCAGCCCCTCGAGGAACTGGAACAGCGCGGCGTCGGTCGAGACCGCGCCGTCCTCGCCGACGAGCCCGCCCTCGCCGAACATCTCGCGGTAGATGGAGGAACCGCCCAGGACCGAGAACCACAGGAAGGTCACGAGCGTCGGCACCAGCAGCACGCCGGTGACGAACTCGCGCACGGTGCGCCCGCGCGAGATGCGGGCGATGAAGACGCCCACGAACGGCGCCCAGCTCATCCACCAGCCCCAGTAGAAGGTCGTCCAGCCGGAGAGCCAGGCGCTCCCCTCCTCGCCCTGGAAGCTCATCGTGCGGAACGACAGCTCGAGGAAGTTGCGGCCGTAGGAGCCGAGCTGCTGGACGAAGTCGCCCAGGATGAACACCGTGGGACCGAGGATCGCGACGGTCACGAGGAGCGCGGCGGCCAGGCCCATGTTGATGTTGGACAGCCACTTGATGCCCTTGTCGACGCCGGTGGCCACGGAGACGATCGCGATCAGGCTGATGCCGACGATGAGGGCGACCTTGAGCGTGGTCGACGCCTCGTCGACGACACCGAGGTAGGCCAGGCCCGCGCTGACCTGGCTGACGCCGAAGCCCAGCGAGGTCGCGACACCGAAGATGGTGCCGATGATGGCGATCACGTCGATGACGTCACCGAGCGTGCCCTTGACCCGGTCGCCGAACAGCGGCTCCAGGGCCCAGCGGATCGAGACGGGCCGACCCTTGCGGTGCACGGCGTAGGCGATCGCGAGGCCGACGACCACGTAGATGCCCCAGGCGTGCAGGCCCCAGTGGAGGAAGGTGGTGTCCATGGCGGCGCGCGCAGCAGCCGGCTCGCCGTCGGCGGTGCCGGGCGGCGGGGAGGCGAAGTGGTTCAGCGGCTCGGCGACGCCCCAGAACACCAGGCCGATGCCCATGCCGGCGGCGAAGAGCATCGCGAACCACGACTTGAGACCGAACTCGGGCTCCTCGTCGTCCTTGCCGAGCACCACCCTGCCCATCGGCGACAGGGCCACCCACAGCGAGAAGGCGATGAACGAGCTCACCAGCAGGACGTAGAACCAGCCCAGGTCGCCGATCACGGTGTCGTTGAGGGTGCTGAGGGTGTTGCCGAGGCGCTCGGGCATGGCCACGGCCAGGCCGACGAACACCAGGATGATCGCGGCGGCGGGCCAGAACACCCGCGGAGCGGTGATGGCGGAGTCGGGGCGCAGGCCGTCCTGCACGGGGACGTCCGCCTCGAGGGGCGGCGTCGGGGGACTGTCGGGGGAGCTGGACACGTTTCTTTCCTCACTCGTCGATCGGTCGGTCTCGGTCCGAGAGGCCGTCGACCTTTCCACACTTCTGCGGTGGCGCGCATCTGACGAAGGCCGATGGGGTACGTCGAGGGGTTGGCGACCTTCCCGAGACCCGACGCGCCGCGGCCACAAATCTTGACTCGTTCAAGAAAAGGCGGCAGGGTGGTGCTGATGGACGACCACGACTTCGAGCACCTGCTCCGCGGCGCCGACCTGCGGGTCACCCGGCCGCGCCTCGCCGTCCTGCGGGCCGTACGCCGCCATCCGCACGCCGACACCGGCAGCGTCCTCGCCGCCGTACGCCTCGAGGAGCCGGCCGTGTCGCACCAGGCGGTCTACGACGTCCTCGGCGTCCTGTCCGAGTCGGGCCTGGTCCGCCGGATCCAGCCCGCCGGCTCCGTCGCGCGCTACGAGCTGCGGGTCGGCGACAACCACCACCACGTCGTCTGCCGCTCCTGCGGCGAGGTCGCCGACGTCGACTGCGCGGTCGGCGTACGCCCCTGCCTCGACGCCTCCGACACCCACGGCTTCGTCATCGACGAGGCCGAGGTCACCTACTGGGGCACCTGCCCCTCCTGCTCCACTACCAGCCCCACCACCAGCCCCACTGCCAGCTCCGCCTCCAGCAGCAACTGAAAGGGACACCTCATGCCTGACGACCTGCCCAACGACTCCGCCGCCGCGGTCGACACCTCCGACAGCAACCAGGCGAACGCCGAGGTCGGCGAGATGAACCAGGACGCCCCGGGCGGCCAGTGCCCCGTCATGCACCAGGGCCTCAAGCACCCGACGCAGGGCGACGCCAACAGCGAGTGGTGGCCCGAGCGGCTCAACCTCAAGATCCTCGCCAAGAACCAGCCGGCGACCAACCCGCTCGGTGCCGACTTCGACTACGCCGAGGCGTTCGCGACGCTCGACCTCCCCGCGGTCAAGGCCGACATCACCTCGGTCCTCCACGACAGCCAGGACTGGTGGCCCGCCGACTACGGCCACTACGGCCCGCTGATGATCCGGATGGCGTGGCACAGCGCCGGCACCTACCGCGTGCAGGACGGCCGCGGCGGCGGTGGCACCGGCCAGCAGCGCTTCGCCCCGCTCAACTCCTGGCCCGACAACGGCAACCTCGACAAGGCCCGCCGCCTGCTGTGGCCGGTGAAGAAGAAGTACGGCAACGCGCTGTCGTGGGCCGACCTGATGATCCTGACCGGCAACGTCGCGCTCGAGGACATGGGCTTCGAGACCTTCGGCTTCGCCGGTGGTCGCATCGACGCGTGGGAGCCGGACGCCGACGTCTACTGGGGTCCGGAGACCGAGTGGCTCGGTGGCGACCAGGGCGGCGCGCAGCGCTACAAGGGTGACCGCGAGCTCGACAACCCGCTCGCCGCGGTCCAGATGGGCCTCATCTACGTCAACCCCGAGGGCCCGGAGGGCAACCCCGACCCCGTCGCGTCGGCGCACGACATCCGCGACACCTTCGGCCGGATGGCGATGAACGACGAGGAGACCGTCGCGCTGATCGCCGGCGGCCACACCTTCGGCAAGACCCACGGTGCCGCGGACCCCGAGGAGTACGTCGGCCCCGAGCCCGAGGCCGCGCCGATCGAGACCGGTGGCATGGGCTGGCTGAGCAAGTACGGCTCCGGCGTCGGCAAGGACGCCATCACCTCCGGCCTCGAGGTGACCTGGACCGACCTCCCGACCCAGTGGAGCAACCGCTACTTCGAGATCCTCTTCGAGTACGAGTGGGAGCTCAGCAAGAGCCCCGCCGGTGCGGCGCAGTGGGTCGCCAAGGACGCCGAGGCGATCATCCCCGCCCCCGACGAGGGTGGCGCCAAGCGCCTGCCGACGATGCTCACCACGGACATCGCGCTGAAGGCGGACCCGGCCTACGAGGCGATCTCGCGTCGCTTCCTCGAGAACCCCGACGAGTTCGCCGACGCCTTCGCCCGCGCGTGGTTCAAGCTGACCCACCGCGACATGGGCCCGGTCACCCGCTACCTCGGCCCCGAGGTCCCCTCGGAGGAGCTGCTCTGGCAGGACCCGATCCCGGCCCCGGCGCACACCGCGTCCGCCGAGACGATCGCCGCCGTCAAGGCGAAGATCGCCGACGCCGGCCTCACCGTGAGCCAGCTCGTCTCGACCGCCTGGGCCGCCGCGTCGTCGTACCGCGACTCCGACAAGCGCGGTGGCGCCAACGGCGGCCGCATCCGCCTGGAGCCGCAGCGCAGCTGGGAGGTCAACGACCCGCAGCAGCTCGCCGGCGTCCTCACGGTGCTCGAGGGCATCGCCGACGCCCACGACATCACCTTCGCCGACACCGTGGTGCTCGCGGGCAACGTGGGTGTCGAGCAGGCAGCGGCCGCTGCCGGCGTCACCGTCGAGGTGCCCTTCACCCCGGGTCGCGGCGACGCGACCCAGGAGCAGACCGACGTCGAGTCCTTCGCGTGGCTCGAGCCGAAGGCCGACGGGTTCCGCAACTTCGAGCGGTCCGACTCCAAGCTGCCGGCGGAGTACCTCCTCGTCGACAGGGCCAACCTGCTGCGGCTCACTGCCCCGGAGATGACCGTCCTCGTCGGCGGCCTGCGGGTCCTGGGCGCCAACACGGCGGCCTCCACCGACGGCGTGCTCACCGAGCGTCCCGGCCAGCTGACGAACGACTTCTTCGTCAACCTCCTCGACCTCGGCACGGTCTGGAGCCCCGCCGGCTCCAACGACCGCTTCGAGGCGAGCGTCGGCGGCAATGCGTGGACCGGCTCGCGGGCCGACCTGGTCTTCGCGTCGAACTCCGAGCTGCGTGCGGTCGCGGAGGTCTACGCCCAGGACGGCGCCGAGGAGAAGTTCGTGCACGACTTCGTCGCCGCGTGGGTCAAGGTCATGGACAACGACCGCTTCGACCTCCGCTGAGGTCGTACGCCTGATCGCCGTCGGGATCCCCGGCTACCCGGGGATCCCGACAGCAGCGCGGTGATCCTGGTGCGCCAGCCGCACCAGGATCACCGCACTAGCCTCGGTCCATGGTCGACCACGCCACGCCGAACCTGCCCTCCCGCGACCTCGACGCGACAGCCGCGTTCTACGCAGCGCTCGGCTTCGAGACGACGTACACCGCTCCGGGCTGGCTCATCCTCGAGCGCGGCGCGCTGATGCTGGAGTTCTTCCCCGATCCGGGCCTCGACCCGGCCACCACCGCGGCCGGTTGCTGCCTGCGGGTCGACGACCTCGATGCGCTGTACGCCGACTGCGTCGCCGCGGGACTGCCCGTGACGCACCTCGGCCGGCCGCGGCTGCACCCGCCGACGGTCGAGGACTCGGGGATGCGGATCGGCTACCTCGTCGACGCCGACGGCAACCTGCTGCGGATGGTGCAGAACCGCTAGGCGGCTCATGCCGAACGGACGTCATGGGAAGTGGCGGTCCGAACGACCGGTTCTCACGACGTCCGGGTGTGGACCTCGACCTCGTCGCCGACCGAGATCGTCCCGGAGCCGAGGAGCCGGAAGACCGTCCCGCCGCGGGGTGAGCGCAGCGCCTGCATCGCGCCGGGCCCGAGCCAGTCGTCGAGCAGCCGGCAGGGCGCGGCGATGCGGACCACCTCGAGCTCGACGTCGCCGATCGTCATCCGCTCACCGGGGCGCGTCGGGATCGGGCCGCGGTCGAGGGTGATGTTGCGCCGCGTCAGCGCCGGGTCGACAGGCCTGCCGAGCACCTCGGCGGCGGCGGCCAGGTCGTCGAGCGCCTGCACGGTGACGTGGCGGTGCTTCGTGCCGTGGTAGCGGTCGCCCACCAGGCCGGTCCCGGCCTCCGCCTCGACCGACGGCACGGACCTCGTCGGGATCTTCCGGCCCGGGGCGAGGTGGATGGAGTGGACGCGGGAGCTCACGGACCGACCGTACGTCGAGCGGTCTAGTCGACCGGGTCCGGCGGGCGCCGGGAGTGCTACACCTGACGGATCGGATGTCAGGAGGCCGGGATGAGCACCACTGCCTGGCGGTTGCCGGACACCGGCGCCGGGTGGGTCACCGACGGCGGGCTGGAGACGGACCTGATCTTCCACCGCGGCATCGACCTGCCGGACTTCGCCTCCTTCCCGCTCCTCGACGACGCGGACGGCCGCGCGGTGCTCGCCGACTACTACCGCGGCTACGCCGACGTCGCGGCCGGGGCCGGCGCCGGGCTGCTGCTCGAGACGCCGACCTGGCGCGCCAACGCCGACTGGGGCGCACGCCTGGGGTACGACGCCGCGGCCCTGGCCCGGGTCAACGGCGACGCGGTCGACCTGGTGCGCGAGCTGGCGGGGGACGTCGACGTCGCCGAGGTGCTCCTCGTCGGGGCGGTCGGCCCGCGCGGCGACGGCTACGTCGCGGGCGACCTGGCGGCCGACGACTACGCCGACTACCACCGCCCGCAGCTGGCCGCGTTCGCCGAGGCGGGCGCCGACCTCGCGACGGCGTACACGCTCTCGACGGTCGCCGAGGCGGTCGGCGTGGTGCGCGCGGCGCAGGACGTGGCGCTGCCCGTGGGCATCTCCTTCACCGTCGAGACCGACGGCCGGCTTCCCGACGGTACGCCGCTCGGCGAGGCGGTGCGGTCGCTGGACGCCACCACGTCGACCGGTGCCGCCCACCTGCTCGTGAACTGTGCGCACCCCGACCACGTCGCACCCGGTCTCGACGCGTCCGCTGACTGGGCCCGGCGGATCGTCGGGCTGCGGGTGAACTCCTCGCGGCTCAGCCACGCCGAGCTCGACGAGGCCGAGGAGCTGGACGAGGGTGACCTCGCCGACCTCGCGCGCGCCACCCGCGACCTGGCCGGGGAGCTGCCCGGCGTCAGCATCGTCGGCGGGTGCTGCGGGACCGACGCCCGGCACGTCGCGGCCATGTGGGACGGCTGGTCGCCGGTGGGGCGACCGCGCACGGGCTAGGTGCCGGTCGGGGCGTCCTCGGGTCGGTCGTGACCGACCTCCATCGGTGCCGAGAGCTGGGCGAAGGTCGTGACGGCGAGGGCGGTGACCAGGGCGATGCCGGCGAGGACCACACCGGCATCGAGGAAGCCCGACCACCCCCCGCCGGGGCGTACGCCGATCGCGAGCAGTCCGGCAGCCGCGAGCACGACCCCCGTGGTGGCGAAGATCCGGTGGGGCCGGCCGGGCGGGACGCCGGCCATGCCGCCGCGCACGACGCTCCACGCCACGAGGACGGCGGTGCCCCACGCCAGGCACACGAGCACCGCACCGACGATGTCGGCCGGCCGGTGCCAGCTGGCGACGAGCATCGCCGTCGCGGTCACGGTGATGGCTCCGGAGCCGACGAGCGAGACCGTCGTGCGTGCCTGTCCCGGGACGACCAGCAGTGCCGCCAGCACCAGGGAGACGACCACCGTCGCGTGGCCGCTGGGAAAGCTGGCCACCGTGAGGTTGCCGTAGTCGGGCCGGTCCGACCACGCCTTCAGCACCTGGGTCGTCACGTTGGCGCCGAGGACGAGGACGCCGGCCGCCGCAGCGGCGGTGTAGCGCCGGCGCAGCACCGCGATGCCGACGAGCACGACGACGGCCAGCGCCACCGATCCCAGTGAGACGTTGCCCAGCACACCCACGAGCTGCCGGGTCGCGGCGCGGTCGCCGACGACCACGTCCATGCCCGCCTGGTCGAGGGCCTGGCCCAGGCTGGTCTGCTGGCTGCGGTCGCCGAGCCACAGCAGCGCGACGGCGCTCAGCAGGCAGACGCCTGCGCATGCCGCGGTGCTCCGCCAACGCTGCCACTGCACGCGAGCCGGCCGCACCACCTCGGTGATGCGCTCGGGCGTCATGGCGTCATCGTGGCACGCGACGGTGCCCGGCCTGCCCGCCGCTCAGCCCGCGAGCGGGGTCGGGCGAAAGTCGGAGGCGCGCTGTCGGTGGGTCGCCCTAGGGTTCGTCCGTGCCCCTGGACGACCTCGACCCGATCCCCGCGGACCCCGCCGCCCCGCTGGTCGAGGCCCACCTGCCCCCGGGCGTGACCCGCGGGCCGGAGACGCTGCGTGCCTTCCGGGCGGTGCTCGCCAACACGCTCGTCGCCAACGTGACGTCGAGCTACCTCTGGTTCGCGCTGACCTTCTGGGCCTACCTCGAGACCCGCTCGGTCATGGCCACCGCGATCATCGGCGGCGGCTTCATGCTCTTCACCGCCGTCTTCGGCACGTTCTTCGGCACGCTGGTCGACCGCCACCGCAAGAAGCACGTGATGGTCGCGTCCTCGACGGTCACGCTCGTCACCTACGCCCTCGCGGGCGGGATCTGGCTGGCGCTCGGCGAGGACCGGCTGGCCGACTGGGGCAGCGCCTGGTTCTGGCTGTTCGCCGCGGTGATCCTCGTCGGCGGCGTGGTGGAGAGCCTGCGCAACATCGCGCTGTCCACGACCGTGACCCTCCTCGTGCCCGAGGACGGGCGCGACAAGGCCAACGGGCTGGTCGGCACGGTCCAGGGCATCGCCTTCATGATCACCAGCGTCTTCAGCGGGCTCAGCGTCGGCCTGCTCGGCATGGGCTGGACGCTCGCGATCGCGATCGCGCTGACGGGTGCGTCCCTGGTCCACCTGCTCCCGGTCACCATCCCCGAGCTCGACCCGGAGCCGGAGGAGGGCGTCTCGCGCTTCGACGTCCGCGGCGCGGTGGCGGCGATCCGCGCGGTCCCCGGCCTGGTGGCGCTGATCCTCTTCTCCACCTTCAACAACCTCGTCAGCGGCGTCTACATCGCGCTCATGGACCCCTACGGCCTGACCCTGTTCAGCGTCGAGGCGTGGGGCGTCGTGCTCGGCGTGACCGGCCTGGGTTTCGTGGTGGGCGGTGGGCTGGTGGCGAAGTTCGGGCTCGGCGCCAACCCGGTCCGCACGCTGCTGCTGGTCAACCTCGGCGTCGCGGGCCTCGGCATGACCTTCACACTGCGCGAGTGGGCCTGGCTCTACGTCGTCGGCATCTTCCTCTTCATGTGCATCATCCCGGCGGCGGAGTCGGCCGAGCAGACGATCCTGCAGCGCGTGGTGCCCTTCCGCACCCAGGGCCGGGTGTTCGGTTTCGCGCAGAGCGTGGAGGTCGCGGCGAGCCCGATCTCGGCCTTCATGATCGGCCCGATCGCGGAGTTCTGGCTGATCCCCTACATGGAGTCCAGCGAGGGGCGCTCGACCTGGGGCTGGTTGGTCGGCAGCGGCGAGGCGCGCGGCATCGCGCTGGTGTTCATGGGCGCCGGCGCGATCATGCTCGTGACGGTGCTCGTCGCGCTGGCCTCTGCCCCCTACCGACGGCTCTCCGACGCGTACGCCGCTGCGCCACCGCAGCAGCTCGAGGGCGTCGGCGCGCCCGACTGACCCGACGACCTCAGGCAGGCATCTGGGCCCGGAGGAACCGCACCGTGCGGTCCATCGCGGCGACGAAGGCGGGCCCGAAGGCGTGCCCGTCGTCGTACCACTCCAGCGTGGAGTCGACGCCGGCCGCGGTGAGGGCGCGCTGGCTGGCGCGTGCCCACTGCGGCGGGCAGGTGTCGTCGAAGCGGCCGTGCACCAGCAGCACCGGCTCGGTGATCTGGTCGAAGGCCGGGCGCGAGGAGACGCCGCGCCAGAACTCCGGGTCCTCGCCGGGCAGGCCGTGGCGCCCGCGGTAGGACGCCCGCAGCTCGGCGACGGGTGCGTCCGGGCGCTGGAACTGGTCGAAGTTCTCCGCCTCCAGGCTCGACACCGACGCCCAGCCGGTGCCGGCGGCGAAGAGGCCGGGCTCGGCGGCCAGCGCCTTGAGCATGACGCCGCCGCCCATGGAGCGGCCGAAGAGCGCGATGCGGTCGGGGTCGACGCGCACGTCGCGGGAGTCGGCCAGGGCGCGGGCCGCGGCGACGACGTCGGCGGAGTAGCCCAGGCGGACGGCTGTCTCGATGCGCGGGTCGTCGGTGGACTCGGCGTGGTTGCGGTAGTCGACGTGCAGCGCGACGAAGCCGCGCTCGGCGAGGAAGCCGCGCTCGCGCGTCATGCCCTGGCCGCGGACGTAGTAGGCCGGGTCGATGTAGCCGTGGGCGAGCACCACGGCCGGCCACCCCTGATCGCCCTGGGGCGGGCGCCCGGTCGGCACGTTGAGCACGCCGCTGATCCGCAGCGGGGCGGTGCCCTCGCCCGCGGTGGTCGAGGCGAAGGTGACGTCGTACGACGTGAAGGCCGCGGTCCGCTCGCGCACCGCGCCCAGGCGCAGGTCACCGCCGGTGAGGTCGGCGTCGGCGAGGGCCGCGACCGAGATCGGGTTCGGGGGCTCCTCCTCGGTCGGTTCCTCGGTCGGCTCCTCCGTCGGGGTCTCGGTGGCGTCCTCTGAGGGGGATTCTGAGGGCGATTCGGAGGGAGACTCCGAGGGGGACTCCGAGGGCGATGCGCTCGACGAGGACGGCGTCGGCGCCGAGCCGGGTTCGTCACCACCCGTGGTGTCGGAGCACGCGACGAGCAGGAGCAGGGGTGCCAGCGCGGTGGCGGCACGGAGCCGGAGGCCGTCCATCGCTCCAGTGTGCGTGACGGGTCCCAGCCATCGGTCCAGCCACGGGTCCGGTCACACTTCCCCTCGCCCACACGTCGAGGGGTTGGAAGGATGGGCGACGACGAGGGGGAGCCGATGGACAGCACAGGGGTCTTCGAGGCCGAGCGACCGCGCCTGCTGGTGCTCGCCGCGCGGGTGCTCGCCGACCATGCCGAGGCCGAGGACGTCGTGCAGCAGGCGTGGCTGCGCCTGGAGCGGACCCGCACGCGCGACGACGTGGAGATCGAGAACCTCCCGGCCTGGCTGACCACGGTGACCACGCGGCTGTGCCTGGACCGGCTGCGGGCCCGTGTGCCGGTGCCGGTCGAGGAGGTCGAGGTCACCGGGACCGCGCCCGACCCGGCCGACGACGTCGCCCTCGCCGACACCGTCGGCGTCGCGCTCCAGGCGGTCATCGACCGGCTGACGCCGCGCGAGCGGGTGGCCTTCGTGCTGCACGACAGCTTCGGCTTCGAGTTCACCACGATCGCCTCGGTCCTCGACACCACGCCTGCTGCCGCGCGCAAGCTCGCGTCGCGGGCGCGGGCCAAGGTGGCGCAGCCCGCCGCCCAGGACGCGCTGGCCGACTGGGAGGTGGTCGACGCCTTCATGGCGGCCGCGCGTGGCGGCGACCTCGACCGCCTGCTGCGGCTCCTGGCCCCGGACGCGGTCGTCGGCGCCGACGAGGCAGCCGTCCTCGCCGGGACGCCGGCCTCCATCGAGGGCCGGGACGAGGTGGCTGCGTTCTTCGACGGCAGCGCGCAGGCCGCGCTTGCCGTCTTCGTGGGCGATCGCCCGGCGTCGGCGTGGTTCATGCGAGGTGAGGCCCGGGTCGTCTTCGACTTCACCGTGCGCGACGGCCGGGTCCACGCCATCACCTTCCGGGCCGACCCCGCGGTCCTGGCCCGGGTCGTACGCCGTGAGGGCGGCGCACCGAGGTAGCCCGTCACATCCGGCGGCCGCGGGTCGTCACACCACTGAATCCATCCCTGAAGCCCCTCCGAGGAGGAAACCGATGAAGACCATGACCTGCCGCCAGCTCGGCGGACCCTGCGACCTCGCGCACCGCGGCGAGACCCACGACGACGTCATCAACGCCCAGGACCAGCACCTCAAGGCCGCGGAGAAGGAGGGCGACGCCGCCCACCAGCCGGCTCGCGACGAGATGAAGGCGCGCTGGCGTCACCCGAAGCGGTCGCTGGGGTGGTACCGCGACATGAAGCAGGCCTTCGCCGACCTGCCCGAGGACTGAGCGGGATCCGGGCCGGTCAGCGGGCCCGGCGGTCGGCCAGCAGCCAGGCTGCGCCGGCGCTCACCGCGGTGACGCCGAGGACCGAGGGCCACGTGCCGACCTTCTTCGCCAGGGGGTGCGAGACGCCCATCGCGGTCCAGTAGCCGGCGGTCAGCCCGGCCGCGAGCGGCGCCCCGCCGACGGCGTACCACTGCCGTGCGGCGACCGCGTTGGCGCCGAGCATCGCGGCTCCGCCGAGGGGGCGTACGCCGGTGCGCTGGGCGAGCGCGAACCCGCCGACGAGGCCGGCGGCGAGCAACGGGGCGGTGGGGACGGTCGAGGAGGCAGGCACGAGGCCGAGACTAGCCAGCAGACCCATGGTCATGACGGCGTCCGCAGGTCACACTGGGTCCCCCCGAGCGAAGGACTGCACGTGAGCGATCTCCAGGTCATGGCCACCATCCCCGTCAAGGCCGAGGCGGTCGAGCAGGTCCGTCCGGCGCTGCAGGCGCTCGTCGAGGCGACCCGGGCCGAGGAGGGGTGCCTGGCCTACGACCTCTTCGAGTCCGGCGCGGCGCCGGGCACGTTCGTCACGCTCGAGCGGTGGCGCGACGCCGACGCCCTGGACGCGCACATGCGCACGCCCCACGTGGCGGCCGCGTTCGCCGCCGCGGAGGGTGCGCTCAGCGGGGAGGTCGCGATCCACCCGCTCCAGCCCGTGGGCTGAGCGCGCACGTCTGCGCCAGGCCGAGCGCCCAGCAGGTCGGGCACCCGCGCAGCAGCACCGCGGCGGGCACGACCAGCAGGAGCGCGAGCGGACCCCACCACGGCACCAGCACGAACGCGGCGACCATCATCGGCAGGCCGAGCGCGCCGCGGACCAGGTGCACCGAGACGCTGCGGCTGGCGAACATCGTGTCGGGCTGGGTCACGCCTGGTGTTCGACGCGGGCCCTTCGGCGGATTGTCCGTCGGCATCCGGCAGCCGATCGTCCGGTTGCGGGTCTAGCGTCGTTGCCCATGAGCACACCGAGCACTGGAGAGGTCTGGGTCCCGCCGCCGTGGGAGCCGCCGATCGACGGGACCGAGGCCGAGCACCTGCTCGGCGCACTGCGCCGACAGCGCGCGACCCTCCGCTGGAAGGCCGGCGGTCTCGACGAGGTCGGGCTGCGGCACCGGATCGCCTCGTCGCGCCTGTCGCTCGGCGGACTGCTGCTCCACCTGGCGATGGGTGAGGACTACTACCTCACGACCAAGCTGCGCGGCGAGGAGCTCGTCGAGCCGTGGCGCTCGCTCGGGCACGACGGGACCGACGAGTGGGAGTTCACGACCGAGGCGTTCTCCGCCGAGGAGGTGTACGCCGTCTTCGACGCTGCCGTCGTCCGCAACACACGGCGGATCGACGACGCCCTCGCCGAGGGGGGGCTCGACCTGGTCGCGCACGTCGACGACGGCAACGGCAACCACCCGCGCCTGCGCCGCCTGCTGGTCGACCTGCTCGAGGAGTACGGCCGCCACACCGGGCACGCCGACCTCCTGCGCGAGGACGTCGACGGCCTCGTCGGCGAGGACCCCCCGGCCGACTGGCGGTGGTGAGGCGCGGGCCTACTCCGAGGGCTCCGGGGTGTCGACGTCGATGTCGGCGCAGTCGACCTTCGGGTTGACGCCGGTGTAGTTGAGCGGGCCCGCGACGATGTTGAGCGCGATGTCGCTCGCCTCGGAGCAGTTGGTCCGCGCGTCGTCGAAGTAGCCGCGCTGGAAGGCGGCGAAGCCGCCGATCACCAGCCAGATCACGAGCAGGATGCCGATCAGTCGTCCCACGGGGGTGCCTCCTCGTCCAGGACGGCGAGACCGCCGTCGACTGCGACTATGCGCCCACCGGACCGCTGACTGCCACCCTCGCAGGGGTAGGCGGGCCTAGGGTGCCTCCATGACCGTCGTCGCCGCCGTGCTCGCGGCCGGAGCCGCCCTCCTGCACGTCTACATCTGGGTCCTCGAGTCGTTCCGGTGGACCGAGCCCGCGACCCGGCGGACCTTCGGGGTCTCCGAGGCCGACGCCCGGGTCATGGAGTCGATGGCCTTCAACCAGGGCTTCTACAACCTGTTCCTCGCGATCACCACGATCGTCGGGCTCGCCCTCATCGGCTCGCACGAGGCGGTCGGCACGGCACTCGCGCTGGCCGGCACCGGCTCCATGCTCGCGGCCGCGCTCGTGCTGGTCGCGCACGACCGGCGGATGGTGCGGGCCGCGCTGGTCCAGGGCACGCTGCCCGCCCTCGCCGTGGTGTTCCTGCTGCTCCAGCTCTGAGGCGCCGGTCGGCGGGTCAGCCCGCCAGCCAGGTGTGCACCGACGACACGACCGACGCGCCCTCACCGGTCGCCGAGGCGACCCGCTTCATCGACCCCGACCGGATGTCGCCGCCGCAGAAGACGCCCGGCAGCGTGGTCGCCAGGTCCTCGGGCGGCACGTCGCCGACCCAGCGCTCGCGCGGGATGTCGCGGCCGGTGACCACGAATCCGTGCTCGTCGCGCAGCACCTCGTCGGGCAGCCAGCCGCACTCGGGCGCGGCACCGAGGAGGAGGAAGAGCCCGCGCGCCTCGACCCGCTCCTGCTCGCCGGTCGTGACGTCCTCGAGGTGCAGCCACGCCAGGTGGTTGACGTCGTCGGGCCCGCCGTCGACCACGCGCGTCGAGCCCCGCACCGTGATCCGCGGGTTCCACTCGATCTCGTCGATGAGGTAGGACGACATCGTGGCCGTCAGGTCCGGACGGCGTACGACGATCGTGACCGCGCTGGCGAAGCGCGCCGCGTGGATCGCTGCTTGGCCGGCCGAGTTGCCGCCCCCCACGATCACGACGTGGTCGCCGGCGAGCTCGCGCGCGGCCGCCATCGCGGCGCCGTAGTAGACCCCGCGGCCGACCAGCTCCTCGATCGCCTCCACGCCGAGGCGGCGGTAGTCGACGCCGGTCGCGACCAGGACCGTGCGGGCGTGCACGTCGCCGCCCTCGGTGTGCACGATGTGGTGCCCACCGTCCGCGCACGGCGAGATGCCCGTCGCCGGCCAGCCGGTGAAGAAGCGGGTGCCGAAGCGCAGGGCCTGGCCGCGGGCCCGCTGCGCCAGCCGCATCCCGGAGATGCCGCGCGGGAAGCCGAGGTAGTTGCGGATCATCGAGCTGGTGCCGGCCTGCCCGCCGATGGCCTCGGCCTCGAGGCAGACCGTCGAGAGGCCCTCGCTCGAGGCGTACACGCTCGCGGCGAGCCCGGCCGGCCCGGCGCCCACGACCACCAGGTCGACCACCTCGTCGAGCTCGATGTCGTCGGGGCGGCCGTAGAGCTGGTTGGCGAGCGCGCGCACGCTGGGGCAGTGGCCGCACCAGCCGACCAGCGACGACACGACCGGCCAGCGACCCTCGTCCTCGGGGCAGTCCGCCATCACGGCGCGCCCGACCTCGCTGTCGGGGTGGTGAACGCCCGCGGGCAGGCCGACGCGGCCGAGGTAGTCGAGCAGCTCGCGGGTCAGCGCGTCCTTCTCGGGAGTGATGATGCGGACGTTCTCGACCACGGGGGCGGCGACCGTGGCGTTCCACTCGTTGAGCAGCTCGCCGACCGCGCCGTGGAACTCCTCGTCGCGCGGTCCCTGCGGCATCAGCAGGAGCGCGTCGACCTTGCCCGCGGCGACCGCGTGGCGGAAGGCCGGGCTGTCCTCGCGGAAGCGGCTGACGTGCGACACGATCAGCCGCCGCGCGCTCGGCACGGCCTTGCGGGTGCCCACGATCAGTGCGTAGAGCTTGTCCTGGTCGTGGTCGCTGTCGATGACGAAGAGCGCGACCGGGTGGCCCGTGCCGAGCAGGTCCTCGGCGCACGCCCTGGCGGCCAGCTCGTCCCCGACCAGGCGTACGTCGTACTCCCGCTCGTAGCGGCCGAAGGCCTCGGCCAGCACGTCGCCGTGGCGGGACGAGGCGATGACGATCGCGGGCGCTCCCATGCGTCGATCGTACGGCGGTCTCGGGCGGGCGGTATCTAGGGACGTTCTGGTCGGTCGGAGAGCCAGAACGCCTCCCATTTCGTCCCCAGATATCACCCGGCGGGTAGTCCCTGCCCCGCAGGGGCGCGGGAGGGCGGGCTCAGCCGGTGAGGTTGTGCACGTAGCACCAGCGCCAGGCCTCGTCGGGCTCGGCGGACTGCATGACCGGGTGGAGGGACTGGTGGAAGTGCGCGGTCGCGTGCTTGCCGACCGAGGAGTCGCAGCACCCGACGTGGCCGCAGGTCAGGCACTGGCGCAGCGAGACCCAGCGGGTGCCGTCGGCCACGCAGGTCGCGCAGGCGGGGTCGTCGACGGTCTCGACCACCGGGTGCTCGACCAGGTCGTCGCACTCGCGCCCGGAGGTGAAGGCGAGCGAGCCGGTGCGCACGCTGGCGCGCGCCTCGGTGCCGGCGTCGAGCATCGACTCCTCGATGTCGAGCAGCCCGAGCACCTGGCTGACCACCTCGGAGTCGACCTTGCCGTGGCTGCGGACCTCGAGCACCTTGGCGCGCTCGGCCTCGATCATCTCGCCGCGGATCCGGGCGTAGAGCTCCGACGGCGTCTCCTCGCCGACGGCCGTCGAGAGCTGCTCCCACGCGGCGAAGGAGCGCTGGTCGAGCCGGGCCCGGATCTGCGTGCTGACACCGTGGTGGTCGTCGAAGTCGAGCTCCTCGAGCCGGGCGTTGCCGGCGTCGGAGGCCTCCTGCAGCAGCGCCGCGCGGGCCAGCGCGTCCTCGGCCGGGTCGGGGGAGGGCACCTTCAGCAGCCGGGTCAGCAGCGGGAGGGTGAGCCCCTGGAGCAGGAGGGTGCCGGCCACGACGGTGAAGGCGACCAGCAGCAGCACCTCGCGGTGCGGGGCGTCCTCGGGGATCACGAAGGCGGCCGCGAGCGTCACCACGCCGCGCATGCCGGCCCACCCGATGAGGAAGGTCCACGACGCCGGCAGCGGGTCGGCACGCAGGCCACGCGCCAGCCAGGTGGCGTACACCCAGGCGAGGCGTACGACGATCACGGTGACGAGGGTGGCCAGGCAGACCAGCGCGATGCGGCCCGGCAACAGCGTCGAGTCGCCGACGTCGGCCAGGATCCAGTCGAGCTGGAGGCCGATGAGGAGGAAGACGGTGTTCTCCAGGACGAAGGCCACCGTGCGCCAGGTGATCCGCTCGGTGATGCGCGACTGGGCGGTCTGGATGATCGGCGCCTTGTGGCCGAGCAGCAGGCCGGCGACGACCACCGAGATGACGCCGGAGGCGTGGATCTCCTCGGCGGCCACGAAGGCCGCGAAGGGGACGAGGAAGCTGATCGCGGTGTCCATCAGCGGGTCGGTGATCCGCTTGCGCAGCCACGCGACGAGGGCGAAGAAGGCGACGCCGATGACGACCCCGCCGCCGGCCGCGACGAGGAAGTCGAGGCCGACCTCCGCGATCGCGACGCCGCCGGAGATCGCGGCGATCGCGGTCCGCAGCGACACCAGCGCGGTGGCGTCGTTGAGCAGCGACTCGCCCTCGAGGATCGTGACGACGCGGCGCGGCAGGCCGATCTTCCTGGCGACCGCCGTCGCGGCGACCGCGTCCGGCGGGGCGACCACCGCGCCGATCGCGATGGCCGCCGCCCACCCGATGCCGGGCACGAGCCACTCCACCACCGCCCCGACTGCGAGCGAGGTGAGCACGACCAGCACGATCGAGAGCCGGAGGATCGAGCCGCGGTTGGCGTTGAAGTCGACCAGCGAGGTCTGGATCGCCGCGGTGTAGAGCAGCGGCGGGAGCAGCCCGAGCAGGACCACCTCGGACTCGAGGTAGATGGTGGGCACCGCGGGGACGTACGACGTCGCGGCGCCGACGACGAGCAGGAGCAGCGGCGCCGGGACGCCCACGCGCTCGCTGACCGCGGTCGCGGCCAGGACGACGGCGGCCATGGAGACGAGGAGCAGGGCGAGTTCCACGCAGCGATTGTCGCGGCTGCGCCTCGATCAGACCATCGTGTTCACCGTCAGCGCACGACGTCGTACACCTGGAGCGTGATGCCGTTGGAGTAGGCCGCGTGCTCGGCGAGCGAGAGCCGGGTCTTGTCGGTCTCGGCGAACAGGCGCTTGCCGCTGCCGAGCAGGACCGGGAAGACGAGCAGGTGGTAGCGGTCGACCAGCCCGGCGGCGGCCAGGCCCTGGGCGAGGGTGGCGCTGCCGTGGACGTGGATCTCGCCGCCCTCGGTCGCCTTGAGCGCGGCGACCTCGTCGAGGGATCGCAGCACGGAGGTGTTATGCCACTGCGGGTCCTGCAACGTCGAGGAGACGACGTACTTGGGCATCGCGTTGTAGGTCGCGAACTCCTCCATGGTCGGCCACACGGGCGCGAACTCGTCGTAGGACTGCCGCCCGAGCAGGAGCGCGGTGGCGGTGTCCGTCTCACGGCCCTTGATCTCGTAGGCCGCCTCGTCGAAGGCGACGTCCTGGAAGGTCCACCCGGCGTGCGGGTGGTCGCCCCCGCCGGGGGAGTCGACGATGCCGTCGAGGGTGATGAACTCGGTGACGACGATGGTGCGCACGGCAGTCCTTCTCTCTGGGGTGCCGGCTCAGGAGGCGAGCAGGTCGTCGATCTGGTTGATGGCGGACGCCGCGCCCTCGACGACGCCCATGTCGAGCACCTGCTGGAGGCTCTCGGCGGAGGCGTAGGTGCCGACGTACGTCGCCCGGGTGCCGCCCTCGACCTCGGTGAAGGTGTAGTCGTTGCGCGACACCGGGAGGTCGGGGTTCGGCGCGAAGCTGGCGTCGAGGGCGAAGCCGTCGTCGAAGGAGAAGCCGCCGGGTGCCGCGACGCCGGTGATGGTCCAGTAGCCGTAGTACTTCTCGCCCTCGGGGCTGGTCATGTAGTAGGTCGTGCGCGCGCCGGGGGTGAGGTCGTGGTCGACAAAGGTGGCCGGGTGGGTCGGCGGGCCCCAGACGCGCTCGAGCTGGCGCGGGTCGGCGTACACCTCCCACACCCGCTCGACCGGGGCGGCGAACTCGGCGGTGATGGTCAGGGTCAGGGCGTCGAGGTCGTGCTGGACGTCGGTGACAGGCATGGGTCAGTCCGTTCGGTGAGTGGTGGTGTCGGGTGTGGTGTCGGGTGTCGCGAGCAGCTCGTCCATCCGGGCGATGCGGCCGCGCCAGAGCGCCTCGAGCTCGCCGAGCATCAGCCCGACCGAGCGCACGGCCTCCACGTCGCCGCTGGCCAGTGCCTCGCGGCCCTGCCGACGCTTGGTCAGCAGGCCCGCGCGCTCCAGCACGGCGACGTGCTTCTGCACGGCCGCGAAGCTCATGTCGTAGCTCTGGGCCAGCGCGGTGACCGAGTGCTCCCCGGCCAGCACGCGGCGCAGGATGTCGCGCCGGGTGCGGTCGGCCAGCGCGTGGAACCACGCGTCGGCGCGGTCCTCGTCGCTGGTGCTCATGGGCCTAACCTACAACTAGTTGGTTGTACGTTGTCAAGGGCCCACCCGCAGGGGGGTGCAGGTCGCTGGAGCGGGCATGGGATCAAGGTCGGGCGGGTTAGCATCCCGAGCGGTGCGGTCCGCGCGCCGTACCCGAGAGAAGTGGGGCACACCTCGTGCAGCGACTCGTGGCAGGACTCCGACTCGGGGACCGCTACGTGCTCCAGGAGCGCATCGCCTCCGGTGGCATGGCCGACGTCTGGAGCGGCCTCGACGACGTGCTCCAGCGCCTGGTGGCGGTCAAGGTCATGCGCGCCGACCCCGACAACGAGGAGATCTTCGCCGAGCGCTTCCGCGACGAGGCGCTCCACTCGGCGGCGCTGATGCACACCAACATCACCACCGTCTTCGACTACGGCGAGGACGACCACCTCACCTACCTCGTCATGGAGCTCGTCGCCGGCCAGCCGCTCTCCGCGGTCATCCGCGAGCAGGGCGCCCTGTCCCCGGAGGTCGTGCGCTCGGTCCTGGCCCAGGCCGCGCTCGCGCTGGGCACCGCCCACGAGGCGGGCGTCGTGCACCGCGACGTGAAGCCCGCCAACATCCTGGTGCGCGAGGACGGCGTGGTGAAGCTGACCGACTTCGGCATCGCCCGAGCCATGGACGCCATCGGCCACACGCGCGTCGGCGAGATGCTCGGCACCCCCAACTACATCAGCCCCGAGCAGGCGGTCGGCCAGCAGGCGACCGGTGCCAGCGACCTCTACGCCCTCGGCGTGGTCGCGCACGAGATGCTCACCGGCACGCGCCCCTTCGACCGTGGCACCCCCATCGCCACGGCGATGTCCCACGTCAACGAGCCCCCGCCGCCGCTCGGCGACGAGGTGCCCGTCGACCTGCGCGCCGTGGTCGCGACGCTGCTGGAGAAGGACCCGGCCAAGCGGCCGGCCAACGCCCACGACGTCGCCGCCCTCCTCGGCGTGGCCTCGGCGGAGCTCACCGGCCTCGACCTCGACCTCGCGGCCGGGGTGCCGAGCGGCTACGCCGGCATGCCGCTGACGCCGATCACCCCGCTGAGGGTCGTGCCGCCCGCAACCGACAGCGCGGCCCTCGGCGATCCGACCGTCTCGGCGCGCCGCGAGGACCTGCTGGACTGAGCCGGTCCCTCGTCAGCGACGGGTGGCGTCGTCCAGCAGTGCTGCCAGTGCGGCGGGCTGCGTGAACATCGGCCAGTGGCCGGACGCGATGTCGACCAGCTCCAGCGCGTTGGCCGACGCGAGCTCGGGCACGTCGCCGCCGTCGATCCACTGCTGCGCCTCGGCCGGGCTGAACTCCGGGCACACGAGCGTGAGCGGTACGTCGTGGCGAGCCTCGCTGGTCCAGTGCACCTCGCCGCGGGCGACGCCGACCGGCACCGGGATCATCCGGCCGAGCAGGTCGGACTTCAGCTCCTCGGACATGTCGTCGGAGTCCGGCCCCTCGAACTTTTCCCATCCGGGGAAGGGCATCGCGCCGTCGACGGGCTCGAAGAAGTCGGCGTACTTCTCGCCCTCGGTCGACGGGAACCCGCCGACGAGTGCGACACCCGTGATCGCGTCGGGTCGCTGGTCGGCCGCCGCCCACGCGAGCGTGCAGGCCGCCGAGTGACCGACCACGAGCGGGGCGCCGTCGGCCGCGTCGACCGCGGCGAGCACGGCCGCGACCTGGTCGGCGTACGTCGCCGCGGTGGCGCCGTCGCCCTGGCCGGGCAGCGTGAGCGCGATGCCGCGGTGGCCGCGAGCCTCCAGCTCGGGCAGCACGTCGTCCCAGGCCGATGCGTCGAGCCAGAGTCCGGCGACGAGCACGATGTCCATGTGGGTTCTCCTCCGTTGGTTGTCTTCGACCCTCGAGTCACACGCTACGGACAGTTCCGGACGGTCTGCGTCCGGAACCGGTGACAAGATCGGGCCATGCCCCAGATCAGGTCCGAGACCAGGTCCGACATCAGCCCCACCGCCCGCGCGCTGCGGGCGCTCGACCTGCTCCAGTCGCGCCCGGGGATCACCGCGAGCGAGCTCGCGCGCCGGCTCGGGGTGACCGAGCGCGCCGCCCGGCGCTACGTCGCGATCCTGCGCGAGGCCGACATCCCGGTCGAGTCGACCCGCGGCCCCTACGGCGGCTACACCCTCGGCCGCGGCCTGCGCCTGCCCCCGCTGGTCTTCTCCGCGACCGAGGCGCTCGGCCTGGTGATGGCCGCGCTGGACTCCCAGCACGCGGTCGCCGACGCGGAGGACCCGGTCGGCTCGGCGCTCGGCAAGATCCTGCGGGTGCTGCCCACCAACGTCGCGCGGCAGGCGGTGATGGTGCGCGAGACCGCGCGCGCGGTGCCCGATCGCTTCCCGTCCAAGCCCGACCCGGCCGTCACCAGCGAGCTCGTCGCGGCCGTCGCCGCGCAGCGCCAGGTCCGCGTGGGCTACCGCACCGCGGCCGGCAACGCACGCAGCTTTGACGTCGACCCGTGGTCGGTGGTGGTCCGCTACGGCCGGTGGTACCTCCTCTGCCTCTCCCACCACGCCGACGCGCTGCGCACCTTCCGCATCGACCGGATCACCGGCGTCGAGGTGCTCGAGGGCACCTTCACCGTCCCGGCCGACCTCGACCCGGCGGCCGAGCTCGAGGCCAACCTCGCGACCGGCTGGGAGCACGAGACCCGGGTCGTCTTCGACGCGCCGCTGGACGACGTACGTCCCTGGATCCGGCCCACGCTCGGCACCCTCGCCGCGCTCCCCGACGGGCGGTGCGAGCTGGTCGGCAGCACGAGCAACGCGCGGGCGTACGCCGGCGAGTGGCTGGCCGGCGTGCCCTTCGCCTTCACCGTGGTCGGCGGGCCGGAGCTGCGCGAGGCGGTGGCCGAGGTGGCCGAGCGGCTCGCGCGCTCGCTCACCTAGCGACCGCGACCTCCTTGCCGAGGTCCCAGCCCTCGGAGATCGGGAGGTAGTCGCCGCTCCAGAACTTGCCGGGGTCGTACCAGGTGGCGCGGCGGTCGTCGCGCAGGATGCCCATCTCGATGTAGCAGGTCGCCACGATCTCGGCGCAGAACGCCGCCTCCGGAGTCACCCGGCGCCCGCGCTTGCGGTGCGGCACGTAGGCGTCGCGACCGCGCAGCCAGCGCGCGCCGAGTCGGGTGAGGCTCGGGAAGGAGACGCCGTCGAGCCGCGCCACCGCGCGGAGCATGCCGTCCTCCTCCTGCTGCCCGATCTCGGGGTGCAGCTGGCGCAGCCAGGCGTCCTGGTCGTAGTCGGTCTGCCAGCGCGAGACCGCCTCGCGCAGGTCGTGCAGCTGGACGCCGCGGTGGTGGGCACCGGTCCACATGTCCGGCTGCTTCTTGCCGAGCTCGGCGTGGAAGATCAGCGGCGGAAGGTCGTCGACCACCACGGCCATCCCGACGTGGTTGACCGGCGAGTTGGTCACCGCCCGGATCGCCCGGTCGGGTGCCCGGCGACCGCGGAACAGCCAGATGTCTCCGCTGCGGGTCAGGTCGACCGCCTGGTCGAGGGTCAGGGCCGTTGCCATGCGCGAAGTCTGCCCTAGGGATCTGGCCTAGGGTGAGCGCCATGCGCGCGTGGAAGCTGCTGGGCCTGGCCGGGATCCTCGCCGGGGTCGCCACCGGTGCCGCGGTCGCCCGCGACGAGCGCGTACGCCGCCACTACGACGCGGGCGAGATCCGCGAACGGCTGCACAAGCGCCACGACGAGGCCGTGGCACGCGAGTCGGCGGGCGACGATGCCTGAGGTCGCCGTCGTCCGCCAGCGGCCCGGGTATCTGGGGACGATCTGGTAGGTGATCTGGGGCTCCGGCCTACCGGAACGTCCCCAGATTCAGCGGGCGGGCCGGTGGTTCTCCTGCCAGGCCCGCTCGACCATCTCGGTGAGCACGTCGCGGTCGAGGGCGTCGACGCGCTTGACGTAGACGCACCCCTTGCCGGTGGTGTGCGGGCCGAGGCGCTCGAGCAGGTCCTCGTTGGAGCCGTAGAAGGTCAGGCCGTAGAGCGTCAGCGCCGCCTTGCGCGGGGCCAGCCCGACCGCGAACCACTCGTGCTCCTTGCCGTCGGCGGTCGTGTAGGGCTGGCGGCCGAAGCCGATCATCGAGGAGCCCCAGACGACAGGCTCGGCGCCGGTGACCTGCTGCATCAGCTCGAGCACCTCGCGGGCGTCGGCCCGTCGGCGCTCGTCCACGGCGGCGTCGACGACCGCGTCGACGGAGGCGGCGGTCGGGACGGTCTTGCGCTCGCTCATGGGGACATCATCGACCCCTCACGCGCCGAGCGCGAGGCGTACGGCGATCGCGAGCATCACGACCCCGATCAGCACGTCGAGCACCTGCCACGCCCGGGGGTCCGACAGCCGGGGTGCGGCCAGCCGCGCGCCGTGGCCGAGGCCGGCGAACCACGCGATGCTCGCCACGCACGCCCCGAGGGCGAACCACCAGCGGCCGGGGTCGCCGTGGGTGCCGGCGATCGACCCGAGCAGCAGGACGGTGTCGAGGTAGACGTGCGGGTTGAGCCAGGTCAGCGCGACCGCCCGGGCCACCACGCCCGTACGAGACTCGACCACGTCGGCGCCCACCGCGAGGGCCTGCGGTCGCCGGGCGCGCAGCAGCGAGGAGATGCCGTAGACGGTGAGGAAGGCGACCCCGAGCCAGCGGATCACCTCGATCGCCCAGGGAGCGCGGTCGACGACGACGCCGATGCCGGCGACCCCGGCGAGGATGAGGATGACGTCGGACAGCGCGCAGATCGCGACGACCAGCCCGACGTGGCTGCGGCGCAGCCCCTGGCGGAGCACGAAGGCGTTCTGCGCGCCGATCGCGATGATGAGGGACAGGCCCGTGAGCAGCCCGGCCGCGATGTCTCCCACGCGGTCAACCTAGGGCTCGCGGGCCGCGGGCGGCGCCGGCGGTCGTACCCCGGGACACCCCTGACACATGTCAGGGTCGGCTGCGGGTCTTATCCCATGGCTGCGCGTTCGGGGACCCTGCCAGACTCTCCCCATGACTGAGCACACCCTGGGGGAGGCGACGCAGGGCGTCGCAGCGAGCGCGCACGACCTGGTGAAGACCTACGGCAAGGGCGAGGCGGAGGTCCGGGCCCTCGACGGCGTCACGATCGACCTCATGCAGGGCGAGTTCACCGCCGTGATGGGCCCGTCGGGCTCCGGCAAGTCGACCCTCATGCACTGCCTCGCGGCCCTCGACACCCCGACCTCCGGAGAGGCCGTCGTCGACGGCACGTCCCTGGGCAAGCTCAAGGACAAGGACCTCACGACCCTGCGCCGCGAGCGCGTCGGCTTCGTCTTCCAGTCCTTCAACCTGGTGCCGACCCTGACCGCGGAGGAGAACATCCTCCTGCCGCTCAACCTCGCCGGCCGCAAGCCCGACAGCGCGTGGTTCGACCAGGTCGTCGACGCCGTCGGCCTGCGCCCGCGCCTGGGCCACCGCCCCTCGGAGATGTCGGGCGGGCAGCAGCAGCGCGTCGCCTGCGCCCGGGCCCTCGTGAGCCAGCCGAAGATCGTCTTCGCCGACGAGCCCACCGGCAACCTCGACTCGACCAGCAGCGCGGAGGTGCTGGGCTTCCTGCGCCGCAGCGTCGACGAGTTCGGCCAGACGGTCGTGATGGTGACGCACGACCCCGTCGCGGCGTCGTACACCGACCGCATCGTCTTCCTGGCCGACGGCAAGATCGTCGACGAGCTCCGCGAGCCCGACCGCGACCAGATCCTCGCCAAGATGGCGTCGCTCCAGGACGCCGCTTCCGCGAAGGCGGCGGGCTGAGATGCTCCGCCTGACCTGGCGCAACCTGCTCGCTCGCAAGGTGCGCCTGCTGATGAGCACGCTGGCGATCGTGCTCGGCATCGGCTTCCTCGCCGGCGTGATGACCTTCAGCACCGGCCTCAACGCGACCTTCGACAACATCGTCAAGGGCTCCACCTCCGACGGGCTGGTGCGTCCCGCCGGTGACATCCAGGGCGCCAACGCCGGGGTCGGCACGACCCAGGTGATCACGCCCGCCGACGTCGAGGCCCTCAACGCGCTGCCCGAGGTGGAGGACGCGGTCGGCTCGGTCGACGGCATCGGCTCCTTCCTGCTCGGCGAGGACGGCAAGCTCGTCGGTGGCCAGGGTGCCCCGACGCTGGCCTTCAACTACGCCCCGACCGAGAACATGGCCGGCGAGCAGATCCTCGAGCTGACCGCCGGCGAGTGGCCGTCCGAGCCGGGCGAGGTCACCCTCGACACGTCGTCGGCCGAGCGCGGGTCGTACGCCGTCGGCGACGAGGTCACGATGATCGTGCCGACCCTCGGGGAGACCCGGCGGACCTTCACGCTGGTCGGCACCGCCGACTTCAACGGCGGCGGCACGGCCGGCGCCACCCTGGTGCTGCTCGACACGGCCGAGGCGCAGGAGATCTTCCTCGACGGCCAGGACGCCTTCACCAGCGTCGCGCTCACCGCCGCCGACGGCGTCTCGCAGGCCGAGCTCGCCGCGGCCGCAGGCGCGGTCGCGCCCGACGGCTTCGCGGGCGTCACCGGCGACGAGGTGGTCAAGGAGACCCAGGACCAGATCGGCCAGTTCCTCGACGTCATCTCCATCTTCCTCACCACCTTCGCGGTCATCGCGATCGTGGTGGGCGCCTTCATCATCTTCAACACCTTCTCGATCCTCGTCTCGCAGCGGGTGCGCGAGTCGGCGCTCCTGCGCGCGCTGGGCGCCAGCAAGCGACAGGTCACCCGGTCGGTGCTCATCGAGGCGTTCCTGATGTCGGTGGTCGGTGCCACGCTCGGCCTGCTGCTGGGCCTGGGCCTCTCGCGCCTGCTGGCCGGGCTGTTCCGCACCTTCGGCCTCGACATCGCCGGCGAGGTGCTGACCCTGACGCCCTTCACCATCGCCGCCGGCTACGTCACCGGCATCCTCGTCACGATGGTCGCGGCCTTCGTCCCGGCCCGCCGTGCGGCGAAGGTGCCGCCGGTCGCCGCCATGCGCGACGACCTGGTCGTGCAGGAGAAGGGGATGGGCCGGCGACTGCTGCTGGGCTCGATCGCCATGGTCGTGGGCGTCGCTCTCGCGGCCGCGGGCCTCACCGGCGCGCCCGGCACCGACGCGATCTGGATCGGCGCCGGCGCGGTCATCTGGGTGATCACCACCGCCGTGCTCGCCCCGGTGCTGGGCAAGCCCGTCCTGCTGGCGTGCCGGTCGGTCTTCGGCCGCGTCTTCGGCACGGCCGGTCGCCTCGCCGGCGAGAACGCGCTGCGCAACCCGCGGCGTACGGGTGCCACCGCCTCCGCGCTGATGATCGGCCTCGCCGTCGTCTCCGCGGTCGGCGTGCTCGCCTCCTCGCTCAGCGCGACCAACGACAAGGTCGTCGACGACGCGTTCAAGAGCGACTTCCTCGTGCAGATGCCGACCTTCCAGGGCTTCCCGGCGCAGTACGGCGACCGCATGGAGGACGTCGACGGCGTCGACCTGGTCTCCCGCCAGCAGGGCACGCCGGTCAGCGTCGAGGTGGACGGCCGGCCCGACCAGAGCTTCGCGGCGGGCGTCGACCCGGCGTACTTCGAGATCTACGACCTCACCATGGTCGAGGGGACCGACGACATCTCGGGACGGCAGGCCCTGCTCAGCGAGGGTCGTGCGCAGGACCTGCAGGCAGGCCCCGGCGACACCATCGACGTCTCCTTCCCGGGCGGGGAGACGATCCCGGTCGAGGTCGTGGGGATCTTCGAGGACAGCCCCACCACCGGCGGCATCACGGTCCCGCTCTCGGTGCTCGAGGACGCGGGCATCAAGCGCAGCGACTCCAGCCTCAGCATCACGGTCGAGGACGGCGCCGACCGCGAGGCGGTCAAGCAGGAGCTCGAGGACGTCGTCGAGGAGCTGCCGATCCTCTCGGTGCAGGACAAGGTCGAGTTCAAGGAGCTCATCAGCGGCCAGGTCAACCAGCTGCTCTACGTCATCTACGGCCTGCTCGCGCTCGCCGTGATCATCGCGGTCATCGGCATCGTCAACACCCTGGGCCTGAGCGTCCTCGAGCGCACCCGCGAGATCGGGCTGCTGCGCGCCGTCGGGCTCTCCCGGCGCCGGCTGCGGACGATGATCACGCTCGAGTCGGTGGCGATCGCACTGCTCGGCGCGGTGCTCGGCATGGTGCTGGGGCTGGTGATCGGCGTGGTCCTGCGGCAGTCGCTCAAGGACGACCTCACCGAGCTGTCGCTGCCGCTGGACAACCTGCTGGTCTTCCTCGTGGTGGCCGTCATCTTCGGCGTGCTCGCCGCGATCGTCCCCGCGATCCGGGCCTCGCGGATGAAGGTGCTGGACGCGATCGCGACGGAGTAGCCCTCCGCTGGCAACGTCATGGCAGGTGGTCGTCCGGGCGGCCACCTGCCATGACGTCCGCGCCGCCCTGGCCGGGGTCAGTAGCCGCCCTCCGGCGGCACCATCTCGCCCCGCACGCCGAGCAGCCGGACCGGCCGCTGGTCGTCGAGCGCGAGGTAGAGGGCGTACGCCGTCGCGGCGATGACGTCGGCGTCGACGGTCGGCGCGGGCAGCTTCCGCACCTTGGTGAAGGTGAAGAACGGCGCGAAGCGGACCTTGAGGTGCACCCGCTGCACGGCGCGGTCCTCCGTGCGTACGTCGTCGACGACCCGCGCGGCGAGCTCGGCCAGGGCGGCGCGTACGTCGTCGGGCGTGGCGAGGTCGGCCTGGTAGGTCGTCTCGCGGCCGTGGGCCCGGGCCACCCACGGGGTGTCGTCCGGCCGGTCACGGCCGCCGCCTCGCCCGAGCCGGCCGAGGTGGGCACCGCTCGCGGGTCCGAAGGCGGCGACCAGTGCGTCGGTGTCGGTGCCGGCGAGGTCGGCCACCGTGCGGATGCCGATCGCCTCCAGTCGGGCGCCGATCTTCGTGCCGATCCCCCACAGGGCGGTCGTCGGGCGCTCGCCCATGACCTCCATCCAGTTGTCGCGGGTGAGCCGGAAGGTGCCCTGCGGCTTGCCGAAGTCGGTGGCGATCTTGGCCCGCACGAGGGTGTCGCCGATCCCGACCGAGCAGTGCAGGTCGGTGGCCTCGAGCACCGCTGCCTGGATCGCACGGGCGGCCTCGAGCGGGTCGTCGGTCTCGAGGCCGACGAAGGCCTCGTCCCACCCGAGCACCTCCACGACCGCACCGGGCGTCGCGCGCAGGGTCTCCATGACCCGCGCCGAGGCGGCCTCGTAGACGGGGAAGTCGACCGGCAGGAAGACCGCGTCCGGGCAGCGCCGCTTGGCGAGCCTGAGCGCCAGGCCGCTGCGTACGCCGTGCGCACGCGCTTCGTACGACGCCGTGGACACCACCGCACGCTCGGTCGGGTCGCCCCGCCCGCCGACCACGACGGGGAGGCCGACCAGCTCGGGGCGGCGCAGCAGCTCGACCGCGACGAGGAACTGGTCCATGTCGACGTGGAGCACCCAGTGGGTCACCCCGTCATTGTGGCCGAGTCGTCCGACAGTGGCGGCACATCGCACCCGGGGCCGGCAGGGTGGCGGCAGACCGCACCTGGAAGTGCCTCGCGCATGTCGTGTGCCGCCACCCTGCGGCGGCCGGACGTCGTGTGCCGCCACCCTTGCGGGGGTCCGCGACGCCGGCGCCCGCGGCGTACGGTCGAGGCATGAGCAGCGACCACTCCACCGACCCGGACCCCTACGCCGAGCACCCGGAGGAGTCGGCCTTCCCCGCCGCGGGCGAGCGGGTCAGCGACGAGGACCGGCAGCGGGCGCTCGACGCGCAGCCCGGGGGCAACGCCACCGTCGGCGACACGGTCGCCACCGACGACGTCGACTCCGACGTCCACGAGGACGGGCCGGAGTCCGACGAGGTCGTGGAGCAGGTCCGGGAGGACTAGGAGAAGAACTCCCCGAGCCCCGCCAGCAGCCGGTCGACGTCGCTGTCGTCGTTGTAGGCCGCGAGCCCGATCCGCAGGCCCGAGTCGACGGGCAGGCCCAGCGCGCGGAAGGTCTCGTGGGCGTAGAAGGTGCCGGCCGGCACCAGCACGTCGCGCTCGGCGAGGAACTCGTAGGCGTCGACCGGCAGCCGGTCGCGCAGCGTGACGAAGAGCGTCGAGGTGCGGTCGGCAGCGCGGGAGTGGAGCTCGAGGTGCTCGTCGAGCTCGGCCAGGCCGTCCTCGATGCGGGCGCGCAGGCGCAGCTCGTGGTCGGCGACGAGAGCCGCCGCTGCGACCAGCCGGGACCGGCGCGAGCCGCCGTCGGGGGCCAGCGAGGCGATCAGGTCGACCGCGGCCGTCACGCCGGCGAGCAGCTCGTAGGGCAGGGTGCCGAGCTCGAAGCGCTCCGGCACGGCGTCGGTCGACGGCAGCAGCTTGTCGGGCCGCAGCGTCTCGAGCAGGTCGGGGTCGGCGACGAGCGCGCCGCAGTGCGGCCCGAAGAACTTGTAGGGCGAGCACACCAGGAAGTCGGCGCCCATCGACCGCAGGTCCGGCGCCGCGTGGGCGGTGTGGTGCACCGCGTCGACGTGGACGAGCGCGCCCACCTCGTGCGCGCGCCGCGCCACGGCCTCGACCGGCGGGCGGGTGCCGAGCAGGTTGGAGGCCGCGGTCAGCGCGACCAGCCGGGTGCGCTCGCCGATGACGTCGAGCGAGGAGAGGTCGAGCTCGCCGGTCTCCGGCACCAGCCGCAGCCACCGCACCGTCGCGCCGGCGCGCTCCGCGGCCTGGATCCACGGGCGCACGTTGGAGTCGTGGTCGAGCTCGCAGACGACGACCTCGTCGCCCGGCGACCAGGTGCGCGCCAGCGTGCGGGAGAAGTCATACGTCAGCGCGGTGGCGCTGCGGCCGTGCACCACGCCGCCGGGCTCGCCGCCGACCAGGTCGGCCACGGCCGAGCGGAAGCCGGCGACGGTCGCCTCGGCGTTGCGCTGGCTCACCGTCGCGGCGCCGCGCTGCGACATCGGGCCGGTCATCGCGCGGGCGATCGCCTCGCCGACCACGACCGGGGTCTGCGTGCCCCCGGGGTTGTCGAAGTGCGCGATCCCAGAGTCGAGGGACGGGAAGTGGGCGCGGAAGGCAGCGACGTCGAACGACATGCGTCGAGCCAACCAGACGGTCAGTTGGCGATGTGCACCACGGCGTCGCCGGAGTTGACGAGGGGGGCCTCGGTGCGGCCGATGACGATGCCGTCGCGGTTGGCGTAGACCGCGCGCAAGGTCTTGCCGAAGGAGTCGAAGAGCGTGCCGAGCCGCTCGCCGTCGCTGACCTTCTGCCCGAGCGCGACGTCGAGGTGCAGGATCCCGGTGCGCCGCGCGCGGACCCAGCCGCTGGAGCGGCACTCCAGGCTGGGCTCGACGGCCGGCTCGACGACCGGCTCGGTCATGCCGAGCGCGGCCAGCACACGGCGTACGCCGATCACGCCGGCGTCGACGGCGTAGGAGTCGAAGCGGAGGTTCTCGCCACCCTCGTAGAGCAGCACCTTCGCGCCCTGCTCGCGCGCGGCGTGGCGCAGCGAGCCGTCGCGGATCTTGGCGTGCAGCATCACCGGGGCGCCGAACGCGGCGGCCAGGTCGCGGGTGCCGGGGTCGTCGAGGTCGGCCCGGATCTGCGGCAGGTTGCTGCGGCGGTCGGAGCCGGTGTGGAGGTCGATGCCGACCTCGCAGCCGGCGACGATCTCCTTCATGAAGAGGTAGGCGATCCGGCCGGCGAGCGACCCGCGGGCGGAGCCGGGGAACGACCGGTTGAGGTCGCGGCGGTCGGGGAGGTAGCGGTCGCCGGTCATGAAGCCGAGCACGTTGACGATCGGCACCGCGACCAGCGTCCCGCGGAAGCTCTTGGCGTCGAGGCCGGCCATCACCTGGCGCACGATCTCCACGCCGGCGACCTCGTCGCCGTGGATGGCCGCGTCGATCCACACGCTCGGCCCGTCCTCACGGCCGTGCACCACGCGGACCGGCAGGTCGACGTCGGCCCCCGTCACCAGCCGGGTGATCGGGAGCTCGAGGGAGCGCATCGTGCCGGCGCGTACCCGGATGCCGCCGATGGCGAAGGACTCGCGCGCCACTAGCCGGCGCTCGTCGGGTCGGCGGGGGTGGTCACGGGCCAAGCCTAGTCGCGCAGTGAGGCCCGCCCCGGCCACCTCCCGGGGGAAGGAGGGGCCGGAGCGGACCGGCTCTGCGGGGCTCTCAGCCGTTCTGGGAGCCGGAGTCCGAGGAGCCGGTGTCGGGCTGGCCGTCGCCGTCGAGGTCGGGCGCCTGCCCACCCATCTCTCCACCCGGCACCTCACCCATCGGCCCGCGGCCCGCGCCGTCGCCGGGGAAGCCGCGGTCGCCCCAGTCGTCGGTGGTCTGCGTGGTGGCGGTGTCGGTCGCGCCGCTGTCCGCGACGGCGTACCCGGCCCCGAAGCCCGCCCCGCCGACCGCGAGGGCGGCGACGACGGCTCCGCCCGCGATCGCCTTGCGGCCGGAGGGGAGACGGCGCGGGAGGCGGTCGCGCCAGGTGCGGGCGGTGGGCTGAGGGTTCTCGGTCATGTCGTGTCCTTCGGGTGTGGGTGTGGAGGTGTGGCCGGTCATCGGGTCAGCCGCCCATCGGGCCGTGGCCGCCGGCGGGTGCCTCGCCGGCGGTGACGGTGGTGTCGGTGCCGTCGACGGTGACGGTGTAGGTCGCGCTCTGCTCGAGCTCGGCTGTGGAGAGGACGATGGAGGCGGCGTCCTTCGCGAGGGTGTACGCCGCCACCTCGGCGCCGGACTCGTCGGTCACCACGACCTCCGAGCCGGCCGTCGCGGTGGCGCTGAGGGCAGTGGCGATCCAGGCCTGCGCGGAGTCGGTCGACGGGGCGACCATCATCCCGGCGCTGCCGGCGGCCAGCAGGGTGCCGCCGCTGACGTCGAAGGTGCCGTTGACGTCGAGCGCGCCGTTGCCGTCGGTGGTGGGGCCGTAGACGGTGATGTCGCCGCCGGTGACGGTGGCGCTGCCGTTGGAGTCGAGGCCGTCGCCGCTGGCCCAGACCTCGAGGGTGCCGCCGTTGACGACGAGGCGGACGGAGTCGTCGGCCGCCATCTCGCCGCCCGGCTGCCCGTCGACGGCCGCGGTGTCGTCGGAGGAGGCGGCGTTGACGCCGTCGTCGGCAGAGTGCAGCTCGATGTCGCCGTCGTCGACGATGATCAGCGAGCCCTCCATCGCCTCGTTGGACCCGGCGACGTCGATCGTGCCGCCGCTCACGAGCACCTGGACGCCCTTGATGCCGTCGTCCTCGGTGCTGACGGTGAGCTCGCCGCCCTCGATGAGCACGAAGCCGGAGCCGGCGTCCTCGGTGTTGTCGGACTTGAAGGCGTCGCCGACGGAGTCGACGGTGACGGTGCCGTCGGTGAGGACGAGGTAGTCCTTGCTCAGGATCCCGTCGTCCACCGCCGTCACGTCGATGGTGCCGCCGGTGACGACGAGGCCGTCCTTGCCGACGATGCCGTTGTTGCTGTTGCCGGTCACCGTGAGGGACCCGGTGCCGCCGATGGTGAGGTCGGCGGTGGAGTAGAGCGCCCCGGTGGCCGCGTCCTCGCTGGTGTCGGCGTACGTCGTCGCGTCGGTGAGCGCGTTGTCGCTGCCGTCGGCGAGCACGACCACGACGGACTTCGCGTCCACCACGTCGATCGCCGCCGTGGTGGACGAGGTGATGGTCGCGTCGTCGAGCACGAGGCGTACGACGCCGTCGCCGGCGCTGTCGACGACCACCTGGCCGTCGAGGTCGCCCGAGAGGACGTACGTCCCAGCCGCGGTGATGGTGACGGTGCCGTCCGCGACGGTGACGGCGTCACTGTCGGACGTGGCGTCCGAGCCGGACAGGGTGATCGCGGTGGCGCCGGCCACGTCGTACGCCGTGTCGCCGGTCTCGACCGCGACGTCGTCGGCGAGGGCGTCGTCGACCGTCGTGGCGTCGGTCGCGACGACTGCGCTGGTCGACGTGCTCGAGGACGAGGACGAGGACGTGGGCGAAGTGGAGGTGGCCACGGAGGCGCCGCAGCCGGCGAGGAGGACGGTGGCCAGCGAGGCGGCGAGGGCCTGTCGGACATGGGTGCGGAGAGATCGGGAGGAGGGCATGTCGTCGATGCTGGTGCGCCCGCCTGTCGGGGAGGTGGGCTGACCTTGTGCGGTTCCTGTGAGCCGTCGACCGGCCGCGACAACTTCTGGGGCAGGGTGGGCGTCTCCTCCCGGACACGACTCGGACCCGATCGAAGGACTCCCCATGCGACCGCTGCCGCTGATGGCTGCTGGACTGCTCGCCGCCACCCTCCTGGCCAGCCCCACGGCGTACGCCGCAGGGGAGACGTGCCAGGGGCAGCCGGCGACGATCGTGGGCACGTTCCTCCAGCAGGACCTCACCGGCACCGAGGGTCCCGACGTGGTGGTGACCAACGGCGCGACCGTCGTGAAGACCCTCGGAGGCGACGACCTCGTGTGCGTGACCGACGAGCCCGGCCGACGCCTCGGCGTCAGGCTGGACACGGGTCCCGGCGACGACGTGGTCGACGGCACCTTCACCCTGGCCGACATCGAGGCGGTGCTCGGGTCGGGCAGCGACACCTACTCCGGGTCCCCGGCCCGGGACCAGGTGGTCACCGGCGACGGAACGGTCGACAACGAGCGGGACATCGTCTCGTCGGGAGTGGGCACCAGCGCCACCAACGCCGGCGACCAGGTCCGGTCCGGGTCGCGCGGCGTGCCCAACTCCGACGTGCTGGTGCTCGGTGGCATCGGCAGCGAGGTCGTCTGGTCGGGTCCGATGGCCGCGGGAGCCCGCCTCGACGTGGGGCCGAGCAGCACGCTCGTGCCGGACCTGGGCGCCGGGGACGTCTCGATCGACGCGGCATCCGGGACGGTGACCACCGACGGTGTCCAGACCCTCGCCTGGACCGGACCCTTCACCTCCTTCACCCTCTTCGGCACGGTCGCCCCCCGCTCCCTCGAGCTCACCGGAAGCGACCGCGACGAGCTCGTCTACACCTCGTTCACCGACGGCGACGGTCGGCAGCGCTACGACCTCGGGGCGGGCGACGACACCCTGGAGTCGCCCGACGGTGCCGGTGGTGCCGGCAGCTCGTACGTCGGCGGCCCGGGTGAGGACGACATCGAGCTGTGGGCCGGCGACCGCCTCGACCTCGACCTCGCCTCCGGGAAGCTCGCGATGCGCCAGGACGGTCGCACCGTGAAGGGGCGCCTCGACGGCTTCGAGAGCTCGCGGCTGGGCGCCCAACGCGTCGAGATCCTGGGCACGAAGCGCGCCGACGAGGTCCGCTTCTACGCGTGCCGCGCCACCGTGCGGGGCCGCGGCGGCAAGGACGACATCGCGTTCTACCGCACCGGCGAGGACGGCTACCTCCTCGACTGCGACGCCCGGAAGTCGCGGATCAAGATCTACGGCGACGGTGGTCGTGACACCATCCGCGGCAGCCGCGGCAGGGACCTGCTGGTCGGCGGCGCGGGCCGCGACACGATCAACGGCAAAGCCAACCGCGACACCTGCAGCGGCGAGAAGCTGAAGTCCTGCGAGATCAAGCGGCGCTAGGGCTACCTGCCCCAGTTCTTGCGGCGTACGGCGCGCTTCGGCTTCCCGCCGGCGTAGGACAGCGCGGAGTCGACGAGGAAGCCGCGCTCGAGCGCCTCGCGCCCGATCAGCATCCGGAATCCCATCTCGTCGCGGTTGCTCAGCGTCATGACGGTCGTGATGGTCCGCCCGGCGAGGCGTACGTCCATCGCGACGGCGTACCTCTGCTCGGTGAGGCCGTTGCTGCTGCGCACCTCGCGGCGGTCGAGCACGGGCAGGCTGAGCTCGACGTGGTCCTCGTCGGAGCGCTGCCAGGGGTGGATCGAGAAGCGCACCCACTCCTGCCCCTGCTCCTCGAAGGTGCGCAGGTCGAAGGCGTGGATCGACGACGAGCGTGCGCCGGTGTCGATCTTGGCCTTCACCCAGTCGACGTCGGCCTGCGGCAGCGCGACCCACTCGCGCCAGCCGACGACGACCTTCTCGGTCACGGGCTGCTGGGGGTCGTTCGGCACCGGGCCATCTTGACAGGCGGTCCTGCGTGGGTGGCGACGTGCTTGTATGGCGCCCGTGAAGCTCGCCATCCTCTCCCGTGCGCCGCGCTCCTACAGCACCCAGCGCCTGCGGACCGCAGCCCTCGAGCGCGGTCACGACGTCAAGGTGCTCAACACGCTGCGCTTCGGCATCGACCTGACGGGGGAGGAGCCCGACCTGCTGTTCCGCGGCAAGCAGCTGTCGACGTACGACGCCTGCCTGCCGCGCATCGGCAACTCGATCACCTACTTCGGCACCGCCGTCGTGCGCCAGTTCGAGCAGATGGACGTCTACACGCCGAACACGTCCTACGGCATCGCCAACAGCCGCGACAAGCTGCGCGCCACGCAGATACTGTCGCGCCACAAGATCCCGATGCCGGCGACGACCTTCGTGCAGGACCGCGCCGACGTGATCCCCGCGATCGAGCGGGTCGGCGGTGCGCCCGTCGTGATCAAGCTGCTCGAGGGCACCCAGGGCATCGGCGTGATCCTGGCGCCGACGATCAAGGTCGCCGAGGCGATCATCGAGACGCTGCAGAGCACCCGTCAGAACGTGCTGATCCAGCGCTTCGTCAAGGAGAGCAAGGGCCGCGACATCCGCGCCCTCGTCGTCGGCGACCGCGTGGTGGCGGCGATGCGGCGCGTGGCGCAGGGGGATGAGTTCCGCTCCAACGTGCACCGCGGCGGCAGCGTCGAACCGGTCGAGCTCGACGAGGAATTCGAGCGCGTGGCGGTGCGCTCGGCGCAGATCATGGGCCTGCGCGTGGCCGGTGTCGACATGCTCGAGGGCAAGAACGGCCCGCAGGTGATGGAGGTGAACTCCTCGCCCGGCCTGGAGGGCATCGAGGCTGCGACCAAGCTCGACGTGGCCGGCGCGATCATCGACTACATCGACAACCAGGTCGCCTTCCCCGACATCGACGTACGCCAGCGCCTCACGGTGTCGACCGGCTACGGCGTGGCCGAGATCGTGGTCCACGGCGGCTCCGACATGGTCGGCAAGAAGCTCGGCGAGTCCGGCCTCGACGAGCGCGACATCACCGTGCTGACCCTGCACCGCGGCACCCAGGTCATCCCGAACCCCCGCAACAAGACCGTGCTCGAGGGCGAGGACCGGCTGCTGTGCTTCGGCAAGCTCGAGGAGATGCGCTCGATGATCCCCGACCGCAAGCAGCGGCGGGTGAAGCGGCTGCTGAAGAAGAACCTGCCGCCGGTGAGCGCCTGATCCACTATTGCACCTGTATTCGAACAGGTGTACGATGGTGTGAGCACGCCGGTCCGGAACGGATCCCGTCGGAGGCGACGAGGATCCCGGGGTCGGGACAGTCATCCATAGAACCCGTCCTGGTGCTGACGGGATGCCGTTGGTGCGGCTCTCGGATGGCGACCGTGGCGCATGGGCCAGTACGCCTCACCGCCCCACCCGGACCGGGTGGGTGTCCGTGACGTGCGTCGAGGAGATCGCCCGTGCATCCGATCATCGAGTGTGCCGACGACCTCGGTGCTGCGCTGAAGGGCGTGGTGTCGGTGGAGCCGGCGTTCATGTCGGTGGCGGAGAAGCAGTCGGCCCTGGTGCGGCTCACCGAGGTCCGCTCCCAGCTGGATGCGCTGCTCGCGCGGGTGGTGGGCGCCTCCGATGACGTGGCCGACGTGCACGGGCTGCGTGACGCGGCGGCGTGGCTGGCGGTCGAGACCAGGGCGACGCGGGCGGAGGCGCGCCGGGTCTTGGCGCTGGGGCGGGCGCTGGAGGAGCACCCGTGGGTCGCGGCGGCGCTGATGTCGGGTGCGGTGCGCTCGGAGCAGGCGCGGGTGATCGCCGAGGCGGTCGACGCCCTCCCTTCCGATGTCGATCTCGAGACCCGCGAGCGGGCCGAGGGTGTGCTCCTCGGGCTCGCTCGTCAGCACGACGCTCGGGAGCTGAAGCAGATCGGGAAACGCATCCTCGACGTGGTCGCTCCCGAGGTCGGCGAGTGCCACGAGGCTGGAGTGCTCGAGGCGGAGGAGCGCCGGGCCACGGCGTTGGTGGACTTCACCATGTCTGACGACGGCGAGGGCCGCTGCCGCGGGACCTTCGTGGTGCCGTCCCACGTCGGGGCGATGCTGAAGCGGCACCTGCTGGCCCTGGCAAACCCGGGCCGCCACACCGAGGACGAGCTCCGCGACGAGACGGGCGGCTGGAAGCCGCTGCGGCGCCGGCTGGGGGAGGCTCTGGTCGAGTACGTCGAGCGCTACCCCGTCGACGCGACCCCTCAGACCGCAGGGGTGAACGCGACCGTCGTGGTGACGATGACGATCGAGCAGCTGCTGGGCGAGAGCGCCACGGCGCTGCTGGACGACGGCTCGCGGATGTCAGCCGGTCAGGCGCGGCGGCTGGCGTGCGAGGCGGGGATCATCCCGATCGTGCTGGACTCGAAGTCGGTGCCGCTGGACATGGGGCGTACGGCGCGGCTCTTCACCAAGTCCCAGCGCATCGCCCTCGGGCTGCGCGACGGTGGCTGCACCGCCAGGGGCTGCGAGACGTCGGCCTCCGGCTGTCACGCCCACCACGACGACCCCTGGTCCCGGGGTGGGCTCACCGACCTCGCCAACGGCCGGCTGCTATGCCCGCGGCATCACCGGCTGGCTCACGACTCGAAGTACGTGATGACGATCCACGCCGACAACACGGTCGGCTTTGTGATGCGGACGTAGGGGAGGGGGCACTTCTCTCCGCCGCAATCGGGCGTGTCGAGCGGGCGCAGCGATTTCGGAGAAGCCAACGCCCAGGGCTGGCCCTAGTGTCGCTGGCACACCATTGAACGGGGATGACGATGAGCTACCAGGCTTACCTCGACGCGATCGAGAAGAAGACCGGCAAGACGCCCGAGGAGCTGTTGAGCGAGGCCGCTGCCCGTGGGTTCACCCCGCAGAGCAAGGCGGGCGACTTCGCGATCTGGCTCAAGGACGACTACGACGTGGGCCGGGGTCACGCGATGGCGCTGTTCGGCGTGCTCAAGAACGGCGCGACCGTCAGCGACAAGCACGTCGACAGCGGCGGGACCCATTCCGATGCCTCCGCCGAGCTGCGGCTGGACGGCATCGACCGCCGCTGATCAGGTCGAGCTAACGGGCACGTCGCCGTGGCGGCGCCCGTCGACACCTGATGGCCCCCGCGGCCCTGCGAGACTGACGTGCATGGAGGTCTACCGCACCCCGGACAGCGCTTTCGACCATCTCCCCGACTTCCCGTGGAAGCCGAGCTACGCCGAGGTCGCTGACCCCGACGGCGGCACCCTGCGGGTGGCGTACGTCGATGCGGGACCGGCGGACGGGCCGGTCGCGCTGCTGCTGCACGGCGAGCCGTCGTGGTCGTTCCTCTACCGGCACGTGATCGAGGTGCTGACCAGTCGCGGGATCCGGTGCGTCGCGCCGGACCTGGTTGGCTTCGGTCGCTCCGACAAGCCGCTCGCGACGGAGGACTACTCGTTCGCCCGTCTGGTCGAGTGGACGCGCGAGCTCGCTTTCGATCACCTCGACCTGCGCGATGTGACGCTGGTCGGTCAGGACTGGGGCGGGCTGATCGGGCTGCGCCTGGTTGCCGAGCACCAGGGCCGCTTCGTCCGCGTGGTCGCCGCCAACACCGGCCTCCCGACCGGCGACTTCGACATGCCGGAGATCTGGTGGCAGTTCCGGAATGCGGTGCAGAGCGCCGAGACCCTCGACGTGGGACGACTCGTCGCAGCAGGCTGCGCGCGGCCGATGGCCGACGACGTGCGGGCGGCGTACGACGCGCCGTTCCCCGAGGAGCGCGCCAAGGCCGGCGTACGGGTCATGCCGACCCTCGTGCCGACGCGGCCCGACGACCCCGCCACGGAGGCGAACCGTGCTGCGTGGGAGGTGCTCTCGACCAGCGAGCTGCCGTTCCTCGTCGCCTTCAGCGACAGCGACCCGATCACCGGTGCGATGGCGCCGGTCCTGCGCAAGCTGATCCCCGGCACGCGCGGGCTCGACCACCCGACCATCGCCGACGCCGGTCACTTCCTCCAGGAGGACGCCGGCGCCGAGCTCGGCCGTGTGGTTGCCGACTTCATGCTGGGCTGAGCGGACGTCTCAGGCGTCGTACGGCTTGTCGTCGTTGCGCGGGTCCTTGCTGGGGTAGCCAGCCTTCGGCTTGATGCCGTCCGGCTGGGGCTCCTCGCCGCCCGCGCTCTGCTCCGGCGGGGCGTCGTCCGGCGTGGGCAGCACGCTGGTGTCGCGCAGCCCGTCGGTGCTCACCTGGCCCGGACCGGTGGGCCCGACGCGCTCGCTGCTCGAGCCCATCCCGCCCGCCGCTCCCTCGGGGCCGGACGAGTTCGGCGCACCCCGCCGCTCGTCGGTGTCGGGCTTGGGCGTCTGCTCGTCGGGAGTGTCCATGGACTCCCGTGCCCCTGACGCGTGTGCAGCATGCGCCCGGTTCGGGCCGAGGGGGTACTAACCTGCGCGCATGGGGGACGACGACTACTTCGTGCCGTTCAGCTCATCGTGCGTCAGCGATCGCCTCTACCGGGTCGTCAGCGACTTCGGATCCGCGGGACGAGCCGTCAAGATCGACGGCTGGTACGAGGCGGAGAGCGCTGCCTGGCGCCAGCTCGTCGACGAGCTGCCGGACGGCTCGAGCTGGGTCGATGACTACCGCGCCGCTGCGCTCGAGTGTCGTCTGACCGTGACCTTCAACGACGTCACCCGAGTGGGCGGGCGGCGTGGCTACGGAGGGTTCAGCGTGAGCTACCCGGCCGAGCTTCTGCTGGCGGAGGACGACAAGGTGGCGGCGATGCGCACGGCGATCCTCGCCGCGATCGACCGCCACGTCGACCGGTGCGAGCTCGACGTACCGCTGTTGAGCGACGCGGTCAGGAGCTTGTGACCGGGCGCGAGTGCCGTCGAGCGGGATGAGTCGACAAGGGGGCAGCGAGGGGCATCAAGACACAAAAGCCCCGACCTCCGAGAGGTCGGGGCTTTCGTCGTGCTCGACTAGGCGCAGACCGCGAATGCGTAGGCGTCCACCGGGATCGAGTTGTCGCTGTTGTTGATCACAGTCCGCCACCCGGTCGTGGGCGACGGTGCGGCCGGACCGCTGGACGCCGGAATGGCGATGCTCGCGAAGTAGCCCCCGCCGGTGATCTTCTTGCCCGCCGGGCAGTACGCGTCGGCGTAACCGATGCCGTAGGCAGCGATGGTCACGGTCGGTCCCTGCACGATGGCCTGGGTCGCGCTCGCACTCGGGCCTGCAGGCCCCGTCATGCCAGTGACGCCCGCGGGTCCGGCAGGACCGACCAGCTTGGAGCGCTCGCTTGCCTTGAAGTCCTTGAGGGTCAGCGACCCGTTCTTCACCTTGGCGCTGTTGATCGCGCTGTTCTTGATCTGATTGGTGGAGATGAGTCCACCGGCGACCGCGGTGCCCGTGCTGGATAGCGCGGCGACCATCACTGCAGCAGCAGTGATGCCTACGGCCTTCTTGTTGATGCGCATTCGTGTCCTTCGATGGTGTAGTTCGGTGCGAAGTGTGACGCCGAGAGCACGGTCGCGAATGGACGCCGCGCTCCCGGGCTGATCCTGTCAGGGCAACCTTGCGCAGGGATCCGAACGGCACATTTGGGGGGAAGTCCACGCACGTCGGTGCTGCGACCTAGAGTTCGCCGTTCCATCAACTGAGCAGGAGCAGAACCCGTTGCGCCACGTTCTCACCATCACCATGCTCGCTCTCACCTCGCTGGTCGGGTTCGCTGCACCCGCCAGCGCCGTCGGCTCGATGTCCGTAGGGGACGGAGTGCTGTACGACGACTGCCGGGAGCACCCCTACTACTTCAGCGTGCTGCCGCCCGCCGGCACCGACTCCTGGTCCATGGACGTGACGGCGTACGGACCCGACGGGACGTCGCAGGCGAGCGACTTCGTCTACGACGACATCAGCAAGGGGAGCGGTGGACTGCAGTTCTGCGGCTGGGAGATGGCTGGGCGCTACGAGCTGGTCGCTGAGGTCGAGTACTCCGACTACGACGCTGCGGGAAGCGGCGTCAGCACCGAGCGTCTGACGTCCACCTTCGCCATGCGCCAGCCGTCCACCCGGACCCGACTGCAGGTCTCGACCCGCAGCCCGCGCTTCAACGCTCCGGTGCGATTCACCATCAAGACCTCCGACGAGCGGCCGTCGGGCTACTTCCCCACGTCCTACGCCGAGGTGCGTCTCCAGACGCGGGTCGGGTCGAAGTGGGTCAACGTGCGCGGCGCGAAGGGCTACACCGACTCGCGGGGTCGTGACGTCATGACCTACCGCTGGAACGTCCGTGGTCGCATCGCGGTGCGAGCCACGACCCTGGACTCGTCGAGCACAGCCGGATCGACCTCCGCGCCGATCATCGTCAAGGCCAGGTGAGCTCTGGCCAGTCGCTCAGCGGGCCCGTCAAGAGCGCATGACCGGGCGCGTCCGCCACAGCCACGCGATCCCCACGAACGGCAGCACCAGCGGCAGCCAGCCGTAGCCCGCGCCGTACGCCGACCACACGGTCGCGTCGGGGAAGAGCTCCGGGTCGAGGACGGTGAGCGTGCCGACGGTCAGCACGCCGACGAGCTCGAAGACGACGGCCGCCCAAGCGAGGCGCCGGGGCGACGGGCCGACCTCGGCGAGGCCGAGGGTTGCGGCGATGTAGACGACGGCGGCGAGCGCGGACAGCGCGTACGCCAGCGGTGCCTCGTCGGCCTTGGTGAAGAGCTGCACGAGCGAGCGGGCGGTCGCGGCGAGGGCGAAGACGCCGTACACCGCGACGAGGACGCGACCGGCGCCGGAGCTGGTCGAGCTCACGAGGGCCAGACCTGCATGGCGCGCAGGATCACGAAGGCCTGGGCGAGGCCGGCGACTGCCAGCACGGCCGTCGCGCCGCGGCTGCGCTCGGCCAGCGACCAGACGAAGCCGGCGGGCAGCAGGACCAGACCGGCGACGAGGTAGCCGAAGAACGTGACGAGCGCGCCGCCGCTCAGGTCGACCCCGCCGACCTGGATGCCGGCGACGACGAGCAGGACCAGCGTCAGGCCCTCGATGAAGCCCGCGGCGCCGAGCAGGCCCCAGTCGGGCGTGCGGTCGAGCGCGACGTAGACGAGCACCACCGCGGCGAAGATCAGCGAGGCGACGAGCACGACGGAGGGGAAGGGGCTGTCCACGAGGTCAGATTGTCCCAGAGCGGTCCAGCGGCGGGACTTCACAGGGCCGCCACAGACTCGTGGAAGGTCGTCGACAGGTGCGGCCGCGAGCCTCGCAGCATGAACCCCACCTACCTGCTCGCCGCGGTCGACGTCGTCGCGGTCCTCGTCCTGGCCATGGCCGTCTACTACCCCCGCCACCGCCGCGCCGACCTCGTCACCGCCTTCATCGCCGTCAACGTCGGCGTGCTCGCGGTGACGATCGTGCTGTCGAGCAGCGCCGCGACCATCGGGCTGGGGCTCGGCCTCTTCGGTGTCCTCTCCATCATCCGGCTGCGCTCCGACGAGCTCGGCCAGCACGAGATCGCCTACTACTTCGCCGCCCTCGCCATCGGCCTCATCGGCGGGCTCGGCACCGCGGACCTCGTGCTCTCCATCTCGCTGATGGCCGGGCTCGTGCTCGTGCTCGCCGTCGCCGACAGCCGGCTCCTGCACAGCACCGGCCTGCGGCAAGTGGTCGTGCTCGACTCGGCGATCACCGACGAGCGCACCCTCGTCGAGCGCCTCGAGCTGCTCCTCGACGCCCGCGTCACCCGGGTGACGCCGGTGCGCGTGGACCTGGTCAACGACACCACGACCGTCGAGGTCCACTACGCCGCCGCCTCGCGCCCCGACCTTCCGCGCGCCGAGCGCCACGACGCCCCGGCGCTCACCCGATGAGTGTGATCGAACGGCTCGCGCCGGTCAGCCTGGCCGACCTCAACGCCGAGGCCGAGCTGCTCACCCGCGTGGACCGCAAGTACGTCGTCCCCGCCGGCGACCTCGACGCCCTCGTCACCGGGATGCCCGGGCTGCGGGTGCTCACCATCGACGGGCGCCGGTCCTCGCACTACGAGTCGACCTACCTCGACACCGTCGGGCTCGAGAGCTGGACCGCCTCGGCCCACCGGCGCCGGCGGCGCTGGAAGGTGCGCAGCAGGGTCTACGCCGACACCGGCGAGTGCTGGCTCGAGGTCAAGACCCGCGGGCGCCGCGGCGCGACCGTCAAGGAGCGGATGCTCCACCCCGGCAGCAACCCGCTCGAGGTCCCGGCCGCCGCCGACGGCTGGGTCCGCGCGCGCCTGCGCGAGGCCGACGTACACGACGTGGACCCGCAGTCCCTCGTGCCGACGCTGCGCACCACCTATCGGCGTACGACGCTCCTGGTCGGTGCCGGCGCGGGACGGGCCACCATCGACCGCGAGCTGCGCTGGGTCTCCGGCCACGGCAGCGCCGAGGTCGGCGACGTGCTCGTCGTGGAGACCAAGTCGGCCTCCGTCGGGCCCGGCCCGCTCGACCGGCGGCTGTGGGAGCTCGGGCACCGGCCGGTGCGGATCTCGAAGTACGGCACCGGGCTGGCGCTGCTGACCCCCGACCTCCAGCTCAACCGCTGGCACCGCGTCACCTCGCGGCACCTCGCCGCCCACCTCACCCTCGACACAGGAGTCCTCGCATGAGCCCGATCCGCCGGCGCACGATCACCATGGCCGCGCTCGCCTCCCTCGCCCTGGGCGGCTGCGCGACGAGCACGCCGGACGCGCCCGGCGCCACCGCGACCACCGGCGTCACCTCCGCGGCCGAGGAGGTCGCCGCCGGCACCGGCATCTGGGACGCCAGCACGCTCCACGACATCTCCGTCGAGGTCGACGAGGAGGCCTATGCCGCGATGATCGCGACGTACGAGGACACGGACGAGAAGGAGTGGATCGAGGCGACCGTGACGATCGACGGCGAGGTCGTCGAGCGCGCCGGGCTGCGGCTCAAGGGCAACTCGTCCCTGCGCAGCGTCGACGCCGACGCCGAGCCGACCGACCTGCCGTGGCTGATCCGCCTCGACAAGTTCGTCGACGACCAGGGGGTCGACGGGTGGACCGAGCTCGTCGTCCGGTCCAACGCCTCCGAGACAGCGCTCAACGAGGCGCTGGCGCTCGACCTGCTCGCCGAGGCGGGGCTGGCGAGCGAGCACGCGGTCGCGACGTCGTTCAGCGTCAACGGCGCCGACGCACGGCTGCGACTCGTCGTGCAGCACCTCGACGAGCGGTGGGAGGAGGAGAACTTCTCCACGCCCGGCCTGCTCTACAAGGCCGAGGCCGGCGGCGACTGGTCGTGGCGCGGGGACGACCCGGACGCCTACACCGACGTCTTCGACCAGGAGACCGGCGACGACGACCTCACGCCGCTGATCGAGTTCCTCGACTTCGTCAACAACAGCACCGACGAGGAGTTCGCCGCCGAGCTGCCCGAGCGCCTCGACGTGCAGGCCTTCGCCCGCTACCTCGCCTTCGAGGAGGTCGTGGAGAACTTCGACGACATCGACGGGCCCGGCAACAACGCCTACCTCCGCTACGACGCCAGCACCGGCGGATTCACCGTCGTCGCGTGGGACCACAACCTCGCCTTCGGCACCTCCCCGGGAGGCGGCGGCTTCCCCGGCGGCGGGTTCCCAGGGGGCGGCGAGCGGCCGGAGGGGATGCCGACCGACATGCCGACCGACCTCCCCTCGGACTTCCCGGAGGGGATGCCCGAGGGCGAGCGACCCGAAGGTGAGCGCCACGAGGGGATGCCCGAGGGCGGACCGGGCGGGATGCGCGGCGGGTCCAACGTCCTCGTCGAGCGCTTCACCGCCGTCGAGGAGTGGGCCGACCTCGTCGATCAGGCGAGGACCGACCTGGTCGAGGAGCTCTACGACAGCGGCTACGCCGAGGAGGTCCTCGACCAGTGGGTCACGGTGCTCACCGAGCAGGCCGGCGACCTCGTCGACGCCGCGACCGTCGAGGAGGAGGCCGACGCCATTCGCGCCGTCATCAGCTGACGGCCGGGAACTCCTTCATCGCGTGGTCGGCGATCTTCTTCATCATGTAGCCGTCGATGCCACCGCCCACCAGGCCGCCGGCGAGGGGGATGCCGCGGCCGAAGCGGGCCAGCACCTTCTCGCTCACCCCGCGCATGAGCCGGAAGCCGACCGCCTTGTTGACGACCATCAGCGCCGCGGGCGGCAGGCCCTTGAGGGCGTACGTCGTCACGCGGCTCCCGGCGCTCTGCATCCCGGCCTTCTTCAGCACCTCGTCGGACTCCGAGCCGACGAGCGTGAGCAGCACCGCGGTGCGCACGCGCGGCTCCGAGATGTCGTACCCCCGCAGCGTCGCGACGGTGCCGACCATCCGGACGGCCTGGAGGTAGAACTCGGCGACGTTGACCGGCAGCGAGACGGGCATCGTGACGAAGCCGCCCAGCCCGGTGGCGAACCCGCCGACCGCACCGAAGAACGTCGTCGAGCGGGCCACCGCGGCGATCGCCTTCTCGCGATCACCGCCGGCCTTGGTCAGCGCGCGGTCGGCCACCTCGCGGACCGGGTCGATCGGGCCGCGGCCCTCGAGCCCGACGTCGATGAGCATCTCGACGAGTCGGTCGATCGCGCCCGGGTCGGGGCGCGGGTCGTCGGCGGCGTCGAGCGCGGCGCGGGTCTTCGTCGTCTCGTCGCTGCCCGGGGTGAGGAGGTCCTTGAGTCCCATGCGCAGAGAGTAGGGACCATCCGGTCGCGCGGGGCACACCCCGTGGAGCCTGCGCGCTGGCTGGAGCGGTGCGTGAGCCACATTCCGCGCGTCCGGGAGGTGGGTGGGACACCGCCCGTACGCCGTGTCGGCCGCGACGCGCCGGCGGACGGTGCGCCAGCCACGTGGCGCATGCGTGGAATGTGGCTGGGACACCGCTCCCGGAGCCGCGAGACCCGGGATCAGGCGATCGACGACCGGAAGCCCCGCAGCCGCAGGCTGTTGGTCACCACGAAGACGCTCGAGAAGGCCATCGCCGCACCGGCGAGCATCGGGTTGAGCAGCCCGGCGGCGGCGAGTGGCAGGGCGGCGACGTTGTAGGCGAAGGCCCAGAAGAGGTTGCCCTTGATCGTCGCCAGCGTCCGGCGCGAGAGCCGGATCGCGTCGACCGCGACCAGCAGGTCGCCGCGCACGAGCGTCAGGTCGCTGGCCTCGATCGCCACGTCGGTGCCGGTGCCCATCGCGAGCCCGAGGTCGGCCTGCGCGAGCGCCGCCGCGTCGTTGACGCCGTCGCCGACCATCGCCACGACCGCACCGGACGCCTGGAGCCGCTGCACCTCGGCCACCTTGTCGGCCGGCAGCACGTCAGCGATGACCTCGTCGATGCCGACCTGCGCCGCGACGTGGCGGGCGGCAGCCTCGTTGTCGCCGGTGAGCAGCACGGGCGTCAGCCCGAGCTCGCGCAGCCGGGCCACGGCCTCGGCCGAGGTGGGCTTGACCGTGTCGCCGACGACGATGACGCCGCGGGCGCGACCGTCCCAGCCGACCGCGACGGGCGTACGCCCCTGCGCCTGCGCGGCGGTGACCGCCTCGACGAGTGACGGCGGCAGGTGCTGCGACCACTCCTCGAGCAGCCGCGGCCGGCCGACGACCACCGCGTGGCCCTCGACGACGCCCTGCACGCCGAGGCCCTCACGGTTGGCGAAGTCCTCCACCGCGGCCGGGGACTCGACCGAGGCCGCGATGGCCCGGCCGACCGGGTGCTCGGACGCGGACTCGAGGGCGGCGGCGAGTCGGCGTACGTCGTCGGCGGACTCGCCCTCGGCCGCCACCACCTCGTGGACGGTCATCGCGCCCGTCGTCACGGTGCCGGTCTTGTCGAGCACGACGGTGTCGACGCGGCGGGTCGACTCCAGCACCTCGGGGCCCTTGATGAGGATGCCGAGCTGGGCGCCGCGGCCGGTGCCGACCATGAGGGCGGTGGGCGTGGCCAGGCCGAGCGCGCACGGGCAGGCGATGATCAGCACCGCGACCGCCGCGGTGAAGGCTGCCGTCGCACCCGCGCCGCTGCCGAGCCAGAAGCCGAGCGTGGCCACGGCCAGGCCGATGACGATCGGCACGAAGACGCCGGAGATCCGGTCGGCGAGGCGCTGCACCTCGGCCTTGCCGTTCTGGGCGTCCTCGACCAGGCGCGCCATCTGCGCGAGCTGGGTGTCGGCGCCGACGCGGGTGGCGCGCACGACGATCCGGCCGCCGGCGTTCAGGCACGCCCCGACCACGGTGTCGCCGGGGCCGACCTCAACGGGCACGGACTCGCCGGTGAGCATGGAGGCATCGATGGCGGAGCTGCCCTCGACGACCTCGCCGTCGGTGGCGACCTTCTCGCCGGGGCGTACGACGAACTCGTCGCCGACGACCAGCTGGTCTGTCGGGATCCGCACCTCGCGACCGTCCCTCAGCACGGCGACATCACGCGCGCCGAGCTCCATCAGCGCCCGCAGGGCCGCACCGGACTGCCGCTTCGAGCGGTGCTCGAGCCAGCGCCCGGCGAGGATGAAGGTGGTCACGCCGGCGGCGGCCTCGAGGTAGATGTTGGACGCGCCGTCCGTGCGGTCGATCGAGATCCGGAAGGGGTGCGTCATCCCGGGCTCGCCGGCAGTGCCGAGGAAGAGCGCCCACAGCGACCAGCCGAAGGCGGCGAGCACGCCGACCGACACCAGGGTGTCCATGGTGGTCGCGCCGTGGCGCAGGTTGGTCCACGCGGCGCGGTGGAAGGGCAGCGCGCCCCACACGACGACGGGCGCGGCCAGGGCCAGCGAGGCCCATTGCCAGTAGGTGAACTGCAGCGCCGGCACCATCGCCATCGCGATCACCGGGACGCTGAGCGCGGTGCTCACCAGGAGCCGCTGGAGCAGGGGGTCGCGCCCGGGCTCGGCGTCCTCGGCCGGGGCGTCGGGCGGGGTGGGCAGCGCGGCGGCGTAGCCCGCGGCCTCGACGGTCCGCAGCAGGTCGTCGGTGGAGACGGAGCCGGGGTAGGAGACCTTCGCCTTCTCGGTGGCGTAGTTGACCGTCGCGGTGACGCCGTCGAGCTTGTTGAGCTTGCGCTCGATGCGGTTGGCGCACGACGCGCAGGTCATGCCGGTGATGGCCAGCTCGACGTCGGCGAGCGGCTCGGTGGTCGACTCAGTGGTCATGGCCGTCCTCCCCGTGGTCGGTGGATCCGTCCGAGGTCGTGCCGGGCACGCCCGACGCCTCGACGGTGAAGGCGGCGGTGCGGACGGTGCCGCGGTGCTGGAAGTCGAGGAAGAGCCGGTACGTCCCCGGTGTCGGGAACGCGGTCGCGAAGTCGATCCCCGGACCGGGCTCGCCCTCCTCGGGGTGGACGTGGAGGTAGCCCAGGTCGCCGGAGCGGATCGCGACGAGGTGGCCGAAGGCGCCGAGGTAGGGCTCGAGGTCGGTGACCGGCTCCCCGTCGAGCTCGATGCTCGTGGTCAGCACGGTGTCGGCACCCGGAGCGGTGTCGCCCTCGAGGGAGACGGTGTAGGTGCCCTCGTCCGTCTCCAGCTCCGCAAGGCGAGTGTCGGCAGGGAGGTCCTCGGGCGTGAAGTCGCCGGACACGGCGACGTCGTCGGCCAGCGTGAGGCCGTCCCAGCCCTCGGGAGTGAAGTCGGCGACGACGCGCCACACGCCCGGCTTCAGGCGTACGTCCGTCGACCAGGTGCCGGTGGCGGCGTCGAGGCGCGGGTGGACGTGCTGGAAGCCCGTGAGGTCACGGCGTACGACGATGAGGTGGAGGTCCTTCTCGTGCTCGCGGGTGTAGTCGAGCAGCGGCCGGCCGCTGGAGGTGAGCACGCGGAAGTCCAGCCGGGTCGTTCCGGCGGGCAGCGTGCGCTCGGCGAGGTCGAGGGTGAAGCCGTCGGCGCGGGCGGTCAGCCCGCCGACGTCGGCGACGGCCGTAGGGCCCTCGTGACCCACGTGGTCGGCCGCGGCAGTCTCGCCGTGGTCGGCCGTGCCCTCGTGGGCGACCGGTTCGGCCTCGACCGGTCCGGCCAGCCGGCCCCCGCCCCAGGCCACCGCGAAGGCGACGGCCAGGGCGGTGACGAAGGCGGCCACGCGCAGCGGCGTACTCATCGGGTGCTCACGCCAGCACGTAGCCGGCTTCCTCGACGGCTGCCTGGACGGCGGCGTGGTCGAGGGGGGCGGTGCTGGTGACGGTGACGGCTCCGGTCTCGACGACGACGTCGACGGTCTCGACGCCCTCGAGCTCGGAGATCTCCTCGGTGACCGAGGCGGCGCAGTGGCCGCAGGTCATGCCGGTGACGGTGTAGGTCTCGGTGGTCATGTCAGGTTCCCTTCGTCGGTGGTGGAGGTCAGGACTTCACGAGGCGCGCGATGGCCTCGGAGGCCTCCTTGAGCTTCTGCTCCTGCTCGGCCCCGCCCTGGCGGGCGGCGTCGACGAGGCAGTGGGCCATGTGGTCGTCGAGCAGCGAGAGCGCGAGCGCCTGCAGCGCCTTGGTCGCGGCGGAGACCTGGGTGAGGATGTCGATGCAGTACTTCTCCTCCTCCACCATGCGCTGGATCCCGCGGACCTGTCCCTCGATGCGGCGCAGCCGCTTGAGGTGGGCCTGGACCGCTGCGTCGTTGCCCTCGAGGTGGCCGTGCTGCTCGCTCATGGTCCGAACATACCCCTAGGGGGTATCAAGCGCAAGCGCCGCCGACCCCGATCCTCACCCGTGGGGGTGTATTTCGTCGCGGACTCACGCGGGTGCCACGCTCAGCGAGCGTTTCGGTCGACCGGGCACACCTACAGTGGCCGGGACGGTCTGGGGGGCGTCGAGGTCGCACGGACGTGCGGTCCTCCTCACCCACCGTCAGGACTGTCCATGATCATCCGTGTTGGCCTCCTCGGCGGCGACGAGCTCGTCCGCCGGGGCCTGGAGAGCATGCTCCGCACGCTGGGCGGCTTCGAGCTCGGGAGCTTCAAGGACCGGATGCGCGCCCCGATCGACATCGCGCTCATCGAGACCTTCGGCACCCCGCTCGACGACACCACACTCTCCCGGGCCGTCGCCGACCCCTTCATCAGGCGCGTCGCGGTCTTCACCTGGAACCACCACCCGGGCCTGGTCGACGACGTGCTCAGGGACGGCGTCTCGGGCTACCTCGGCAAGAGCCTCACCGCGATCCAGCTCGGCCGCGCGCTGCGCGCGATCCACCTCGGCGAGCCGGTCGTGGCCCCGCCGCTGGCGGGTCATGCCGGGGGCGGGACCCGCGTGCCGAGCGAGGCCGACATCCTCACGGTCCGCGAGCGCGAGACCCTCGCCCTCATCGCCACCGGCCGCAGCAACGACGAGATCGCCCACGAGATGCGGATCTCGCTCAACTCGGTGAAGTCCTACATCCGCAGCGCCTACCGCAAGACCGGCGTGCAGAGCCGCAGCCAGGCCGTCCTCTGGGCCGTCAACCACGGCGTGCGCGCGGACGTGCTCGAGAAGGTCTGACCAGCCGCTCAGGCGAGCGGGGCAGGGCGTACGCCGTCGCGGTCGGCCGGGCGCGTCCACTCGCCGCGACCGATGAGCACCTCGCGCAGCACGTCGGGGCGGTCGGTGATGATCCCGTCGACGCCGGCGTCGAGCAGCGACCGCATGGTGTCCGGGTCGTCGACGGTCCACACGACCACCCGGATCCCGAGCTCGTGGGCACGCGCGATGACGCGCTCGGAGTGGATCGGCATCCGGCCCAGCCGCAACGGCACGTGCGCGAAGGCACCTCCGCGGGGGCGTACGCCGACAGGACGTACGCCGCCGCGCGAGCAGGCGATGAGCGTCGTCAGCGACCGCCAGCCGAGCGCCGTCGTGACGCCGGGCGCCTCGTCCTGGAGGCGTCGCAGCCAGCGGCTCCACGCGCCGGCGACCAGGATCCGCTCGGCCCAGCCGGGGTGCTGGGCGAGCAGGCGGGCCATCGCCCCGACCGACGGCTCGTCCTTGAGGTCGATGGCGAACCGCGACTGCGGAAAGGCGACCATCGCCTGCACGAGGGTCGGGATCCGATCGGTCCCGTCGACGCGCAGTCGGCGCAGGTCGGCGAGGTCGAGGTCGGAGACGTCGCCCGGGTGCCCGGTGACGCGACGCAGGCTCGCGTCGTGGAAACACACGAGGTGTCCGTCGCGGGTGGTGCGGACGTCGGTCTCGAGGTGGGTCAGGCCCAGGGACGTGGCACGTCCGAAGGCGGCGAGGGTGTTCTCGGGGGCGAGCGCCATGCCGCCGCGGTGGGCGATGGCGAGCGGACCGGGGTGGTCGCCGTAACGGATGTCGCCGTAGCTGGTCACGCCTTCAGCATGCGGCGCGCCCACTCCGGCTGTCGCCCGGATCCGGGCCTCCCGGGCGAGTGTTCACCGAGGCTTCTCCGGAATCGCCCGCATGACCGCCCGGAACGCCTCCCGCCTGGCGGAGATCGCCGCAGCCCATCTCGACCCCGACGCCGCCCGGCGCTGGCTCGCGCAGCTGCGCCCGGCGGTCCAGCTCGTCCCCGCGCAGCCGGGGGACCCGGTGGCCGCGCGGCTCGGCGGGACGCCGGAGCTCCCGCCCGGGACCGACTGGCCGCAGTGGCCCGGGCACGGTCCGCTGTCCTTCGTCGCCGAGGTCGACCTCGCCGCGCTCGTCGCCACCGGCGCGGACACCGGGCTCGCCCTTCCCGTCGAGGGCCGGCTGCTCGGGTTCTACTTCGAGCCGAGCGCCGCCGACGATGCCGTGGTCCTGCCCGGTGACCGCGACACGCTGCCCGGCTCGCGCCTGCTCCACGTGGCCGGGACCGGTCCCGCGGCTGACCCGGCGGTCGAGCTCACCGCGGTCCAGGTCCTCACCTGGCCGGACCTCGAGCACCCGGTCCTCCGCGAGGCGGGCCTCGACGACCTGTCGGACGACTTCCGGGAGGCGATCGACGGCCTGCGCGAGCACGATCTCGGCGACACGTGGGGCCACCACCTCGGCGGTTGGGCCTCGCCCGTCCAGGGGCCGGTCGAGCTCGAGGTCGCCGAGACCAGGCTCGAGCAGGCCTCCTACGACGAGGTCCACACCGCGGAGGCGCTGCGCTGGCGCCCGCTCCTGCAGGTCGCCAGCGACTGGGCCGCCGGCACCGCCTGGGAGCCGGCGACCTGCCTCTACTGGCTGGTGCGCACGGACGGCACGCGTCCACCCGTGCTGCCTGACGACGTCGCCTTCACCTGGCAGGCGTGACCCGTCAGCTGCGGTAGCCGCCCAGGAGCTCGGCCAGCCGCAGGTGCGGCTTCGCCTCGTCCTGGCGTCCCTTGCGCTGCAGGGCACGGCCCACCAGCAGATGGGCGTACGGCTCGTTGGGGTCGTGCTCCAGCAGCTCGGTGGCCACCCGGATGGTGCCGTCGAGCTGGGCGGAGTGGAACAACGAGCGAGCCAGCAGCAGGCGTACGTCGGTGAGCTCGTGCACGACCTCGCCCGGGTCGTCGAGCAGCTCGGTGAGCAGCACGGCGGCCTCGCGGTAGGCGCGCTCCTCGAACAGGGTCTGGGCCCGCACCCAGCGGTCGTGGACGGAGTCCTCGAGCAGCCCCGCGTGTCCGCGCAGCAGGTCCTCGAAGGGGGTGAAGTCGGTCATCGTCGCTCCTCTCGCGTCGGCACCGGCTCGATGCCATCGATGTCGTTCGATGTCATTCGATGGTGCCCCGCCCAACGCCCCGGACGCGGGAGGCATTCCGCGGGCGCGCCGCGCCCGGTCGGCGAGGGTCAGCGGGGGAGCTCGCCGGACCAGTCGTAGCGGAAGGGCTTCATGACCAGCCGGACGCCCTTCAGGGCGAGGCGGTAGGTCCGTCGGGCGTCGCTGCGCTCGGCCGGGGAGTCGGCGCGCGCCAGCGCCGAGGCGAGCCGTCGTTTCGCGGCCGCCCGGGTCGCCGGCGTGACGGTGAAGGTCTTCTTCGTCGACGTGCGGCCGTTGACCGAGGCGAGGAAGCCGGTGCGGGTGTGGGTGAAGGTGTAGGGCTGGTTGCGCCACGACTCGGGCAGCGAGGTGGAGTCCGGCATCGTCCCGGTCTCGACGTCGGAGAAGACCTCCGCGCCGAGGACCACGTCGCGGATGCCGCGGATGGGCTCGGAGCCGCCGACGCCGGTCACGGAGCCGGAGCCCTCCATCTCGCCCTGGCTCACGCCCCCGACGACCAGCTCGCCCAGCAGCGAGATCGACGAGCCGTGGCCCTTCACCTCCCGGCCGAAGGGGACCGAGCCGTCGAGGCTGATCAGGTCGCAGCGCGTCCCGCTCGCGAAGACGAGCCGCTCCGCGGTCAGGGTGAGTGAGGGGATCTGCTTCACGCGGCGGCTCTGCACCTGCGCCACGGTGTAGGCGCCGAGGGCGAGGCCGTCGCGGTTGTCCTCCGCGCACGCCGCGGCACGCCAGTCGTCGGACGAGGCGGCGTACGCCGTCGGGCCGGCCGGGACGACCACGGCGAGGGTGGCGAGGGCGGCGACGGAGGCGAGTGCAGGGCGCATGGTTCGGAGAGTAGGTGGGCGTGGTGGCCCGTGCAGCCGAACCGGCGGAATACTGGTGCTGCGACCCCTGTTGGAGATCATAGAAACTTCAACTAGACGGAGGACATCATGCAGTTCGGCATCTTCAGCGTCGGCGACATCACCACCGACCCGACCACCGGGCACACGCCGTCCGAGGCCGAGCGCATCTCCTTGATGACGAAGATCGCGCTCAAGGCCGAGGAGGTCGGGCTCGACGTCTTCGCGACCGGCGAGCACCACAACCCGCCCTTCGTCGTGTCGTCCCCGACGACGCACCTGGGCTACATCGCAGCGAAGACCGAGAAGCTGTTGCTCTCGACGAGCACCACGCTGATCACCACCAACGACCCGGTGAAGATCGCCGAGGACTACGCCTTCCTCCAGCACCTCTCGGGCGGGCGCGTCGACCTGATGATGGGGCGCGGCAACACCGGCCCGGTCTACCCCTGGTTCGGCAAGGACATCCGCGACGGCATCAAGCTGGCGATCGAGAACTACCACCTGCTCCGCACGCTGTGGCGCGAGCCGGTCGTCAACTGGCAGGGCCAGTTCCGTACGCCGCTGCAGGGCTACACCTCCACGCCGGCGCCGCTCGACGGCACGCCGCCCTTCGTGTGGCACGGCTCGATCCGCAGCACCGAGATCGCCGAGCAGGCGGCCTACTACGGCGACGGGTTCTTCCACAACCACATCTTCTGGAACAAGGAGCACACCGAGCAGATGGTGCAGCTCTACCGCCGCCGCTTCGAGTTCTACGGCCACGGCGCCGCCGACCAGGCCTACGTCGGCCTCGGCGGCCAGGTCTTCATGGCCGGCAGCGAGGCCGAGGCCAAGCGGGTCTTCCGCCCCTACTTCGACAACGCCCCGGTCTACGGCCACGGCCCGTCGCTGGAGGACTTCACGAAGATGACGCCGCTGACCGTCGGCACGACCGAGCAGGTCATCGAGCGGACCCTCGGCTTCGCCGACTACGTCGGTGACTACCAGCGCCAGATGTTCCTCATCGACCACGCCGGCCTGCCGGAGTCGCTGGTGCTGGAGCAGGTGGAGATGCTCGGCACCGAGGTCGTGCCCGTGCTGCGCGCGGAGTCCGAGCGGCGTCGCCCCGCCCACGTGCCGAGCGACCCGCCCACCCACGCCTCGCTCGTCGCGGCCGGCGCGGACGCCCCGCACCACCTCGTCGAGCCCGCCCGCGAGCACGTCGAGAAGCTCAAGGCCGAGCAGGCCGCCCAGCCCGCCGGGGTCGGCGCATGAGCGAGCGGAGCGAGCGAATCATCCAACACAGTGTCCCTCGTGCCTCGTGCGCGCACGGAGCGAAGCGAGTACGCGCATGAGTCCTCGGATCGTCGTGGTGACGGCGGGACTCACCGTCCCGTCGTCCACCCGGCTCCTCGCCGACCAGCTCGCCGAGGCCACCTCGGTGCAGGTCAGCGCCCGGGGCGAGTCGGTGGAGACGTCCTTCATCGAGCTGCGCGAGGTCGCCGGTGAGCTGGCCACGTTCATGGTCACCGGCGGCATCCCGACGCCGCGGCTCACCGAGCTGCGCGAGCAGGTCGCGGCCGCCGACGGCGTGATCGCCGTCACGCCGGTCTTCAACGCCAGCTTCAGCGGGTTGTTCAAGATGTTCTTCGACGCCGTCGACCCCGACTCGCTGACCGGCACGCCCGTCCTGATCGCGGCGACCGCCGGCACCTCCCGGCACTCGCTGGTCCTCGACCACGCGATGCGCCCGCTCTTCGCCTACCTCCGCGCGGTCGTCGTACCCACCGGCGTCTTCGCGGCCACCGAGGACTTCGGCAGCCACGGGCTCGCCGAGCGGATCACCCGCGCCGCGGCCCAGCTCGCCGCGGCGGTGCTGAGCCAGGGCGAGTACGCCGTCGGCGGCTTCGCGCCCGACCTCGCGGCCCGCCCCCGGCGTACGTCCGGGACGCAGGTCGAGGCCGACGTGACCCCCTTCGGCGACCTGCTGCGCGGGCACTCGGGCTCGGGCCAGGGATGAGCGTCCCGACGCCGTTCTGGCGCGCGGTCGAGGCGCTGAACAACTTCGTCTACCTGGTGCCCGAGGCGGGGAGGCACTACACGTCGATCGGGCTGAAGGGCTCGTGGATGGGCTACTTCGCGTCGCGGTCGGCGCCGATGGGGGCCGCCTCGCCGGAGCTCGTCGTGGCGACCTTCCACGGCTTCGCGCCGCACCTCGTCCACCGGGCCCTGCCCGACGCGTGGGGCTTCGCGTCACCGGCCGAGGTGCACCGTGCGCGCCTCGAGCTCGCCACCGCCGTGCTCGGCCGGGCCGTGACCGGCGACCAGGTCGCCCCGCTCGCGGACTCCCTGGCGTCGATCGTCGACGGGTTGGACCTCGCCGGGAAGCCGCTCGCCGCCGCGCACGCCTCGCTCGAGGCGCCTGCGGACGACCTCGGCCGCTTCTGGCTGGCCGACGCGGTGGTCCGCGAGTTCCGCGGCGACTGCCACGTGGCGGTGCTGGTCACCCACGGGCTGGGCGGCGTCGACGCCAACGTCCTCAACGTGGCGGCCGGTCGCACCTTCCCCCAGCAGCAGGCGCTCCGCGGCTGGAGCGACGACGAGTGGGCCGCGGGTCACGACCGGCTGCGCGAGCGCGGCTGGCTCGACGACGACGGCGCGATCACGCCGCAGGGCACCGAGGCGCGCGACGACCTCGAGGCCGACACCGACCGCGCGTGCCTCAGCGCGATGAGCACCGACGCGGTGGCGACGGCCGCCCGGATCACCGACGACCTGCGCGCCGTGGCCCGTGCGCTGCGGGCGTCGCTGACGGTTCCGCCGGCGGCGCCTGCTCGGTAGCGTGGGAGCTCCTGTCGAGTGCGATGAGCCAGCCCATGTCGATCAACCTCAATCCCTACCTCAGCTTCCCCGACGCCCGGGCGCGTGAGGCGATGGAGCTCTACCACTCGGTGATGGGCGGCGAGCTCAACATCATGACCTTCGGCGACATGGGCACCGAGGGCCCCCTCGCCACCCAGGTGATGCACGGCCAGCTCGAGGTGCCCGGCGGGCTCGTGCTGATGGGGGCGGACGCACCGCCGGAGATGGTGCAGGTCACCTTCGGCGACAGCATGTCGGTGAGCCTGTCCGGCGGCCCGGAGGACGGCGACCAGCTGCGCTCGTGGTTCGCCGCGCTGTCCGAGGGCGGCGAGGTGCGCCAGCCGCTCGAGGCCGCGCCCTGGGGTGACGAGTTCGGGATGCTGGTCGACCGGTTCGGGATCTCCTGGATGGTCAACATCGCAGGTGCCGCCTCGACCTCCTGAGGCTCACGGCCGCGCGTCCGCGCTGGCTGCCCGACCTAGGCTCGTCCTGTGTTCAAGCGCCGCTCCCGACCTCAGCCGCCCGTCGTACGCACGGACGCAGAGTGGCGCGAACGGCTCGCGCCCGAGGCCTACCGCGTGCTGCGCCGGTCGGGGACCGAGGCGCCCGGCAGCAGTCCCTACGCGCACCCGTCGGCCGGGACGAACGGCGTCTACCGTTGCGCCGGATGTGAGGCCGAGCTGTTCCGGGCGGAGGACCAATTCGAGTCGGGGACCGGCTGGCCGAGCTTCTCGGACCCGTCGGATCGCGACGCGGTGGCGGTCCACACCGACTTCAAGCTGCTCGTCCCGCGACGGGAGGCGAGCTGCGCCAGGTGCGGAGGCCACCTGGGCCACGTCTTCGGCGACGGTCCGCGGCCGACGGGTCAGCGGTGGTGCATCAACGGTGCGGCACTCACCCTCGACCCTGCCGAGCAGCTCGATGGAGATCACTGACGGGCGCACCACCCAGCGCTCGGCGAGGCTCGGTCGCTCGGGTGCAGCTCGGCGTCCGGCGGGGTGGTCCGCCACGACGTGAAGTGGACCGTCAGCCCGGCGCGGGTCGGCGCGCAGCAGAACGGCCCTGCCATGACCGGCGTGACCGCATCGAGTGGTGCGACGCGGACGAGCTGCCAGGGTTCGTCGTCCACCCGCGCGCGCACCGTGAGTGCGTTGCCCGACCAGCTGCCACGCATGGTCACCCGTCGGCCCGCCCAGCTCGGCACGGGGGACAGGGACCAGTCCGACGTCCCCCTGGTCACCACGGCGCCGAGGCTCTCCTCCCCGTCGCTCAGCTCGACGCCGGCCTTGATCCACGACTCGTCGTCGACCTTGACGAAGATGCCGGCCTGGTCGAACTGCTCGGCGAGGTCGAGCCGGAACTGGACCTCGATCGCAGACTCGGGCGCGAACGTGGTCAGGAGCGCGTGCTCGGTGGCGTGGATGAAGTCGTAGGACGTGATGCGCCAGGCGTCGCTCCCGTGGCGGGCCGTGACGTGGAGGCCATCACGGTCGGTCGCGACGTCGGCGGGTTCGTTCGTCCACTGGCCGTCGCTCCACGCAACGGTGTGGGTCACGGGCTCGCTCATGGCCGCGAGTCTGGCAGCGCCCACCCCTTGTGGGGTGTTCCGCCCCGGAGCGGCGAGGGATGGTCGAAGGCATGACCGACAAGAAGATCACCGTGGAACGCACCATCCAGGCCTCGAGCGCGGACGTGTTCGAGGTGCTGAGCAACCCCGAGCGCCACGTGGCGCTGGACGGGTCGGGATTCGTCGTCAGCGACGAGCGCACCAACCGGATCCAGGGCACCGGCGACGTGTTCACCATGAACATGACCGGCGACCACATGGGCGGGGACTACCAGACCGAGAACCACGTCACCGGCTTCTCGCCCAACCAGCTGCTGGCCTGGCAGACCGCCCCGGCGGGCCAGGAGCCCCCCGGCTGGCAGTGGGTGTGGGAGCTGGAGTCCGAGGGCTCCGACGCGACGCGCGTGCGCCACACCTACGACTGGAGCAACGTCACCGACGAGGCGCTCCTGCAGAAGGTCGGCTTCCCGCTCGTGAGCAAGTCGGACCTCGAGTCGACGCTGGACAACCTCAACCAGGCCGTCACCGGCTCCTGAGCCCCCTCTCGACCGACGTGTGGCTGCCGGCCCTCACCGCTTCACCAGGGTGAGGGCTGGTAGTCCTTCACGAAGCAGCCGAACAGGTCCTCGCCGGCCTCGCCGAGCACGATCGGGTCGTAGACGCGCGCCGCCCCGTCGACCAGGTCGAGCGGTGCGTGCCAGCCCTCGGCGGCGATGCGGAGCTTCTCGTGGTGCGGGCGCTCGTCGGTGATCCAGCCGGTGTCGACGGCCGTCATCAGGATCCGGTCGGTCTCGAACATCTCGCCCGAGCTCGTGCGGGTCATCATGTTGAGCGCGGCCTTGGCCATGTTGGTGTGCGGGTGGCCGGGACCCTTGTAGCGGCGGGAGAACTGCCCCTCCATCGCGGAGACGTTGACGACGTACGCCCGTCCTGACGCCGCGCTCGTCGCGGCGGCCGCCATCGCCGGGCGCAGGCGCGAGACCAGCAGGAACGGCGCGATCGAGTTGCACAGCTGCACCTCGAGGAGCTCGAGCGGGTCGACCTCGCCCATCGTCTGGGTCCACGAGTTGTTGTCCTGCACGTCGGGCAGCAGGCCGCCCGCGTCGACGGCCGTCCCGGCGAGGTGCGCGTCGAGCGAGGCGTGCCCGGCCTTGAGCGCCAGCGCGGTGAGGGTCGCGGCGTTGTGCGCGGCCCGCGCGTGCTCGACCGACTCGCCCTCGTGGTGCGCGATCGCGGTGTCGGTCAGCGCCCCCGCGATCGCGGCGGGGTGCGCCTCGGAGATGTGGTCGAAGGTCACCAGCTCGGGGACCGAGTCCTCCGGCAACGGGAGCGCCTCGGCCTCGACCAGCGGGGCGTAGGCGCCCGGCGTGCGGCGTACGGTCTGGCAGGCGTTGTTGATGAGGATGTCGAGCGGGCCGGCGGCCGCGACGTCGTCGGCCAGCGAGATGACCTGGGTGGGGTCGCGCAGGTCGATGCCGACCACCTTGAGCCGGTGGATCCACTCACCCGCGTCCGGCAGCGCGGAGAAGCGCCGCACCGCGTCCTTGGGGAATCGGGTCGTGATGGTCGTGTGGGCGCCGTCGCGGAGCAGGCGCAGGGCGATGTACATCCCGATCTTCGCGCGGCCGCCGGTCAGCAGCGCGCGCTTGCCGGTGAGGTCGGTGCGCTGGTCGCGCTTGGCGTGGCTCATCGCCGCGCAGGTGGGGCAGAGCCAGTGGTAGAACGCGTCGACGAGGGTGAAGTCCTGCTTGCAGATGTAGCAGCCGCGCGGGTTGATCAGCTCGCCGGCGAACGCCCCGACGCTCGTGGACACGAGCGGGATGCCGGCGGTCTCGTCGTCGATGCGCATCGCCGACCCGGTCGCGGTCTTCTCGATGATCTCGCGGTCGTGGGCCAGCTCCGCGGCGCGCTTGGCGAGCTTGCGCTCGGACTTGATCGACTTGTACATGTGCGACGCCGCGCGCTTGACCGTGACGTGGTCGGGGTGGTCGCCGGGGAGGTGGTGGAGCGTCTGCAGCACCCGCAGGGTCGTCGCGAGGTCGTCGGGGTCGATGCCGGGGTGCTGCTGGTTCACCGGGGAAGCGTACGGGCGCCGGGGCGATCCCCGGATATCCGGGGAAACTGGAGGTTCCAGTGCGAAGTTTCGCGGGTGAGGCTCCACTTTCCCCGGGTACCCGGGGAAAGCGACGAAGCGGCCGGCGAGGAGCCGGACCTCAGCCCTCGCGCGCCGGCGACCCGCTGATCCGCATCCGGTCCGCGCGCATGCCGTGCTCCACACCCCAGAGCACCGCCTTGGAGCGCGAGTCGACGTCGATCTTGCGGTAGGCGGAGCGGATGTAGGACTTGATGGAGTTCAGCGAGAGCAGGGTCCGCTCGGCGATCTCCTGGTTGCTCAGGCCCATCGTGATGAGCGAGAGGACCTCGGCCTCGCGGGCGGTGAGCCCCTCCTCGCGACCGGGCCAGTCGCCGCCGACGAGCGCGGAGCGACCGCGCGAGGGCGACACCACGACCTGTCCGGCGGAGATCGCGGAGATCGCGTCGACCAGCCGGGAGGCGGGCAGGCTCTTGGAGAGGTAGCCGCGCACGCCCTGGTTGAGGGTGTCGCGGGTCAGCCACGGCTGGAAGTTCCAGGTGTAGACCGCGACCTGGCGCACCTGCGGGCTCTCGACGAGCCGGTGCACCGCCGGGCCGTTGCCCTGGCCCATCCCGAAGGTGTCGTAGAGGGCGACGTCGACCGGCTGCGCGACGGGCTTGCCCGCCACCAGCTCGACGACCTCGATCCGGTGGCCGTAGCTGCGCATCATCGCGTCGAGGCCGCGCACGACGACCTCGTCGTCGTTGACCAGCGCCACTCGAATCACCATGCGCTCAACGTACGACAGTTTGTGTATCTTGAACCGGTTGTTCAGCAGAGATGGGGGAGACGTGCGGGAGAGCGCGGCCACGGTCGAGGAGACCCGCACGGCAGGCCTCGGCATCCGGTGCGAGGGCGTCGTCCACCTCTACAAGACCTTCGGCGGGCACGACGTCGTCGCCCTGCGCGGCGTCGACCTCACCATCCGCCCCGGCGAACGCGTGGCCTTCCTCGGCCCCAGTGGCTCGGGCAAGTCGACGCTGCTGGCGCTGCTCGGTGGCATCCAGCGTCCCAGCGCGGGCCGCATCTTCCTCGGCGAGGAAGAGGTGTCGCGGATGGGTGAGCGCTACCTCGCCCGGATCCGCTCGCGGCAGGTCTCCACGATGCTCCAGGGCGCCACCCGCAACCTGCTGCCCTACGCCACCGCCCGGCAGAACATCGCCTTCGCCCAGCTCTCGCTCGCCGGTCGCGACCGGGACCGGGCGCTGGCCGACGTCGAGCTGCTCGACCGCGTCGGCCTCGTCGACCAGGCCGACCAGGTCGTCTCCACGATGTCCGGCGGCCAGCGCCAGCGCCTGGCCCTGGCCTGCGCGGTCTCCACCGCCCCGCGGCTGCTGCTCGCCGACGAGCCCACCAGCCAGCTCAGCCACGCCGACCGCGACCACGTGCTGCACCTGATCCACTCCCTCGGCGACGACTTCGGCACCACGATCGTCGTCGTCACCCACCAGCCCGAGGTCGCCGCGACCTTCCCGCGCACGGTGACGATGAAGGGCGGTCGCGTCGGGGCCGAGGGCCACGGCGGGTCGGAGTACGCCGTCGTCGGCGAGGACGGCGTGCTGCACCTCCCCGGTCACATCGCCGCCGAGTGGCCCCCCGGCACGCTCGTGCGCTTCGAGGACGACGAGGAAGGCCGGATCGTCGTGACCCGCGCCAGCAGCGAAGGCGGGCCGGCATGACGCGCGACCTCGTGCTCGAGCACATCACCTACGTCAACGGCCGTACGCTCCTCGACGACGTCAGCGTCACCTTCCCCGCCGGCCGGGTGACCGCCCTGTCCGGGCCCAGCGGCTCCGGCAAGACCACCCTGCTCTCCATCGCCGGCGGACTGCTCGAGCCGACCTCCGGCACCGCGGCGCTCGCCGGGCAGGAGATGTGGACCGGCAGCGGTGACCCGCTGCCCGAGGTGGCGTTCGTGCTCCAGGTCTACGGCCTGGTGCCCATCCTCTCGGCCCGCGAGAACGTCTCCATCGCCCTCCGCGCGCGCGGCACCGCACCCGCCGACGCCGACGAGGCCGCGGAGGCCGCGCTGGCCCGCTTCGGCATCGCCGACCTCGGTGAGCGCCAGGTCGAGGAGCTCTCGGGCGGGCAGATGCAGCGCGTCGCCTGCGCCCGCGGGTTCGTCGTGGGCGCCGAGGTGCTGCTCGCCGACGAGCCGACCTCGGAGCTCGACGAGGGCAACCGTGGTGTCGTGCTCGCCGAGCTGCGCGAGGAGGCCGCCCGCGGCGCCGTCGTCGTGGTGGCCACCCACGACCCCGCCGTGGTCGAGGCCTGCGACCTCCACATCGCGCTCGACGAGGGCCGGGTCGTCCGTTGAGCCGTGTCCTCCGCGGGGCCTGGAGCCGTCGGGGTGCCCTGACGACCTTGGTGCTGATGACGCTGGTCGTCGTCGGCGGTGCCGTGGTGGTGCTGCAGTTCGCCGCGGCGGCCGGCACGTCGCCGTGGCTCACCGCGCCGCTCCTGCTCCTCGGCGCGGTCGCCGTGCCGAGCATCGGCGCCGAGCTCGCCGTTGCCCGGCGCGAGGAGATCGGCCTGGCCCGCCTGCGCGGGATCCACGGCCTGCGGCTGTGGCGCTTCCTCCTGGTCGAGCCGCTGCTCGCGATCGTGCTGGGCGCCGGGATCGGCGTCGCCCTCGGCGCCGTCGGCACGGTGCTGGCCACCCGCACCTGGCTCGACGACGCCGCGCCCGCGCTGGGGCGTACGGCCCTGCTCGCCGCCGCCGGCATCGCCGGGGCCGGCCTCCTGATCGTCGGGCTGTCCGCCGCGGCCGCGCTGCGCGAGCCGCTGGCCGTGCAGGTCTCCGCGCGCCGCCGTCCGCGACGGGCCACCACGCTGGCGATCTTCCTCAGCGTGCTGGTGCTCGTCGGCGCCGGCGTCGCGGCCTACCGCAGCCGCGAGGCGGCCGGCGAGCCGGACCTCGTCGTCCTCCTCGGCCCCGCCCTCGTCGGCCTGGCGCTGGGGCAGGTGGCGATCTGGGTCGTCCGGATCGCTGCTCGCGTCCTGACGCCCGCCACCGAGAAGCGCGGCCTCGGCGCCTTCCTCGCCGCCCGCCGCCTGGCCCGCGCCGACGACCTCGTCACCCCGGTCCGCCTCGTCGTCGCGGCCGCCGTGGTCGGCTCGCTCGCCCTGAGCGGGGCCGTGTCCGTCGACCGCTGGACCGGAGAACAGGCCGCCGTGGAGGTCCCGGGAGCCCGCACGATCGACGTCACCGAGCTCGGCGCCCTCGGCGCGGTCGACCTCACCGAGCGCGTCGACCCCGAGGGCGAGCACCTGATCGCCACCGCCGTCGTGCGCAACGAGACGCGCCTGGGCGAGCGCAGGGCGTACGTCGACGCCGGGCGCTGGGACGGCGTGGTCGCCGACTTCTACGACGGCACCCCGGCGGCCGCCGCCTCGGACGCGGTCTCCTCGATCGACACCGACATCGCGCCGGTGCAGGTGCGGGGCGAGCGACTCAGCGTCACCGCGGCGGGGCTCACGGTCCCGGAGGTGCGGACCCAGCGGGGCCCAACCGGCCAGGTCGTCACCGCCGGGGGCGGCGGGCTCGAGCTGACCCTGGCCTTCGTCACCTCGGCCAACCAGTCCGGCGCCACGATCCTGCGCCTCGAGGTCCCGGCCGACGGCTCGCGGGTGCGCCGCTCGGTCCGCGTGCCGGAGTGCGCCGACGGGTGCGCGATCACCGGCCTCGACGTGTCGCGCGACAGCCGGGGCCTGATCGACGGCAGCGACTTCGAGGTGCTCCTCGAGACGCTCGAGCTCGGCAGCGCCGACCTGCTCGCCCAGCCCTGGCTGCCCGACCCGAGCTCGGTGGAGTCCGCGCTCAACAGCAACTTCTTCCGCAACTACCAGCCGCCCACGTCCTTCGTGGTCAACCGCCCCGACGGGCTCCAGGTGGCCCTGCTGCCGGCGGTCGCGCTCCGGCTCGAGCAGGACCGCGGCGAGGCCACCGTCCCGGTCCTGGTCGCCGACCAGGACGAGCCCGTCGCGCTCGACCTCGGCGGCGACGACCGCACCACCGAGGTCGTCGGCGTCGCGGGCTCCCTCCCGCTGCTGGGTGCGGTGGGCGTCCTCGCCGACATCCGCACCTCCGCCGCAGGCTCCGGACCGACTGTGCCCTCGGCGGAGGTGCAGGTCGTGGCCGACGCCGACACCCCCGAGGCGGTCCTCGACGAGGTGGCCGAGGCCGCCGGCGCGACGTGGCGCTCCCGCTCGAGCGTGCGCGACGCGCTGGGCGAGCGCTACGGCGGCGCCCAGTCCGTGGCGTACGCCCTCACGGCCCTCGCCTGTGCGCTCGTGGCGCTGCTCGCGCTGGGCGCGGGCGTGACCCGGCACCTGCGCGACTACCGCCGCGACGTGGCGTCGCTGCGCGTGCTCGGCGTCTCGACCGGCACCGCCCGCCGCGCCGGCCGCGCCGAGCTGGCCAGCCTCACCGCCCTGGTGCTCGCGGTGGTCGTGGCCGGTGGGTGGCTGGCCGTCACCCTGCTCCTCGACGGCCTGCCGCTGCTCGCGGTGCCGGTCGCCGGGCTGCCGCTCGACACCGCCCCGCACGCGTGGCCCCTGGTCGTCCCGGCGGTCCTCGCTGCCGCCGCGGTGGTGCTGGTCGGCGGCCGCGCCCGCGCGGTGCGCGCCTCCACGACCCGACCGAGCCTGCTGCGCGAGGAGGAGAGATGATCCAGCTCTTCGGCGCCATCGTGCGCGGCCTGCGGTCCCGGGCCCTGCTCTCGGCGGGCTCGGTGCTGCTGACGGCGCTCGCGATCGGCTCGGCCGTGCTCGGCCCGGTCTTCTCCGAGGCGGTCACCAACTCCTACGTCGTCACCCGGCTCCAGGAGTCGCCGCCCGGGCTCACCGGCCTGAGCCGCGTCTACACCCCCGACTCCGGGGTCGCGATCGAGCAGGCCGAGCGCGACGCGGTCGCCGCCTCCGACGCGCTGACGACCGGGCCGTGGCAGGAGCCGGTCGTGACGGCGCAGTCCGAGCGGTTCAGCGCGCTGCGCGGCGTGGTGACCTTCTGGTCGCGCTCCGACGCGTGCGACGTCCTCGAGGTCGAGGGACGCTGCCCCGAGCGGCAGGGCGAGGTCCTGATGCTCGCCGCCGACGTCGAGAAGACCGGTGCCGAGGTCGGCCGCCCGCTCCCGCTCGCCATCTTCGAGACCCCCGGCGTCGCCGCCCTCGGCCTCCCGCGCCCGGGTCTCGGCGAGGTGGTCGTGGTCGGCACCTACGACACCCCGAGCACGGGTGCGGACTGGCTGATCCCGGGCCGGCTCACCAGCACCAACGAGCAGGAGAGCATCCGCGGCGGCTACCAGCCCTACGCCCCCGCCCCGTTCATCACCACCGACGACACGGTCGCCGCGGTCGGGGAGTGGACGATCCGCGTCGACACCCGTCTCGACGTGCCCGCCGACCTGACGCCCGCCGAGCTCGACGAGGCCGCCGACGCAGCCAGCGCCGTGCCGCCGGACACCGACGTCGAGGTCGAGGGCGGCACGCTGCGCGCGGACGACACCAACTCGCTCGCCGACGTCGTCGGGGAGGTCCGCTTCCAGCAGGCCACGGCCCGCAGCTCGATCGCCCCGGCGGTGCTGTCGCTGGTCCTCGTCGCGCTCGCCCTGCTGATGCGCCTGCTCAACGCCGCGAGCGAGCTGCGCGTCCCCGAGCTCGCGCTCGCCTCGCTGCGCGGCGTCACGGCCCGCAAGCTGTGGGGGCTCGGACTGGCCGAGCCCCTCACGCTGCTCCTGCTCGCCACCCCGCTCGGCATCGCCTTCGGCCTGGGCCTGTCGGTGGTGCTCGTCCGGAGCTGGCTGGTGCCGGGACTGCCGCTGCCGCTCCCCGCGGCGAGCTGGGTCGCGGCGGGCCTGGTGCTGCTCGCGTCCTTCGCCGTCGCGTGCGTCGCGGTGGGCCTGGTGGTGCGCGAGTCGCTGGCCTCCCAGCTCAGCGGCGTACGCCGTCCGGTCGCCGCGCGCCGCTGGTCGGTCATCGCCCAGCTCACCCTCCTCGCCCTCGCCGTCGCGACGCTGGCCAGCAAGCTGTCGGCGAGCGGACCGGGCGAGCCCGACGCCACCGACCTCGTCCTCCCGGTGCTGCTCGCCGTGGTCGCCGGCCTGGCCGCGACGAGGCTCATCGCCGTGCTCGCGACCTGGTGGACGAAGCGCTCGACGGGTCGCTCGTTGAGCGGCTTCGTGTCCTCGCGCGCGATCTCGCGCCGCCAGGAGGGCACGCTGGTGATCCTGCCGATCACCGCCGCGATCGCGGTGGCCGTCTTCGGTGCCGGCGTCTACGACTCCGCGGCCACCTGGCGCACCAGCGTCGCCGCGACCGCCTCGCCGGCACAGACCACCTGGTCGACCACGCTCAGCATGTCGGAGACGATCGACCTCACCCGGCGCATCGACCCCGAGGGCGAGTGGATCATGGCGGCCGCGAGCGTCACCAACCCCGGCGCCAACTTCTCCGTCGTCGACAGCAGCCGGCTCGCCCGGGTCGCGACGTGGCCACCGACCTGGAGCCCGGGCCGCGACGTCGAGCAGGTCGCCGAGCAGATCGCGCCGGACGGCCTGGTGCCGACGGTCGAGGGCCGACGGCTCAGCCTCACCGTCGACAACAGCGCCGACATGGACGACGACCTGTCGGTCGAGGTCCGGTTCGGGACCCGCGCCGGGGTGCCGCTCAAGGTCTACCTCGGTCCGTTCCCCGAGGGCGTCACCACCCGCTCGGCACGACTGCCGCGGTGCGCCGAGGGCTGCCCGCTCGAGGGCATGACGCTCGGCGGCGGCGCCGGCACCAACACGCAGATGTCCGGCACCCTGCGCCTGGTCGGCATCGAGGTCGACGGGCAGCCCGTCGAGGGCGGCATCGACGGTGCCGGCTGGCGAGCCACCCCCGACCCGGCCGTGAAGACGTCCATCACCGACCTGCAGGAGGTCGACGGCACCCTCGAGATGGCCGTCGACACCGGCGACTCCGTCGGCATGGCGCGCCTCACCTCCGGCGGACTGACCCGCGACCGCCCCGCGCTGGCCGGCCCCGGCGTGCAGCAGCGCGCCCTCGACCGGCTCGACGAGGGCTACGGCCTGATCCCCGTGGACACCCTCGGCGGCATCGGCGCCGTGGAGGGCATGCCCTTCACCGGACCGTCGGGCCTGCTGGTCGACTACTCCTCCTTCATCACCGACCGCCCGGTCTTCGACAACCTCTTCACCACCAGCGTCCTGGCCCGCGAGGGCACGCCGGCGTCGGTGACCGAGCAGCTCTCCGAGGCCGGACTCAGCGTCGCCACCACCCTGGCGCAGGAGCGGCAGGTGCTCGACCAGAGCGCGTACGCCCTCGCGCTGCGCCTCTACGGCGTGGTCGCCGCGCTGGTGCTGGTGATGGCGCTGGCCGGCCTCTTCGTGAGCGCGGCCGTGCAGCTCCCGGCCCGCCGCCGCGACGCCGCGGCGCTCCGCGTGGTCGGCGTGCCCCGCGGCGCGGTGATGGTCGCGGTCGTGCGCGAGCTCGGCGTCGTCCTCGGCAGCGCGGCGCTCGCCGGCATCCTGGCGGGGTCGCTGGCGCAGTGGGTGGTGCTGCGCACGATCACCCTCGGCTACGCCGACGACCCGACGACGCCCGCGCTGGTCGCGGCGATCTCTCCGCTGCGGCTGGTGGTGCTCGCGCTGCTCGCGGCGGTGGTCTTCGGCGCCGTCGCGCTCATCAGTGCGTCGATGACGGTGCGCGGTGCGCGCGGGGCGACGCTGCGCGAGTCGGCGCGGTGACGCGAGCCCCTGACGCGTGGGCTCGGTGTCAGGGGCAGCAGGGGTCGTAGCGGAAGCCGACGCCCCGGATCGTGCGGATCCACTCGTTGCCGGACGCGGCCTTGCGCAGCTTGCGGCGCAGGTTGGCCAGGTGCACGTCGACCACGTGCGTGCTGTCGGGGACGAACTCGGTGGCCCACACCGCGCGCATCAGGTCCTCGCGCGCCACGACGACGCCGGGGTTGCGCACCAGGTGGGCCAGCAGGTCGAACTCGGTGCGGGTCAGGTCGATCTCCTCGCCGGAGACCAGGACCTCGCGAGCGCCCGGCTTGAGCGTCAGGTCGTCGCAGCCCAGCGGGTGCGTGGGCGGGTAGGCCTCGCCCGTGGCGGGGTCGGTGGCCGGGTCCATGACGGCGAGCGCCACGGCCTCCGCCGCCTGGGCCGTCGCGGCGGCCGTCGACGGCGAGACGAGGTCGGAGGTGCGGGGACGCCGGAACAGCGCGGCGACGCGCGCCTGCAGCTCGCGCATGGAGAAGGGCTTGACGAGGTAGTCGTCGGCGCCGACCTCGAGCCCGATCAGCCGGTCGACCTCGGAGGTGCGGGCGCTGACCACGATGACGTAGCAGTCGCTCACGACGCGGATCTGCCGGCAGACCTCCACGCCGTCGATGTCGGGCAGCGAGAGGTCGAGGGTGACCAGGTCGGGCTTGCGCTCGCGGATCAGGTTCAGTGCCTCGGACCCCGTGCGGGCGACGACGACGTCGAACCCGGCCTGGTCGAGGAGGCTGGAGATGACGTCACCGATGTCGTGGTCGTCCTCGACGACCACGGCGGTCCGTTCCTCCAGCATCAGCACAGCTCCCCACGTTGAAAAATCATCTACCCGGAGACGTACGGGTCAAACCCATGCGTCGAGCCGGTGCGGGCAGACGACTCCGAGCCGCTGCCGATCGTGGGCAGCGGCTCGGAGGGTGGTCTGCGTTCGTGCCACCCCGGTGCCCCGGGGGGGTGCGTCCCTCAGAAGTCCAGGCCTCGGGCCCAGTCCTCCGAGTCGATGCGCGCCACCAGGTAGGGGCCGCCGCCTGCGCGCCGGTCCTCCTGGCTTCCCTCGCGGTCCATCCGGTAGCCGATGCCGCGGATGGTGTGGATCCAGGTCGCGTCGGAGTGCCGGCGCAGCTTGCCGCGCAGGTTGGCCACGTGCACGTCCACCAGGTGGTGGTCGTGGGTGAGCGCGCTGCTCCAGATGGCCAGGACCATCTCCTCGCGGGTGCAGACCCGCGAGAGGTGCGTGGCGAGGTACTCCAGCACGTCGTACTCGATGCGGGTCAGGTCGACGATCGCGCCGTCGACCTGCACCTCGCGGCGCGCGGAGTTGATGACCAGACCTGCTCCGGCCGAGATCGTGCTCGGCTCGTCGGCGGGCTGTGAGGGGCTCGGCACGTGCGGGGCCGAGGACGCGGAGGCGTCGTCGGTGGTCCCGGCCGAGCGGGGACGGCGGAAGAGTGCCGCCACCCGGGCCCGCAGCTCGCGCGGCGAGAACGGCTTGAGCACGAAGTCGTCGGCGCCGACCTCCAGGCCGATCAGCTTGTCCACCTCGTCGGACCGTGCGGACACGATCACGATGTAGCAGTCGCTGCTCTCCCGGATGCGGCGGCAGACCTCGATGCCGTCCATGTGCGGCAGGGTCAGGTCGAGTGTCACCAGGTCAGGTGGATCGCCTGCCGCGACTTCCACCGCCTGCCGGCCGTCGCGCGCCGAGGTGACCCGGAAACCGGCACCCTCGAGCGTCTCGACCAGCGCGGACGAGATGTCTGGATCGTCTTCGACGACCAATGCATGAAGATCTTGCACGTTGAAACCCCCACCATGAGCTCACAGCAAGGACCCCACGTCCCTGCGATGGCGTCGCGTGAGCGACGTTGATCGATGGTACGGGGTGGAAACAGTCAATGGCGCAATAGTTCCCGTGCTGTGGATGCGTGTCTAGACCAGTTCATTTGACGGAATCTTTGGCCCGGAATGACTCAGCGTGCGATTTCAGTGGTGGGTTCGAGGTCGATCGCGCGATTGACCCAGATGCTGGTCGCGACCATGCCCACCCTTTCGTAGAGCCCGAGCGCTCCGGTGCGCGAGTCGGTGCTCAGCTCGGACGTCGTGGTGCCGTGCGCGCGGGCCTGGGCGAAGGAGTCCACGAGCAGTGCCTGGGCCAGGCCGCGGCCCCGCTGGTCACGGCGTACAGCGAGGCGGTCGACGTAGCCGGTCGTGCCGTTGTCGGACACCAGCACGAGCGAGACGCCGACCACGGTGCCCCCGGCGTCCACCGCGACGCGGAGGTTCCACGGCTCGAAGCCCGGGCGTCCGGTGGTCGCGGCCTCGAAGTCCTCGAAGGCCTCCCGCTCGCGCACCGACCACTCGAGGAAGGCGTCCTCCAGCACGTCGTGGGCGGCCCGCAGCTCGTCGGGCCGTGCCGCGCGTACGACGTGGCCCGCCGGCAGCTCGCGCTCGGGGATGGTCGCGCCCTCGGGGAGCTTGAGGACCCAGCTGGTCCAGCGCGCCCGGTAGCCGAGCTGCTCCAGCAGCCTGTCGCCCGGCGACCCCTGCGGGACGGGCATGCCGATGACCGGTGAGCCGACCCGGCGGCCGAGGTCCTGCAGCCAGTGGGCCAGCCAGGTGCCGATTCCGCGCCCGCGGTGGGACGGGGCGACCGCCGTGTCGGCGCGGTCGACGCCCATCAGCTCGGCGTACGCCACCAGCTCGTCGCCGTCGAGGACGCCCACCGAGCGGGAGCCGAGGTCGTGGCTGGGGCGGGCCCAGTCGCTGACGATGTCGGCCTCCTCGATCGCCACCTCGCCAATGTCGGCCATCTCCTGCGCGGCCATGAGGAGGTGGACGGCGCTGGCATCGGTCTTCTCCAGGGGCCGGGTGGTGAGGCCTCGGGGGAGATCGGGCAGGGTGGTCGACGACAGGTCGGGACGGGGTCGTTCGGGCATGGAGGAAGTGTGCTGCCTCACGTGGCGGCCTGTCGCGCGCTTATCCGCGCCCTCCGGACCCGGTGGGGAATGTCCGATTGACGCCTGAGGCCCTACCTTTGTTCGGGTGAGTGACGACCAGACCGACGCCCCCCAGCAGACCTTCTCCGACCTCGGCCTCGCGCCCGCGGTGCTCAAGGCGCTGACCGACGTCGGCTACGAGACCCCCTCGCAGATCCAGGCGCAGACCATCCCGCCGCTGCTCGAGGGCCGCCACGTGGTCGGCCTCGCCCAGACCGGCACCGGCAAGACGGCCGCCTTCGCGCTGCCGATCCTGTCCCAGCTCGACCTGTCGCAGAAGACCCCGCAGGCGCTCGTGCTGGCCCCGACCCGCGAGCTCGCCCTGCAGGTGTCCGAGGCCTTCGAGAAGTACGCCGCCCACATGAAGGGCGTGCGCGTCCTCCCGATCTACGGCGGCCAGGGCTACGGCGTCCAGCTGTCCGCGCTGCGTCGTGGCGTGCACGTCGTCGTCGGCACCCCGGGCCGCATCATGGACCACCTCGAGAAGGGCACCCTCGACCTCTCCGAGCTGCGCTTCCTCGTCCTCGACGAGGCCGACGAGATGCTCAAGATGGGCTTCGCCGAGGACGTGGAGACGATCCTGGCCGACACCCCGTCCGACAAGCACGTGGCGCTGTTCTCCGCCACCATGCCGGCGCAGATCCGTCGCATCTCCAAGAAGTACCTCGCCGACCCCGTCGAGATCACCGTCAAGAACAAGACGTCGACGGTCTCCTCGATCACCCAGCGCTACCTGATCGTGTCCTACCCCCAGAAGGTCGACGCCCTCACGCGCATCCTCGAGGTCGAGAACTTCGAGGGCATGATCGTCTTCGTCCGCACCAAGAACGAGACCGAGACGCTGGCCGAGAAGCTGCGCGCCCGCGGCTACTCCGCGATGGCCATCAACGGTGACGTCGCCCAGGTGCAGCGCGAGCGCACGATCAACCAGCTCAAGGCCGGCAAGCTGGACATCCTCGTCGCCACCGACGTCGCCGCGCGCGGCCTCGACGTCGAGCGGATCAGCCACGTCGTCAACTACGACATCCCCACCGACACCGAGTCCTACGTCCACCGCATCGGGCGTACGGGTCGCGCGGGCCGCACCGGTGACTCGATCGCCTTCGTCACCCCGCGCGAGCGCCACCTGCTGCGGGCGATCGAGAAGGCGACCCGCCAGCCGCTGACCCAGATGCAGCTGCCCACGGTCGACGACGTCAACGCGACCCGCCTGTCGCGCTTCGACGACCAGATCACCCAGGCGCTGACGCAGCCGGAGCGCATCGACTTCTTCCGCGACGTGGTCTCCCACTACGTCAGCGAGCACGACGTGTCCGAGGTCGACGTGGCCGCCGCCCTGGCCGCGGTGATGCACGGCGAGCAGCCCCTGCTGCTGGAGCCCGAGCCGGAGCGAGCCTCGCGCAGCTTCGACGAGCGGCCGACCCACGGTGGCAAGGCCGACCGGGCACCGCGCGACTCGCGCAGCGGCGCGCCGATGGCGGCGTACCGCATCGAGGTCGGCAAGCGGCACAAGGTCGAGCCGCGCCAGATCGTCGGTGCGCTGGCCAACGAGGGCGGCCTGTCGCGCGGCGACTTCGGCTACATCTCGATCAAGCCGGACTTCTCCGTCGTCGAGCTCCCCGCGGACCTGCCCCCCGGCACGCTCGACCGCCTCGCGAGCACCCGGATCTCCGGCAAGCTCATCGAGATCAAGCCGGACAACGGCCCGTTCCGCGGCCGCCCGGGTGGCGGACACCGCGGCGGCAGCGGTGGCGGCTACAAGGGCAAGAACCCCCGCTGACGCGGACACCAGCTCGAGTCGGCGCATCTGCGCGCCGGAAATGCACCGAGTCGGCGCGTCTGCACACGGGATGTGTGCAGACGCGCCGACTCGACGGCTGGGGCGCGTGCAGACGCGCCCGGTGGATCAGGCGTTGCGGATCGCCGAGATGTCGAACTCGAGCTTGATCTTGTCGGAGACGAGGACGCCGCCGGTCTCGAGCGCGGCGTTCCAGGTGAGGCCCCAGTCCTTGCGGTTGATGGTGGTCTCGCCCTCGAAGCCGACGCGCACGTTGCCGAAGGGGTCCTGCGCGGAGCCGGTCTGCTCGAAGGGGATCGTGAGGGACTTGGTGACGTCCTTGATGGTCAGGTCGCCGGTGATGACCCACTCGCTGCCGTCACGCTTGACGTCGGTGGAGACGAAGGTGATGTTCGGGTAGGTCTCGGTGTCGAAGAAGTCACCGGACACGAGGTGGCCGTCGCGGTCGGGGCTGCCGGTCGACACGGTGGTGACGTCGACGGTCAGGTCGACCTTCGAGCTCGACGGGTTGGCCTCGTCGATGCGGGCGGTGCCGGTGAAGGCGCCGAACTGGCCGCGGACCTTGGTGACCATCGCGTGGCGGGCGACGAAGCCGAGGCGGCTGTGGCTCACGTCGAGGGTGTAGTCGCCGGTGATGTCGTCGATGGCGGTGGTGGGGGCGTCGAATCCGGTGGTCATGTCAGAAGGCTCCTGGGGTGGTGGTGGTGCGAGGTGGTTGGTAGAACTTTCAACCATCATAACGGAGTGCCCGCGAGCTTCATTCCCGATCGACCGGGGAATTTCGTCCGCCCCCCGAAATGCGTCGAGCCACGCCCCCCCTGAGGGGACGTGGCTCGTGCGTGGAGCGGGGTCAGGCAGCGGCGGCCTGGACCGTCGGAGCAGCCGACCAGCGGGCCTCCAGGTGGGTGCGCCCCGACGCGTCGGTGACGCTCACCCACGTGCAGACCGGCGCTCCGGTCATCGAGTGCTTGCTCATGTGACACCTCCCGTTCACTTTCTGTTCACCTAAGATAGCACGTCCCCACTGACGCACCACCTTTTCGCTCGACATCCCTCGCGAGCCCCCACCCACACGGTCACAACGCGGCGTGGCGCCCCATCTGGCCCCACCTGGGGCGAGTGGGGCGACGTGCAGGATCGGCACTCGAGCCCTGGAACGTCATTTCTGCCCGATTTCGGGCAGGAAGTTGCCATTCCGGTCGCCGGGACGCACGATCAGGGGGTGCCCGACCACGCCCTCGTCTCCCACGTCGTCGCCACCACGTCGCTCTCGGCGTCAGAGGCCGCGCGGGTGATCGAGGACGTGATCGCCTTCCACGCCCAGCCGGTGGAGGTCTACGTCCGGGAGCGGCACGCCCACCTCAAGGCGTACGGCTCCAAGAACCCCGAGATCTTCGCGCGCATCGCCGCGGAGCTCGCCGACCGCGTCGTCGCGGCGCCGGAGCTCTCCGAGCGCCAGCTGCGCCGCATGGTCTACGGGTGAGGGACGCCCAGCGACCTCACCCGTACACCCGATCCCATCGACAGAAAGGCCCAACCCCACATGTGTGGAATCGTCGGCTACATCGGCCGCCAGGACGCAGCACCCGTCGTCCTCGAAGGACTGACCCGGCTCGAGCACCGCGGCTACGACTCCGCCGGCGTCGCCGTGCTGAGCGGCCGCGGGATCCGGGTGGCCAAGCGCGCCGGCCGGGTGCGCGAGCTGACCGACGCGCTGCCGAAGCGCTTCGCCGGCACGACCGGCATCGGACACACCCGCTGGGCCACCCACGGCCCGGCCACCGACGCCAACGCCCACCCGCACGCCGACGAGTCCGGCCGGGTCGCGGTCGTGCACAACGGCATCATCGACAACTCCGCCGCCCTGCGCGCCGAGCTCGTCGACGCCGGTGTGACGCTCGCCAGCGACACCGACACCGAGGTGCTGGCCCACCTCGTCGCGCGCAGCGACGCCGACAGCCTCGAGGGCAAGGTCCGTGACGCGCTCGGCGCGGTCGTGGGGACCTACGGCCTCGCGGTGCTCCACGCCGACTTTCCCGACCGCATCGTGGTGGCGCGCAACGGCAGCCCGCTGGTGGTGGGCGTGGGTGACAAGGAGATGTACGTCGCCTCCGACCTCGCCGCGATCGTGCGGCACACCACGACGGTGGCGATGCTCGACGACGGCGAGATGGCCACGGTGACCGAGTCCGGCTTCACGACCATGCGCCACAGCGACCTGGCCTCGACCGGCAAGACGGCCAGCCAGGTCGACATCGACGCGTCGGCGTACGACGCCGGCGACCACGAGTCCTACATGCACAAGGAGATGCTCGAGCAGCCCACCACCGCGCAGGCGGTCCTCCGGGGTCGGCTCGACGACCGCTTCGGCACCGCGCACCTCGGCGGCCTCCACATGGACGCGCGCGACCTGCGCGCGGTGCGCCGGGTCAAGATCCTGGGCTGCGGCTCGGCCTACTACGTCGGCCAGATGGGTGCCGCGCTCATCGAGGAGCTCGCCCGCATCCCTGCCGACGCCGAGGCGGCCAGCGAGTTCCGCTACCGCGACCCGGTGATCGAGCCCGACACCCTCTACGTCGCGGTCAGCCAGTCCGGGGAGACCATCGACACCCTGCTCGCCGTGCAGGAGGTACGCCGCAAGGGCGGGCGCTGCGTCGGACTGGTCAACGTCGTGGGCTCGGCGATCGCGCGTGAGTGCGACGGCGGCATCTACCTCCACGCCGGGCCCGAGGTGGCGGTCGCCAGCACCAAGGCGCTCACCAACATGTTCCTCGGCTTCGCCCTGCTCGCCCTCCAGCTCGGCCGGGTGCGGGACCTGTCGATCGCCGACGGCAAGCGGCTCGTCGCCGGGTTGGAGAAGCTGCCCGGCCAGATCGAGGAGATCCTCGCCGGCGAGGCCGACCTGGTCGAGGTGGCGAAGGAGCTCGCCGAGGCCCGCAGCCTCTTCTTCATCGGGCGGGTGCGCGGCTTCCCGGTGGCGCGCGAGGGTGCGCAGAAGTTCAAGGAGATCAGCTACCGCCACGCCGAGGCCTACCAGACCTCCGAGCTCAAGCACGGTCCGCTGGCGCTGATCGACCCCGAGGTGCCGACCGTCGCGCTGGTGCCGCGCGACGAGCTGACCGAGCGCAACATCGGCGCGCTCCACGAGATCGACGCCCGCAAGGGCCCGCTCGTCGTGGTCACCCACGCCGACGTGGACCTCGGGGAGGTCGGCGCCCGCCGCATCGACGTGCCGCGCAACGAGCCGGAGCTCGACCCGATCCTGCTCACCATCCCGCTGCAGCTGCTGGCCTACCACGCGGCGCAGCACCTGGGCCACGACATCGACAAGCCGCGCAACCTGGCCAAGTCCGTCACGGTGGAGTAGCGGCTCGGTCCCGAAATGGACTGGGCGCCCCTTGCCGCATGGGGTCGGCAAGGGGCGCGCCGTGGAGAACGATCCCATCCGGCCCTCGTCGGTGTCCGGGGTTCGTCGGAACTACCCCCGCATTTTGCTGTCCTCTGGATCACGTGTGGGCGACGGCGCCGTCACGTGGTGGTCCGGAGGACGGATGGAGTGGTTGGGCAGGCAAGGACGAGCTCCAGGGCACGGCGCGCGAGCGGCTCGGCGACCGCGCGGTCGGCCGGCACCAGCCCCACCCGCGTACGCCGGTCCAGCAGGTCGGCGACGTCGTGGGCGCCCTCGTGGGTGATCGCGAAGACCAGCTCGGCCAGCGTCACCGGCACCTCGTCGGAGACCGGCGCGAGGAGCTCGTCGTCGGTGAGTCCGGTGACCTCTCGCGCGGTGGCCAGCACCAGGTCGGCGTCGGTGCCGAAGCGGCGTACGAGCCGGGCGGGGGCGGTGCTGCGCCGCAGCACGTCGGCGGGCGCGGCGCCGAGCAGCGGTAGCCGTGCGGTCCGGCACGGGCCCGCGCCGAGGGCCAGCGCGTCGAGGGTGTCCTGGGCCATCCGGCGGTAGGTCGTCAGCTTGCCGCCCACCACCGTGGTCACCCCGGTGCGGGAGGTGAGGATCGCGTGGCGGCGCGACAGGTCGGCCGTCGCGTCGGCGCCGGCGACCTCCAGCAGCGGCCGGAGACCGGCGTAGGCGCCGACCACGTCGTCGCGGGTCGGGGGCGTGGTGAAGGCGGTGCCGACGACGTCGAGCAGGAAGTCGATCTCCGCCTCGCTCGGCACCGGCACGTCGGGCACCGGCCCGGTGACCGGCTCGTCGGTGAGGCCGACGTAGATCGTGCCGTCGGGCTGCGGAAGCACCATCGCGAAGCGAGCCGTGGTGCCCGGGATCGGCACCATCACCGCCACCCGCGTGTGCGGCAGCGTGGCGCCGCGCAGCACCAGGTGGGTGCCGCGGCTGGGCCGCAGCCGGACCTCGTCGTCGAGGTCGCCGGCCCAGACACCGGTCGCGTTGACGACGGCGCGGGCGCGGACGGCGTACCCCTGCCCGGTGATCTCGTCGCGCAGCTCGACACGGGTGCCCGTCGCGCTCGTCACGCGGGCGCGGGTGCGCACCTCGGCGCCGTACGCCGCTGCGGTGCGGGCGACCGTGACGACCAGCCGGGCGTCGTCCTCGAGCTGCCCGTCCCAGGCGAGCAGGCCGCCGCGCAGGGTGTCGGCGCGCAGGGACGGGACGAGCCCGAGCGCCTCGGTGGCGTTGAGGCGGCGGGGGCGGGGGAGGGTGCCGGCCGTGGTGCGGGCGGTGCGGCGCAGCGCGTCCCCGGCGCGGAGGCCGGCCCAGGTGAGCGCGGTGCGACCGCGGGTCATGGACGCGTCGACGGGCGTGAGCATCGGCAGCGGCCGGACCAGGTGGGGCGCGGTGACGTCCATCAGGATGCCCCGCTCGACCGCGCTCTCGTGGGCGATCGCGAGCTGCCCCTGGGCGAGGTAGCGCAGGCCGCCGTGCACGAGCTTGGAGGACCAGCGCGACGTGCCGAAGGCGAGGTCGTGGGCGTCGACCGCGAGCACGCTGAGGCCTCGCGTCACCGCGTCGAGCGCGACGCCCGCCCCGGTGATGCCGAGACCGACCACCACCACGGCCACCTCGGCGGGGACGCCGTCGAGGCCGGGGGTGATGCGGGTGCCGGTCACGGTGCCAGGGACCGGGTGATGAGCTGGGCGTACTCCTCGTCGAGGTCCGCGAGCCCGATGCCGGCGTCGGTCATCGTCATCGCCGAGAAGACGAATCCGTGCCCGGCCAGGGTGAGCGAGCGCGCGATCAGGACCGGGTCGCCGGCACGGATGGCTCCGGCTGCCTGGCCGTCCGCGATCTCGGCGGCGAGGATCTCGATGAGTGCCTCCTGCGAGCGACCGCGGCGCGACAGCAGGTAGGGCAGCATCAGGTCGGGGTCGAGCTCGACGATCCGCACGAAGAGCTCGTTGTCGCGCAGTGCGCGCACCGTCGAGAGGGCTGCCGCGGCGATGCCGGCAGGGGTCGTGGTGTCCTTCGCGGCGACCTGCGTCGCGGCCGCGATGCCCACCCACTCGCGGGTCATCAGGTCGCCGAGCAGCGAGCCCATGTCGGGCCACGCGCGGTAGATCGTCATCCGCGAGACCCCCGCACGCTTGGCGACCTCGGTGAGGGTCGTACGCCGCCACCCGACGTCGAGGATGCAGTCGCGGGCAGCGTCCAGGTAGGCGTCCCGGGGGTCGCCGGCCGGACGGTCGATGTGACGAAGTGACGGCATATGTCACACTGTAACGCGTGACGCCAGAGACGCCGACCGTCGAGATGCACCCGCAGCGCTGGGGCGACCCCGCCGCCGCCACGGACCTGCCGGAGTCGGCGCTCGGCCTGGTGGAGCTGGCCTTCGGCCTCCAGCAGCCCGCGGTCGCTGCCGACGCCAGGCCCGCACCGACGGCCCTCGACGACGAGCTCCTCGACGGCCTGCGCGCCCTCGTGGGAGCCGAGCACGTGCTCCTCGACGACGCGACCCGCACGCTCCGCACCCGCGGCAAGTCCACCCCCGACCTGCTCCGGGCCCGTTCCGGCGACCTCACCGACGCCCCCGACGCCGTCGTGCGGCCCGACGGCCACGGCGAGGTGCTCGCCGTCCTGGCGTGGGCGAGCGAGCACCGCGTCGCAGTGGTGCCCTTCGGCGGCGGGACCTGCGTCACGGGGGGCCTCGCTGCCCGGCGCGACGGCTTCGCCGGCGTGGTGAGCCTCGACCTGGTCCGGATGAAGCGCCTGCTGGCCGTCGACGAGGAGTCGATGACCGCAACCCTCCAGCCCGGCCTGCGCGGTCCCGAGGCGGAGGCGCTGCTCGCGGAGCGCGGGCTGACGCTCGGGCACTACCCGCAGTCCTACGAGCACGCCTCGATCGGCGGGTTCGCCGCGACCCGCTCCAGCGGCCAGTCGAGCGCCGGCTACGGCCGCTTCGACGCGATGGTCGTCGGCCTCACCGTCGCCACCCCCACGGGATCGCTCGACCTCGGCTCCTCGCCGGCCAACGCCGCCGGACCCGACCTTCGGCAGCTGGCGCTGGGCTCCGAGGGCGCCTTCGGCGTCATCACGTCGGTGACCGTCCGGGTGCGCCGCGCGCCCGCGGTGACGGCGTACGAGGGGTGGCGCTGGCCGTCCTTCGACGCCGGCGCCGATGCGATGCGCACCCTCGCGCAGGCCGGGCTGCTGCCCACGGTGATCCGGCTGTCGGACGAGTCCGAGACCGCCCTCAACCTGGCCGACCCGAGCTCCATCGGCGGGTCGGAGGACCCCGGCTGCCTGATGATCACCGGCTACGAGGGCACCCCCGACCAGGTCGGGGCGCGTCGCGCCGCCGTGACGGAGGCGCTCACCGGCCTCGGCGGCACCGCCCTCGGCGAGGAGCCGGGGCAGAGGTGGGTGCACGGCCGTTTCGCCGCGCCCTACCTCCGTGACGCGCTGCTCGACCACGGCGTGCTGGTCGAGACGCTCGAGACCGCGACGTTCTGGTCCCGCCGCGCCCGGTTGTACGCCGACGTGCGCGCGGCGCTGCAGTCCGCGCTCGGCGACGGCGCGCTGGTGCTCTGCCACGTCTCGCACGTCTACGAGACCGGGTGCTCGCTCTACTTCACCGTCGCGGCCCGGCAGGGTGACGACCCGCTCGCCCAGTGGGCCGGGGCCAAGGGGGCGGCGAGCGAGGCGATGGTGGAGGCGGGGGCGACCATCACCCACCACCACGCCGTCGGCACCGACCACCGCCCGTGGCTGGTGCACGAGATCGGCGAGGTCGGCGTGCGGGTGCTGCGGGCGGTGAAGGCCGAGCTCGACCCGGCCGGGGTCCTCAACCCCGGCGTGCTCGTCGCCTGACCGGCCTCAGACCTTCGGCATCGCCGGCAGCGGCACCGCGTTGGCCTGCGACAGCGCCTGGTTCAGTGCGGTGTTCCACGCCTTGAGGGCCCGGTCGAACTCGCCGCTGATCTCGCCCGAGCGGTTCGAGAAGGCCTGCCAGCCACTGGTGTCGCGGTAGGTCTCCGCGCAGTCGAGGTAGCAGAGGTTCCAGTCCTCGACCGCCTGCTCCCCGGTGCGCATCGCCTCCACGCCCGACCCGAGCACCGCCTCGAGGCCGCCGTGGGTCGTGGCCAGCGCCGCCGGGACGGACAACGACTCGAGGTCGTCGAGGAGGTCGCGGCGGGTGAGCACGCCCTCCTCCATGGCGTACTCGACGTCGTAGGACGAGGAGTAGTCGTCGAGCTCGGCGGTCTCGAGCGCGTCGGACGTCGCGTCGCGGGCCCGGTCGTACTGGCGCAGCGTGCGCCGCACCGAGGCGGCGTAGGTGTCGAGCTGGCTGGTCGCCGAGGAGCGCAAGGACTCCGCCCGGTCGTACTCCGCGCGCCAGGTGTCCATCTTCTTCTGGGCCTGCGAGACCCAGGTGCTCATCGACTCGGCGGCATCCTCCGACGAGATGCCGAGCTCGGCGGTGGCCGCGGTCAGCTCGGTGCGCGCGGGACCCCAGCGCTGCAGCGTCTCGGGGTCCATGCCGTCGAGCGCGGCGATCGCACCGAGTGCGTCACCGAGGGAGGTGAGGACGTCGAGGTCGGTGCCCTGCTGCCCGGCCTCGGCTGCCGCGGCTGCGTCGGCCAGCGGGTCGGCGCGCTCGCCGAGGACCGCGGCCTCGCGGGTGGTGCGCACCTTCGCGAGCTCGACCAGCAGCTCGTCGAGCTGCACCCGCAGGCTCTCGGCAGCCGAGGACCCGACCACCTCGACCGCGTGGTCGAGCGCGTTGCCGGGGTCGCGGACCCGGTCGGCGGCGCCCTCGTCGTAGGCGCCCAGCGTCCGTCGCGCCACGACCAGCTCGGTCAGCGACTCCTGCACCGACGGCAGGGTGGTGCCCCACACGGCGAGGGACTCGTCATTCAGGCCCTCGAAGGGGGCCAGGGACTCGAGGAAGGCCTGCTGGGTCTGCAGCACGGGGCGTACGCGCTCGGCCAGGGTCGTCTCGTCGTCGGACAGGTCGGCGAGGGCGTCGGACACCTTCTCCGCGGAGGCCGGCGCCGCCGCGGCCGCCGCGCTGACGTCCTCGAGGCTCGCGGCCTCACCGAGCGGTCGCGACACGGACGCGACGGCGGCGTCGGCGGCGTCGAGCGCCTGCATCGCCGGACGGTCGCGCCACCACTCGTAGCCGAAGACACCGGCGATGCCGGTGGCGATGAGCACGGCGAAGGCGATGCCGGCGCGCAGCAGCAGGGTGCGGGCACCGGTGCCGCCCTGCGGTCGCTGCGCGACGACCGCCTGCGGGGCGACGGGCTGCGGGACCGTGCGGGGCGGGACGGCGCGTGGGGGTACGGCGGGCTGCGGGGCCGTCCGCTGCTCGTCGCGGGGGGCGAAGAGCGGGGCGGCCTCCACCGACCGTCCGCACGAGGTGCAGAACGGGCTGGAGACGGCGGCGCCGCAGTGCGGGCAGGTGCGCCCGGGGTGGTTCATGGCGGTTCCTACTCGTAGGCGGTGATCGACGGGCCGTCGGCGACCAGCACCCGGCCGTCGAGCGGGATGACCGAGAGGTAGGAGTCGGGCTCGCCGACCTGGCGCGCCCACTCCTCGGTGCCGTCGAGCAGGTGGTAGCTGAGCTCCCCGTTCGAGGCCTCGTAGAAGCCGGTCGACGTCGGCACGATCTCACCGTCGAACTGGGCGACGGGGGTGAGCTCCTCGTCGTAGACGATGCCCTCGTCGGTCGCCGCGAAGTAGTCCTGGCCGTCCTGGCGGAAGCCGAAGCCGGAGAAACAGCACTCGTCGTAGTCGAGCGGGCGGCGCTCGAGGACCCCCTCGACGCCGAGGAAGACGACCTCGCCGTCCTCGTAGGACTCGCTGTCGCCGCTGTCGTAGGTGTAGACGAGGCCGGGGCCGCCGGCGCTCACCGTGACGTCGTAGCCGAAGCCCATGTCCTCGCGCCACAGCTCCTCGCCGGACGCCGGGTCGTAGCCGACGGCGGTGTCGCCGGCCGAGACGACCACGAGGTCCTCGGTGACCGCGAGGCTGGCGTAGGTGTCGTAGAGGTCGAGCCCGGTGTCGGCCTCCCACGCGACCTCGCCGGACACGGTCTCGCGGACGGAGAGCTCGGCGTCGGTGAGGGCGACCACGCGGTCGCCGTTGGTGCCCACGCTGTCGTACGGCATCGCCCACAGCTCGCTGCCGGAGGCGTCGAGGACGGCGACCTCGCCGGTGTCGGAGTCGTCGGCCCAGTAGGACGCCAGCACGCGCCCGTCGTCGAGGGTGGCGACGAAGTTGCGGTCGTCGTCGCTCCACACCTCCTCGCCCGTGTCGGCGTCGAGCGCGGCGAGCCCGGGGCCCTCCCACTCGGTCGCGACGTAGACGCGGCCCTCGCTCTCGTCGACGCCGCCTGCCCAGACGCCGTCGGTGTTCTCCCAGACCTCGGTGCCGTCGGGGTCCAGGCGCACCACGCGCGACTGGTCGGCGAGCGAGTCCACCACCACGACCAGGTCGCCGTCGGCGACGACCGAGGCGCTGCCGTCCTCCTGCGTGCGCCACGTCCAGGCCTCGGTCGGCTGCGAGGTCACCGGCTCGACGACCTGGCGCTGCGCCGTGCTCGGCGCGCCGGTCGTGGCCGCGTCGCCGCCGGAGAAGACCTGCAGGCCCACCGCCACGCCCGCGCCGACGGCGAGCACGCCCGCCACGCCGGCCGCCGTGACGAGGGCGCCACGCGGCACGGATCGCCCGCGGCGGGGCTGGGCGGCGTACGCCGGTACGGCGGGCGCCGGGGTCGCGGGCGCCGGTGTCACGGGCTGCGCCGGCGTGGTCGCCTGCGCCTCCTCGCGGGGTGCGCCGCAGTGGACGCAGAACCTGCTCTGACCCTCGTGCGGGGCACCGCACCCACCACAGAACTGCGACACCATCAGCAACCGCTCTCGCCCAGCAGGCGCTCCCCACGAGCCCCCGTGGCACGAATGGTGGCCTGTCCCCGCGCTCAGCGGAGCCAATTTCAGAAACTGCCCCAGTTGCACGCGGACCCGTTGCTACGGTGCGCGACGAGCAGCGGGGTGCTGCCGGGAATGTGGGGGACACAGATGGCCAAGTTCTGCGGACAGTGCGGCGCGCCCGCGGGGGACCAGCGCTTCTGCGGGTCGTGCGGAGCGCCCCTGCACGCGGCACCGACGCCTGCGCCTGCCGCGGCTCCGGTCGAGCCGATGTCGGACCACACCGCGATCCGGCCGCCGCTGGAGGACGACGGACGCACCGTCACGCGCCCGCAGCGCGCCGCCCAGCCGGCACCTCAGCCTGTCCAGCAGCCCGCTCCGGTGCAGCAGTCCGCGCCGACCCAGCCCTGGCCGGCCGCCCCCCAGCAGCCCGTCCAGCAGCAGGCCCCGCAGGGGTGGCCGACGCAGCCCGGCGGTCCCGCGGCGTACGCCCCTCCGCACGCGCCGCAGCAGGGCCAGCAGCAGTGGGGCGGTCCGAGCGGGCCGGTGCCGCAGGCGCCGCAGCGACCTCCGCGGGCCGTGCCGCTGGTCAACCCGTTCCTCGGCGTCCCGGTCGCGGACTTCGTCAAGGACGGCGCCGCGGCGCTCGCCCTGCTCGTCGCGCTCGGCCAGCCGTGGGACTGGTCCAACGACGCCAACGACCACTGGTGGGTCGTGATCTCGCTGCTCCTGGCGCTGGTCGGCCTCGGCGTCCCCTACCTGATGGCCTCCCGGGTGGTCCCGACCTTCACCCCGCAGGCCTCGCTCGTCACCAAGCTCCTGCTCGCCGCGCCCCTGCTCGTCTCGACGCTCGTGGCGCTCGTCATGGACCTGACGACGATCGGTGACGACGAGACCCTCGGTGGCCTCTCGCCCGGCTTCGAGGGCGGACTGGGCCTGGCCGTCGCCCTCGGCCTCGGCGGAGCGGCGCTGATGGCGCAGCCGCGCCGGCACGAGGAGGCCATCGGCCTGCTCGCCGAGCAGGCCTGGCGCACCGCCGGTCTCGCCGCCGCCGTGGCGGCGCTGGTGGTGTCCGTCGCCACCTTCGTGGCCGGGTCGATCGCCCTGGCCGACAGCGGCTACGTGTCCGGCGCGACCTTCTGGACCGTCTGGATCGCCTCCAACCTGGTGCTCCCCACCCTGTTCCTCGCCCTGCCGCTGGTCGCGCTGCTGCGCGGGTCGGCGGGCGGCCGCCGTACCTTCGCGGTGCTCGCGTGGGGCGTGGTGCTGGTGACGTTGGTCGCCGAGCCCGACGGCAGCGGTGCCGTCACCGGGTCCCAGGTCGAGGGCTGGGCCACCCCGGCCGGCGGCGTGTGGCTGCTCGGCCTCGCCGGCGCCCTGCTGCTCAGCCGGCCGAGCGTGCGGCGTACGCAGGACGACGAGGTCGGCGGCTGGCTCACCACCGTGCAGGTCTCCCTGGCCACCGCCGCCGCGCTCACGCTCGGCACCGCGGTGGTCCTGCTGCTCGTCATGACGATGCTCGAGATGTTCCCCGGCGTGGTCATCGCGCTCACCCTGATGTACCTCGGCGTCGCGGTCGCGGCAGGCGTGGCGGCCTCGATGGGCACCAACCTCGCCATGCGCGTCGCCGTGTCGGCGGCCGCCGGCCTCGCGATCGTCCTCGGCGTGGTGATGTGGGTGGTCGTGGCCAGCAGTGACGCCGCCTCCATCGCCCAGGCGCAGTTCACCGCGCGCGACGTGGTGATCCTCTTCGCGCTGCCGGCCCTGGCCCTCTACGCGCTCTGGGTGCCGCCCGCGGTCCGGGCGCAGGCACCACGCCAGGCTCCCGCCGCCGCGTGGGGCCAGCAGTCGTACCCCCAGCAGGGTCCCGGCCAGCAGGGTCCCGGCCAGCCGTGGTCGCAGCAGGGCGACCAGCCCACGGGCCAGCCCCCCGCAGGCCAGTGGGGACCGCCGCCCGGTCAGGGCTGACCGTCAGGGCTGACGGTCAGGGCTGACGGTCAGGGCTGACGGGAGAACGACCAGACCAGCAGGTCGGTCGGCTCCTCGGCGCGCACGGTGCGTCCGGGCTCGCCCGTGAGGCGTACGGCGTCGCCCGACCGCAGCGCGAGCCCCTCGAGGTCCACCGCCCCGGTCGCGGCGAACACGTGCTGGGCCGGGTCGTCGGGCAGCGTCACCGACCGGCCGCGCTCCAGCCGGGCCACCAGCAGCCGGGCGCCGTCGGTGCCGAGCGGCACCCCGCTGCCGCCGACGACGTCGACGAGGCCGTCCGCCCCGGAGGACGGCGCCTCGCCCACGACGTACGACGGCGCGGTGCCGGACGCGGACGGCGCCAGCCACGCCTGGACGAAGCGGCAGCGCCCGGAGGCGCGGTCGGCGACCTCGCTGTGCCGGATGCCGGAGCCGGCCGAGAGCACCTGCGCCCGGCCCGCCTCCACCACGTGGGAGGCGCCGGTCGAGTCGGTGTGCACCAGCGCGCCCTCGAGCACCGAGGTGACGATCTCGAGCTCGGCGTGCGGGTGCTCGGCGTAGCCGGCGACCTCCGCGCCGCTCGGGTCGAGGACGTCGTCGTTGTGGCAGACGAGCGGACCGAAGCCGAGGTTGGCCGGGTCGTAGTGCGGCCCGAAGGAGAACGAATGCCTGGTCAAGCGGCCCTTGACGGTCTCGGACGACCTGTCGGATCCGGCGTACAGGGCCACGGTCATGCCGATATCTTCACGGATGTGGCCCCCCCGCACGACTTCCCCCTGCTCCCGCCCGGATTCCGGTTCGGCACGAGCACCGCGAGCTACCAGGTCGAGGGAGCCGCGGACGAGGACGGCCGGGGCCCGAGCATCTGGGACACCTTCTGCGCCGAGCCGGGCCGGGTGGTCGACGGCAGCTCCGGTGCGGTGGCGTGCGACCACTACCACCGCGTCGACGAGGACGTCGCGCTGATGGAGCAGCTCGGCACGGGGGGCTACCGCTTCTCGATCGCGTGGCCGCGCATCCAGCCGACCGGCAGCGGACCGGCCAACGCGAAGGGCCTGGACTTCTACGACCGGCTCGTCGACACCCTGCTGGCCCACGGGCAGCAGCCGATGGCCACGCTCTACCACTGGGACCTGCCGCAGGCCCTCGAGGACGAGGGCGGCTGGCTCAACCCCGCCACCGCCGAGCGCTTCGGCGACTACGCCGCGATCGTGGGCGAGCGGCTCGCCGACCGCGTCGAGCACTGGGTGCCGGTCAACGAGCCCAACGTCGCCTCGCTCCTCGGCTACGGGATGGGCATGCACGCCCCGGGGCGCACGCTCCTCTTCGACGCGCTCTGGGCCTCGCACCACATGCTCGTCGCCCACGGCCGCGCCGCCATCGAGCTGCGCCGCGCCGGTGCGACCTCGATCGGCTGCGCCAACAACCACGCCCCGGTGTGGCCGGCCAGCGACGACGACGCCGACGTCGGGGCGAGCAAGCTCTTCGACGCGGTGTGGAACGGGTTGTTCCTGGAGCCGATGCTGCTGGGTCGCTACCCGGCCGACCTCGCGCCGCTGATGGAGGACATCGCCCAGCCCGGCGACCTCGCGACCATCCGCCAGCCGCTCGACTTCTACGGGATCAACTACTACAACCCGATGAAGGTGGCCGCGGCGTCCGAGGGCTCGGAGCTGCCGTGGGAGAACCGCGACGTCGTCGGCTACCCCACCACCGACATCGGCTGGCCGATCGTCCCCGACGCGCTGCGCGAGTTCCTCGTGATGTTCCGCGCCCGGTTCCGCGCCGCGCTCCCGCCGATCGTGATCACCGAGTCGGGGTGCAGCTACAACATGGGCCCTGACGAGCACGGAGTCGTCGACGACCAGCCCCGCATCGACTACCTCCGCTCGCACCTCAACGCCGTGTCCGAGGCGATCCAGCGTGGCGTCGACGTACGCGGCTACTACTGCTGGTCGCTGATGGACAACTTCGAGTGGGCCGAGGGCTTCACCCAGCGCTTCGGCCTGGTGCACGTCGACTACGACACCCTCGTCCGGACGCCGAAGAAGTCCTTCGGCTGGTACGCCGACCTCATCAAGGCCCAGCCGCAACATCTCTGAGGCGGCGAGGCCGTACCGCGATCCACCGATAGGCTCGCGCCATGAGCAGCAGTCGACGGGTGGTGTTCGTCGTGGGGTCGGGCCGCAGCGGCACGAGCACCATGGCCGGCACCCTGCGCACCCTCGGCCTCCACGTGCCGCAGCCGGAGGTCGTCGCCGACGCGACCAACCCGAAGGGGTTCGGCGAGCCGCGCTGGGTCGTCGACCTCCACACCGAGCTCCTGGCCCGCAGCAACGTCCAGGTCTCCGACGCCCGTCCGCGCGCGTGGCTCGACACCGGCACCACCAGCGGCGACCACGCCACCCGTGAGCGCGTCGCGGCCTGGTTGGAGGAGCAGTTCTCCGTCGCCGACGAGCTCGTCGTCAAGGACCCGCGCGCGTCGTGGTTCCTCGGCCTCTGGCGCGCCGCGGCTGACCGGTGCGACGCCACGCCGGCCTACGTCACCATGCTGCGCCCGGTGACCGAGGTGGTCGGCTCCAAGCAGACCTACTACGGACAGATGGGCGCGGGGTCCGACCAGGGCGCGATCACCCGCACCGCCGCCTGGGTCAACATGATGCTCCACACCGAGCGCGCGACCCGCGGCCAGCAGCGCGCCTTCGTCCACTACGGCGACCTCCTCGACGACTGGACCCAGCCGGTCTTCGCCCTCGGCGAGGCCTTCGACCTCCAGGGCGTGAAGACCGCGATGGCGGTCGACATCGCCGAGGTGCACCGCTTCATCGACCCCTCCCTGCGCCGGGTGACGATGACCTGGGACGACATCGGCGTGCCGGACCGGCTGCGCGAGCTCGCCGACGAGACCTGGCAGGCGCTGGATGCGATCGCCGCGGACGACTCGGAGAAGAACCGGGAGTGGTGCGACCAGCTCCGCACCGCCTACGCGGGCCAGTACGCCGAGGCCGAGGCGTTCGCCCACTCGACCGTCGTGGCCCAGCGGCGTCGTGCGGCCGCCGACGCCCGTCGTGACGCGCTCGAGCAGGCCCCGGGGCGCAGTGCCGCCGACCGCGTGCCCCACGCCGTACGCGCGATGGTGCCCCCCGCAGCCCGGCAGAAGCTGCGCAAGGCGATGGGCCGGGAGCGCTCCCAGGGATCCGCCTGATGCCCGACATCGCGTCGCTCGAGGGGGATCCGGCGTACGACGTCACCTGGCCCTGGACCTCCGGTGAGCCGCTGGAGCCCGGGCTGACGTGCGTCTTCCGGGTGCGCAACGAGGCGCGCAACCTGCCGTGGGTGCTGCCGCCGGTCTTCTCCGCGGTCGACCACGTGCTGCTCGTCGACAACGGCTCCGACGACGGCACCGCCGACGTGGCGCGCCGCGTCGCGCAGGAGTGCGGCGCGAGCGAGCGGCTGACCGTCCTGGACTACCCCCACCGGGTCTCGCGCGCCGGCGGCGAGCACCTGGCCACGCCGGCGACGAGCGTCCACTCGCTGACGCACTTCTACAACTGGTGCTTCTCCCACGTGCGCACGACCTACTCGATGAAGTGGGACGGCGACATGGTGCTCACGCCCGAGGGCGCGGGCATCCTGCGCGACCTCGCCTGGCAGCTTCAGTCGACCCGCGCGATCGTGGCCATGCCGCGCCACCCGCTCACGGTCGTCGACCCCTCCACCGGCTGGCTCGACCTGTCGCTGCGCTTCCTCGAGCCGTGGGTCTACCCGATGGGCCCGGACTTCACCTTCGTGAAGGCCTTCGACTGGGAGCTGCGCGAGTTCCCCGCCGGGGTCGAGCGGATCGTGCTCCAGCAGGGGCTCGTGCTCGAGGTCAAGTGGCTCGACGCCGACGAGTACGCCCACTGGCGGCGCGACGGTGTCGACTTCACCAACACCCGCCTCTACCGCAAGCTGCGCGAGTTCGAGGTCGACGAGGCGATCCGCCACGGCGACCCCGAGGCGCTCGGCGGGCTGGTGAGGGTGACCGCGCCCGAGGGCGTGCACATCATCGACCACGTCAGCCGCGACTGGCTCTGGCGCCAGCCGCGTCCCCTGGTGCAGCACTCGCTGCCGTCGTCCCTGAAGCACCGAGCGCCGAAGGAGGGCGCGCGACCGTGAGCCCCACCCCCCAGCAGCCCGCCCAGCACCCGCTCCGGGACCTCCGGCTCCCGGGCCCGACGCTCGTGCTCGTCGACGACTCCGACGCCCTGGCCCTCGAGGCGCTCCACGGCATCGAGGACGTCCCCGGGATCGAGCCGCAGATCGTCACGCTGTCGGCCCTCGGCGGTCCGCGCAAGGGCTGGGGCTCGGTGCTCGTCGTGGCCGCCGACCGCGCCCGGCTGCGGCGGATGGCGAGCGCCGTGCCGCTGCTGGGCCAGTGCAAGGCGGTCGCCTGCTGGCTCACCGACGCCCCGACGCCGTGGGTGCTCGTGCCCCGTCCGGAGTGGCCGCGGCTGGTGCACCTCGCCGCCCGCGAGGCCGGTGACCGTGGCGTGCTCACCGTCGCCCGCTTCGCCTCGGGCGCGCGCGCCCAGCTGGTCGTGATGGAGATGGCCCGCCAGGCCGCCGGGCAGGGCGACACCACCCACGGTGGGCTCGTCGTGGCGTACGCCGGTCGTCCCGCCGCGCCCGGCCTCGACGCGCGCAGCGTGCTGCTGCCCGACGTGGCCGGCGCCGGTGACGCCGAGCGCGACGTGCCGCCGGACGTCGTCGTCGCCCGTCGCGGGGGAGAGGTCGCCCCCCACCACGTCATCGACCGCGCGCCGACCGTCGTCACCGACCCCGGTCCCGAGCCGGTCGACGAGCGGGTCTTCAACCCGATCGGCTTCCGCAAGGACTGGGACCACCCGGTCGTCGACCTCTCGCGCATCAGCGCCGGACCGGTCACCGAGGGCGTCGTGGAGGCCGCCCGCGGTTTCCAGGGCGTACGCCTCACCGCCGACACCCCGACCGCCGACCTGCTCGCACTCGCGATCTCGGGCGTCCCGGTCGTGACCGAGGGCGTGCTCGACGTGGCGCCGGCGCTGGCCGCCGCGCTCGACGCCGAGGTCGACCTCGACGACGCGCTGCGCCGCGAGGAGCACAGCCTCGCCGTGCGCCGCGCCGCCTTCGACCACCACTCCACGCTCGCCTGGCGCTCGGCGCTGGCCTCGCGCGCCGGTGTGCGCCACGTCGCGCTGCCGCCGGTCAGCGCGCTGCTGTCGACCAAGCGGCCCGACATGCTCGAGTTCGCGCTGCGGCAGGTGGCCCGGCAACGGGGCGCGGAGGTCGAGCTGGTGCTGGCCGCGCACGGCTTCGAGCCCGACCGCGACGCCGTACGCCGGGTGCTCGGCGACCGGCCGCACCAGGTGCTCACCTTCGAGGAGTCGGCGTTCTTCGGCGACGTGCTGACGGCTGCGTCGCGGGCGGCGTCGAGCGACGTGCTGCTCAAGGTCGACGACGACGACTGGTACTCACCCGACGCCGTGCACGACCTGCTGATGGCGCGCCGCTTCTCCGGCGCCGACGTGGTCGGGATGCCGTCGGAGTTCGTCTACCTCCACGCCAACGCGGAGCGCGAGGACCTCACCGTGCGCCGCAAGCACCCCTCGGAGCTCTTCGCCCGCTTCGTGGCCGGCGGCACGTTGCTGCTCGACCGCGGCCTCCTGCGCTCGCTCGGCGACTTCCGCCGGGTGCGCAAGTTCGTCGACGCGCAGCTGCTCGCCGGCGTGGAGGCGGCGGGCGGTCGGATCTACCGCACCCACGGCCTGGGCTACGTCCTGCGGCGCACCGGTGCGGGACACACGTGGGCCCGGGACGACGAGGAGTTCCGCCGACCTGACATCGTGGCCTCGGAGTGGAAGGGGTTCCGGCCCAGCCTGGCGCTGGAGGTCGATCCGCTCGACCGGCCTGACGGGGGGAGCTAGGACATGGCGCGGCAGCCGGTGGTGCGGCACAACGACTGGGGGTCGCTGACCCCCGCGACGCTCGGCGACTGGGAGCCGACGCTGTCGGTGACCGTCGTGGTGCCGACCTTCAACTACCAGCACACGTTGCCCTACGTCCTGGCCGGGCTCGCCGCTCAGTCCTACCCCTCGCACCTGCTCGAGGTGCTCGTCGTCGACGACCAGAGCTCCCCGGCGCAGGAGCTGCCCGAGGTCCGTCCGGAGCACACCCGGCTGATCCGGGTGGAGGAGGGCTGGGGCCGCGCCAACGCCTGCCACCTCGGCGCGATGGCTGCCGACGGCGACGTGCTGCACTGGTACGACGCCGACATGCTGGCCTACCGCGAGGAGGTGGAGGCGCACGCCCGCTGGCACCACCTCGTCGACTATGCCGTCCCCGGCGGCCACAAGCTCTTCGTCGACCCGGCCGGCCTGCTCGGCACCGACCCCGCCGTCGTGCGCGACCGCGTGGCCACAGGCGAGGCCGGCGACCTCTTCCCCGGCCAGGAGCACGAGCCGCACCAGTGGGTCGAGGACTACTGGGCCAAGACCGACGACCTGCGCACCGCGGGCCCGCGGGCGCAGCGCTTCCACATCGGCATGACCGGGTCGGTGACCAAGGCGCTCTACCTCGACTCCGATGGCTTCGACCGCACGCTGCGCCTCGGCGAGGACATGCACCTGGGCCACTCGTTGGCCCAGGCCGGCGGCGTCTTCGTCGTCGACCGCGAGGCCCGCAGCTGGCACCTCGGCCGCTCGCAGGTCCTGCGTCGCGCCGAGCAGGTCAACCGCTTCAACGACCCCTACCTCGCCGACCTCGTGCCGACGATGCGCCCCAAGCGCAACCGCCGGGGCCGCGCCTACCAGGTGCCCTACCTCGAGGTCGTGCTCGCTGCCGGGCCGGCCGACGAGACGATCCGGGTCGTCGACTCGCTGCTCGACGGCGACGTGCCCGACCTCCGCGTCACCGTCGTCGGACCGTGGGGATCGGTCCACGACGAGCGCGTCCAGCCGGTCGAGGACCCGGTGCTGGAGACCCGGCTGGTGCACCGCTCCTACCTCCACGAGCCGCGCGTACGCCTCGTCGAGACCGCGCCCGCGACCTCGGACGCCGAGTTCGTGCTGACTCTGCCCGACGTCACGCTCGCCCCGCTCCCCGCGGCACTGGCGGCCCTGCTCGACGACCTCGAGCGCACCCACCACGGCGCCCGCGTGCTGGCGTACGACTCGGGCGCGGCAGCGCGCCTCGAGCGCACCGCGGCGCTGGCCCGCGTCGCCCGACTGTCGGGCGACGGCGACGACCGCGACGCGCTGCTCGAGGAGTCCTTCGGGGTGAAGGCCTACCCGGCGACGGACGTGGGCTTCGTGCCCGTCGACCTGCGGGTCGTGGAGCGCTTCACCCTCGGTGCCCGCCCGGCGATGGACCCCGACAAGTCGGAGAACCGGCTGCGCAAGGCGCTCCGCAAGGCGACCGACACGTCCGTGGTGCGCGCGCCGGACGCGGACGCGGACGCGGACCCCGAGCCCGACGGCAAGCGGGGGTTGTTCGGCCGGCGTCGCTGACTCAGTCGGCGCCGAAGAGGTCCCGCGTGTAGACCTTGTCGACCACGTCGCGCAGCTCGTCGGACATCCGGTTGGCCACGATCACGTCGGCGCGCGCCTTGAAGGAGGCCAGGTCGTCGGTGACCTCGGAGCCGAACCACGAGTCCTCGCCGAGCTCGGGCTCGTAGACGATGACCTCGACCCCCTTGCCCTTGAGGCGCTTCATGATCCCCTGCACCGACGACTCGCGGAAGTTGTCCGAGCCGGCCTTCATCAGCAGCCGGTGGATGCCCACGACGCGCGGGTGGCGGTCGAGGATGTCGAAGGCGATGAAGTCCTTGCGGGTGGTGTTGGCGTCGACGATGGCGGAGATCAGCGTCTGCGGGACGTCGCTGTAGTTGGCCAGCAGCTGCTTGGTGTCCTTGGGCAGGCAGTAGCCGCCGTAGCCGAAGGACGGGTTGTTGTAGTGCGTGCCGATGCGCGGGTCGAGGCCGACGCCGTCGATGATCGCCCGCGGGTCGAGCCCGCGTGAGAGGGCGAAGGAGTCGAGCTCGTTGAAGTAGGCGACCCGCATCGCGAGGTAGGTGTTGGCGAAGAGCTTGATTGCCTCGGCCTCGGTGGGCTCGGTGAAGAGCACGGGCACGTCGTCGGCGTCGGCGCCCTTGACGAGGAGCTCGGCGAAGGCGCGGGCGCGGTCGGAGTCCTCGCCCACCACGATGCGTGCGGGGTGCAGGTTGTCGTGCAGGGCCCGGCCCTCGCGGAGGAACTCGGGGGAGAAGATCACCGCGTCGGTGCCCAGCCGCTCGCGCACGTCCTCGACGTAGCCCACCGGCACGGTCGACTTCACGACCATCGTCGCCGCGGGATTGATCCGCAGGACGTCGCGCATCACCGCCTCGATCGAGCTGGTGTCGAAGTAGTTCGTGACCGGGTCGTAGTTGGTCGGCGTCGCGATCACCACGAAGTCGGCGCCGGCGTGGGCGACCTCGGCGTCGGTGGTGAAGGCCAGGTCGAGGTCCTCGGTGGCGAGGAAGCGCGAGATGTCGTCGTCGTGGATCGGGCTCTCGCCGGCCTCGAGCCGGGCGATCCGCTCGGCGTCGAGGTCGAGGCCGACGACCGTGTTGTGCCGTGCGAGCAGCACGGACATGGAGAGGCCGACGTAGCCGAGCCCGGCGACGGAGATCTTCGTGGTCACGCGGTCAGTGTGCCGCACGTCGGTGATGGGCCGGCGACGCGGCGGTGGACGGGATCCCCCCACGGGACCCCGTCCGCGCCGTGCGACCGGCCCCTGCGATCAGCCGCGGTCGGTGGAGTCGCCGGTGACGACGACGTAGAAGCGCTTGCGGGCGCCGTCGGTGGTGAAGCTGCCGTCGCTGTTGCGCGGGCTCACCACGAGGTGGTTCGGGTTGCCGGTGCCGGGAGGCGCGCAGTTCACGACGCCGGGCGTGCAGACGGCCGCCGAGATCTCGCCGGAGAACTCCGGGTTGGCGTCCGCGCCGGGGGCGCGGCCGTTGAGGATCGCGTCGCCGTTCAGGTCGGCGGTGTTCTGGAGCGCGATCGTGGCGATGACCGCGTTGTTGGCGAGGTTCTCGCCGGCGTTGATGTAGACGTTGCCGTTGGCCGCGGCCGGGGCCGCGGGGTAGCCCGCGGTCACCGAGAAGCCGCCGGACTGGGCGATGATCGCGCCGGTCGCGTCGACGAGGGCCCACCGGCCGACGCCCGCGGGGCCCTGGGGGCCGGCGGGGAGCTCGCCGGCCTTGAAGTCCTTGGACTTGAGCGAGCCGTTGCGGATCTTGTTCGACCCGAGCACGTCGTCCTTGATGTCGCGGCCCTTGAGCGAGTTGTCCTTGATGTCCATGGTCGTCAGCGAGTTGTTCTTCACGTCGTCCGAGCCGATCAGGCCGGTGGCGTACGACGTGCCGGTGGAGGCCACGAGCAGGGCCATGACCGACACGGCCATGGACGGGGACGGGCGGCGGATGGAGGGGAGGCGCATGGGTCGAACCCTTCGTCGGTGCCGTCGGGACCGGACGGCTTTCCAGGAGTTCGGGGTGACCCGGGTCACGGATGGGTGCGACTTCTGCGGGACCTTCAGCCCTGCCCGCCGCCGCGGCCGCGGCCTAGCGTCGGGGCAGGAGACCCGCACGCGAAGGAGTGATCACCATGGACGACGAGGTCGTGACCCAGCTCAGCCCCGACGAGTGCTGGGCGATGCTGCGCGAGGAGGAGTTCGCCCGCCTCGCCTTCCGGATGGTCGACGAGGTCCACATCACGCCGATCAACTACGCCGTCGACCACGACACCCTGCTCTTCCGCAGCGCCGGCGGCGACAAGCTGCTCGCGGTGGCGATGGGATCCGAGGTGGCCCTCGAGATCGACCGCTACGACGAGGACCACGCCCGCAGCGTCGTCGTACGCGGCTCGGCCCGGATCCTCGACGAGCACGAGGAGCACCGCGCGGAGAGCCTCCCGCTGCGTCCGTGGGTCGGCACGGTGAAGTACAACGTCGTCGAGATCACCCCGCGGGTCGTCACCGGCCGCGCCTTCCGCCTGTCCCGACCGTGGCTGCACCTGACGCTGCACGAGTGACGCCGCGGTTTGGCGCTCGCTGGCACGGTGGGGGCATGGGAATCATGAAGAAGGCCGGCGCCTTCGCGGTCGCCAAGAAGGTCTACGACGAGGCTCGCAAGCCGCACAACCAGGCCAAGATCAAGAGCGCCGTGGCCAAGGTGCAGGAGCGCCGCCAGCGCCCTCGCTGACCTGAGCCGAGCGGGCCGTCCCCCCGGGGCTGCGTCAGGCGCCGCGGCCCCATGCGAACGCGCCGAGGCCGAAGAGCACCGGCCACAGCGCCAGCCGCTCCAGCGCGCCGGCCGCCTGCTCGTCGCCGGACACGATGAATCCCACGGCGGCCGTGGCGGTGACGATCCCCGTCGCGAGCAGGGCCTTGGCCAGGCGCGGTCGGTCGTGGCGGATGCGGTGGCCCAGCCCCACCAGCGCCAGAGGCTGGGCGACGAACAATGGCGTCGCGGCGATCGCGTGCAGCGTCGCGTCCTGGTCCAGCGGCGCCAGCCCCGTGGCGTACGAGCTGACACCCGAGACGACGAGCAGCCCGGTCACCCACGGGCCGAGGGGCTTCGCGAGCAGCAGCGCACCGCCGGCGAGCAGCACCCCGTAGCCCATGAAGGACCCGTTCATCACCTCGTGTCGCGGCGAGCAGTAGCCCTCCGAGCAGCCCACCTCGCCGAGCTTGCTCACCGAGTCGGCCACGAAGCTGTAGCCACCGGTCGTGGCAGCGGCGGTCACCACCTCGGTCGCGATGTAGGTCGGTCGCAGCAGGAAGGCGACCGCGCCGAGCTGGGCGGCGCGCGAGGGGGTGTCGGGCACGCCGCCAACCTACTGGCGCGACCCACCCTCGGGGTGGGCCGGGCATTGCGGTCGACGGTGGTGCGGCGTAGACCGGAGGGCATGACCACCACACCCATGGAGCCGTCCACCGAGCCAGAGATCGTTCCGTCCGGCGACCCCGACGTGAACCCGATCGACCCCGGTCCGGAGCCGGGCGCCCCTGCCCCGCAGACCGACCCGGCCCCCGTCTGAGCGACGTGGCCGCCGACCTCGCACGCTTCGTTCGCGCCCAGGACGACCGCGGGACCCACGACCGGGCGCTCGCCGAGCTGCGCGCGGGCAGGAAGACGAGCCACTGGATGTGGTTCGTCTTCCCGCAGGTCGCCGGCCTGGGGCACAGCCCCACCGCGCAGGCGTACGCCGTCGCGGACCTCGCCGAGGCCCGCGCCTACCTCGCCCACGACGTGCTCGGTCCGCGGCTCCACGCGTGCTGCGACGCCCTGCTGGGGCTCGAGGGGGTGTCGGCCGAGCAGGTCCTCGGGGGCACGGACGCGATGAAGCTGCGGTCCTCGATGACGCTCTTCGCGCTGGCAGCGCCCGACGAACCGGTCTTCGACCGCGTGCTCGAGCGGTTCTTCGACGGGGAGCGCGACGGGCGCACTCCTGCCCTGCTGCGGTGAGCCCCGTCATGCCTATGCTCGCCCCATGACGATCCAGCAGCCGACCGACCTCACCCACGCAGCGATGCTCGGACTCGGGGTCCACCGGCCGGAGCGCCTCGTCACCAACGACGAGATCTGCGAGGTCCTCGACTCCAACGACGAGTGGATCCAGACGCGGTCGGGCATCCGCACGCGCCGCTTCGCCGGCGAGGACGAGACGCTGATCGGGATGTCGATCTCCGCCGCCGAGAAGGCCCTCGCGGCGTCCGGCGTGGATGCCGCCGAGGTCGGGTGCGTGATCGTCGCGACGTCCACCCACCCCGAGCACACGCCCGCCTCCGCGCCGCAGGTCGCGACCGCGCTGGGCATCACTGCGGCGGCCTTCGACATCTCCGCCGGCTGCGCGGGCTTCTGCCACGCGCTCAACCTCGCGGCGTCGATGGTGCGCTCGGGTGCGGAGAAGCACGTGCTGGTGATCGGCGTCGAGCAGCTCAGCCGCTTCATGGACCCGACCGACCGCGGCACCGCCTTCATCTTCGCCGACGGTGCGGGCGCGGTCGTGGTGGGTCCGTCCGAGTCCGCCGGGATCGGTCCGACCGCGTGGGGCTCCGACGGCTCGCAGGCCCACGTGATCACCCAGTCCCCGAGCTGCATGGGCCTTCGCAGCCACTCCGATGCGGACCACCCGGTCGTGCAGATGGAGGGCACCGCGGTCTTCCGCTGGGCGCCCTTCGCGATGGCCGAGGTCGCGCACGAGGCGCTGCGCCTGGCGGGGGTGTCCGTCGACGAGCTCGACGCCTTCATCCCGCACCAGGCCAACCTGCGGATCACCCAGACGCTCGCGCGCAACATCAAGCTCCCCGACACCGTGGCGGTCGCGACCGACGTCGTCGACTCCGGCAACACCTCGGCCGCGTCGGTGCCGCTGGCGATGGAGGCGATGCTGCGCCAGGACGAGGCGTCGGCCGGCGACACCGCGCTGCTGATCGCCTTCGGCGCCGGGCTCTCCTACGCCGGCCAGGTCGTGACGCTTCCCCCGCTGGCCAGGTAGCGGCGATGGACGAGGCCGCGTGCGAGGTCCGGCTCCGCAGTGGTGACCTGGTCCTGGTCCGGCCGATCAGGGCGAGCGACGCGGCCGAGCTGCAGCGGGCGTTCGCGCTGATGAGCGAGGCGTCGCAGTACCAGCGCTTCATGACCGGCACACCGCGGCTGACCGACAGCCAGGCGGCCTACTTCACCGCCGTCGACCACATCCACCACGAGGCCTACGTCGCGCACGCCCCGGACGACGACACCTACATCATCGGAGTCGCGCGCTTCATCCGCTACGGCTCCGCGCCCGACGACGCCGAGCTGGCGGTCACCGTCGCGGACTCGTGGCAGGGTCGCGGGCTCGGCGCCGCCCTGCTGCGGGTGCTGACCGCACGCGCGATCGACGTGGGCGTGAAGCGCTTCCGCGCCGAGATGATGGCGGACAACGCCGCCATCATCGGCCTCCTGCGCAGCGCCGGCATGACGGACGAGACGGTGAGCGGTCGGCTGGCCTCCGGCCACGTCGTGCTCACGCCGCCCGAGTGACTCAGGCGCTGCGGGCCAGCCGGTCGGCCACGATCGTCCACACGTCGGGGTCGATGCCCATCCCGATGTGGGTCGACGACACCTCGACGTGCTCGGCGTCGGGCGAGGTGTGGTCGAGGCAGGCCTGCCACGACACGATGCCGTCGCGCTTGGAGAACAGGACCGTCAGCGGCACCGGGATCGGCGCGGTCGCGTCCAGCCGTTCGGTGACGCGGTGGCCGTCGGGGTCCGGTCCCCGGCGGTAGGCGCGGGCCACGGTCGTGTGCCGCGGTCCGCCGGTGACCGGCGTGCCGTAGGTGATGACGCGGCGTACGGCGTCGGGGTGGCGACGCGCCACCTCGCGCGCGATCACTCCGCCGAGGCTCCACCCGACCAGCGAGGCTGGCTCGCCCTTCGCCTCGACCAGCTGCAGCAGCCGCTCCGACAGGCGAGCCACGTCGCGCCGTGGATCGCCGGTGTTGGTGCCGAAGCCCCAGCCGCGGGCGTCGTACCCCAGTCGCCGGAGGTAGGTGCGCAGCGGCGCCCCGGACAGCTCGGGTGCGCGCCACCCGGGGATGTCGACGACGAGGTGGCCGTCGCCCCGCGGCGCCGAGGACAGGCGCGGCAGCGCACCCAGCAGGCGTACGCCGTCGAGCGCGGACCCGAGCTCGCCGAGCGCGGCGCGCGTGGAGGGAGGGCCGCTGGGGTGCCCCAGGCCGCCGGGGTCCGCGCGGTGCCGCGCCCGCGAGCGGACGCCGGTCGTGGCCAGCAGGTGGTGGCCGGGAAGCGGCAGGCGGGGCATGCCGCGACTGTACGGGGACCCTCAGCCGCGGCGGGGCCGGTTCGTCCGCGAGGTGGCGGGTGCGCTGCGCGGGTCCTCGGGCCAGGCGTGCTTCGGATAGCGCCCGCGCAGGTCGGCACGCACGCCCGGGTAGCCGTTGTCCCAGAAGGACTCCAGGTCCGCGGTGACGGCGGCCGGGCGTCGCGCGGGCGAGAGCAGGTGCAGCAGGAGCGGGACGCGGCCGTCGGCCAGGACCGGCACAGCGGCCCAGCCGAAGACCTCCTGCAGTCGCACGGCGAGCACTGGCTGGTCCTGGGAGTAGTCGATCCGCACGCTCGACCCGCTGGGCACCTCGACGCGCTCCGGAGCCAGGTCGTCGAGCCTTCCCGCCTCCGGCCACGGCACCATCGCCCGGAGGGCGGACGTCACGTCGACACGACGAAGGTCCGCCGCCGAGCGGACCCGTGCCAGCCGCGCCCCGAGCCAGGAGTCGAGGCCCTCGGTCAGCGCGGCGTCGCTCACGTCGGGCCACGGGTCGCCGAGCGCGCGGTGGAGGAAGTCGAGGCGAGCGCGCAGCGCCGTGGCCGCGTCCGTCCAGGCGAGGAGGGCGACCCCCTCGCTCGCGATCGCACCCCGGATCGCGTCGCTCACGGCCTGCACGGGCGGGTCGCCGAGCGGGACCGAGGTGAGCTCGATCGCGCCCAGCAACGTCCGCCGGCGAGCCAGCACCCGCCCACTGGTCCAGGTGACCTCGTCCACCTCGGTCCACAGCGAACCCGCTGCCTCCAGCGCGAGGTCCTCGGTGAGCGGCGCCGCCGCGCGGATCTGCGCCTCGCGCTGCCCGGGCCGCCGCTGGGCGTCGCCGACCGCGAGCCACTCCAGTCCGCCCAGCGGACCGGGGTCGCGCGGGTCGAGCGCCGCGCCGGTCCCGGACGCCATGAGGTAGGCCGAGCCCGACGTGCCGGTGCGCTTGCGGGCGATCCGGTCCGGGTGCGCCAGGGCGACCACCAGACCCACGGCCACGTCGTCGGTGAGGGCACGCGCCGATGCCCCTGGCCGGTCGCCCTGCTTCGCCACGACCTCCTGCAGCCGGGTGACCTGGCTGCGCCACGACCCGGCCCGCCCGGCGGTGCGCAGCGACCGGAGGGCAGCGACCAGGTCGCCTCCCGGGGCGCGTACGTCCTCGCTCAGCATCGCGACCACCTCCGACGCCCGCCTGTCCCCGACCAGAGGGGCCCCGTCGATCAGTGCGCGCGCCAGACGGGGGTCGACCGGGACGCCGGAGATCACCCGGCCCCGCGGGGTGACCCTCCCGTCCTCGGTCATCGCCCCGAGCCCCACCAGCACCTCCGTGGCCGCCGACAGGGCGTGCGCCGGTGGCTGGTCGAGCAGCGCCAGGTCGCGGACGTCGTCGCTGCCCCAGCACGCCACCTCGAGGGCGAAGGCCGTCAGGTCGGCGGTGGCGATCTCCGGCTCCGGGTGGGCGGCCAGGTGCGCGTGCTCCGCCTCGGACCAGCACCGCAGCACCGTGCCCGGCCCCAGCCGCCCGGCCCGCCCCGCCCGCTGCTCGGCTGCCGCCCGGCTCACCGCGACGGTGACCAGGGACGCCAGTCCGCGGCGGTGGTCGGTGCGCGGCTCGCGCGAGAAGCCGGCATCGACCACGACGCGTACGCCGGGCACCGTCAGCGACGACTCGGCGACCGCGGTCGAGACGATCACCCGTCGGCGCGGACCCTCGCTGAGCGCCCGGTCCTGCTCGGCGGCGGGGAGGCGCCCGTGCAGGGCGTGCACGTCCGCGTCCACGCCGGCCAGGCGGCGTACGGTCGTCTCGACCTCCGCGACGCCCGGCACGAAGACCAGGACGTCCCCCTCGTGCGCGACCAGCGCACGACGCACGGTCGCCGCGACGTGGTCGTGGAACGCCGGGGTGATGCCGCGGTCGTCGGTGCGGCGCGCCCCAGCCGGCAGCGGACACCACACCGTCCCGACCGGGTGCAGGGCCCCCGGGACGCGGACCACCGGGGCGCCACCCGCACCTCCACCGAGCAGGGCGGCCGTCCGCTCGGCCTCGATGGTGGCCGACATCGCCACCACGGACAGGTCGTCGCGCAGGTTGGCGCGGACGTCGACCAGCAGCGCCAGGGTCAGGTCGGCGTCGAGGTGGCGCTCGTGCACCTCGTCGAGCACGACGGCGCCGACGCCGACCAGCTCGGGGTCGTGCTGGATCCGACGGAGCAGCAGACCGGTCGTGACGACCTCGACGCGCGTGCGCCGACTGGTGCGCCGGTCGCCGCGCACGGAATAGCCGACCGTCTCGCCGACCTGCTCGCCGAGCAGGTGCGCCAGCCGGCGGGCGGCCGCGCGGGCGGCGATGCGGCTGGGCTGCGTGACGACGACCCTCCCCTGCACGACCCCGGCGACCGCAGGTGGGACCAGGGTCGTCTTGCCGGTGCCCGGCGGTGCCTGGACCACCGCGACCCCGCTCGCGCGCAGCGCCTCGACGAGAGCAGGCAGCCCCGCGGTGACCGGAAGGTCGGGCGGCGCGGCGAGCAGGGCGCGCAGCGGGTCGGACACCCGTGCAGTCTGCCTCGACCCGCCCCGGATCCGATGCGTCGCCCTCGACCGACGTGCCGTCCGGGTCGTAGCCTGCCGAGCATGGGGGAGCGGACACCGGTGACGTACGAGCACCACGACCACGTGCCGGGGCCCTACCTCCACGGCACCAGGGTCGAGCTCAGCCCCGGTGCCGAGCTGGTGGCGGGCTACTCCTCGAACTTCCAGGAGGGCCGGGTCTCGAACCACATCTACTTCACGACGCTCGAGAGCACTGCGGCGTGGGGTGCCCAGCTGGCGACGGCGCTGGCCGGTCTCGACGGCCGCGGCCGCGTCTACGTCGTCGAGCCGACGGGGCCCTTCGAGGACGACCCGAACGTCACCGACAAGCGCTTCCCGGGCAACCCGACGGAGTCCTACCGGACCAAGGCCCCGCTGCGGGTGCTGCACGAGCTCGACGACTGGCAGGAGCACCCGCCCGAGGCGCTGGCGGCCATGCTCGACAGCCTGGCGAAGCTGCGGGAACAGGGCCTGGACGTCATCGAGGACTGAGGGGGCCTGGCGCGGGACCACGTCGGGAAACGCGGGTGCTCACACGCGTCGCTCCGGCTAGCCTCGGATCCTCGCCCCACCCCTGGGGCGGCCGGGCTCCGCAGGCTCGACCTGCGCGGCGACCGGGATCCGTGAACAGTGGTCCGACCACATCGGCAGGGGTTGCCCGGCGGCCGGGTCGCTCGACCCGGCCCGCCGGTGCCGGGGCGATCGTGGCACGAGCGCTCGTGCGGACCGCCTTGACATCCGTGGGGCGGCACCGAATGGTGACGCGAGCCGTGTCCCCCCAGGGTGAGGAAGTCCCGTCATGTCCAGCACCAGTGCCAAGCCACGATCCTCCGGACTCGCGGGGGTGATGCGGCCGGTCAACTCGGTCGTCGAGCGCTTCATCCCGAGCGCACTGGTGTTCGCCATCGTGCTGACCTTCGTCGTGGCGATCATGGCGCTGCTCCTGACCGACGCCGGGCCGGTCGACATCACCCGCGGTTGGGGCGAGGGCCTGTCCGGATTGCTGGCCTTCATGACCCAGATGGCGCTGATCCTGCTGCTGGGCCACACGCTCGCCAACACCCAGCCGGTGCGGCGGCTGCTCGCCAAGATCGGCAGCCTGCCGAAGACAGCGCTGCAGGGATACCTGTTCGTCTTCGTCGTCGCCGCGGTCGCCTCGCTGATCACCTGGGGCCTCGGTCTCGTGGTCGGCGTGCTGCTGGCGGTGGAGGTCGCCAAGCAGGGCCGGGAGAAGGGGCTGAGCCTGCACTTCCCGCTGCTCGTCGCGGCGGGCTACTCCGGCTACGTCATCTGGCACATGGGCTACTCCGGCTCCGGCACCCTGACGGCGGCCACCGAGGGCTCCTTCATCGCCGAGCAGCTCGGCGAGACCATCCCGATCAGCGAGACCACCTTCGCCTGGTGGAACCTGGTCGCGATCGTCGCCACCATCCTGGCGGTGGGCATCGGCCTGGCGCTGGTCGCGCCGCGGGGCGGCGACCCCGTCATCGAGCTCGACGCGGACGCCCGCTTCGGCGACGACGTGGTGATCGACGAGGTCGTCACCCCGGCCGACCGGGTCGACGCCAGCCGGGTGCTCACGACGCTCGTCGGCCTCGCCCTGGTCGCCTACCTGGTGATCCACTACTCCGACGGCGGCACGGCCACCCTCGACATCGTCAACTGGACCTTCCTGGCGCTGATCTTCCTGCTGGTGCGCAGTCCGCTCGAGCTCATCGCCCTGGTGAAGAACGCCGCGTCCAACGTCGGCGAGATCCTGCTCCAGTTCCCGCTCTACGCCGGGATCATGGGGATCATGGCCACCTCCGGCCTGATCACCGTCCTCTCGGACTTCCTCGTCGACACCGCCGGTCCCTCGACCTTCGGCCTGCTGGCCTTCCTCTCGGCCGGGCTGGTGAACTTCTTCGTGCCGTCGGGCGGCGGGCAGTTCGCCGTGCAGGGACCGGTGATGCTCGACGCCGGGGCCCGCCTCGGCGTCGACCCCTCGGTGACGATCATGGCGATCGCCTACGGCGACCAGTGGACCAACATGATCCAGCCCTTCTGGGCGCTGCCGGTGCTGGCCATCTCCGGCCTGAAGATCCGCGACATCCTCGGCTACACGCTCGTCACGCTCATCGCGTCGGGGCTGGTGTTCGCCACCACGATGCTGCTCGTCGGCGCCGGGTAGGCCGCGCCGGGACGGCGTACGACGCCCTGCCGACCAGACTGTTGACCGGGGGCTGCGCGGCGCGGATCATGGAGGACAGAGGGGAGTACCCCGTCCTCGACGACATCGTCACCCCGGTCGGCCCTGTCCGCCCCGGTGCGTCGGCCGCTCGAGCAACAGCGGTGGGGAAGACCTCCGGGAGTCCGGCGTGAGCCGGGGACGCGGAGGTGTGGGATGGACGATGCGCGATGGACATGGTGGAGCCTCAGCTCGTACGGCGATCCGGGCGGCGTCATCGCCTGTGCCCTGGTGCTCGGGCTCCTGGGGATGCGGATGCTGCCGTCGACACGGCGCTGGGCGCCCCGGGGCAACGCCCGACGCGTACGCCCCGAGCCGCCGCGCCGGGGCGGCGACGGTCGTGACCCGCGCCGGCCGCACTCGCTGCAGCGCTGACGGGGGCGCGTGATGGAGGTTTCTCCCCTGGTGTGGGGCCTGACGATCGCGTTCATCGTGGGCCTGCTGGTCTTCGACTTCTACTTCCACGTCCGCAAGGCCCACGTGCCGACGCTGCGCGAGGCCGCGATCTGGTCGGCGCTCTACGTCGGGATCGCGATCCTGTTCGGCTTCGGCGTCCTGGTGCTCGGAGGGCCGACGCCCGGTGGTGAGTACTTCGCCGGCTACATCACCGAGAAGGCGCTCTCGGTGGACAACCTGTTCGTCTTCCTCATCATCATGTCCAGCTTCCGCGTCCCCCGCGAGGACCAGCAGAAGGTGCTGCTCTTCGGGATCGTGTTCGCCCTGGTGGCGCGCACCGGCTTCATCTTCCTCGGCGCTGCGCTGATCAACTCCTTCGCGTGGGTCTTCTACCTCTTCGGCCTGATCCTCATCCTCACCGCGGGCAACATGCTGAAGTCCGACCACGGGGAGTCCGAGACCGCGGACAACGTCGTCGTACGCCTGGCGCGCAGGTTCATGCACACCACCGACCACTACGACGGTGACCGCCTCTTCACGACGGTGGACGGCAAGCGGGCCATGACGCCGATGCTGCTCGTGATGGTGGCGATCGGCGGCACCGACATCCTCTTCGCGCTCGACTCGATCCCGGCGATCTTCGGGCTCACGCAGAACACCTACCTGGTCTTCACCGCCGTGGCCTTCTCGCTGCTCGGGCTGCGCCAGCTCTTCTTCCTCATCGAGGGCCTGCTCGACCGGCTGATCTACCTCTCCTACGGGCTGGCGGCGATCCTGGCCTTCATCGGGGTCAAGCTCATCCTGCACGCGCTGCACGAGAACAACATCCCGTTCATCAACGACGGCGAGCCGATCCCGGTGACCGAGATCAGCACGTCGGCGTCGCTGAGCGTCATCCTCGGCGTCCTCACCGTCACGGTCGTCGCCTCGCTGGTCAGCCCGGCGGGCCGGGCGCGCAACGCGATCAACAACGCACGCCGCCATGCCGAGGACTACCTCGACTCCGAGTACACCAGCGACGCCGCCGAGCGGGAGCGGATCTACGGCCTGCTGCTCGACGAGCGCGACCAGATCATCGCGCTGGGCCCGAAGTACCGCCAGAAGGCACGCGACGAGCAGGACCTGATGGACCTGCTCCAGCGTGCCCGCGACAGCCACGACGCCGCCGTCGAGCGCGGCGAGGCCCGGGAGACGGGACCGTCTAAGCTGCTCCCTCCGCGAACCTGAGGGGCTACGAGACCAAGGACCCGCCGAAGATCTGCCACGCCAGCGCCGACTTCGCGACGAGGCTCAGCACGAGGTAGGCCCGTTCCCCGAAGGCGTAGCTGCGCCAGGGCCCGACGCCGCGGTACTGCAACCACTGGTTGAGCGCGAAGCTGTTGAAGAAGACGAAGAGCGACACGAAGATCCCGACGACGAAGCCGGGGACCTCCTCGGCGGCGAGGAGGTTGAGTCCGATGGCGACCCACGGCGCGGCGCCGGCGACGCAGCCGAACCAGAAGGGCTTCATCGTCCGGGTGGTGCCGGTGCCGCCGGGCTGGTTGGCCGACTCCTGGAGCCAGCCGAAGAGGATCATCGCCACGTTCGCGCCGATGATCCCGATCAGGGCCGCGACGTCCACGACGCCGGCGTACAGCGCGATGAGGACGACCATGATCGTCGCGCTGAAGGAGTACTCCACCCAACGGAACCGGTTGATCCCCCGGCGCAAGTCGCGCTCGTAGGTGCCGCGCAGGACCGTCGCGGTCAGCAGGTGGTCGAGGCCGGCGAGCGCGAGGAAGGTCGCGATCGCGACCCCGACGGGCAGGTCGAGCACGCCCTCGGGCGAGGCGATCGCGCTGCCGGGCGGACCCGTCGGCAGCGACTGGGTGATCGTGATGGCGAAGTCCGTGGCCAGCGCCACCACGGCGACCGCCTGCGCGAGGTGGAGCACCGCGAGGGCGAGGTTCCACCCGCGGAGCGAGCGGAGCGCCCGGTCGTCGACACCGGTCGCGGTCACGTCGTGGGAGGTCATGGCTCCATCATGGGGCCTGGGCGCCCCGCGGCCGGCGGGTCGGGACCTAGGTCCCGACGATGAGTGGACCAACGCCCGCTCACGGCGGCGTGCCTGCGCCCCGAGGCTGGAGCCATGACCCTCCCGCTCGTCGCCATGACGCCTGCCCTGCCCACCCACGAGCGCTGGTTCGTGGAGTCGCAGGCCGCGGGCGACTGGTCCTTCTTCTTCTCGCCGCTGCCGCTCGTCCTGACCGGGGCCGTGGTCGCGGTCGCGCTGCTGTGGCGCCTGGTCGCGCTGCGGTTCGACGGTCCCGAGCTGCCGTTCCTCGGTCGCCTGGGCGGCCTGGTGCCGTGGATCCCGCGCCTGCTCGGCATCCACCTCGGTGTCGCGCTGCTCGCGCTCGCGGCGACAGGCGCCTTCATCACCCCCTCGATCGACCACCTCGACGGGATCGGCGGCAACGCGCTGCTGCTGGTGGAGGCGGGCCTCGGGATCTGGCTGGTCACCGGATGGCAGCTGCGTACGGCGGCCGCGCTGGTGCTGGCCCTGGCCCCGGCACTCACCCTGGTGGCAGGGTGGACGGCGCTGGGGGAGAGCGCGAACCTCGCCGCGGTCGCGGCCTTCCTCGTCGTCGTGCCTCCCGGGCCCGACGCCCACGGTGCCGCCCACCCGTCGCGCGCCGACCTCCGCTGGGCGCTGCTGTGGCTGCGCCTCGGCGTCGGCACGGCGCTGATCGTGCTGGCCTTCTCGGAGAAGCTGACCAACCCCGCGATGGCCATCGACACCCTCGCGACCTATCCCGCCCTCGACGTCTTCTCGCTCGTCGGGATCAGCATCTCGCCGGAGACCTTCGTGGCGGTCGCCGGGGCGACCGAGCTGCTCTTCGGCCTGCTGGTGATCTCCGGGGCCTTCCCGCAGGTCGCCGTGCTCGTCGCGATGGTGCCCTTCAACGCCACCCTGCTGCTCTTCGGGCAGACCGAGATGGTGGGCCACCTGCCGGTGTACGGCGTGTTCCTGGCGTTGCTCGTCTACGGCTCGTCGACCGAGACGGCGGGTGCCGTGCGGTGGCTGCCGGGTCGCACCGGAGGTCGGGTGCCGGTGCCGGCCGCGGTCGGCTGACCGCTCAGGACTCGCGGATGCGGCTCGCCACCTCGCGGCGCAGGACCTTGCCCATCGGGTTGGTCGGCAGGTCGTCCATGAAGACGACGCGCCGAGGCACCTTGTAGGGGGTCAGGCCCTCGCGCGTGTGGGCGCGCAGCTCGTCCGGCTGCACCGGGACGCCCTCGACGAGCACCACGGCGGCGACCACCTCCTCGCCACCGTCCTCGTGGGGGAGACCGACCACGGCCACGTCGACGACACCCGCGTGGGTGCGGATCACGGCCTCCACCTCTGACGGGTAGACGTTGAACCCGCCGGTGATGATGATCTCCTTGATCCGGTCCACGATCGTCAGGAACCCGTCGGGCGACATCGTCACCACGTCACCGGTGCGGAACCACCCGTCGTGGAAGGCGGCAGCGGTCTCCTCGGGCAGGCCGCGGTAGCCGGAGAAGACCTGCGGGCCGCGCACCAGGAGCTCGCCACGCTCGCCCTGCGGGACCTCGCGGTCGAGGTCCTCGGGGTCGGCGATGCGGATCTCCACGTCGGGGAAGGGCACCCCGATGGCGCCGGGACGGCGCTCGCGCGACATCGGGTTGCCGACGATCACCGGCGAGGTCTCGGTGAGGCCGTAGCCCTCCACCAGCAGCCCGCCGGTCGCGGCCTCCCAGCGGTCGACGAGCGGAGCGGGCAGCGGCATCGCGCCGGACAGGGCGTAGCGGATGCCGGCGATCGAGACCCCGCGCCGGTCCGCCTCGTCGACGATGCGCTGGTAGAGCGGCGGCACGGCCGGCACGAAGCTCGGCACCTCCCGCGCGACGGCGTCCATGATCAGGCCGATCTCGGGCTTGGGGAGCAGGACCAGCTTGGCGGCGAGCGCCACGCCGAGCAGCACGCTCACCGTCACGCCGTACGCGTGGAACAGCGGCAGCGCCACGAGGAAGGACTCCTCGCCCTCCCGCAGCCCCGACACCCAGGCGCGGCCCTGCACCACGTTGGCGACGAGGTTGCGGTGCAGCAGCGGCACGCCCTTCGGCACCCCGGTCGTGCCGGAGGTGTAGAGCAGGAGCGCGACGGCGTCCTTGTCGGGGCGCGGGTTCGAGTCGTCGAGCGGTGCCGCCGACGCCAGCTCCGACCACTGCATGACCTGCGGGGCCGGCGAGGTCAGCTGGTCCCGCGCGGCGCGTGCCTTCGCGATGGGCAGGCGCAGCGCCAGCCGCTTGCTCCAGGGCAGTCGGGTGGTCATGTCGACGGCGACCACGTGCTCCAGCGCCGTGTCCGCGACGAGCCCCTCGATGACGGGCACGACCTTGTCCCACACGATCGCCACACGGGCGCCGTGGTCGACGAAGGGGTGGCGCAGCTCGGCCGCGGTGTAGAGCGGGTTGTGCTCCACCACCGTCGCGCCGAGGCGCAGCACCGCGAAGAAGGCGATGACGTTCTGGGGGCAGTTCGGCATCACCAGGGCGACGTTGTCGCCGGGACGTACGCCGAGCGCGTGCAGGCCACCCGCCACGCGTCGTACCTCGGCGTCGACGTCGGCGTAGGTCGAGACCCGACCCAGGAAGTCCAGCGCCGGTCGGTCGGCATGGTCCCGGGCTGCGGCCTCCCAGAGGTCGAGCACCGTGGTGTCGCCGTAGTCGAGGTGGAGGGGCACGCCGGGGGCGTAGGACGCTGCCCACGGGGGCGGTTGAGCCGACACGGTGCTCCTCATGATCAGGTTCGCCACGCGGGAGGTCGCGAGCGCGACCCAACGTATCGGGTCCGTACGCAGGCGCCGGTCGAGCCCGTGCGCAAGAAATCCGGGACCACCTGCATCCACCACGGCGCCGTCGGGCGAGAGAGAAGTACTGGGGGGAACATCACTCACTACTGAAGGGATGTCCCAATGAAGCGCACTCTCGCCGCAGGCGCCATCGCAGCGCTCGCACTCGTCGGCTCCGCCGGCACCGCCCAGGCCGCGCCGAGCGACTCCGCCTGCTTCGGCCAGATCCACAAGCTGGTCAACAGCGGCGGCCTCGAGGGGTTCGACAACGTCGGACAGCTGGTGAAGGCCGTCGGCGGTCCCGGCAAGAACGCCGCTGCGACCGGTCTCTGCGAGTAACCCGCACAACAGTGACGGCGGCTCGGGTCCGCGGGCCCGAGCCGCCTGCCGTCACAGGGCGGCCACGACCTCCGTGCCCTGCTTGATCGCGCGCTTCGCGTCGAGCTCGGCGGCCACGTCGGCTCCGCCGATGAGGTGGGCCTCGCGGTCCAGGGCGTCGTAGAGCCCACGCACCGAGTCCTGCCCGGCACACACCACGACGGTGTCGCACTCCACGACGCGGGCCGCGCCGTCGACGGTGATGTGCAGCCCCGCGTCGTCGATGCGGTCGTAGGTCGCGCCGCGGACCTGCGTCACGCCCGACTGCTTCAGCACTGCGCGGTGCGCCCAGCCCGAGGTCTTGCCCAGGCCGATGCCGATCGGTGTGGCCTTGCGCTGGATGAGGGTGACCTCGCGCGCCGGCGTCCGCGGCTTGGCCTCGGTCAGTCCGCCGACGTGCAGCGCCGGGTCGCCGACGCCCCAGTGGGCCATCCAGTCGTCGAGGTCCTCGTGCTCGTGGGTGAGGAAGACGCTGACGTCGACGCCGATGCCGCCCGCGCCGATCACCGCGACCCGCTTGCCCGGCACGACCGCGCCGCTCAGCACGTCGGCGTACGACGCCACGGATGCGTGGTCGATGCCGGGGATGTCCGGCATCCGGGGCTCGACGCCCGTCGCGACGACGACCTGGTCGAAGCCGGCGAGGTCGGCGGCCGAGGCCTCGGTCGAGAGGCGTACGTCGACGCCGAGGACCTCGAGGCGGCGGGTGAAGTAGCGCAGCGTCTCGGCGAAGTCCTCCTTGCCCGGAACCGCCATCGCGAGGCGGAACTGCCCGCCCAGCGCGGGCGACTTCTCGAAGAGCGTGACGGCGAAGCCGCGCTCGGCCGCGCTGGTCGCGGCGGCCAGTCCTGCGGGGCCGGCGCCGACGACCGCGACGGTCTGCTTGCGCATCGTCGGGGTCAGCACCAGCTCGGTCTCGTGGCAGGCGCGCGGGTTGACCAGGCAGGAGGCGCGGTCGTTGGAGAAGACGTGGTCGAGGCAGGCCTGGTTGCAGGCGATGCAGGTGTTGATCTCGTCGGCGCGCTCGTCCATCGCCTTGGCGACGAAGGCCGGGTCGGCGAGCAGCGGGCGCGCCATCGACACGAGGTCGGCCTCACCGGCGGCCAGGATCTCCTCGGCGAGCTCGGGGGTGTTGATCCGGTTCGACGCGCAGACCGGCACGTCCACGACCTGCTTGAGGCGAGCGGTGTGCGACCGCCAGGCCCCGCGCGGCACCTGCGTGATGATCGTCGGCACCCGGGCCTCGTGCCAGCCGATGCCGGTGTTGAAGACCGTGACGCCCGCGGCCTGCAGGTGCAGGGCCAGCTCGGCGATCTCGTCCCAGGTCTGCCCGCCCTCGACGAGGTCGAGGAGCGAGATCCGGTAGACGATGGGGAAGTCGTCGCCGACGAGCTCGCGCGAGCGGCGTACGACCTCGACCGGGAAGTGCATGCGGCGCGCGGCCGATCCGCCCCACTCGTCGTCGCGGTCGTTGGTGCGCGCAGCGAGGAACTGGTTGATGAGGTAGCCCTCGGAGCCCATGATCTCGACCGCGTCGTAGCCGGCCTTGCGCGCCAGCGCGACGCTCTTGGCGAAGGCGGTCGCGGTGTGGTCGACCTCCTTGCTCGACATGGCGTGCGGCTTGAAGGGCGTGATCGGCGACTTCTTGTCCGACGCGCTCTGCGAGAGCGGGTGGTAGCCGTAGCGGCCGGCGTGCAGCACCTGCAGCGCGATCGCGCCGCCCGCCTCGTGCACCGCGCCGGTGATCCGCTGGTGGCGGATCGCGTGGAGGCGGTTGGTCATCTCGGAGGCGAAGGGCTTGAGCCAGCCGCGCTTGGTGGGGGCGTAGCCGCCGGTGATGATCAGGCCGACGCCGCCGCGCGCGCGTTCGGTGAAGAAGGCCGTGAGCTTGTCGATGTCCCACGGGTGGTCCTCGAGACCGGTGTGCATCGATCCCATCACGACGCGGTTGCGCAGCGTGAGCGCGTCCGGGCCGGCGCCGAGGGTGATCGGCTCGAGGAGGTGGGGGTAGGTGGGGTGCGTCATGATCGATCTCTCTCGGTGGTTGAGGTGCGAGCGGAGCGAGCCTCGAAACCCTCGTGGGCCTGCAGGTAGTCGGTGAACCAGTCGATCCAGAAGCGCTCCATCCGGATGCCCCCGCGCAGGACCAGCCACTGGTCGAGCGCCGCGCCGGTGAGGCCGTCGGGGGCGGGGAACTGGTCGCGCTCCATCTGCTCGTAGTGCGCCAGGCGCGTGGCGTGGTCGGCGCGGAGGTCGAGCAGGTGCGCGGCCAGCCGCGCTCGGTCGCCGTACGACGCCCCGCGCAGCTTGACGGCCACCTCGCTGCGGAAGGTCTCCATCGGCATCGGCTCGGCCAGCCACTCGGCCAGCGCCCGGCGCCCGGCGGCGGACGGCGTGTGGACGCGCTTGTCCGGGCGGCCCTCCTGCTCGACGACCTCGACCGTCACCCAGCCGTCGGCCTCCATCCGGGCGAGCACGCGGTAGATCTGCTGGTGGGTGGCGTGCCAGAAGAAGCCGAGCGACTTCTCGAAGCGGTGGGTGAGCTCGAGGCCGCTCGCGGGTCGCTCGCTGAGCGCGACGAGGAGGGCGTGCTCGAGGGCCATGGGGACATGGTGCCCGACCTATGCAACGAGTTGCAAGGGTGGTCTCGTCACAGCACGCCCGCGCCGGGGATCTCCTCGAAGACCAGCTGGGTCTCGGTGTGGCGGACGACGGGGTGCACGTTGAGGTGCTCGAGCACGAGGTCGCGCAGCTGCGTGGTCGAGGAGACGGCGACGTGGAGCAGGTAGTCGTCCTCGCCGCCGACGTGCAGGATCCGCAGCACGCCAGGCACGTGGGCCAGCACCTGGTGGAAGCTCGCGACGTGGTCGCGGTTGTGGCTGCCGAGCCGCACCTTGATCACCGCCTGGATCGGGAAGCCGAGCGCCGCGAGGTCGACGTCGGCGTGGACGCCTCGCACGACCCCTCGCTCCCGCAGCGACCGCACCCGCTGCAGGCAGGTCGACTCCGCGATGCCGAGGCGCTTGGCGAGCGCGGCGTTGGTGATCCGGCCGTCCGCCGCGAGCTCGGTGAGCAGGCGCCGGTCGAGCGCGTCGAGGGGTGCAGGATCCACGGACGGGGGTGCAGCGGGCATGGAGCGTTCCTCGTGATCTTCGGCGTGAATGCCACATCCGGGGCAGTTGTTCGAAGTGTATTGCTTTGCATCGAGGATTCCGCGACTGTGACGCCATGACCAGCCTGGATACCCTCGCCGTGCACGCCGGCCGCGCGGACCTCGGGGCGCTCGGCGTCCATGCGCTCCCGCTCGACCTGTCCACGACCAACCCGCTGCCCAGCATCGACGCGGGGGGCGAGTCGTACGAGTCGATGGCGACCGGCGGCCACCCGGCCGCGGGCGGCATGGTCTACCAGCGGCTGTGGAACCCGACCGTGGCGCGCTTCGAGGAGGCGCTCGCCGGTCTGGAGCACACCGAGGCGGCAGTCGCCTTCTCGACCGGGATGGCCGCCATCACCGGATCGGTGCTCGCCGCCGTCGCCGAGGGCCCGGGCCGTCACGTCGTCGCCGTCCGCCCGCTCTACGGCGGCACCGACCACCTGCTCGCCTCGGGGATGCTCGGCGTCGACACGACCTACTGCGCACCGCACGAGGTGGCCGGCGCCGTCCGACCCGACACCTGCCTCGTCGTGCTGGAGACGCCGGCCAACCCGACGCTCGAGCTCGTCGACCTCGATGCCGTCGTCGTCGCGGCCGGCGGCGTACCCGTCCTGGTCGACAACACCTTCGCCACCCCGGTGCTGCAGAACCCCGCCGACCACGGCGCCGCGCTGGTGCTCCACAGCGCCACGAAGTACCTCGGCGGCCACGGCGACGCGATGGGCGGTGTCGTCGCCTGCTCCGAGGAGTGGGCGGCCGCGCTGCGCCGCGTCCGTGCCGTGACCGGTGCCCTGCTCCACCCGATGGGCGCCTACCTCCTCCACCGCGGCCTGGCCACGCTGCCGCTGCGCGTGCGCGCGCAGCAGGAGGGCGCCGGCAAGGTCGCCGCCTGGCTCGCCTCGCACCCGGCCGTGCGCGAGGTGCGCTGGCCGGGTCTCGCCGAGTGCGACCCCCTCGGACTGGTCGGCCGGCAGATGCGCGGCCCGGGCGCGATGCTCGCGTTCCGGGTCGAGGGCGGGTACGCCGCTGCCTCGCGGGTGACCGAGTCGGTGCGGCTGTTCACCCATGCGGTCTCCCTCGGCGGCGTCGACTCGCTCGTCCAGCACCCGGCGGCGCTCACCCACCGCCCGGTCGCCGCGGAGGCGAAGCCGGACGCTGACGTGCTGCGTCTCTCGATCGGCCTCGAGGACCCCGAGGACCTGTGCGCCGACCTCGGCCGCGCGCTGGACGAGGTGGCGCGAGGCTGACAGCACCGGTGTCATGATCGGCCGCATGACGTACGCGCTGGGACAGGGGACCGGACCGTTGCGGGGCGTGAAGGTGGTCGAGGTCGCCGGCATCGGACCCGGCCCGCACGCCTGCATGCTCCTGGCCGACCTCGGCGCCGACGTGGTCCGCATCGACCGTCCGGGCGGTGGCGCCTTCAGCATCGGCGAGCACGACGTGCTCAACCGCGGCCGACCGAGCGTGGCGCTCGACCTCAAGCATCCCGACGCCGTGGCGACGGTGCTCGACCTGGTCGAGAGCGCCGACGTGCTCGTCGAGGGGATGCGGCCCGGCACCCTCGAGCGTCTCGGCCTGGGGCCGGACGAGTGCCTGGCCCGCAACCCGCGGCTGGTCTACGCCCGGATGACGGGTTGGGGCCAGGACGGGCCCTGGAGCCACGTCGCGGGCCACGACATGAACTACGTCGCCACCGCTGGTGCCCTCCACGGCCTCGGCCAGGACCGCGACCGGCCCCACTTCCCCGGCAACCTCCTGGGCGACTTCGGCGGCGGGTCGACCTACCTCGTCATCGGCGTCCTCGCAGCCCTCCTCGAGGTACGCACGAGCGGGCAGGGGCAGGTCGTCGACGCCGCGATCGTCGACGGCACCGCCCACCTCAACGCGATGGCATGGACCTTCGCTGCCCTCGGGGCCGCCACGGACCGGCGGCGCTCGGGACTCCTCGACGGCGGCACGCCGTGGTACGACCTCTACGAGACCGCCGACGGGAAGCACATGAGCGTCGGGGCGCTCGAGCCGCAGTTCTGGGCCGAGCTGGTCGCGCGCATCGGCGTCGAGCTGCCCGACCGCGACGACCCGGCCAACCACGCGACCATCCGCGGTGCCCTGGTCCGCCGCTTCCGGGAGCGGACGCAGGCGGAGTGGAGCGAGGTCTTCGACGGCACCGACGCGTGCGTCGCGGCCGTCGTACCCCTTACCGAGGCTCCGCGGCACCCCCACCTCGCCGCCCGCGGGACCTACGTCGAGCGCGACGGCGTCACCCAGCCCGCGCCGGCCCCGCGCTTCTCCCGGACCGGGGCGAGCCTCGGCAGCCGACCCGCGCGCCCCGGGGAGCACACCCGCGAGGCGCTCGCGGTCTGGGGGATCGACGACGTGGACGGCCTGCTCGACAACGGCGCGGCGACGCAGGCGTGAGGCCCTTCCTCTTCCTCGGCACCCGCGCCGAGGACGACGTCGCCCAGCAGGAGTACGACGCCGTGCTCGCCGGGTGCGGCCTGCACCCCGACGAGCTGCTCCGCGTACGCCTCGAGGCCGGCCCCCTCGGCGGCGGGCCGTTCAACATGTCGGATGCGCAGGACGCGAAGTCCGCCGTCCAGCGACGCGCGGAGGCCGAGCTGCACGCCCTCGCCGAGCGGGTCGTGGCGGCGGACGTGCCGTTCCTCGGCGCCTGCTACGGCATCGGCGTGCTCGGCACGCTGGCCGGCGGGGTCGTCGACCGGACCTACGGCGAGCCGATCGGTGCGCTGCCGGTGCGCCTCACCGACGAGGGCCGGGCCGACCCCCTCTTCGGCGCGCTGCCCCCCGAGTTCGCGGCCTACCTCGGCCACAAGGAGGCGGTGTCGCGGCTGCCCGACGGCGCGGTGCTGCTGGCCTCGACCGACACCTGCCCGGTCCACGCGTTCCGGATCGGTCGCAACGTCTACGCCACGCAGTTCCACCCCGAGCTCGACGCCGTCGCGATCTGCGACCGGATCGACGCCTACAGCGCCCACGGCTACTACGCCCCGCACGAGCGCGAGTCGCTCAAGGCAGCGGCACGCGAGGCGATGGTGACCGAGCCGGTGCGCCTGCTCGGCAGGTTCGTCGAGCTGTGCGCCCGGGCCTGACCGCCCGGTGTGGCACGCTGGCCCGCATGGAGGAGCGCCGGACCGTACGCGCTCCGGTCGCCGTGGCGGTCGTGGTCCTCGCGCAGCTGCTCGGCACCTCGCTGTGGTTCAGCGCCAACGCGGCGGCCGCCGACCTCCGCGGCCCGTGGGGACTCACCGACGCCGACCTCGGACGCCTCACCGTCGCGGTGCAGGCCGGGTTCGCGACGGGCACCCTGCTGGCTGCGGTCACCAGCCTGGCCGACCGCTTCGCCGCCAGCCGGATCTTCGCGGTCGCCTGCGTGCTGGGCGCGGTGAGCAACGCCGGGTTCGCGCTGCTTGCCGACGACACCGCCTCCGGTGCCGCGTGGCGCTTCGCGACCGGGCTCTGCCTGGCCGGCATCTACCCGCTCGGGATGAAGCTCGTCGTGTCGTGGGCGCCGGACCGTGCCGGCGAGGCGCTGGGCCTGCTCGTCGGCATGCTGACCCTCGGCACGGCGCTGCCCCACCTCGTCTCCGCCGTCGGCGTGGGGTGGCAGTGGCAGGCCGTCGTGCTCTCCTCGTCGGTCCTCGCCCTGCTCGCCGGCTCTGCCGTGCTCCTGCTCGGCGACGGCCCCCACCTGCCGCGCGCCGGCGCTGCCGGGCTGCGGCCCGGTGCGGTGCTCCAAGCCTTCCGGGTGCCGGCGTACAGGGGTGCGGCGCTGGGCTACTTCGGTCACATGTGGGAGCTGTACGCCTTCTGGACGCTGGTGCCGCTGCTCCTCGTCCCGCTGCTCGACGGCGGCGCCGGCGCGGTGAGTGCGACGACCTTCCTCGTGATCGCGGCAGGCGCGGTCGGCTCCGTGCTCGGCGGGGTCTGGGCCCGGCGGGTGGGCGGGGTGCGTGTCGCGGCGACGGCCCTGGCCGCGTCGGGTGCCGTCTGCCTGGTCTTCCCCCTGCTCGAGCCGGCACCGGTCCCGGTGGTCCTCGCGGTCCTGGTGTTCTGGGGCGTCGCGGTCGTGGCCGACTCCGCCCAGTTCTCCGCGCTGTCCGCGCGCGCCTGCCCGCCCCACCTGGTCGGCAGCGCCCTCGCGATCCAGAACGGCCTCGGCTTCGCGCTGACGATCGGCGCGATCGCGCTGACGTCGGCGCTGGTGGGCGACCTCGGGCCGCAGGTGGCGTGGCTGCTGCTGCCGGGCCCGGTGCTGGGACTCGCGGCGATGGCACGCGACCTCCGCCCCGGACGGGTCCCGGCGCCGACCTGAGGTGTAACTCATAGTTACAAGGCCTCGCCGGCTCGCCTACGCTGGCCGCATGAGCGACCACGTGGACGTGCTGATCATCGGCGCCGGCCTGTCCGGGATCGGCGCGGCCGCCCACCTCGCCAAGGACCTGCCGGGGACGACGTACGCCGTGCTCGAGCGCCGCGAGGCGAGCGGCGGCACGTGGGACCTGTTCCGCTACCCCGGCGTCCGCTCGGACTCCGACATGCACACCCTCGGCTATCGCTTCCGGCCCTGGCGCGGCGACGTCGCGCTGGCCGACGGGGCCTCGATCCTGGCCTACCTCCGCGACACCGCGCGCGAGTTCGGCGTCGACGAGCACATCCGCCACGGCCACCACGTGATCGCCGCCGACTGGGACTCGACCACGGCGCGGTGGACGGTGCGGGCCGAGGTCGACGGCGGAACCCGTGAGATCACCGCGGACTTCCTCTGGGCGTGCAGCGGCTACTACGACTACGACGAGGGCCACACGCCGCACTTCGAGGGCCAGGAGCGCTTCCGCGGGCAGGTGGTGCACCCGCAGCACTGGCCCCAGGACCTCGACTACGCCGGCAAGCGCGTGGTCGTCATCGGCTCGGGCGCCACCGCCGTCACCCTCGTCCCCGCGATGGTCGCCAGCGGGGCCGGGCACGTGACCATGCTCCAGCGCTCGCCGACCTACATCCTCCCCGTCCCCGGCAACGACGCCTTCAAGCGGCGGCTCACGTCGGTGGCGGGGGAGCGCACGTCGTACGCCGTGACGCGGTGGAAGAACGTCGCGGTGCAGTCCGCGCTCTACCAGCTCAGCCGGCGCCGTCCCGCGCTCGTGCGGGGACTGGTGCGCAAGGCCAACGTCGCGCTGCTGCCGCCCGGCTACGCGGTCGACACCCACTTCAACCCGACCTACGACCCGTGGGACCAGCGGATGTGCCTGGTGCCCGACGGCGACCTGTTCCACGCGCTCAAGCGCGGTCAGGCCGAGGTGGTGACCGACCGGATCCGCACCTTCACCGAGACCGGGCTCGAGCTCGAGTCGGGCGCGCACCTCGACGCTGACATCGTCGTGACCGCGACCGGGCTCAACCTGCGGATCTTCGGCGGCGCCACCCTGAGCGTCGACGGCGAGGTCGTCGACCCGGCGAGCACCATGGCCTACCGCGCGATGATGCTGTCCGGGGTGCCGAACTTCGCCTTCACCATCGGCTACACCAACGCGTCCTGGACGCTCAAGGCCGACCTCGTCGCGGAGTACGTCGTCCGCGTGCTGTCGCGGTTGCGGTCCACCGGCACGCGCAGCGTGGTGCCGGTGCGCGACCCGTCGGTCGAGGAGGTCCCGCTGATGGACTTCGACGCCGGCTACGTCCAGCGCGTCGTCCACACGCTGCCGCGCCAGGGCACCCGCGCGCCCTGGGCGCTCAAGCAGAACTACCTCCACGACGCCCTCGCCCTGCGCCGGGCGAAGCTGGACGACGGCGTGCTGCGCTGGTCGTGACGCTCCCCCCTTGTCGCGATCCCCGGGTACCCGGGGAAACGTGAGCCTCACCCCCGAAACTTCGCACTGGAACCTCCAGTTTCCCCGGGTACCCGGGGAAAGCCACCCGGCCCACTAGCGTGTCGGCGTGGACACGCCGCGCACCCCGATCCGCCCGGGTTCGCCCACCCTGGACGACGTGGCCCGGGTCGCCGGCGTCTCTCGCGCCACCGCCTCGCGGGCCATCAACGGCGGCCAGCGGGTCAGCGCTCGCGCCCAGTCCGCGGTCGACAGTGCCGTGCAGACCCTGGGCTACGTCCCCAACCCGGCTGCGCGGAGCCTCGTCACGCGGCGTACGGACTCCATCGCGGTGGTGGTGCCCGAGCCCGACGACCGCGTCTTCTCCGACCCCTTCTTCGCCGGCACGCTGCGCGGGGTCAACCGGGTGCTCGCCGAGCGCGACATCCAGCTCGTGCTGCTGCTCGCGCGCCCGGGCGCCTCGACCGCGCGCACCCTGCGCTACCTCACCAACCGCCACGTCGACGGTGCCGTGGTCACCTCCCACCACCGCGACGACCGCCTCGCCGAGCACCTGGCGGACCTCGGCCTGCCCTGCGTCTTCGGCGGTCGCCCGTGGACCGGTGGCGAACGGGTGACCTACGTCGACGTCGACAACACCGCCGGCGAGCGCGAGGCCACCGAGGTGCTCATCGGCCGTGGTTGCCGGCGCATCGGCACGATCGCCGGTCCCGCCGACATGACCGCCGGTGTCGACCGCCTCGAGGGCTGGCGTCAGGCGATGGCCGCGGCCGGGCTCGAGGCCGACGCCGTCGAGCACGGCGACTTCACCGAGGGCAGCGGCGAGGACGCCGCGCGCGCCCTGCTCGAGCGCCACCCCGACCTCGACGGTCTCGTCGTCGCCTCCGACCTCATGGCCTCCGGCGCGCTGCGGGTCCTGGCCGGCCGGGGGCGCCGGGTGCCCGACGACGTCGCCGTCGTGGGCTTCGACGACCTCGGCGTGGCCGAGCGCACCAGCCCCACCCTCACCACCGTGCGCCAGCCGGTGGAGGAGATGGCCGCCCGCGCCACCCGGCTGCTGCTCGAACGGATCGACGGTGTCGAGGAGGGCCACCCGATGCGGGTGATCGTCCCGCCGGTGCTGGTGCGCCGGGAGAGCGCCTGAATCAGCGGCCGGTGAGGGCGGCCGCGGTGGCGCGCGCCGACGGACCGACACCGGCCAGCGTGGCCGAGGCGGGCCCGGTCCAGTCGCCGTAGCCGACGAGGTGCAGCCGGGGCTCGCCGACCGCGGCCGTGCCCGACGGCCCGCCGACGGGGATCCGGCCGTCGTGGGTGCGGAGGCCGAGCGGTCGCAGGTGCTGGAGCGCGGGCCGGAAGCCGGTGCACCAGATCACTGCGTCGCAGTCCTGGCGGGTGCCGTCGGGCCAGACGACGCCGTCGCCGTCGAGGGCGGTGAACATCGCCCGCGCCTCCAGCACGCCGCGCTCGCGGGCGTCCCTGACGCTGGCGACCATGACGATGTCGCCCAGGCCGCCCACCCCGGCGTGCTCGCGTCCCTGCTCCAGCGCCTCGATCCGCGCTCGTGCGGTGGCGAACAGGACGCGGCCGTCCACGTCGTCCGGCAGGAACCGCGGCTCACGGGTCGTGACCCACGTCGTCGTGGCGACGGTCGACACCTCGGCCAGCACCTGGGCGGCCGAGTTGCCGCCCCCGACCACCACGACGTGCTGCCTGGCGAAGTCGGCCGGCGCCCTGTAGCCGGCGGCGTGGAGCTGGCGGCCCGCGAAGTCCGCCATGCCGGGGTAGCGCGGCCAGAAGGGCCGCTCCCACGTGCCGGTGGCCGACACGACGGCGCGCGCCGCCACGGTGCGGTGGTCCGTGTGGAGAAGCAGCCGGCCGTCGGGGCGGTCGTCCTCGCGGGTGACGGAGGCGACGCGGTGCGGTCGCTGCACGCGCAGGTCGTAGCGCTCCTCGTAGCGGGTGAGGTAGTCGACGACGTGGTCCCGCGGCGGATAGCCGCGGGTGGCGTCGTCCCACGGCGGCATCATCCAGCCGGGGAGGGAGGAGTACCCGGCGGGGGAGAACAGACGCAGCCCCTCCCAGGTCCGCGGCCACGCCCCACCGGGGCGGTCCGCCGCGTCGAGCACGACGAAGTCCCGGCCCGGCGCGAGTCCCGCGCGCCGGAGGTAGAACGCGGTGGCCAGCCCGGCCTGACCACCGCCGACGACGGCGACGTCGACGTGGTCAGGAAGCATCAGGGACAACGTACGCCGCGTGCTCAGGTGAGCGAGGCGATGAGCTCCTCGACGCGGCCCTTGATCTCGTCACGGATCGGGCGCACGGCCTCGATGCCCTGGCCGGCGGGGTCGTCGAGCTTCCAGTCCTCGTAGCGCGTGCCGGGGTAGAAGGGGCACGCGTCGCCGCAGCCCATGGTGATGACCACGTCGGACTTCTCGACGGCGGCGTCGCTGAGCAGCTTGGGCTGCTGGCCGGCGATGTCGATGCCGACCTCGGCCATCGCCTCGACGGCGGCGGGGTTGACCGACTCGGCAGGGGCCGAGCCGGCCGAGAGGACCTCGATGCGGTCCCCGGCAAGGTGGCGCAACCAGCCGGCGGCCATCTGCGAGCGGCCGGCGTTGTGGACGCAGACGAAGAGGACGGTGGGGGTGCTCATCGGACGGTCTCCTGGGAGTCGGTGGTCGGACTGGTGCGGGCATCGGTGTGCGGGAAGCGGTCGCGCAGCGCGAGGCTGACGTAGACGAGACCGACGAGCACCGGAACCTCGATGAGGGGACCGACGACGCCGGCCAGCGCCTGTCCGGAGGTGACGCCGAAGGTGGCGATCGCCACCGCGATCGCGAGCTCGAAGTTGTTGCCGGCGGCGGTGAAGGCCAACGTGGTGGTGCGCTCGTACGTCATCCCGAGGGCGCGTCCCAGCAGGAAGCCGCCGCCCCACATGAGGGCGAAGTAGACCAGCAGGGGCAGCGCGATCCGGGCCACGTCGAGCGGGCGGCTGGTGACCTGCTCGCCCTGGAGCGCGAAGAGGACCACGATCGTGAAGAGCAGCCCGATCAGGGCCCAGGGGCCGACGCGGGGCAGGAACGTCGACTCGTACCAGTCGCGGCCCTTGAGGCGCTCGCCGTAGGTGCGCGAGAGCCAGCCGAGCAGCAGGGGCACGCCGAGGAAGACCAGCACCGACTTCGCGATCTGCCAGCTCGACACGTCGAGCGCCGCGCCCTGGAGGCCGAGCCAGGTCGGCAGCGCCTCGAGGTAGAACCAGCCGAGGCCGGCGAAGGCGATCACCTGGAAGACGGAGTTCAGCGCCACGAGGACGGCGGCGGCCTCCCGGTCGCCGCAGGCCAGGTCGTTCCAGATGATGACCATGGCAATGCAGCGCGCGAGCCCGACGATGATGAGCCCCGTGCGGTACTCCGGCAGGTCGGGGAGCATCAGCCAGGCGAGGGCGAACATCAGTGCCGGACCGAGCACCCAGTTGAGGACCAGGGACGACAGCAGCATCCGTCGGTCCGAGGTGACCGCGTCGAGCCGGTCGTAGCGCACCTTGGCCAGGACGGGGTACATCATCACCAGCAGGCCGATGGCGATCGGCAGCGAGATGCCGTCGACCTCGACCGCGGACAGCACGTCGTCGAGCCCCGGGACCGAGCGCCCGAGCAGGAGGCCGGCGACCATGGCCAGGCCGATCCACAACGGGAGGAAGCGGTCGAGGGTCGACAGCTTGTCGACGACCTCGCCGCCGCGCGCGCTCACGCGTTGCCGCCGATGAGCGTCGCGACGTCGGTCAGCACCTCGCGGCGCACGGCGTAGTAGACCCACACGCCTCGCTTGCTGCGGTCGAGCAGGCCGACGTCGTGCAGCACCTTGAGGTGGTGGCTGATCGTGGGCTGGGACAGGTCGAAGGCGTCGTTGAGGTCGCACACGCAGGCCTCGCCGCCCTCGCTGGCGGCCACGATCGAGACCAGGCGCAGGCGCACCGGGTCGGCGAGCGCCTTGAGCAGCGGCGCCAGTCTCTCGGCCTGGTCGGCCGAGATCGGTTCGCGCATCAGGGGCGAGCAGCACGCCGCCGTCTCGACGGGGGTCAGGGTCAGCTGAGACTTCGACACATATCAATATTGACAGACATCGATGGATGGGGCAATCTCGAATATCGACAACCATCAATATCTACGGAAGGACCATCCATGTCCCGCCTGCAGCTCGCCCTCAACGTCGACGACCTCGAGACGTCGATCGCCTTCTACTCCACGCTCTTCGGCACCGAGCCCCACAAGGTCCGCCCCGGCTACGCCAACTTCGCGGTCGCCGAGCCGCCGCTCAAGCTGGTGCTGATCGAGAACGCCGGACACGGCGGCAGCATCAACCACCTCGGTGTCGAGGTCTCCGACGTCGACACCGTCGACAGCGAGCTGACCCGCCTCGCCGCGGCCGGCCTCGCCACGACCGAGGAGCGCGACACCACCTGCTGCTACGCCAAGCAGGACAAGTTCTGGGTGCAGGGCACCCCCGACGGTGAGCGCTGGGAGGTCTACACGATCACCGACGACCTGACCGCGGAGAGCGCTGCAGAGCCGGTCGAGGAGGCCTGCTGCGCGTGACCGGCCCGGGCGTCTGACGGGGATCACACCGCGGCGGATGCAACGGAACACCACGCGTACCGCTAACGTTGACCACTCAGACGCCCGGCCGGTCTTGCCCCGGGCGCAGGCTCGCCCGACACGCTCGCGGCGGGACCCTTCCTCACACTGAGGCACGTACGCCGCACATCCCGTCGAGAACGACGCAGCGGCTCACGGTGGCGAGACGCCAACCGAAAGCAACTCACATGAACTTCGCCGACCTCGGCGTGCCCTCCTCGCTCGCCAAGATCCTCGAGCAGCAGGGCATCACCACACCCACCCCGATCCAGGCCGCGACGCTGCCGGACAGCCTCGCCGGGCGCGACGTGCTCGGCCGCGGCCGCACCGGCTCCGGCAAGACGTACGGCTTCCTGCTCCCGCTGGTCGCCCGCCTCGACGCGAGCAAGCTGCCGGCGATGCCGCGCAAGCCGCGCGCGCTGATCCTGGCCCCGACCCGCGAGCTCGTCGGCCAGATCCACGCCTCGCTGCTGCCGCTGGCCAAGTCCTCCGGCCTGTCGACCGTCGTCGTCTACGGCGGCGTGGGCCAGGGCCCGCAGACCACCGCGCTCAAGAAGGGCGTCGACATCGTCATCGCCTGCCCCGGTCGCCTCGAGGACCTGATGGGCCAGGGCTACGCCGACCTCTCCGCCGTCGAGGTCACCATCCTCGACGAGGCCGACCACATGGCCGACCTCGGCTTCCTGCCCGGCGTGCGCCGGATCATGGACAAGACGCCCCGCACGGGCCAGCGGATGCTGTTCTCCGCCACGCTCGACAAGGCGATCGACGTCCTGGTCAAGCGCTACCTCACCAACCCCGCGACCCACGAGGCCGACTCGGCGCAGTCGCCGGTCTCGACCATGTCGCACCACGTGCTCCACGTCTCGCGCGACCAGCGCGTGCCGGTGCTCGTCGACCTGACGAGCGCCCCCGGCCGCACGGTGGTCTTCACCCGCACCAAGCACGGCGCCAAGGCGCTGGCCCGCCAGCTCAACAAGTCCGGCGTGCCCTCGGTCGACCTCCACGGCAACCTCAGCCAGAACGCGCGCACGCGCAACATGGAGATGTTCCACTCCGGCAAGGCCACCACGCTGGTCGCGACCGACATCGCCGCGCGCGGCATCCACGTCGACGACGTGGCGCTCGTGATCCACGCCGACCCGCCCACCGAGCACAAGGCCTACCTGCACCGCTCGGGACGTACGGCCCGCGCCGGCGCCGAGGGCACCGTGATCACGCTGATGACCGACGAGCAGCAGCGCGACGTGCGCGACCTGACCCGTCAGGCCGGCATCAAGCCGACCACCACCAAGATCAGCGGACCCGGTCACGCGATGCTCGAGCAGCTCGCTCCCGGTGAGCGCAGCACGCCCGGCGGCCTCGTCGTCGAGGCCCCTGCGACGGGCGGCGGCGGTCGCTCGACCGGCGCCAACGCCCAGCGCAAGCGCGCCCGCGCCACCGGCCAGACCGGCGGTCGCTCGCGTCGCGGCAACCCGACCAGCTACACCAGCGAGACCCCGGGCAGCTCCGCCGGCGGCTCCACCGGTGGTGGCCAGCGTCGTCGCTCCGGCGGCGGCCAGGGTGGCGGCCAGGGTTCCAGCGGCCAGGGCGGTGGCGGCAACCGTCGTCGCAGCGGTGGCGGTTCCGGCGGCCAGTCCGGCGGCCAGGCCCAGCGCAGCGGCGGCCACAGCGCGGCGTCGTTCAGCGGACGTCGCTGACCCCTTCGCAGTCGTTCCTCGCCCCTGAGTCTCCTGGAGACTCAGGGGCGAGGTCGTCCCCGGGGCTGGCGGAATGCCAGGCCCCCACGCATCGTTGACCCTTCAACCAGTCAACGAAGGAGCGACATGCCCGACTTCGACCACGCCGTCCTCGGCACCCGCGAGCAGATCTCGCTCGGCCTCGACACGTTCGGCGACGCTCCCCTCGACGGCGCGCCCGGCAACCACGCCGAGACGCTGCGCCAGGTGGTCGCGGAGGCGGTGCTCGCCGACCGGGTCGGGGTGGACTACATCGGCCTGGGCGAGCACCACCGAGCCGACTACGCCGTCTCCGCGCCCGACGTCGTGCTGGCCGCGATCGCCGGGCAGACCGAGCGGATCCGCCTCGGCACCGGGGTGACCGTGCTGTCCTCCGACGACCCGATCCGGGTCTACCAGCGCTTCGCCACCCTGGACGCCGTGTCGAACGGCCGCGCCGAGGTGCAGCTCGGACGTGGCTCCTTCATCGAGTCCTTCGGCCTCTTCGGCCTCGACCTGGGCGACTACGACCGGCTCTTCGCCGAGAAGCTCGACCTCTTCTCCGCGCTCCAGCACGAGCAGCCGGTGACGTGGCAGGGCAGCATCCGGGCGCCGCTCGAGGGCAAGCAGGTCTACCCGACGACCGCCGCGGGCAAGGTGCCCGCGTGGATCGCCGTCGGCGGCACCCCGGAGTCCGTCGTCCGCGCCGCGAAGTACGGCATGCCCCTCGTGCTGGCCGTCATCGGCGGCTCGCCCGCCGCCTTCGTCCAGTTCTCCGACCTCTACCGCCGGGCGCTGGAGCAGTACGGCCACGCCGAGCTGCCGATCGGGATGCACTCGCCCGGGCACATCGCCGCCACGGACGACGAGGCACGCGAGCAGCTCTACCCGCACCAGGCCGACCTCTACACCCGCCTGGGCCGCGAGCGCGGCTGGGGACCGTACAGCCGGATCGCCTTCGAGCAGGCCGCTGGTCCGCAGGGGGCGATGTTCGTCGGCTCGCCGGAGACCGTCGCCCAGAAGATCGCCTGGGCCGCCCGCACGCTGGGCCTCTCCCGCTTCCAGCTCAAGTACTCCGTGGGCTCCCTCCCGCACGAGCAGCGCCTCGAGTCGGTGCGGCTCTACGGCGAAGAAGTGATCCCGCGGGTCCGCGAGTTGTTGGCGGGCTCCTAGGCTGGCGGTCATGCGCACCTTCATCCGACGCTCGCTGTGGGACGTGGTCCCGCGCGACCAGCGCGACACCCCGGAGGCCTTCCGGCGCCGGCAGGTCGTCGCCGCCATCGTGGTGCTGGTCGGCGCGATCGTGCTGGGCTGGTCGCTGCGCCTCGAGCCGGGCGGCAACACGTTCTACGTCGCCGCGGTCCTGCTCGCGGGCATCTGGGCCGCCGGCGCGTTCCTGTCGGGACGGCTCCACCTCGGTCGGATCTCCGGCGGCGAGGCCTTCATCAGGCCGATCCTGGCGCCGATCCTGCTGGGCCTGCTGCTCGTCGGGGTCTTCGTCCTCGGCTCGCTGGTGGTGCGCGAGATCGACCCGCTCGCCGACTACGTCAGCTCGGTCCTGGCCTACGCCGACGAGGGCTCGCTGACCGTCCTGGCGGTCATCACGTTCTTCAACGGCATCGCCGAGGAGCTCTTCTTCCGCGGTGCGATGTACGCCGCGATCCCGCGCCACCCGGTGCTGTGGACCACGCTGGCGTACGTCGTCGCGACGCTCGCCACGGGCAACGTGATGCTCGGCTTCGCAGCCATCGTGCTCGGTGTGGTGTGCGGGCTCGAGCGGCGCGCCAGCGGCGGCGTGCTGGCGCCGATCCTGACCCACATCACGTGGTCGCTGTCGATGCTCTTCCTGCTGCCGCTGCTCTTCTAGGCCTACTTCTCCGTACCTACTTCTCCAGGCCCGCCTCGGCCCGCTCGGCCAGCGCGCGGCGTACGGACTCGGCGTAGGTCAGCGGCTCGCCGGGCACGACCTGGCGGATCGAGGTGTCGCGCACGACGACCTCGGTGGACATCGAGTCGATGAGGTTGCGCCCGGTGGTGACATCGACGTCGGTGACCAGCGCCAGCCACCGCGAGGACAGGCCCGGGGTGAGCAGCGGGACGACCACGATCGGGAGCTTGCGGCCGTTCATCGCGAGCGCCACGCCCTGCAGCATCTCGCGGTAGGTCAGCTGGTCCGGGCCGCCGATCTCGAAGACCCGGTCGAGGGCCTGCTCCTTGCCCACGACGCCGGACAGGTAGCGGACGACGTCATCGATGGCGATCGGCTGGGTGCGGGTGCCGACCCACTTGGGCACGACCATCGCCGGCAGGTTCTTCACCAGCTGGCGGGTGAGCTCCCACGAGATGCCGCCGTGGCCGACGACGATCGCCGCGCGCAGGACGGTGACGGGCACGCCGTCGGTGCCGAGCAGTCCCTCGACCTCGCGCCGCGAGCGCAGGTGGGCCGACAGCTCCCCGTCGTCGTCGCCGAGGCCGCCCATGTAGACGATCTGGCTGACGCCGGCCGCGGCCGCAGCGGCGCTGAAGTTGCGAGCGGCGTCGGCGTCCTTGCGCTCGAAGTCGGGGTCGTCGAGGGAGTGGACGAGGTAGATCGCGACGTCGACGCCCTCCAGCGCGGGACGCAGCGAGTCGGGGTCGGAGACGTCCGCGCCGACCGGCGTGCCCTGGCCGTCGTACGCCTCGGGGCGGCGCGTCATGGCGCGGACGTCGTGGCCGGCCTCGATCAGGGCGGGGACCAGTCGGCGACCGATGAAGCCGGTCGCACCAGTGACGAGAACTGTGGACATGGCACCACCCTCTCAGCCCGGTCCGCACGGGTGGGTCATCCTGCGGCCGAGGACGCCTTCCTGCGTGCGTCGAGGCGTGACATCGCCGGCGTCGCGGTGACGCCGTGCAGGATCACCGAGACGATGATCGTGAAGGCGACGGTGGACCAGAGCCACGGCTCGTCCGGCACGTGCTCGTGCGTCACCGCGTAGCCGAGGTAGAACACCGAGCCCACCCCGCGCACCCCGAAGAAGGCCACCGCGGCGATCTCCCCGCGGTCCAGGCCGCCCTCCTCGTGCTCGTCGCGGGGAAGCACCGCGAGGGCGAGGTAGCCGGCCACGGGCCGCACCACCAGCACGAGCGCCAGGGCCACCACGACGCCCCGCCAGTCGAGGTGCTCGAGCAGCCCGCGAGTCATCGCCATGCCCAGGACGAGCAGGACCAGCAGCGTCATGAGGCGCTCGAGGCGCTCGACCACGCCGTGCATCGCGCGGTGGTAGGCGTTGCCGCGGTCGGAGGCGCGCAGGCGCATCGCGCAGGCGAAGACCGCCAGGAAGCCGTAGCCGCCCACGAGCTCCGCGGCGCCGTACGACGCCAGCAGCGCGGCGACCGCGAGCAGGGGCTCACCGGCGTCAGCCAGCCTCAGGCCCTCGTTGCGCACGTGGAACGCCTGGCGGCCCAGCAGCCAGCCGGCCCCGAGGCCCACGGCGAGGCCGATGGCGATCTTGCCGACGAGGTACCACCCGAGCCAGGTCCCGGCCTCCGCGAGGCCGAAGCCGCCGGCCAGCAGCAGGAGCGCGAGGTGCACGAACGGGAAGGCGAGGCCGTCGTTGAGGCCCGCCTCGGCGGTCAGGGAGAACCGGATGTCGTCGTCCTCGTCCGGACCGTCGCCGTCGTCGGGACGGTCGACGTCGTCGGTCAGCGGCTCGCCGACCTGCACGTCGGACGCCAGGACCGGGTCGGTCGGCGCCAGCACCGCGCCCAGCAGGAGCGCCACCGCCGGGGCGAGCCCGGCCACCCACCACCCCAGGAGCATCGTGCCGAGGATCGTGAGGGGCATCGCGACGAGCAGCATCCGCCAGACCGGGGACCAGGTGCGCCACGACCGCCAGGACCTCAGGTCCAGCATGCGGTCGATCGCGAGCCCGACGCCCATGAGGGAGACCAGCACGGTGAACTCGGCGACGTGGGTGATGAGCTCGCGGTTGTCCTCCGGCTGCAGGCTCACGTCGCCGGCGAGCGGCAGCAGGCCGATGACGAGGCCGACCCCGACGAGCACGATGGGTGGCGACAGGGCCACACGACGGGTGGCGTGCGGCAGGACGGTGGCCAGGAGCAGCGACAGTCCGAGGATGAGGTAGACGGCGGCGCCGGTCATCGGTGCGCCGCGCCGGTGGGGGTGGAGGGGTCGGGCACCCCCCAAGCCTCGCAGTGCGCACCCAGTCCGGTCACCCCGTCGGGCGAGGCCGGGGTCCGCTCAGTGCGGGCGCTTGCCGTCGTACGCCGCCTGGCTCTCGTCGATCGCCTGCTCGTAGGCCATGACGAGGCCGGCGATCGTCAGCGGCTTGAGCCGGTGCACGAACTCGCGCAGCTCCTCGGCCGTCCCGCCCCGCTCGCGGAACTGCGGCCACACCATCGTGCGCACGATCTCCGACAGCTCCTGGGCGACCTGCCGGCCGTGGGCGGCGTACACCTCCGAGACGGCCGCGGCCGCCTCCGGCGAGATGCCCATGCCCGACAGGCCGGCCGGCACGTCGACGTCGCGGTCCCCGGTGACCGGGGCGAGGAGCGAGAGGTGGCGTGCGATGTCGGAGGGGGTGGCGGTGTCGGGGATCTGCTCGACGTACTTCTCGATCGCCGACAATGTGAAGCCGTGGCCCTGGAGCTCGCGGACCAGCTCGAGCCGGGCGACGTGGTCGGGGCCGTAGTAGCCCGAGCGGCCGCGGCGCACGGGGGAGGGGACCAGGCCGCGCGAGGCGTAGAAGCGCACGTTGCGCGCGCTCACCCCGGTGCGTTCGGTCAGCTCGTCCAGCGTCAGCAGCTCGGTGTCCACGCGCCCATCCTCTCCTGCCGACCGCCCCGTCCCGCGTGACCCGGGACACACCTGTTGGACTGTGACAGTAATGGTGTCACAATCGCTGGCATGGCAGAAGCATTCGTCTACGACCACATCCGCACACCTCGCGGCCGCGGCAAGGCCGTCGGTTCGCTCCACGAGGTCAAGCCGGTGGACCTGGTCGTCGGACTCCTCGACGAGCTCAAGACCCGCAACCCCACGCTCGACCCGGCCCGCGTCGACGACGTCGTGCTCGGTGTCGTGACCCCCATCGGCGACCAGGGCGGCGACATCGCGAAGACCGCCGCCCTCAAGGCCGGCTACCCCGAGACCGTCGCCGGCGTGCAGCTGAACCGCTTCTGCGCCTCGGGCCTCGAGGCCGTCAACCAGGCCGCGCAGCGCGTGCGGTCGGGCTTCGAGGACCTCGTGATCGCCGGCGGCGTCGAGTCGATGAGCCGCGTGCCGATGGGCAGCGACGGCGGCGCGTGGGCGATGGACCCCGCCACCGCGCTCCAGACCGGCTTCGTGCCCCAGGGCATCGGCGCCGACCTGATCGCCACGATCGAGGGCTGGAACCGCCAGGACGTCGACGCGTACGCCGCCGAGTCCCACCACCGCGCCGCGAAGGCGTGGGCCAACGGCTACTTCGACGGCGCGGTCGTGCCCGTCAAGGACCTGAGTGGCGTCACCGTGCTCGACCGCGACGAGACCGTGCGACCCGACACCTCCGTGGAGGGCCTGGCCGGCCTCAAGCCGTCCTTCGCCCAGATCGGCCGCGACGCGGGCTTCGACGACGTGGCGCTCGAGAAGTACCACTGGGTCCCCGCGATCGACCACGTCCACCACGCCGGGAACTCCTCGGGCATCGTCGACGGCGCGGCCGTCATGGCGATCGGCACCGAGGAGATCGGTACGTCGCTGGGGATGACCCCGCGCGCCCGGATCATCTCCACCGCGGTGTCGGGCGCCGACCCGACGATCATGCTCACCGGCCCCGCGCCGGCTGCCCGCAAGGCGCTCGCCCGCGCCGGCCTCGAGGTCGACGACATCGACCTGTGGGAGATCAACGAGGCCTTCGCCGCCGTCGCGATGCGCTTCATGCGCGACATGGGCATCAGCCACGAGGTCACCAACGTCAACGGTGGCGCGATCGCGATGGGCCACCCCCTCGGCGCCACCGGCGCGATGATCCTCGGCACCCTCGTCGACGAGCTCGCCCGCCGCGACCTCAAGCGCGGCCTCGCCACGCTCTGCGTCGGCGGCGGGATGGGGATCGCGACCGTGGTGGAGCTGGTCTGAGGCGCGGAGCGCCGTGACCAACTCCGACACGGTCATCGGTGGTCGAGTGGCGCGCACGACGAGGAACGAGGTCGTGACCGCGCTGTATCGAGACCCGATCAGATGACAAGCAACCCCGACCCGACCCAGGTCTCGATACGCCTCTTGGAGAGACACACATGAGCACTACTGACACCCAGACCGCGGTCCGCTACGACCGCGACGCCGACGGCATCGTCACCCTGACCCTCGACGACCCGACCGCCAGCGCCAACACCATGAACGAGCTCTACCAGTCGTCGATGGAGGCAGCCGTCCAGCGCCTCCACGGCGAGGTCGACGAGGTCGTCGGCGTGGTCCTGGCGAGTGCGAAGAAGACCTTCTTCGCCGGCGGCAACCTCAAGAACATGATGAGGGCGACGCCCGACGACGCCGACGAGATCTTCGCGATGGGCGAGGCGGTCAAGTCCAGCCTGCGCCGCCTCGAGACCTTCCCGCGCCCCGTCGTCGCCGCGATCAACGGCGCCGCCCTCGGCGGCGGCCTCGAGATCGCGCTCGCGGCCAACCGCCGCATCGCCGTCGACGACCGCTCGGTGAAGATCGGCCTCCCCGAGTCGACGCTCGGCCTGCTGCCCGGCGGCGGCGGGGTCACCCGCGTCGTACGCATGCTCGGGCTCCAGTCCGCGCTGATGGACGTGCTGATGCCCGGCACCCAGTTCGACCCGCAGGGGGCGTTGGCCAAGGGCCTCGTCGACGAGCTCGTGCCGACGCGCGAGGAGCTCGTGCCGGCGGCGAAGGCCTGGATCCTCGCCCACAAGGACGACCCGGACGCGGCGACGAACCCGTGGGACCGCGCGGGCTACAAGATGCCCGGCGGCACCCCGAAGACGCCCGCGCTGGCGCAGTTCCTGCCGGCCTTCCCGGCGTTGCTGCGCAAGCAGACCAAGGGTGCGATCTACCCCGCACCCCGCGCGATCATGAGCGCAGCGGTCGAGGGCGCGCAGGTGGACTTCGACACCGCCTCGCGCATCGAGAGCCGCTACTTCACCAACCTGGTGGTCAACCAGCAGGCCAAGAACATGATCCAGGCCTTCTTCTTCGACCTCCAGGCCATCAACTCCGGATCGCTGCGCCCGCAGGGCATCGAGCGGTGGCAGGCCACCAAGGTCGGCGTGCTCGGCGCCGGGATGATGGGCGCCGGCATCGCCTACTCCTGCGCCCGCGCCGGCATGCAGGTCGTGCTCAAGGACGTCACGCTCGAGGCGGCCGAGAAGGGCAAGGCCTACACCGAGAAGCTCAACGCCAAGGGCGTCGAGCGCGGCAAGCTCACCGAGGCGAAGGCCGCCGACCTGCTCGGCCGGATCACCCCGACCGCCTCGCCCGAGGACCTGGCGGGCTGCGACCTGGTGATCGAGGCCGTCTTCGAGGACCCGACGCTCAAGGCGAAGGTGTTCGCCGAGGTGACGCCGTACGTCGACCCCGACGCGCTGCTGTGCTCCAACACCTCGACCCTGCCGATCACCGAGCTCGCCACCGGCATCGAGCGCCCGGCCGACTTCATCGGCCTGCACTTCTTCAGCCCCGTCGACAAGATGCCGCTGGTCGAGATCATCCGCGGCGCGGAGACCTCCGACCTCGCGCTCGCCAAGGCGTACGACGTCGTGCAGCAGATCCGCAAGACGCCGATCGTCGTCAACGACTCGCGCGGCTTCTACACCTCGCGCGTCATCGGCACCCAGATCAACGAGGGCCTCGCGATGCTCGCCGAGGGCGTGCACCCGGTGTCGCTGGAGCGCGCGGCCACGTCGGCCGGCTTCCCCGTGGGGCCGCTGCAGATCAGCGACGAGCTCAACATGGAGCTGATGGCCAAGATCCGCAAGGCCACCGAGGACGCCGCCGAGCGCGAGGGCATCGACCTCGGCGACTACCCCGCGGGGTCGGTGATCGAGACGATGATCGGCCTCGGCCGGCCGTCGCGGCTCAAGGGCGCCGGCTTCTACGACTACGACGACAACGGGCGGCGTACGACGCTGTGGTCCGGTCTCGCGGAGACGTTCCCCGTCGCGGAGCAGCAGCCCCCGATCCGCGACGTGCGCGACCGGATGCTCTTCATCGAGGCGCTGGAGACCGCGAAGTGCTTCGAGGAGGGCGTCATCACGTCCGCCGCGGCGGCCAACATCGGCTCGATCATGGGCATCGGCTTCCCGGCGCTCACCGGCGGCGCGGCGCAGTTCATGACCGGGTGGCAGGCGCTCGACGAGACCGGCCACGGCGTCGGCCCGATCGGGCTGGAGGCCTTCCTGGCCCGCGCCGACGAGCTGGCCGACGCCTACGGCGAGCGCTTCCGCCCGACGGCGTACCTCCGCGAGCTGGCGGCGAAGGGCGAGGGCTTCCCCGCCTGAGGCCGTGACCGACCTCCCGATGTAACGCCGGGTTAGGAGCTGTACCCACCCGGACATATCCAGGTGGGTACAAGCACCAACCCGGCGTTACAACAGCCGCCGGCTCTCGCAAAGCACCCGCACGGAGGCCGCCGGTCGGGGAGGATGGGTCGGTGACCCAGCCCCCCGCGGTCGTCGTGCGCGACCTCCACGTCCGCTTCGGTGACGTCGAGGCCGTCTCGGGTGTCGACCTCACCGCCGACAGCGGTCGCGCGACCGCCCTGCTCGGACGCAACGGCGCCGGCAAGTCCACGACGATGAAGGTCCTGGCCGGGGTCGTCCCGCCCACCGCCGGCCTCGTCACCGTCGCCGGCCGCGACGCCGCCACTGACGCCCTCGGCGTGAAGCGCGTCGTGGGCTACTGCCCCGACGTCGGCGGCCTGGTGCCGCGCGCCACTCCGTGGGAGCACCTGCAGCTCAGCGCCCGGCTGCGCCGGATGGACGCGTGGGAGGAGCGCGGGCGCGACCTGCTCGAGCGCTTCGAGCTCGGCGACGTCGCCCACCGCGTCGTCGGCGGCTTCAGCCACGGCATGAGCCGCCGGCTGAGCGTCGTCCTGGCAGCCCTCCACGAGCCCGCCGTCCTGCTGCTCGACGAGCCCTTCGACGGCGTCGACCCCCTCGGCGTCGAGGCGACCCTCGAGGTCGTCGCCGACGCCCGCGCCCGCGGCGCCTGCGTCCTGCTCTCCACGCACCTGCGCGACCTTGCCCTCGAGGCCTGCGGCGACGCCGTCGTCCTCCGTGGCGGCAACCGCGTCGCTGCGATGGAGGCCGCCGACCTCACCGGCGAGGCCTACCGTGCGCTCCTCGACTGAGGCCCGCCGCGACGGCTGGGCCGACGCCGCCCGCGACACCGCGCACCTCGTCGGCTTCCGCGCCCGGACCGTACGCCGACCCGGTGCCGCCGTCCTCGGCGCCCTCGTCGGCCTCGGCCTCACCCTCGTGTTCGCCCTCGCGCCGGCGGCGTTCGACGCGGGCGCCCTCGACCAGCCCGCCCTCACCCGCGCCGTCGACACGCTGCGCGACAACCTCGGCGCGGCCTTCATCGGCGTCCTGCTCCTCGCGGTCAGCTCCTCGATGAGCAGCGGCGGTGGTCGCGAGCTGCTCTCGCGCAGCGAGGCCGCGATCCATCCCCTCAGTCCCGTGACCGAGCACCTCGGCGCGCTCCTGCTCGCCCCCCTCAACCTCGCCTGGCTGGTCCAGATGTGGGCCCTGCTCGCGGTCACCGCGCTCGTCACGCCGCCCGACCGGCTGCTCGGCGCCCAGGTCGTCGTCCTCGCGTGGGTGCTGGCCGCCACCGCGCTCGGTCAGGCGCTCGGCTGGGCAGCGGAGGGCGTACGCCGTACGCCCCACGGCGTCGTCACCGTCCGGGTCGCCTCCGGAGTGGTCGTCGTCGCGCTCGCCGGCCTCCACCTGGCCGGCGCGCTCGGACCGCTCGTCCGGGCCCTGCCGACGACCTGGGTCGCCGAGACCGCGCAGACCTCGTCGTGGCCGTTGGTCGTCGTGGTGCTGCTCGGCCTCTTCGCCGCCGCCGTCGCCCTCGGTGCCCGCCCTGCCGCGTGGGCGCTCGGGCTGCCGCCGCGCGAGGAGCTGCGCGTCCAGTCGGGCGTGCACGAGGCGCGGCACGCACCCGAGCCGCGCTGGGGCTCGCCCGAGCGGGCGCTGCTGCGCCGCCTCGACCGGGGCTCGGTGTGGCGCTCGGTCGGCATGCGCCGCGGGCTCGTCGTGCTGGGCCTCGGTCCCGGCCTGGTCGCGCTCGTGGCGGGGCTGCAGTGGAGCTCGGTGATGCTCCTGCCCGGCCTGACCGCCAGCGGCGCCGCGCTGCTCTTCGGGGTCAACGCCTGGTGCCTCGACGGCAAGGGCATGGTGTGGCGTGAGACCCTGCCGGTCGGCGCGGGCGACGTGTTCGACGTACGCGCCCTCGTCGTCCTCGAGTGCATGGCCGCGGTGTCCGCGACGACCGTCGTGATGGCGCTGCTGCGCAACGGCCCGCCGCCGCTCGTGGTCGGCGTCAGCGTCGCCGCGTGCTGGCTCGTCGTGCTCGTGCAGGTGCTGGCGATCGTGATGTCGTGGTCGGTCCGGTCTCCCTACTCCGCCGACCTCTCCTCGCCACGCGCGACGCCCGCGCCGCACGCCGCGATGGCCGGGTACGCCGGCAAGCTCTCCCTGGTCACCACCCTCACCGGGATGGTCTTCACCACCATCTCGACCGGGCCGTGGGCCTGGCTGCCGGTCGTCCTCGCGCTGCCGTTCCTCGCCTGGTCGACGTGGCGGCTGCTCCGCGCCCGGCGGCGCTGGCTCGCGCCGGCCGAGCGGGCGCGTGTCGTGCTGACCGTCGCTGCTGTCTGAGGACCGCACCCGACCGCGCCACCCGCAGGCCGCCAGGCCGGTCAGCGGGTGACCGCGACCCGCGCGGACCGCGTACGAGCGTCGAGGGCGCGCACGACGACGCGGCGGAGGTCACCGAGGGAGCGGGCGGCCCGCCCGGCTGCACGGCGCGGAGCGGACGGGGCGACGACGGCGGCCCGGAGCGCTGCTTCCTGCGCGTCCGCCCACGCGGCGATCTCGGCGATGGTGGCGTCGGGCAGTCGTCGCACCGCCCCTGCCTGCACCACGACCTGGAACGCGGCCGTCGCCGTCCGGCACGTGGCGCACGCCCCGCCGGCCGCCAGCGCGCGGTTGGTGGCTCGTGCCCGCGTCGCCGGTCCGATGACCACGACCTGCACTGCGAGGGCCGTCCCGGTGCAGTCCCAGCAGTCCTGGGTCCAGGCGGAGGCGACGTTGTCGAGGCGGGCCGACGGGCCGGGGACGTAGAGCACCTGCAGCACGCTGCTCTCGGCGCGGCACCCGTGGCAGGTGGTGACGCTGGTCGAGATCGCGTCGGCCTTGACGTCGCCCTCGCGCACCATGACCTCGTCGAAGGCGCTGTCGGTGTCCACGCGACGCTGGTCGCTGGGCTGGGCACTGGCGACGACGTCGAGGTCTCGGCGCCGGTCGTCGGGCGCGCGCTGGGCCGCGCCCGCGGCGGAGGCCAGCAGCAGGACTGCCAGCGCGGCGTGGACGGATACACCGCGGGTGCTCACGGGCCGTCCTCGACGACGAAGTTGTCGGCCACCGCCGCAGCGATGTCGACCAGCGCGTCACGGGTGCGCCGGTGCAGCGCTGACATGTCGGTGAGAGCGCCCGGCTCGAGTGCGTCGTCCCACGGGACCGTCACGACGCGGGCGCACCTCTTCTCGAAGTGACGCCGCATCGGCTCCGGCGGCTCGGCGCCACGTCGTTCCGCGTTGACCACCACCACGGTGCGCGCCACGAGGTCGTCGAACCCGTGCTGGTCCATCCAGTCCAGGGTCAGCGCGCCGGCACGGCCGCCGTCGAGACCGGACCGCACCACCAGCACGACCTGGTCGGCCTCGGTGAGCAGCCCCTGGTTGGCGCTGTCGAGGATCCCGGTGCCGGTGTCGAGCAGGATCAGGTTGTAGAAGCGGTCGAGCAGGCCGATCAGCCGGTGGTAGTCGTCGCGCGCCAGTGCCATGCCGATGCGCGGGTCGTCGTCGGAGGCGAGCACCTCGAGCCGCGACTCGAGGGCCTGGGAGGTGTAGCGGCGCAGGGCGGCGTACGTCGAGATGCCGGCGAGGTCGCGCAGGACGTCGGTCACGGTGCGGTCGTGCGGCGGAGCGACGCGGTGCGCGAGGTTGCCGGCGTCGGGATTGGCGTCGACCGCGATGACGCGGTCGCCGCGCAGCAGGGCGAAGGTGCTGCCCAGGGCCAGGGTGATCGTCGTCTTGCCGACGCCGCCCTTGCGACTCATCACCACGACGCGCCGCGAGCCGTCGATGGGGGTGCGCAGCCGGTGCTCGAGCTCGCGCCGCCGCTGCTCCGGCAGGCTGGGGCCGGGGTTGAGCAGGTGCCCGCTGCCGCGGTAGACCGCGCTGCGCCAGCCCTGCGTCGGGACCGGCTGGGGAGCGGCGTACATCACCTCGTCGGTGAAGTCCGCCGCCGACACGATCCGGGGGGGATCGGGCACCGGCAGTGCGTCGTACGACGCCGGCGCGCGCGTCGCCATCCTTCTCAGGGCGAGCCGGACCAGCGTTTCGCCCACCCGCCACAGGGCCAGGACCGCGCCGAGGAGCGGCAGCAGCAGGAGGGCGATGGAGACCACCGCGAGGGTCATGGCCGGCCAGTCGCGTTGCTGCCAGGCGAGGTCGAACACGAGCTGCTGCAGCCGGACCCCCTCGCGCCCACGTGCGAGGAACTCCGGGAGGTACCAGGTCGCCCAGCCCAGCGCCGCGGCGAGGAGCGGCACCACGACCACGACCCAGCCGATCACGAAGCGCCGCGAGCGGGGCCGGAGCTCGCTCACCCGCGGGTCGGTGGGGTGGCCGGGACGCAGGCTCCTGAGCACCGGACCGACGCGGGCGAACAGGTCGGGCACCCCGGCCAGGTCGGAGAGGACGTAGTAGCCGTCGAAGCGCACGACCGGGATGAGCTGCTGGAGCATCTGGAGCTGCAGCGCGAGCGCGGCCAGCAGCAGCACACCGTTGCCCGTCGCGAGGTGCCCTGCCGCCAGCAGCAGCACAGTGAGGGCGTTGAAGTGCAGCCCGCCGAGGTCGGTGCGCACGCGCCCGGTCCGTCCGAGGCGGTAGGAGTCGGTCACGTCGGTGTAGAACGCCGGGAACACGAGGTAGAGCCCGAAGCCGATCTCGCCCGGGCTCGCCCCGCCGTAGCGGCAGGCGGCCGCGTGGCCGAGCTCGTGCACGAGGGCCGCCGCGGTGAGGAGCGCGTAGATCAGCAGGACGGTCGTCGGGGTGGCGACCAGCTGGTCGACCGCCGCCCAGAAGTCGCCGCGGGTCACGAGCGCGACGTCGGCGGCGACCAGCGCGGCCAGCGCCAGCACCACCAGCGGCGGCCAGAACAGCGGGGACAGCGCGACGGCCAGGCGTCCGACCACCCCTGCCGGCACCAGCGTGCCCTTCGCGGTGAGCGCGAGCAGCGGCCGCGCCCGTGCCGCCCTCGTCGGCTCCGGTGAGTCGTCGGGGACCACCAGGCCGAGCGGCTCGAGCCGGGTGGTCACGAGGTGGGCCAGTCCCGCGGGGCTCAGGGTCCGGCCGTACGCCGCGCTGACGTCGTCGGCGACCTGCTCGGCGGGCCGGGGCGGCTCGACGGCGCGCACGACGAGGTGGAGCAGCTCGGACAGCTGCACCACCTGGTCGTCCACGCGACGCACGAGGAAGGCCGGGTCCTTCAGTCCGGACCCCTGCACCCGGCCCAGGAACTCCAGCCCGTGCGCCTGACGCCAGCGTCGCGCGGTGGCGGGCGCGGTCGACGGGGGCGGCGCGGTCGTCGTGTGGTCCGTGGTCGTCAGGTTCATCGCTCTGGGTGCTCTGTCTGCTCCGGTGTGGATCGGCTGACGGCGGCGGGTGCGCCAGAGCAAACACACCCGCCGCCGGGTCTCACGGCACCTGCATCTGCACCGACGCGAGGTACTGCATCGCCAGTGCGTTGGCCTGGGAGCCGATCGTGGCCGCGTTGACGGCGAGGGCGAGGTTGACGCCCACGACGTTGGTGACGTTGACGCAGGCGAACTGGCAGCTCAGCGTCTCCCGTCGGGGCAACGGCGTGGCCGTCTCGGCGTCGAGGTCGGCCATGGCGAGCTCGGGTCGTCGGACCATGCGGGTCCACCTCCTTCCGTGCTGGGTCGGCGGAGGGCTGTGTGGCCGGACGTGGCCTCCCCTCCGCAGGGAGGCCACGTGCGGTGATCAGCCCTGCGTGACGGTGATCGCCTGCCACGCCTCGCTGTGCGCGAGGGAGTGGAAGGTGGCGGCGTTGAGGGCCATCGACGAGTTGTTGGCGACGATGTTGGCCCAGTTGTTGTTGCCGAAGGAGAGCGTCTCCCGGGTCGGAAGAAGCTCGGTGCGCTCGGTGTCGAGCTCGGCGAATGACAGTTCCCGCATGGTGTTCACCTCCCCCCGATGTGCGGTCGGTCTGGCGGGGACATCGCACCCGGGCCAGCGTGACTCCTGCGTGACCCGGCGGTGACGTCGCGGACCTGCACCGGGACTGGTCTGGACGTCGACCCCAATACTTGGGATATCCGGGCGGTCGCCTGCCCGGCGGGGGTGCCGCTGGGGCACCGTGGTGGGTCGGGGAAGCCCGCGGCTCGCCGCGCGAGCCGCGGCACGGGAGAGGGAAGTCTCGGTGATCGACCATGCCGAAGACCGCGCCGGCCGCTAGTCACGGCCTGAGCCTCCTCGGCGGGTGGCAGCTCGTCGTGGACGGTGACGTCGTCGCGCTCGGCGGCCGCGAGCAGCGGCTGTGCGCCCTGCTCGCGCTGACCGGCACGCGGGCTCGCGCGCAGGTCGCCGGCACGCTGTGGCCCGAGAGCACCGACGCGCGTGCCCTCGCCAGCCTGAGGCGCGCCGTCGCCCAGACCCACCAGCGGTGCCCCGGGTTGCTGGTCGCCGACCGGACCAGCGTCGCGCTGGCGGCGGAGGTCGAGGTCGACCTCCATGCGCTCCGGGCGGCCGTGGCGGCGGCCGGTGGGCCCGACCCGGGCGATGACGCCCCGCCCGACGCGGAGCTGCTGGTCGCGCTCACCGGGGGGCGCCTGCTCCCCGGCTGGTACGACGTTTGGGTCGAGGAGCACCGCGACGAGCTCGAGCGCCAGCGTGTCGGCGCGCTCGAGCGGGTGGCCCGGCGGGCCCTCGACCGCGGGGACACCCTGCTCGCCGAGGACGCCGCACGGACGGTCGTGCGCACCGAGCCGCTGCGCGAGTCGGCCCGCGAGGTGCTCGTCCGCGCCCTCCTCGACCGCGGCGACCGGGCCGGTGCCGTGCGCGAGGTCGGGCGCTACCGCGACCTCGTGAGCACCGAGCTCGGCGTGAGCCCCTCGCCCGCTCTCCTCGTCCTGCTCGAGGCCCCCGCTCCGGCCGTCCCGGTCCCGCGCGCGGCCGCTGCCGCGCGTCCGGCCGGGCACACCGCCGCACCCGTCGACGACTTCCGGCAGCAGGCCGGCCCGTCCAGCGTCCCGCTCCGTCAAAGTTCCCCGGGACCGCCGCCCCCACCGACCCCCCTGCCCCCCTCAGGGCCGGTCGGGCTGTCCCGGCGGGCGACCGCTGCCCGGCTGGCGGTGGGGGCGGCCCTCGTGATGGCCGTGTCCCTGTCGGTCGCCAACCTGGGCCCCGACCGCGCCGAGCCGTCCGACCCGGTGCCAGTCGGCGACGGCCCCGGGCAGGATCCGGGCGCGCGGCCGGGTCGACAGGTGGACGGAACCGACCCGGTGTCCGCCCGCGAGGTGCACGTCCGTCCCGTCGGAGCGACCGAGGGGGCCGCCGTCTTCCTCGTCCGCGCCACGCGGCGGCCGGCGCGGGTCCGGCTCGAGGTCGCGGGATCAGCCGGCAGGAGCGTCGTCCGCAGCGTCGTCGTACGCACTCGCGAGGGGTACCGACTGGTCCTGGGCGGGCTCGACGAGGGCACGTACGCGTGGTCGGCGACGTCCCCGACCGCTGCCCCCGTCGTGGGTCAGGTCCGGGTGGCGGGAACCGAGGCTCCTGCCCTGGCCGCGGCCGAGGAACCCGTGCAGGCCCCGTCCCCGTCGCCGGCCACGGCGTCCACCGCCGCGTCCACGTCCGTCTCCTCCCCGTCGCCCACCGCGTCGCCGACGTCGACGCCCGAGCCGAGCTCGACACCGACCACGTCGCCCGGTCCGGCGCCGAGCCACAGCCCCCAGCCCAGCCCGACGCAGCACCCGAGCCCGACGGGCCAACCGACCGATCCCGGAACCCAGGACCCTGGCCCCCTGGGGTGAGGAGGACCGCCATGGCGACCACCGGCGCGACGACCGCGACGCTCAGGAGGACCGCACGCCCACTCGCCGCGATGCTCGTGGCCGTGCTCGCCCTCGCCACCCTCGCGGCGCTCCCGGCACCCCGGGCCGTCGGTGCCGGCGACCGGGCGGAGCGATGGGCGGGATTCCGCATCCCCACGACCGGCCGTGCGGCAGGCGGCTGGATCGGTGGTTACAGGATCGGTGACACGCCCGTCTTCGTGATCACGCCCGGTCGGCGGCCGAACCGGATGGGGTTCCGGCCCGCCGTCGCCACCGCGGACCTGCGCGGTGCGAAGGCGCCCTCGGTCGCCCGGACCCGGCGCGCCGCCTGGATCCTGTCGAAGTACGGCGGCCACAGGGACGCCGTGCAGGCCGCCGCGGTCGACGCCGCGGTCCTCCACCTGCTCGGCGGTGGCGCCTGGCGACTGGGTGGCCCGCGTGGCTCCGCCCGGGTCCGGGACGCGGGTGACGCGGCCACCGTGCGTCGCTACGTACGCCTCATGCTGAGCGGGTCCCGCGCGAGTGCGGGGCCCTACGCGGTCAGGGTCCAGCCCACCGTGGCCGACGTGGGCGGGGTGACGGGCGTGACGGTGCGCGTGATCGACGGTCACGGAGGGCCGGTCGCCGGCCTGCCGGTGAGCGTCACGTCGCCCGACGGCGGCACGTCCCAGCCGGTCGCCGGCCCGGTGGAGGCGGTGACCGGCGACGACGGGCGGGCGCTGGTGCGACTCGCCGCGCCCCTCGCCGGCTGGCGCACCGTCGTCGCCGAGGTCGGGCAGGTGCCGCTGCACTGGTTGCGGGTGCGCGCCGCGGCCCGTGGCGGCCAGGCAGCGGTCGCGGAGGGCGGCGTCCGCCGCACCCTCACGGCCAGTGCGCGCGTCGCGGTCCGCGGGCCGCAGTCACTGACGATTGCGGCGGACCCGAACGTGCTCGTGGCCGGGTCCCCGGCGCGGGTGGTCGCCACGGTCGACGGCGACGGCTCGAGGAGGGGAGCCACGGCGTCGCTGCACGGACCCTTCGCGTCGGCGGCCGCGGCCCACTGCGAGGGCCCGGCGGCAGGGACGGCCTCGCTGCCGGTGGAGGGCGACGGTGCCTACGCCTCACCCCCGGTCACGCCGTCGGTCGGGGGGCACTACCTGTGGCACGTCGTGCTCGACGGCTCGGAGGCCAGCGTGCCCGCCGCGTCGTGCGGGGCGCCGGTGCGGGTGCGCGGCCGGTCGACGGTGGCGGTCTCGGCCCCTGCCGCCGCGGCTCCGTTCGACGTGGTGTCGACGCAGGTCTCCCTCACCGGGCTGCCGTTCGGCGGCCCGGTCGACGTCACCACCTCGCTCTACGGCCCCTACGACACCGCCGGCCAGGCCTGCACGGGCAACCACCGCGACGTCGTCCAGCGCCGCCCGGGCAACGGCACGTTCACGTCGTTGAGCTTCCAGGTGGAGGAGCGCGGCTGGTACGCGTGGCGTGCCTCGGTCCCCGAGGGCGACCTGTGGCTGGGGTCGGGCTCGACGTGCGGAGCGGTGGGGAGCCTGACCCAGGTGCAGTAAAAGTCAGGCTTGACTGTTTGTTTGTACGACGGCAGGCTTGCCCCGTGACCTCCCAGGCCCAGACGACCCGCGTCCCGCAGGCGGACCGGACGCGCGCGATGCGGGCCCGGCTGCTGGAGGCGACGGTGGAGCTGCTGGTGGAGCGCGGCTTCACCGGCACGACCACGACCCTCGTCTCCGAGCGGGCGGGGGTGAGCCGCGGGGCGCAGCTGCACCACTTCCCGACGAAGAACGACCTCGTCGTCGCCGCCGTCGAGCACCTCACCGAGCTGCGCGGCGCCGAGCTCGCCGACGCGGTGGCGCAACTGCCGACCGGCAAGCGGCGTACGAGGGCGGTCGTGGAGATGCTCGGCGACCACTTCGCCTCGCCGGTCTTCACCGCGGCGCTCGAGCTGTGGGTCGCGGCCCGCACCGACGCGGCGCTCCTCGCGGCGGTCTCCCCGCTCGAGCAGCGGGTGGGTCGTGAGACCCACCGCCTGACCGTCACCGCCCTCGGCGCCGACGAGTCGCGCCCCGGCGTGCGCGAGCTGGTGCAGGCCACCCTCGACCTGGTGCGCGGGCTGGGCCTGGCCGCCACCATCACCGACGACTCCGCCCGCCGCCGCCGCATCCTGGAGGAGTGGGCGGACGTGCTCGACAAGGAACTGGCAGGGACCCCGACATGACCGACGTGCTGACCCAGGTGCTGGCCGACCTCGCTGCGGAGGGCGACCGGCTCGAGGCCCTCGTCGCCGACCTCGACGCGGCCGGCTGGCACACGCCGACGCCCGCACCCGGCTGGGACGTCGCGACGCAGGTTGCCCACCTCGCCTGGACCGACGAGGTCGCCGTCAAGGCTGCGACCGACAAGGACGCGTGGGACGCGGTCGTCCTCGGTGCGATCGCGGACCCGGAGGGGTACGTCGACGCCCAGGCACTGCTGCTCGCCCAGGACGACGACCTGCTCGGCCGCTGGCGCCGCGCCCGCGCCGACCTCCGGGCCGCGCTCGTCGCGATGCAGAGGGGCGAGAAGATGCCGTGGTTCGGTCCGCCGATGTCGGCCACCTCGATGGCCACCGCGCGGCTGATGGAGACCTGGGCACACAGCCTCGACGTGCACGAGGGCCTCGGCGTGGACGTCGAGGACACCGACCGGATCCGCCACGTCGCCCACCTCGGCGTCCGCACCCGCAACTTCGCCCACGCCGTCCACGGCCTCGACGCCCCGGCCGAGGAGTTCCGCATCGACCTCGTCGCGCCGTCGGGCGAGGTCTGGAGCTGGGGGCCGGAGGACGCGGCGCAGACCGTGACCGGCAGCGCGGGCGACTTCTGCCGCCTCGTCACCCAGCGGGTCCACCGTGCCGACACCGACCTCGTCGCCACCGGCGCCGACGCCGACCGCTGGCTCGACATCGCCCAGGCCTTCGCCGGCCGGCCGGGCGAGGGACGGGCGCCCCGATGAGCGACGGTCTCGTGACAGGACTTCGTCCTTCCTCGACCGGCGGGAGCGTCAGGATCGGCAACTGCTCGGGCTTCTACGGCGACCGCCTCAGCGCGATGCGCGAGATGCTCGAGGGCGGCCGGCTGGACGTCCTCACCGGCGACTACCTCGCCGAGCTGACCATGCTCATCCTCGGCCGCGACCAGCTCAAGGACCCGAACCTGGGCTACGCCCGCACCTTCGTCCGCCAGCTCGAGGACTGCCTCGGGCTCGCCCTGGAGAAGGACGTGAAGATCGTCGCCAACGCCGGCGGCCTCAACCCCGCCGGTCTCGCCGACAAGGTCCGCGAGGTCGCCCGCGGCCTCGGCCTGGACCCGCAGGTCGCCCACGTCGAGGGTGACGACGTACGCCACCTCTCCAGCCACAACGGATGGGACGACGCGCTCACGGCCAACGCCTACCTCGGCGGCTTCGGCATCGCCGCCGCACTGACCGCCGGCGCCGACGTCGTGGTCACCGGCCGCGTCACCGACGCGTCCCTCGTGGTGGGGCCCGCGGTCGCCCACCACGGCTGGACCCCGGAGTCGTACGACGAGCTGGCGGGCGCGGTCGTCGCCGGGCACGTGGTCGAGTGCGGCACCCAGGCCACGGGCGGCAACTTCAGCGGCTTCCTGACCCTCCCCGACCGGCAGCGGCCGCTCGGCTTCCCGGTCGCCGAGGTCGCCGCCGACGGCTCGAGCGTCATCACCAAGCACGCCGGCACCGGTGGCGCAGTCACCCTCGACACCGTCACCGCGCAGCTCGTCTACGAGATCCAGTCCACCCGCTACCTCGGTCCGGACGTCACCGTCCACCTCGACTCGGTGCGCCTCGAGCAGGAGTCCGAGGACCGCGTCGCGATCAGCGGCGTGGTCGGCGAGGCGCCGCCGGAGCGCCTGAAGGTCTGCGTGAACGAGCTCGGCGGCTGGCGCAACAGCCTCGAGCTCGTGCTGACCGGACTCGACGTCGAGGCCAAGGCGGCGTGGGTGAAGGATCAGCTCGCACCCCGCCTGACCGCGGCCGAGGTCACCTGGTCCGACGTACGCGTCCCGCCGGTCGACGCCGACACCGAGGAGTCGGCCTCGACCCTGCTGCGGTGCACCGTCAAGGACCCCTCGCCCGACCCGGTCGGACGCGCCTTCACCTCCGCCGCGGTCGAGCTCGCGCTCGGCTCCTACCCCGGCTTCACGATGACCGCGCCGCCCGCCGCCGCAACCCCCTACGGCGTCTACCGGGCGGGGTACGTCGACCGCGCCGACGTGACGCACACCGTCGTCCACGCCGACGGCAGCCGCGAGGTCGTCGCGGAGCCGACGTCCTTCACGCCCGCGCAGGAGGTGCCCGGCGCCCGCCCGTCGCCGTACCCCGCTCGCACGGACTCGCTGACCCGCCGCCTGCCGCTCGGCACCTTCGTCCACGCCCGCTCCGGCGACAAGGGCGGCGACGCCAACATCGGCCTCTGGGTGGCGCACGACGGTGTCGACCGGGAGACCTACGACGCCCGCGTGCAGTGGCTGTTCAAGGTGATGTCCCCCCGTGGCATCGGCACCCTGCTGCCCGAGGCCGCCGACCTCGACGTCGACGTGTGGCTGCTGCCCCAGCTCGGTGCGGTCAACCTCGTCGTCCACGGCCTGCTCGGCCAGGGGGTCGCCGCCTCCACGCGGTTCGACCCGCAGGCCAAGGGCCTCGGCGAGTGGCTGCGCTCGCGGCTGGTCTCGATCGAGGAGAGCCTCGTATGACCGGGGAGAGGGACGCGCTGCGTGCGACCGCCGCCCAGTTCGTACGCCGTGAGGTCGCGCCGCACCTGCAGGACTGGGAGGACGCGGGCGAGATCCCGCGTGCGCTGCACCGCACGGCCGGTGAGCTGGGGCTGATCGGCGTCGGCTTCGCCGAGGAGGTCGGCGGCAGCGGCGGGGACCTGCTCGACTCGGTCGCGATGCAGGAGGCGATGTTCGACGCCGGCGCGTCCAGCGGGCTGATGGCCGGCCTGTTCACCGCGGGGATCGCGCTGCCGCACATCGCGGCGAGCGGTGACGCCGACCTCGTCGAGAGGTTCGTACGCCCCACGCTGGCCGGCGACCTCATCGGGTCGCTCGCGATCACCGAGCCCGGCGGCGGCTCCGACGTCGCGCGGATCACGACCCGCGCCGAGCGGGTCGGCGACCACTACGTCGTCAACGGCGCCAAGACCTTCATCACCTCGGGCGTGCGGGCCGACTTCGTCACCGCCGCCGTCCGGACCGGTGGCCCCGGCCACGGCGGGATCTCGCTGCTGGTGGTCGAGAAGGGCACGCCCGGCTTCACCGTCGACCGCGCACTGCGCAAGATGGGCTGGCACTGCTCCGACACCGCCGAGCTGTCCTTCGTCGACGTACGCGTCCCGGTGGCCAACCTCGTCGGCGACGAGGGCACAGGCTTCGGGCAGATCGCCGAGCAGTTCGTCGTGGAGCGGATCGCGCTGGCGGTGCACGGCTACGGCATCGCGGCGCGCTCGCTCGACCTCGCCGCGGCGTACGCCCGCGAGCGGACGACGTTCGGCCGTCCGCTGGTCGACAACCAGACCGTCCAGCACACGCTGGTCGAGATGCGCCGTCAGGTCGAGGTCGCGCGCGCCTACACGCACGCCGTGGCCGCGCGCCACGTCGCGAGCGAGCTCGTCGTCGCCGAGGCGTGCCTGGCCAAGCAGACGGCGGTCGACTGCGCGTCGTACGTCTGCGACCGGGCCGTCCAGGTCTTCGGCGGCTCCGGATACATGCACGGGACCGAGGTGGAGCGGCACTACCGCGACGCCAGGATCCTGCCGATCGGGGGCGGCGCCGACGAGGTGCTGCGCGACCTGACGGCCAAGCTGATGGGTTACGCCTCATGACTGCGACAGAGAAGGAATCTCGATGATCAAGCTGCCGTCCCTGGGTGACGAGGTCTCCGTCTGGATGGACGCCCCGCCCGCCGAGGTCTGGGACCTCGTCAGCGACGTGACCCGGATCGGGGAGTTCAGCCCGGAGACGTTCGAGGCCAAGTGGACCCGCGGGTCCACGGGCCCTGAGGTGGGGGCCTACTTCGCCGGTCACGTGAAGCGCAACGGCGTGGGGCCGACGTACTGGTCGCCGTGCCGCGTGACGGCATGCGAGCCGGAGAAGGTCTTCGAGTTCTCCGTCGGCACCGACGCGGTGACGGTCAACAACTGGGGCTACCGGCTCGAGCCGAAGGACGGCGGGACGCTGGTCACCGAGTACTTCCGGATGGAGCCGTCGATCTTCACGCGCGTCTACTGGACGCTCCTCGGCGCGCTGCGCGGACGGACCAACCGCAAGGGGATGCGCACGACGCTGGAGCGGATGAAGGCGGTGGTCGAGGCATGACCGCCCTCGGTGGTCGAGAAGAGACCGCCCTCGGTGGTCGAGTAGCCGACGAGGAACGAGGAGGCGTATCGAGACCCGGCAACCGCGAGGCCATGCTGGAGAAGATCGCCGACCTGGACGCCCAGCACGCGGTCGCCGTCGCGGGTGGCGGGGAGAAGTACGTCGACCGTCACCACGCGCGCGGCAAGCTGACCGCCCGCGAGCGGATCGAGCTGCTCCTCGACCCCGGGTCGGCCTTCCTCGAGCTCTCGCCGCTCGCAGGATGGGGCTCGGACTTCACCGTCGGCGCCTCGGTCGTCACCGGCATCGGCGTGGTGGAGGGCGTGGAGTGCATGATCAGCGCCAACGACCCCACCGTGAAGGGCGGCGCCAGCAACCCCTGGACGGTGAAGAAGATCTTCCGGGCCTCGCAGATCGCCGAGGAGAACCACCTCCCGACGATCTCGCTGGTCGAGTCCGGTGGTGCGGACCTGCCGACGCAGAAGGAGATCTTCATCCCCGGCGGCAAGCTGTTCCGCGACCTCACGCGGGCTTCGGCGCGACGCCAGCCCACGATCGCGCTGGTCTTCGGCAACTCGACCGCCGGTGGGGCGTACGTCCCGGGCATGAGCGACTACACCGTCTTCGTGCGCGGCGGGGCCAAGGTGTTCCTCGGCGGCCCGCCCCTGGTGAAGATGGCCACCGGCGAGGAGTCCGACGACGAGTCGCTCGGTGGTGCAGAGATGCACGCCCGCGTGTCGGGCCTCGCCGACTACCTCGCCGAGGACGAGCGCGACGCGATCCGGATCGGGCGGCGGATCGTGGCCCGGCTCAACCGGCGCCGCTCCGTCGCGATCCCCGGGTACCCGGGGAATCTGGAGCCTCACCCCCGAAACTTCGGGGGGGAACCTCAACTTTCCCCGGGTACCCGGGGAACGCCACACGGCCGGGCCGCCGCCTTCGCCGAGCCCGACGCCGACCCCGAAGGCCTCCTCGACCTCATCCCGACCGACCTCAAGGAGCCGTTCGACCCCCGCGAGGTCATCGTGCGGATCGTCGACGGCACGAGCGAGCACAACGGCAGGCCCTTCGACGAGTTCAAGCCGCTCTACGGGACCTCGCTGGTCACCGGCTGGGCCGAGCTGCACGGTCAGCCGATCGGCATCCTGGCCAACGCCCAGGGGGTCCTGTTCTCCGAGGAGGCGCAGAAGGCGACGCAGTTCATCCAGCTCGCCAACTCCTCGCACACGCCGCTGCTGTTCCTGCACAACACGACCGGCTACATGGTCGGCAAGGACTACGAGCAGGGCGGCATCATCAAGCACGGCGCGATGATGATCAACGCGGTCTCCAACTCCACCGTGCCGCACCTGAGCGTGATCATGGGCGCGTCGTACGGCGCCGGCAACTACGGCATGAACGGCCGCGCCTTCGACCCGCGCTTCCTCTTCACCTGGCCCAGCGCGAAGTCCGCCGTCATGGGCCCGGCCCAGCTCGCCGGCGTCCTCGAGATCGTCGCCCAGCAGTCCGCCGAGTCCAAGGGCGAGGTCTTCGACGCCGAGGGCTTCAAGGGCGTCAAGGACTACGTCGAGGCCTCGGTCGAGGAGCAGTCCCTGCCCTACTTCCTTTCCGGGATGCTCTACGACGACGGCGTCATCGACCCCCGCGACACCCGCACGGTGCTCGCGATCTGCCTCAGCGTCATCGCCAACGCGCCGATCAGGGGCGCCGACCGATTCGGGGTGTTCCGCCCGTGACCACGCTCATCAGGCTCCTCGCCGTCGCCAATCGCGGCGAGATCGCCAGCCGCGTCTTCACCACCTGCCGTCGGCTCGGCATCGAGAGCCAGGCGCTCTTCTCCGACGCGGACGCCGGGCTTCCCTACGTCGACGACGCCGACATCGCGACCCGTCTCCCCGGGCGTACGCCTGCCGAGACCTACCTCGACGCCGACCGGGTGATCAACGCGATCCGGGCGGCCGGTGGCCAGTCGGTCCACCCGGGCTACGGCTTCCTGTCCGAGAACGCCGACTTCGCGCGCGCGGTGCAGGACGCGGGGCTGGTCTGGATCGGCCCGCCCCCCGACGCCATCGAGGCGATGGGCTCCAAGACCCGCGCCAAGGACCTGATGCGCGACGCGGGCGTGCCGGTCCTCGAGGCCCCCGAGGCCCCGACGGAGACGGACCTGCCGCTGCTGGTGAAGGCGAGCGCGGGCGGTGGCGGGCGCGGCATGCGCGTGGTCCGCTCGCTCGACCGGCTGGACGCCGAGCTCGAGGCGGCGCGCGCCGAGGCGCTGAGCGCCTTCGGCGACGGGTCGGTCTTCGTGGAGCCGTACGTCGAGACCGGGCGCCACGTCGAGGTCCAGATCCTCTTCGACACGCACGGAAACGGCATCGCCCTCGGCGACCGCGACTGCTCGCTGCAGCGCCGCCACCAGAAGGTGCTGGAGGAGGCGCCGGCACCGGGGCTCCCCGACGGCGTACGCCGGGCGATGCACGAGGCGGCCGTCGCTGCCGGCCGCGCGGTCGGCTACGCCAGCGCCGGGACGGTCGAGTTCCTCTACGACCCCGCGAGCGAGCGCTTCTGGTTCCTCGAGATGAACACCCGCCTCCAGGTCGAGCACCCGGTCACCGAGTGCGTGACCGGGGTCGACCTCGTGGCCGCCCAGATCGGGATCGCCGAGGGCCGCACGCTGCACGAGGTGCTCGGCTTCGACGAGTCCCCCGAGCCGCGCGGCCACGCCGTCGAGGTCCGGCTCTACGCCGAGACGCCCGACGCCGCGGCGACCCCGCAGAGCGGCCGGTTCAGCCGGCTCGACATCCCGCACGACACGGCGTTCACGCTGCTCAGCGACTTCGGCGTACGCGTTGACGCGGGGTACGCCGACGGCAGCGAGGTGTCGACCCACTACGACGCGATGCTCGCCAAGGTCATCGTCTGGGCACCCGACCGCGGGCAGGCGCTGCGGTCCCTGCGCCACGTCCTGCGGCGCGCCCGCCTGCACGGCCCGGTGACCAACCGCGAGCTCCTCGAGGCGCTGGTGGACGACCCCGAGGTGCTCGCCGGACGGATGACCACGACGCTCCTCGAGCAGCGGCTCGGCGAGCGTGGAGCGTACGAGCCGGCCGGACCGGGCGACACCGAGCTCGGCCCGTTCGTCGCCGCTGTCGCCCTCGCCGCGCGGGACGCGCAGCGGCGTACGGTCCAGGCCGGCGTCGCGGTCGGCTGGCGCAACGTCGTCAGCCAGCCCCAGCGGACCTGGTTCGACGTTCCGGGACGCGACGAGCCGGTCGCGGCCGAGTGGTACGGCGGACGCGACGGCATTCGGCACCCGAGCGAGGAGTGGCGGGTGCTGGAGGCGTCGCCGGAGCGCGTGGTGCTCGACACCGGCGGGCACCGGATGGTCTTCGAGGTGCGCCTCGAGGAGTCGGGCGAGGTGTTCCTCGACAACGACAGCACCATCCGGCAGCGCCTGCGGGTGCGTCCCCGGTTCACCGACCCGGCCGACGCGGTGGCGAGCGGTTCCCTGCTCGCGCCGATGCCCGGCACGGTCGTGAAGGTCGTCGCGGAGGTCGGCGCGACCGTCTCCGCGGGCGACGCCGTCCTCGTCCTGGAGGCCATGAAGATGCAGCACACGGTGACCGCGCCGCACGACGGCACGGTCACCGAGATCAACGTCGAGCCCGGTGCGCAGGTCGCGTCCGGGGAGGTCCTGGCAGTCGTGGCCACCGAACAACCCGAGGAGCACGCATGAGCAACTTCACCGAGACCGAGGAGCGCCAGGAGCTGCGGCGCCAGGTCGCCAGGCTCGCCAAGGGCTACGGCCGCGACTGGTTCGTCGAGCGCGCCCGCTCCGGCGAGAAGACCACCGAGCTGTGGATGGAGATCGCCAAGGCGGGCTACCTCGGGGTCAACATCCCCGAGGAGTACGGCGGCGGGGGCGGCGGCGTCGGCGACGTTGCCGCGGTCTGCGAGGAGCTCGCGGCGCAGGGCTGCCCGCTGCTGATGATGGTCGTCAGCCCGGCGATCTGCGGGACGGTCATCGCGCGCTACGGGACGCCAGCGCAGAAGCAGCGCTGGCTGCCCGGCATCTGCGACGGCACCGCCACCATGGCCTTCGCCATCACCGAGCCCGACGCCGGCACCAACTCCCACAACATCACCACCACCGCCCGTCGCGACGGCGACGAGTGGGTGCTCAAGGGCCAGAAGATCTACATCTCCGGCGTCGACGAGGCCGAGAACGTCCTCGTGGTCGCCCGCGCCGAGGACGAGCGGACCGGCAAGCTCAAGCCGTGCCTGTTCGTGGTGCCGACCGGCTCCGCCGGCTTCGAGTTCACCGCCATTCCGATGGAGATCGTCAGCCCGGAGAAGCAGTTCCAGGTCTTCATCGACGACGTCCGGCTGCCGGCCGACGCGCTCGTCGGCGACGAGGACGGCGGGCTGGTGCAGCTCTTCGCCGGCCTCAACCCCGAGCGGATCATGGCGGCCTCCTTCTCGACCGGGCTGGCGCGCCACGCCCTCGAGAAGGCGTCGGCGTACGCCAAGGAGCGCACAGTCTTCAAGGCCCCGATCGGCTCGCACCAGGCGATCGCCCACCCGCTCGCCACGGCCCACATCGAGAACGAGCTGGCCCGCCTGATGACGCAGAAGGCGTCCGCGCTGGTCGACGCCGGTGACGACTTGGCGGCCGGTGAGGCGGCCAACATGGCGAAGTACGCCGCCGCCGAGGCCGCGGTGCACGCGGTCGACGCAGCCGTGCAGACCCACGGCGGCAACGGCATCACGCAGGAGTACGGCATGGCCGGCCTGCTCGTCGCCGCACGCGCGGGCCGGATCGCGCCGGTGAGCCGGGAGATGATCCTGAACTTCGTCGCGATGCACTCGCTGGGGCTGCCGAAGTCCTACTGAGCCGGCCCGCCGCCCTGCGTCATACGAACCCGCACCCATGACTGCGGGTTCGTATGACGCAGCGGTGGCAGGATCCTGCGGGTGAGGTCTCGGGGATGGTGGTTGCTGCTGGGCGTCGGTGTCGCGCTGATGGCCGCGGCGAGCATGTGGGCGCCACCGCAGCCCGAGCTGGTCTCCGGGGGCTCCTGCAACGTGGCCCCGTGCGGGACCCTCGAGGATCCCGGGCGCTGGCGGAGCGCCTGGTGGCTCTGGGGCGCCGGGGCGGTCGTGGCCCTGCCGGCCACGGCACTCGGCGTACGCCCCTCGCGGACCCCCCGCTGGCCGGTGCTGCTGGCCGGGGTCGTCATGGTGCCGGCGCTGCTGGTCGCCGCCGTGGTCGTCTCGCTCGTCACGTCGGTGCACGGGGCGGCGACGCTGGCGGTGGTGTGCGTGCTCCTGCCGGCCGTCGCGGTGCTGGCCGGGTGGGCCAAGGGCTCACGGGCCGGGAAGCCGGGATAGTCCGGCCGCCCTCACCCCAGCGGCGGGATGTTGGCGTTCCCCCGGAAGACGTTGTCGGGGTCCCACGTCGTCTTGACTGCCCGCAGCCGCGACCACTGCGCGTGGCTGTAGGCCTCCTGCACGCGGGACTGCGCGTCGTCGCTGGTGAAGTTCACGTAGACGCCGCGACTGTGCGGGGCGAGGGCGTCGAAGAACCCGCGCACCCACGCGCGGTGGCGGTCGGCGTCGCCGGCCTGCTCGGGCAACCACGAGCCGACGATGTTGATGTCGTGGCTGGCATCGCGGTGGGGGAAGGCGGTGGCGTCGTCGGGGACCCGGCTCATCGCACCGCCGAAGCTGAAGATCGGCACCGTCGAGAGCGGGCTGCTGATGGTCGCGAGATGCTCGCAGATCGTGTCGATGACCGCGTCGGTGAGCGGGCCGAGGCGGTGTGACTTCCAGTAGTAGTGCCGCCCGTGCGGAACCGCCGGGTCGAGGAACTTCTGGTGCGCCACGTAGGGCTTCGGCGCGATCGTGTCGAGCACGGGGTGGCCGAGTGCCCGCACCGGTGCGAGGACCCGCTCGCCCTCCTCGACGTCACCGGCGTACGTCGCCACGAGGCCGATGATCGGCCGGCCGTGCAGGTGTTCGGGGAAGAGCGGGAGCGCAGGGGCGAGGCGCAGGTTGGCCATCAGCCCGACCTCGTCGGGGGCGTCGGCGATGAAGTCGCGCAGGAACGCCAGCACCGCCGGTGCGTCGTCGGCCGGCCAGGCGACGAGCCCGGCGAGGATCGTGGGCCCCAGCGGTTGGAGGTCGAACGTGAAGTCGGTGACCACGCCGAAGTTGCCACCGCCCCCACGCAGGCCCCAGAACAGGTCGGCGTTCTCGGTCTCCGAGGCCCGCACGATCGAGCCGTCGGCGGTGACCACCTGGCATGCGCGCAGCGCGTCGATCGCCAGGCCCGTCCGGCGCATCAGGTGGCCGATGCCGCCGCCCAGCGTCAGGCCGCCGATCCCGGTGTGGCTGATGTAGCCGCTGGTCATCGCCAGGCCGAAGGCCTGGCTCTCCCGGTCGACATGGGCGTTGAGCGCACCGCCCTGGGCCGACACGGTGCGCGCCACCGGGTCGACCACCGTGCCCCGCATGCCGGACAGGTCGACGACCACGCCGTCGTCGACCAGCGAGTGGCCGGCGATGCCGTGGCCGCCCCCGCGCACGGCCACGGGGAGGTCGCGGGACCGCGCCCAGCGCAGCGCGGCGGACACGTCGCTCGCGCCCTCGCAGCGGGCAAGCACGGCCGGGCGGCGGTCGATCTCGCCGTTCCAGATGCGGCGCAGGTCGTCGTACGCCGGGTGGGCGGGAGTGATGAGCTGACCGGCGAAGTCGCCGGCCAGCTCCTCGGTGGTGGTCATGCTGAGCGTGGTCATGGGTGTCTCCCTCGTCGGTGGGTGCTGCCCGACCAGCGTCCGGCCGCCGAGGCGCGCCGCGCGAGTATCGATCCTGTACTGGTACAGATCCCGTAGCGGTCCTACCGTCGGAAGATGCCTTCCACCTACGGTCAGTTCTGCCCCGTCGCGATGGCCTCCGAGGTGCTCACCGAGAGGTGGACGCCGCTCGTGGTCCGCGAGCTCATGTGCGGCAGCACGCGCTTCAACGACCTCCGCCGGGGGGTCCCGCTCATGTCACCCGCGCTGCTGTCCAAGCGGCTCAAGACCCTCGAGCGCGTCGGGGTGGTCGACCACGTCGGGGGTGAGTACCTCCTCACCGCCGCGGGTCGCGAGCTGCGGCCGGTCATCGAGGCGATGGGCGTGTGGGGCCAGCGCTGGGCGCGTGGCGACGTGATCGCCAAGCACTACGACGCCTCGTTGCTGATGTGGGACGTCCACCGCAACGTCGACGTCGACACCCTGCCCGAGCGTCGGGTCGTCGTGCACTTCCACCTCAGCGGATCCAGCGACCGCAAGAGCCACTTCTGGCTCGTGCTGGAGTCGCCGACGGTCGACCTGTGCCTGACCGACCCGGGGCACGACGTCGACGTCGAGGTGGTCGGGCACGTCGCGACGATGATCGACTACTGGATGGGCAGACGTGACCTGCTCGGCGCGGTGAGGTCGGGCGACCTGGCCGTCACGGGACCCCGAGCGCTCGTCCGCGCCCTGCCGACGTGGTTCACGCGCAGCACGTTCGCGTCGGTGCCGCTGCCCGAGGCGGAAGCAGTCTGAGGGCACGCTGTCCGACCCCGGTGGCAGGCTGTCCCCGTGGCCCTCGCTGACCGACCCCTGGTGCCCGAGGAGTGGGTGCTGCGCATCGACGCCGTGCTCGGGGCGCTGCCGCGGTGCGCGCAGGAGGCGGCGTGGACCGGCACGCGCTGGCGGGTCGGGGGCGCGACGGTGGCCCACGTCTTCGGCGGTGAGGACCAGGTCTTCCGGATCACCTTCCGCGGCGAGCCCGACGAGGTGGCGGCGTTCGAGCACATGGGTCACCCCTACTTCCGCTCCGGGTGGGGCGGCAACGTGATCGGGATGGTCCTCGACGACGAGGCCGGGATCGACTGGGACGAGCTCGCCGAGCTGCTCACCGACTCCTACTGCCTCCAGGCGCCCGGCCACCTCGCCGAGCAGGTCGCTCGACCGGGCGGCTGAGCACCCGGGCCCGTTGCGGGGTCCCGGCAGGATGGGGGACATGACCGCGACGCGCCAGGGCCGCCTCGTCGGGCTCGACGTCGCCCGGTGCCTCGCGCTCCTCGGCATGGTCGCCACCCACGTGCTCGACGCCCGCACCCCCGACGGCGAGCTCGCGACCGCGCAGTGGCTGGCCGGCGGCCGTGCGTCGGCGCTCTTCGCCGTGCTCGCCGGGGTGAGCCTCGCGCTGATGACGCGCAAGCCGCTGCGGGGGCGCCCGCGAGCCCTGCGCGCCCTCGGCATCCTCGGCCGGGCGGTGCTGGTCGCGCTGCTGGGCCTGGCCCTGGGCCGCCTCGACAGCGGCCTCGCGGTGATCCTCACCTACTACGGCGTGCTGTTCGTCCTCGGCATCCCGTTCACCTTCCTCCGAGTGAGGACGCTCGTGCCGCTCACGCTCGCGTGGGTGGTCCTGGCCCCCGTGGTCTCGCACCTCGTCCGCCCGCACCTTCCCGAGCGCGGCTACGACAACCCGACCTTCGCGCAGCTGGCCGACCCGGGACAGCTGGCCGGCGAGCTGCTCCTCACCGGCTACTACCCGGTCGTGCCGTGGCTGGCCTACCTCCTCGCCGGCCTCGCCCTCGGCCGCCTCGACCTGCGCGACACCCGCCTGCTCGGGGCGCTCGCCCTCGGCGGCCTCGGCACGGCCGTCCTCGCCACCCGCATCTCGCGCGCCCTCGTCGACCCGGCGATCGCGTCGGAGAACGAGGGCGGCATGTTCGGCGTCACCCCGCCCGACGGCGACTGGTCGTGGCTGCTGGTCGTCGCCCCGCACTCGGCGACACCGTTCGACCTCGCCCAGACCATCGGCAGTGCCGTGCTCGTGATCGCCACCTGCCTGCTGCTCGAGCGCCTCCTGCCCCGCGCCGCGGCGGCCGTGCTGGGCGTCGTCCTCGGCGCGGGCGCCGCGACGCTCACCCTCTACAGCCTGCACGTCGTGATGCGTACGCCCCGGGTGTGGCCGGAGGACGCGGGGCCCTCGGCGTACGCCACCCACGTCGCCGTGCTGCTCACCCTCGGCGCCGCCCTCCGGATCGCAGGTCGCCGCGGACCGCTGGAGACGGTGGCCGGGCTGCCGGTCCGCCTGGCTCAGCGCAGCGGCACGAAGCGGTAGCGCCCGTGCTCGCCCACCACGGCCCCCGGGTTGGTGACGCGCAGCATCGTGCCCGCCACCGGGATCACCAGCACCCCGTCGTCGGCGAGCTGCTCGACTAGCTGCTGGGGCAGCTCGTCGGGCTCGGCGGAGACCAGGATCCGGTCGTACGCCGCTCCGCCGGGGTCGCCCAGCACGCCCGGCGTCGCGCGCCGGATGCTCGCCCACGGCCGGTCGGTGGCCGCGAGGTTGCGCCCGCCGAAGGCGACCAGCTCCGGCTCGAGCTCCACCCCGAGCACCGACCCGGTCGGTCCGACGAGGTGTGCGAGCAGCGCCGTCGTCCAGCCCGACCCCGCCCCGACGTCCAGCACCCGCTGCCCGGGGCGTACGTCGAGCAGTCGGAGCATGTCGGCGACCGTGCGGGGCTGCGAATTGGTCTGTCCGGCCGCGATCGCCAGCGGACCGTCGTACGCCGCCCGGTGCCGCACCCCGCGGGGGAGGAAGTCCCGCCGCGGGGTGGCGTCGAAGGCTGCGTCGACCGGGTCCACCCGGCCAGTCCACCACCGCCCGCGCGTCAGAGCCAGTGGTTGTCGTGCTCGCGCATGAAGCGGGCGTAGGCGTCCTCGTCGACGTCGCCGATGCCGGCGGCCAGGCCCTCGAAGTAGGCCTCGCGCGGGGCTCCCGGGGCGAAGTGGAGCAGCATCTTCGCCGGGCCGTCGGAGTTGCGGAAGCCGTGGATGCCGCCCGCCGGCACGTGGGCGAAGTCGCCGGCGTGCGTCTTCACCCAGTCCGTGCCGTCGAAGATCGTGACCGTGCCCTCGAGGACGTAGAACGACTCGGTGATCGTGCGGTGGAAGTGCGCGCCCGGACCGCTCTCGGGACCGGCGAACTCCCAGCGGTAGAGGCCGAACGTGCCCTGGGTCTCGGAGCCCTGGGCGAGGTAGAACACCTTGTTGCCGTTGGGGTAGACGACGGCCGGCTCGGGGCCGGCCCTCACGACGTGGGCCGACACCTCGCCGGAGTCGCCGTCGTAGAGCGGCGGCGGGTAGCTCATGCGCCGGCCGGCTGGTTGATCCGGACGTGGTTGCCGAACGGGTCCCGGATGCCGAAGTCGGTGCCGTAGGGCTGCTCGACCGGCTCCTGGGTGATCTCGACGCCGGCGTCGCGGAGCGAGGCGTACGTCGCGTGCACGTCGGAGCTGAGCAGGAACACCCCGCCGAGCGCCCCCTTGGTCACGAGGTCGCGCACCTGCGCGGCCGTGGCCTCGTCGTGCTGCGGGCCGCCGACGAGCTCGAGCAGCAGCGAGGTGTCCTGCCCCGGGACGCCGATGGTGAGCCAGCGCATGAAGCCCAGGTCGATGTCGTCGCGGACCTCGAAGCCGAGGTGGGAGGTGTAGAAGTCGAGCGCCTCGTCCTGGTCGAGGACCGGGACGCTGCGGATGTGGAGGGAGGTGATGTGGTTGTCAGTGGACATGGCATCGACGTTAGTCAGCGCGGAGGTCGTCGTGCTTCTCCGAAACGGCTGTCCCCGACATGACTGACCCTGAGGTGCGCGGCCGTGTCCACGCCGCGATGAAGCACGACGGCACGGCCACCGGCGCGTGCCGGGCGCGGAACTCGCTCGGCGAGCAGCCCACGATCGTGCTGAAGGTGCGACTGAAGGTGCCCAGGCTCGCGAAGCCGACGTCCCAGGCGACGTCGGTGACCGGGCGGTCGGTCTGGCGCAGCAGGGTCATCGCCCGCTCGACGCGCCGGCGCTGGAGGTAGCGGTGGGGCGTCTCGCCGTAGACGTCCTTGAACACCCGGCCGAACTGTGACGGCGACAGGTGCGCGATCGCGGCGAGGGTGGGCACGTCGAGGGGCTCGGCGTAGCGGCGGTCCATCTCGTCGCGTGCCCGCAGCACGCGACGGTTGGTGTCCTCCTGTGCGGAGAGCTCGTGGGACCCACTCACCCCGCCAACCTAGACGGTCCCGGGGACACCCGCGGCCCCCGAGGACCGAGCAGCGGCACGGCCCTCGGGGCCGTGCCGCTGCGGTGCGTTTCGGGACCGGTGCCGCTTCCTGGGGGGATCCGTGCCTCGGCGGGAGCTCGAGACACGGGTGCGACGGTCGGCCCCGCGGAACGCGGCCGCTCCGGTTCAGAGAACCGAAGATCTGGTGGGAGGGGTGCCTGTCAGCCGCCGCCTCCGTTGCCGTTGCCCTGGCCGTTGCCGTTCCCCTGACCGTTCCCGTTCCCGTTGCCCTGGCCGTTGCCGTTGCCGTTGCCCTGGCCGTTGTCCGGCGTGGGCTGCTCGGTCGGCGTGGGCTGCTCGGTCGGGGTCGGCTTGTCGGTCGGCTTCCCCGTGGGGCTCGGCTTGTCGGTGGGCTTGTTGGTCGGGGAGGGCTTGTCCGTCGGCTTGCCGGTGGGCTTCCCGGTGGGCTTGCCGGTGGGCTTCCCCGTCGGGGTCGGCTTCTCGGTCGGCTTGCCGGTCCCCTTGGGCTCCCCGACGAGCGCGACGCAGAAGGCCGGGACCTGGTCCGCGCCGCCGGCTGCCTCGGAGAGCGCGCGGAACGCGGCGCTGTCGAGGGACTTCCCCGCCCCGGCGGCTGCCTGGTAGGCCCGGCACAGTCCGGTGAGGTTCGGCGTGGGCGTCGAGGTGGAGGAGGACGTGGTCGTCGGGGTCCCGGCCGATCCGGTCTCCGACGGGTCCACCGTCGAGGAGCTGCTGCCGGTCGCGGTGGCGGACCCCGAGCCCGACGTGCCGCGTGTTCCGCCGGGCCCCGACGACGGGTCGGTGCCGGTGGTGGTGCCGCTGGTGGTGCCGCTGCTCGAGGCGCCGCCCGGCGCGGAGCTGACTGCCTCGGAGGCGCGGTCGGAGGCCCGGTCGGGCAGGAGCGGCAGTGACAGGTGGGCGGTGTTGGCGAGCGCGAGCCCGCCGGTGGTGAGGGCCACGACCGTGCCGGTGGCGACGACCGCGCGGGTGGCTGCGCGGCTGCGCTGGCGGGCCGGGGACGCGACGGGGGCGGGGTCGAGCCGAGCGCGGTGGAAGGCCGCGACCGTGGCGTCCTCGCGGCGCAGCTCGGCGGGCCGGGCGGGAGCACTCGCAGCGGTGAGCGCCGCCCCGAGGGCGCTGCTGTCCGCCGCGGGGTCGTCGAGCAGGCGCTCGGCCTCGCGTCGGGACAGGGGGTCGCGGGTGGTCATCTCACTCCGTTCAGCGTCGTGGGCGGGCGCGGTGTTACGGGTTCTCCGAAAGTTTCTTGGCCAGCTGCTTGAGCCCGCGGTGCGAGGCCGCCCGCACCGCGCCCGGCCGCTTGCCGAGGATGCGGGCTGCGGTCGGGGCGTCGAAGCCCAGGACGGTGCGGAGCATGATGGCCTCCGCCTGGTCCGGGGGCAGCGAGGCGATCAGCCGCAGCGCCTCCTCGGACTGGACCTTGCCGAGGATGTCGCCCTCGACGTCGGCGGGGTCGTGCAGGTCGATGAGGTCGTCGACGGACTCGTCGCTGGCGGGCCGGCGCTTGCTGCGCCTCAGGTGGTCGATGGCGCGGTTGCGCCCGATCGTGGTGACCCAGCCGCGGAACCCGTCGGCGTCACCGCTGAAGGTGTGGAGGTCGCGGAAGGCCTGGGCCCACGCGTCGCTGGCCACGTCCTCGGCGTCCCCCACGCCGACCAGCACCGTGAGGTAGCGCAGCAGGGGCGGCTGCACCTCGCGGTAGATCTGGCGGAAGGCCGTCTCGTCCCCGGCGAGCATGCGCTCGACGGCGGCATGGAGGGGATCGGGATCGGCCACGGCGCGATTCTCTCCCGACCGGCTCCGCGCCGGGCACCTCCGGGGTCGCCGGGAGAGTCGGGGGGACTCTCAGCCGCGCGGCGGGCGGGGGACGAACAGCGGGACGCGGGCGGCGTACTCGTCCCAGCCGGGCCGCTTCGACATCGTCTTCTCCAGCAGCTTGGCGCCGGTGACGTTGCGGATGAAGTAGGTCATGGCGATGGGCGCGAAGATCGTCGCGAGTCCCTGGACCCAGCCCAGCGACAGCGCTCCGGCGGTCCACAGGCCCCACCACACGCACGCGTCGCCGAAGTAGTTGGGATGGCGCGTCCAGCCCCACAGGCCGGTGTCGAGCACCTTCGGACGGGACTCGCGCGGCTTCGCGCGGTAGGCGGCGAGCTGCGCGTCGCCCACGACCTCGAAGAAGACGCCGACCGCCCAGATCGCCACACCGATCCACACCACGGGCCACCAGCGGACGTCGTACGCCGCGGCGACGTGCAGCGGGAACGAGATGACCCACGCGACGACGGCCTGGGTGAGGAAGACGCGGAGCAGGACCTTGCCCGCACCGGCGTGCCAGCCGGGCCCGCCGAGCATCTCCTCGTAGCGCGGGTCCTCGCCGTGGCCCTTCGAGCGCTTCGCGATGTGCCAGGCCAGTCGGCCGCCCCACAGCGTCACCAGCACCGCGAGCAGCCACGAGTGCGTGTCGGGCCACACGAGTGCCAGGACCAGCGCGACGGCGACGAACACCGACCCCCAGGCCACGTCGACCACCGCGACACGGTCGAGGCGCTTGCTGATCGCAGCGGTGACCCCCATGACGACGAGGGCCACCAGCAGCGCGACCAGGCTCTGGGTCACCACCCGCGGACCGCCGGGAGGGTGTGCGGTGCGCCGGGGCGCACGGCCAGGATCTGGTCGACGCCCATGCGGCCGTCGCGGAAGGCGAGCGCGCCGCCGACGAGGTAGAGGCGCCACACGCGCACGACCTCCTCGCCCACGAGGGCACGGATCTGGTCGATGTTGGCCTCGAAGCGCTCGAGCCAGCCGTGGACCGTGAGGACGTAGTGCTCGCGCATCGCGTGCACGTCGCGCACCTCGAGGCCGCCGGACTCGATGAGGTCGACCGTCTCGCCGACGGGACGCATCGTCATGTCGGGGGCGATGAAGGACTCGATGAACGGACCGCCGCCGGGGTGCTTTCCGCCCCCGGCGCCCTGGCGCGACATCTGCTGGACCAGGACGCGTCCGCCGGGCCGCACCGCGCGGCGCAGGACCTCGACGTAGGTCGGGTAGTTGAGGGCGCCGACGTGCTCACCCATCTCCAGCGACCCGACCGCGTCGAAGTGGTCGCGCTCGGGGACCTCGCGATAGTCCTGGAGCCGGATCTCGACCCGGTCCTCCAGCCCGCGCTCGGCGATCCGGGCGTCGATGAACTTCTTCTGCTCGGCCGCGATCGTCACGCCCGTCACCGTGGCGCCGAAGTGCTCGGCGGCGTGCAGCGACAGCGAGCCCCACCCGCAGCCCACGTCGAGCATCCGCATGCCCGGCTCCAGGCCGAGCTTGGTGCAGACCAGGTCGAGCTTGGCGCGCTGCGCGTCCTCGAGCGAGGTGTCGGGCGTGGCGTGGTAGCCGCAGCTGTAGGCCATCTGCGGCTCGAGGATGAGGGAGTAGAACTCGTTGGAGAGGTCGTAGTGGTGGCTGATCGACGACCGGTCGCGGGCCAGGCTGTGCAGGCGGCCCTTGATCCGCGCCTGCGACGCGGGCGGCGCTGGCGGGCGGCCCAGCGCGCCGAGGCCGGAGACGGTGCGGATCGCGTCGACCATCGCGCGCGGCGAGAGGCGTACGCCGGACAGGCCGCGCTCGGCTCCCACGGCGAAGGCGTGCGTCAGCGCGGAGTCGAGGTCCCAGCCGTCCTGCTCCGGGACGTCGAGCTCACCGGTGACGTAGGCCTGGGCGGCGCCGAGCTCGCCCGGGTGCCACATCAGCCGGCGGAGCGCGTCGGGGGAGCGCAGCACGACGAGCGGGGCGCCCTCGGGACCGGCGACGGAGCCGTCCCACGCCTCGAGGCGCACCGGGAGGTCGCCCCCGATGAAGGGGCGCACCGCCTCGGCGAGGCGATCGGCGACGCCGGCAGGGTGGACCGATGCGGTGGTCGGGGAGGCGGTCTGGGTCACGGGGTCTCCCGGGTGAAGGTGAGCTGCGAGACGTTGATGTAGCCGCTGGCGAAGCCGGCCTGCGAGTAGGCGAGGTAGAAGTGCCACACCCGCATGAACATGTCGTCGAAGCCGAGGCCGAGCACGGCGTCGCGCTGGGCGAGGAAGCGGCGGTCCCAGCGGCGCAGCGTCTCGGCGTAGTGGTCGCCCATCTCGAGCTGGTCGACGAGGCGGATCGTGGTCTCGGCGCGGGTGATCTCGTCGATCACCTCGACGCTGGGCAGGAAGCCACCGGGGAAGATGTACTTGTTGATCCACGTGTGGCTGTCGCGGGTGACGAGCATCCGGTCGTGGGGCATCGTGATCGCCTGGATGGAGACGCGACCGCCGGGGGCGAGCACCTGGTCGATGGTGCTGAAGTAGGTGCCCCAGAACTCGTGGCCGACGGCCTCGATCATCTCCACGGACAGCACGGCGTCGTACGTCGCACCGGTGGCCGCGAGCGCGCGGTAGTCCATCAGCTCGACGTGGACGCGGTCGGAGAACCCGGCCGCGGCGATGCGCTCCTCGGCGAGCTCGAGCTGCTCGACCGACAGCGTGATCGTGTGGATGCTGGCCCCGCGGCGGGCGGCGCGGATCGCGAGCTCGCCCCACCCGGTGCCGATCTCGAGCACGCGCGAGCCCTCGGTGACGCCCGCCTCGTCGAGCAGCCGCTCGATCTTGCGGCCCTGGGCCTCGGCGAAGTCGGGGCCGTGGCGGCGCGGGTCGTCGTGGTCGACCGGCTCGGGCGGCGTGGCGACCTCGTGGTCGCCGACCGATCCCGGGCCCTTCGCGACCCGGGTGGTGGAGGTGTCGAAGAGGGCCGCGGAATAGCTCAGCGTCTCGTCGAGGAAGAGCGCGAAGAGGTCGTTGGACAGGTCGTAGTGGTGCGAGATGTTGGCCTGGCTGTTGGCCTCGGTGCTGCGCTGGTGGTGAGGCAGCCGCGGCGTCACGAGCGCGCGCAGGCGCTGGAGGGACGGCGGGACGAGGGTCGCCATGCGGGCCGCGGGGACGGTGAGGAAGCCCGCGAGGTCGTCGGTGTCCCACGCACCCGTCATGTAGGACTCGCCGAAGCCGATCAGGCCGTCGCGGCCGAGGCGGGCGTAGAACTCGTCGGGGCGGTGCAGCCGCATGACGGGGCCGCCCTGGCCGAGCCGGCGGCCGGTGGGCTCCTCGATCACGGTCACCGCGAGGCGACCGACCGCAGCGCGGAACAGCCGACGGGCCACGGCCGCCGAGACGGCCGTGCGGGGTCCGCCGTGCAGCGGCTCCAGCGGGGGCATCCCCTGCGAGCCGGTCTCGGCGGGGCGGTTCTTCTCGACGGTCACTGCACGCCCTCCTGGCGATGGCTGGGTCGGGGACGGATGGGCAGGCGCCGCGCCCACAGCCAGATGCCGTGGGCCCGGATGAGCGCGCTGCCGCGCAGCGCCGCCCCCAGGGTCTTGCGGACCGGCACGTCGGTGCGCGACCCGGTCAGGCTGGCGCTGAACGGCGCGGAGCCGCCCGGCGCGTCGGTGTCGTGGCCGCGCAGCGTGACGGCGACGTGGAGCCGGTCGGTCGGGACCGGCACCGCTATGTCGTAGGTGCCGTCGACGCCGTGGAAGGGCGAGACGTACATCGCCTTGTCCGTGCGCGCGCGGCCCTGCTCGTCGGGGTGGACGAGGTAGGCGTGGCGGTCACCGTAGGTGTTGTGGACCTCCACGACGACCCCGGCCTGGCGGCCCTGGTCGTCGAAGCACCAGAAGACGCTGATCGGGTTGAAGCAGAAGCCGAGCGAGCGCGGGTGGGCGGCCATGAGGATCGTGCCGGGTCGCTCGCCGTCACCGAGGACCACGCCGTTGTCGGCGAGGAAGGCCTCCACGTTGGCGCGCAGGGAGGCGTCGGGCGAACCCAGGTGGTCGCGGGCCTCGAAGCGGGCCAGCCTGCCGTGGTCGGGCAGGTCGTCGAGGTCGACGAGCCAGCAGGTCGAGGTGTGCTCGAACGAGCGCCGGATCGGCGTACGCCGGGTGTGGCGGATCGTGGTCTCGAAGCGGCCCGGGGCGGGCAGCACCGTGGTGGTGCGGGTCCACGGCAGGCCGAGGTGGGTGGCCGCGGCCAGTCCCGAACGCGCACCGTCCTCGTGGAAGCCCCAGCCGTGGTAGGCGCCGGCGAAGGCGATCCGCTCGGTGTTGATCTCCGGCAAGCGGCGCGACGCGGCGACCGACTCGGGGGTGTAGAGCGGGTGCTCGTACTCCATCCGGTCGATCACGGTGGCCGGGTCGACGAGGTCCTCGCCACCGAGGGTGACGAGGTAGTGGGTGTCGGTGGGCAGCCGCTGGAGCCGGGTGAGGTCGTAGGTCACGGTGACCACGCCGGTCTCGCTGGCGGGGCGGAAGAAGTTCCAGGACGCGCGCGCGTCGTGCGCGTCGGGCAGCAGGGAGGTGTCGGTGTGCAGCAGCGCGGGGTTGCTGGAGTAGGGGAGCGCCGAGAGCAGCTCGCGCTGCAGGTCGGTCGGCTGCTCGAGCATGCCGAGCGCGTGGGACGGATGGGTGGCGATGACCACGGCGTCGAAGGTCGTGGTGGCGCCGCTGCCGTCGGTGACCTCGACGCCGTCGGCGACCTCGCGCACCGAGGTGACCTTGGTGTCGAGGCGTACGTCGGGCAGGCCGGCCCCGACCGCGGCGACGTAGGTGCGCGAGCCGCCCGTCACCGTGCGCCACTCCGGCGAGCCGAAGACCGAGAGCATGCCGTGGTGCTGGAGGAAGGTGAAGAGGTAGCGCGCGGGGTAGTCGAGGGAGGTCGCGGGGTCGCAGGACCAGACGGCCGCGACCAGGGGCTCCATGAAGTGGCGGACGAAGCCCGCGGAGAAGCCGCCCCGGTCGAGGAACTCGCGCAGGGTCTCGTCCGACGCCTCACCGGACGCGGGATCGGTGGCCAGGACGGTCCGGGCGCGACGGTGGAAGCGCGGGATCTCCAGCAGCATCCGCCAGTGCTTGCGCGAGCGCAACGTCGAGCGCTGCGCGAACAGGCCGCGGGGGCCGAGGGCGCCGGCGTACTCCACCCCGGTGCCGGCGTCGCTCACCGAGAGCGACATCTCGGACGGCTGCGTCGCCACGCCCAGCTCGGCGAAGAGCCGCAGGAGCGTGGGGTAGGTGCGCCGGTTGTGGACGATGAAGCCGGTGTCGATGGCCAGCTCGCCCTCGGGCGTGGGCACCAGGTGGGTGTCGGCGTGGCCGCCGAGGCGGTCGTCGGCCTCGTAGAGGGTGACGTGGGACGTGCGCGAGGCCACCCACGCAGCCGTCAGCCCGGCAACACCGGAACCGACGACCGCGACCCGACGCTGCCCGGTCCCGCTCACGCGTCCTCGGTGAGGTCGAACACGGCGATCGGGGCGGTGGTGGGCTGCTCGGAGCCGCCCTCGGGCTCGACGGTGATGCCGACGGCGGCGGCCTCGGCGGCCGAGCCGTCCAGCACGACGGTCTGGTCGGGAGCGTCGGGCATCAGGCCGGCGGGGGTGAACTCGTCGCCGCTGATGAACCACAGCTCGTAGGCCTTGCCCTCGGGGGCGGAGGCCATGTCCTCGGTCCGGATGACGGCTCGGTCCTGCGACTTGGACCGGACGACGGTGGCGCGACCGGCCTCGCCGAGGTCGACGAAGACCTCCTCGGCGTCGGGGGCCTGCATGACCTGTTCGGCTGCGGTGAGCTTCGCGACCTGGTCGTCGTCCGACCAGGGCTGGCTCACCATGGCGCCGATGCCGACGAAGAGCGCGAGTGCCGCCGCGACCAGAAAGGGCATCCAACCCCGCCCCCGCCCTGCCGTGGTGTCGGCGAGGGGGGTAGGAGCGGGCTGGGGAACCTCGGGGGCCATCGGCCGGATCTGCGCGATGCCCGCCAGGACGGACTCGCGGAGCGCGGCCGGAGGCGGGGTGGCGACGGTCTCGGACAGCAGGGCCGCGGTCTCGCGGAGCTCGGCCACCTCGGCGCGGCAGTCCTCGCACTGGGCGAGGTGCTGCTCGAACCGGGCCCGCTCGAGGTCGTCGAGCGCGTCCATGGCGTAGGCGCCCGTGAGCTTGTGAAGATCGCTCATGAGGCAACTCCCATCAGGTCTCGCAGGCGGATCAGTCCGTCGCGGATGCGTGTCTTTGCGGTGCCCAACGGGACGTCGAGCAGGGTGGCGACCTCGGTGTGCGTGTAGCCGCCGAAGTAGGTGAGCTCGACGGCCTGGCGCTGCACGTCGGTCAGTGTGGCGACCGCGTTGCGCACGCGGGCCGCCTCCAGCGAGGCCTGGGCGGCCTCGGAGGTCTGGTCGTGGTCGACCGGAGCGGTCTCCCGGTTCCAGGTCTCGTCACGGGTGGTGGCCGCCTCGACCGAGCGGACCCGGTCGACGGCCTTGCGGTGGACGATGGTGAGGAGCCAGCCGGCGGCACTGCCACGAGCGGAGTCGTAGCGGGTGCTGGAGCGCCAGGCGTCGAGGTAGGCCTCTTGCGTGACCTCCTCGGCGTGCGCCGGGTTGCGCACGACGCGCAGCGCCAAGCCGTAGGCCCGGGCCGATGTCGCGTCGTAGAACTCGGCGAAGGCGCGCTCGTCCCCGAGGGCGGCCTGCCGGAGCAGGTCGGCGAGCCTGGCTGCGTCGCCCCCGGACGGGACGCCCTGGGGCGCCCCGTCCGGTACGGGCCTCACGTGATCCACGTCAGTCATCCTTGCAGTGTGCGTCCAGAGGGACGATCACATCTGCGGCATCAGGACCTGGTCGACGACGTAGACGGTGGCGTTGGCGGTCTGCACGTTGCCGCACACGACGCTGGCGTCACCGATGGTGAAGTCCTCGCCGGAGCCCTCGACGGTCAGCATGTCGCCGGCCAGGGTCTCGAACTCACCCGCGACGGCGTCGGGCGCGAGGCGCTCGCCGATCACGTGGTGCGTCAGCACGGTGGTGAGCATCTCCTTGTCGGCGAGGAGCGCGTTCAGGTCCTTCTTGGGGATCTGGGCGAACGCGTCGTCGGTGGGCGCGAAGACCGTCAGGTTCTCGGCCGAGTTGAGGGTGTCGACCAGACCGGCCTCGGTCACCGCGGCGACGAGCGTCGTGAGCAGCGGGTTGTTCGAGGCGGCGGTGGCGACCGGGTCGTCAGCCATGCCCTCGACCGAACCCTCACCCTCGGTGGGGACACCGGCGCAGCCGGGACCGAACGGACCGTCGGCAGCCATCGGCTCCTCGGACTCCGACTCCATGGGCTCCTCGGCGGGAGCCTCGGAGGTGGACTCGGACGTGGTGGGCTCGCTGGCGCTGGTGGTGTCGTCCTCGCTGCCACAGGCGGCGAGGCCCATGGAGGCGGTCAGCGCGAGGGCGGCGAGGCCCATGGAACGGGTGCGGAGCTTGGTGTTCATGGCGATGTGCCTTTCGACTTGGGTGCCTTCTGTGTGGGCCGTGTGTGGCCCGCTTACAGGAGGTGTTCGGGGCGGTGGACCAGGTGGATGGGTGCTTCTGCGAAAAACTTTGGACCAACGTTGGACAAGCCCCGGACGCAGGCGTCGGGCGGTGGGTGACGCAGGTTCCGGAAGGCGCGGAACCTGCGTCACCCACCGCCCGACGACCGCAGTCAGGGGGAGGCAGGGAGCTGGTGGATCAGGACACGCTGACCGAGATCTCCTGGAGGCCCGAGGACCCCTCGGGGAACGGCGTCATCCGCACGTCGGTCTGGACGTCGCCGTCCTTGTTGGTCGCGCGGACGGCGATGAAGTGCTGACCGGGCTCGGCGTCCCACTCGTAGAACCACTGGCGCCAGTAGTCGTCGGTGACCTGCGGGCCGAGCGTGGCGGGCTTCCAGGCCTCGCCGTCGATGCGGACGTCGACCTTCTCGATGCCGACGCCCTGTGCCCAGGCGATGCCGCCGATGATGACCTGGCCGGCGTCGCTGGTGGACAGCGGCTTGGGGGTGTCGATGCGGCTGGAGATCTTGATCGGGGCGTCGACCGCCCAGTCGCGCTCGGTCCAGTAGGCCTGCTCGTCGTCGTACGTCGTGAGGGTCATCCTGGTGATCCACTTGCACGCGCTGACGAAGCCGTAGAGGCCGGGCACGACCATCCGCGCCGGGAAGCCGTTCTCGCGCGGCAGGGGGCCGCCGTTCATGCCGATGGCGATGAGGGCGTCACGCCCGTCGAGGGCGACGTCGAGCGGCGTGGAGATCGTCATGCCGTCCACGTCGGTCGACAGGATCTGGTCGGCCTTCGTCGCGTCGATGCCCGCGCGGGCCAGCACGTCGGCCAGGGGTACGCCGAGCCAGCGCGCGCCGCCGACGTAGGGACCGCCCACCTCGTTGCTCACGCAGGTGAGGGTGATGTCGCGCTCGACGGTCTCCATCGCGGAGAGCTCCTCGAAGGTCAGTGTGACCTCCTGCTCGACGTCGCCGTCGATGGTGAGGGTCCACGAGTCGACGTCGACCGCCGGGACGGTGAGGCGGGTGTCGACGCGGTAGAAGTCCGCGGTGGGCGTGCGCAGCGGCGTGATGCCGGGGTACTTGTTCTCCAGGCCGGTCGGGAAGGCCGGCGCGGGGTCGGTGGCGGTCGGCAGCGCGACGTCCGTGCCGCCGAGGCGGTAGGACGTCACCCAGCGGCCGAGTGCCCCCATGGCCACTGCCGCTGCGGCCAGGCCGCCGGTCGCCAGCACGACCCCGCGCCGGCTCGGACCGTCGCCACCCGTCGACGGGTCCGGGGTGCCCTGGCCGTCGATCCGGTGCAGCCACCACAACGACGTGGCGGCGATGGCTGCCGCGACCAGGGCGGGAAGGAGGTCCAGCGGCCCGGAGCCCGGGCGCAGGACGGCGAGCACGCCGGCCACGCCAGCGAGCCCCACGATGATGAGGAGGCCGATCGCCTCGCGCTTGCGGGCGACGACGCCCGCGACGGCGGCGAGCAGGAGCACGACGACCGTCACCGACCCGACGAGGATCGCCTTGTCGGCACTGCCGAACTCGCGGATGGCCCACTCCTTCAGCGGTGTGGGCGTGAGGTCGATGACTGTTGAGCCGACGGCGAGAACGGGGGAGGCCGCCGGCACGGTGACCGCGGCGACGAGGTGTGCGGCCGCGAGGCCGACGACGGTCGACAGCACGCCGTACGCCGCGTGGCGCAGCATCTGCCAGCGCTCGGTCTTGTCCGGTGTCTGCATGGGGGGTGTTCGGAGCGGACGGCGGCACGGATGGGGTCGCTCCCGTGCGCGCGAGGTTGCGGCAGGATGGCGGCCATGACCGACGCGCCCGCCGAACTGGTCCACTACGACGTCTCCGACGCCGTCGCGACCCTCACCCTCGACAGCCCGGCCAACCGCAACGCGCTCAGCCGCCAGCTGGTCACCGAGCTGTACGCCCACCTCGAGCGGGCCGGCGCCGACGACGACGTACGCGTCGTGCTGGTGCAGAGCTCCGGGAAGGTCTTCTGCTCCGGGGCGGACCTCGCCGAGGCGACCACCGAGGGCATGGAGGTCGGCGCCCGCCGCATCGTCGACCTGCAGCGCCTCGTCGCCACGCTCGACAAGCCGGTCGTGACCAAGAACCTCGGTGCGGTGCGCGCCGGCGGCATCGGCATCATCGCCGCGGCCGACATCGCGATCAGCGCCGAGGACGCGACCTTCGCGCTCACCGAGGTCAAGCTCGGCCTGGCGGCGGCGATCATCAGCCTCACCGTCCACCACCGGATGAACCCGCGCGCCGCGGCGCTGACCACGCTGGGCGGCGAGGTGTTCACCGGCGCCGAGGCGGCGGCGTACGGCCTGGTCACGAAGGCGGTGCCGGCCGAGCGCCTCGACGACGAGGTGGCCGCGGTGTGCGCGAGCCTGGCCACCGGTGCGGCGCAGGGGCTGCGGGAGTCCAAGCGGATCCTCAACCGCGACCTCGTGGCCCGCATCGACGCGCTCGGCGAGGAGATGGCCACGACCAGTGCGCGGCTCTTCGCCAGCGACGAGGCCCGCGAGGCGATGACGGCCTTCCTCAGCAGGAAGTAGCGGCCGGCTGCATCCGCCGGGGCTCCTGCGACGGAGAACCAGTCGACGACCGACGAAGGAGACCCGATGGCACCGTCCACCTCTGGCCGCGAGATCGACGGAGCCCGGATCGCGGTGGTCGGCGCCACTGGCGCGCTGGGCTCGCTCGTGGCCGCCGAGCTCGAACGCCGCGGCGCCCGGCTGCTGGTGGTGGGGCGCGACGCCGAGCGCCTCGCCGCGCTGGGCACGGGCGTGCCCGTCGTGGCCGACCTCGGTGACGCGGGTGCCGGTGACGCGGTCGCTGCCGCCGCCCGCGAGCACCTCGGCGGGCTCGACGGCCTGGTCAGCGCCGCCGGGGTCGTCGCCTTCGGCACGCTGGCCGACACCCCCGACGAGGTCGTCGAGGAGCTCTTCCTCACCAACGTCGTCGGGCCGCTCTTCCTGCTGCGCCGCGTGGTGCCGTTGCTCGAGGAGTCCCAGGGCTTCGTGCTCCAGCTCAGCGCGGTCGTCGCCGAACGCCCGATGCCGCGGATGGCGGCCTACTCCGCCAGCAAGGCGGCGCTGAGCGCCGTCGCGACGGCGCTGCGCACCGAGCTGCGCCGCAGCCGCGTCGACGTCTACGACGTGCGCCCGCCGCACACCGAGACCGGCCTGGCCGACCGCCCGCTGTCCGGCGAGGCCCCCGGGCTGCCGACCGGCCTGGACCCGGCCGACGTGGCGCGTCGCATCGTCGACGCCTTGGCCGCCGGCGAGCACGACCTCGGCGCGGACGCCTTCGGGGCGCCTGCTCGATGAGCCTGGCCGAGCCCGCGCCCTGGTTGCTGCTCGTCGCGGCCGCCCACCTGGGCTTCCAGCTCACCGTCGACCTCGTCGTCTACCCCGCGCTCGGCGACGTGCCGCGCGAGGCGTGGGCCGTGGCCCACGACCGGCACTCGCGCCGGATCACGCCGGTGGTCGCGCTGGTCTACCCGGCGCTGGTGCTGCTGCTCGGCTGGACAGCGCTCGCTGAGCCGGGGGAGACGGGCACGTGGCTGGCCGTCGCCGGCGGGCTGCTGGCGGTCGCCACCACGGCGGCGGTCGCCGCGCCGACCCACGGGCGGCTGGCGTCGGCCCCGCCGGAGGACCGGGTGGCGCTGATGCGGCGCCTCGACCGTGCCGACCGCGTGCGCACGGTCGGCGCGGTGGTCTGCGTCGCCGGCGCGCTGCTACTGGTCGGCTGAGCGCCACGGACGGGGTTTCCGCGGATGCGCGGGAAGTCGGCGATGACGTCGGCTCGCGGGTACGCTTTCCGGTCTGCCCGGGACGGTGGGCAGTGGTTCATCGGGGGATGAGGAGCGGGAGTTGAGCGAGGAGCTCGAAGCGCGGGAGATCGCGGCTGAGCAGGAGTACGTCGACGAGGTCTACGTCCAGCTCGAGGCGTCGATGGTCAACGCCCGCGCGCTGGCGACCGAGGGCCGCAACCGCGGCCGGCTGGAGCACGAGGGCGGCCTCGTCGAGCGCGACGCGATGGTCTTCCAGGCCGCCAAGCGCATCGCCCAGCTCGACGCCGCCCACGAGGGCCTGGTCTTCGGCCGCCTCGACATCGACCCCGCGGTCGACCCGCTGCCGCGCTACATCGGCCGCATCGGCGTCCGCAACGCCGAGCGCGACGTGCTGCTCATCGACTGGCGCGCACCGGCTGCCGGCGTGTTCTACCAGGCCACCGCGGCGACCCCGCTGGGCGTCGTACGCCGTCGCGTGCTGCGCTCGCTGCACCGCACGGTCGTGGGCGTCGAGGACGAGCTGCTCGACGACCAGGCCGAGACCGACCTGCCGATCGTCGGCGAGGGCGCGCTCATGGCGCAGCTCTCCCGGGCCCGCGACCGGTCGATGCACTCGATCGTCGCCACCATCCAGGCCGAGCAGGACCAGGCGATCCGCGCACCCGGCAAGGGCGTCGTGTCGATCTCCGGCGGCCCCGGCACCGGCAAGACGGTCGTGGCGCTGCACCGCGCAGCCTTCCTGCTCTACAACGACCGCCGGCGCTACGAGGGTGGCGGCGTGCTCGTCGTCGGCCCGAGCGGCGTGTTCATGCGCTACATCGAGCGGGTGCTGCCCAGCCTCGGCGAGACCGCCGTCGCGCTGCGCTCGCTCGGTGAGGTCGTCGGCGGGATCCGGGCCTCGCGCCACGACGAGCCCGCCGTCGCCGACATCAAGGGCGCGACGCGGATGGCCGAGCTGCTGCGGCGCACCGCGCGCCAGCACGCCCCCGGCGCCCCGACGAGCTTCCGCATCTACTGGCGCGACGACACGATCGTCCTCGACCCCGGCGTGCTCGGACGGCTGCGCCGCCAGCTGATGTCGCAGGGCCGCCGCAACCGCCAGCTGCCCCGCGTCGCCAGGACCCTGCTCGACGCGATGTGGCGCCAGGTCACCGGCGAGCGCGGCAAGGAGCGGGGGCGCGAGGCCTTCGACGACGACATGCTCGGCCACGCGGGATTCGTCGAGTTCGCCACCGCGTGGTGGCCGCCGCTCGACGCGACGACGGTCTTCGGCTGGCTCCGCGACCCGGAGTTCCTGTCCCGCGTCGGCGAGGGCGTGATCAGCCGCGAGGAGCAGCTGCTGCTGGCCAAGTCGTGGTCGACCGGCGTGCTGTCGATCGAGGACGTGCCCCTGCTCGACGAGCTGCGCTACGCCCTCGGCGACGTGCCGCAGCGCAGCGACGACGAGCGCGACCTCGACGAGACCGGCCTGCTCGAGGGCGGTGTCGACCTCCAGGAGCTCACCACCATCTCCGAGCGCGAGTACGCCCCGGGCGGGCTCGCCTGGTCGGCCCCGACCCACCGCATCGAGGACGACGGCTACGCCCACGTGCTCATCGACGAGGCGCAGGACCTGACGCCGATGCAGTGGCGGATGGTCGGTCGTCGCGGGCGTGCGGCGAGCTGGACGATCGTCGGTGACCCGGCGCAGTCGTCGTGGCCCGACGCCCCCGAGGCGGCCGCCGCGCGCGCCGAGGCGCTCGAGGGCAAGGAGCTCCACGAGTTCCACCTCTCGACCAACTACCGCAACTCCGCGGAGATCTACTCCTTCGCCGCCGACTACGCCCGCCGCGTGGGTCTCGACGCCGACCTCCCCGACGCCGTACGCCGCACGGGCGAGGAGCCGCGGGTGGTCGGTCCGGTCGACGACCTCGAGGCCGCCGTGCGCGAGGCCGTGACCTCGACGGCCGAGCGGGTGGAGGGCACCGTCGGGATCGTGGTGCCGGCGGCGCGCCGCTCCGAGGTCAACGCCTGGTTGGCGTCCTGGCCGGAGCACGCCGCCGACTCCGCCGGCGCGCGCGCCGCGGTCGACTCGAGTGTCACGCCCAGCGGCGAGGACCGCATCGTGGTGCTGACCGGCCTCGACACCAAGGGCCTGGAGTTCGACGGGATCGTCGTGGTCGCGCCGCAGGAGATCGAGGACGAGTCCGCCACGGGCCGTGCGACCCTCTACGTCGTGCTCACCCGTGCCACCCAGCTGCTGACCACCGTCGGCTGAGCCCGGCGGACGTCCGTCGTCGGTGGTGCCCCGTAGCATTCTCCGTTCTGGTCCCGGTCCGTCAGCTGCCTCCAGGAGGGTGATGTCCCCGCTCGCGCGCGCACTCGGCACCTTCGCGACGGCGCTCCTCCTCGTCGTCGTCGCCGACGCGCCCGCAGGGTTCGGCGGTGGCCCGGGCGTGATCGAGTCACTCGACCCCACCCCGGACCCCGTCCCCGACCTCGTGCCCGTGGACCCCGAGGCGACGCCGACCCCCGAACCCACCCCGGTCTCGGGCTGGGAGACCGTCTTCCACGACGGGTTCGACGGCCCCGCGGGGGTGTGGCCGGACCAGTGGCACAACATGCTCTGGACCAACGCGGCCGCGCAGAACGGGCTGGGCCAGCTCGAGGTCGGCCACCTCTCCCAGATCCGCACCAACCAGGGCTGGGTCCTCCCGGTCGGCTCCAAGGTGCGAGTGACCGCCAGCCTGCTCATGCCCGACACCGGCAGCAACTACGCCGCCCTCTGGGTGCAGCACCCCAACGGCGTCGACCCGCGCGAGATCGACGTGATCGAGAGCTACGGTCCCCTCAAGCCGGCGGGGGCCCAGTTCGCCTCCCACATCTGCTACGACGACACCCCCGAGACGGCCGTCAACGCCTGCGCCGCCACGGGGAGGGCGCCGATCATGACGCCGGTGACCCAGTTCTTCCCGGCCGGGGCCGAGCCGTGGAGCAGGTTCTGGAGCTACTCCGCCGAGTTCACCGTCGGTGGTGACACCGTGCTGTTCTCCGCGAGCGACCCGGCGGGCAACCGCCCCTACGACATCACCTCTGCACCGGACGCCCGACGGGTCCCCGGCAACGCCGCGCCCATCCAGATCCGCCTGTCCAACAAGGACGTCAAGCCCGAGCACGCGGTCTCCGGCGGCAGCCGCCACAGCATGCTGGTCGACTGGGTGACGGTCGAGGTCGACTACCCCTAGCAGTCAGGGCGCTGCAGCGTCGGGCAGCACCGGTCCGGCGGCCGCGCTCGGACGGCCCAGCCCGGCGACCGCGCCGAGCACGAGCAGGATCCCGACGACCGCCGCCGGCCCGAGCGCCTCCTGCAGCACGACGGCCGCGACCACGGCGGCGGTGACGGGCTCGACGAGGCTCGCGGTCACGGCCGTGCTGGGCGCCACGACCCGCAGCCCGGAGTAGAGCAGGACGTAGGCCAGCGCCATGGTCAGCACGCCGAGGTAGGCGAGCCACGCCAGCGCCACCGGGTCCCCGGTCGTCCGCGGGCCGTCGACGAACGCCAGGCACGGCAGCAGCACCGCGGCCCCGACGAGCGTCATGCCGGTGGTCAGCGCCAGCGGCGACGACGTACGGCTGATCGAGCCTCCGGCGACCGTCGTCAGGGCGTACGTCGTCCCGGACGCCACGGCGAGCAGCACGCCCGCCACCGGGTCGGGTCCGGTCGAGGACGCGTGGCCGGCGACGCTGACGAGCAGCAGCCCGACGAGTGCCGCTGCCAGCACGACCAGCCGGCCGGTCGCGGGGGCGCGCCGGTGCCGCACCGCCTCGGCCACGGTCAGCAGGACGGGGGCCAGCCCGAGGCTGACGACCGTCGAGACCGCCACGCCGACCTGGGTGACGGAGACGAAGTAGAAGCCCTGGTAGGCCGCGGTCCCGACGCCGACCGCGAGCAGCCGCGCCGGTTGAGTGCAGGCGAGGTCGACCAGCTCGCCGCCGCGACGCAGGAGCACGAGCGCGACGAGCAGGACCGCGGCGGCCAGGGCCATGCGCCAGGCGCTGATCGTCACCGGCGACATCGGCTCGACCTCGCGGACCAGCTGGACCGCGAGGCCGCCTGTGCCCCACAGCACGCTCGCGACGGCGACCTCGACGAGTCCGCGCGTGTGCGACACCGGGCTCATGCGGCGGAGTCTGTCACCGCTCGTGCACGCCGACATCCGGGTTTCGGTCCGTGGCTCCTAGGCTGACCCCCATGCCCTCTTCAACCCAGGCAGGCGGCCGCGTCCTCGTCACCGGCGGGGCCGGCTTCATCGGTACGACGCTGGCGCGCGAGCTCGCGGACTCCGCCGAGCAGTGGGTCGTCCTCGACAACCTGCACCCGCAGGTCCACCCGGGCTCGCAGCCGCCGGCCGACCTCCCCGACTCCGTCGACCTCAGGATCGGCGACGTCACCAGCGCCGAGGACCTCGACGCCGTCGTCGCCGACCTGCGTCCGGACACCGTTGTGCACCTCGCCGCCGAGACCGGCACGGCGCAGTCGCTCTCGGAGAGCACGCGCCACGGCATGGTCAACGTCGTCGGCACGACCCAGCTCCTGGACGCGCTCACCCGCGCCGGCCACGTCCCCGGCCACTTCGTGCTGACCAGCTCCCGCGCGGTGTACGGCGAGGGCGTGTGGCGCAACGCCGACGGGTCGACCTTCCAGCCGGGCCTGCGCACCCACGCCCAGCTCGAGGCCGGCACCTGGGACCACGGCGACGGTGCGGCGCACGTGCCGAACTCCGTGGCCGGCACCCACCCGAACCCGATCAACGTCTACGGCGCCACCAAGCTCGCGCAGGAGCAGATCCTGGCCGCGTGGACCGGCTCGCACGACACCCGCCTGTCGGTGCTGCGCCTGCAGAACGTCTACGGCCCGCGCCAGTCGCTGTCCAACCCCTACACCGGGATCGTGTCGCTCTTCTCGCGCCTGGCGCGGGAGGGGACGTCGATCCCGCTCTACGAGGACGGCGAGATCACCCGCGACTTCGTCTACATCGACGACGTCGTGAGCGCGCTCGTCGCAGCGATCTCCCGCCGGCCCGCCGACCACATGCGCACCGTCGACATCGGCAGCGGCGTCCGCACCACGATCGGCGACCTCGCCCGCGAGGTCGCGCGCTACCACTCCGCGCCGGAGCCGCACATCACCGGCCAGTACCGCGACGGCGACGTCCGGCACGCGTCCTGCACCGTCGAGGACACCGTGCGCCGCCTCGACTGGGAGCCGCGCTGGAGCCTGCGCGACGGTGTCGCCGGGCTGCAGGAGTGGATCGGCACCCAGCTCGACTGACGCCGTGCACCCCCCCTGGGGGTGGTCTGGACAGGACGAATCGTCAAGGCGGTCTGGACGGGTCTAACATGGATTGGCCCTTGTGGGGGCCGTGACCGACGACCGACCTTCACGCACGGGGGCGAGAAGCTTGCTGGACAACGCATTCGCGCGCAGGGGATTCCTCGCGCTCTGGGACATCGGGTCCTGGGCGCTGGCGACCGCCGTCGTGATCGGCGTACGCCACGACTTCAACCTCTCCGAGGTGCTGTGGGAGTCGGTGATCGTCTACTGGTTGCTCGCCTCCGCCCTGCTCCTCGGGCTCGGCTACGCCACCAAGTTCTACCGCGGCCGCTATCTCGTCGGCTCCTTCGACGAGGCCTTCGGCCTCGCGCTGCACCTTGCCGCCGTCGGTGCGACGACGCTGGTCCTGTCTGCCGTCATGACCACCCCGGCGCCGCGCAGCGTCGTCGTGCTCGCCCCGCCGCTGGCGCTGCTGATCTCCGCTGCCGGCCGCCTCTTCTACCGCGCCCTGCGCGACCGGCTCCACGTCGACGAGTCCCGCCCAGCCGGTCGCCGGGTGCTGATCTACGGTGCCGGCGACGCGGGTCGCCAGGTGCTCCACCTGCTCCGCGGGGACGCCGACGAGGTCGTCGGCTTCCTCGACGACAACCCCGGCAAGCGCCACCTGCGCATCAGCGGCGTGCCGGTGCTCGGCGACGGGTCGCAGCTCGTCGCGGTCGGCGGTGCGCGTGGCGTCGACGTGGTCGTGCTCGCCGTGCCCTCGGCCAGCGGTCAGCTCGTCGACCGGGCCCAGAAGGCCGCGCAGTCGGCCGGCCTGGACTTCCTCGTGCTGCCGCGCGTCTCGGAGATGATCGGCGGGCAGGTCAGTGCCGCCGACATCCGACCGGTCGAGATCGGCGACGTCCTCGGGCGCCACCAGGTGTCGACCAGCATCACCGAGATCGCCGGCTACCTCACCGGCCGACGCGTCCTGATCACCGGCGCCGGCGGCTCGATCGGCTCGGAGCTGGCCCGCCAGGTCCACAAGTTCGGCCCCGCCAGCATGGTCATGCTCGACCGCGACGAGTCGGCGCTGCACGCGGTCCAGCTCTCGATCTTCGGCCACGGCCTGCTCGACGAGCCCAACACGGTGCTGTGCGACATCCGCGACCGTGCGGCACTGGAGAAGGTCTTCGAGGAGCACCAGCCCGAGATCGTCTTCCACGCCGCCGCGCTGAAGCACCTGCCGATGCTCGAGCGCTTCCCCGACGAGGGCTGGAAGACCAACGTCCTCGGCACGCTCAACCTGCTGCGCGTCTCCGAGCGCCACCGCGTCGCGCACTTCGTGAACATCTCCACCGACAAGGCCGCCGACTCCACGAGCGTGCTCGGCACCACCAAGCGCATCGCCGAGCAGCTCACCGCCTGGCACGCCGAGCGCGGCCTCGGACACTTCATCAGCGTCCGCTTCGGCAACGTCCTGGGCTCGCGCGGCTCGATGCTCCACACCTTCAACGCGCAGATCGAGGCCGGCGGACCGATCACGGTCACCCACCCCGACGTGACCCGCTACTTCATGACCATCCCCGAGGCCTGCGAGCTGGTCATCCAGGCCGGCACCATGGGTCGCTCGGGTGACGTGATGGTGCTCGAGATGGGCACGCCGGTGAAGATCCTCGACGTGGCCAACCGGATGATCGAGCTCTCCCAGGCATCGGGGGTCGACATCGTCTTCACCGGCCTGCGCCCGGGCGAGAAGCTGCACGAGCGGCTGTTCTCCGACGAGGAGGTCGCGCAGCGCACCGAGCACGAGATGATTCGCAGTGTCGCCGTCCCCGCGCTCGACCCCGCTGAGCTCAGCGACCTGTCACACGCGGTGGGGGACCGTTGACCGACCGCACCTACCTGTCCTCCCCGGACGTGACGCAGGCCGAGGAGGACGCGCTGGTCCGTGCGCTGCGCTCGGGCTGGGTCGCACCGCTGGGACCCGAGGTGGACGCCTTCGAGGCCGAGCTCGCGGAGGCGACCGGTCGCTCGCTCGCCGTCGCGCTGAGCTCGGGCACCGCCGCCCTCCACCTGGGCCTGCTGCACCTCGGCGTCGGTCCCGGCGACGTCGTGGTCACCTCCTCGATGACCTTCGCCGCCACGGCCAACGCGATCACCTACACGGGTGCGACGCCCGTCTTCGTCGACTCCGACGAGACCGGCAACCTCGACCCCGCCCTGGTCGAGAAGGCCATCGACGACCAGCGCGGCTCCGGTGAGCGCGTCGCCGCGGTGGTCCCGGTCGACCTGCTGGGCAAGGTGGCCGACCACGCCCGCGTCGGCGAGGTGGCCGCGCGCCACGGCGTACCCGTGCTGGTGGACGCCGCCGAGTCGCTCGGCGCGCGCCGCGACGGACGCCCCGCGGGCGCCGACGGCATCGCCTCGATCGTGTCCTTCAACGGCAACAAGATCATCACCACCTCCGGTGGCGGCGCGCTGCTGTGCGACGACCCCGACATGGCCGAACGCATCCGCTACCTCGCCACCCAGGCCCGCCAGCCGGTGGCCCACTACGAGCACGTCGACATCGGCTACAACTACCGGCTGTCCAACCTGCTCGCTGCCGTCGGTCGCGCCCAGCTCGCACGCCTCCCGCAGATGCTCGAGCGGCGCCGCGCCTGGCGCCGCCGCTACCGCGAGCTCGTCGAGGCGGTGGAGGGCCTCACCGTGTTCGGCGGCGCCGACGGCGTCGACGCCCCTGCCGGCGACGACCACGACAACTTCTGGCTCACCTCGGTGCTCGTCGACGAGGCGGTCACCGGTTGGTCGACCGACGACCTGCGCCAGCACCTCGCCGCCGCCGACATCGAGGCCCGCCCGCTCTGGAAGCCGATGCACCTCCAGCCGGTCTTCGCCGGCCGGCCCGCCTACACCAACGGCACCTCGGAGCGGCTGTTCCGCACCGGTCTCTCGCTGCCCAGCGGCTCCGCCCTGACCGACGACCAGTTCGACCGGGTGGTCGAGCACGTCGAGGCGTTCCTGGCGGCCCGTCGATGAGCGCCGGCAGGCGCCCCTACGACGTGCCCAAGCGGGCGATCGACGTCGTGGTGTCGGCGGTGGCGCTCGTCCTGACCGCGCCGCTGCAGGCGGTGGTGGCCGTCCTCGTCGCGCGCGACCTGGGTCGTCCGGTGCTCTTCCGCCAGGTGCGTCCCGGCAAGGACGGTGCGCCCTTCACGCTCGTCAAGTTCCGATCGATGCGCAGTGCGCCCCCGGACGCCTCCCCGGAGCAGGACGCCGAGCGGCTGACCCCCTTCGGTCGTCTCCTGCGCTCCACCAGCCTCGACGAGCTGCCCAGCCTGTGGAACATCCTGCGCGGCGACATGAGCCTGGTCGGCCCCCGGCCGCTGCTCATGGACTACCTCCCGCTCTACACCCCTCGGCAGGCCCGGCGCCACGAGGTGCGTCCCGGCCTGACCGGGCTCGCCCAGGTGCGCGGGCGCAACACCGTGGCATGGGACGACCGCTTCGAGCTCGACGTCGACTACGTCGAGCGCCGCAGCCTCCGCCTGGACCTGACGGTGATCGCCGAGACCGTGCGGACCGTGCTGCGACGCGAGGGCGTCAGCAGCGGCACGTCGGCGACGATGGAGCCCTTCCGCGGCAGCGCCGACTCGTCCGACCAGGCGTCGCCCCCCGCCGGGGCCACGCGTTGAGCGCTCGCCCGTCCGGCCGTCGCATCCTGCTCGCGGTCACCGCGGACGCCTCGATCCCCTTCGTGCGCGGCTCGGCCGAGCACCTCGCGGCCGCGGGGTGGGACGTCCACGTGGTGTCGTCCGGTGGGGACAACGGCCGCGCGCTGTCCGACCGCAGCCCGGTGGTGGTGCACGACCTCGCGATGCGCCGCGACCCCGCTCCCGTGCCCGACCTCGTCGCCCTGCTCCGGATGGTGCGGCTCGTCCGCCGGGTGCGGCCCGACGTGGTGAGCGCCGCGACGCCCAAGGCTGCGCTGCTCGTCGGTCTGGCGGCCTGGCTGTGCCGGGTGCCGGTGCGCGTCCACCAGCTCTGGGGGCTGCGCTACGAGACCACGACCGGCACCCGTCGTCGGGTGCTGCGGTGGCTCGAGAAGGCGTCCGCCGCGTCCGCGACAGACGTCGTCGCGGTCAGCGCGAGCCTGCGCGACGTCGCCGTCGCCGACGGCATCGCGTCCCGCATCCACGTCATCGGGGCGGGCTCCTCGCACGGCGTCGACGTGGAGCGCTTCACCGTCACCCCCGACCAGCGGGCCGCCGCACGTGCCGTGCGCTGGCCCGACGGGTCCGACCTCCCCGTCGTCGGCTTCGTCGGTCGTCTGCACCCCGACAAGGGGCTCGACACGCTCGTCGACGCCGTACGCCTGCTCGACCGCCGCGGGATCCGCGGGCGGCTGCTGCTGGTGGGCGGCGAGGAGGGTGCCTCGCACCTCCTCGACGGCCTGCGCGACGCAGGAGGCTGGGCCAGCGAGACCACCGGCCACGTGAGCGACGTCGCGCCGTACGTCGCGCTGATGGACCTGCTCTGCCTGCCGTCGCGACGCGAGGGATTCCCCAACGTCGTGCTCGAGGCCGCCGTCGCCGGCGTCGCGTGCGTGGGCACCCCGGCCACCGGCGTCGTGGACGCGATCGTCGAGGGGCAGACCGGTGTGCTCGCCGCCGACCACACCCCCGAGGCGCTGGCCGACGCCCTCGAGCCGTTGCTGCGCGACGCCGGAGGTCGGGCCCGGCTGGGAGCCGCCGCCCGGGAGAGAGCCCTGGCCGACTTCGACCAGCGCGACGTGTGGGCGGCGTACGAGCGTCACTACGCGGCGCTGGCCGGTGCGGCACGGTGACCACGATCCCGGCAGACCTCGACGTCGTCATGCCCTACGGCAGCGGCGGTGCGAGCGCGCGCGTGCGGGCGCTCGACTGGGTCGACCACCTCGGCCTGCGGGCCGACGTCTCGGACTACCTCGGCACGTCGACCACCGGCGTGGGCGACCTGCTGCGCCAGCCGTGGCGCACCGCCCGCGCGGAGGCGGCGCTGCGCCGTCGCTCGCCCGGAGCCGACCGCCCGTTGCTGCTGGTGCGCAACGCGTCGCCGCTGTCCAACGGTGCCGTGGAGAGCGCGCTGCTGCGGCGGTCCGCGCGCGGGGTCTACGACTTCGATGACGCGCTCATGGTGCAGCAACCCGGCCTCTCGCAGCGGGTCTTCTCCCGCTCGCGTGCCTGGCGCCGGGCCGTCGAGGCCGCCGACCAGGTGATCGCGGGCAGCGACCACCTCGCCGAGGCGGCCGTTGCTCACAACCGCGAGGTAGCGGTGGTGCCGAGCTGCGTCGAGCCGGACCACTACACGCTCAAGGCCGACTTCGAGGTCGGTCCCGCGCCCGTCGCGGTGTGGGTCGGCAGCCCCTCGACCGAGCCCTACCTCGCCGGCATCGCGCCGGCCCTGGTGGCCGCGCACCGCAGCACCGGACTGCGCCTCCGGGTGGTCTCCGCCGGCAGCGCGTCGCTCGGAGCGCTCGACGAGATCACCGAGCGGGTCGCCTGGGCGCCCGGCGTGGTCGAGCGGACGCTGGCGAGCGCCGACGTGGGGCTGATGCCCCTGCCGGACGATCCGTGGACGCGCGGCAAGTGCGCCTACAAGCTGCTCCAGTACGCCGCCGCGGGACTGCCCGTGATCGGCAGCCCGGTGGGGGTGAACTCCTCCGTCCTCGACACGCTCGGCGGTCTCGCCGCCACCGACGACGACCAGTGGCGCCAGGCCCTGGAGGCCGTGGTGACGATGCCGGTCGCCGAGCGCGCTGCCCTCGGGGGACGGGCCCACGCGGGCGTCCGCGCGGAGTTCAGCTTCGCCCGGTGGGCCGGGGAGTGGCAGCGTCTGGTGACGGGCCGACCTGCCCCTGCGGCCTGAGCACCACCCACACCAGGGCCCCGATCACGGTGGCTGCGGCGGTGCCGGCGATCGCGCCGTCCAGCCCGCCGGCCCAGGCGCCGACCAGCGGCACCGCCAGCGCGGTGCCGCTCTGCGCCAGCCGCCCGCGCCAGAGCTGTCGCGGCGACGCCCAGACCCGAGCGCGGTAGTAGGTCATCGCTCCGACCAGGCTGGCTCCGACGAACACCGCCGTCGCGACTGCGTGGTCGCGCAGCTCCACCACGACTCCGAGGTCCCAGCCGTAGTGGTCCACCGCGACGAGCGCCGCCCAGGCGGCGACGCCGGCCAGCACGCCTGCCGCGGTCAGCCCGACGAGGAACGCCTGAGTGGCCCGCTGCCCGAGCGGGCGGCTCGCCAGCGGGCGCAGCGCCTCGGTCACGAGGCGTACGGGGGTCGCGACGTTGGACACCGCGCGGTAGATGCCGAAGCCGGTGACCGAGAGGAGCGGGACGAGGAGGTAGGCGCCGCCCACCGAGCTCGCGTCGAGCACCAGCGACTCCTTGAGCAGCGGCCGGATGTGCGTGCCGTGCTCCCGTCGCCAGGAGGTGAGGTCCCCGCGGCGCGGGAGGCGGGGACGGCTCGCCACGGCGGACGTGGTCACGGCAGCGACCACCCAGGGGACCAGCACGCCCTCGACACCGCTGAGCGAGCCGGCCGAGAGCACCGCGGTCGTGGCGAAGACGACGAGGAAGACAGCATCGCCCGCGACCGGCCCCGCGAGGCCATGCTCGACCACCCGACGGTAGCGGTCGCCCGCGCGGACGACCGACGCGAAGGCGGCGAGGGCGCCCAGCGCACCTGCGACGGCGCCTCCCCACACGAGGGCCCCGGTGACGCCGCACACGAGCGCGGTGGCCGCGGCGAGGCTCGTCGACACCGAGCGGTAGCGGTCGGCGCCGTCCGCACGCGCGCGCGCCCTGACCAGGCCGCGGGTGAACGGTTCGGAGCACACCGACAGCTGGACCGACAGGCCCCAGGCGTAGAGGAGGTAGACCAGCGAGAACTCGCCGAAGTCACGCGCGCCCAGGGTGAGCAGGGCGACGATGGGGGTGACGACTTGGGCGAGGCTGCCGACGACGAGCGCGCCGACGACGCCGAGGTGGCGCAGACGGGGACGTCGGTGCGGGGTGTGCGACTCAGGCACGGCGCAGGACGTAGTGGACCTCGTAGCAGGGCATCAGCCAGCAGAGGTGCTCCTCGTAGAGCTCCTGGGTCCAGGTGGAGGCGTTGACCCAGGCCGACGTCGCCTTCTTGAGGGCGTGCCGGACGTAGAACGGCCGGTGCGACTTGAACACCAGCCGCGCGGAGACCAGGTCGAGGGGGAGCGGGTCGATGTAGTGGGGCACCCGGCGGGTGAAGGGCGTCGAGCGCACCCAGTAGCTGAAGGTGTAGAGGCCGAACGGCGTGCGGTGGGTGGGGTCGGAGTAGTAGGCCGGGTTGGAGAAGTGCGGGACCACCGCCTCGAAGACGCCACCGGGCGCCAGCACGCGGGTCGCCTCGGTGACCAGCGCGAGCGGGTCGTCGAGGTGCTCGAGGAAGTGCTGGGAGTAGACGGACGCCACGCTGCCGTCGTCGAGGTCGCGCAGGACGGACAGGGCGTCCCCCACGATGTCGACGCCCGGGGCCTCGATGAGGTCGATGCCCACCGAATCCGCGGACCTCTTGCTGCTCCCGCAGCCCAGCTCCAGGTGCAGCGGTCGACGACTGAGCGCGGGGTCTACCGACATGGCGGTCACCCTAGTCCGTGGGGTCGGGGCTCGACGCCCGGCGCTCGTGCAGCGCCGCCCCAGTGATCCCCGCGGCCAGGAACAGCATCCAGCCGTGCCCCGGCGCCTGGAGGTAGGGGTTGGTCGCCGAGGCCAGGACCACCGCGAAGAGGGTCGCGAGCCCCGCGATGACGGCCCGCGGGTGCAGGCCGGCGGCCAGCGCCTGCCAGCTGCGTCGGAGCAGCAGCACGACCGGCCCGGCCGCGACGAGGAGGCCCAGGATCCCGACGTTCATCAGGGCCTGCAGGGGCTCGGCCTCGAACATCCACGGGCGCTCGTCGCTGCGGGTGAAGTCGGAGTCGAGGGTGGCCCCGAACCCGTGCCCGACGAAGGGCTGCTCGCGCCAGGCGTCGATCAGCTCGGTGAACTGGGCGGACCGCAGCTGGTCGGACTCGGCCTGCAGCTCGTTGAGGGCGTCGAGCTCCTCGGTCGACGCCGAGGACGAGGCGGGAGGCTCGGGCGTGGTGGCCGGCTCGAGGCCCACGAGGGTCGCGATGTTCGGACCGAGGGCGGTGGCGGCGAAGACGCCCACCGCGGCCAGCGTGACGGCTACGCCCGCGGCGTACGTGCCGAAGTGCTTGAGGGTGCGGTGCCGCGCCAGCACGACGCCGGTGCCGACGAGGAGTGCCGTCACCAGCACCAGGAGCACGACGAGCAGGAGGCCGCGCCTGCCCGACACCGAGGAGGCCGCGAACATCACGGCGGCGGCCAGGGCCACGAGGGCCCGGTGCGGCAGCCAGGTGTCGCGCGACGGGAGCACGGCGGCGGCCACGGCGAAGGTGGCCACGCCGACGAGGCTGGAGAGACCGAGGTAGTTCTGCTCGATCTCACCGGTCCCGGAGACCACCACGCGCATGTCCTGCAGCTCGACGAGCCACGCAGGGAAGGTCGGTGACCCGGTGACGCCCTGGAGGGCGAGGAGGAGCATCAGGGTGCCGGCCACGCATCCGACGCCGAGGAGCACCACGACCGTACGGCGGACCTGGGCGGCGCGCAGGCTCAGGCTCCACGTGCCCCACAGCAGCGGCAGGCCCAACCAGAGGGCGGCCTGGTGCCACACGCCCTCGTTGCCGCGCGCGGCGGAGACGGCGGTCCACGTCACCGCCCAGAGGTAGTAGACGCCCCAGACCAGCACGGCGGCCCGGGTCGGACGGGTGCGCCGCCACAGCACCAGCAGCAGCGAGGTCGCCGCCACGAGCAGGAGCGCGGGGTAGAGGACCATGCCCATCGAGACCGGCAGCCACACGATCCACGCGAGGCAGGCGACCTGGATCCACTCGAGGATCCGCTCGCGTGCTGGTGGCAGCGTCGAGTCGCGTGCCGTCTTTTCCCCCGTCACCGTCCTAGGTTGTCACGAGGAGGACGCCGGGGCCGAACCCGCGAACGACCTGTGTCGCCCCTGAGGGTGAGCTGCCCGCCGGGCGCGGACGCGGTTGGCCCGGATGCCGCCCAGCACCGCCAGGGTCCACCAGCCGAGGGGGACGGTGAACATGGGCTCGGTGATGCCGGCAACGAGCAGGGCGGCCAGCCCCAGGACGACGAGGCGCCCCGCGACCGGGTCCGCTCCCTCCGGCGTGACGCCGCTCGTGCGGGCGTCGCGCAGGCAGCGCGCGAGGATGAGGAGCGCGGCGACGATGCCGAGGACCCCGAGCTCGGGCACGAGGTCGAGGAAGAAGTTGTGACCGTGGGAGAGCTGGAAGCCGGCGCGCGCGTAGATGTCGTCGGCGACCGCGTTGGGCGGGACCAGGCTCCACGGGTGCTGCCACACCGCGCCCCACCCGGACCCGATGACGGGGCTGTTGTCGGCAGAGGCCTCCAGCGTCGCGACCCAGAAGGGCGCGCGGCCCGAGAACGTCGAGAGCTGGTCTCCCAGCAGGGTGATCACGCCGAGCGCGGCGACCAGCAGGAAGCCTCCGGCGCCAGCACTCCACAGCCCGACCTGGCGACGGCCGCGGGACCGCACGCGGGGCCACGCGCTGACGGCGCCGAGGACCACGACCACGCTCAGGGCGGCGAGGTAGCCGGTGGACGACCTCGCCAGGTAGAGCCCGTAGAGGTTCACCGCGAGCACCAGCACCCACAGCAGCTGCGCCGGCAAGGGGCGTCGGCGGGCGACGGCCAACGTGCCGGCCAGTGCCACCACGACGGTGTAGGCGAGGATGTTCTGGTTGGTGCCGACCCCGGTGAAGATCACGCCCTCCAGGGCGGCGTACGAGGCTCCCCACATCTCCTCGCGGTAGGCGTGGATCGACAGGGCGACCACCACCACGCCGCCGAGGCCGAGCCCCCACCCGACCACCTCCGCCTCGCAGTTGGCGGCGATGAGGAGCGCCACCAGCGTGATCTTGAGGTAGAGCAGGTTCGTGTAGCCCGTCAGGTGCGGGTCGATGGTCCACAGCAGCGAGGCGTAGGCGAGGGCGTGGAAGACCAGCCACGGCCACGGCACCCGGGGGACGCGCAGCCACGGCAGGGTCACCAGGCAGGCGACCAGGACGAGGTCGACCGCCTTCTCCAGGGACAGGTGGAAGCCCGGGACAAACACGAGCGGGTTGGACATCCAGAAGAAGACCGCCGCCACCACGCAGGCCCACACCCAGCCACGTGGACCCCGGACCGTGGCCCGCGGCCGCGCGTCGTGCCACGCGACCAGGCGTACGAGCGCCCCGAGGGCGTCGCGCGAGGGACTCATGTGGCGATGGCTCCGGTCGATCTGGCGGGGGCGGGTCACGCGGCCCGTGCAGACCGACGCCCTAGCCTAACGGGCATGGTCCTCAAGATCGTGGTGCTCGGCGGAGGCGGCTGCGCGGGCGAGGTGCTCGACGTCGTCGACGCCCTGGTCGCCGACGGGGCGTCGATCGAGGTCGTCGGCGTGCTGGACGACGGCCGCCCCGACCCCGCGCGCCTCGCTGGGTGGGGCGTGGAGCGGCTCGGCGGGATCGACCACCTGACCTCTCTCCCGGGTGACGTGGGTGTCGTGGCCGGGATCGGTTCGCCCTCGGCGCGACGTGCCGTCATGGCGCAGGCCGCCGGTCGCACCAGCCCGACACTGGTGCACCCCGCCGCGACGCTGGCCCGGAGATCCGTCGAGCTCGGGCCCGGCACCGTCGTGTGCGCGGGCGTGCGCGTCCAGAGCCACGTTCGGGTCGGGCGCCACGTCCACCTCAACCAGAACGCCACCATCGGCCACGACGTCGTCATCGGCGACCACAGCGTGCTGTCCCCGCTCGTGGCCGTGTCGGGCAACGTGGTGCTGGAGGAGGGCTGCTTCGTCGGCGCCGTCGCCGCGCTCAACCCGGGCGTACGCCTCGGCGCGGGCAGCGTGGTCGGCTCGGGCGCCGCCGTCGTCACCGACGTGGCCCCCGGGGCCACCGTGGGTGGGGTGCCGGCGCGCGAGCTCCGGCGTCGCGGCTGAGCCCGACCCGTGGCGCGGCGGGCTTACTCCTCTGCGAGGCGAGCCTTGAGCCGTTGCACGCGCTCGACCAGGCGGCGGCGCTTGTCCTCCGACTCCGCCAGCTGCGCCCGCAGCACCGCGACCGCCTCGTTGACGGCCACCAGGTCGGCGGAGGCCTGCTCGTTGAGGGCGGCGAAGCGGAACTTCTCCGCCTCCTCCTCGGCCAGCCGCTCGCGTGCGGCCGCCAGCCGCTCTGCCTCCGCGCCGCTCAGCAGCACCACGCGCTCGGCGAGGCGGGCCCGCACCCGGTCGTGCCCGCGCTGCCAGGTGTCTCCCCGGTGGAGGCTCCGGGAACCCTCCTCCTCGGTCCAGACGCGGTAGACCGACGTCGCCTCTGGCGAGCTCGTCACGCCGGTCAGGCCGGCGGCGCGGAGCAGCAGGTCCCAGTCCTCGGTGGTCTCCAGCTCCTCGTCGAAGCGCTCGCCGAGGTCGGCCACGATGCCGCGGGGCAGCGCGAGCGCCATCACCGGCGTGGCGTTGTCGACGAGGTGGTCGACCATCGCGAAGTCGACCGGCCAGCCGACGTCCGGCTCCCCGGTCGCCGCCGCGACGACCTCGCCGACGCCGTCGACGTCGACCCGGGCGGGCACGACGTCCTGCCGCAGCGCCGCCGTGCGCAGCACCGTCCCCGGGGCCTGCGCCTCCAGTGCCGCGAACGCCGCGACCCAGCGCGGGGTGACGAGGTCGTCGTCGTCGAGCACCGCGACGTAGCGGCTGCGAGCGACGTCGAGCGCGTCGTTGAGCGGGGCCGACCGGCCGGGGCGCTGCACGTCGAGCACCCGCACCCGCTCGCGCAGCCACACCGGTTGCGCGGCGACCGCGGCACGGACCGCGGCGAGCCCCACGGCGTCGACCCGGTGCGCCGCCACGACGACCTCGAGGTCCCGGCAGCCCTGGGCCGCCAGCGACGTGAGCGCCTCCTCCAGGCACAGCAACCGCGTGCCCTGCGTGCGGGTGACGACGGTGAGGAAGGGGCGCGGCGAGGTGTCCGCGGGCTCGGGGGCCGGCAGCCCGGTCTGCCGGAGCGCCCGGTGGAGCAGCGTGGAAGGCAGTGCTGCCGGGTGGCCGTACGCCGGCTGCGGGCCGACCGCGGCCGGGTCGGGCACCGCCGCGCCGCCGGGGACGACGAGCGTGCCGTGCTGGACGTGCGGGGTGGCGCCGGTCGCGGCGAGCACCGCCGCCGGGTCACCCGCACCGCGCAGCGCAGCGGGCGCGGTGCCGTGGACGGCCACGCACGCGACGTCGTCCGGCGCGTCGGGCCACGGCGCCACCACGGCCACCGGTCGCTCCGCCGACACGGCGGCGGCGAGCAGGACGAGCGTGCGCGGGCTCGGCAGGTCGCCGACGCGGGCCACCACGGTCACCGCGTCCGCCTGATCGGTGTCGCCGGCGATCGTGACGCCCAGGGCAGCCGCCCACTCGGCCGTGGCGGCAGGGAGGCGTACGCCCTCACCGGTGACGCGTCGCGTCGCTGCGGGGACGCGGGCGAGCGCCTCGAGCCAGGTGCGTACGCCCTCGTCGTCCGGCACCGCGCCAGCCGCGGGAGCCGTCAGCACGAGATGCACGTCGGTCACGGGGGCTCCTGGGGGCGGCGGCGACCTGGCGGTCCGGAGGGCGGCGTCCACCGCCGCGGACCGGCCGGAGGACCCCGCCCATCCAACACTAGGGTGCTGGCCATGACCGAGAACCCGACCGTCACCGACCTCCTGGAGCAGATCCAGGGGTTCGGCGCGTGGGCGGTCATCCGGCGCAAGGCCGCGCCCACCGCGGGCCTCATCGGCGGCACGCCGCACGAGGTCGCCTCACTGCTCGACATCCCGCTCGAGACGGGCGTGCCCGAGCCCGGTCGCAGCGCCGACCGCCTCGTCGCCGTGCCGTTCCGCCAGGTGCGCGAGCGCGGCTTCGCCGCCATCGACGACGGTGCGCCCCTGACGGTCGTCGACATCGAGGCCGAGCACGAGGTGTCGGTCGAGGACCTGCTGGCAGCGCTGCCCGACGTGCCGGTCGAGTTCGCCGACCGCGGTGGCTTCACCACCAGCGACGCCGACTACGGCGAGGTGGTCGAGGCGATCATCCGTGACGAGATCGGCCAGGGCGAGGGCGCCAACCTGGTCATCGGGCGCCACTACCGCGCGGTCGTCGCCGACTGGGACGCCTCGCGCGCCCTCACCGTGCTGCGCCGGCTGATGGAGCGCGAGCGCGGCGCCTACTGGACCTTCTGCTTCTTCACCGGCGACCGGTTCCTGATCGGCGCGAGCCCCGAGCGGCACGTCTCGGTGCGGCAGGGCGACGTACGGATGAACCCGATCTCGGGGACCTTCCGGGTCGCCGCGCCGGAGGGCGACGAGCGCGAGGTCAAGGACCGGCTGCTCGACTTCCTCGCCGACGAGAAGGAGGTCTTCGAGCTCTTCATGGTCGTCGACGAAGAGCTGAAGATGATGTGCGACATCTGCCACGAGGGCGGCCAGGTGCTCGGGCCCTTCCTCAAGCCGATGACCCACCTGATCCACACCGAGTACCTCCTCGCCGGGCGCTCCGAGCGCGACCACCGCGAGATCCTGCGCGACACGATGTACGCCGCCACGGTGACCGGCGCGCCCGTCGAGAACGCCTGCCGGCTGATCGCCGACTACGAGCCCGAGGGCCGCGGCTACTACGGCGCCGCTCTGGCGCTCTTCGGTCGCGGGCCGGACGGCACCCCCACCATGGACAGCCCGATCCTCATCCGCACCGCCGACGTCTCGCCGTCCGGGGAGCTCAAGGTGACCGCGGGCGCCACGCTGGTGCGCGACTCCGAGGCGGCCTACGAGGTGGCCGAGACCCGGGCCAAGGCGGGCGGCATCCTCAGCGCTTTCGGCCTCGCGCCGCGGGCGACCTCCGACGGCACCGACATCGCCGAGCTGGCGCGCGACGAGGACGTCGTCCTGGCACTGGGGTCGCGCAACCAGCGGCTCTCGCGCTTCTGGCTGACCGACCAGGCCGGCGAGCCGGCCGACCCCGGCCTCGCCGGGAAGTCGGTGGTCATCCTCCACGGTGAGGACGACTTCGTGAACATGCTCGTCCACGTGCTCGGCGTCTTCGGCATGACCTCGCGCGTGGTGCGCCACGAGGACTACGCGGCCGGTGCCTTCGACGGCGCCGACCTGGTGATCGTCGGCCCCGGGCCGGGCGACCCGCGCGAGGGCGAGCACCCCAAGATCGCGTCGTTCCGCCGCGCCGTCGACGACCTGCTGGCCTCCGGGCAGCCGTTCCTCGCGGTGTGCCTGGGCCACCAGACGCTGTGCGAGCGGCTCGGCCTCGACCTCGGCTACAAGGACGTGGTCTTCCAGGGCACCCAGTCGCCCGTCCGGCTGGACGGTCGCACCGAGCGGGTGGGCTTCTACAACACCTTCGTCGGTCGGGTGCCGACCGGCGCGTCCCTGCCCGAGGGCGTACGCATCGAGGCCGACGAGGCCACCGGCGACATCCACGCGATCGTGGGTCCGCACTTCCGCGGCATCCAGTTCCACGCCGAGTCGATCCTCACCGAGAACGGCTACGACCTGCTGCACACCGCGGTGCGCGACCTCCTGACCTGACCTCCACCGGAAGTCGGGGCACCGCAGAGACTTTCGTCCGGCGTGTGAGGCAACCAACCGGGGACCCACGACGTCACTCTGGGTAGTCGGCTCCCGCGGAGCCGGTTCGGGGACACGACGGGGGAGACGTGAAGCACTTCAAGGGAGCACTGGCGGGCCTGTGCCTGCTCGCACTGGTCGCGTGCGGCGCGCCGGGCGGCACGGGCACGGTCGACGACGGGCCGGTGCCTCCGTCGACGACGAGCAGCGCGTCGGTCGACTTGCGGCCGGCCGCGAGCCAGGCCAAGCGCCCCAACATCGTGGTCGTGATGCTCGACGACTTCTCCATGGACCTCGTGCAGACGATGCGGTCGGTGCAGCGGATGCGCAAGGCGGGCGCGAGCTACCCGCACTCCTTCGTCACCGACTCGTTGTGCTGCGTCTCGCGCTCGAGCTTCTTCACCGGGCAGTACCCCCACCAGACCGGCGTCCGCACCAACACCTCCAACCAAGGCACCTCGACGCTGGGCGGCTGGCCGGCCTACGACGTCAACGGCAACCCCGAGCGCGCCTTCAACGTGCGCCTCCAGGAGGCCGGCTACAACACCGGCTTCGTCGGCAAGTTCCTCAACGAGTACGAGTGGTCGCCGGGTCGTGCGCTGCCGCCGGTGGTGCCGGGCTGGTCGACCTTCAACACCGTCTTCGGCTCGGCCTACGACGGCTGGGACTTCGCCAGCACCTCGCTCGCCGGCCAGCGGCTGCGGCTCACCCAGCACCCGGCGCCGCCCGCGAGCGCCAGCGCCGCCGCCAAGGACCGCGCCTACGCCGGCACCGTCATCGGCGACCTGTCGATGGACTTCCTCCGCTCCGGCGAGGCGTCGGACGCGCCCTACTTCCTCGAGGTCGCGCTCTACGCCCCGCACAACCGGGTCAACCAGCAGGGCCACTACGCCGACGACCCGCTCTTCCCGCCGATGTTCCGCGACCGCTCCGGTCCGCGCAGCTGCGGCCGGGTCGCGTGCCGCAAGCTCACCACCGCCGACCTCCCCGGATTCGGCGACCCGCGCAAGGACAACCGCCCGCGCCTGGCCAACGGCAAGCGGACCCGCGCGTGGAACACCACGCGTACGCTCCCCGCGCCCGTCGCCGTGCGAGACCTGCGCGACCGGGCGCGGATGGCCCGCTCCGCAGACCGGCTGGTGACGCGGATCCTGCGCACCGTCGGCCCGAACACCTTCGTCGTGCTCACCTCCGACAACGGGTTCCACCTCGGGCAGCAGGGCATGGGCCGCGGGAAGGGCACGCCGTACGACACCGACGTCCGGGTGCCGCTGCTCGTCACCGGCCCGGGCGTCGTGCCCGGCAAGCGCCAGGAGGTCACCAGCAACATCGACCTCGCGCCGACCTTCGAGGAGCTCGCCGGGCTGGCGCCCGCGCCCCTGCGCAGCGGGGTCTCGCTGGTGCCGACGCTGTCGCAGCCGCGCCTGGTCCGCCACCGCTACGCCTTCCTCGAGCACACCCAGCAGACGCTGACCGGCTCCGACCCCGACGCCGCCTTCAGTGGCACCGAGCTCGACCGGATCCCGTCCTTCACCGCGGTGCGCAGCCGTTCCGCGCTGCTCGCGCGCTTCGACCTCGACCCGCGCCGCGACAAGGTGACGTGGGGGTACGAGTACTACTCCTACGCCCGCGACCGCTACGAGCGCCGCAACACCTTCGCCAACCCGCGCCGGCAGGGCGAGGTCGCGGAGCTGATGGCCCGGTTGAAGGCGTTCGACGGGTGCACCGAGACCGGCGACCAGCCGGTGTCGGACGCCTGCCGCGCCCTGCGCCGGTAGGCGACGCCCCGCGGGGGCTAGCCTCGGCGCGTGACGCCGGACGTGATCGTGGTCGACCACCACGACTCCTACACCTGGAACCTGGTGCACCTCGTGGCCCGGGTCACCGGCGTCCTGCCGACGGTCGTGCAGCACGACGAGGTGGCGGCCGAGGACGTCCTCGCCCACTCCCACGTGGTGCTCTCGCCCGGTCCGGGGCACCCGGCGACGCCGACGGACTTCGCCGTGGGAGGAGCGGTGCTGCGCGCCGGCACCCGCCCGGTGCTGGGGGTCTGCCTCGGCATGCAGGGGCTCGTGACGGCGTACGGCGGCACGGTCGCGCGCCTCGAGCCGGCGCACGGCGACGTCGCGACGATCCGCCACGACGGCGAGGGCGTCTTCGCCGGGGTGCCGCAGGGGTTCGCGGCGGTGCGCTACCACTCCCTCGGTGCCGTCGACGTCCCCGCCGACCTGGTGGCGACCGCCTGGAGCGAGGACGGCGTGGTGATGGGGGTGCGCCATCGCACGCTGCCGCTGGAGGGCGTGCAGTTCCACCCCGAGTCCGTCCTGTCCGAGCACGGTGTCGACCTGGTCAGGAACTTCCTCTCATGAGCGACCCGGTCTTCTTCTTCCGCGACGTCGCGGCCGCGCACCGGCGCTGCTTCTGGCTCGACGGCGGCGGTGCGCGCGAGTGGTCGGGGCGGCGCTCGATCATCGGCTGGCTGGAGGACGACGACGTGTCGCTGTCGTGGTCGGCGGCCCGGCGCGAGGTGCGCGAGCACGTCGGGGGCACGTCGAGGGTCGTCGGCGACGACGTCTTCGCAGTGCTGGAGGAGCGGATCCGCGCCGGGGAGCAGTGGTTCGGCTACCTCGGTTACGCCGCGCGCGCCGACCTGCCCGCCGCCCCCGACCCGCTCCTGCCGGACGCGGTCTGGATGCGGCCGCGGGCGGTGCGGGTGTTCGAGCATCCTCCGGTGGTTGAGGTGCGAGCGCAGCGAGCCTCGAAACCACGTGAGGCGCAGGTTTCGAGGCTCGTCGCTGGCGCTCCTCGCACCTCAACCAGCGACGTGCCCGGGATGTACGCCGACGCCTTCGCCACTGTCCAGGAGCACCTGCGGGCCGGCAACTCCTACGAGGTCAACCTCACCCACCGGCTCACCCGGCACGCTGACCTCGACCCCCTGACGGCGTACCTCCGCCTCCGCGAGCTCAACCCGGCGCCGTACTCCGGCTTCCTCCAGCACGACGTCGACGGCGCGCGCGGGTGGCTGCTGTCGAGCTCGCCGGAGAGGTACGCCCTGATCACCCCCGACCGGCACCTGGAGACCAAGCCGATCAAGGGCACCACGCCGCGCGGCGCGACGCCGGACGAGGACGAGGCGCACCGGGCCCGGCTCGCCGAGGACCCCAAGACGCGTGCCGAGAACCTGATGATCGTCGACCTGCTGCGCAACGACCTGTCGCTGGTGTGCGAGGTCGGCTCGGTGGAGGTGCCTGCGCTGATGCAGGTCGAGACCTACGAGTCGGTGCACCAGCTCGTCTCCACCGTCCGCGGCCGGCTGCGCGACGACGTCACGACGATCGGTGCGCTGCGGGCGCTCTTCCCCGCGGGCTCGATGACCGGCGCGCCGAAGCTGCGCACCATGCAGGTGATCGAGGAGGTGGAGACGACCCCGCGCGGGGTGTACGCCGGCGCGTTCGGCTGGATCAGCGGCGACGGCCCCGCCGACCTGGGCGTCGTCATCCGCTCCCTGGTGACCGACGGCAGCGGCACCTGGTCGCTCGGCACGGGCGGCGGGATCACCGTCCGCTCGGACGTGGCCGGGGAGTGGGCCGAGGCCCAGTGGAAGGCCGAGCGGCTGCTGCGCGTCTTCGACTCACCCGCCCCGCTGTAACGCCGGGTTGGTGCTTGTACCCACCCGGACATATCCAGGGGGCTACAAGCACTAACCCGGCGTTACAGCCGGCACGCCCGGCAGCCACAGCGTGAACCGAGCCCCGCCGGTCGGCGACTCGGAGGCCTCGACACGGCCGCCGTGGCGGTCGACGACCTGCCGCACGATGGCCAGGCCGAGCCCGGAGCCGGGCATCGCGCGCGACTCCTCGGCGCGGTAGAACCGCTCGAAGACGTGAGGTCGGTCGGCCTCGGCGATGCCGGTGCCCTGGTCGTCCACGGTCAGCACGCCGCCGGTCAGCCGCACGGTGACGGTGCCGTCGGCGGGGCTCCACTTGGCGGCGTTGTCGAGCAGGTTGGTCACCGCGCGCTCGAGGCTGCTGGCGTCGCCGACGACCTGCCATGCGTCGAGGTCGACGTCGAAGGACACGCCGTGGGCGCGACGGCGTACGCGCGTGACGGCACGCTCGACCGCCTCGGCGAGGTCCACCTCGGCGACCACGTGGGTCGTCGGCTCGTCGCGCGCGAGCTCGACCAGGTCGCCGACCAGCGCGCTGAGCTCCTCGATCTGCCCGCGCACGTCGTCGAGCAGCTCCAGGCGCGCCTCGGGCGGGAAGGCCTCGTTGCCCTCGGCCTGGCGGAGCAGGTCGAGGTTGGTGCGCAGGGAGGTGAGGGGCGTGCGCAGCTCGTGGCTGGCGTCGGCGACCAGCCGCCGCTGGCGGTCGCGGGAGGCGCCGAGCGCGAGCAGCATCTGGTTGAACGCCGTGGCCAGGCGGGCCACCTCGTCGTCGCCCTCGACCCGCAGCGGGGTCAGGTCCTCGGTGACGGCGATGTGCTCGACCGAGGACGTCAGGCGGCGCACCGGGCGCAGGCCGCTGCGCGCGACGAGCCACCCGGCCAGCAGCGCCGCCAGGACGCCGAGGGCGCCGAAGACGAAGAGGACGCCGCCGAGCTTCTCGAGCGTGCGGTCGTTGGGCGCGAGCGGCTGGGCGAGGATGAGGGCGTGGCCGCTGGTGTGCTGCACGGTCGCGACCCGGAACCGCTCCCCCTCACGGGTGACGATGGTGCGCACGGCCGACTCCCGCTGGCCGGTCGCGACGTCGTACTCCGGTTGGCCGAGGGTGAAGTTCGGCACGTCGTCGCCGGTCATGGCCCGGCCCTCGGCACTGATGAAGATGATCCGCACGTCGGCCGCGCCGAGCATCCAGGCCGGGGCCCCGCGGGCGGTGATCTCCGACAGGGTGGTGGTCGCGGTCGCCTTGTGCGCCCGGTTGAGCAGCGACTGGTCGAGCGAGCTCATCAGCTGCTGGCGCATCACCACGAAGGCGGTGAGGGCCATCACGGCGATCGAGACGCCCAGCGCCACCGTGGTGATGACGGCGACCCGCGAGGCCAGCGACCGGCGGTAGTGCCAGCGCCCGTCGGGCCACGGCGTGCTGCCGCTCATGATTCCTTCAGCACGTAGCCGACGCCGCGCACGGTCTGGATCAGCCGCTGCTCGCCCGCCGCCTCGGTCTTGCGGCGGAGGTAGCCGACGTAGACCTCGAGGGAGTTGGCGCTGGTCGGGAAGTCGTAGCCCCAGACCTCCTCGAGGATGAACGACCGGTCGAGCACCCGGCGCGGGCGACGCAGGAACATCTCGAGCAGCGTGAACTCGGTGCGGGTCAGCTCGATCGCGCGACCGTTGCGGGTCACGTCGCGGCTGGCCACGTCCATCGTCAGGTCGGCGAAGGTCAGCACCTCGCCCGCGGCGTCGTCGTCGGGCACGACGCGGCGCAGCAGCGCCCGCAGCCGGGCCAGCAGCTCCTCGAGTGCGAAGGGCTTGGTGAGGTAGTCGTCGGCGCCGGCGTCGAGGCCCTCGACCCGGTCGCCGACCGCGTCGCGGGCGGTGAGCACCAGGATCGGTACGTCGTTGCCGGACGCGCGCAGCGCTCGCGTGGTCTCGATGCCGTCCAGGCGCGGCATCATCACGTCGATGACCACCACGTCGGGGTGCTGGGCGCCGACCGCGACCAGGCCCTCGGCGCCGTCGGCGGCCAGCGCCACCTCGTAGCCGTTGAACTCCAGCGAGCGGCGCAGCGAGTCGCGCACGGCGCGGTCGTCGTCGACCACCAGCACGCGGGGCTTGGACTCACTCACAGCCGCAAGGATGCCAGCCGCGCCTGAGCGGAGGCTGAAGAACGGGCGCAGGTCAGGTGTAGCGGGCGGCGATCGTCCCGGCGCGGGCGCCGTAGCCGCCGCCGAACATGCACGCGTGCACGAGCAGCGGGAAGAGCTGGTGGACGCCCAGCCGGTCCTCCCAGCCCTCGGCGAGCGGGGCCACCTCGTCGTACGCCGCCACGACCCGCGGCAGGTGCGTGAGGCCGAAGAGGTGGAGCATGGCGAGGTCGACCTCGCGGTGGCCGCCGTGGGCCGCCGGGTCGATCACGTGGATGACGCCGTCCTGGCCCCAGAGGCAGTTGCCGTTCCACAGGTCGCCGTGCAGGCGCGCGGGCCCCTCGTCGGGCAGCAGGTCGGTGAGCCGGCCGACGACCGCCTCGACCGCCGCGGCGTCGGAGTCGGCGATCGCGCCGCGGTCGCGGGCGAGCTTGAGGTAGGGGAGGACCCGCCGCACGGCGTAGAACTCCGCCCACGAGCCGGCGGTGCGGTTGGGCAGCGGCAGGCGCCCGATGAAGCCGTCGTGGTCCAGGCCCCAGCCGTCGGCGCCGGCGGCGTGCGTGGCGGCGAGCTGCTGGCCGAAGGTGGCGGCGGCCTCGACGGGCGTCTTGGAGCCCGGCTCGACCCACGCCAGGATCACGCAGTCGCTGGCGGAGGCGAGGACCTCGGGGACGGGTACGCCGCCCTCGACCTCGCCGAGCCAGGCGAGCCCGGCCACCTCCGCCTCGAAGAAGCCCTCGGGGGCGTGCGGCAGCGTCTTCATCAGCGCGGTCTGGCCGCTCGAGAGGCGCAGCCGGGTGGCGGTGGCGATGTCGCCCCCGGCGACGGGCGAGGTCGCGACGACGGACGAGCCGAGGAGCTCCTCGGCGCGCCGGGCGACCAGTGGCTGGCGAGCCATCAGGTCCGGTCCTGCGACTCGTCCAGGAGCGGCTGGAGGGCGGCCACGATCGCGTCGCTCGTGCGCTCGACCATCGCCAGCACCTCCTCGAACCCGTCGGCCCCACCGTAGTACGGGTCCGGGACCTCGGCCCCGGGATCGACCGGATCGAGGTCGCGGAAGAGGCCGACGCGGTCGGAGCGCCCGCCCACGTCGGCGAGGTTGGACTCGTCCATCACCAGCACCACGTCGTACGCCTCGGGGCGAGCGTCGTCGTACTGCCGCGCGCGGTGCCGGGTGGGGTCGTAGCCGGCGGCGTCGAGGGTCGCGGCGGCGCGGTCGTCCATCGGGTTGCCCACGTGCCAGCCGCCGGTGCCCGACGAGGTCACCTCGACGCAGTCGTCGAGGCCGGCGTCGGCGAGGCGGCTCTCGAGGACGACGTGGGCGGTGGGGGAGCGGCAGATGTTGCCGAGGCAGACGAGCTCGATGCGGTAGCTGCCCGGGTCACGGGGAGGAGGGAGGGTCCGCAAGCCTGGTCAGTCCCCCGACGGCAGCGCGGTGCGGACGCCCCAGCCGACGACGGTGATGACGAGCGAGCCGACCACGGCGGTCCAGAAGCCGTCGACGGTGAAGCCGATGTCGAAGGCGTCGGCCAGCCGTGCAGTGAGCATCAGCATGAGCGCGTTGATGACGAGCAGCAGGAAGCCCAGCGTCAGGATGATGAACGGCAGCGACAGCAGCTTGATCACCGGCTCGATGAAGGTCGAGACCAGTCCGAGGATCAGCGCCACCAGCAGCACCGGGACGACCTTGTCCTGGAGCTCGGCCTGCCCGGAGTCGGCGCCGGAGAACGAGATCCCGTCGAGCAGCCAGGCCGCGACGGACAGTCCCGCGGCGTAGGTGAGCAACCAGGTGATGAAACGCATGTCACGACACTAGCCGGGAGCGACGAAGTCGCGCGCGGCGTGAGTCGGGAGGTCGTACGGGGTCCGGCTAGCCTCCCCGCATGACGATCGGCGGCACGGGCGTGATGGTGCTCGGCGCCCTCGTCGCCGGTGGGCTCGCCGTGTTGCTCGCCCTCGCGCTGCGAGCCCGGTTCGGCACCGCCACCTCGACCGCCGTCGCCGGGCTGCTGTGGTCGCTGACGGCGATCGCCCTGGTCACCCTCGTGCCGACGCGGCCCGACGTCGGGGTGGTGCCGGCCGAGACCCGCAGCGAGTCGTGCTCGTGGGACTACGGCGGCCCGTCGGGCACCACCTTCGAGGTCCTCGGCCTCGACCAGCGCACCCTCAACGTGCTGCTCTTCGTGCCGGCCGGGGTGTTCCTCGTGCTGGCGGCCGGCCGCTGGTGGTCGGGCCTGGTGCTCGCGCCGATCGGCCTCGCCCTCCTGGCGGCGTACAGCCTGGGCATCGAGCTCACCCAGCTCCAGCTCGCCCGCCTCGACCGTGCCTGCGACGTCACCGACGTCGTCGACAACGTCCTCGGTGCCGGGATCGGTGCCGCGATCGGGGCAGTGCTGCTCCCGGTCGTGAGGCCGTGGCGGGATCGTCGCACGGCTGAATAGGGTCTCCCCATGACCACCCCCCAGCCCCGGCCCAACGTGCTCGCCATCCCTGCGTACGTCGCCGGCAAGCCGCCCGTCGCCCGTGAGGGGCTGACGTCCTACAAGCTGTCGTCGAACGAGAACCCCTACCCGCCGCTGCCTGGCGTGCTGGAGGCGGCGCACGAGGCGGCGGCGCAGATGAACCGCTACCCCGACATGGGCAGCACCGCGCTCTACGCCGCCCTCGGCGAGGCGATGGGCGTGCCGGTCGAGGACCTCGCCGCGGCCACCGGGTCGGTCGCGCTGATCTACCAGCTCGTCAACGCCTTCTGCGAGCCCGGCGACGAGGTCGTCTACGCCTGGCGCTCCTTCGAGGCCTATCCGATCGCCGTCACCGCCGGCGGCGCGACGAGCGTGCAGGTGCCGGTGACCGCCGACGGTCGCCACGACCTCGACGCGATGGCGGCCGCGATCACCGACCGCACCAGGGTGGTCATCGTCTGCACGCCCAACAACCCGACCGGACCGGCCGTCACGCAGGGCGACCTCGACGCCTTCATCGCGAAGGTGCCGACCCACGTGGTCGTCGTGGTCGACGAGGCCTACCTCGAGTTCGTCCGGATGGACGACGCCATCGACGGCATCGCGACCTACCGCCGCCACGACAACGTCGTGCTGACCCGCACCTTCTCCAAGGCCTACGGCCTCGCGGGCTTCCGGGTGGGGTACGCCGTCGCCCCCGCGCCGCTGGCCGGCGCGCTGCGGGCGGTGTCGCTGCCCTTCGGCGTCAGCCACGTCGCCCAGGCAGCGGCGATCGCCTCGCTGGAGGCACGCGAGGAGCTGTTCGAGCGGGTCTCCGAGCTCGTGGCCCGGCGTGCCGAGCTGGTCGCGCGGCTGCGCGAGGTCGGTTGGGAGCTGCCCGACGCACAGGGCAACTTCGTCTGGTTCCCGCTCGGTGACCGGGCGCTGGACTTCGCCGCGGCGTGCGGCGAGGTCGGGATCTCGGTGCGGCCCTTCGCCGGCGACGGCGTGCGCGTCAGCATCGGCGAGGCCGAGGCCTTCGACCGCGTGGTCGAGGTGGCCGCGCGCTTCGCTCCCTGAGGTGTCGGCGTAGACACGCAGGCATTGGTCGTCCCCGGCGTCGTGCTCAGGCGGGCGTTCGCCCTGACGGGGTGACCATGGTCTGCGTGTCTCCGGCCGGGGCGCGATCCATCCGACGGAAGCTCGGCACCCGGGTCGGCGCCATCGTCGTCGCGAGGTAGACCGCGCCCGCCACCAGCAGCGCCGGCGAGACGCCGAGCCCGGCCACGGCGAGTCCGCCGAGGATCCCGCCGAGCGGCATCAGCGACCAGCAGATCGCCGTGTTGAGCGAGGACACTCGGCCCAGCAGCGGGGCGGGGATCCGCTCGAGGATCACCGCGCCGAGGATCGGGTTGAGGAAGCCCGAGGCGAACCCGGCCACCGCGGTGACGGCGAGGACCGCCCACACCGGCGACTCCAGCGCCATCACGACGTAGCGCGGCGCTCCGGCCACGAGGAAGGCGATGACGTAGGTCCGGAAGCGGGGCAGGGTCTCGCCCCACCTCGCCGCGGCCAGCGCCCCGAGCACCGACGCGCCGCTCATCACCGCGAAGAGCGTGCCGAGCACCGCCACCCCCGCACCGGACTCCTTGGCCCAGACCGGCGCCAGCACCGCGGCGTACGCCTGGTCGACGAGGTTGGTCACCGCGACCATGGCGCAGATCGCGATGAGCACGGGCTCGGTGCGCAGGAACTGCCAGCCCTGCCGCAGCTCGGTGGCGTACGACGTCGCGTCGGCGCCGACCTCGGGAGGGACCGGCTGGCCGAGGCCGCTGGTGGCGAGCGCGAAGACGGCGAACGCGACGACGAAGGACGCGGCGTCGACGTAGAGCGCGTTGGTCGCACCGACCGTGGCGACGAGGAAGCCGGCCAGCGCCGCCCCGGCCATCGTCGAGGTGCGCTCGACCGCCGCCGCCAGTCCGGCGACGCGCTCGAGCGACCACCCTGCGACGCGGGCGATCTCCGGCGTCATCGCCGCCTTGCCGGCGTCACCCGGCCCGCGCAGGGCGCCGGCCACCGCGACCAGGACCAGCAGCGTCGGGAAGGACAGCATCCCGAGCCCGTGCAGCAGCGGGATCGACGCCACCACGACGGCCGAGAGCAGGTCGCACACCAGCGTCACGCGGCGCGGTCCCAGCCGATCGAGGAGCGGACCGCCGAGCGCCTTGAAGAGCACGAGCGGGGTGATCTCCGCGGCCGCGACGAGACCCGTCTGCGTCGCCGGGCCGGTGGTGGACAGGACGAACCACGGGATCGCGATCATCGAGATGCGGGTGCCGAGGTAGGAGATGCCCTCGGCGACCAGCCCGCCGACCAGCGGCGTACGCGTCGTCCCGGCGACGCTCACTCCGGCTCCCGGAGGTCGAGCCGACCCGGCTCGAGGTAGGCGTTGAGGTTGACCACGAAGGGGACCGCTCCGTCCTCGCTGCTGTCCTCGACCTCCTCGACCGCGGAGGTGAGAGTCTCGACCAGCGCCTTCGCGCGAGCGGGCGTCAGCGTGAAGTGCCAGTCGCTGAGCGTGCTGACGCCCTGCCACTCCTCGGGGTAGAACCGCAGCTCGGAGACGGCCGTGCGCAACCGCTCGCCGTAGATCATCGCCACGGTGGCCAGGTAGGCCTCGACGTCGTCGGTGATGTCCTCCCCGCTGAACGAGGTGTAGGTCGCCTCGTGCGTCGCGCGCCACCAGCGGTCGCGGGCGTTGCCCCGCTCGGTGTCCTCCTCGATGAAGCCGTGCTGCGCCAGCTGGCGCAGGTGGTACGACGTCGCGCCGGTGTTGAGCCCCAGGCGGCCGGCGAGCACGGTCGCGGTCGCGGGGCCGTCGGAGCGCAGCAGGCCGAGCATCCGCAGGCGGACCGGGTGGCTGAGGGCGCGGAGGCCGGCGATGTCCGGGGTGATGGAGGAGGGCACCCCGCCAGCCTAGGACTGCCAAGGTTTGTTTGCAAACACTTGTTTGCGATCGCCCCTCACCGGGTAGTCCAGTGACGGATGGTCCTCCGGGAGGCTCACTGCCGACCATCGCTCACTGGACTACCCCGGGTCGTGGCGTGGGTCAGTAAGGTTGAAGCGTGAACGACACGGCGACCTACACCAAGCAGGGCGAGCCCTTCGAGCGCGACATGACCTACCTCCCGGACCGGGTCCTCGCAGGCGGGTCGTCGGCCGATCCCCTGGACGAGCAGTTCCCCAGCGGGTCGAAGGACAGTCCCCGCGACGTCACGACCTGGGAGGTCGCCCCCGGGCGCTACCGCCTCGTCGCCGCGCGCGCCTGTCCCTGGGCGCACCGCTCGATCATCGTGCGCTCGCTCCTCGGGCTCGAGGACGTCATCTCCTGGGGTGCCCCCGGCCCGGTGCACGACGCCCGCAGCTGGACCTTCGACCTCGACGAGGGCGGCCGCGACCCGGTGCTGGGCATCGAGCGGCTGCAGGAGGCCTACTTCGCCCGCGAGGCCGACTACCCGCGCGGGATCACCGTGCCGGCGATCGTCGACGTGGAGTCCGGCAAGGTCGTCACCAACGACTTCCCGCAGATCACCCACGACCTGTTCTTCGAGTGGCGCGAGCACCACCGCCCCGACGCCCCGGACCTGTGGCCGGCCGACGTCCGCGAGGAGATGGAGTCGGTGATGAAGCGGGTCTTCACCGAGGTCAACAACGGCGTCTACCGCTGCGGCTTCGCCGGCTCGCAGGAGGCCTACGAGGACGCGTACGAGCGGCTGTGGACCGCGATGGACTGGCTCGAGGAGCGCTTGGCCGACCGCCGCTACCTGATGGGTGAGGCGATCACCGAGGCCGACGTACGCCTCTTCACGACCCTGGCCCGCTTCGACGCGGTCTACCACGGCCACTTCAAGTGCAACCGCAACAAGCTCACCGAGATGCCGAACCTCTGGGGCTACGCCCGCGACCTCTTCCAGACCCCGGGCTTCGGCGACGAGGTCGACTTCGACCAGATCAAGCAGCACTACTACGTCGTGCACACCGACATCAACCCGACGCAGATCGTGCCGGCCGGCCCCGACCCGGCCGTCTGGCTGACCCCGCACGGGCGCGGCTGACAGGCGTACGCCACTGAGACGCCCGGGACAGGTGTGACGCCTGTTCCCCGAGTTTTCCCTGTGATTGATCGATTTTCGGTCAAGCCAGCCCTCAGGTAGTCCATCGCTTCGTCGAAGCATCGCCGTGTGGGCGTGTCGAGACGGCACGGTTGTGCCCTCGGCTGCCCGTCCGGGGTGGGCAGCACCGGCTGACCGCCCGTCGCGGGGGTCGCTCGACAGGGGATGGACAGTGGGAGCAGCGCGCAGGAGGCGTCCGGCGGACGTGCGTACGGCGAGGGCCGGCGCGTCGGCCCTGCGCGCCCGCGGCGTCGCGACCCTCGTCGCCCTGCCCGCCCTCGTGCTGCAGGCCACGGCCGTCCCTGCGGGTGCCGCCGACGACGTCCCTCTGGGGGTCGCCGTGACCGCGGCCGGCTCCCTCGTCCGCACGCACGGCTGGACGATCGACCAGTCCGTCGACGCCCTCGCACGCTCCGTCGACGTCACCGGCCGTGCGACGTTCCGCTGGACCGTCACGGCCCGTGCGGGTGACGTCACCGACTCGGCCTGGGCGCTCGCCGGCGACGTGACCGTCACCAACCCCGCCGCGGACGGCGACGTGGTCGCCGACGTCGCGGTGACCACCGACCTCGGCGGCGGCGCCGCGTGCACCGTCGCCGGTGGCGACGACGCCGTCGTCCCGGCCGCCGGCTCGCTCACGCTCGCCTGGACCTGCGCCTTCACCTCCGCGCCCTCCGCGTCCGGCTCGGTCTCCGCGACCGCGTCGTGGGCCCCGGACGCCCACTCGACCGGCACCGCCCCGGCGGAGCTCGTCGCCTCGGAGCCCGACCGGACGGTGGCCGTCGTCGGTGACCACGCGGTCCCCGGACAGCGGGTCGTCCTCGACCCCGCACTGACCTGGGCGCCCGGGCTGGTCCGGTCGTGGACCTATGACCTGGCGCTCGCCGGTGGCGCGCCGTCGGCGTGCGCGACGTACGCCAACAGCGCCGCCGTCGACCTCGCGAGCGGTGCCGACCCGGTCGTCACGACCGCCGTCCGCTCCTGCACGCCCGAGGTCCTTCCGGCGCAGGCCTTCAGCTCGCCGGCGGGCTCGGTGCGCGCCAGGTGCCGCGGCAAGGTCAGGGCCCAGCTCGCCAACCGCTCGGGGGAGACGGTGGTCTACCGGCTCCGCGTCGGCGCCAAGGTGCACCGCATCTCCGTGCCGTCGCTGGGCAGCAAGCGCTTCGTCACCCGGGGCCGTGCGCTGGCGCCGGTGACGCTGAAGGCCGGCTCCGTCCGGCTCGACCGGACCCGCGTGCCGCAGCGCTGTGCCGGTCCCCTCACCGTCCCCTCCCTGACGCAGGGCGGCCGCTCGTGAAGCCTCACCTGGTCTCCGGGTAGCCGTCTGCGCTCCCGAGCCTCCACCCCATGGAGGGTGCCGGCGTCGTCAGGTCACCCACGGGCCTGTCGGCGCCGGTTCGTACGTCGTCCCGCACCACGTCGGCGCACGCCGAAAACCCCGTTCTGATGGGGGTTTCGCGGCCCCCGGCTGCTCGACCGCGAGGCCTCCTGAGGGTGTGCTGGTCTAAGCCTTTGACCGACATCCTCACGAATACATCGAGGTTCACTCAAGGCCTCTCGGAGATCGACCAGCGCCTCGTCGTAGCCCCTATGTCTGGGGTGTCGAGGGCCCCACTCTTGTGATTGCAGAGCCGTCCGTCTTGGGGGCGACGGCAGATGCGGTCGGCGGTATTGGGGCGCCGACCCCCACGGCAATCAGAGGAACCATCATGGCCAACTACACCCGTCGCACAGTCGTCCGAGGCGCTGCCTGGACCGTGCCCGTCATCGCAATCGCAGCACCCGTGCCGGCGTTCTCGGCATCGTTCCCGCCGATCAAGCTGACGTTCACGTCAGGTGAGAAGTGCCCCGGCAACTCCAACGGCGGCAACCAGGGCAACCTGAAGACCTACATCTTCCAGTTCCAGGCCGACTCTCCGCCGGTCGCGGGCAGCATCAGCGCCAACACCGTGACCGTCAACGGTGAGGTCTTCACCGTCACCCGCATCACCGTGATCGGCAGCACCGTCTACATCGTGACCGAGTCGTCGGGCAACTCCGCCAACGCCTCGGGCCAGGGCTCGATCACCTACACCTCGGGGTTCCCGCAGGTGACGCAGACCGTCACCTTCACCTACTCCGACACCCCGCCCGCCCAGTCGGCGTGCGGCAACCCGAACATCTGATGCGCCGCGCCGCCCTGGCGCTGGTCGCCGTCGCCCTCACCGTGGGGGGTCTCTCGGTGGGACAACCCGGCGGCTCGTCCGCCACGCCTGACGAGGTGGTGCGCGACTCGGCTCCGCGCCTCACCTCCTCCTGACGCCTACGTCTCCGTCCCCGCGGGTCCGCCCCGCGGGGACGGCGGCGTACCGACGACCTGTCGGAGGCGCGTCGACCACCAGGCTCCACCGCGCCACGCCCCGGCGTCGCGCCAGACCCCCGAGGTCCGGCTCGACTCCGGTCCGTGGCCCGGAGCCCCGGCCGACCACCTCCCTCACCGGGCAGTGCTTCGGCCTGCCCGAGCCTCCAACCCCCAATGGAGGCGGGCCGGCGTCGACGGGTCACCCACGAGCCCGTCGGCGCCGGCTCATCCATGTCCGGACCAGGTGGGGCCGTACGCCGCGAGGTGGGGTGCCGGGCCCCCGCCAGATTGGTGCTGGCAGGCCGCGGCAGATACGTTTGGCGCCATCATGTGGTCGGGGTCACACACGCCGACGACCACGCTGAAAGCCGTCGGCGTCCGGTGATCCCGGGAACGTCGCTAGCTGTTGAAGGAGAGCCCGTTGCCCGACCCGGTGAGTTTCGGCCCCGACCTTGCGGAGGTCTTCGGACCCTCCCAGACCGATGGTGGCCCCGACCTCGTCCAGCTGCTGACGCCCGAGGGTGAGCGCGTCCACCACCCCGAGTTCGACCACGACTTCTCCGCCGAGGAGCTGCGCGGTCTCTACCGCGACATGGTCCTGACGCGGCGCATCGACGTCGAGGCCACCGCGCTCCAGCGCCACGGCGAGCTCGGCATCTGGGCCCAGCTGCTCGGCCAGGAGGCCGCACAGATCGGCGCCGGCCGCGCGCTGCGCCCCCAGGACTACGTGTTCCCGACCTACCGCGAGCACGGTGTCGCCTACTGCAAGGGCGTCGACCCGCTGCGGCTTCTCGGCCTGTTCCGCGGGGTCGACCAGGGCGGCTGGGACCCCAACGAGAACAACTTCGGCCTCTACACGATCGTCATCGGCGCCCAGACCCTGCACGCCACCGGCTACGCCATGGGCATGCAGCGCGACGGCGTCGTCGGCACCGGCGACCCCGACCGCGACTCGGCCGTCATCGCCCACTTCGGCGACGGCGCGTCCTCGCAGGGCGACGTCAACGAGGCGTTCATCTTCGCCGCCTCCTACAACGCCCCCGTCGTGTTCTTCTGCCAGAACAACCAGTGGGCCATCTCGGAGCCGATCGAGCGCCAGACCCGCATCCCGCTCTACCAGCGCGCGCTGGGCTTCGGCTTCCCGGGCATCCGCGTCGACGGCAACGACGTGCTGGCGACGTACGCCGTCACGAAGGCCGCGCTGCAGCGTGCCCGCGAGGGCAACGGCCCGTCGTTCGTCGAGGCCTACACCTACCGCATGGGTGCGCACACGACGACCGACGACCCGACCCGCTACCGCCTCAACGACGAGCTCGAGCACTGGAAGCTCAAGGACCCGATCGAGCGGCTCAAGGTCTACCTCCGCCGCAACGGCCTGGTCGACCAGGAGTTCTTCGACGACCTCGACGCCGAGGCCAAGGAGCTGGGCCACCACCTGCGTGAGGGCTGCAAGGCGCTGCCCGATCCGAAGCCGATGGACCAGTTCGGCTACGTCTTCAGCGAGATGACCGACGAGATCCGCGAGCAGCGTGACGAGTTCGCCGCCTACCTCGCGTCGTTCGAGGGGAGCCACTGATGAGCAACCAGAAGATCACCCTGGCCAAGGGCCTCAACATGGGCCTGCGCAAGGCCATGGAGGACGACGACAAGGTCCTGCTGATGGGTGAGGACGTCGGCAAGCTCGGCGGCGTCTTCCGCATCACCGACGGCCTGCAGAAGGACTTCGGCGAGGACCGGGTCATCGACTCGCCCCTCGCGGAGTCCGGCATCGTCGGCACCGCGGTCGGCATGGCGCTGCGCGGCTACCGGCCCGTCGTCGAGATCCAGTTCGACGGCTTCGTCTACCCCGCCTACGACCAGATCGTGTGCCAGGTCGCGAAGTACACCTACCGCTCGCAGGGCAAGGTGAGGATGCCGATCGTCATCCGCATCCCCTTCGGCGGCGGCATCGGTGCCGTCGAGCACCACTCGGAGAGCCCGGAGGCACAGTTCGCGCACACCCCCGGCCTGAAGGTGGTGGCCTGCTCCAACCCGGTCGACGGCTACTGGATGATGCAGCAGGCCATCGCGCACGACGACCCGGTCATCTTCCTCGAGCCCAAGCGCCAGTACCACGCCGACAAGGCCGAGCTCGACGAGTCCGCGACGCCCCAGCCGCTGTTCACCTCGCGCGTCGTCCGCTCCGGCTCCGACGCCACGGTCCTGGCCTACGGCCCGACGGTGAAGACCGCGCTCAAGTGCGCGGAGGCCGCCGAGTCCGAGGGCCGCAGCCTCGAGGTCATCGACCTGCGCACGCTCTCGCCGCTCGACATGGCGCCGGTCTACGAGTCCGTACGCCGCACCGGGCGCTGCGTGATCACCCACGAGGCGCACGTCAACCTGGGCATGGGCGCCGAGGTGGCGGCCCGGATCACCGAGCAGTGCTTCTACTCCCTCGAGGCCCCGGTCCTGCGCGTCGGCGCGTTCGACATGCCCTACCCGCCGTCGCGGATCGAGGAGGAGTACCTCCCCGACCTCGACCGGGTGCTCGACGCCGTCGATCGCACCTTCGCCTTCTGAGAGGAACTGCCATGTCCGAATTCCTCCTCCCCGACGTCGGCGAAGGCCTCACCGAGGCCGAGATCGTGGCCTGGAAGGTCAAGGTCGGCGACACCATCGAGATCAACGACGTGATCGTCGAGATCGAGACCGCCAAGTCGCTCGTCGAGCTGCCGTCGCCCTACGAGGGCACTGTCCTGGCGCTGCTGGTCGACGAGGGCGAGACCGTCCCCGTCGGCACGCCGATCATCTCGATCGGCGCCGAGAGCGAGGCGCCCGCGCCCGCCGCCCCGGCCGAGCAGACCGAGTCCGACCCCTATCTCGGCATGGCCGAGAAGGCCGGCGCGACCGAGGCCGACCTGACGGAGATGGACCTCTCCAACCCGGCCGCCTCCGGCTCGATGGAGGGCGCGTCCCTCGTCGGCCGGATCAAGGCCGAGCGCGGCCCGATGCGCCGCGCGCGCCGCGGCTCGGCCTCGCCGAGCACCGACGCCGGTGCGCAGACCCAGATGCAGGTGCAGGGGGCGTTCTCGCCCGGCGGCGCGCAGTCGCAGGACGTGCTCCCCGCCGACGAGTCGCCGGTTCCGGCCGTCGACCAGCGACCGGCCCCCGCGGCCGCGCCTGCCGAGGCGCTCGTCCCGGCCGCGGCCCAGCGCGAGCCCAGCGACGTACGCGCCCTGGCCAAGCCGCCGGTGCGCAAGCTCGCCAAGGACCTCGGCGTCGACCTGTCCACCCTCACCGGCTCCGGCCCGTCGGGGTCGATCACCCGCGAGGACGTCCACGGTGCGACGTCGGGGTCGGCTCCCGCTGCTGCGTCATCCGAACCCGCACCCATGCGTACGCCTTCGCATGACGCTGGTGAGCGCGAGACCCGCGAGCCCGTCAAGGGCGTGCGCAAGATGATGGCGACGGCGATGAGCCAGTCGGCCTTCACCAGCCCGCACGTCACCGAGTGGATCACCGTCGACGTCACCGCCACGATGCAGCTCGTCGAGCGGCTCAAGGCGGGGCGCGACCTCAAGGACGTCCGGATCAGCCCGCTGCTCGTGCTCTCGCGCGCGGTCATCCTGGCGATGAAGCGCACTCCGGAGATCAACTCCTGGTGGGACGAGGCCGCGCAGGAGGTCGTCTACAAGCACTACGTCAACCTCGGCATCGCGGCAGCGACCCCGCGCGGGCTCGTCGTGCCCAACGTCAAGGACGCCGACGCGCTGTCGATGACCGAGCTCGCCGCGGCGCTGGGCGAGCTCACCGCCACCGCCCGGGAGGGGAGGACGCAGCCGGCCGAGATGGCGGGCGGCACCTTCACGATCACCAACGTCGGCGTCTTCGGCGTCGACGCCGGCACCCCCATCATCAACCCGGGCGAGTCCGCGATCCTGTGCTTCGGCGCGGTCAACAAGCGGCCGTGGGTCGACGAGGCCACCGGCGAGATCGTGGTCCGCGACGTCACCACGCTGGCGCTGTCCTTCGACCACCGCCACATCGACGGGGAGAAGGGCTCGCGGTTCCTCGCCGACGTCGCCGGGATCCTCGCCGACCCGGGGACGGCACTCCTCTTCTGAGTCCGTACCTGGGGACGTTCTGGTATGAGGATCCTGCTCCGCCCCTACGAGAACGTCCCCAGATACCGGACGTACGCGCGCGTCAGCGGGCGTGCCAGGCCTCCAGCACCTCGGCCTCCCGCTCGGGCGAGAGCGCGAGCACCGGTGAGTCGAGGCATCCCGACGCGGTCTCGGCCAGCGGTCGCAGCCGCAGCCCGGCGGCGACGGCCGGACCGGGGTCGTGCGCCAGCATGCCGTCGTACTCCGGGCGCGGCAGCCACAGCGGGAGCGACCCCTCGCCGGCCCAGTGGGTCACGCCGTGCTCCTCGAGGAAGTCCGCGTCCACCCAGGTGAGCCGCGGGTAGTCCGCCCCGACGCCGGCGGCGGTGTGGGCCAGCAGCTCGCCGAGCGGCACCGGGGTCCCCACGGCGTCGTACGTCCCGGTCGTACGCCGCTCCGCGAGGTCGAGGACCCACGCGGCGAGGTCGCGCACGTCGATCACCTGCACCACGTCGTCGGGTCGTCCCGGCGCCAGCACCTCCCCGCCGCGGGCCAGGCGTTGCGGCCAGTGGGCGAAGCGACCCGTCGGGTCGCCCGGTCCCACGATCAGCCCGGGGCGTACGACGACCGCTGACGCGGCGCGCTCCTGCACCAGCTGCTCGCAGGCGACCTTCATCCCGCCGTAGGCGTCCGGGTCCTCGGACAGGTCGATGTCCTCGGTGATCGGCTCGGCCAGCGGTTCCGTCGCGGGGGAGGAGTTGTCGGCGTAGACGCTGATGGTCGAGACGAAGACCCAGTGCGCGTCGGCGGCGGCGGCGCGCGCGCCGCGCACGTGCGAGGGCAGGCGGGCCACGTCGACCACGGCGTCCCAGCCGCCGTCGGCCAGCGCGGCGGGCGCGGGCTCGGAGCGGTCCCAGTGCAGGTGGGTCGACCCGTCGGGCACCGTGCCGGACTCGCCGCGGCACGCGCAGGTGACGTCCCACCCGCGGGCGACGGCCTGGACCGCCACCTCGCGCGAGAGGAACCGGGTACCGCCGAGGACGAGGAGCTTCATGGGGTCACCTCACCGGTCGCGACGATGCCGCGACAAGGCTTTTCGCTGTGGGCGCAAAGCGTGCGGCATCCTCTTTGTCACCCGCAGGGGTGGCCTGAGAGGATGAGCACCTCGGAATGCGCGAAGGGAGGGGCCATGGCCCTCGACGCCGCGACGGCCGCCTCGGGCGAGCCCACCACGGCGACGCTGCTGGCCCGTGCCCAGCAGGTGGCCGACCAGCTCCAGCGCGAGGCCCGTCAGGAGGCCGAGCGGCTCACGGCCGACCTGGCCACGCTGCGGGAGCAGGCGCGGAGCCTGATGGCCGACGCCGAGCGCGACCGCGCCGAGGCCGACCGCGCCCGCCGCCAGGCCGAGGTGGTCCTCGCCGGCGCCTCGGAGGAGGCGGCGGCCATCGTCGCCGACGCCAACGAGCAGGCGTCGCTGCTCATGAGCTCGGCCGAGGGCGCGCGCGACGAGCAGGTCGAGGCGGCGCGCACCGAGGGCGACCTGCTGCGCGAGCAGGCCCGCGCGGACGCCGTCGCGCTCCGCGCCGAGTCGCAGGAGCTGCGCGACAGCGCCGCGGCGGAGAAGGCGGCCCACCTCGAGGCCGCGCGCGCCGAGGCCGAGGCCACGGTCGCCGCGGCCCGGGAGAGCGCCACCCAGCTCGTCGAGCAGGCGCGCGCCACCGCCCAGCACCACCTCGACTCCGCGACCGCCGAGGCCGAGTCGCTGCGAGCGAGCGCGTCCACCGAGTCCGCCCGGATGCGCGACGAGGCGGCGCTGCAGCTCGAGGAGCAGCGGCGTACGACCGGGGCCGACGTCGAGCGGATGCGCCGGGCGGCCGAGGACACCCTCGCGGCCGCCCGCGCCGAGAGCGAGGAGCAGCTGCGCCACGCCGCCGAGCAGACCGCCTGGGCCACGGCGACGGTCACGTCCGTGCTCGCCGGTGCGTCCGAGGAGGCCGAGGCGATCCGACGTGCCGGCCACGCCGAGATCGCGGCGCACGTGCGGGGCGTACGCCGGCGCCTGCAGGCCGTCATCGCCGCGGTCGTCGAGCGGATGGCCCGCGAGCTCGCCGATGCCCAGCAGCGCGCCGACGACATCGCGCAGGTGGCCGCGCTGGCGGCCGGCGAGATGGAGAGCGAGGCGCGCGCCTCCCTCGAGCGCGCCGACGCCGAGGCCGCCCGCATCGTCGCCGACGCGACCGACGAGTCCGAGCGCGCGGTCGAGCGGCTCGAGCGCCGCCGCGCCGAGGCCGAGACCGGCGCGGCCAGCCTGCGCGCCCTCGTCGCGGAGGAGGTGACCCGCAGCCGTGCCACCGCCGCCGAGGAACGCCGGCGGGCCCGCGAGGAGTCGCTCGCCCATGTCGCCGAGGGCCGTGCCGAGGCCGACCAGCTCCGCGAGGGCGCACGCCGCGCCGTCGAGCGGGCCCGCGCCGAGATCTCCCAGCTCCAGGCGCAGCGCGACACCATCGCGGCCGAGCTCGCCCAGCTCTCCGGCGTCATCGAGGCGCTCTCCGTCCCCGAGCGCCAGCCCGACCCCCACCCCCACAGCCAGACCCCCGACCAGGAGAACCCCGATGCCTGAAGAGATGTTCACGACGGTCCGCCGTGGCTACGACCCGGCCGAGGTCGAGCGGGCGGTCACCCAGGCGCAGGGCGAGGTGGCCGAGCTCCGCCGCCGTCTCGAGGCCGCCGAGTCCGCCGCCGAGGCCGCCCGCACCGAGGCCGCCACCTCGCGGGAGGCGCTGGTGTCGCGTGAGGCGCAGGAGCCGGAGGCGCCGACGTACGCCCACCTCGGCGAGCGCGTCGGGCAGATCCTCTCGCTCGCGGAGGCCGAGGCCGCCGAGATCCGCGACCGGGTGGTGGGCGAGGTGGAGGCGCTGCGCAAGGAGGCCGAGGCCGAGGCCGGCGCGCTGCGTGCCGCGGCCGACCGCTACGCCGAGGAGACCCGACGTGACGCCGAGGCCGAGGGCGCGCGCGTGCTCGCCGACGCGCGTACGGCCGCCGACTCCGAGCGCGACGCGGCCGAGCGCGACGCCTCGGCGCGCCGGGCCGAGGCCGAGGCGCTGCACGAGGACGCGCGCGCCCAGGCCGCGCAGGCGGCAGCCGACTTCGAGACGACCCTGGCCGAGCGCCGGCAGAAGGCGACCTCGGAGTTCCAGGCCCAGCAGGCCGCCACCCAGGCCGAGCTCGACGCGATGACCGCGCGCAACCGCGACACCGAGGCCGCGATGGAGCGCAGCCGCAGCGAGGCCGAGGCCAAGATCGCCCGCATGCTCGCCGAGGCCGAGGAGCGCTCGACCACGATGGTCGCCGAGGCCCGCGCCACCGCCGACCGGGTCCGCGCCGAGTCCGAGCGCGAGCTCGCCGCCGCGGCCCAGCGCCGCGACAGCATCAACGCCCAGCTCTCCAACGTCCGCCAGATGCTCGCCACCCTCAGCGGCACCAGCGTGCCGGGGGTGGGGATGGCCCAGCCCGAGTCCACGCCCGAGCCGACGCCCGAGCCGACGCCCGAGCCGGTCACCGAGGCCGAGGTCGTCGAGGCGCAGGAGGCGGCTGCCGAAGAGCGGTGAGCCACCCACATTCCGCAGCCGCGGAATGTGGCTCACTCACCGCCCGACACGGGGCGAGCGGTCACACGTAGCGCCGCGCCCGCGCCTCCGGCGACCCCGGCCCGGCGGCGAGCAGCGCGCTGAGCTCGTGCTCGAGCACGGCCCCGACCCTCCGGCAGAACTCCTCCGGCTCGTCGGCGGCGTCGGGCTTCTCGGCCACGATCCGGTCGACGACGCCGCGGCGGTGGAGGTCGAGCGCGCGCACCTGCTGGGAGCGCGCCATCTCCGCGGCGTGCTCGAGGTCGCGGTGCACGATCGCCGACGCGCCCTCCGGCGGGAGCGGCGAGAGCCAGGCGTGCTGCGCGGCCACGACGCGGTCGGCGGGCAGCAGGGCGAGCGCGCCGCCGCCGTTGCCCTCGCCGAGCATCAGGCACAGCGTCGGGGCGTCCAGCGTGACGAGGTCGGCCAGCGACCGTGCGATCTCGCCGGCGAGCCCGCCGTTCTCGGCGTCCGCCGACAGCGCCGCGCCCTGGGTGTCGATGACCGTCACCAGGGGCAGCCCGAGCTCGGAGGCCAGCCGCATCCCGCGGCGGGCCTCACGGAGCGCCTCGGGCCCCATCGGGTGGTCGGTGGTCTGCCCGCGCCGGTCCTGGCCGAGGAAGACGCACGGCGCATCGCCGAAGCGGGCCAGGGCGATCAGCAGCCCCGGGTCGCGCTCGCCCTGGCCGGTGCCGTTGAGCGGTACGACGTCGTTGGCGGCGTAGCGCAGCAGACGGCGTACGCCGGGCCGGTCCGGTCGCCGCGACCGGGTCACGCAGTCCCAGGCGTCGACGTCGGGGACGTCGTCGTGGCCCGGGTCGGCCACCGGCGCCACGCCCTCGCGCGCGGCCATGAGGATCGTCAGCGCACGGTCGAGGATGTCGGCGATCTCGTCCGGCGGCAGCACCGCGTCGACGATGCCGTGGGCGTAGAGGTTCTCCGAGGTCTGCACGCCCTCGGGGAACGGCTTGTCGTAGAGCGCCTCGTAGACCCGGGGGCCGAGGAACCCGACGAGCGCGCCCGGCTCGGCGACGGTGACGTGGCCCAGCGAGCCCCACGACGCCATCACGCCGCCGGTGGTGGGGTGGCGGAGGTAGACGAGGTAGGGCAGCCCCGCGCCACGGTGGGCGGCGATCGCGGCGGAGATCCGCACCATCTGCACGAAGGCCGGCGTGCCCTCCTGCATCCGGGTGCCGCCGCTGACGGGTGCCGCCACCAGCGGCAGGCCCTCGCGGGTCGCACGCTCGATGCCGGCGACGATCCGGTCCGCAGCGGCGCGGCCGATGGAGCCGGCCAGGAACCCGAACTCGCCCACCAGCACGCCGATCCGGCGACCGCGCAACCGTGCCTCGCCGGTGAGCACCGACTCGTCGACGCCCGACTTCTCGCCCGCCGCGGCCAGCTCGGCGGCGTACGCCTCGCCGACGTCGGCGCGCACGGGAGCGGTGTCCCACGAGGTCCACGAACCCTGGTCGAGCACGAGGTCGATGAGGTCGTGGGCGGAGAGGCGTCTCATGTCCGGAGGGTACGCGCGACCACGAGGAATCCGGGGCAGGTCAGCCGGTGGGCACGCCCGGTCCGGGAGTGGTGCGACCGACGATCCAGGCGTCGAAGAAGTCCGACAGCTCGAGGCCGGTCTCGGACTCCCAGTGGTCGTAGGCCTGCTCGCGCGAGACCGACGTGTTGTCGTGCGCGGCGAGCCACGAGCGCGCGACGCGGTAGAACTCGTCGTCGCCGAGCTCCACGCGCAGCTCGTTCCACATCAGCGCCGGCGTGTAGTAGATGTTCGAGCCGCCGAACTGGCGCGGGTCGTACGCCCCGGGCGGGCCGTAGTCGTCGCGCAGCTGCTGGTCGACGGCGCGGGCCGCGTCCAGCGTGGCGCGCAGCGGGCGGATGTCGTGCTCGTCCTCGTAGATCCACTGGAGCAGCATCGTCATGCCCTCGTTGAGCCACACGTCACGCCAGTCCGACGACGAGACCTGGTCGCCGTACCACTGGTGCACGAGCTCGTGGGCGACGACCTGCGGCGACAGGACGTAGTCGTTGTCGCCGAGGGTGACCATGGTCTGGGTCTCCATGGCGCTCTGCGAGGCGGTGACGACGAGGCCGAGGGTGTCGAAGGGGTAGTCGCCGAGCCGGTCCTCGACCCAGTCGATCGTGGCCGCGGCGCTCTGGACCCCCTCGAGCCGGCGCACCATCCCGCGTGGGGTCCAGTAGTCGACGCGCAGGCCGCCCTCGGTCGTGTTGGAGGCGTGGGCGTAGTCGCCGATCGCGAGGGTGACGAGGTACGACGACGCCGGCTCCACGAGCTGCCACGACGTGGTCGTGCCGTCCTCGTCGGTCCTCAGCTCGGTGAGCGCTCCGTTGGAGATCCCGGTCCACGGCGCCGGGGCGTGCACCGTCACGTCGTACAGCGCCTTGTCGGACGGCTGGTCGTTGACGGGGTACCACGTGTAGGCGCCGTAGGGCTCCTGCATCGTCCACACCTCGCCGGTGTCGGTGACCGTGAAGCCGGTGGTGGAGAAGTCGCTGCGCGTGGTGGGGGCCGGCGCGGGCTCGGGGGTGCCGGCGTAGTCGAGGGCGAGCTCGTGGCGGTCGTCCGCGGTGATCGGGGCCTGCACCACCAGGTCCTTGCCGCGGCGGGTGAAGCGCACCGGCTCGCCGTCGAGGGTCAGCTGCCCGACCGCCAGCGGCGCGCCGAGGTCGAGCTGGAAGCGCGGGGCCGTGCGCGCCGCTCGGAACGTGATGACCGCTCTGCCCGTGAGCCGCTCGCGCCCCGGCTCCCACGTGAGGTCGAGGTCGTAGTGCAGGGCGTCGACCCGCGGGTCGCCGACGTCGGGGTAGACGCTGTCCTCGCGCGGCTCCGACACGGCGAGGTCGAGGTCCTGCTCGACGGGCTCCGCCAGCGGGGGCGTCGAGGCCCGCGCCACTCCGTCGGAGGCCGGCGCCGCTGCCGGGGCCGCCGGCGTGGTCAGGGTGTCGGGGGCCGCGACCTCGCCGGAGCATCCGGTGAGGACCGCGAGGGACAGGACGAGGGCGGGTCCGGTGCGAGCGGTGAGGCTCACCTCTCGCCCCGGAGCAACGGCCGGGCGAGCTTGCGGCCGTGGTGGATCTGGGCCTTCACGGTGCCGAGCGGGGCGTCGACGAGTGCGGCGATCTCGTCGTAGGGCAGGCCGTAGACGTCGCGCAGCAGCAGCGGCTCGACGTACTGCGGGTGGTCGACCTCGATGGTCTCCATCGCGTCGAGCAGGTCGAGGCGGGTGCCGGCTATCACGCTGGTGGTGCGCGGGTCCGGCCGGTCGTGGGCGCCGTCCTCGAAGTCGGTGGGCGTGGCGAGGTTCTTGAGCCGGCGGTAGGTCGTCCGGGCGCTGTTGACCGCCACGATGTGCAGCCACGTGGTGAAGCGGCCGCGACCGCCCCAGGAGTCGATCCGCGTGGCGACGTTGAGCATCGCCTCCTGGCACGCGTCCTCGGAGTCGCCGGAGAAGGGGAGCACCCCGCGGCAGATGTTGAGCACCCGCGGACGCACCGCCCCGAGCAGCATCTCGAGCGCGTCGCGGTCCCCGTCGCGCGCCCGGCGCGCCAGGTCGTCGATGTCGTCCGGCGTCAGCGCGTCGCCCGGGTCCCCCGAATAGTTCACCCCTGCACGATAATGCCCACGTGTCCGCTCCCTCTCGTCTCGGTCGTTACCCGGTGCGCCGTCGCATCGGTTCCGGGGCGTTCGCGACCGTGTGGCTCGCCCACGACGAGCACCTCGACTCGCCGGTGGCCATCAAGGTGCTGGCCGACAACTGGACCGGGGACCTCCACGTGCGGCAGCGCTTCGTCGAGGAGGGCCGCTTCCTGCGCAAGGTGGAGTCGCCGCACGTCGTGAGCGTCTACGACGCCGGCGAGCTCGACGACGAGCGTCCCTTCCTCGTCATGGCGTACGCCGACCAGGGCACGCTGGCGGACCGGCTCGAGCTCGGCAGGCTGAGCCGGGCGCAGGCGCTGACGGTCGTCGACCAGGTCGGCAAGGGCCTCACGGCCCTGCACGAGCGCGGGGTGCTGCACCGCGACGTGAAGCCCGCCAACGTGCTCTTCCGCACCGTCGGCACCGCCACCGGTGAGCAGGTCGTCGCGATGCTGGGCGACCTCGGCCTCGGCAAGGCCATGGACATGTCCTCGCGCCTGACCATGGTCGGGGGCACCCCGACGTACGTCGCCCCGGAGCAGGCCCGCGGCGAGGGCCTCGACGCCCGCGCCGACCAGTTCTCCCTCGCGGCGCTGGCCCACTACCTCCTCGCCGGTCGCCAGCCGTTCGCCCACTCCAGCCTCTCCGCGGCCGAGGACCCCGCTCCGCCGCCGCCGATGGGGATCGGCAACGCCGACGCCGAGGCCGTGGTGCTGCGCGCGCTGGCCAAGGACCGCGACGACCGCTTCGACGACGTCGCGTCCTTCACCGCCGCGCTCGTCGACGCGATGGGCGGCGAGCTCGACGCGTCACCGCAGGCGTGGGTCCCCGTCGACCCCGACCTCACCCGCACCGAGCCGGTGCCCGGCAACACCGACCCGACCCCGTCCGTCCGGCCCTCGGAGCGCCGCCGCTGGCCGGCGCTCGTCGCGGCCACCGTGGTGCTCCTGATCGGAGCCGGCGCGGGCTGGTCCCTCGAGCGCGCCAGCACCGCCACCCGCACGGTCTCCGACGACACGGGCACCCTCTCGGTCACCGTCCCGGAGTCGTGGACGGCGCAGGTCGACCCCGAGCAGTGGGTGCCGGTCGAGGGCGAGCAGTCGCAGCCGTCGCTGGCCGCCGGCAGCCGGGAGGGCTGGAACACCGAGGAGGGGGCCGCTCCGGGCGTCTTCGTCGGGATCCTCTCCTCCGACAAGCTGCCCTCGCGCGTGCCGCAGCACGCGGAGTGCGTCGACGCGCCCGGCGGGCTGATCAGGGACGAGCGCAACGACGACGCGTCGATGACGATGTTCTTCAGCGGGTGCCCGGGTGCCGACTTCATGGTCGAGCGCGTGGTGCAGGTCAACGCCAGCCAGCTGCTGTGGGTGCAGGTCCGCAGCGACGACCGTCCCACCGCCAACCGGGTCCTCGACTCGGTGACGACGTCCGGGATCTGAGCCTCAGCCCAGCGAGACGCCGGCCGCGACGCGGCTGATCAGGTCGGCCATGCCGTCCGCGTCCCTGGCGCGCCCGGTGACGGCGATCTCGACCTGCGCGTCGTCCGAGCCGGTGACGTCGAGCCAGGTGAGGAAGCCGTGGCGCAGGTGGTTGCTGGCGACGAAGGTGAAGTGCAGGCTGCGGTCGGTCCGCTCGAGGATCGTGACGTTCTGCTCGTCCTCGTTGAGCTCGTCGATGCGGCGGTCCAGGGTCCAGCTGATCGAGCGTCGGTTGCTGAGCACCTGCTCGACGCGCATGACCTGGCCGAAGGACGGCTGGTCCGGCGGGCGCCACTGCCACTCGTTGAGGGAGTTCTCCGAGAAGGTCCAGCCCTGCGGCACCGGCAGCGTCATCCGGAACCCGCCGCTGCCGACCTCACCGGGGACCAGGCGGGTGCCCGGCTCGAGGGGCGGGTACGCCGGATCGGGGAGGATGTCCGGCACGGGGTCCACCGGCAGGCTCGGCGACGCGGCGACAACCGGGGCGGGCGCGCCGTCGCCGCGGGGGAGCTCGCCGAGGGCCCAGGAGGCGCCGAAGCCGCCCACCAGCCCCAGTGCCAGCAGCAGTGCGACGAGGGCGGCACCGCGGCGCGTCGCGATCGCGTCCATCAGGGCAGCTCGATCGCCTGGGCGGTGGCACCGCGCATGCCCTCGGCCACCCGCCGGATCAGGTCACTGGTGCCCTCGACGTCCCGCTCGCGCCCGTGGACGACGATCTCGACGTCCGCCTGGCCGCTGCGGTCGAGGTCGAGCCACCGCATGAAGCTGTGGCGCTTGTTTCCCTCGTTGCTGCGGTAGGTGTACTCGAGCGAGTTCGCGCCACGCTCGCGGATCGACACGTCCTCCTGCTCGTCGAGCAGCCGCTCGATGCGGATGTCGATGGCGTCCTCGATGGTGATGTCCTGGCTGTTGATCTGCTCGATGCGCATCACGTAGGTGTTGTTGGACGTGCCGGGCTTCTTCCACTTCCACTCGTTGGTGGCGTTGGCGTTGGTGCTCCAGCCCTTCGGCGCGGGGAAGGTGATCTCGAACTTCCCGCTGCCCAGCCGGGCCTGCTCCATCGCGATGCCGGGCTCGAGCGCCGGGTCGTCGGGGTCGGCCTCGAAGGGCTGCGGTGCCTCGATCGGCAGCTCGGGGCGGGCTGCGGGCACCGGGGAGGCGACGCCGGTGCCGATCGTGGTGTCGCGGGTCTGTGCGGACGCGGCGAAGCCGCTCCCGGCGCCGACCGCCAGGAGCGCGACCAGCACTGCAGGCCCCCGCCACTTCATGCGACCAATCTAGCCGTCCGCCACAGAAGGGCTGGTCCGCACGGTCGCTCCCCGCCTCCTACGGTGGTCCCATGCTTCTCCGCAACGTCCGCCTCGTGGCGGTCACCGAGCCCGCTGCCCCCGGCCCCGTCGACGTACGCCTCGACGGTGGGCGCGTGGTGGAGGTCGGCCCCGGCCTCGCCGACCTCGGGGGCTGGACGTACGACGGGCGCGGGCGCTGGCTGGCGCCCGGGCTGTGGGACCAGCACGTGCACCTCGGCCAGTGGACCCTCGCCTCCGCGCGGCTCGACCTCGCCCCGGCGCGCTCCAGCGCGGAGGCGGTGGCGCTGGTGCGCGAGCGCCTTGAGCAGTGGCCCGACCTGCCGGTCATCGGCTGGGGGCACCGACCGACCGCGTGGCCGGACAATCCCGCGGTGTCCGACCTCGACGCCGTCGAGACCGACCAGCCGATCGTGCTGATCGCCGGCGACGGCCACCACGGCTGGCTCAACACGACCGCGCTGCACATGCTCGCCCTGCCCACGCGTGACAGCGTGGTGAGCGAGGGTGAGTGGTTCATGGCCTACGGCCGCCTGGCCACGGTGCTCGGCACCGACGGCACCGGGCCGGAGGCCTACCGCCGCTCGATGGAGGCCGCCGCCGCGCAGGGCGTGGTGGGCCTCGTGGACCTCGAGTTCAGCGGCGGGGTCGCGGACTGGGTCGAGCGCTGGGCCGAGGGTGCGGACCTGATCCGGATCCGCCACGCCTGCTACGCCGACGGCCTCGACGACGTGCTGTCGCGCGGGCTGCGCTCCGGCGACCCGCTCGACGGGGACCCGCGCCTGACCATGGGGCCGCTGAAGATCATCAGCGACGGCTCGCTCAACACCCGCTCCGCCTGGTGCTGCGAGCCCTACGCCGAGAAGGCCGTGCCCGGCGCCGAGGAGGGCCAGCCCAACCAGACGCCCGACGAGCTGCGCGCCCTGCTCGCCCGCGCCGCGGCCGGCGGTCTCGACGTCGCTGTGCACGCTATCGGCGACCGCGCCGTCGCCGAGGCCCTCGCGACGTTCGAGGAGACCGGTGCTCGCGGCGGCATCGAGCACGTCCAGCTCACCACCCGCGACGACGTACGCCGCATGGCCGAGCTCGGCGTGCGCGCCAGCGTCCAGCCCGCCCACCTGCTCGACGACCGCGACGTCGCCGAGCGGCTGTGGCGCGGCCGTGCGGAGAGGTGCTTCCCGCTGCGCTGGATGTTCGACGACGGCGTCGACGTGGTGCTCGGCTCCGACGCCCCGGTCTCGCCGCTCGACCCGTGGCTGGCGATCGCCGCCGCCGTGCACCGCTCCGCCGACGAGCGCGAGCCGTGGCACCCCGAGCAGGCCATCACCGCCCGCGAGGCGCTCGCCGCCTCCACCGACGGCTGGGGCACCGTGGCGCCGGGGCACCCGGCCGACCTGGTGCTGCTCGATGCCGACCCGCTCGACGGCGACTCCGGCCGGGACCACGCCGCGCGGCTGCGGGCCTTCGCCGACCAGGTCGTGGTGACCTGGGTGGCGGGCGAGCCGGCGTACGAGCGTGAGTGACCGGCCTGGCCTGCCTCGCTGGCCCGACTGCCGCTGTAACGCCGGGTTAGTGGCTCTACCCACCCGGATATATGCAGAGGTGTACAAGCATTAACCCGGCGTTACAGCGCGGGCGGCGGTCGGGCCACCCACGCCTCACCCGTGTGCGCGGCAGCTCCCGCGACGCGGAGGTGCCTATCGCCTGAGTCGGACCTTCTCGCTCACGAGCGCGGGGAGGACGTCGGTGGCCGGCACGACGACCCGGTAGACACCGCGGCGAAGGTCGAGTCGGCGTACGTCCGTCGAGCCGCGTGTGGAGGTGCGCGCGACGGTCCTCCACTTCCCCTTGGAGGTGCGGCGCTGGACGGTGAACGCGTGGTCGGCCGTGGCTGACGACGGGCTCACGCTCACTCGCAGCACGGACTTCTGCTTCACCGCACGTACGCCGAGCTGGCGGGCGACCGGTGTCTCCGTCGGAGTGGGCGTCGGTGTGGGTGTGGGTGTGGGTGTGGGTGTCGGAGTCGGCGTGGGGGTGGGGGTCGGCGTGGGCGTCGCGACGACCGGGGCCTTCAGGTGCGACCAGAGGCCGGGCTGGCCTGCCCGCTGGATAGCGACCGGGTCGATGCGAATTCCCGCGACAGACGTGGCGAACGCGTACGGCGCCCCGTCCCGGACCTGGTACTTCGTCCCACTGGCGTCGAGGATCGTGCCGTCGGCAGGGTGGTACCTGACGTGGTTCCACCGCCCGCCCGCTCCGGCGCTGCTCAGGGCGACGTGATCGACGCGTGTGACCGCCGCGCCTGCGGGATGGCCCCCGATGTTGGCCCAGTTCGAGACCGGGATCGGAGCGCCACCGGCGAAACGAAGGACGCTGCCATCCGAGATCGAGACGAACGCTCCATCGGTGGGGAACCAGTTGAGGTGGCTCCAGCGGCCGGCGCTGCCGGCGTTGTGGATCGCCGCGAGGTCCACCGGCACCGTGCCGGGGTTCCCGCCGACGTTGGCGAAGCTCGACACGTAGATCGGTGCACCGCCCGCGATCGTGTAGACCGAGCCGTGCTCGGGGTGGCCGGGCGCCTGGCCGGAGACGAAGGTCCCCTCAGCCGGTCGGTAGCGCAAATGGTTCCAGGGCGACCCGCCGCCGGCGTTGTGGATCGCGGACAGGTCGACCCCGATGGTGCCGGTGTCGCCACCGATGTGCGCGAAGCTGGAGACGTAGAGCGGGGCGCCGCCGGCGATCCTGTAGACGGTCCCGTGGTCAGCGTGTCCGGGCGCCTGACCACTGATCAGCGTGCCGTCGCGAGGATAGGTAGGCAGGGCGCCGAACTGGGCGGCGCTCAGTGCCGTCGTCGGCTTGGGTCCGCCGAACCTGTCCCACGACGAGACGTAGATCGGCGCACCGCCGGCGATGCGGTAGACGTGGCCGTCGTAGGAGACGAACTGTCCCTCGGACACGCCTGACCCACTCGGAGGGTTGGCGGCGAGCCAGGGGATGGGATTGACGTGCCCGCCGCCGCTGCCGGCGCCGGTGGCGCAGTTGCGATAGCCGTACCACGAGGTGCCGGAGGTGTAGGCCCCCGGGACGAGCGAGATGTGGACATGGTTGTTGGCCGGGTTGGGCCAGTTCGCCACGGTGCCGATCTGGGTGCCCGGGGCGACGGTGGCGCCGACAGAGACCCCAGGGGTCACGTGCTGATAGCTGATCGTGAACGGTCCGCCGGTGCTCTGGTACTCAACCATCAGACCGTTGTCGGGAGCCGCGGCGTTGATGACACGACGGACCGTGCCGTTTCCGATCGACCTGACGGCTCCGGACTTGTAGCCCTGAAAATCGTTGCCGAGGTGCGCCCACTGCTGGCCGTTGACCACGACATATCCGCACTGGTTGTAGTTCCAGTCCTCCCACTGCGCAGTCCCGGCGGGATTGACCCAGCCTGCGGGCCAGTTGAAGAGCGTTGCTGAGGCTGTAGGCGCGAAGGTCGCGCTGAACGAGCCCACCACGAGGGTGAGGGTGCACAGCGCGGCCCAGAAGCGGCGAGTCATGTTGATCCCTTCGTAATCCGAGATCGGACACCCGCTGCGATGCGTGATCACCACCCGCCACCGTGTCCGTGCAGGTGCGCTTCACAGTAGGCAGCCTGGAACCCGGGAGTACGGCGTTTTCGGCAGGCTCCCCGTCTGCAAACGACCGCGGTCGCGTGCGGGGAACCAGGACTGCCCATGTCTGGCCAGCATCGGTGAGTGAGTCAGGTTCTGCGGGGCGGAAACGTGTCTCACGCACCGCTCCGCCCGGGAACCGCTCGTGAGAGGGGAGGGGGCGGCCGGCACGGCCCCGGCGTTACAGCGGGAGAGGGCGGGTGAGACCCCCTACGCCAGCGCCAGCGTCGCGTCGAGCACGAAGGCCGGGTCCTCGAGCCGGTCGCCGTACACCTCCCGCAGCTGCCCGACGCGGTAGCGGACGGTCTGCGCGTGGACGAAGAGCTCCTCGGCCACCGCGTCGCGGCGCCCGTGGTGGAGCAGCCAGCTGCGGAGCGTGTCGGTGAGCTTCTCGGCCGTCGAGGGCCGCAGGTCGGCGAGCGGCGCGAGGACCCGCGCGCGGAGGTCGGCGCGGGCCTCGGGGTCCGCGCCGAGCAGGAGAGCGGCGAGGTGCTCCTCGGAGTCGACCAGGCCCTCCCGCCCGAGCGCCGCGCAGCGCAGCGCCCGGCGGTGGGACGCGGCTGCCTCGAGCCACGGCGTCGAGGGCCCGACGACCGCGTCGGTGCCCTGCAGGGCGCGCAGGAGCGCAGGCCGCGCACCGGCCGACCCGGTGCCCGGGACGAGCAGGGAGGCGTGGCCCTCGGGCAGGCCCGGCACGTCGTCGCTGGACTGGAGGGTGCGGGAGTCGAGGGCGGTCAGCGCGGCCGAGACCTGCGACTCCGGCAGCACGACGGCGGTCAGGGTGACCGGCGGGTCCCAGTCCGCGCGCTCTGCGGCGGCGTTGACGGCGTCGGCCGGGGCGCCGGTGAGCAGTGCCCGTGCGAGGCGCTCGAGGTTGCGCTGGCGCACGCGCCCGCTGCTCTCCAGCTCGTCGGTGTGCCCGGCGACGGAGGCGGCGGAGAGCTCGTCGATGTAGGCGAAGACCAGCTCTGCGAAGCGCGCGAGCTGGCCGGGGTCGATGCCCGCGGCCACCGCGGCGTCCGCCATGTCGCGCCACGACACCCGCGCGCCGACGCGGTAGGCGGCGAGCAGCGCCTCGACCGTACGCCCGCTGCGCGCCTCGCCACGCCCGAGCTGGTAGGCGCCCTCGATCGCCGGGGCCTTGGGGGCGTCCGCGTCCTGGCGGGTGGCCAGGGTGAGGAAGCCGCCGAGGGCGAGCTGCACGGCGTTGCGGATCACCTCGCCCATCCGGCCGCTCAGCGACCCCGCGTAGCTGGGCACCTCGTCGATGATGGTGAGCACGGCGCGGTCCGCGACCTCGGCCAGCCGTGACCGCAGTGCCTCCGCGACCTGGGGGTCGAGACCGACGACGGTCTGTATTTGTGTGGCGGGGCGCACAGGGCGTGATGCCATTGGGACTCCCGGGGTCATTATTGTTCGCTGAGAACAAGAGTCTAGCCCTGATTCACGTGCCCGAGGCAGGAAGTCGCGGCCCGGATCAGCGACATTTGATGACATGAGCACGACTCTCGAGCCCCCGGTGCGCGGACGGCGACTGACGAAGACGGTCGGCGACCGCCTCGTTCGCGTCGCCGAGGCCGCCACCACGCCCTACCTGCCCGCCGACTTCATGGACCTGTTCGCGCCCCTGCGCCCGGGTGCCGACCTCCGCGGCCGCATCGAGTCCGTCGAGCCCGAGACCGCCGACGCGGCCACGATCGTGATCCGCCCGGGCGCCGACTGGGCCGGCCACGTGCCCGGCCAGTACCTCCGTATCGGCATCGACATCGACGGCGTACGCCAGTGGCGCGCCTACTCGCTCACCCACGGCCCGCGCCGCGACGGCCGCATCTCCATCACCGTCAAGGCGGTGCCGGACGGCCTCGTCAGCAACCACCTCGTCCACCAGGCCCGCCCCGGCACGCTCGTCCACCTCGAGCAGGCCGCCGGCGAGTTCGTGCTGCCGCCCGAGGGCGGCAAGTTCCTCATGGTGACCGCCGGGTCGGGCATCACGCCCGTCATCGGCATGCTGCGCAACCTCTTCCCCAGCACCGACGAGGGCGTGCTGCGCCCGGCCCGCAGCGCCGAGCACGACATCGTGGTCGTGCACGTCGCGCCGAGCCACCCCCACTCGATCTTCATCCGCGACCTCGAGGCGCTCGACGCCGCGGGTGCCATCCGCCTCGTCGCGAGGTACGACGACGAGCACGGCGTGCTCGACGTCGCCGACCTCGCCACCCTGGTGCCGGACCTCGCCGAGCGCACGACGCTCGCGTGCGGCCCCGCCGGCCTGCTCGACGCCCTCGGCGCCCACCACGAGGCCGCCGGCCTCACCCTGACCACCGAGCAGTTCCGCACCGCCCGCGTCGAGCCCGGCGACGGTGGCACCGTCACCTTCGCCTCCGGCGCCACCCTCGCCCTGGACGGCGCGACGCCGATCCTCGACGCCGCCGAGGAGGCCGGGATGCTGATGCCGAGCGGCTGCCGGATGGGCATCTGCATGGGCTGCGTCATCCCCCTGCGCGAGGGCAGCGTCCGCGACCTGCGCAACGGCGCGATCACCACCGCCGTGCCCGGCGAGACCGGCGACATCAAGGTGCAGACCTGCATCAACGCCGCCGCCGGCCCCTGCCACATCGACCACTGACCCAGACCTCCCCCGACACCCCCAGGAGATCGACATGACCACGATCCAGAAGAAGTCCGTCCTCGGGCAGGACAACCCGATCGCCCACCTCACCGAGGCCGACATCGAGCAGATCGGCGTCGAGCTCGACGCCATCCGCCAGGAGGTCCTCGACAGCCGCGGTGCCGCCGACGCGGCGTACATCCGCCGGGTCATCGACACCCAGCGCAAGATCGAGCTCGGCTCGCGCGCGGTGCTGCTCTTCAGCGCCTTCCCGCCGGCCTGGGTCCTCGGCACCCTCGGCCTGAGCGTCTCGAAGATCCTCGACAACATGGAGATCGGCCACAACATCCTCCACGGCCAGTGGGACTGGATGCGCGACCCGAAGATCCACTCCAGCACGTGGGAGTGGGACATGGCCTCGCCCGCCGAGCAGTGGAAGCACAGCCACAACGAGCTGCACCACACCTACACCAACGTGATCGGCAAGGACAACGACCTCGGCTACGGCATCATGCGCGTGGACGAGGACCAGCCGTGGACGCCGGCCTCGCTCGCCCAGCCGGTGTTCTGCTTCATCAACGCCGTCTTCTTCGAGTACGGCATCGCCGCCTACGACCTCGAGCTCGGCTCGGTCATCGCCAAGAAGCAGACCAAGGACCCCGACTTCCGCCGTCGCGCCAAGCAGGTGCTCGGCAAGATCCGCAAGCAGGCCACCAAGGACTACGTCGTCCACCCGGCCATGTCGATCCCGACCGGCTCCTTCCTGCCCACGCTCGCGGCCAACTTCACGGCCAACATCGTGCGCAACCTGTGGTCCAACTCGGTCATCCTCTGCGGCCACTTCCCCGAGGGCGTCGAGACCTTCGAGAAGCGCTCGATCGACGGCGAGACCAAGGGCGAGTGGTACGTCCGCCAGATGCTCGGCAGCGCCAACATCTCCGGGTCGAAGGCCCTGCACATCATGACCGGCAACCTGTCGCACCAGATCGAGCACCACCTCTTCCCGGACCTGCCGTCCAACCGCTACGCCGAGATCGCCCCGAAGGTGAAGGCGCTGTTCGACAAGTACGACCTCACCTACTGCGCGCGTCCCATGCCCCAGCAGGTCTACTCGGCCTGGCACAAGGTCGTCCGCCTCTCGCTGCCCAACGGCTGGCTGAAGACGACGAACGCCAAGAACGCCCCGCAGCAGCTCGGCATCCTCTACAAGATGGCCACCGGCGACCGGCGTACGCGTCGCCTGCTGGGCCGCAAGCTCGAGAGCGAGGCCCGCGCGGCCGCCTGACCCCCACAGGTGGTCTGGACCTTCGTGCTGGCACGGATGTATCAGGAGCGCCCCGAGGGCATCCTTGGAGACATCAGGGAAGCACGGGGAGAGATGGGCATCGAGATGAGCACGACCAGGGGAGCGGTCCGATGATCCGTATCGGTGCCGTGGGGGAGACGGCGTACGACGGACGACCCGAGGCCGCGCAGCCGGTCCTGCCGAGGCCACGTGCCGCGGCGGACGCGGCGACCGCGGGGAGTCCGCCCCGGCGCTGACCGACACCCGTGCGGCGGTCCGGGGGGACCGCCGTACGGGCGTGGACGGCACGACCGTTGTCGTGCATCCTTGGGCGACCCCGACGCTCGGCCGGGGCCACGCACACGGGGGCACGATGGCACGGTCAGGTCGCTGGCGCTCGCGCCGGCCGTTCAGTGGGTCGGTCGTGCTCGTGGTGATCGCCCTCGTCCTCGCGATGTCGACGGCACCGTCGACGGCCGGTCCGGACGAGGTCGCGGCCACGGGATCCATCTCCGGCGAGGTGCGGGCCGACGGCGCGCCCGAGGTCGCCTCCTACCTCTACCTCTACGTCCAGGACGGCAACCGCTGGACCTGGACCCGCTCGGGCTACACCGGGCACACCTCGGCCGCCTTCACCTTCGACGAGCTGCCGCCAGGGACCTACCGGGTCGGCGTCAGCAGCCCCGACGCACCGTGGGTCGACACCTTCCACCCCTCGGCCGACCTCGTCAGCAACGCAGCCGACGTCGTCGTCGGTGAGGGTGAAGCGGTGACCGGCGTCGACGTCGACCTGCTGGCCGGTGGCACGGTGCAGGGCACGGTCACCGACGAGGCGGGTGCGGGCGTGGCAGAGGTGAAGGTCGTCGTGACCGACGCCGACCGCGAGACCCGGATCTTCGAGGGCGTCACCGACGCGGACGGCACCTACGAGGTCGGCGGGCTCACCACCGCCGACTACGTCGTCCGGTTCAACGCCTCCTCCGCCGGCAAGCAGTCGGAGTTCTACCGCGACGCACCCACGCGCTGGTCCGCGACGCCCGTCGCCGTCGTCTCCGGACAGGACGCGAGCGGCACCGACGCGGTGCTGACCGGGCCCACCACCCTGAGCGGGAAGGTCACCGACCGCCTCACCGGCGACCCGATCCGGTTCGCGCGGATCGACCTCTACGAGCTGCAGGGCGACCACTGGCAGCCCGCCCGCACCGGCGCCGGGTACACCGACGCCAGCGGGCGATACCGCATCGACGGCGTGTGGGGCGCCTACCGCATTCTGGCCGTCGACTCCGGCTTCGAGACCCACGACTACGCCTTCCACCCCGGCGTGCGGTTCGTCGAGGAGGCGACCACCGTCGAGGTGCCCGCAGGCGGGGACACGGTGATCGACGTCGCGCTCGACCGCAAGCCCGACACCGCGGTCGTCTCCGGCACCGTGCGGGTCGACGGAGCGGCACGCGGCGGCATCGTGGTGGAGCCCGAGATCCTGTACGACGGCCGGTGGACCGCGATGAACCACGTGACGACGAAGGCGGACGGCACCTATCGCACCTACGTCGCCGTGCCCGGCACCTACCGGGTCCACTTCGCCGACCCGTCCGGCTCGCTGGGCGACCAGTGGTGGGAGGGAGCGCGCACCGCACCCGAGGCGACCGAGCTCCCGGTCGTCGCCGGCGACGAGCTGATCGACATCGACGCCGACCTCGGCGCCCCGGTCCCCACCGGCAGCATCGCCGGCGCCGTCACCGACCCGGACGGCCGGTCGATGGGTGACGTCGTGGTCATCGCCTACGCGTGGAGCGAGATCGAGGCGGCGTGGACCGAGGTCGACCGCGCCCGCACGGGGGACGACGGCGACTACCTCGTCGACGACCTGCCGGTCGGCACCTATCGCGTCGGCTACGACGGTCCGGGCTACGAGTGGATCGACGAGTTCCACCTCGACAGCGTCACGGTGGACGACGCGGACGACGTCACCGTCATCGCCGGCGAGGCCACCACGGTCGACGCCGAGCTCGCCCCTGCCCCGGGAGAGATCGCCGGTCGGGTGACGAGCGACGCGGGTGCCGCACTCGACGACGTACGCGTGGAGCTGTGGGCCCAGGACGGCGACGGCGTGTGGGCGGTCGCCCTGGACGCCCCGCTCGAGTCGACGGGCACCTTCCACTTCCCCGGCCTCGAGGCCGGAAGCACCTACCGGCTCGGGGTGCGGGACACCTCCGGCGCCCACCACGTCGTGTTCTGGCCGGGCGCGCCGGACGTGGACGAGGTGGAGGAGGGCTTCGACGTCGTGGTGCGGCCGGGAGCCACGTCGTTCTACGACCTCACCCTGCGCGTGGTCGAGCCGACGGAGACGGAGAGCCCCAGCCCCAGCCCGACGACCACGCCCACGACCACGCCCACGACCACGCCCTCGACCCTGCCGACGACCACGCCGACGACCACGCCGACGACCACGCCGACGACCACGCCGACGACCACGCCGACG
>CAXHZJ010000004.1:0-308998 GCA_964021995.1 Nocardioides furvisabuli | reverse complement strand
AAACCTGTGCATCGCCACCGCAGGCCGATCCGCAACGAGACACACTCATCCACACCGCCACCGCTGCTGGATCCGGACGTTCGAGTGCGACCGGCGCTGTGCGCCCTGACGTGCCGGTCGGGCTCTTCTGGGCGGCGGCTCTCGACTGGCCGCTCGTCTGGGACGAGGACGGCGAGACGGCGATCTCGCCGCCTGAGGGTGGGTTCAAGATCGCGTGGGGCGGCGAGCCGCTCAACGAGCGGCACGGGCCGAATCGTGTGTGCTTCGTGCTCGTCGCGGATTCCCTCGAGGCCGAGGTGGAGCGGCTGGCGGGGCTGGGGGCGTCGGTCACCGAGCGCTTCGAGGACCACGTGGAGATGGCCGATCCGGACGGGAACGGGTTTGTGCTTCGGGCTGAGTAGTGGTTTCGAGGCTCGCTTCGCTCGCACCTCAACCAGCGATGGTGAGGGGTCTCGATTCGCCGAGCTCGTTCCTCGCTCGGCTACTCGACCGGCGAGTGGGCGAGGCTCGGCTGCTCGACCAGCGAAGGGCGGGGAGTGGGTCTCGATACGTCGAGCTCGTTCCTCGCTCGGCTGCTCGACCGGCGATGGTGGCTAGCGCTGGAGGTCGACGGCCTCGGGCGTGTGGAGCCGCACCATGAACCGCCCGGCGTGCGCGGGCACCGACGCGGCGGTCAGCTTGGAGACGACGACCATCGTCGCGATCGAGGCTGGCACCGACCAGGCTGCCGGCTGCCCGAGGAGAGCAGCAGCCCAGCCCGAGGACGGGGAGACGGCCAGCGTCCAGGCGACAGCGGCGCCGGACCCCAGCCCGCCGACCAGGAGCCCTGCCACAGCCCCGGCAGGCGTCAGGCCACGCCACCAGATCCCCAGCATCAGCAGGGGAGCGAAGGTCGAGGCGGTCACCGCGAAGGCCAGGCCCACGGTCCGCGCCACTGCGACATCCTGCGCGGGCAGCGACATGAGCAGCGGCACGACCACCGCGACGGCCGCGGCGACGCGGAAGGACGCGACGCCACCGAGGCGGTACGAACCCCACCGCCGCCCGGTCACGTCCTGCGACAGCACGCCCGCGACCGCGATGGTCAGGCCCGAGCTGGTCGACAGGAAGGCCGCGAAGGCACCCGCGGTCACCAGTCCGGTGAGCACGGCGCCCGGCAGCCCGCCCACCATCAGCGACGGCAGCTCGAGCACGAGCACGTCGGACCGGCCGTCGATCAGGTCGGGGGCGTAGATCCGGCCCAGGGCGGCGTACAGAGGCGGCAGGACGTAGAAGACGCCCAGCAGCACCAGCACCGCGAGCGTCGTACGCCGAGCGGCCCGGCCGTCGGGGTTGGTGTAGAACCGCACGACCACGTGCGGCAGGCCCATCGTGCCGAGGAAGGTCGCGACGATGAGGGAGTACGTCGTGTAGAGCCCGATCCCGCCGCCCGGCGTCGCCAGCGGGATCGACCACGACGACGGCGCGGCGCGGCTCGGGTCGGCGGCCCCGTCGGCCGCCCAGACCGCGAGCAGGACGAAGACCGGGACGAGCAGCGCGGTCAGCTTCAGCCAGAACTGGAAGGCCTGCACGAAGGTGATCGAGCGCATCCCGCCCGGGCTCACCGACGCCAGCACCACCAGCGCGACGACCAGCGACCCCGCCCACGGCGGCGCCCCGATCGTGGAGCGCAGCGTCACGCCGGCGCCCTGGAACTGCGGCAGCAGGTAGAGCCAGCCGATGCCGACGACCAGCACCGAGCACAGCTTGCGCACACCCCGAGAGCCCAGCCGCGCCTCGGCGAAGTCCGGCAGCGTGTACGCCCCCGAGCGCCGCAGCGGAGCGGCGACGAGCACCAGCAGGACGAGGTAGCCCGCGGTCCAGCCGACGGGATACCACAGCATCTCCGCGCCGAAGGTCAGCAGCAGGCCGGCGACGCCGAGGAACGACGCCGCGGAGAGGTACTCCCCACCGATCGCGCTCGCGTTGAGCCGCGGCCGCACCGTGCGCGAGGCGACGAGGAAGTCGCTCGTGGTGCGCGAGATCCGCAGGCCCCACGTGCCGATCGCCAGCGTCGCGACCGAGACCAGGATGACCGCGACGACGCCGGGCACCACGTCGGCGTTCACGGGGCCCTCACCGCGGCTCCTCCGGCAGGACCGACCCGACCAGGTCGGCGAAGTCGCGCTCGTTGGCCTCGGAGCGACGGATGTAGAGCCAGCCCAGCAGCACCAGCCACGGATAGGTCAGCGCCCCGAGCAGCAGCCACGCCAGCGGCAACGGCCCCACCCGGACGTCGCCGAGCGCGGGGAAGAGGTGGAAGGCCAGCGGCAGCAGTCCGAGGGTGAGCGCGAGCGCCGCCAGCACCCGCAGCGCCAGGAAGAGCTGCTCGCGCAGCAGCGAGCGCATGAAGACCTCGCCCAGCGCGGTCTCCGCGTCGATCTCACGGGTCCCGGCGGACCGTACGCCGGACGCGCGCCGCCGCGGCGGGCCGGTGACCCGGACCCTGGGCGGCGGCTGGTCGCTCACGCGAGCGGCTCCCGCTTCGTCAGCACCGACCGGAGCTCGCGGGTGTGGCGCCGGCTCACCGGCAGCTCGATCCCGCCGACCACCACGCTGACCCGACCGCCCTCGCTGCGCACCTCCTCGACGTGGGGGAGCGCGACCAGCACCGAGCGGTGGATCCGCACGAACCCGGCCGACGCCCACTGCTCGGCGAGCGACGACAGCGGGGTGCGCACGAGGTGCGAGCCCTCGGCGGTGTGCAGCCGGGCGTAGTCGCCCTGCGCCTCGACGTGGGTGATCTCGGAGCGGTTGATGAAGCGGGTGACGCCGCCGCGCTCGACGGGGATCTGCACGTCGCCGGACGGCACCGGCGCGCCGGCCTCCACCACGCGGCGTACGGCCTCGGCGAGGCGCTCCTCGCGCACCGGCTTGAGGACGTAGTCGACCGCGCGCAGCTCGAAGGCCGCGACCGCGTGCTCCTCGTGGGCGGTCACGAAGACCACCGGCGGCGGAGCCTTGAAGCGCGAGAGCACCTGGGCCAGGTCGAGCCCGGTCAGCCCGGGCATCTGGATGTCGAGGAAGACCGCGTCGACCTCCTCGGCCTGCAGCACCCGCAGCGCCTCGGTCGCGGAGTCGGTGCCGCGGACCTCGCCGATGCGCGGGTCGCGGCCGAGCAGGAAGGTCAGCTCGTCGAGGGCGGGGCGCTCGTCGTCGATGACGAGCACCTTCAGCGGTGGCGTCATCTCGGGGTCCCTGTGCGGACCGCAGCGAAGCGAGGATTCGCATGGGGTGAGGTCATACCTGGACTCCCGGGGCGAACTTGGGCACCCGCACGATGACCTTCGTGCCGGCGCCGGGTGCGGTCTCGACGACCAGACCGTAGTCGTCGCCGTAGGCGTTGCGAAGCCTCGCATCCACATTGCCCAGACCGACGGAGTCCATCGAGGCGTCGCCGGCCAGCGCCTGCCGCACCCGCTCGGGGTCCTCGCCGGTGCCGTCGTCCTCGACCTCGATGATGCACTCCTGGTCGAGGTCGCGCGCGGTGATCGAGAGCCGGCCGACGCCGTCCTCCTTGTCGGCGCTGGCCTCCAGCCCGTGGCGTACGGCGTTCTCCACCAGCGGCTGGATGCACAGGAACGGCACCGCCACCGGCAGCACCTCCGGCGCGATCTTCAGCCGCACTTGGAGCCGCTCGCCGAAGCGGGCCTGCTCGAGGAGGAGGTAGCGCTCGACGGAGCGCAGCTCCTCGGCGAGCGTCGTGTACTCCCCGTGGCGGCGGAAGGAGTAGCGGGTGAAGTCGGCGAACTCCAGCAGCAGCTCGCGGGCGCGGTCGGGGTCCGTACGCACGAAGCTGGCGATCGCGCCGAGCGAGTTGTAGATGAAGTGCGGGCTGATCTGGGCCCGCAGCGCGCGCACCTCGGCCTCCATCAGCCGGTTGCGCGACAGGTCGAGCTCGGCCAGCTCGAGCTGCCCGCTCACCCACGACGCCACCTCGTCGGCCGCGCGCACGAGGCCGCCGGTGGTGTGCGGGGCGCCGACCACGAGCGCGCCGACGAGGGTGTCCTCGACGACCAGCGGGCTCACGATCGCCTGCCGCACCTGGCAGCCGCCGTCGTCGCACACCAGCGTCCGCTCGTCGACGATCATCGTGCGCCCGGTCTCCGCGACCTGGCTGATGGTGGCGGCCAGCTGGCTGCGGTGGTGGCCGCCGAGGCCGTCCCACCCCAGCAGCCCGCTGGTGTCGCCGAGCCCGGCCGCCGGGGTGCCGAGCAGCGCCCGCAGGTGGCCGACCGACTTCTCCGCGCTGGCGGTGGTCAGGCCCTCCCGCAGCGCGGGGCTGGCGAGGGAGGCGTTGTGGAGGGCGCGGAAGGCCGCGCGGTCGGCCTCGCCGCCCAGCGACGTGCGTCGCCACCTCCACCTCGCCACGTCCGCGACCCTAGTCGCGGACGCGCCTCAGCGCTCGCAGCGCTGCTTCCGCTCGGCCCGGCAGGTGTCCGTGCCCCGGTTGCCGTCGACCCGGTCGAAGCCCGGACCGCCCCAGAAGGTGTCGGAGCGTCCGCCGAGGGTGGCGCGGTCATGACCGGGCCCACCGAAGAGGGTGTCGCGCCCGCCGCGGGCGTCGAAGCGGTCGTTGCCGCGCCCGCCCACCATGCGGTCGATCGCGCCCGCCCTGCTGCGCAAGGTGTCGTGACCGCGTCCGCCCTTCATCACCGTCTTCTGGCTGCACGCGCGGAACGAGGTGAACTCGTAGTCGCCACCCTGGCCGAGCTCGTCCGGTCCGTTGCGGCCGACGAGCTTGACCGCGCAGCTGACCGCGTAGAGCGAGTTGGCTCGGTCGGTGCCGCGGAGGTCGACCCTGGGAGCAGCGGCGTAGGCGTCCTCGAAGTCCTCGGCGGGGATGCTGTAGGCGACTCCCACCCCGAGCCGGCCGGACTCGAGGTCGATCGAGATGGGCTGGTCGACGCTGCCGATCGCGATCCGGTCGTGGCCCGAGGAACCCGTGAGCACGCTCGCCCCGGTCAGCGGCCGCGGCGCGGAGAAGGAGTCGCCGCCGCCGCCGAGGTTGGCGACGACCGTGCCCGCGCCGCTGACGTGGAACGACTCGGGGAGCAGGCCGCCACGGATGGTCACGGCAGCCGTGCCCGCGGCGGGATCGGTGAGCCTGAACTCCTCGAAGGAGGTCCAGCGACGATCCGCGGTGGTCCCGTGGCGCAGCTCACCGGCCACGTTGTCGAGAGTGTTCTGCCCCTCTGCCAGCCGGAGTGGCAGCGAGTCCGAGCCGATGCCTCCGTCGAGCACGGAGTCCGTCGTCCACGACCCGTCGTGGGCGACCCGGTCGTCGCCCCTGTTCGTCTCGATGTGGTCCGGGTTGGGCTCGCCGACCTGTCCGCTGCGGACGACGTCGTCGCCGGCACCGGTGGAGACGCGATCGATCTCGGTGTCGGACATGGTGATGAAGTCCGCTGCCAGCGCACCGGTGACCACGCGGTCTCCGGCCTCGCCGCCGTCGAACCGGTCGGCACCGGGTCCGAGCTCCACGTCTGCCGCCCACGAGTCGGCCTCGGTGCCGTCGACCTCGTCGTTGCCGGCGCCGGTGTCGAGGCGGACCTCACGCTCCACGCCGCGCCGGAAGGATCGCCCGGTGATGCAGACGAGGTCGTCCCCGCCGAACGTCTCGACCGACGAGGCACCGCTGGTCACGACCACGTCGCGCCCCTCGGTGCCGGTGATGGAGCCTCCCGACGTCCCGACGTGGGTCGCCGGTTGTCCGTGGCACGTCTCGCCGGCCGCAGTGGCCGTCGTGGCTGGTGCAGCCGCCAAGGACAGGCCGAGCAGGCCGGCGGCGGTCAGGGTGGTGCTGCGTCGCATGCATCCTCCAGAGGATGGTTGGTTTCGCGTACCAGAGTGGGACGCACCGAACCCGGGCGGAAGTTGCGGGCGGCGCCGCCTCAGCGCTCGCAGCGTCGCTCGCGCTCGGCCGCGCACGTGTCGCGCCCCGTGCCGCCGTCGGCGGTGTCGCGGCCCTTGCCGCCGCGCAGCACGTCGGCATCGGCCTTGCCGACCAGTCGGTCGTCCCCGCTCCCGCCGACCAGACGGTCCTTGCCGGAGAGGCCCGCCAGCACGTCCTTGCCGGAGCCGCCCGTGAGCAGGTCGTCACCACCGGTGCCGGACAGCGTGTCGTCGCCGGAGCCGCCATTTGCGACGAGGGTCTCCGCGCAGCGGATGTCGGTCTCGAAGACGGAGTCGTACTGCCGGCGCACTGTGTCGTCGCCGCCGCCGACCTGCACGACACCGCCGCAGGCGGTGAGACCGATGTCGTTGGGACCGTCGGTGCCGCGCACGGTGACGGTGGGGGCGAAGAGGTCGGCGTCCTCGAAGTCCGAGGTCGTGACGGAGTACGCCGCGTCTCCCGTGACGCCCATCGTGCCGGCCGGCATGTCGAGCTTGATGCCGGCGGCGACCGACGCCATGTAGATGCTGTCGCGGCCCGGACCACCGACGAGGCGGCTCGTCGGCGTGAGCGCGGTCGCGCTCGACCAGCGGTCGTCACCCCGTCCCAGGGTCACGTCGAGGACGGCGTCGTCCACCGACGAGGTGGAGACCGACTCGTCGGCATCGGTGCCGACGAAGGTCATCCGCGCCGACCCCGCGGACTGGTGGATCCCGAATCCCTCGACCTTCCTCCAGGTGGTGCGGACCTCGCCGGCGGAGGTGAAGTGCCCGATCGCGTTGTCGACGACCACGTCGCCGGGACCGGTCTGGAGGCTGATGGTGTCGGAGCCACCCCGGCCGTCGACGGTGTCGACGCCGCTCGCCGCATCGGGGTAGTCGAGCTCGACGGCGTCGTCGCCTCGTCCACCGACGAAGGTGTCGGCGCCCGAGCCGAAGGACGCGTGCACCGGCTGCCGCCCCGCCCCGCTGGCATCGACCACGTCGTTGCCATCGCCGGCACGGACGTCCACGGGGTAGTACTTGCCGAGGAAGCGGCCCGTGACGCAGACCAGGTCGTCGCCGCCCTTGGCGTAAACCGCGCGCGCGCCGTTGGTGACGATCACGTCGGGCCCCTCGGTGCCCTGGACGGCGTGCCCGGAACCCACGATCGTCGCGGTCCGGCCCTGGCACTTCTCGGCCGCACCGCTGGCGGCGCTCGGGCCGAGCAGGACCAGGCCGGGCACGGTCAGGCCGACCAGGGCTGCGGCCGTCAGGGAGGTCGTACGCCTCATCGCTCGCACCGCGTCTTCCGCTCGCCGACGCAGCGGTCGCGCCCGTTGCTGCCGTCGACCCGGTCGCGGCCGGGGCCGCCGAAGAGCACGTCGTCGGCCGCACGGCCCTTGAGCACGTCGTTGCCGGCTCCACCGCTGACCTTGTCGCGGCCCTCGCCGCCGTCGACCTTGTCGTTGCCGCGGCTGCCGCGGACCCGGTCGTCGCCGCCGCGTCCCTCGATCGTGTCGTGCCCGCGACCGCCGATGAGCAGGTCGCCCTTGTTCGATCCGCGCAGGGTGTCGCGGCCGTCGCCGGCGTTCATCGAGACCTCGCCGGTGCAGTCGAACTTGTAGGACTCGAAGATCCCGTCGAACTGCCAGCCGAGGTAGTCGTCGCCCAGGCCGCCGCGCAGCGTCGCGTCGCAGCCGTTCCACCGGAGCTCGTTGTCGCCGTCGTCGCCGGTCATCACGACCTCGGGCGCCATCAGGAAGGCGTCCTCCAGGCCGACGGCGACCGCGTCGACACCGCCGACGCCGAAGCGCTGGGTCGACAGGTCGAGGGACAGGCGGCCGGTGTCGGTCGCGGCGACGAGGTAGTCGGTGCCCGCGCCGGCGTCGATGCGGCTGCCGGTCCCGATCGCGGTGGCGGGCTCGATGGTGACGTCGTCGTCGCCTCCGCCGGTGGTCACGTCGAGCGTGGGTACGCCGTCGGTGGGCCGCAGCTCCACCTCGTCGTCGCCCTCGGTGCCGCGGTAGGTGACCGTGCCGGTCCCGACCTCGAGGCTGGTGAAGTCGAACGCCGTGAAGGCGGCCGTGCCCTGGGGTGAGGTGAAGGTTCCTGCTGCCATGTCGAGGGTGAGGTCGCCCGACCCGCCGGCGAGGCGGAGGCCGTCCAGTCCCTCGCCGCCGTCGAGGACCGCCTCGGACGTGGCGTTGGCGGCGCCGAGGTAGAGCCGGTCGGTGCCGACACCGAGGCGGACCACGTCGCGGTTCGGGGTGCCGGCGGCGCCGGTCCAGGCGCTGTCGTCGCCCTCGCCGGTCTCGATCGTGTCCTTCTCGGTGTCGGCGCCGTGGGCGTAGCCGCCGTTGCTGGTGATCGCCTTCTCGCCGGCGTACACCGTGTCGGAGGCCGGGCCGCCCGCGAAGGTGTCGGCGCCGGCGCCGAGGACGGTGCTGACGTAGAACCCCGCCGGGAGGGCGGTCGTGTCGACCACGTCGTCGCCGGCGCCGGCGTCCACGGCCAGCAGGTTGGAGTTGCCGCCCGGGCCGGTCACGCAGATCAGGTCGTCGCCGCCGAGCGCGTTGACCGTGCCGGCCGATGCAGTCACGATCACGTCGCGCCCCTCGGTGCCGGTCACGGTGGGCCCGGTCCCGACGATCGTGGCGGCCTCGCCGCGGCAGGTCTCGCCGGCGGCGGTGGCCGCGGTCGCCGGCGTGAGCAGGGCCAGGCCGAGCAGTGCGGCAGTGGTCAGTGGCGTCGTACGTCGCATGGGATCCCCCGAGTTCGTCGTCGTGCTTCCAGACGTGTGATGCGCGTGCGACCCGGATGGTTGCGGACTCAGCGGAAGTCGATGAGCAGCATGTCCGTGTCCGTTCCGTCGCTGACCACGGGACCGTCCGGCCGCTCGTCGTCGGGACCGTCCGAGCCGTCCGCGTGGCTCGGCGGCTCGTCGCGGTCCACGACCACCGCGCGGTAGCACCGGGTGACGTAGGGGACCCGCATGCCGTCCATGCCGCGCCCGAAGTCGTCGTAGAAGTCGAGCACCTCGGCGAGGTGGCGCTCACGCTCCGCCTCGCCCATCACCGCGAAGCTCGAGCGCGAGCGGGCCATGTCGAGGATCGACTCCCGGTCGATCTCCTGCCAGTGCTTGAAGGTCGTCTCCTCCATGAAGCCGAACAGGTCGCTGTGGACGAGCTGCTCGGCCGACGACGTGTCGAGGTCCTGGCGGCCGAGGATGTCGCCCATCCGCCGCACCCACGGGATCCGCTCGTCGCGGCTGTTCCACACCAGCGCGACGTGGCCGCCCGGCTTGAGCACCCGCGCGATCTCCGGCAGCGCGGTCTCGTGGTCGAACCAGTGGAACGCCTGCGCGACCACCACCACGTCGACCGAGCGGTCGTTGGCGGGGATCTCCTCGGCGGTCGCGACCTTCGCGCTCACCTCCGGCACCCGCTCGCGCAGCACCGCCAGCATGGCCTCGTCGGGCTCGGTGGCGAAGACGGCATGGCCCTGGTCGACGAGCTGACGGGTCAGCTTGCCGGTGCCGGCCGCGAGCTCGAGGACGACCTTGGCCTCCCCGCCGGCGAGCCAACCGGCCGCCTCGGCGGGGTAGCCCGGACGACCCCGGTCGTAGGCCTCGGCGACGGGACCGAAGGACCGCGCGCGGTCGACGGTGGCGGGGGTCTCGGGGACTTCGTCGCTCATCCCCCTCACCGTATCGGTCGTCAGATCTTGCGCTCGCAGCTGCGGCGCTTCTCGCCCTGGCAGACGTCGCGACCCGAGCCCCCGTCGAGGGTGTCCCGGCCTGCGCCGCCGATCAGCCGGTCGTTGCCGGGCCCGCCGAAGAGCATGTCCTTGCCGCGCCCCCCGCTGAGGTAGGCCGAGTAGCGCCGGCAGTCGCGCACCGGCCACACGTCGTCGAGCTCGTCGGTGGCCGCGACGAAGTCCTTGCCGCGGTCGCCGCTGATGTTGACCCGGCAGGCGGCGACGATGATCTGCTCGCTGGCAGGGGTGCCGTCGACGACGCCGCGCCGGGCGGTGAGGGTGAGGTCCTCGAAGCCGGTCGTCTTCACGATCTTCTTCGTGCGGCCCTTGCGCGCGACGGCGCGGCCGCCGTCGAGGTCGGCAGTGACGTCGTACTTCGGCAGGGCGAGGAGCACCTCGTCGCGGCCGGGGCCGCCGCGCGCCTTCGAGGAGCGCGTTCCGGTGCCGTCCGTGCCGTAGAAGTCGTCTCCGCCACCCATGGTGACGTCGCGCTCGAAGTCGTCCGGGGCGAAGGCCTCGAGCCGCTCGTCCGCGTCGGTGCCGCGGAAGGTCAGCTTCCCCCCGGCGTCGCCGCCGCTGAAGACGAAGCTGGTGAAGCCGGTGAAGCCCAGCGAGGTGGCCTCCGAGGTGGCGTTCCCGCGACCCGCGTCGATCACGGTGGAGCCCGGGATGGCGTCGAGGACGAGGTTGGCCGTTCCGCCCCTCGCCGTCACCGGCGCCTGGGCGCCCATCCGGCCCTTCCACACCACGGTCCCGCGGTTGATCTCCACGGTGTCGGGGTTCTCGGTGTCGGCCTGACCGCTGGTGACCGACGAGTTGCCGAGGGTGATCAGGACGCGGTCGGCCTCAGTGTCGGTGCTCGAGCGCAGCTGCGAGGTGCCGGTGTAGACCGAGTGCTGGGCGCCGTTGCCGGAGATGAAGGTGTCCGCGCCGGCACCCAGCGTCGTGGAGGAGCCGCGGCCCTGGACGGACGCCTCGACGTAGTCGTCGCCCGCGCCCGCGTCGATGTCGATGATCGCCTGGCCCGCGGTCACCGGCGTACCGGTCACGCAGATGGTGTCGTCGCCGCCGAGCGCGGTGAGGGACTGCGCGCCGTTGGTGACGACGACGTCGGGGCCCTCGGTGCCGACGAGGCGCTGGTTGTCCGCGCCGACGATGGTGGCGGGCAGTCCCCGGCACGTCTCGGCGGCGGCCTGCGCGCTGGTCGGCACGAGGAGCGCGAGCCCCAGCAGCGCGGCGGTGGTCAGGGTGGTTGTGCGGATCATCGAGTCCCCTCGGGAGATCGGTGCTGCGTCTGTTCGACCGTACGGCGATAGGACGCGCGGTCCGAGCCGAAGGTTGTCACGACTACCGTTCCTTCCCATGACCGACCCGCTCGCCTGGCTCACCGACCTCGAAGGGGTCCGCTCGGCCTACGCCGGGACCCGCGACGGGATCGACGTGATGCTGCGCGACCGCGGCCTGCGGCGCACGTCGCCGGAGCTGACCGCCGAGTCGCTGTTGCGAGGCGCCCACGCGAGCGCCGTGCTCGAGGGCTCGTCCTCGACGCTGGAGGAGGTCCGTGCGGGGGAGACCGACGAGATCGCCGCCGACGCCGTACGCCTCTCCACCTCGATGCTGGGGCTGGCACCGCTGCTCAAGACCGCGCCGCTGCAGGCGATCGCGCGGCTGCACGCCGTCGTCGGCTCCGCCGCGCTCGGCGCCGACGAGCTGGGCCGCCCGCGCGACGCGGCGTCGGCCGACCGACTGCGTGGCGTGGCCGAGCTGCTCCTGTCCGACACCGACGCCCCCGCGCTCCTGGTCGCCGCGATCGCCCACGCCGATGTCGCCACCGCCGCGCCCTTCGCCTCGCACAACGGGATCGTCGCCCGCGCCCTCGAGCGCCTGGTGCTGGTCTCGCGCGGCGTCGACGCCAAGTCGCTGGTCGTGCCCGAGGCCGGGCACCTGGCCCAGCGGGCGGCGTACGAGTCGAACCTGCGCGCCTACAGCGACGGCGGTCCGCGCGGCGTGCATGCGTGGGCGCTCTACGGTGCCGAGGCGTTCTCCGCGGGCGCCGAGGCCTCGCCGCTGCGGGGCTGAGCGCCCTCCTGGGTCTGAGCATGCGAGCGGCACCCGCTCACGAGGATCGGGTGCCGCCGCTGACACGTGATGCCTGGCTACCAAGCGTGCATTCTCTAAGTCGCCGCCCTCGGGCAGATCCCGAATGGCTAGCACCCCATCGGATGGGTGGATCGCCGCGTGGGTACCTGGATCACGTGCTGCTCTGGAGTTCTGACTCAGTTGTAGTCCTGCCGGGCGGCACCTTCAAGGGTTGACTTCTGCCCTCGGCGGTGGGTGCACGGGGATCGGGTGCGGATCAGGTGGGTCGGCGGCGGCGATTGGCCCAGAGCACGCCACCAGCGGCCATCGCACCGCCCACCGCGAGGGCGGCGAGCGTCGGGCCCGCGGGCGGGAGCGGCACCCGCGAGCGCAGCGCGACCGGGCGAACGAAGCTGAGCACCGGCCAGTCCTTCGCGGTCGCGATCCTCCGCAGCTCACGGTCGGGGTTGACCGCGAACGGGTGCCCCACCACCTCGAGCATGTGGACGTCGGTGACCGAGTCGCTGTAGGCGTAGCACTCGTCGAGGTCGTAGCCGATGGTGGCGGAGAGGTGCTCGATCGCCCGCGCCTTCTCCTCCGCGTAGGCGTAGTAGTCGATCTCCCCGGTGTACTTGCCGTCGACGATCTCCATCCGGGTGGCGATCACGCGGTCGGCGCCGAGCATCTGGCCGATCGGCTCGACCACCTCGGCGCCGGAGGCGGAGACGATGACGATGTCGCGACCCTCCGCGCGGTGCTCCTCCATCAGCCGCACGGCCTCCTCGTAGACGAGGGGCTCGACGATGTTGTTGAGCGTGTCGTGGACGATCTCGCGCACCGTGGCCACGTCCCAGCCGGCGCACAGCTGCGACATGAACAGCCGCATCTTGTCCATCTGGTCGTGGTCGGCGCCGCCGGTGAAGAAGACGAACTGGGCGTAGGCCGAGCGCAGCATCGCGCGTCTCGAGATGAGTCCGCCCGCCTGGAACTCGCGGCTGAAGGCCAACGTGCTCGACTTGGCGATGATCGTCTTGTCGAGGTCGAAGAAGGCCGCGGTGGGGCGGGTCATGGGCTCATCGTAGGGGGCTCCGGACCGGCGCGACGGGCCATCAACCGTCCACAGGTGGCCACGGGGACGCCCTGTCCACAGGGATGCGTACGCCGCACTGGCCGGCGTCGGTGGCCCGGCGCAGGCTCGTCGCCATGCCCGTCCTGCTCCTCACCCGCTCCGGTCCCGTCCACGACGCCGTCGTCCCGCTCTGCGCTGCGGCGGGCGTCGAGGTGGAGGTGGGCGGCGACCCCGGTCTCTGCCTGGCGGCGTGGAGCCGCGCCGACCTGGTGCTGGTCGGGGTCGACCTGGCCGACCCGGTCGTGGCGCTCGCCCCACCGCGACGGCCCGACGTGCACGTGGTCGGCCTGTCGCCGGCCGACACCGTCTTCCGGGCCGCCGTGGCGATCGGGGCGGCGTCCGTGGTCGACCTGCCGGATGCGTCTCCGTGGCTGGTGGAGGCGCTCGCCGACGTGGGTGAGCGGGGCTCCCCGGGGCGCACCGTGGGCGTGGTGGGCGGCGCGGGCGGGGCCGGGGCGACGACGCTCGCCTGCGCGCTCGCCCAGTGGCACTCCCTGCGCGCCCCGACGCTGCTGGTGGACGCCGACCCGCTCGGGGCGGGGCTGGACCGGTTGCTCGGGATGGAGGAGCGCCCGGGCGTGCGGTGGGAGGGCCTGGTCGACACGGCCGGACGCCTCGGCGCGCGGGCGCTGCGTGAGGCGGTCCCGCGCCGCGACCACCTCGGGGTGCTGACGTGGTCGGGCCTGCAGCGGCGGCTCGACGTGCCGACCGCGCGCCGGATCCTCCCGTCGGCGGCGCGTGGCCACGACCTCGTCGTGCTCGACCTCGCCCGGCAGGACCCGTGCCTGGCCGAGCTCGTCGAGCGGTGCGACGACCTGCTCGTCGTCACGCCGACCACCGTGCCGGCCCTTGCCGCGACCGCGCGCCTCGTCGCGACGCTGGGCCGCGACGCGGACGCAGGACTGGTGGTGCGTCCGGGTGCGCTCGGCGACGCCGACGCGGAGCGCGTGACCGGGCTGCCGGTGGTGGCGTCCGTCGCCGACCAGCGTGGGCTGGCCGCCTCGGTCGACCGCGGGCTCGGCACGCTCACCGGGCGCGGCCCGCTCGCGCGTGCCGCTCGGAGCCTCCTGGAGGCGGCATGAGTGCCCCCACGATCCCGGCGGTGCCCACCACCGTCCTCGACGACGTACGCCGTCGGCTGGCCGGCTCGGTCGGCGACCTGACGCCCCACCGGGTGGCCGAGGCGCTGCGGGCGTCGGGATCGCCGGTGGGGGACGCGACCGTGCTCGCAGTCCACGACCTGCTCCGCCGTGACGTGCTCGGCGCGGGGCCGCTCGAGGAGCTGCTGCGTCTGCCGGACGTGACCGACGTGCTGGTCAACGGGCCCGACGACGTGTGGATCGACCGCGGTGCGGGTCTCGAGCGCGCCGCGGTGTCCTTTCCCGACGATGCCGCGGTGCGGCGCCTCGCTCAGCGGCTCGCGGCCTCGGCCGGTCGGCGCCTCGACGACGCGACACCGCACGCCGACGTGCGCCTGCCCGACGGCACCCGCTTCCACGCGGTGCTGGCGCCGGTCGCCCGCTCGGGCACGGTCGTGTCGCTGCGGGTGCCGCGCGGCCGGGTCTGGACACTGCCGGAGCTCGTCGCGTCCGGGGCGGTGCCGCCCGACGGGGCCTTCCTGCTCGAGGAGGTGGTCGACTCCCGCTGCGCGTTCCTGGTGACCGGCGGGACCGGCACCGGCAAGACCTCGGTGCTGTCGGCCCTGCTGTCCCTGGTCGACGCCGGCGAGCGGATCGTGCTGGTCGAGGACGCCAGCGAGCTGCGACCCGAGCACCCGCACGTGGTCGCGATGGAGAGCCGGCCGCCCAACATCGAGGGTGCGGGCGAGATCACGCTGCAGACGCTCGTGCGGCAGGCGCTGCGGATGCGGCCCGACCGGCTGGTGGTCGGGGAGGTGCGGGGGGCCGAGGTGGTCGACCTGCTGGCCGCCCTCAACACCGGCCACGGGGGCGGGTGCGGCACCCTCCACGCCAACTCCGCGGCCGACGTGCCCGCCCGGATCGAGGCCCTGTCGTTGGCCGCCGGGCTGCCGCGGGAGGCCGCGCACAGTCAGCTCGCTGCGGCGCTGGACGTGGTGATCCACCTCGGCCGCGGGCGTGACGGCCGACGCCGGGTCCTCGAGCTCGGGGTGCCCGAGCGCGACGCCTCGGGACTCGTGGTGCTGCGCACCGCGGTGACCTTCGAGGCCGACCGGGTGGTGCGCGGGCCGGCAGCGTCCACCCTCGCGGCACGGCTCGGGTCGCCGCTCCCGTGAGCACGTGGCTGGTGGCGCTGCTCGCTGCGGCCGCGGTGGCGGCGTGGGTCCCGGCGGGAGCAGCGGGTGCCGTCCGCGGACCGGGGAGATCGGGCCGACCACGACCGCGCCCCGCGGTGCCGTGGGCGGGGCGCCGCGAGACCGCGGCCACGCAGGCGGCGGTGCTCGAGGTGTGCGACCTGCTGGCCGCCGAGCTGGCAGCCGGCCGACCGGCCGGCGTCGCGTTGGCGTCGGCGGCGGAGCGGTGGCCCCCGCTCGACGTCGCGGTGGAGGCCGCCCGTCTCGGGGCGGACGTCCCCGACGCGATGCGCCGTCTGGCCCACGAGCGCCGCGGTGCCGCCGACCTGCGGTGGGTCGCGGGTGCCTGGCAGGTCGCCCACGACTCGGGTCACGGCCTGGCTGCCGCGCTCGAGCGCACTGCGCGCGGCCTGCGCGCCCACCGGCGTACGCGTCGCCTCGTCGACTCCGAGCTGGCCTCGGCACGGGCGACCGCCCGCCTCGTGGCGTGCCTGCCGCTGGCGGTCCTGCTCATGGGCTCCGGTGCAGGGTCGGACCCTTGGGCCTTCCTGCTGGCGACCCCCGTCGGACTGGGCTGCCTCGTGCTCGGTCTCGGCCTGCTGGGACTGGGGCTGTGGTGGATCGAGCGGCTGGCGGACCGGGCGGCCGCGCCGTGACGTGGGTGACCGTCCTCGCCTCGGCCGCGGCGGTGCTGTGCTGGCTGCCCCCGTCGGTGGCGCCTCCCCGGCAGCGCACCGCCGCCCGGCCCGGCGTACGCCCTGTCGCCGTGGTCGGCGTGGCGCTCGCCGCGTGGCTCGTGGTCGGTGGCGTCGCCGGACTGGTGGCCGCGGTCGTGGCCGGCGTCGGTGCCCGGCACGTGCTGGCGCGGGCCGAGTCCTCGGGCGCGCGGCGCGAGAGGGAGGAGGTGGAGCGCTCGCTGCCGCACCTCGTCGCCCTCCTCGCCTCCACCCTGCGCGCGGGCGCCGAACCCGTCTCCGGGCTGGCGCGCGTCTGCGCGGCCATGCCCGGCCCGACGGCCGAGCGCCTGGCGCCTGTCGTCGAGCAGTCACGGTGGGGTGCGTCGGGCGCCGACGCCTGGGACACCCTGGCCCGCGACCCGGCGCTGGCGCCGCTGGCCCGCGCGATGGTGCGTTCGCAGGCGTCCGGGGCGTCGGTCGTGCAGGCCGTCGAACGCCTGGCCGACGAGCTCGAGCGCGAGTCGCTGGCCCGCGCCGAGGACGCCGCCCGCAAGGTCGGGGTGACCGCCGCCGTCCCGCTCGGGGTGTGCCTGCTGCCGGCCTTCCTGCTGCTCGGCGTGGTGCCGACCGTCGCCTCACTGTTCGGATCGGTGGCTCCGTGACGGGCCACCAACCGTCCACAGGTCGACGGCGGCGGGCACGATCCACAGGCCCGGGAACCGGCGGGTGCGCGAGGCCGGACCGGCGTCCGAGGGTGGAGCCAGCGGGGCTCATCGGGAGCCCCGGGACGACAGGGGAAGCGATGAAGATCCGACGCCACGACGAGTCCGGCATCACCACGGCGGAGTACGCCGTCGGCACGGCTGCCGGGGCCGGTTTCGCAGGGCTGCTCTACACGCTGCTGACCGGCAAGTTCGGTGACCAGCTGCTCGAGCGGCTCTTCGACCACGTCATGGGCCTGCTGGGCATCGGCTGATGGGCAGGCGGGCTCGGTGCGAGCGGGGAGCGGCCACCGCCGAGCTCGCCCTCGGCATCCCGCTGCTCGTCGCGCTGACCGCCGGGCTGGTGTGGATGCTGGCGCTCGGCGCGGCCCAGGTGCGGGTGATCGACGCCTCGCGGGAGGCGGCGCGCGCTGTGGCGCGGGGCGACGACGTGTCCTCGGCTCGTGCGGTGGCGCTGCGCATCGCGCCGGACGGGGCCAGGGTGAGCGTGGACCAGGGGGCCGGTCAGGTCGAGGTCACCACCAGCGTCCGGGTGGCCGGGCCGGGAGGGCTGCTCGGCGTGCTGCCCGGCGTCACCGTGTCGGCCGACGCGGTCGCGCTGGCGGAGGCGTCGTGAGGACGGGGGGCCGGTCGCGCCGCGACGCCGGCGCTGCGACGGTCCTGGTGGTGGCGATGGCGGGGGTGCTGATGTTCGTCGCCACCGGGCTCGCCGCGGTCGGGGGACTGGTGACTGCACAGCGGCACGCGCAGGCGGCCGCCGACCTGGCCGCCCTCGGCGGGGCCGACGACCCGGCGGCGGCGTGCGACGCGGCAGCCCGGGTGGCAGCGGCCAACGCGGCTTCCCTCGACCGGTGCCAGGTGGTGGGGCGCGAGGTCACGGTCACCGTGTCGGTGCCCGGACCGGAGGTGCCGTGGCGGGACGTGCGGGTGAGCGCGGAGGCGAGGGCGGGTCCGGGCTAGGCCCTCAGACGTCGTCGCGGCGCTCGGGGTCCTCGGACCGGCGCTCGGCCTCGACCCGCTCGAGCTTCGCGTTGAGCTCGGTCAGCTCCTTGCGCTCCTTGCGGTGCGCGAGGCTGCGACGGGTGCCCCACTTGAGGATCGAGAAGCCCCACAGGATGGCCGCGCCCGCGGCGACGCCGACGAAGAACGACTCGAGCGTGGTCACGTCGAAGCCCAGCAGCTCGCCGCCCGATCCGGGCTCGCTGACGAAGACGGCGGAGAGGATCGCGATGCCGCCGAGGATCAGCAGGCCAAGACCGAGGATCACCATGTGGCGAATCTAGCGTCATTCCCCCTCGTGCGGCGCACCCGTGAGGAGGGCGTCCAGCAGGGCGATCGCGCCGGGCTTGTCGAGGGGGTTGTTCTGGTTGCCGCACTTCGGTGACTGGATGCACGACGGGCACCCGCTCGCGCACTCGCAGCTCGCGATCGCCTCGCGGGTGGCCGACAGCCAGGCGATCGCGGTGCGGAAGCCCCGCTCGGCGAAGCCGGCGCCGCCCGGGTGGCCGTCGTACACGAAGACGGTGAGCAGGCCCGTGTCGGCGTGACGCGCGGTCGAGACCCCGCCGATGTCCCAGCGGTCACACGTGGCGAAGAGGGGGAGCAGGCCGATCGAGCAGTGCTCGGCGGCGTGAGCCGCGCCCGGCACGTCGAGCAGCGGGACGCCCGACTCGGTGACCACGTCGTCGGGGACCGTCCACCAGACCGCGCTCGTGCGCAGGGTCCGCTCGGGCAGGTCGAGCGGCTCCTCGGCCAGCACCTCCCCGCCCGGCTGGCGCCGCTTGAGGAAGGAGACGACCTGGTGCGACACGTCGACCTCGCCGAGCGCCAGCTCGCAACCGCCCCACGATCGGCGCTCGTGGGGCGCGACGATGCTGATGTCGGTGGTCTCGCGCGCCGTCGTGCTGTAGGCCGGCTCGTCGCGCCGCATCGTCGCCACGTGGTGCTCGAGGTCGAGCTCCTCGACCAGCCAGGTCTCGCCCTGGTGGACGTAGACCGCGCCCGGGTGCGCCTGGTTGTGCGCGCCACCGGCGTCGACCGTGCCGACCACGCGACCCGTGCCGGCCTCGACCAGCTGCACCGGGGACCCGCCCGCGGACCGGATGTCGGCCAGGTCGGCTGCGCGCCCGGAGTCGGTCCAGAACCAGCCGCGCGGGCGCCGCCGCAGGAGTCCGAGCTCGACGAGCCGGTCCAGCACCTCGCGTGCCGTCGGCCCGAAGAGGGGCAGGTCCACCTCGGTGAGGGGCGCCTCCTGCGCCGCGGCGCACAGGTGCGGGCCCATGACGTGCGGGTTCGACGGGTCGAAGACCGACGCCTCGACCGGCGCCCCGATGAGCATCTCGGGATGGGTGACGAGATAGGTGTCGAGCGGGTCGTCCTTGGCCACCAGCACGCCGAGCGCGTCCTGCGCACCGCGTCCGGCGCGCCCGACCTGCTGCCAGAAGGCCGCACGGGTGCCGGGGAAGCCCGCGATCAGGACGGCGTCGAGGCCGCTGATGTCGATGCCGAGCTCGAGCGCGTTGGTGGCGGCGAGCCCGACGAGGTCGCCGCGCCTCAGTGCCGACTCCAGCGCCCGACGCTCCTCCGGGAGGTAGCCGCCGCGGTAGGCCGCGACGCGTCCCGGCAGCGACGGGTCGACCTCGGCGAGCAGCTCGGCCGCGGTCAGCGCCACCTGCTCGGCGCCGCGGCGCGAGCGGATGAAGGCCAGGGTGCGCACGTCCTCGGCGACCAGGTCGGCCAGCAGGTCGGCGACCTCGGACGATGCGGCGCGGCGCACGGGGGCGCCGTTCTCCCCGGCGTGCGAGGTGAAGGGCGGCTCCCACAACAGCAGCGACACCCTGCCCCGCGGTGAGTCGTCGCGGGTCAGCGCGACGACGTCGAGCCCGGTGAGCCGCGACGCGGTCACCTCCGGCTGCGCGACGGTCGCGGAGGCAAGCACGAAGGTCGGGTGCGCGCCGTACATCGCGCACACCCGTCGCAGCCGCCGCAGCACGTGGGAGACGTGCGCGCCGAAGACCCCGCGGTAGTGGTGGCACTCGTCGACGACGACGTACTTCACCGAGCCCAGCAGCCGCGCCCACCGGTGGTGCGAGGGCAGCAGCGAGCGGTGCAGCATGTCGGGGTTCGTCAGGACGTACTCGGCGTGGTCGCGGGTCCAGTCCCGCTCCTCGCGCGAGCTGTCGCCGTCGTGCGCGGAGAGGCGTACGTCGAGGCGCAGCGACTCCAGGCCGGCGAGCTGGTCGTGCGCGAGCGCCTTGGTCGGCGCGAGGTAGAGCACGGAGGCGCCCCGCTCGCCGCGGGGTCCGCGGGCCGCGCGGATCGCCGAGAGCGCCGGCACTTGATAGGCCAGCGACTTCCCCGACGCGGTGCCGGTGGCGACGATGACGTGGTCGCCGGCGTGCGCGGCGTCGGCGGCGACGACCTGGTGACGCCACGGACGGGCCACGCCCTGGGCGGCGAACGCGCCGCGTACGTCGTCGGGCACCCAGCCCGGCCAGTCCTCGTGGACCGCCTCGCGGGCCGGCAGCACCTCGAGGTGCTGCAGCCGCTCCTCGCGCCCCGGCACCCCCGTCAGCCGTCGGACCAGCGCGTCGACCGGGGGCAGCGCGCGGAGTGGGGACTGGCTCACCCACGCAGTCTGGCAAACACCTGCGACGGTGAGCGGTGCGTGTGGCCCGTTCCCAAGTGCCGGGGAGTCCTGCGCAACCCTTGTGACTCGTGGTTTGATACGACCCGGAATGAACAAGGGGCACGCGTGTGCCCGCAGACGCACTGTCCGAACGAGTTCGGGGACCGGGGAGCAGTCGTGGATCTCACCCTTGCTACGCGCGAGGTGGACGGTCGCGCCGTCGTGGCCGTCGGCGGGGAGATCGACGTCTACACCGCGCCCAAGCTGCGTGACTGCATCACCGACCTCGTCGGCGCCGGCACCTATGACATCGTCATCGACCTCGAGGCCGTCGAGTTCCTCGACTCCACGGGCCTCGGCGTGCTGGTCGGTGGGCTGAAGAAGGTCCGTGCCCACGACGGGTCGCTCGACCTGGTCTGCACCCAGGAGCGCCTGCTCAAGATCTTCCGCATCACCGGCCTGGCCAAGGTCTTCGTCATCCACGACGCCGTCGGCCTCGCGCCCGGCGCCTGACGCTTCGCGCGCCGATCCACCTCACCCCTCCGAGCAGGTTCGGAGGGGTTTGTCGTGCTCCGGTCCAGTCGGTCGGTGTGGCGTAGGTCACGCCGCCACGTGATCTGGGTCACGTCTGCGTAGACTCCGGCGCGTTCGAGGTTGACGTTCACAGTCCTAGGAGGACGCGCATGACGGGGATCTTGCCCGCGGTCGTGAAGCCGGAGCTCGAAGGCAGCAACCTGGTCCTGGTCGTCGTCGTCGCCCTGATCGCGCTCGGCGCGCTCGGGATGGCCGCGATGTTCAGGTCCCAGGTGCTGGCCGCCGGCGAAGGCACCGACAGCATGAAGACCATCGCCCAGGCCGTGCAGGAAGGCGCCAACGCCTACCTGACCCGGCAGTTCCGGACCCTTGCCATCTTCGCGGCGATCGCGTTCTTCGCGCTGCTCGTGCTGCCGGCCGACGACATGACCGTGCGCATCTTCCGCTCGGTGTTCTTCATCGTCGGCGCCGGCTTCTCGGCAGCCGTGGGCTATCTCGGGATGAACCTCGCGGTGCGCGCCAACCTGCGCGTCGCCGCAGCTGCTGAGTCCACCGGGCGCGAGCCGGCCATGACGATCGGTCTGCGCACCGGTGCGATGGTCGGCATGCTGACCGTGGGCCTCGGCCTGCTCGGTGCCAGCCTCGTCGTGCTGTTCTTCCAGGACTCGGCACCCGAGGTGCTCGAGGGCTTCGGCTTCGGTGCGGCGCTGCTCGCCATGTTCATGCGCGTCGGCGGCGGCATCTTCACCAAGGCCGCAGATGTCGGCGCCGACCTGGTCGGCAAGGTCGAGCAGGGCATCCCCGAGGACGACCCGCGCAACGCCGCGACCATCGCCGACAACGTGGGCGACAACGTCGGCGACTGCGCCGGCATGGCCGCCGACCTCTTCGAGTCGTACGCCGTCACGCTGGTCGCCGCGCTGATCCTCGGCTCGCAGGCCTTCGGCGACAAGGGGCTCGTCTTCCCGCTGCTGATCCCGGCCATCGGCGCCCTCACCGCGGTCGCGGGGGTCTACCTGACCAAGCCCAAGGCCGACGAGAACGGTCTGACCACGATCAACAAGTCGTTCTACATCTCCTCGGGCATCGCAGCCGTGGCGAGCGTCGTGCTGTCCTACCTCTACCTGCCGAGCAGCTTCTCCGAGTTCACCAACATCGCCGCCGACCTCACCGGCGCCGAGGGTGACCCCCGGTTCATCGCAGCCTCCGCAGTGGTCATCGGCATCGTGATGTCCGCGGGCATCCTGGCCCTCACCGGCTACTACACCGGCACCGAGTACCGCCCGGTCAAGGACGTCGGCAAGACCTCGATCACCGGCCCTGCCACGGTCATCCTGTCCGGGCTCTCGGTCGGCTTCGAGTCGGCGGTCTACACGACCCTCGTCATCGGCGCCGCGGTCTTCGGTGCCTACCTCCTCGGTGGCGCGGCGCTCACGGTGTCGCTGTTCGCCGTGGCCCTGGCCGGCTGCGGCCTGCTGACCACCGTCGGCGTCATCGTCGCGATGGACACCTTCGGCCCGGTCTCCGACAACGCCCAGGGCATCGCCGAGATGTCGGGCGACGTCAGCCCCGAGGGCGCGCAGATCCTCACCGAGCTCGACGCGGTCGGCAACACCACCAAGGCCATCACCAAGGGCATCGCGATCGCGACGGCCGTGCTCGCCGCGACGGCGCTCTTCGGCTCCTACGCCACCTCGGTGTTCGAGTCGCTCGCCGAGGCCAACGTCGGGCTCGACGAGGCCTACCTGCTGGACTTCAGCGTCTTCAACCCGGCGGTCATCGTCGGTGTGCTGCTTGGTGCGGCCGTGGTGTTCCTCTTCTCCGGCCTCGCCATCAACGCGGTCGCCCGCGCTGCCGGCGCGGTCGTGATGGAGGTCCGCCGCCAGTTCCGCGAGATCCCCGGCATCATGGAGGGCACCGGTCGTCCGGAGTACGGCAAGGTCGTCGACATCGTCACCAAGGACTCGCTGCGCGAGCTGGTGACGCCCGGCATCCTGGCCGTCCTGGCGCCGATCGCCGTGGGCTTCGGCCTCGGTGCGACCGCCCTGGCCGGCTTCCTCGCCGGCGCCATCGGCACCGGCACCCTGATGGCCGTCTTCCTGGCCAACGCGGGTGGTGCGTGGGACAACGCCAAGAAGCTGGTCGAGGACGGCCACCACGGTGGCAAGGGCTCGGCCGCCCACGAGGCGACCATCATCGGTGACACCGTTGGTGATCCGTTCAAGGACACCGCCGGCCCGGCCATCAACCCGCTGATCAAGGTGATGAACCTCGTCTCGCTGCTCATCGCGAGCGCGGTCGTCTCCCTGAGCGTCGGCGACGACCAGAACGACGCCCTCCGCATCGTGATCGCGCTCGTCGCGGTCGCGATCATCGCGGGCGCGGTGGTCGTGTCCAAGCGGCGCGAGGTGGTGATCTCCGACGACGGTGACAACACCGGCTCGTCGTCGTTCACCCCGCACCCGGACCACGCCTGACGGTTCGACGCGGGCCCTTCTCGGTCGCGATCCCCGGGTACCCGGGGAAACTGGAGCCTCACCCCCGAAACTTCGGGGGTGAGGCTCCAGTCTTGACGGGGAAGCCCGCCTCAGCGTTCGCCGAAGTGTGCTCGCGTCAGCTCCTCCGTGAGCCCGCCGAGCGCGGTGCGGTCGTCGGCGTCGCCGGTGTGGGGCCCTGCAGCCACTGGGCGAACGACCAGATCTCCGAGAGCCGCCACTCGAGGTCGAACAGGCGCACCATCTGCGGGTCGTGCGGCACGTCGCGGCCCTCGAGCACCAGGGTGGCGAGGTCGCGCTCGGGCGGTGCGAGCTGCAGCGATTCCCAGTCGAGGATCCACACCCGGTCGTGCGCCAGCCACTGGTTGTGCACGCCGGGCTCGCCGTGCGTGACGACGTACGACGACGGGTCGGCGAGGTCGCACAGCCGGGCGTGCTCGCGCGTCCAGCCGCCGATCTCCGACAGGTGCGCCACGACCAGCTCCCGGGCGGCAGGTCCGAGAGGGTCGGGCCACTCCTGCTGCAGGAGGTCGCGGACCCGGTCGGCGAGGTCCGCGTCGATCTCCGTCGACCAGGCCCGGGCAGTGGTCGGCAGTGGCGCCGCGTGGAGCTGCTCGAGCAGCTCCGGGAGGTCGGGCGTGGACTCCGTGGGCCGGACCCCGTCGAGCCATCGGGTGAGGCTCAGCGTCCGGCCGCCCCACGCCACCGTGAACGTGCCACCGGTGGTGGGCAGCGACGGCCAGACGAAGCCGAGGCCCAGTGCGGCGGCCGAGGCGTACGCCGCCTCCAGGCTGTCGTGCGTGTGGCGCGGGAGGTCGGGGTCGAGGGTCGCGAACAGCGCCGGGGAGCCCGCGACGTCGACGCGCCAGTGGTGGGCACCCCAACCCACGGGAAGGTGCACCGCGGCACCGGCCCGGGGCTCCCAGTGCTCGCGCACCAGGGCGAGGACGTCGGCGTCGGTCACGTCGGGCGGCGGCTCGAGCACCCGCCGATGGTGGCACGCCTGTCTGGGAGGCTGGAGCCATGCCCCACGACCTCGACCTCGCCGGACCGCTCCGTGAGGCGCTGCTCGCCGCTGACTTCACCTACGACCGCGTCGCCGAGGCGATCGGCGAGGACGCGCACCGTGCGCTCGGTCGCAACGAGACCCTGCCCGCGCTGCGGCGTACGACGTCCGGCTCGGCGCTCGACACACTGGTGCGGCTCTTCCTGCTCCAGACCCCGGTGGCCCGCGACGAGGCGGAGCGGGCGCTGCCCGACCTCGTCGACCGGCTCTGCAACGCCGGGCTCCTCGAGCAGAGCGTCGGCGAGGTCGCCGCACGGATGGACTGCCGGCCCTATGCGACCGAGGACCGCGACCTGTGGGTCGTCTCCGACCTGACCCCGGGGCTGGACGGTGCTCCGGTCGCCGTCGGCGCCGACCACGTGCTCGGCATCTCGAGCGCCTCGACGAGCCTGGCCCAGCTCACGATGCGCGAGCCTGTCGGTCGCGCCCTCGACCTCGGCACCGGCTGCGGCGTCCAGGCGCTCCACCTCGCCGCGCACGCGGGCCACGTCGTCGCGACCGACGTCAACTCCCGTGCGCTGTGGATGACCCGGCTCAACGCCGCCCTCAACGACGTCTCCGTCGACGTGCGCGACGGGTCCTTCTTCGAGCCCGTCGCAGGCGAGCGCTTCGACCTGATCGCCACGAACCCGCCCTTCGTCATCTCCCCGGCGACCGGAGAGCGGCTGGTCTACCGCGACTCGGGCCTTCCCGGGGACCGCGTCGTCGAGCACATCGTGCGCACCGGCCCCGACCACCTCACCGACGGCGGCTGGCTCCAGGTGCTGGCCAACTGGTCGATCGTCGACGGCCGGCCCTGGGACGAGCGCCTGGGCTCCTGGCTGCGCGCGGACTGCGACGCGCTCGTCGTGCAGCGCGAGACCCTCGACCCCGCGTCCTACGTCGAGCTGTGGCTCAAGGACAGCGGCCACCACGGTGGGCCGGACTACGCCCGCCGCTACGACACCTGGCTGTCGTGGCTGGAGGAGACCGGGATCGAGGGCATCGGGTTCGGCTGGATCAACGTGCGCCTCGGCGCCGGAGCCGCCGGTAGCCACGAGCTCCTCGAGTGGCCCTACGACGTCGAGCAGCCCATCGGTGCAGCGATCCACGACTGGGGCACCGCCGTCGACGACCTGCGCGACCTCACCGACGACGCGCTGGTGGGCTCCTCGTTGCGTGCCCGCGAGGACGTGCAGCAGGAGACCGTCGGCCGTCCGGGCGCGGAGGACCCCGAGGCGATCGTGCTGCGCCAGCAACGCGGCTTCCGCCGTGCCCGCACGGCCGACACCGTCGAGGCTGCCTTCCTCGGTGCGTGCGACGGCGACCTGGCCGTGGGCCAGCTCCTCGGGGCGCTCGCCCAGCTCACCGACACCGACGCCGACCAGCTGCGAAGCACCTATCTCCCCGTCGTGCGCGAGCTCGTCGGCGAGGGCTTCCTGGAGGTCATCCGACCGGGGTGAGCGCCGCGTCGGCGCGCGCCTGCTCGGCCAGCGACGTGTCGCGCAGCTCGACGAGGTCGCGCCGCACCGAGGCGGAGAGCAGCTCGACCCGTCCCACCGCCGTGAGCGCGGGGGCGCCGGACGACCAGGGCCGGGCGCTGACCCAGCCGAGGCGACGTACGTGCCCGAGGACCTGGGTGCCGCAGGCGTTGAGCGAGGTCGTGCCGAGGTGGTCGGCGATCCGCACCTGCGTCACCGGGCCCTCGGGGCCGATGGCCGCGTTGGCCTTCCCGACCACCCACGCCACGCCGGCCGCGAGCCGCGCGGGGGTCATCCGCTCGGCGAGCTCGGGGTAGCGCTCGCGCGCCAGCAGCAGGCACTCGCGCAGCGGCGCTGCCAGCTCGGAGACGAGCATCGACTCGCGCAGGTCGCCCAGCAGCTCGTCGGCGACCAGCCAGGCCTCGTCGGCGACCGGGTCGAGGTGGTCGCGCAGGCGCGGCAGCGCGACGGGGGAGCCGGTCATCGCCAGCAGCTCCTCGCGGCTGCCGGCCACGCAGTCCAGCCAGCGCAACGCCTGCTCGTGGCGCGGCAGCGGCGGCGGGGCCTGGACCACAGGAGGGCGCAGGTCCTCGTCGTGGCGCCGCGCCACGTCGGCGTACGTGCTGTCCTCGACACGCTCGCTCCATGCGTCGACGAGCCGTCCGTCGACGAAGACGAGGTGGCTGAGCCGGCCGCCCTCGTGGAGACGTTCACGGGGCTCGCGCCAGAGAAAGGGGTCGTAGTGGTGGTCGTACATCGGTCCTCCTGGGTCGTGGGCGTGGGTCCACCGTCGGCACCGGCTCCGACATCGGGGGACGCTCGTCCACAGGTCGCACTCGACGGGGCGTCATCCACAGGCCGGGGGTCCGAAAGTGGCCCGCGACAGCCGTCGGAAACTCGCCCGGAGTGGCGAAGTCCGGATGTGGCGCTACCGTTGCGGCGCTGAGCAACATCGCAGCGCACACCTGAGGGAGCAAACAGAAGTGGCAAAGCTCGTCATCGTCGAGTCCCCGGCCAAGGCCCGCACCATCGGCGGCTACCTGGGCGCGGACTACGTCGTCGAGTCCTCGATCGGTCACATCCGCGACCTGCCCAACAACGCCGCGGACACCCCGGCCAGGATCAAGGACAAGCCGTGGGGCCGCCTCGCGGTCGACGTCGACAACGGGTTCGAGCCCTACTACGTCGTGCCGCGCGACAAGAAGAGCCACATCGCCAAGCTGAAGAAGCTGGTCAAGGAGGCCGACGCCCTCTACCTCGCCACCGATGAGGACCGCGAGGGCGAGGCCATCGCGTGGCACCTCCTCGACGAGCTCAAGCCCCCGAAGGGCCTGCCGGTCCACCGGATGGTCTTCCACGAGATCACCAAGCCCGCGATCCTCGCCGCGGTCGAGAACCCGCGCCAGATCAACGACGACCTCGTCGAGGCCCAGGAGGCGCGCCGCATCCTCGACCGCCTCTACGGCTACGAGGTCTCCCCGGTGCTGTGGAAGAAGGTCATGTCCGGCCTCTCCGCCGGCCGGGTGCAGTCGGTGGCGACCCGCCTGGTCGTCGACCGCGAGCGCGAGCGGATGAAGTTCCGCGTCGCGTCCTACTGGGACCTAGACGCCACCTTCGACGCCGGCACCGGACACGACCCGCGGATGTTCCCCGCCAAGCTCTACAGCGTCGACGACGTCCGCGTCGCCCGTGGCTCCGACTTCGACAACACCGGCGAGCTCAAGGGCAAGGCCGAGCGCGTCCACCTCAGCCGCGCCGACGCCGAGGGGCTGGCCTCGGGCCTCACCGACACGACGTACGACGTCCGCTCGGTCGAGTCCAAGCCCTACCGCCGCTCGCCGTACGCCCCCTTCCGCACCACCACGCTGCAGCAGGAGGCCAGCCGCAAGCTCGGCATGAGCGCGAGCGTGACGATGTCGGTCGCGCAGAGGCTCTACGAGAACGGCTTCATCACCTACATGCGTACGGACTCCACGACGCTGTCGGGGGCGGCCGTCGGGGCCGCCCGCGACCAGGTCCGCGAGCTCTACGGTGCTGAGTACCTCCCCGACTCGCCGCGCACCTACGCCTCCAAGGTGAAGAACGCCCAGGAGGCGCACGAGGCGATCCGCCCGGCCGGCGAGTCCTTCCGCACGCCTGCCCAGACGGGGCTCTCGGGCGAGCAGTTCCGCCTCTACGAGCTGATCTGGATGCGCACCGTCGCCTCGCAGATGAAGGACGCGGTCGGCAACTCGGTCACGATCCGCATCGGAGGCGCCGCGGCCGACGGTCGCGACGTGGTCTTCAGCTCCAGCGGCCGGACGATCACCTTCCACGGCTTCCTCAAGGCCTACGTCGAGGACATCGACGACGCGTCCAAGCGCAAGGACGACGCCGAGACCCGCCTGCCCAACCTCACCAAGGGCGCCGCGGTCTCGGCCGCGACGCTGTCGCCGGAGGGCCACGAGACCAAGCCGCCGTCGCGCTACACCGAGGCGACGCTGATCAAGGAGCTCGAGGACCGCGAGATCGGCCGCCCGTCGACCTACGCCTCGATCATCGGCACCATCCTCAACCGCGGCTACGTCTACAAGAAGGGCACCGCGCTGGTGCCGGCGTGGCTGGCCTTCTCGGTGATCAGGCTGCTCGAGGAGCACTTCCCGCGCCAGGTGTCCTACGAGTTCACCGCGGAGATGGAGGACGTGCTCGACGAGATCGCGGGCGGGCGCAAGGACCGTGCCACCGAGCTCGGCGAGTTCTACTACGGCGCCGGCGAGATCGTCGGGCTCAAGACGCTGGTCACCGACCTCGGCGAGATCGACGCCAAGGAGATGGCGACCTTCCCGATCGGCGAGGGCATCGACCTCCGCGTGGGTCGCTACGGCCCGTACGTCGAGGGCCCGGGCGAGGGCGAGGAAGGCGCGCCGGTGCGCGCCAACGTCCCCGACGACCTCCCGCCCGACGAGCTCACCGTGGCCAAGGCCAAGGAGCTGCTGGCCAATCCGGCCGGCGAGGAGCAGGTCGTCGGCAACCACCCCGAGACCGGTCTCCAGATCGTGGCGAAGAACGGTCGCTTCGGTCCCTACGTCACCGAGGTCCTGCCCGAGGACGCGCCCAAGAGCGCCAAGCCGCGCACGGGCTCGCTCTTCAAGTCGATGACCCTCGACACGGTCTCCCTCGAGGAGGCGGTCAAGCTCCTCGACCTGCCCCGCGTCGTCGGCACCGACGAGGACGGCACCGAGATCACCGCGCAGAACGGGCGCTACGGGCCCTACCTCAAGAAGGGCACCGACTCCCGCAGCCTCACGTCCGAGGACCAGATCTTCGACATCACCCTCGACCAGGCCAAGGCGATCTACGCGCAGCCCAAGCAGCGCGGTCGCGGTGCGGCCACCCCGCCGCTGAAGGAGCTCGGCAACGACCCGGTCTCCGGGCAGCCGGTGATCGTGAAGGCGGGCCGCTTCGGCGAGTACGTCACCGACGGCGAGTACAACGCCACCCTCCGCAAGGACGACACCGTCGAGTCGATCACCCTCGAGCGCGCGGCCGAGCTGCTCGCCGAGCGTCGCGAGCGCGGTCCGGCGAAGAAGGCGGCCAAGAAGGGCGCGAAGAAGGCCCCGGCCAAGAAGACTGCCGCCAAGAAGACGACGGCGAAGAAGACCGCAGCGAAGAAGACGGCTGCCAAGAAGACGACGAAGGCTGCGGCGAAGAAGGCCTGAGGCGCGGCTGTCGCAGACGCGCGGACATTGGTCGCGCGGGTCGTGCCTCCCACGCGGGGCGGCACGGTCGAGGGCCCACCAATGTTTGCGCGTCTTCGTCCTGCTTCCGGCTCCGTGCGCCGCTACGCTTCGGCGGCAACGGGGGTGGGGCATGACGGACGTGACGACGCAGCCGGCGCGGACGGCGTACGACGGGTGGGGCGAGCGCCGCTGGCGGCTGCTGTCACTCGCCGTGGCCGTGCTCTGGCTCGCCGCCGCGGCGACGATGCTCCTCACCGGCGAGAGGCGCACCGACCTCGACGCCCTGGAGGCCGGCGTCCGGGACGGCTCCGTCGCCCGCGTGGAGGTCATCGGTTGGCCCGGTGGGCTGGACGACGGATCGGCCTACCGTCTGCGGTGGCACGACGTCCCGGTGGATCGCTACACGGTGGTCCACGTCGACGTCGTGAAGGGCGGGAACACCCCGACCCGCGACCAGCAGGTCATCGACCAGAACCCGACCGACTTCCTCGTCGGACTCGACCCGGACATCGAGGTCGTGAGCGTCGAGCCCAGCGCGGGCACCTACACCGAGTGGCGCGGCTGGCGTGGACCGGGGTGGACCGGGCTGGTGGGATTCGCCGCCTGGTTCGCGACGCTCGTGCTCCTGCGCCACGGCCCCGAGCCGCGGCGCGCGACGCGATGGGCGTGGGGCTGGCTCGTCCTCCTCGGCGGTCCGCTCGGTGCCCTGGCCTACCTCATCCTCGGCGGCCCGCTGGGCGTGCGCGGGCCGACTCAGGTACGTGGCCGCCTCACCGGCGGCTGGGCCTTCCTTCTGACGCTGATCCTCTTCGGCAACAACCTGGAGTGAGCGCCACCCCGACAGGGTCCGTTCGGCGGATCCGACGTCATCCTTCGGTCGGTGTTTGAAGGCTGGCTGCGAGGGTTAGATGGAGACCACGGTCGGACGTGCGGTCATGGGGGGCGCGCGCCACGCGGACGGAAGCAACCCGATGGCCACGACAGCCCGCACTGCCCTGCTCGCCACCCTGGCGCTCCTCGTGAGCCCGCTGCTCGTGGTCGTGGGTACGCCGCCCGCGCACGCCGCGGTGAGCGTCTACCCGGTCCCGACGAGCGACGCGGGTCTCGGCCGCATCGTCACCGCACCCGACGGCAACATGTGGTTCGTCGAGGAGGACACCAACAAGATCGGCCGGATCACCCCGCAGGGAGTCATCACCGAGTTCAACCTCGGCGAGACGACCACCGGCGAGGGTCGGGTCATCGACATCGACGCCGCCCCCGACGGGAGCATCTGGGTCGTCTACGACTCGGGCTGGAAGGCCGCGCGGCTCGACCCCGCCACCGGGAGCGCCAACGTCACCCAGCTGGGCGCCTATCCCTACGGCGGCGCCGTGCGGGTCGGCGCCGACAACGTCGCCTGGGTCACGCTCAACTACGACGACTCCGGCATCCTGCGCATCGTCCCGGGCCAGCCCACCGTCTGGACCGCCAACGCCCCCGAGTGCGACGACGTCCTGGGTGAGGCGACGGACGGCAGCATGTGGTGCCAGGGCCCCGACCAGGACACCCTGGTGAAGGTCGGCGCCGACGCCAACAGCGGGGTCACCTACCCGCTGCCCAGCGACGCGACGTACCCCATGGGTCTCGTCGGTGGTCCGGTCGGCTCGATCTGGTTCACCCGCAGCAGCTCGCCGACGATGTTCACCAGCCCGTCGCGCGGCTCGATCGGCTACCTCGACCAGGCCACCGGCGCGACGCAGATCTGGCAGACCGGCTCGCGTTCGGCGCCGCAGGACATCGTGCGCGGGCCGGACAACCAGATGTGGTTCACCAACCGCGGCGCGGCACCCGGCATCGGTCACATCTCGGCCGACGGCGTGGGCGCCATCAGCTCGGTGGGCAACTACGAGCCGACGTCGCTCACCTTCGGGCCCGACGGCGCGATCTGGTTCACCGACGACAAGAGCAAGTCCATCGTGCGGGTCACCACCGACCAGCTCCAGACCACCAACGTCGACCTCGGCACGGGCGTCACGATGATCTCCCCGACGACCACGCCGACCCCGACGCCCGGGGCCGCGTCCGTCGGGACGATCCCGAAGGTCAAGGGGGTCGCGCCCGTCAAGCGCGGCAGGCTGAAGGTCCCCGTCGCCTGCGCGGCTGTTGAGGCGGCCCCGTGCGCGGGCAGGCTCCGGGTGGAGACGGCCAAGGGCGGCAAGGCGCTGGCGAGGCCGAAGGCCTACTCGGTGAAGGCGGGCAGGAAGTCGGCGATCACGGTGAAGCTGACGAAGAAGGGCCTGAAGCAGCTGCGCCGCGGCAAGGCGGTCAAGGTGCGCGTCGAGCTCACCGCCCCCAGGTCGAAGAAGGTCCAGGCGAAGCGGACGATCAAGGTCCGCCGCCGCTGAGCAGCACGCCCGTACGCCGACCCGGTCGGGGACGCGGCGGTGTCGGGACTGCCCCGTAGGGTGTGCCACGTGAGTACCCACCCCACGGCGTCCTCCTCCGCTGCGCTCCCCCGAACCCCGTGGGGACCCCGGACAAGCGCTGGAGTGGTGTCGGAGACCGGGCTCTTCGTCTGCTTCGAGGGCGGCGAGGGGGCCGGCAAGTCGACCCAGTCGCGGCTGCTGCACGACTGGCTGGTCGGGCGCGGCGAGACGGTGCTGCTGACCTTCGAGCCGGGCGACACCCCGGTCGGCAAGGAGCTGCGGCGGATCGTCCTCGACCCGGCCACGGGCGACCTGTCCGACCGCACCGAGGCGCTGCTCTACGCCGCCGACAAGGCCGAGCACGTCGACCACGTCGTGCTGCCCGCACTGGAGCGCGGCGAGGTGGTCATCACCGACCGCTACGTCGACTCGACCCTGGCCTACCAGGGCGCCGGCCGCACGCTCGACGTCGCCGAGGTGGAGGCGGTCGCCCGCTGGGCCACCCACGACCTGCGCCCGCACCTGACCGTCGTCCTCGACCTCGCGCCGGAGGCCGGCCTGGGCCGCTTCGACGAGCGCGACCGCATCGAGGGGCAGTCGCTGGAGTTCCACGAGCGGGTCCGGCAGGGCTTCCTCGACCTCGCGGCCGCCGACCCCGACCACTACGTCGTCCTCGACGCCCGCGCCCCGATCGAGGAGATCGCCGCGGCGATCCAGGAGCGCATCGCGCCCCTGCTGGGGACGCGATGAGCGTCTGGGACGACCTGGTCGGCCAGCGCGCCGTCCTCGACACGCTCCGCCACGCCGCCGCCGGCGAGGGGATGACCCACGCGTGGCTCTTCACCGGACCGCCGGGGTCGGGCCGGTCCAACGTCGCGCGGGCCTTCGCCGCGGCGCTGCAGTGCGAGACCCGCACCGGGTGCGGCGAGTGCGAGGCGTGCCGCCTCGGGATCAACGGCTCGCACCCCGACATCAAGTGGGTGCGCTCCGAGACGTCCGTGCTCTACGTCGACGACATGCGCGACCTGGTGCAGGCGGCGGCGAAGTTCCCGTCGGTGGGTCGCTGGCAGATCGTGGTCATCGAGGACGCCGACCGACTCGGCACGCCCGAGAACCCGCGCACCGGCAACGCCCTGCTCAAGGCGATCGAGGAGCCCACACCCCGCACGGTCTGGCTGCTCTGCGCGCCGACCCGCGCCGACGTGCTGCCCACGATCGCCTCGCGCTCTCGCCACGTCACCCTCGCCACCCCCACCGGCGAGCAGATCACCGACTTCCTCGTCCGCTCCGGGATCGACGCCACCGTCGCGTCGTTCGCCGCCCGCGCCAGCCAAGGCCACATCGGTCGCGCCCGCGCCCTGTGCGTCGACGAGGGCACCCGGAGCCGGCGCCGCGAGATCGTGTCGCTGCCCGCGCGGCTGACCGGCATCGGGAGCTGCATGACCGCGGCCACCAACCTCAACGAGCTGGCCAAGGAGGAGACCGAGGCGATCACTGCGGAGACCGAGCAGCGCGAGCTCAAGGACCTCCAGTCGATCTTCGGCAGCGAGCGCAAGGACCTCGCCAGCCGCTCCTACCGCGCTGCCCTCGCCTCGCTGGAGAAGCTGCAGAAGCAGAAGGCCAAGCGCCGCGTGCTCGACGTCATCGACCGGGCGCTGATGGACCTCGTCTCGGTCTACCGCGACGCGATCGCGCTGTCGATGGGCGCGCCCGGCATGCTCGTCAACGAGGAGCTGCGCGGCGACGTCGAGACCCTCGCGCGCGCCGCGACCTCCGAGGAGCTGCTGCGCATGATCGATGCGATCTTCACCGCCCGCGAGCAGATGCTGGAGTTCAACGTGCCCCCACAGCTGGCCCTGGAGTCGATGATGGTCGCGCTGCGACTGCCGGCAGGTCGTCGGTGAAGCGGGTCGTCGCGGTGATCGCCGTGCTCGTCCTCGCGGTCACCACCTTCGCCGCCGTGGGACTCGCGATCCGCGGTGCGCTGCCCGACGACGGCGGCCCCACCGCGCGGCCCACGCCCTCGCCCACCACGCCGCCGCCCGCGTCGGTCACCGAGGCGCCCGCGCCCGACCTCGCCGACCTCTACTCCCAGCGCATCGACTGGCAGCCCTGCGAGACCAACGACGACCACGACTGCGGCTTCCTCACCGTTCCCGTCGACTACTCCGAGCCGCAGGGCGAGACCATCGAGCTCGCACTGCTGCGCGTGCCCGCCAGCGGCGAGCGCGTCGGCTCGATGGTGGTGAACCCCGGCGGCCCCGGCGCCCGCGGGACGACGTACGCCGCTGCTGCCGGGCAGGTCTTCCGCGAGCCGCTCCTCCAGGGCTTCGACGTCGTCGGCTTCGACCCCCGCGGCGTGGGTCGCTCCGCGCCGGTCGACTGCCTCAGCGACGAGGAGCTCAACGCCTCCCTGGCCGGCGACCCGACCCCGGACACCCCCGAGGAGCAGGCCGCCTTCGAGGAGGGCGTGCTGTCCTACGGCGACAAGTGCGTCGAGAACTCGGGTCCCGTCGTCGGCCACGTGACCACCACCGAGGCCGCCCGCGACATGGACGTGCTCCGCTCGGCGCTCGGGGAGGAGACGCTGACCTACTTCGGCGCGTCCTACGGCACCAAGCTCGGCGCGACCTACGCCGAGCTCTTCCCCGAGCAGGTCGGGCGGTTCGTGCTCGACGGCGCCGTCGACGTGGCGCTCGACCCGCAGTCGCTCTCGCTCGACCAGGCCGAGGGCTTCGAGACCGCGCTGCGCGCCTACGTGCAGAACTGCCTCGACTCCACCGACAACTGCTTCCTCGGCGACAGCGTGGAGGAGGGCCTCGACACGATCAGCGGCCTGCTCGACACGATCGAGGAGGAGCCGCTCCCGGCGGGAGACCGCGAGCTGACCGTCGGCAACGCCTTCTACGGCATCATCACGCCGCTCTACAACCGCGACTACTGGTTCCTGCTCAGCACCGCGCTCGCCTCGGCCTTGGAGGGCAAGGGGTCGGCGCTGATGCAGCTCGCCGACGCGTACGCCTCGCGCAGCGCCGACGGCACCTATGCCGACAACTCGGTCGAGGCCAACTACGCCATCAACTGCCTCGACGACCCGACGTCGGTGCCGTTCAGCGAGGTGCCGTCGCTGTTCGAGGTCTTCGAGGAGGCCTCGCCGACCTTCGGCCGCGTCTTCGCCTGGGGGATGACGAGCTGCCGCGGCATCGCGGTGACCTCGAGCGAGGAGCCGCTGACGATCCGCGGCCAGGGCGCCGCTCCGATCGTCGTGCTCGGCACCAGCCGCGACCCCGCGACGCCGCTGAAGTGGGCGCGCACGCTCGCCGGGCAGCTCGACTCCGGCGTGCTCGTCGAGCGCGATGGCGACGGCCACACCGCCTACAACGCCGGCAACGAGTGCATCGACACCCTCGTCGAGGACTACCTGCTGGCCGGCGACGTACCGCCCGACGGCACGACCTGCTGAACGTCATACGGACCCGCACCCATGGGTGCAGGTCCGCATGACGCAGAGAAGAGACGCGGGTGGGCGGAGGTCAGCCCTCGAGCGCCGCGTCGAGCGTGATGTCGACGCCCGCGAGCGCCTTGCTGATGGGGCAGTCGGCCTTGGCCTTGTCGGCGGCGGTCTTGAAGCCGGCCTCGTCGAGCCCGTCGACCTCGCCGCGGACGGTGAGCTTGATGCCGGTCAGCTTGAAGCCACCGGCCTCCTGGTCTGCTCCGAGCGTGACGGCGGCGGACACGTCGAGGGCCTGGACGGTCCCACCGGCCTCGGTGACGAGGTTGGACAGCGACATGGCGTAGCAGGAGGAGTGGGCGGCGGCCACGAGCTCCTCGGGGCTGGTGGCGCCTCCGGCCTCGTCTGCGGCGCGCTTGGGGAACGAGACGTCGTACGTCCCGGCGCCCGAGCTGGTCAGCTCGACCTGGCCGGAGCCGTCCTGCAGTCCGCCGTTCCAGGCGGTGCGTGCGGAGCGAGTGGGCATGGATCCTCCTCGATGAAAGATGAGCGGTCGCCTCGACACTAGCCAGCCGTCCATGAGGTGGAGTGGGGCTGATTTCAGTCCCGGGGCGCGCGCTCCGTATACTCGCCCGCGGTCCACCGAGCACTCCTCGGCGGACCACGCCGCCTTAGCTCAGTCGGTAGAGCGAGTCACTCGTAATGACTAGGTCGTCGGTTCGATTCCGACAGGCGGCTCCGACTCCCCCGGGGACCCGAGACCCTGGGGGAGTCTTCTACGTCCGGGCGTGGGCCTACTCCACACAAAGTCCACACTTACTCCCGGTGCTGCTGCCACGGAGCGGCCGCACGCGCGGACGGCGCCTCGGGGCTGGGGAGCGCGCGCCCCGTAAGGGCGCCCATCCCGCCCAGAATGACGCGCCCCGCTGAACGGTCGCTGCGCTAGGGCTGGCGAATCTTGGCGGGCCGTCGCCACGTTGTCGCTCGGCACTAGTTGCACTTCCGTTCGATGACTCCGAGGGGGCGCTCGGCGGCCCGGTGGTCTGCCACTGCAACCGCAGCAGTAGTAACGGCTAGTCGGATAACCGAAAGCTCATCAACCGCGAAGGTTCACCAAAGGCCATACTCGAGCAACAAACGCTGCTACCGTCCGACGAGTGGGGGGCGAGGCGGCAACTAATCGCTTTGGCGCGGCCGGGTCCGCGCTCGGTTATCTTGCCCAGATCGAATACGGACTTCTCCTTACCCTGCGACGGATGAACACCGCCGAGGATGGACGAGTCTCCTTGGAGACGATGGATGACATCGTGTTCGATGATGCGGAAGGCATTACACCGCGCGAGCTGTGGCAGTCCAAGCATCACCTCGAGGGTCGCGGCAGCCTTGGCGATGCAAGTACCGACATCTGGAAGAGCCTGCACAACTGGATCGAGACGTCCGACTCCGACTGCGAACTCGTCCTCTTCTCGACTGCATCTGCTCCCACGGGATCTGCCGCAAGTCTTCTTGGCGCCGGCCGAACCCCGGCGGACGTCGAAGCGGCCCACGAGAAGCTCCTTGCGGTCGCGCGCGATAAAGGCAACGCAAGCCACGCCGCCTACTACGACCGGTTCTTGAGCCTGTCTGCCACGGACCGGAACGCAACTTTGAACCGCCTCACCGTCTTGGACGGCGCGGTTGCAGCCTCGGACATCACCAATGACTTGACCGCGGCCGTACGTAAGGCAGTCCGCGCAGACCGGCGACTGTCGCTCGTTAGACGCCTGCGCGGTTGGTGGCATGAACGAGCCCTTCAGCACCTCACCCTGATTGCCGAAGGACGCAGCGACTGGATCGAGATGATCGAGGTCGAGCATGAACTGCACAAGATCGCCCAATCACTACGCGACCAGAATCTGCCGCTCGACTACAGCGATTATCGAGAGCCGACCTCGGAAGAAGTCGAACAAGACGATCGCATCTTCGTTGAACAGCTCCGACTCATAATGCTGCACCACGAGCGCATCAGGATGGCGATCTACGACCACAACCGAGCGTTCCTGCAGCGATCGGAGTGGCTGCGCGAGAACTTGCTGGATCCGGCGCACCTAAAGGACTACGACCGCCGTCTGATCGCAGAGTGGAAGCGAGTCTTTCTACCAGCTAGCGACGACACCGAGCTCGAACAATATGACGCGACGCGATGCAGAGCCGCCCTCGACATGTACCTCACTCTTGAGGGGCGGACGCTCCCGGAAGTTCGTCCCGAAATCCGGTCGGGATACATCCCTCAGGGTTCACTGCACATCTTGGCTGATCGGTTGGAGATCGGGTGGCACCCCGACTGGCTGCAGTTACTCAGAGACCGCCTTGGATCTGAGACGGGCGAAGAAGGTGTCGCGTAATGGACATCGACAACCGTACCGAGCCAATCGACGCGAACACGGAGGCGGACGCTCTATTCAACTCCGCATTCGGAGCCGCGTTGCTCAATCGTGCCTGCGCCGCATACGAGGCACGGGCCTCAGAGATGATGCCACTCACCTACGCCTACCTGGTCTTGCCCTCGTCACTGCATCTACCCACGCGCCAAGCACTACCGACAACCACGGCTGCCGCCATGGCAACTTGGATACGCGAGAACCCGCTGGTGCTGTCCGACCTGGCGGTGAGGGTGCGTGCCTTCCGCGACATCACCTCCGCAGCGATCGGATTCGGCATGCGTCACGCCATGATTGGTGGAAGCGAGGGCAGCCTGCACGCCCTCCCGCTCCCTCGGCGGCCGCGCGCCTTGCGCCCCACACAGGACTGGCAATCCTGCATGGACGCAGCGCAGTTCTTCGGCCGATGGCTCGGTGCAACCGAAAATGACGAACCCACAACTTTGGCTCAATGGGGACTGCGACCATGATGCAACTCGACACGCTAGCCCTCTACAACGACGCCGGCGATACCCGGCAGCTCAAGTTCAGGCCAGGACGTTTGAACATCATCACCGGCGAGTCCGGGACTGGGAAGACCAGCCTCATCGGCATCCTTAGGTTTCTCTTGGGCGGTGACAGTCCACACGTTCCACTGGGCCCAATCCAAAACACGGTCCGCTGGTACGCACTGCTCGCACACGTGGGCGATACGCACTTCTTCATCGCCCGACCCGCCCCCGCCCACGGCGCGACTACAACCCAGGCAATGCTTTCCATCGGCCTGCGCGAGCTGCCACCCATCGAGGCACTCAACCTGAACATCAACACGAATGACCTCGTCGCATACCTAGGCGGACTCATCGGCATCGAAGACAATCTTTTCGTTCCCCCGGAGGGCCACACTCGGCGTCCGCTCGCCGCAAACTTCCGTCACTCTCTGTACTACTGCTTTCAAGGCCAAGGCGAGATTGCGAACCCGGATCTCCTGTTCCACCACCAGAATCGGGACTTCCAGAAGCAAGCAATCCGCGACACTCTTCCCTACTTTCTCGGAGCGCAGGGCATGGACGCACTGCGCAAGCGCGAAGATTTGAACCGCCTGCGGCGCACGATCAGGCAAAAGTCTCTCGAATTGCAGCGTGCTTTGGACGCACGCGAGCTCGGCCTGGGGAGGATGAGTGCTCTCATCGCACAGGCCAAGGCCGTGGGTCTTGTTGCGCAAACCACCACCCCCGCCAGCGCCGATGCAGCAGCAACCCTCCTCAGGGACGTCAGCACAGGACTGCAGCCCCTGAGCCCGATCGACGACAGCGACGAACTCGCACAAGCAGAGAACCTGAGAGAGCGGCGCATCGAGTTGCGCGACCGAATCCGTGAAACGAACGACCACATGCGAGGACTCGACGACTTCGCGAACGTTGGAGACGCCTACGAGCAGGAACTGAACGAGCACCGCGTTCGCCTAGCCTCTATTGGCCTCGTGCCTGAAGCGTCGGCCGACGACGTTCATTGCCCCCTATGCGCTACTGCGTTGACAGAACACCCTGCGGCCGCCGAAGCCATACAACGGAATCTGTCACGAGTAACTCGCAGGCTTGAGCTCGCTCAACGCGATCGGCCGCTCATTGACGCCGCCCGGGCAGAACTCGCCATCCAACGGCAGGCACTGCGCGCCGAGCTCGGTGACATCGACATTGCGTTAGATGCCATCGCACAAGACGAAGAAAATCGCGAAGTAGCCCAAGGCCTGACTTCTAGACAGGACTTCATACGCGGACGCATCGCTCAGTACCTAGATTCGACGCCTGACGATCCAGCGACGACTGTCGCGACCCTTGAAGGCGAAGTCAGCGCGCTTACTGCATCCGCCGAGGAGTTGGCCGAGGACCTTGACCCAGAGACACTCAGATCAGCGGTGGAATCACAACTGGCCATCGCGAGCCGGAAGATGACGGACCTTGCACGATCCCTGCCGCTCGAACACTCCGAGCACGGCGTGCGCATCGATCCTCATCGGCTAACGGTGGTTGCGGACACCCTGCAGGGTCCCGCCTACATGGATGCCGGCGCAATCGGCAGTGGTATGAGCTGGGTGGGATACCACCTGGCCGCCTATCTTTCGCTGCAGAACTTCTTCATCAGAGCTTCGCGCCCAGTCCCGAGCTTCATCGTGCTCGATCAACCAAGCCAGGCCTTCTTCCCGCGCGATCGAGAAACAGGCGGAGACCTTAGCGAACTCTCTGACACGGACCGCGACAACACGAGGAACCTCTACCGGATGTTGTACGACGAGGTCAGCTCGCTTGACGGTCAACTGCAGGTGATCGCTTTCGACCACGCCGACTTCGTTGACGAGCCCTGGTTCCAAGACTCCATTGTCGAGACGTGGCGCGATGGAAGAGCACTCATCCCTCAGGAGTGGTACTCCTAGGCGGGCAAGGCAGCCTAGGAATGCGTCCTTTCGCCGCGAGCCGGGCTCGCGTGAAGCGATGCCCACGGCACCATGCCGCGCTTGCATGCCAGACGCGCGCGAGACGGCTCAGCACGGCAGCGGGGCTCCGTTAGCTGCTTACGTGGGCTTCGCCGATGGTTCGTCGCGCAACAGCAGAACCGCTTGACCAAGTTCTGTGCCGAATCTAGACTCGACGCAGAACTCAAGAGTGTGCGCAGGTGTCGACCAGTTCGAATCTGGTGGCGGACCGCTTTTTGGTCTGTCTGGCCTATCCTCTTCTGCACAGCAGCAACAGTTGTCCCTTTTGCCGGGCTTCTTTGTGAAGCAGATTGGAGGTTCCTCATGAATGTTGTCGACCGGTTTGTTACTCCGCAGGCAGTGCCTTTCATAGTGAACGTTCTCAGTGGTGTGGCCGTGGCATGGGCACCTGTTGCTTTCGAGGCGTTCGCCTCCTGAACGTGTCTGGTCCGCCTGGCACGTTCAGTTTTTTCCACTTGCAGTGCGGGAATGAGATCACAACGAGCCACCCCGCGCCTCTCTTGACCCGCGCGACGGTCCTGCGTCTGTTGGGTCGCAGCCGATGGCCTCACTTCGCCGCGAAGCAGAGACGCCGGGGAGCGGAGAACGCTGCAGTGCGGCGCTAGGTGGGTCGCCCTGGGCCTGATGAAGGCTCCAACCACCCGGGGCGATTCATTCCGAACTCTAGGTCTCAGCGCCAGCCGGCCTCAGCGGTGGAGCGACGCGCTGCGCGGCTGATGTTGTACCTGCAGAGGCTGGGTCTGCTGCACCGATAGGTCGAGCTATCACCCGTTCGTGCGGCAGAACCCCCTTTACTTTCCCAGAGGTTGCCACCGCGAGCTCCGCGCCCTTGTCAGTGCCGGTCCCTAGGGTTGTCGTCATGGACGTTGTCGCGATTGTCGTGTCGTCAGTGGGCGTCACAGCTGGTCTCATCACACTCGGGTTGGTTCTACGCAATGAACTACGCGAACGTCGCGCTTCAGGACCGATCCTCTGGGACTTTCATAGGTACGGGACAGTTCGACGCAACGACACCGGCGCACTTCTGGAGGTTGGTGAACTTGTCCAGTTCGGCCGCCAGCCGACGCGTGTTAGCGCCTATGTTCTGCACGGTTTCAAGGTTCGCCAGGAGGATGGTTACCGCTTAAGGAAACATGTGAAGGCAGAGGACACTCTCCCGCTGTACTTGGACGACGTCGACCCTGACGATGCGTGGATCACCATCGCTCATTTTCCCCGTGATGATCGCCGGTGGCTGATCGTGGAGGCGGTGCCCCTAGAACCAGCATCCGACTCAATGATGGATCGCCTGAACGCGTCGATGGATCGAGAACAGAGAGACCGACGGCGCCTTCGAGGTCGCCTCTCGGCGATGTGGCGAACTGTGACTCCCAAGCGCTCAATGATCCGTCCAGTTGGACCCGACGCACACTCTTGGGCACGCATACGGACTGGCACGAGCAACGATCGTTTTCTAGCGGACTGGAAGGAGATTGTGGGCGACTGGGAAGAAGACGATCGTCCAATACACATCTCTGCTCGGTAGCATTTATGGATTGGGACCTGCGCGGCCAGCCTGCTTGAGGTTTTGCTACACAGTTGTCGCCGTGGATGGAATCCGTCGATGACCGTCCTGGTTGGCGGCGCCGCCTCTGTGTGCGTCAAACCGCCGCGATGCGGACTTCTACACTTGCCCGATGGCGGAGCTGGACGCTGTTGAAAGTCGCATCTGGGCACTCCTTGACCCCTATAGGGACGAGCTCGAGGACGCGACGATCTACGGTATGCAGTCTTTGCGCTGGCCCGGATCGGGCAGTCACGACTACTTCGCAGCGGTGAAGCGGAGCGCACACAAGGTCAGCCTTTACGCGATCGCTGTGGACACTCGGCCGGAGACACTCGAAGACTCCTCCCAGAGATTCCAGTCCCGGCGAACCGGCAAGGCGACATTCTCCTTCCCCTCCATGGACGAGGATCTCGCCTCGGAGCTCGAGAGGTTTCTGGGGCGGCTCTACAAGCCGTACCGCGAGCACCACGCGGGATCCTCCGCGTCCTAGGGCTATCTCCTCACGCCCTGCGTACGGCCCTCACCGCCGTCCTTGGGCCGCGTCCTTCCGCCACCTGAGACGGCTCGTTGGTCGGTCAGGCAGTCATGCTCCTGGCGGACTAGGTGTACTGACCACAGGACGTTAGGCCTGCACACCTTCCGGCGCTATCAACCGACTTCATAGATCTATTGCCGAACTGCACATCCTCATGTCAGTATCGGGTCGTGCATAGATCTATGGGACAGCCTCATAGTTCGCCACGAAGGGGTGTCCTCATATGTCGTCAAGCAACCTCAACCACGCCGCCGTCGCTCGCAGAGTGCAAGCGGCGCTTAGCGAACTAGCCGCTGCAGCGGGCGACCTAGCTGCGCATCTCGAGATGGATGCTGGGCTTCAAGCCGCGACCGCAGAGGACCTCCAGGCGCCAAAAGCGAGGGGAACTCGTCAGCAGGAGATTCTCGAACTGTTGATGAAGCCTGAGAACGAAGCTGGCATGCGCCCAGGCGCCATCGCTAAGGCTCTTGGCATCGAAAACCCGAACACCTACACCGCGCTCGAAGCACTCGCGACTCAAGGCCTCGCCGAGCGGATCCCCAACTCTGACCCGCAGGAGTGGCGGCCCGCAGAACGGTATCGCCGCAGCCAAAAGATCGCAGCGCTGGCCAACGCGGTGCACGCAGGTGAGTGGACGTCGTACGGCGAGATCAGCGAGGTCATGTACGGACACCCGATGGGTGGACAAGCCGTCGGAATGGTCATGCTCCACCTGGCCGACCAGGTTCCGAGCCATCGCGTCCTGACATACGCCGGAGAGATCTCGGAGTACTGGTCGACCAGTGACGGCAAAGGCCGGGATCACGCCGCGAGCATGCTGCGCGACGAAGGCGTCGAGGTGTCCGACGACTACTTCGCCAATGGGCGTCACCGCGTGTCAGCCGATGTTCTGGCCGCGCGACTCGCTGAGTAGGCCTCCGGGTCTGGATCGGGTAGCCCATTCCGCCGCTTGATGGCGCCCCGCGAGCTACCGGATCTGCCGACGAGCGGTAGCCGACATGTGCGCCGCTGCTAGGCGCTTTGGTGGGCTCACCGACCGCCGTACTCAGCCTCGTCGGCGACCTCTTCGAACTCCACGATGACAAGAGACTCAGATGTTCGGGCGTCGTCTAGTGCGGTCACATTGCTCGCGCAATACCGGCCGGCCGGGTTATGAAGCCCTGGTCGCTCTCAGTCGTGTTTGCGGCTGATAGGGAACCGCCGATTCTCCTTCACCGCGCCCACGGCCGTTGCCGACGTGACCGATCGGTTTGAGGTACTCGCAGCTGCCCGGACACGCCCTCGCGACGTCTACTAGCCGAGTACCGGCGAAGTGTTGTAGTCCCACACTTGGTTTGCGTTTGGAACCGAAGGAGACTTGACAGCTTTGCCGCACGAGACACCTACAGTGAGAACGCAGACACGGCAGCCATGAGTCAAGAAAGACAACCAGCTCATGAAGCACAGAACTGGTCAGTCAGTGTCGAGTTGCTCTCGGACCAGGGGAGCGATGCGAGCCAGAGCGGCACCGAGGTGGCGCTGCTGCGATGGGCTGAGTGGGTCGAGTACGAGTCGCCTGACTTGTTCGACGTGCCCGGGAGCGCTGTCCACCACCTTTTGCATCCCCGCGTCCGTGAGAGTGGCGAGTGTGTAGCGGCCGTTGTTGGGGTCGGGGCGCCGGCTAACCCATCCGTGTTGCTCGAAGCGGACCATCATCTTGGACAGTCTCGGGAGCGTGCTGCTGCAACGCACCGCGAGGTCGCTGAGCCGCATGGTGCGGTCCTCGGTCATGGAGAGGCGAGCGAGCACGCTGTACTCGAAGTTTGAGATGCCTTCGTCGCGCTGCAGTTGACGGTCGAGCAGGGCGGGCAGGGCGATGACCACGCTGAGCAGGTCTTGCCACATGGCCTGCTGTTCGTCGTCTAGCCATCGGGGCGAACTGGTCACAAGCATGGAGCCTACTGGCCGCACAAGAGGTGCGAAGACTCACTTGGGCAAGCGAGTTAGGGCGTCCACAGCCTCGACTTGACTTGCCTAGGCAACTCAAGCACACTGGTGCACAGTTGCCCAGGCAAGTCAGGGCAGCATGCATCTCCGCCCGAGACGCCCGTCCCTCGAATGGAACACCATGACCAGCTCGACGTCCCTCCCTACGACAGATCAACTGGCCGGGGCCTACGACCAGCACCTCGACAAGGTGCTGGTCACAGCCCGGGAGCAGAAGGTATGGACCCCGTCCGACGGGCCGCTGCCCAGCCTCTTCGTCAGCCATGGAGCGCCCTTCACCCTCGATAACCCCAATGGATCGCAGATCTGTTCCGTTGGGCCCAGTCCATGCCCAAGCCCCGCGCAATCGTGGTCATCTCTGCGCACTGGGAAGATGCACCGGCAGCCATCTCTGGGGCCGCGGCCGGCACACCGCTGCTCTACGACTTCCACGGATTTCACCCGCGATACAAGACGCTGCCGTACGCCACACCAGACGCGACAGCCCTCGGCCATGGTTTGGTCAAGTCGTTCTCCGACACAACCACGGTGCACGAGTTCAGCAATCGTGGTCTCGACCACGGGGCGTTCATCCCGTTGATGGCCATGTACCCAGCCGCCGACATCCCCGTTGTGCAGCTCTCGATGCCCAGCCTCGGGCCGTCGATGCACTCGCCCGCGGTGACGTGGACAGCCTCACCGACTTCAGGGTCAAGTCCCCCGGCGCCGCCGTCGCACACCCCACATCAGACCACTACGTCCCCTTGCTGTTCACCGTTGGCGCCGCCACAGAGCCCGCCAGCGTAGTGAGCGCGCTCGACCGGATGGTGCTTGGCAACTCCATCCGATCAGTCCAGATGAACTAGCGCCGAAAGATCAGCCAACCCGCGCCCTCCACTTAGTACGGCACGGGTTCGTGGACGCGGCGTCCCATCCGCTCTAGCGACAACTAGTTCGCAGGGCGATCCACGGAAACACCCCCATAGGAGAAATGTCATGAAGGCGATCCGCTATCACGAGTTCGGTAACACCACGGTTCTGCTTCAGGAGGAGGTGGAGCGTCCGGTGCCCGGCGCTGGCGAGGTGCTGGTGAAGGTGGCCGCCACCTCGTTCAACCCAGTCGACGACCACTTCCGCCTCGGGGTCCTCGCTCAGATGGTTCCTGTCGAGATGCCGGTCACTCCGGGCCTCGACGTTGCCGGCGTCATTGCCGAGCTTGGTGAGGGCGTCGACGGGCTGACTGTCGGTGACCCGGTCATCGCCATGTTCCCGCTTGACGCCCACGGCGGGGCCGCCGACTACGCAGTTGTTGCCGCAGACCTTGTGACCGCCGCACCCAGCACCATCGACCTGAACGATGCTGCCTCGCTGCCCTTGGTTGGACTTGCTGCCCGCCAGGCAGCCGTCGAGTTGGCAGCCATCAAGGCGGGTCAGACCGTCCTCGTCAACGGGGCGGGAGGAGCTGTCGGCAGCCTCGTCGTCCAGCTGGCCACTGATGCTGGGGCCACCGTGACGGCAGTCGACACTCCGGACCACGCCGAGCGGCTGCGGAGCTACGGGGCCGCGAATGTGGTTGGGCCGCTGGACCTCGACGCCGGTCCCGCAGCAGTGGGCGGGCCCTTCGACGTCGTCGTGAACCACGTGCGATTCGCTGCAGATGACCTAGCGCGAATGACTGCGTACGTGGCTGACGGCGGCATCGCTGTCAGTTCCGCAGGCGAGGTGCCCGCAGACGAGGACCGCTCAGTGCGTACGGCGAGCGTGTGGGTCGGCCCGAACGCCGCCCACCTGAAGGACCTTGTCGCGCGGGTCGACAGCGGCCGGTTGACCCTGCACATCGCCGACCGGCGTCCGCTGGTGGAGTTGGCGGACATCCACCACGACGCGAGCAACGGTCGTCTCGTCGGCAAGACCGTCATCATCGTCACCTAAGCCGTAAACGTCCTGCCCGCCGACGTCAAACCTGGCGGCGGGCAGGACGAGTAGGTGTTGCACTTCATGGCTCTGCTTACACGTCTAACGTCCGGATCTGGCACCCCTCTGTGTCAAGGAGCGGCTTCGCTGAGGGTCTTCCGGCCGGCTACTGGGCGGCGTAGCGTCGGCCCTGCGGGTCCGGGAAGTGGCTGATCCGAAGTGTCGATGAGCGGGTGCGAGTCGGCCGCGCTGGATTGAAGAGTCGCCCCGCAGTGCCCTCCCGGATCCGCTCCATCGACTTCCCCTGCTCGTTGGGCGTCTGCGACGAGCTGGCGGTAGACGACGTCGGACAGGCGCCGTTTCAGGCACCGCAGTGCTTCCATCGGGGTCTTGCCGGCGGCGAGCTTGCGTCGGTAGTAGGCGCGGCCTTCGGTGTCGTGACGGATCTGCACGATCGCCGCGACGTGCAGGACGTGGTTCATCCGCCGGTTCCCTGCACGCGAGAGCCGGTGGCGGGTCTGTTCACCGGACGAGGCGTCCAGGGGCGCGGTCCCGGTCCAGGAAGCGAACCGGTTCCGGTCAGCAAAGCGAGCTACGTCGCCGACGTCGGCCAGGACCCGTGCCGCGCCGGCGGGGCCGACGCCGTAGATGTCCATCAACCTCGACCCACGGGCAGTGACTGCATCCTTGAGCTCGGCCCTAATGCGCTTGAGCTTGGCGTCGAGCGCGACGAGGTCGGCGATCTCCTCGGCAGCCATCCTGCGGCGGGTCTTGCCGGCGATGTCACGAGGTCGCACGGTGGCGAGCATCGCCTTCGCTTGTGTGGCGGACAGGTCTCTTTTGCGCTGGCCAGGCAGTAGTTCGCTGAGCAGGCGCTGCAGCCGGTTGACGGTCTGCACTCGTTGGTGGGCGAGCTCGTCGCGGCGGTCGGTGAGCATCCGCAGCGCTTCGAGCTCACCGTCGTCGGCCACCTTCCGCAGGCCTTCGGTGCGGACCGCGACGACCGCGATCGAGTGGGCGTCCAGGGCGTCGGTCTTGCGGTTGTGACCGGTGTCGAACAACCGCACCCGCGCTGCGAGCTTCGCTGGAACATCAACGACCTGCTCGCCGGCCGCGACGAGTCGTTGGGCTAGTGGACGACCGGCGCCGTTGGCACCCTCGACCGCCCAAACACGGTCCGGCCACTGCTTCACATAACGCCTCATCGCGGCATGGCCGGCGTTCGTGGTGTCGAACCGTCCGCTGCCGAGGAGCCGTTCGTGGGTGTCGACAACCTCGATCGTCACCGACATCTTGTGGGGATCGACCCCGATGATCACGCCCTTCTGCGTGTTGCTCATCTGCTCACCTCGTCTTCGCCTGGGACCAGTAGGTCGACGAGGTGGGCATTGCTACTACGAGCTGGGCAGACCCCTCTGGAGCCACTCCTCGTCACGGTGAGCGGCGGGGTCGCAGTCCAGATGTGAGCCACACCCCGAACCCGGGTGGGCAGCCGCAATGAGAGCCTCCCGCCGATCACCTAGATCAGAGTCTGGCCAGACGCCGATCCTGTGGGAAGTCTCCTAGTAGCCGCGATGAGTGCACGCATTCTCTCGTTCGGCGATCCGCACTAGCCTCAGTTCGTGTCCCAGAGGTCAGATCGTCAGCAAGCTCGCGAGGCGGTGGCGGCCTACCACGAGGCGGAGCTCGCCGACCTCGTCGCGCACGTAGCCGAGGCGATTGACCTTTTCCGCAGCGGCGAATTCAAGGCCTTGGACGTCGACGAGGTCGTGTTCCAGTACTCACGCGCCGCGAAAGAGCTCTGGAAGTTCTGCAACATCGGCAACGTCCAGGTCACCGCGGGCCAGTTGCACGGAGCTCCACCAATCAACTGGTGGGAACGTGGAGCACCGAGACGCGCAAGACGTCCCATCGACGAAGTACCGGTGAGCGAACTTGAGTGACCGCCACACGGCCGAACGTGCGACATTCCGCCGCGATGGCCGTCAGGATGGGCGGCGAGACTTCGCACCTGAACACACTCGTGCTTGCGCCGTAAGCTTCTGCGACGTGAACCCGCTCGCGCCGGAACGCGCGATCTTGATGCTTAAGCATCGAAGGCGGGCCAGAGCCCGCGGGACTGGAAAAGCTCTGGGGCCTCGGGCTTCTCGTTGAACTCGAGCGGGCCGCCCACCTTCTCGAGCAGGAGCTCGCGCACCTCTTCCGGGCGTGGCGAAGAAGAACTCGCGACGTGGGTTGACGCGGTTCACACGCCGGTCGGCGAAGGCCTTGTGCAGCTCGTTCCCCCAACGTGATGGCGTCCTCGGAGAAGAACAATGCATGCGTGCCGTACGGGAACGGCACCGACGCGTCCCCAAGCTCCCTGACACAGTCGCGGGGCTCCAACCGACGCGTCATGCCGCTCTTCACCGCGTTCGGCCCCAGCGCGTCGCTAGCTAGCAGCCTGGCGCCTGGCCCTGGGCGTCGTGGACGATGATCGCGACTTGCACCCGGTTCTCGACGCCCAGCTTGGTGAAGATCCGCCCGACGTGGGTCTTGACCGTCGGCACGCCCATGAACAGCTCGGCGGCGATCTCTGCGTTGCTCAGCCCGCGGGCCACGCCGTCGGCCACGTCGCGCTCCCGCTCGGTCAGCCCGGCGAGGGCCTCGTGCGCGACCTCGGCCTGCGCGCCCAACCCGTCGCGAGTGACCGCGGCGATGAGCTGTGCCGTCACGCTCGGCGAAAGCATCGGCTGACCGGCGGCCACGGTGCGGATCGCCTCGACCAGCCGGGCCGGCTTCGTGTCCTTGAGTAGGAAGCCCGCCGCCCCGGTCCGCAGCGCCTTCAGCACCATGTCGTCGGTGTCGAAGGTCGTCAGCACGATGATCTTGAGGTCCGGGTGGGCCCTGAGCAGCTCCTCGGTCGCGCTCAGGCCGTCACGCACGGGCATGCGGATGTCCATCAGCACCACGTCGCCTCCGCTCGCGGGGACCACGCGCAGCGCGTCCTCGCCGTCGGTCGCCTCGGCCACCACGGTGATCCCGGAGCTGCCGCCGAGCATCATCTTGAGTGCGGCGCGCACCATCGGGTCGTCGTCGACGACCACGAGGGAGATGGCGTCCGTAGAGGGGTTCCCCGCCGGGTCCTCGGTGCTCACGACTCCCACGGTATCCACGCCCGCACCGCATAGCCGCCGGTGGCGTCCACCCCGTGGCTGATCCGACCGCCGGAGAGGGCGGCCCGCTCAGTGAGTCCCAGGAGCCCGAGCCCCGAGGCCGGCAGGACCGGCTCGGGCGAAGGACCGACCGGTGCGGCGTTGCGGACAGTGACCGCCAGGCCGTCGCCGGGGCTGCCGGCCAGGTCGACGGTGACGGTCGTGCCCGGAGCATGCTTGCGGGTGTTGGTGAGCGCCTCCTGCACGATCCGGTACGCCGTCCGGCCGGTGGCCGCGGGCACTTCGCCGGCGACGCCGCGCGTGAGGCGTACGCGCATCCCGCCGGCGGCCTCCTCCTCTACGAGGCCGCCGATGTCGGCGAGACCGGGCTGGGGACGCTCGGGGGTGTCGCCGACCGGCAGGGACGGGTCGCGGAGCACGCCCAGCACGGCCCGCAGGTCGGACAGCGCGCGGTGCGCGTTCTCCTCGATCGAGCGCGCGGCACTCGCCTGGTCCTGCGCCGACAGGTCCGTGCGGAAGCTCAGCGTGCCGGCGTGCATGGCGATGAGCGAGATCCGGTGGGCGAGCACGTCGTGCATCTCCCGAGCGATGCGTGTGCGCTCGGCGGCCTGCGCCTGGGCCAGGCGGGCCCGCTGCTCACGTTCGGCGGTCTCGGCGCGGTCGCGCAGGGAGTCGACCAGCTGACGCTGGGACCCCATGGCATAGCCGGTCGCGACCAGGATCCCAGCGACGAGCATGCCGAAGGCGATCGAGGCCCATAGCGGGAGCGGGTCCTCGCTGACGCTGAGGCGCTCCTGGACGACGCCGGCGGCGACACTGAGCGGCGCCAGGAGGGCCAGCAGCCGCCACCGTCGGCGTGATGCGATCGAGCCGATCATCCACGACGAGGGACCGGCGCTGGCCGTCGAGACGAACGAGACGGCACCGAGCGCGAGCCCCACCAGGGCGGGGTGGCGGTGCCGCCACCGGATCAGAGCGAAGGAGGCGAGCCCCAGCAGCAGGTCGCCGACGAGCAGCCATCCTAGGTAGGACTCGTCCGCATCGGCCGCGGCAGCGGTGAAGAACGTAAGTCCCCAACCTCCCGCGCTGATGACCAGCGCGAGGGAGTAGCGCCAGAGGCGGGCCAGGTACGTACTCGCGTCCGCCCGCGCGACCACCTCGGACGGCAGGGGCGGCTCGGGGGGCATGGTTCGAGGCTAGAGACACCTGAGGTGCGGGCGCGTCCACCCCTGGTGTCGGTCCGCGGTCGAGGTCGATACCGAGGTCGGATGCCGCGGATCCCTGGGCCAGATGTCCTGGACGCCGTCCTCGCGGAGGCTGGAGCCATGATCACAGTCGAGAACCTCACCAAGCGCTACGGCGGCTTCACGGCCGTCGACGACATCTCGTTCCAGGTGCGTCCGGGGAGCGTGGTCGGCTTTCTGGGGCCGAACGGCGCCGGCAAGTCCACCGCGATGCGGATGATGACGGGGTTGACGCGCGCCACGTCCGGCCGCGCCACCATCCTGGGCCAGACCTACCGCGACCTGCACAACCCCGGCCGCCAGGTCGGCGTCATGCTGGACGCCTCCGCGCAGCACCCCGGGCGGACGGGCCGTGAGGTGCTCCGCGTCTCCGCGATCTCCGTCGGCGTGTCCAGGTCGCGCGTCGACGAGGTGCTCGCGCTCGTCGGTCTGACCGACGAGGAGGCCGGGCGTCGGGTCCGCAACTACTCCCTCGGCATGCGCCAGCGCCTCGGTATCGCCGCGGCACTGCTCGGCGAGCCGCAGGTGCTGATCCTCGACGAGCCCGCCAACGGACTGGACCCGCAGGGCATCCACTGGATGCGCGGGCTACTGCGCCGCTTCGCCGACGGCGGCGGCACCGTGCTGTTGTCGAGCCACCTGCTGCACGAGGTGCAGATCGTGGCAGACGACCTCGTCATGATCGGTCGCGGGCAGATCGTCACGATGGGCTCCAAGGACGAGCTGCTGAGCCGGGGCGGCACGACCGTCCGCTCCACCGACGACGCCCGGCTCGCCCGGCTGCTCGAGGCGGCCGACGTCCCCGTTACCCGGACCGGGTCCGGCCTGGTTGTCGACGCCGACCCCGGAGTAGTCGGCGCCATCGCCGCCGAGGAACGCGTCGTGCTCCTCGAGCTGCGGTCCGGAGGCTCCGAAGGCCTCGAAGAGATGTTCCTCGGCCTCACGGCCGCCTCGTCGCGTGAAGGAGAAGCAGCATGACCGTCGAAGGCACCACCACCGCCCCTGCCGCCGGTGGAGACCCGTCGACCGTCCGCGGCCGACCCGCCACCGCCCTGCCGGGCCGTCCGGGTGTCCCGTTCGGTCGCACCCTGCAGGCCGAGCTCCGCAAGATGGTCGACACCCGCGCCAGCCGCTGGATGGTCATCGTGATGGCGGCGTTGGCCGCGGTCGTGCCCGTCGCCTTCGTAATCTGGGGTCCGTCCGAGGACGACGGCTTCCGGAGCCTCCTCGGCTACTCCACGCTGCCGCTGACCGTGCTGCTGCCGATCCTGGGCATCATGGCGGTCACCGCCGAGTGGACCCAACGCACCGGCTTGGTCACCTTCACCGTCGAGCCGCGCCGGGGCCGGGTGGTGCTGGCCAAGGCTCTGGCGGCCCTGCTGCTGGCGCTCGTCGTGCTCGTCGCCGCCGTCCTGGCAGCCGCCGGTGCCAACCTGGTCGGCAGCACCGGTGAGTGGGACCTGACCGCCGCGGTCGGCGGGGGCCTGACGCTGGCTCTGCTGATCCTCGTCCTGCAGGGGGTGGCGTTCGGCTTGCTCTTCCTCAACACCCCGGCGGCGATCGTGTCCGTGCTGGTCCTTCCGTCTTTATGGGCGATCGCGGCGCAGATCAGCAACTCACTCGCTAGCGTCGGGGAGTGGATGGACCTCGGTTCGGTGACGGCCCCGCTGCTCGAGGGGCAGATGCAGGGCCAGTACTGGGCACAGCTCGGGACCGGGGTGGCGGCGTGGGTGCTGCTGCCGCTGGTCGTCGGCACCTACCGGGTGCTCCACCGTGAGGTGAAGTAGGCCGCCACCGGCTCACCAGGAGACGTCGATCTCGCCATCTCCGAAAGCGACACTGGCCGCCAGCGCGCCCGACGTGACCAACGTCATCGGGAGGAGCTGGCGGCCTCGTCCCGTCTCGACCTCGCCGTTGCCGCGCCGTCGCCGAGCACGAAGACGATTGGTCGTCGCGTCAGCGACGGCTCGATCCCTCGGCCGCTATGTGGTCAGGAGACGCTGGCGTCGAAGAACAACCCGTGGAGGATTGATCTGTGGTCCGGTGCTTCACGCCGGTGAGCGACGTACGCGCTCAGTGGCGTTGACCCGGCGATAGTGTGGCCGAGCTGCATCCGCGCCGCGTCGAGCCCAGCGTCGTACGCGATGAGGCTGGCAACGGTCCGTCGCAGAGCGTGGGGCGTGGTGCCGATGAGCTCAGGCTCGTTCGCGATCGCCGTGCGGAGCCGCTGCCTCATGTTGGCGGCCCACATGAACGTGCCTTGGTTTGACGCCAGGACTGGATCAGTTGGTGCCGTGTAGCGCGTGGACGCCTGGCGATCACGGAGGACGTCAGCGACAGCCTCGGGGAGCAGGAGCGTACGGATCTGGTTGTTCTTCGTCGTCTCCTGACGGTGGTGCCGCGCGACGTAGCCCTTGCGGGGCTCGACCAAGGTTCCGGAGATCGTCATCGTCGGCTTGTCGGAGTCGAGGTCGACCAGCTCGTTGGTCACTGCGAGGATCTCGCTGATCCGAGCTCCCGTGCCGAGGGCGACCATGCAGAAGTCATGGAGGTCGCGCGTCGGTCCCCGGAAGCCCGGCTTGCGGCGGAAGTCTGGGTGGACCACTTGAAGCAGACGTCGCGCGACCGGGATGGTGAGTGCCTCGACCTCCTTCGGCTCGCGCACCGGTGGGGCCACGTACGCAGTCGGGTTGGACGGGATCGCTCCGTCACGCACTGCCAGGTCGAGCATCATGCTGAGCACGGATCGGGCGCGGACTGTCGACAGCCCGGTGTCCTCAAGGTCAGCCAGGATCTTCTCCAGCCCGGGAACGGACAGCTCGTGGAGTCGGATGCCGCCCATGGACGGCGTGATGATGCGTGCGATCTCGCTGTGGTAGCCCCAACGCGTCTGGGGTGAGAGCGGTGCCCGGCGGCGCTTGTGCCCGCTGCGCGCCTTGTGGTCCTCCCAGTACTCTGTGAGCTCAGCTACAGTCCACGTGGGCTGTACTCCGTGTGACGGTGCCGCGAGGTTGGTGTCGAGCTTGGTCTGCAGCTTGCGGCGAGCGGCGCCCTTTGTGGGGCCGGATGCGGTGACCTGCTTGCGGGTGCCCCGCGCCGTCCTGACCCAGACGCCTGCGGTGAAGCCGCCCTGCGGTCGCGGGGTGACCCAGGGTTCGCCGGTCGTTCCAAGGGCGAGAGGGGGCCGGCCTGCGCGTGTCGGCGCTGCCTTCTTGTCGTTGGTCATGCCCTGCCTGTGCCTGCGTCCGGTCATCGTCGGCAGAGGCGTGACGGGGGCCGGTCAGTAGTGGTCGTTCCAGCGGGACTCGGAGTCCCGCACCTGCTCCGCGAGCCAGGCGTCGACCGCCGTGCGTGGGTAGAAGACCGTACGCCCTACACGGACGTACATGGGGCCGATCCGCGCGGACCGGTAGTTGCGGAGCGTGCCGAGACTCAGAGCACCGCGGAGCAGGGCCACCACGTCGTCAGGAGTGAGCCAGTCCTCGGGGCGCGGGGCTGATGTGGCCTCAACGATGGAGGGAACCGAGCAGGCGCAGCCGATCGGCCGGGATGGGGTCGAAGGAGTCGTCATGCCCTGCCGGTGTGCGGGGGCGACAGGAAGTGATCTCTGCTGACCTCAGGCGCTCGGCCAGCTCATCCTGAACTCGTCCGCGTCGGCATGCGTGCGGAACTCCAGCACGGAGACCTTGTGCTCCTTCAGCACGTCCAGCACGCGCTGGGGGTCGACACGGAAGAACTCCTTGCGAGGGTTCACCTTGTTCAGGCGCTCGGCGGCGAACTCGCGGTGAAGCATCGCTTCGATGCCCACGGCGTCGTCGCTGAAGAAGAGCGCGTGAACGTCGAACGTGAAGGGGACGGAGGCGTCGCCGAGCTCGCGTACCCGGTCCATCGGCTCGAGGCGACGGGTCATGCCGATCTTCACCGTGCCTTCGCCGAACGCGCCGATGTTGGAGATGACGTACACGTAGCCGGCGCGGATGTTGGCGGCGCGGTAGTCGACCTGAGCGATCTCGGCGTCGATGCGATCGAGCTCCTCCTGGAGCGCTTGTGCCCCTGCCTCGTTTCCGGAGGCTTGCATCTTCGCGATGGAGTTGAGGTAGTGCGACCGCTCCTTCTCCAGCTTCTCCTTGGCGCGCTTGATCTCGGCCTCGAGCTGCTTCTGCTCGCGGAGCTGAGCACGCTGCTCCCGCTCGTGCTCACGTTCAGCTGCAACTGCCTGGAGGTGACGTGCGGCCAGCTCCAGTTCACGCAGCCGGAGCTGGTGATAGTGCTGGGTCACGGAGAGATCGATCATCGTGCCTTGCTTGGCGATCTGCTCCCGGGCCGTGGACAGACGCTTTTGGGCGCTGGCCAGGTTCCCGGCCTTGACGGTCTTGATGGCGTTCTCGGCTTCGGCGTTGTAGGCGCGGAGCATGATGCGACTCATCTGATTGACGAACGTTCGCCCCTTGGCAGCCGAGTTGTTGAAGGTGAAGTTGGCCGTGGCTGTGATCGCGGAACCGATCTTGTTCACCTGTCGGATCTCGGCGCGAAGCGAGTCGAGCTCCGACGCGAGGTTTGCCGAAGACTCGGCAGGATGCTCGAAGTCGAAGAGCCCGACCTCCTCGAGTACGAGTCGATCCCTGTTCACCAGGACCTGTCGAGACAGCTCGTCCACCTCGGACGAGAGCTGGGAAGTCTGGGCCCTCAGCTCCACCTCGCGGACGCGAAGTTGTTCGATCCGCTGCTCCCGCTCGCCTGCGTCCATCGCGCCGAGCTCGTCCAGGAGACCCTGGAGCCGCGTCACCTCGCTGCGAAGGGTCTGGTTGTGCTCCTGGAACTCGATGGCGAGTCGCTTGCCGTTGAATGCCGTCACCTTCCTGGGCGCGGCAGCGTCGTTCGTGTTGCTCATGTATCCCCCGTTGATCTGAGTCGTCGAGACGATGACCCGGTCTGCGCGAGGCTAACCGGCCCGCGCTGCGTCGTCAGGGGAACTGCCTAGTCGTCGAGGATCACGCGCGTTCGGCCGGACTGGTCGGTCGTGGTCGTGAGCTTTCCGTTGGCGATCCGGTTGTAGACCGTGCGGCGGGTGACGCCGAGACGTTCTGCCGCCTCGGTCACCGACAGGCCCGGCGGTGTCTCCTTCGGTCTCGGCGCGCGACCACGTTCGCGCCGCCAACGAACTGACGGGCTGAGATCGGCTGCGTCCATGGACCTCTCGGCCCGGCTCCGAGCCGTCTTGGGGGAGTCGAGGCCGGCAGCCATCGCTATCTCGGTCCACGTGTGGCCGTCCTGGCGCGCGTCGTACATCGCCTGTGAGAGGTCGGCCGCCGACGTGCGATGGAGCTCCTCGACCTCGCTCAGCCGAGACGCCTTCTTCGTCACCCGGGACAACGCATCGCGCGGTCGCGGGGTCTTTGGCATCCCCTGATCTTGCCAACTGGCGGCCGTCGATGCGCGGGGACTCCCCGCCACCTTGTTTCTCGGGTGCGGACGCGTGTGTCAGTGTGTGTAACACTTGGGTGGTGAAGAGGAGGTGCCGATGGACGGCAACGAAGCAGCACGGCTTGTGAGTGACCTGATGGCGTCGGCGGGCAACGACCATGAGAGGCGAGCGATCGCCGAGCTCGCCGACGTCGGCTTGTTCGACGACGCGCACTTCCGTCGGGGATGCGTGAACCTGCGTGAGCCGAAGTCGATGCGCTGGAACGGACTGCTCCGCAGCTTCGGACGTTTCGCATGGAACGACCCGCGCTACAGCGCGATGGAGCGCGCGCTGATGAGGGTCAGGCTCGTCCACACGCCGACTCCGCAGACGCTGGAAGAGCTGCAGGTCACGATCGACGTCGACCAGCCGGACGGTCTCGTCCTTGCCGCGTGGCGCGACGAGTACGCCGCCGATCCGCGCGAGCCGAACCCGTACCACTACCTCATCGACCTTTGCCTCGACGAGCTCCGCGACCGCTCCGAGTGCTGGAACTGCGGTCGTCCGGCCGAGGACACCACCGACGACGACCTGCCCGTGTGCACCCACTGCAAGGAGAAGAACCCATGATCCCCGGAACCGTCGACCCCAAGACCGGCAACGTCCCCCTACCTCTCCCCGGCGGCTACCTCGTCCACTTCGAGGGACGCGAAGACGATGGACGCGTGCGTGCCCGCCTTGCACGCGGGACCAGCGGGCCGGTCCGCGCCTTCGATGACGTCGACGACCTGCACGACTACATCGACGCAGCACTCCCGCCGATCTGGGACCGAATCCCTCGCGCCATGGTGACGGAGTGGCTCGACCTCCGCATGTCCGAAGCCTCCGCGACCTGAGGTCAACAGAAGTGCGACCGCACCGCGGCTCCGACCGCGTAGGCGAGCTCTTCGCGACGTGCGCGGACGGTCTGCAGCGCAGCTTCCCCGACCTGTTCTTCGACTGGTACCCAAAGCCTGACGAGCTGGTCGTCGAGGTGACAAGTCGCTACGGGACGTGTTCAAGGCTCGTCGTGAGCTATCCGTTGGACGTCCAGGCTGTGTGCGACGGAGCACGCCGCCACGTCGAGCGTGATGGCGTGCGCGAGCTGCTCGCCGAGCGACTGGAGGCCGTCGCAGGAGTCAGCGACGAAGACGTCCCTGCCGGACACCGGCCCTACGTCTTCCGCTGGCTGGTCCACCCGCAGGGAGCGGGAGTCGAGCTCGGCGACCATGCCGGCGTTGAACCTGTCCTTCGATCACCGAGCGTTGCCCTCGTCCGCAGTTCCAGCCGCGTCCTCAAGGTCTGGGCTGATGGCACCGCCGTGATGCACGACGCCAGACCCGATCTCCCGGTCGGCGACCGCGTTGAGTCACGAGGCATGGACCTGGCGCAGACGACCCTTCGTGAGTTCCAGCACCTGTGGCTGACGGGGGAGACCGATCTCGAATCGACGACGCCCCCATCTGTGCTCGTGGATTCCGCACGGTCCGCGTCGGAGCAGGCGGCCATCGCGCTCCTGCGCGGGTACGACGACGGTGTGTGGCTGCGACAGCTGTCCTCGCTCCGGGGCTCGGGCGCCGTCGACCGCGGCAGCATCGACTGGACCGCAGCCAACAGACTCTCCGTCACCCACACCAAGGCGACCCTGCAGGATCGCGCCGTCCTCGCGATCGCATGTCACCTCTCCGACTGCGTCGAGCCCCTGGTGTCCCTTCCCGACGCGTTGCACTACGTCGGCTCCGGCCGGGCAGAAGTGATGAAGGCACTGATAGGCCTCGCTGGTCTGCACCCCGACCCCCAGGGAACCTGGCCGACGGACTGCCCCTCCTGCCCGTGAGCGCTGACGTCGCGCCCGGCGCGCGCCGGCCCGCGGCCACGCGTGTCCGGGGCGAGCCTGACGAGCGCCAGAACGCGCGACAGCGCTCGGTCCCGATGGTCCGCGCCATCAACCCCTGACTGGCACGCATCCCTGGTAATCCGCGGAGCGCGATCGTCCGGACCGGCCGTCGCGTAGTCGCGCATGATCCCGGTTCCATGGAAGTAGGCCTCGCTTCGCTCGGCTCGTCACGTCCCGGTTCGGCTTCGTAGCGCTTCCATCACTTTCGTCCTCGTCTCGCCCCGCACTCCATGTCTCCATCACGGACCCCGAAGCATCACCACGAAAATCGAATCGAGATCGCCACGCCCCACGGCTCCTTCACCTCAACTGTCGACCACCCCAGCCAACGACCGGCCGAAGGCCGGAGCAGGGTCGAGGAAATCAAGCACCACGAGCGTGAACTGAGCTGTGAGTTGTCCGCCTCGGACGAAGAACTTCATCGTCGAGATGTGGCGCCAGTTTCGTCGAGGGCGCCGACAACCTCTCCGGGAAGGGGACGTCTTTACAGAGAACGGCCTGGAGTTGTCGTGCGCAGCGGCAAGACATCCCGCCCATATCTACTCCAGGTCGACACATGTAGGCGCTTCGCCGGCTCACAGTCCTAGTTGGGACGGGGGTGCCCCCGATGTTTGCGCATGGCGTTCTCCATGGAGCAGAACGCTGAACCAGCCAGTGAACCGAACCGTCGCGGGAAGGCCGCGCCTGCTTCGGCACCCCCACGGGTCGTCCGTCGCCGACAGCGACCAGGCGTGCCGCCACAAGCACTTCGATCGACGCCGCCGCCCGTGACGGCCGCTGCGCCTACGGCTCCCGGCTCGGTCGCGCGACCTCTGAAGCCGACCGGTCCCACCCCGCCCCCTCCGGTTCCGCTGCACCTGGTCGCAGCCGAGCCAGTGGAGCCCACCGCCGAACACGCGCCTTCGACCGATTCGGGCATCTCATCCCCTAGAGGCGCGACGGTGTGGCACCTCTCACAGATCACGTCCCGTTGCCGCGCAGATCTGGCTGCCCACAACCGCATCGACCCCTACTGGAGCGACTGGTTTCCGTACCACTCGTCCGACATGTGGCTATCGCGCACGTCAGCCGAGCGACGGGTCGCGGCCGGGCTGCTGGACGTCCCGGACAAGCTCCTCGCCACGCCGGAAGAGGCTCTGGCTGCCATCCTGCAGTCAAACGGCGACCGCAGCCCGTACCGTCTCAACTCCTACATTGCGGCCTTGGGCAGCGTCACCGGCTGGCGCACGTGCACAAGTCAGCAGCTCGCCGCCCTCGTTGGCGACCCCAGGCTTGCGCCGCACCTCAGCCACCCCCTCGCCAAGCTCTTCGACGCGGGCCTGGTCGAGAGGACCGTGCCGAGCGCCTGGGCTGCTGGCCGGGCCAAGGACGTCGTTCTCTACAGGGCTACGCATAGACACGCGCTCTCCCCGCTGGCCGACCACCTCACGTGGGCCGAGTGGGTCGGCGTCACGGGCGGTCAGCCCTACGCCGGCGGGGGCCACCATGACCGGCACAATGTCCTCGCCACCGAGCTGGGCCTGCGCCTGGCTGAGTACACCGAAGCCTCGCTGGTACTGGGAGAGCCGTTCTGCACGCCCAACCACCTGGTCGGTGAAGGAGTCAGGCGACTCCCCAGAGACGAACCCGGCGGAGCAGATCTCGTCGCCGTGCGCTCGGACGGACTGCGCATCGCCATCGAGCTCACGTCCACGACCTCATCCCGCTTCGACAAGAAGGTCGAGCGCCTGGCCAAGCTGCTCGCAGAGGGCCCCCTCGAATACACCGGCCTCGTCGTCATCTTCGTCCTCGCACCCAGCCTCAGCGCACCACCAGGGCACGGTAACGACCTCTTGCGAGAGACCGAGCAGGCGATTGCCGAGGCTTGTCGCCTACATCCAGGTACGTCGCTGGACCCCACCCGCGCACGCATGGCGATCGCCACGTGGGAGTCCTGGTTCCCCTCCGCCCACACGGTGTCGGAGGCTTTCCTCTCCATGCGAGCGTCCCGCATCGCCCAGCCCACACCGTACGTACCCGGGCCGACGTGGGAGACCGTGGACTTCCTCTCGGCCGACGCACGTCCCTTCGCGCCGCTCCACCCCGACCGGCTCCTCGCCATCGTGTCGAACGCCGGAATGCTGGGACAGACGCCGTACTGGATGCGGGAATCCCTCTTGTCCAACCCGAGGACCGATGCAGCAATCGACCAGACGGACTCCAGGGGACGTGGTGCGGCACCAAGCGTGCGCGTGCCGCCACGGCTCCTCGGTCTCGGGACGGCCACCGCACTGGCCCGCCTCGGACGCCAGGTCGACGTTGACTGCCTGCCCCAGCCGGAAGTACCTGATCGCCCCGTCGCCCCAGCCGGCCGTGCACGATCAGAGGTGCTCCTCAACGTCACCGCAGGGACACTCGACGTCGACGACATCATTGCCGCCGCGCGTGTGGGCGGGCCCAAGCATGCGTTCCGGTCGATCTCGCTCACGCAGCTGCTGATCGCGCAGCCCAGGGTGGGACCCGCCAGCGCCAACCGCCTGCTCAATCGACTCAGCGACTTCCTGGGCGAACCGCGGCCCAAGCCCGACAAGGAGACCATCAACTGGCTCCTCGACGGACGCACAGCCTCCAAGCGGCTCGCTGCATGGAACGAGGCCCGTTCCGCCCTGGACGTTCGGGCGGGATTCCCCTGGACCTGACGCCGGATCCCGTCGGCTGAGCAGTCGCTCCGTGTCCGGCAGGCCCCGTTTGAACAACGGTGCTGAGCAGGTCGTATACGTTCGATCAACGTGAGGGCGAGTCGCCCGGCGTCGTACGGCCCACCCTGCGCGAGTGGTGGCGCCTGGCCTTCATCCGATTGCCGCAGGTGGCCATGGAGCACCAGCGTGCCGTGTTCCCTTTGCTGTGATCGATCAGGAAGAGCCGGCACTCGTGGTTCTCGCAGGCCCGTAGGCGACCGGGGCGGCTCTTGGTGAGCTCCGCCCAGGCGATGACGAGGCGCGCGGCCGGCAACCTCTCGGGCGTGCCCTCGAGCTCCCACTGCAAGCCATCCTCGGCGGTGAGCGACGCCGGGCGCTGCACGATCCCGTCCAGGGTGCCCAACAGGCGCGTGTCGACCTCGCCGGATCGCACCGACGACTGGAGGAGGTCGCGCACCTCCCTGAGATGGTCCACCTCGGCAGTCGAGCCACTCCCGCCGAGGCTTTGCGCGACCTCAGGGCCTTCGGGTGCCCCGTGTGACAGGAGGTCGAGCTCCACTCCGCCGGTGACGGGGGTGGAGTTGAGCAGCGCGAGCAGGGCCTCATGGTCGTCCATGCGAGCTCCTAACCATCGAGTGACTTTTGAAAGGTTACCTCGCGCGTGGTTCACTGTGCGTGCACTAACCATCAAAATGACTCAAGCAAGTTAGGACATCGCCATGCCAGTCACGGTCCATCATCGCCGCGTCGACATCGCCGGGCATTCGCTCTTCTATCGGGAAGCCGGTGCCGAGGACGCGCCGACGATCGTGCTCCTGCACGGCTACCCGACCAGCTCCTTCATGTTCCGCCACCTGATCCCGCGCCTGGCCACGCAGTTCCGGGTCATCGCTCCCGACCACTTGGGATTCGGTCTCTCGGACGCGCCGCCGGCGGACGAGTTCACCTACACCTTCGACGCCCTGGCCGACCTGACGGCTGGATTGATCGACGAACTCGGGGTCGAGCGCTACTCGATCTACGTCCAGGACTACGGCGCCCCCATCGGCTGGCGGCTGGCGCTGAAGGACCCTTCCCGCCTGTGGGCGATCGTCACCCAGAACGGCAATGCGTACGAGGAGGGCTTCGTCGAGGACTTCTGGGCCGGAATCTGGGACTACGCCAGGGACGCCAATGCAGCGACCGAAGCCGCCCTGCGGCCGGCTCTCGGCGTCGAGGCCATCGAGTGGCAATACACCCATGGCGTTCCCGACGCGACCGTGGTCAGCCCCGACACCTGGCACCACGACGCCGCACTGGTTTCGCGCCCGGGCAACGACCGGGTGCAGCTCGACCTGTTCAGGGACTACGTCAGCAACGTCGAGCTCTATCCCGCGGTGCAGGCCTATCTGCGCGACTCACGAGTCCCTGTGCTTGCTGTGTGGGGAAGGAACGACGAGATCTTCGCGCCGGCCGGGGCGGGGGCCTTTGCCCGTGACGCGCACGAACCGGAGATCCACCTGCTCGACGGTGGACACTTCCTGCTGGAGAGCGCGCTCGACGACGTGGCAGACCTGATGCTCGACTTCCTGGGGCGAACCGCGCCGCCGCGGCCGGCTCGCTCCTGATCGAAGGGAGCGCCTCCGCGACGTCCAGCAAGGTGGTGGTGATCGCGACGTCCTGCACGGACGTCGATGCGCCGACGGATATCAGCGGAGGCTCCCTCGAGGTCAGTCCTTCTCCGACGCCGTCGCCGTCGCCATGTCGGCGAAGTTGCCTGCCAGCTGGTCGACCTCGCGTGCCCAGGCGCGGAGATCGAGGCCGAGCTGGGTGCGCAGGAACGCCGCGGTCATCCGCATCACCATGGCTGCACGCGGGAGGTCCTCGTCGGTGGTCTCGGCCACCTCGTATCCCGCGACCCCTCCGAGGCTGTGCTCGCCGCCGTGGACGTCGAGCAGGAACTTGGGTCCCGGTGCGAGGCGATATGCGTCGGTCTGCCACGCGGCACCGACGACGTTCAGGTGCCGGGCGTGGTCCTGATCGCCCGCGATGACCAGTGTGGGCGCGAGCATGTCACTGAAGTCTGTGTCGCGCAGGATGGGGTAGTGGTGGTGGGCGTGGGGAGTGAGCGCATCGCCTCCGCGCCCGGGCGCAGCCATCATCACGCCCGCCCTGATGCGCTCGTCGCGGGCCAGCACCTGCCGTCCCGTCGCTGGATCACGCGGCCGGGACCCCAGCACCATGCCCGCCGTGTGTCCGCCCATCGAGTGGCCCACAACTGCCACGTTCGTGACATCGAGACGGCTCGCGACGGTGGGCAAGACGCCTGCGAGGACGTCCAGATGATCAAGCACACGCGACACGTCGTGTGCCCGCGAGCGCCAGTACAGGGGAGCCTCCGGGACGTCGGCACCACGCAGCCCGAGCGTCATGGAGTCCAGGTGGGTGGGTTGCAGTACGGCGAACCCGCTGGCCGCGAGGTGGTTGGCGAGCGAGGCGTAGCCGTACAAGGATGAGGCGTACTGGGAAGGACCGTGTCCGTGCGACAGGACCACCACCGGCAGGGTCTGCTCGGTCATCGGCGCCGTCACCCGCACCTGGAGCTCGGCAAGCCTCCCTTCCGAGGGGAACGCCACGGGCGCCATCGAGACAACGGGGCCGGTCAGGGCGCCGGTCTCGTGGGTGGGAACGGTGATGTGGTCAGTCATGGTGATTCCGATCCGGGTGCGGGCCTGCGGCGGGACTCGCCGTGCTGCAGGGCCCAGGAGTTCGTGGGTCATCCCTTATGTGCAAACCGGGCTTCTTGTTCGGACGCGGCCTCGCCGCTGAACTTCGACCAGGCATGGGTGTCCACGTCGAGGGCCTCGAGGAGGAAGGCGCCTACGGCGTCGGCCACGAGAGCGACGCGGGCCGGGTTGGTGTCGGTGGTCTCGCTGACGGCTTCGCCGGCGATCCCGCCAAGCGTGTGCTCACCGTCGGGGACCACCATCAGGCTCTTCGGTGCGGGGCTGAGCTCGTAGGCGTCGAGGAACCAGTCCGGTCCTCGCGTCGACATCCTCGACTGGTCCTTGTCGCCGGCGATGACGAGGGCGGGGGCGGTCATGGTGCTGTAGTCCGGCTTCATGAACGGCAGGTGCTCCTGGGCAAAGGGCGTCAGGGAGTCGCCGGTCCCGGTCGCCGCGATGAGGACGCCGGCGCTGATGCTCTCGCGTGCGAAGTCCTCTCCGGCCCTGCCGGCCGCGTCGAAGACGCGAGCGCCGAGGAGGGCGCCCACGGTCTGGGCGCCCCAGGAGTGGCCCACGAGGGCGACTCGCGAAAGGTCGACCCGGTCGGCGAGGCCGGCCTCACCGACGACGTGGTCGAGGTGGTCGAGCACGGCGTGGAGGTCGGCGATGCGAACCCGCCAGATGGACAGGAACCTCGGGTCGTCGAAGGCGACCCCGTGGCGGCGCGAGTCGAGGTGGGTGGGCTGTACGACGACGAACCCGGCAGCGGCCCACCGGTCGACGAGCGGCTCGTAGCCGTCCATCGACCAGGCGTTGCCGTGGGAGAACACGATGACGGGCAGGTCCTCGCCCTGCCTCGGGGCGGTGACTTTCACCTGCAGGTCTACGTCGCGTCCCTCGGCGGGGACGGCGATCGGCTTGACCGCGACGGTCTGGTGCGGAGATGGGGCGGGCAGTGGGGTGGGCATGGTCGGCTTCCTGTTCGGGAGGACGTGCCGCATACTCGACGGAACGTCGTTCCGCCACACTAGCGGAACACTGTTCCGCGAAAAAGGTGAGCCGTGTCACGAGAAGCAGGGGTCCGCGCGGCCGGTGCACGACGCACCCGCGAAGCGCTCCTAGAGGCTGCGGCTGAGGTGTTCGTGGAGCGCGGTGTGCAGGCCCCGATCCGGGACATCGCGGGGACGGCCGGAGTGGGCGTCGGCACGGTCTACCGACACTTCCCGGACCGGGCCGAGCTCGTCGTCGCCGTCTACCGGCACCAGATCGACGAGTGCGTCGCGCTCGCCGAAGAGCTGGAGGACTCGTCCGAGCCCGGCACAGCGCTCGAGCAGTGGATCGGCGCTTTCGTGGAGTTCCTGGTGACCAAGCACGGCCTCGGGGTGGCGCTGCAGTCGGACGACGCTGGATTCCACAGCCTCCATGCGCTCATGCTCGACAAGCTCGTCCCAGCGTGCGCGCGCCTAGTCGAGGCCGCCGCGGCGCAGAACGAGCTGGCCCCGGGGGTAACGGCGTACGCCCTCATGCGCGCAGTGGGCAACCTGTGCATCCTGGGCCCGGGGTACGAGCGTGAGGACGCCCGCGCCATGGTCGACCGGCTGCTGGCCGGTTGCCGGCTGACGCTCGGATGATAGTTGCAGGGTTGCGGCGACGTACTGGTCGTGCTTTGGGTTGCCTGCATGGCACCTCTTCGGGGCGTCGTGGACTGCACAGCCGCCGACGGAGACGCTGACGACATGCCGCACGCTGACTACCTACGCCGCATCGTCGTCCCTGCGTTCGCTCTCCTCTGCGTCGCTGGAGGTCCGCTCGAGCGACGCCGGGGCGCCCGCCTCGGGGTGATGGCGATCGACACCGGTGGCCGCGCGGCCCCCGGCCGCCGCGCCGACGCAGGGACGAGCGCTCCGGTCGCTCGGCGAATCAGGTGGTTCGCCTCGTGCGGCCAAGGCCTCGTCCCGACTGCCGCGCGTCCCACACCTTCGTGAACGGAGTGAGGCGAACCAGTGCCCGGCATGTGCGCTGTCGCCACGCTAGGTGGTCGCGCACAAGCGTCACCCGGCCTGCCGGCGCTTCGGATCGTGGCGGGCCGTCTCTGTGGCGTCTCAGCGGACGGAGATGCGGGCGGCCGTCGTCGTCGCAGCCTCGGCGACCACCGTGGCTTGGCGCTCCGAAGTTACCGACCATCCCGGGATGAGCAGCTTCGGCCAGAGAAGGTAGTTGGCGATCATGCCCAAGAACTGGGTGCTCGTCAGATCGAGGTCCGCTACGGTCGCTGTTCCTGCGGCCACCTCGGACTCGAGGTAGTCGCGCACCCGCTGGAAGTAAGGCATCTTGCCGAGCGAGAACTGCGCACCCGCCAGCTCGGGGAAGCGAGGCAGCTCCGAGATGACGATCCGGAACAGGTCGGCCATCTCGCGCGTCGATATCAACGCCGCGTACTGCGTCCCGATCTCGACGAGCCCGGCCTGTACGTCACCTGCCGGCGGGGTGATGTGGTCGTCGTCGTCCGTCCTCCACGACTGGCGGACCATGTCATCGAAGAGGCTGGCCTTGGACGGGAACTGCTTGAACAACGTCGCTCGCGAGACGTCGGCCCGTTCCGCGATCTTGGCCAACGACGTGCGGTCGTAACCCAGCTCGAGGAAGAGCTGCGACGCGGCATCCAGGATCGCGCCTCGCTTCTGCTGGGCAACCTGCTGGTGATAGGTGACGACTGCGGGTGGCATGGGCGAACTCTACGAGCTGATGGCGATATGAGTCACTCGGCTTGGCTCAGTCCGGCGGGTCATGGCGGGCGGCCTCCCGCGAATCGCGTCCGTGTCGAACGGCTTCGCCCACGCGTCACGCGGGCGAAGCCGTTCGTACGATCCGCGGGCGTCATGACCGGGCCGGGCCCGCGCGACCACCCGGCCTGTCGTTCGTCGCGTCGAGGACTATGTCAGCGTTGGATGCTGCGATACCGGCCCCAGCGCGAGTTCTCCGGTACCTCCCACTTCGAGAAGAACTCGTCGCTGAGGGGACCGACGAAGCGGATGTCGAGCAGCTCCGTGGCTTCGTTCCACGCCTCCTGTCCCTCGGCGGTGACCTCCAAGTGCTTGGCGATCGCTGCCTCGTTCTCGTATCGCTCGTGCTGAAGGACGATGCCATCCGAGTTGCGCGCGAGCGAGTACTCGAGGACGTACGGCTCCTCGTCCTGAGTGAGGGGGAGCGCGATGTTGAGATAGTCCTCGAACCGAGCAGGGTTTGTGACGCGATAGGTGAAGTGCAGGTCGATGGTGTGGTCGGTCGTCATGGGCTTGCCCACCCTTCCTAGTTTCAGATGTCGAGGCGAGTGGCTCGACTCGTGAACGGTAGCAGTGCTCCCGACGGTGAGCCAATCCACTCGCCTCACATGCCACCCGTCTGACGGGGTGGTGGGTGATAGGGGGGAGGCCAGCGGCGAGGTGAGTGGATCCCCCCCGCCACGGGCGATGGGCATCTGATGGCCTACGGGTCGAGCGACCAGGACTACTCGGTGAACGCCATCACCGCGGCGTACGAGGCTGGCACAACGCACCTTCAGCACCGCCGAGCTGTACGGCCGAGTGAGAACGAGCGGATGTGGGGCGGCGCTCGCCAGCTCCGCAACCATGAGGTCCTGGCGACGAAGCTCGGGTGCACCATGCGTCTCGCGCATGACTCCTCTTACGGGTGTCTTCGACAGACCCACTACCGACGGGGACGCTGACCTCATGCAGAACACCGACCCCCGACGCCGCGTCGTCGTAGCCCTCGCTCTTCTGTGTCTCGTTGGCGCGGCAGTGATCGCCGTTCGCACCGGGACGCTTACTGGGCCTTCGAGGTCCGTCCGGGACTCGGCCCAGCTGGAAGCCGTGAGGTCGGAACAGGCAACAACTGCCGGAGCAGAGGTCCGCTCTCGCTTCGCGGCGCTCGAGCGGCGCCGGGACGCCCGTCTCGGGGTGATGGCGATCGACACCGGCAGCGGAGAGACGCTCGGCTACCGCGCCGACGAGCGGTTCGCGTTGGCGTCCACAGTGAAGGTCCCCCTCGCAGCCGTCGTGCTGGATCGGCTCTCGGTCGACGACCTCGAGCGACGGCTGTTCTGGACCGAGGCCGATCTCGTCGCGTACTCCCCGGTGACGGAGCTCTTCGTCGAGGATGGGATGACGGTGCGTCAGCTGCTCGATGCCGCGCTCACCCTCAGCGACAACACGGCGACCAACCTGCTGTTCGACCTGGTGGGCGGCCCCGGTGCGGTCGACGACCGCCTGGCCGAGCTGGGCGATTCAGTGACGTCGGTCGACCGTGTCGAGCCCGACCTCAACGACTGGCGCCCCGGCGAGGTGCGCGACACGAGCACTCCGCGCGCCCTCGCCGCCGTGGTGCGCGACCTGACGCTCGGAGACCTTCTGGCGCGCGACGACCGCCGGCTGCTCGACGACGAGCTGGGTGACAGCCTCACCGGTGCCCGGCTCGTCCGGGCGGGCGTGCCCGACGGCTGGCGGGTCGGCGACAAAAGCGGAACCGCCTCGTACGGCACCCGCAACAACGTCGCGGTCGTGCACCCTCCGGGCCGTGCTCCTTGGGTGGTGGTCGTGATGACCTCGCACGACGAGGCCGACGCCGAGACGGACGATGCGCTGGTGGCGCAGGCCGCCCGAATCGTGGTCGATCACTGGTCCTGACCCGGCTGGTCCTGACCCGGCCGGGGCTGCGGGCGGGTCAGTGGCGTAGGTGGTCGCGCAGCCGGCGGGCGACGCTCGCCATGGTCGCCTCGGCGACGTGCTGGATCCCTGCGGACACCCGGGACGCCGTCAGGGCCGCTACGGCGTAGCGGTCGCCCTCGGCGTGCTCGACCACGCCGATCTCGTGGCGGTGGTTGAGCAGGGTCCCCGTCTTCGACGACCAGGCGGCTGCGTCGGAGGCGAAATCGGGCCAGAGCCGCTGCCGCGCCACGACGTGGTGTGCCATGAGTTCTCGGACTCGCCGGGCCACGTCTGGCGCGACCGGACTCGGCGTGGTCCACAGCCGCTCGAGCAGGTCGACGCAGGCGCGAGCGGTGCCCGCGCTGGCGCGAGCGGTGTCGAGCTGCCGCACGCGGTGACCGCCGCTCGGCGTCCCGCCGTGGGCTGCCAGCGTCTGCGCCAGCTCAGGCGTCTCCACCAAGGCCTCGGCAGGGGTCTCGGTGAGGTCGGACAGCCGGTGGCGCACGGTCAGGTCCGTGACGCCGAGCCCGCGGACGTACTGCGTCACCTGCGCGGGACCCACCAGGTCGAAGAGCGCGTCGGCGGCCACGTTGTCGCTAAGGCACGTGCTGAGGTAGACGACGTCGGCGAGCGCGATGGTGGCGGGGAACCGGAACCGGGCCAGGCCCGCCGGTCCGACCTCGCGACCACCGCCCCCGGTCAGGTGCAGGGGCGTCGACTCGGCGAGCTCTCCCGTAGCCACCCGGTCGAGGACGGCCGCGGCCAGGGGGACCTTGACCAGCGACGCGAGCGGGACCACGGTGTCAGGATCGATCCCGATCTCCTCTCCGGAGTCGAGGTCGCGCACCAGGAACCAGCCGGTGAGGCCGGCGGCGTCCAGCTCGGCCCGGAGGTCACGCAGCAGGCGCACGGTGCCCGTGGTCATCGGCTTGCCCCGCCCCGACGCCCGACCTCGGCGCCGAGGGCCGCGCCGAGCTCACTGCCGATCGCGGCGCGGAGCCGGTCGGAGTCGGCCCCGATCACGCCGATCAGCGCGTACCCCCTGGTCAGTGCCGGGTGCGCCAACGGCGACCAGGCCAGGTCGAGGCGGCGCGCTTCGTGCTCGGACATCAGCGCGAGGTCGCTGGACGCCAGCACGCTCGCCAGCGCCGCGGCCGACGACGTCGCCACCGTGACCTGCGAGGCTCCGAGCCCGGCGGACTCCGCGGCCGCGAGGAGCGGGTCACGCAGGTGCGGCACGTCGTCCTCGGGCAGCAGGTGCACGTGCACGACCTCACGGGTCGGGTGCCGGCCGGACGGTCGCAGCTGGTCGAGGTGGACGCGGCCCGGGCGGGGGAGGGCGCCGGCGAGGCCCAGCGGCACCGTCCAGTCACCCTCCTCGCCCGGCACGGCGGCCACCTGTGCCTCCACCCGCCCACGGCCCAGCAGGTCGCCCCGCACGCGCGGCTCGGCCTCGGTGAGCACCAGATGCAGCCCCGCATCCCTGCTGGCGAGCTCGACGCCGGCCAGCTCCCGTACGTCGCACCCGGTGGGCACGGCGAGGTGGAACGCGTGAAGTGCAGCCTCGTCGGCTTCCTGAAGGAGCGTCTCGGCGGCTCGCAGCATATGTCGGGCGGGCTCGAGCACGCGTTGGCCGGCCAGGGTCAGCGCCGGGGACCGTCCGGCCCGGTCGAGGAGAGGAACGCCGAGGTGGCGCTCCAACGCCGCAATACGACGGCTCGCTCCGGGCTGAGACATCCCCACCGCAGCTGCTCCCCGGGTGAAGCTGCCTCTCTCGGCGACGCTCACGAACGCCTCGCAGGCGGCTATCAGGTCCATGTCACCAGTATGCGCATTCCGCATCGAAAGCCACATCTATGTCTTCGACAGCATGCCTCGCGGCACCGGACGGTGGAGCCATGGACAACGAACGAGACGAGGCACCCGTCTTGGACGACGGGACAAGCCGAGTCGGAAACGCGGGTCGTCAGGGGCTCGCCTTCGTGACCGCGGCGGCGACGATCGGACTCCTGGTCGCCGCGATGGTGCTCCCGATGGCGTGGTTCGCGACCGAGGTGACTGGTGAGGTGACGAGCGCGGTGGGCATCGTGCCTGAGGAGGTGGACGTACGGCCGCTGCCGCAGCGGTCGACGATCCTCGACGCGGACGGCAACGTGCTCGCCCACGTCTTCGACGAGAACCGGGTCAGCGTGCCCCTCGAGGAGGTGTCCACGACCTTCCTCGAGGCTTTGCTCGCCGTCGAGGACTCGCGGTTCTACGAGCACAGCGGCATCGACCTTCAGGGCACGTTGCGGGCACTGGTTGCGAACGTGGGGTCAGGCTCGGTGGTGCAGGGCGGCTCGAGCCTCACCCAGCAGCTCGTCAAGCAGACGTTAGTCACCCAGGCGCGCAACGACGCGGAGCGTCGGGATGCGACGGAGCAGACCGTGGCGCGAAAGGTGCGTGAGCTAGGTCTCGCCATCGCGCTCGAGCGGGACCGCTCCAAGGACTGGATCCTGGAGCGCTACGTCAACACCGCGTACTTCGGGGCCGGCGCCTACGGCGTGCAGGCGGCCGCGGAACACTACTTCGGAATCGACGCTGCCCAGCTCGACCTGCGCCAGTCGGCGCTCCTGGCCGGGCTCGTCCAGAGCCCGTCCCGCTACGACCCCACCGAGGACCAGCGGCGGGCACGCGAGCGGCGCGGGACGGTCCTCCAGCGGATGGCCGGACTGGGACTGATCGGTGAGCGCCGCGCCCGTCGCGTCGCACGCTCCGGCCTGGGGCTCGACGTGAGCCCGATTCGCAACGGCTGCCTGCCGAGCGAGGCCCCTTTCCTCTGCGACTACGCCGTGCAGTACCTCTTCGACGATCCGGCGCTGGGTGCCACGCGACAGCAGCGCCAGCAGCTCCTCCGCGAGGGCGGACTGACCATCCGCACGACGTTCGACCTGCGCCACCAGCGCGCCGCCGAGCAGGCCGTGGCCACCCGAACGGACCCCACCGACGCTGCGATCGGCGCCGTCGCCATGGTCGAGCCTGGTTCAGGAGACGTGCTCGCCCTCGCCCAGTCCCGCCCCATGGGTGGCGACACGGCGTCCGGCGAGACCTTCGTGAACCACGGCGTCCCGCCGGAGTACGGGGGCTCCCAGGGGTTCCAGGCCGGATCGACCTTCAAGACGTTCGTGCTGGCCGCAGCGGTTGAGCAGGGCATCGCCCTGGACACGACCTACGCGACGCCCAACACGATGACGTTCGACCAGGCTGACTACGCCAACTGCGAGGGGGCGCCGCCGTACGTCGGTGAGTTCACCGTCGGGAACAACGCGGCGCCTTCCGACGGGTCGGAGAACCTCTACTCCGGGACGCGTCTGTCGATCAACACGTTCTACCTGCGCCTGGCCCAGGAGACCGGGATCTGCGCGCCGTACGACCTGGCACGCGATCTCGGTGTCCAGCTGACGGCGCCGGAGGGAGCCGACGGCGTGCAGGCTGAGCGGGTGCCGATCTTCCCGCTCGGTGTCGCGAACGTCAGCCCCCTCGAGATGGCCGAGGCGTACGCCACCTTCGCGGCCCGCGGCCTCCACTGCGACGCCCGACCGGTCGCCGAGGTGCAACGAGCCGATGGAAGCGTGCTCGGGAGCTATCCGCCGCGTTGCGAGCAGGTCGTCGCGCCGACCACGGCCGACGCGGTCAACGACGTGCTTCGTGGCGTGCTGGAGGACGGCGGGTTCGCCTCGGCTGCCGCCCTCGACAAGCCTGCGGCCGGCAAGACCGGCAACAACGAGGGCCTGTCCGTCTGGTTCGTCGGTCACACCCCGGCGCTCGCCACCGCAGCGGTGATCGCCGGTGTCGACCCCGAGGGCTCCCCGTCGCTGCTCCAGGGAACGGTCGTGGGCGGAACCGTCATCGGTGTCCCCTCGGCCTCCGCCTACGCGGCACCGCTGTGGGGCGACGCCATGCGGGGCGTCGAGGACCTGCTGCCCGACGAGGACTTCGTCTACCCCGCCACGGTGCCGGGCGCGGGTGTGGAGTGACGTGGGGACCGACAACGTGCCGTCTCCGACGGAGACTGCCGCACCTCCCACCCGGAAGGCGAGCAAGCGACGGTCAGATCCAGCCGCGCTCCCGGGCCAGGTCAACAGCCTGGTAGCGGGTCGAGCGGTTCAGCTTCTGCAGGATGGAGGAGAAATGATTACGGACCGTCCCTTCGGACAGGTGGAGCGCCTTGGCGATGTCAGAGCTGGTCGCATGACCGGCCGCCGCCCGCAGGACGTCCAGCTCGCGGTCGGTGAGTGGACTTCGTTCCGCAGAGAGGGCGTCCGCAGCGATCTCGGGGTCGACGTACCTCCTGCCCGCAGCAACCTCGCGGATCACCTGCGCCACGTCGCTGGCGGGACGGGACTTGGGCACGAAGCCCTGTACTCCTGACTTCAGTGCCCGCCGCAGGACCCCCGGGCGGGCATGCCGGGTGACCACGACGCAGCGTGTCGCCACGGTGTGGCGCAGTCGCTCGGCGACCTCGACGCCGTCCAGGAACGGCATCTCGAGGTCGAGCACGCACACATCGGGCTCGAGGCGCTTCGCCTCCTCGACCGCTTCGGCGCCGTCGCGGCACTGGGCGACGACCTCGAGGTCGTCCTCGAGCGCCAGGAGCGAGGCGAGGGCGGTTCGGATCATGTCTTCGTCGTCGGCGAGCAGCACCCTGATCATCGGTCTCCTTCGCGTTGGTGGTCGAACGGCCGGGCGTCGGTGCGCGGGACGGTGGCGGACACCGTGAAATGGGAGGGACCTCGGTCGACCGCGACGTGGCCACCCACAGCGCGAACGCGTTCGCCGATCCCCTGCAGGCCGTTCCCGGTCCGCTCGCGGCACCCGCTGGGACGAGGCTGGGTGACGTCGTTGCTTGCCGTGTAGGTCCAGTTATCCCCGCTGCGACGAAGGCTCAGCGTCGCCCACGCCCCGCCGCTGTGCTTGAGCATGTTGGTGGTGGTTTCCCTGATGACCGGGCCGAGGACGTCGACCGGCGCCTGCCCCGCCTGGTGCGCCACGCTGAGGTCCACGCGGATCCCGGCGGCGCGCAGCAGGTCGGCGGCATTGGCGAGCTCGTCGGCGAGCGGGACCCCCCGGAACCGGGTGGCGAGGTCGCGGGTCCCCTGGCGTGCGTGGTCCACCGAGGACCTGGCCGCACGCACTTGGTGCAGCGCGGCGTCCGGATCACGGGTCAGGAGTCGTTCGGCCAGCTCGAGCTGCAGAGCGATCACCTGCAGGTGGTGGCCCTGCAAGTCGTGCACGTCGTTGGCCAGGCGCAGACGTTCCTGTGTCGCTGCGAGCCTGCCTTCCGCGACCCGGGCATGGTCGAGCTGTTCGACGATGTCCCACCACCACAGCGAGAAGGCCGAGGTCACCGGCAGGAGAAGGGCGTACGTCGTGAGCTCGGCGCTTGCCCCCGCTCCGGTCGGGCCCGTCGCCAGCGCGGAGTCGACGAGCCACAGCACGCCGAGCACGGCCGCGACGGCGAGAGACAGGCGCCGACGCGCGCCGGACGACTCCTTGAGCAGGGCAGCCGTCTGCGCCATGACAGCACCGCCCATGAGGAGCATTCCCGACACCGCCACGAACATCGTGCTCGCAGCGATGCACGCCAGGACCGGGATGGCACGCCTCCCCAGCAACCTGGCCGGAACACCGCGCCGTTCCTCGACTTCCTCCTCACCTCGAGAAGCGCGGCGGTAGCTCCACAGCAACCAGGCGGACGAGGACAGCCAGGTCAACCCGGCCAGCACGAAGGCCGCCTGACGCCAGGACACCCCCGGCGAAGCAGGCACCGCGACAGGAGCCCAGATTCCCAGGACGACCACTTCGATGCCCACGATCACCGCTGCCGTGGCCAGCCAGGTCAGAGCAACGCCCCGGCCGCGGGTCGACAGCCCGTTCCGCGGCGACGACCAGCCCGCGACCGGGGGCGAGGTGTTCGGCTGCACGCACGACAACGTAGCGGCGTGACACGTGTCATGGGTCCGGCATGACGACCGCATGACGAGTCGTGACAAGGGTTCACTGGGCCAGCCACCTGATCGACGATGACATGGAGTCATGTCAACCTCACCCGTGATCGACGTCGCTGATCTCAACCTCACCTACGGCGAGTTCCATGCCGTGAAGGACGTCTCCTTCCAGGTCCAGCGCGGCGAGCTCTATGCGCTGCTCGGCACCAACGGAGCCGGCAAGACCTCGACCCTCGAGATCATCGAAGGACACCGCCGGCCCTCCTCCGGTGCAGCTCGTGTCTTCGGGCACGACCCCCGGGAGCGCTCGGCCGTGCGCCCCAAGGTCGGCATCATGCTTCAGGAGAGCGGGTTCTCCCCCGACCTCACCGTCAAGGAGTCGGTGCAGCTGATCGGAGCCCTCACCCTCCGCGAAGATCGAGTCGAGCGGGTGCTCGGCATCGTCGACCTCAACCGCAAGGCGGCCACTCTGGTCTCGCAGCTCTCCGGTGGCGAGAAGCGCCGTCTGGACTTCGCCACCGCCGTGTGGGGATCGCCCGAGCTGGTGTTCCTGGACGAGCCCACCACCGGACTGGACATCTCCTCACGAGACGACCTCTGGACGGCGGTGGACCGGCTCCGCGAGGACGGATCGACGGTGGTGCTGACCACCCACTACCTGGAGGAGGCCCAGCAGCGAGCCGACCGCGTCGGACTGATGCACCGGGGATCGATGCACCGCGAGGGCACCGTCGCCGAGCTCACACGCCAGCTGCCGGGCGTCATCCGGTTCACGCTCCCGCCGACCGCACCGCACCCGCCGGTCAAGGGGTCGCGGCGCGATGACGGCACCTACGTGATCGAGACCTTCGCCCTCGCTCGCGACCTGAAGGAGCTGCTGCAGTGGGCCGAGGACCACCACATCGATCTCCAGGGACTGTCGGCCGGCCCGACGCGCCTCGACGACGTGTTCCGAGCCCTCGACACCGACGACTAGGCCGGCTGGCTCTGCCCGCGCCGCCACTCCCATCCCCACGAAGGACCGCCATGCTCACCATCGCTCGCCATGAACTGACCCAGATCCTGCGCAACCGGGCCGTGCTCGTCTCCGGTCTCGTCATCCCCTTCGCCGTCAGCGCCAGCCTCGTCTGGCGACACGAGACCTTCGAGAACATCGGCAGCCTCGGTTACCTCGCCTCGACCATCGTCCTCACCATCGCCGCCTTCAGTCTCTACTCCACCGTCGTCACCACCTTGGCCTCGCGACGCCAGAACCTCTTCCTCAAGCGGCTTCGATCCACCGCCGCACGAGACCACGAGATCCTGGGGGGCCTGGTGCTGCCGGCGACAGCGATCGCCGGCGTCCAGCTGCTCGGCATCCTCGCCGTGCTCGCCGCCGTTGCCGGTTCACCGAACAACAGCCTTCTCTTCGCCGCAGGCACGCTTGCGACCATCGCCATGATGCTCGGGCTGGGCCTGGCCACCGCTGGCCTCACACACTCGCCCGAGCACGCGCAGGTGACCACCCTCCCGATCAGTCTCGGCACCATCGCCGTGGGAGTCTGGGTCGGGATCAGCGGGACCGAGAACCTGGCCACGGTCAAGCGACTGCTCCCCGGTGGCGCCGCGACCGAGCTCATGACGGATGCATGGAACGGCGGTGCGTCCATCGGTGACTCGCTCGTCCTGCTCGCACCCACCCTCGCCTGGGTTTTCCTCGCCCTCTTCCTGGCGCAGCGACTGTTCCAGTGGGAGCCACGCCGATGACATCGACCGACCCTGCGCTCCCGCACCGATCGCTCCGAGCCATGACCGAGAGGAACGTCGTGACTGACCAGAACCACACAGGTGCCCTCGTGGTCGAGGACCTGGCACTCCTGATGTTCAACCCGCGCAACGGCGCCGTGGTCGGTGACGGGCTGCCGTTCTTCCACGTGCTCGCAGGCGCGGTGCTGATCGACCTGCTCCTGCAGGACCGGCTGAGTCTCGAGCAGGAGCGGCACGGCGTGCGCCAGGTGCGCACCGTCGGGGGCACGCGTCCTGACCTCGAGGTGCTTGCCACTGCCTGGGATGAGATCGACCGGAAGCCGATGGACCTCTACACCATGGTCCTCGTCTTGGGCCCGCGCTTGCGCGAGCCCGTGCTGGACCTCCTCGTCGACCGCGGCCACCTCCGGCGCGAGCCCGGACGAGGTCTTCTGCGGATCCCCACGCTCGCCGAGAACGACGGCACCCGACGCACTCACCTCGTGGCAACGATGCGCGCAGTGCTGAACGACGGGTCAGAGCCGGACGTCCACACCGCGGCCGTCGCTGCGCTGCTCTTCGCCAGCGGACAGCTGGCGTCCATGCATGCCGACATCCCGTGGTCGGGTGCCGTCCACGCCAACGCCAGGAAGCTCCAGCGGTCCTCCTGGGCTGCCACGGCTGCAGGACAGGCGGTGCAGGTCAGCATGGCCAGCCTGATCGCCACGAACCTATTCACCGCGACGAGCATTCTCGACTGACTGTTGCCCGGGGAGCAGGGTCGGACCGACCGGCATCCGCGCCCTTGCCGATCGTCTGGTGACACCCGGGTCCCTCTGGTCTAGTACGCTAGGACAAAATCTCGAGGCCACGGCACGTCGACTTCAGAAGGGACGCCGACCATGGTGAACTTGACGCGTATCTACACCCGGACCGGCGACGCGGGGGAGACCCGGCTCGGCGACATGAGCACGACCACGAAGACAGACCTGCGGCTCAATGCCTACGCCGACGTCGACGAGGCCAACGCCCACCTGGGCCTGGCGGTTGCGCAGGGGGACCTGTCCGCCGAGGTCATCGCGATGGTCACCCGAATCCAGAACGACCTGTTCGACGTGGGCGCCGACCTCTGCACGCCCGTAGTCCCGCACCCCGAGCATCCTCCACTGAGAGTCGAGCAGCACTACGTCGATCGGCTGGAGTCGTGGTGCGACCACTACAACGCCGACCTTCCGACGCTGCGCTCGTTCATCCTGAGCGGTGGCACGGCCGCCGCCGCGCTGCTGCACGTGGCTCGCACGGTGGTACGGCGGGCGGAGCGGTCGGCCTGGGCAGCCTTCGAAGTGCACGGGGACTCGATGAACCAGACGGCGATCACCTACCTGAACCGCCTCTCGGACCTGCTGTTCATACTCGCCCGGCACGCCAACAGGAGGGCGGGCGACGTGCTCTGGGTTCCAGGCGGCGAGCGGTGACGGAACCGCCCTCAGGCGGGCGTCTCGTGGAAGCGGTCCTGGCAGCTGCCCGAGATGCCCATCATCGGTCGTCGACGTTGCCGGTCGCAGCTACCGCACGCTGGGCACTTCGTCGCTGGGACCGTTTTGGGGCCGGCGGCTCTGAGCGCGGCGACTTGGCTCAGCGTCTCGCTGACCGCGGCCCGCTTCGCCCACTTCGCCGCCAGCCGGACGGCCTCGTCGTCGGCGAGGCCGTCGTGGACGTCCCCGTCGGGGGAGACGAGCCTGAGCAAGCCTTCGGGCCCGACGGTGATCGGGGTGGATGGCAGCAGCGTCATGGGTACAGCGCTCCCTGGATGTTTGATCCGCCAATGACTGGCATACTAACCTAGTTCACAACAGCAGCGTCATGGCAACGTTGACGCAGCATCTGGCAGCGCTCTCGGGCGAGCTGGACAGACTGGCGTGCGATTGCTCGGGTTGCGGGCCGCTCGCAGTTGGCATGGTTGACCAGACATTTTATGGACTAGAGTGGTTGGATGACCGTACGCACCTACCGTGAGCCGCCGCCGTGACCACCCTCGTTGCGGGTTCGACGGCGTTGGCCGGCCGGTTCGTGACGGCGCTCGGCCACGGGGACCCCGATGACTGCGTGCGGCTGTACGAAAAGGGGACGCGCCTGCTGGTTGCGGATGTCGACGCGGACCCCACTCTCGACGGGGTTCGCGCCGCGCTCCTGCAGCACTCGGTCAAGGTCGTGATCGACGCGAACGATCCGTTCCTGGACGGGGTCTCCCCAGCACTCGAGGCGGCCGCCCGCGACCTCGACATACCCCACCGCCGCGTGGCCCCACCCTCATTCGAGGATCATCCGGGCGCTCGCCGATGGCACTGGGTCGACACGCTGCACGAGGCGATCGAGGCCACTTGGGGCGCCGCGGCCGCGCCTGTGGTCGCACTGACGCCCATGGAGCTCTGCGCGAGCCTCGGTTCCAACGATGGACGTGGGGCCGTCGCCCATCGCCGAGCCACCCCCGTTGATCAACCGTTCCCGGCGTGGCTCCGCGAGCCGACTCGACCGGTTCGCACGACGACCGAGGCGGTCGCTTTCATGGAGCACGAGTCGGCGACGGCCCTCCTGGTGAACGACTCGGGCGATCCGCGGGTCCGACCACTGCTGTACGCCAGCAGGCTCACGGGAGCCGAGGTGGTGATGCTGCGTCGCCCACCCCGGTGGCGCGTGCCGGAGGCGGACACCACAGGGAAAGCAGTGGTCGCAACCCTCAGGTGGCGTGCCAGCGTGCTGTGACGTGACGCCTGGTCCAGGGAGGTGTGGACGAGGTGGTCCGACCACCGACGCGGTCGTTCCGCGGTGGGCTTGGGCGCGGTGTCCTCTTGCGACCTACTTCCCAACACTCGCGCCGCCCGCTATTGTCCTATTGACAGGGGCCAGATGTTGGCAGGGTAGACCGGGCATGGTCGGGTCGACATCATCGGCTCGTCACCCAGACGCCGAAGGGAAGCGCGCATGTTCGCAGTCCGCACGGAAGCCGATGACGCAATGATCCGGTGCCGCTTGGCACCGAACCACGCCCGCTACGCGGAGGGGCTTGTCGCGGGGTCGACAGCGATGGAGATCTTCGCCGACCTGGAGACCGAGCTCGCCCTTCGCGAGGGCGGCGACGAGGGTCTGTGCGCGTCCTACGAGTCGGTGGACTTCCTCGCGCCTCTGCGGGTCGGCGACTTCGTCGAAGCCCACGCCCGCGTGGTTTCCCGAGGCAACACGAGCCGCAAGATCGAAGCGCACCTCTACAAGGTCGTGAGCGTCGACGAGACCGGTGTTCGCATCCCTCTGCCCGAACCGGTCCTGGCGGCCACGGCGGTGGTCACGATCGTCGTGGGCCAGACCGTCGCGCGGGGGAGCGCCTGATGGAGACCCACGTCAGCTCGAGGTTGTGGGGACTGACTCGGCCTCCGGCTAGACCATCGACAGGGAAGTCCAGCGTGTTCGCTCCTGACGACATCCGGGCGCTCGTGGCCAAGGCGGAGGCCGGCTATTGGGGCCCGTTGGCTCGCGCCGTCACGATCGTGGAGAACAGTCCACCGTGGGACGTGACGGTCCCGCTCAGTGAGTCCCGCGCCCACATCGTCGGCGTCACTGGTCCGCCCGGTGCAGGGAAGAGCACCCTGACGGGACGACTCATCGAGTCCTGCGTCGATGCCGGCCAGCGGGTGGCGGTGGTGGCGATCGACCCCTCGAGCCCACTCACCGGCGGTGCGGTGCTGGGGGACAGGTTGAGGATGGAGGCCCACCTCGACGGCAGGCCTGGCGTGTTCGTACGCAGCCTCGCTAGTCGTGGTTCCCACGGAGCCGTGGCTGGTGCGACCCGCAACATCGCGCGGCTCCTCGAGCTGTCCGGACTGTTCGACGTGATCGTGATCGAGACGGTCGGCGCCGGTCAGACCGAGATCGCCATCGTCGAGGTCGCCGACACCGTCGTGCTGGTGACCGTACCCGGCCTCGGCGACGCCGTTCAGACCATCAAGGCGGGGCTCATGGAGGTCGCCGACATGTTCGTGGTCAACATGGCGGACCGGCCGGGGGCGGCGGAAACCGCTCGCCACCTGCGACTGGCCGCCGGCAAGGCGAGCAACGTCCTGCAGACGACAGCGACCGAGGGCATTGGCATCGACGCGCTGCGCGAGGCGCTCGACACGCGATGGGCGAGCCTCGCGGACGGCGACGTGCTCGACGAGCTCCGCCTCCAGAAGTGGGGGTCGGATGCGGCCCTGATCGCCGAGGCGTGGGTTGCGGCAACCGCCAAGGAACTCCCACGCGACACCACCGAAACCATGAAGCAGGCCGTCGACGGCATTCTGAGAGAGGCATCACGACGATGGAACGCATGACCGGAACCCCCGTCGACCACGAGGCTGAGGCCGCCAAGGTCGCAGCCTGGCGGAGCGGCCCGCTCGCCTCCGACTACGAGCGAGTCCCGCCGCGCCGCAAGGAGTACGTCACTCTCTCCGGTGCGCCGGTCGACGACATCTACACCGCGGCCGACCTGAAGGACTTCGACACCGATCGTGACCTCGGGCTCCCGGGCGAGTACCCGTACACGCGAGGCGTCCACGCCAGCATGTACCGAGGCCGCCCATGGACCATCCGGCAGGTGGCCGGCTTCGGACAGGCCGAGGACACCAACAACCGGTACAAGTACCTGCTGAAGACCGGCCAGACTGGTCTGTCGACCGACTTCGACCTGCCGACCCTCCTGGGCTACGACTCCGACCACGAGGTCTATCGCCGAGAGGTCGGCAAGATCGGCGTGGCCATCGACACCGTGGTCGACATGCACGCGCTGTTCGACGGCATCCCGCTGGACCGGATCTCGACCTCGATGACCATCAACCCGTCGGCGGCGATCCTGCTCGCGATGTACCGGGTCGTGGGTGACGAGCGCGGGTTCCCTGGAGAGGTGCTGACAGGGACCACGCAGAACGACATCCTCAAGGAGTACACGGCGCAGAACGAGTTCATCTTCCCGCCGCTGCCTGCGGTCGAGCTCGTCGTGGACACGATGGAGTACGGCGCCGACGTCATGCCGCGCTTCAACCCGCTCAACGCCTGCGGCTACCACATCCGCGAGGCGGGTGCCACCGCGGTGGAGGAGGTCGGCCTCACCATCAGTGCTGCGCTCTGCTACCTCGAGCACGCCGTCGCACGCGGGATCGACCCCGACCGGCTGGCCCCGCGCGTCTCGTTCTTCTGGGACGTGCACAACAACTTCTTCGAGGAGGCTGCCAAGCTCCGTGCGGCGCGCCGCCTCTGGGCGCGGCTCATGCGCGAGCGGCTGGGGTGCAAGAACCCGAAGTCGTGGCTGATGCGCGCCCACTGCCAGACCGCCGGCGTGTCGCTCACCGCTCAGCAGCCCTACAACAACGTCGCCCGCACCGCCGTGCAGGCGCTGGCTGCCGTGCTGGGCGGGACCCAGTCCCTCCACACCAACTCCCTCGACGAGGCCTTGTCGATCCCGTCGGAGAGCGCGATCAAGATCGCGGTGCGGACCCAGCAGATCATCCTCGAGGAGACCGGAGCCGCCGACGTCGTCGACCCGCTCGGTGGCTCCTACTACGTCGAGTCGCTCACGACACAGATCGAGGAGGACGCGATGGCGCTGATCGAACGCATCGACGCGATGGGCGGGATGATCGAAGCCGTCGAGTCCGGCTACGCGGGGCAGCTGATCGCTGACTCCGCCTGGGAGCAGCAGGTCAAGCTCGAGAACAAGGACGCGATCGTCGTCGGTGTCAACGACTTCGTCGACGACAAGGAGACCCAGGACATCGAGATCGATCGTCCGGTCCCCGGGGTCATGGAACGACAGATGGAGCGTCTGGCGGAGGTCAAGCGATCACGCGAGCAGCGTCGGGTCTCGGATGCACTGCGGGCCATCGAGACGGCTGCGCCGAATCTCCACCACAACCTCATGCCGCTCATCGAGGACGCCGTCCGGGCCCGTGCGTCGGTCGGTGAGATCTCCGACGTCCTCCGTGGCGTCTGGGGCCAGCACCAGCCATCCACCGTGTTCTAGAACCATTCCGTCTGAAGAGAGAGACCCGTCATGAGCAACTCGTCAGCGAAGATGTCCGCCCCGTTGAAGGTCGTGGTGGCGAAGCCCGGCCTCGACGGTCACGACCGCGGCGCCAAGGTGGTCGCGCGTGCCCTGCGCGACTCGGGGATGGAGGTCGTCTACACCGGCATCTACCAGACACCCCAGTCGATCCTGCGTGCCGTGGTGCAGGAGGATGCCGACGTCCTGGGCCTGTCGAGTCTGTCCGGCGCCCACCTCGAGTACGCCAAGGAGCTCGGCGAGCTCCTGCGCGAGAACGACCGGGCCGACGTGCTCTTCGTGGCCGGGGGAACGATCCCGCCCGAGGACGCCGAGGCCCTCAAGACCTTCGGCGTGCACGAGGTCTTCGGTCCGGGGACCCCGACGGCCGTGCTGGTCGACTACATCTCGACCCACGCGAGGAACGTCGAGACCGCCTGAGCCACCGGTCTGCAGACCGATCGGTGTCCTGAGCCCTGACGACCACCCGCGAGGTTCCGCCTGCCATGTCCCACGACCACCTACGTGAGTCGCCCACGGTCGCCGCCGCGATCGCCCAGTACCTGTGCGACCAGGGCGTCCAGCGGGTGTTCAGCCTGCCCGGCTCGCACATGAAGCCCATCTGGGCCGAGCTGCACGCGCGCGGCGTCGACATCGTCACCGCACGACACGAGGTGGCAGCGGTGCACATGGCCCAGGCCGAGGCCGACCTGGGCCACCGTCTCGCGGTGGCGATCGTGACGACCGGCCCCGGCCTCACCAACGCGGTGACCGGGCTGGCCTGCGCCTACCTGGCCGGGTCCCCGGTGATGGTGATCTCGACCCGCCCTCCGTCCGAGCAGTCAGGGATGGGTGCGCTGGAGGAGATCGACCAGGCAGCCATCGTCCGCCCGGTGTGCCGGGCCGTCGAGGTCGTCCGGTCAAGCCGGCACGTGGTCGACCGTCTTGATCGAGCGGTCAGTGCGGCCCTCGGGGACGATGGCCGGAGCGGGCCGGTATTCGTGGAGTTCCCCACCGAGCTGTTGCGTCAGCCGTCCGCTCGACCGTATACGCACTATCCGCGGCGGACGCGCGCGCGGCGGCTACCGCAGCACGACTCCGTGGAGGCCGCCGCACGAGCGATCGCCGACAGCAGACGACCGGTCGTCCTCGCCGGGCGTGAGACGCTGACCGCACCTGACGCGGTGCGCGACCTCGTACGCCAGACGGGTGCTCTCTACCTCGACACTCGTGAGAGTCGAGGAGCCGCCTCCGAGAGCATCGACTCATTCGTGCCGGCGATGCGCGCCCGGGTGATGTCCGAGGCAGACCTGGTCATCACCGTGGGGCGACAGCTGGACTTCGAGGTCGCCTACGGGTCTCCTGCCGTGTTCCGCGACGCCCAGACGTTCGTGCGGATCGGCCGCAGCTCCGAGGAGGTCCAGGCCAATCGCCGCGGCGACGTCGAGCTGCGCGCGGATCCGCAGTCGGCTCTCGACGCGCTGGCCGCGTCAGGGGCGCGACCGTCGGCGCCCGACGATGCGTGGCGCGACGAGATCGTGCAGACCAACGCCGAGAAGCGTCGTCGGCTCGAGGAGACCCTGGCTGCGCCGCCCGCCGCGGAGGGGGGCCTACATCCCTACGCGGTGGTCGCTGCGATCAACCGGCGCGTGGACGATGACACGATCGTGATCGTCGACGGCGGCGACATCCTGTCGTGGGCGCGTTCGAGCCTTCGCACGCCGACCTACCTCGACCTCGGTGCCTTCGGTTGCCTGGGGGTCGGTGTGCCCTTCGCGGTAGCCGCGTCCCTCGCCCATCCGGACCGCCAGGTCATCGCCCTCGTGGGGGACGGTGCGCTGGGGTTCAACGTCATGGAGCTGGAGACCGCGGCCCGCGAGGGGGCCCGTTTCGTGGTCGTCGTGGCCAACAACAGTGCGTGGAACATCGAGCGGGCCGACCAGCTCGAGCACTACGCCGGCGAGGTGCTCGGCACCGAGCTCGTCACCTGCGACTTCGATCGGCTGGCCGAGAGCCTCGGCGCCACGGGCTACCGGGTCGAGCGCGCCGGGGACCTCGACGCGACGCTCGAGCTAGCGCTGCGCACGGCGCCGGCAGTGGTCGACGTACGGGTCTCCCGCGAGCCGGTCTCGCCCGACACGAGGAGCGGTCTGGCACGCCTGCCCGACTACCACGCACTCACCGCCTGGGACGAGGCCGAACGAGCCTGGCTGGCGGACGCACCGATCGGCAGCACGACGAGGAGCCACGATGCGCACTGACACCGTCATCTCCCACCTCGGAGTCGTCGCCAGAGCCCACCCGAGTGATCCGGCACTGATCGGCGACGGCGTGGTGTGGACCTACGCCGAGTTCTGGGCGCGAACCGAGTCGATCGCGCGGGGACTTCTCGGGCTCGGTCTGCGGCCCGGACAGCGAGTTGGCATCCTCGGACAGAACGAGCCCGCCTACATCGCCGCGTACATCGGCATCATGCGCGCCGGATGTGTCGCAGTGCCCATCAACGTGATGCTCGACGTAGCCTCCATCCGGGCGCAACTGGACATGGTGAGTGCGCCGGCAATGTTCGTCGGGCGCCTTCCGGACGGTATGCGTGAAGGCCTCGAGGGTGCGTGCACGCTTCTCGAGCTGTCGGACCCTCCCAGCGGTCCGGGCAATCCCCGTCTGCCGCGAATCGAGCCCGGCGCTTCCTGCAAGATCATGCTCACCAGCGGGTCGACGGGGCGACCGAAGGGAGCTGAGCACACCCACGGCACGATCTCCCACGCCGCTTTCCAGATGGCCGCTGCGTTCCCCTTCGATCGATCCGACCGCGGCGTCGTGTTCCTCCCGCTCTACACGTGCATCCCCGAGCAGGTCCTCCCGACGCTCTTGTCCGGGGGGTCGTTGGAGATCCTCCCGGGATTCGATGTCGATCGCGTGGCGGAGGCGTGCACGCGGGCCACGACCTTCGACGCCATCCCGACCGTGCTGAACCGGCTCCTCGAGAACGCGCCGCTCCACAAGCTCGCCGGGCTGCGCTGGATCCTGTTCGCGTCGGAGCCGATGCCGGTGCACCTGCTCAAGGCGTGGTGGGAGGAGCTGCCCGGGGTGGAGACCCACCAGTTCTACGGGATGACCGAGCTGCTCAACCTCACCGCAGCGTCGCACGCAATGCTGCAGGCCGAGCCAGGGACGGTCGGACGGGCCTTCCCCACGACGCGACTCACGCTGGAGCCGGTGGAGCACTATGCCGACGGCAGCGGTCATATCCTCGGTGCGAGTCCGAGTCGCATGGTCGGCTACCTGGGAGACGTCGACGCCACCACGAGCGCTGTGACGCCGGACGGGGCCATGCGCACGGGTGACATCGGCAGGGTCGACGATCGAGGTCTGCTCTTCCTGACCGGACGACTCAAGGACATCATTATCTCCGGAGGACTCAACATCGCCCCGGCCGAGATCGAGTCCGTGGCGTTCGGCCACAGCGACGTCCACGAGGCGATCGTGATCGGGGTCCCGAGCGAGCGCTGGGGTGAGACCCCGGTCGTCGTCGCCGTGCGGAGGACAGGAACGCACCTGACCTCGGAGGACCTGTTGCGGCACTGCCGAGACGGACTGGCGAGCTTCAAGCGCCCGTCGGCCGCCGCCGTCGTGGCGTCCCTGCCCACCACCGGTATCGGCAAGGTGGACCGGGCCGCGGTGAAGAGGCAGATCGAGTCGGGCGAGATCACGCTGGCGGTCAGCTGATGCAGACCTGCCGCGTTGGCGACTGGCGGGCCGAGAAGTAGTCCAGTTTGACATAGGGATCTAGTACACGGATAGTCGCAAGGGTCTCTACCTCTTCCGTCAGGAGCACGCCATGAGCACGACGACGTTCTGGCACGACGCCGACCACCACCTGGTGCGCTACGGCGCCATGTTCACTCCCCGCATCATCGAGCGGGCGGCAGGCTCCTTCGTGTACGACAACACGGGTGCGCCGATCCTCGACTTCACCTCCGGTCAGATGAGCGCCATCCTCGGCCATTCCCACCCTGAGGTCGTGTCGGCCGTGGCGGAGTCGATGTCGTCGCTGGACCACCTCTACAGCGGCATGCTCAGTCGCCCCGTGGTGGACCTGGCGAAGGAGGTGGCCGCCACCCTGCCCGCACCTCTCGAGAAGATGCTCCTGCTCAGCACGGGAGCGGAGTCGAACGAGGCGGCGCTCAAGATGGCGAAGCTCTACACCGGCAAGTACGAGATCGTCTCGTTCGACCGATCGTGGCACGGCATGACCACGGGTGCCGCTTCGGCCACCTTCTCTGCCGGCCGCAGGGGCTACGGCCCACCGGTCCCGGGAAACCTCACGTTGCCCACCCCCAACGCCTACCGCTCGCCGTTCCGCCATGCCGACGGTTCCTACGACTGGGAGACGGAGCTCCAGTACGGGTTCGACCTCGTGGACCAGCAGTCCTCCGGGAGCCTGGCAGCCTGCCTGGTGGAGCCGATCCTCTCCTCCGGCGGCATCATCGAGACGCCGCCCGGCTATCTCGCGCGGCTCAAGCAGATGTGCGCCGAGCGCGGGATGCTCCTGATCCTCGACGAGGCACAGACCGGCCTCGGTCGCACGGGGCTGATGTACGCCTTCGAGCGAGCGGGAGTGGTGCCGGACCTGCTGACCCTGTCGAAGACGCTCGGCGGTGGTCTACCAGTGGCAGCCGTCGTCACCAGCCACGAGATCGAGCAGGTCTGTCACGACCGCGGCTTCCTGTTCTTCACCACGCATGTCTCGGACCCGCTGGCGGCGTCGGTGGCTCGTGCCGTGCTGCGCGTGATCCAGCGTGACGGGCTGGTGCGTCGGGCCGCGAGCCTCGGCGATCAGCTCGCCGATCGGCTGATGGAGTTTCACGAGTCCTTCGACGTCGTCGGTGACGTCCGCGGCCAGGGGCTGCTCCGTGGCGTCGAGCTCGTGACCGACAAGGCGACGAAGGCTCCGGCTGACAGGCTCGGCAAGGCGGTGACCATGGCCTGCCTCGAACGAGGCCTGCACATGAACATCGTCCAGCTGCCCGGCATGGGCGGCATCCTGCGGATCGCTCCGCCCCTGACGATCACCGAGGACGAGCTGCATGCCGGTCTGGACATCCTCGGTGCCTCGCTCGAGGCGGTGCTCACCACGGCGACGGCCTGACGCTGGCAGAGGCCTGTACGTCCAGCCGGCGGCGCGGGTCGGCGTTGCCAACGGTCGCCCGCCCCGTTATGGTCGTGGACCAGTAAACTGGGTCAAAAAATAGGTGGGTCTCATGCACCAGCAGCACGCCGACGCCGTGGTCGTCGACCTGCACAACGACCTCATCCTGCTGGTCGACCACTTCGACCGGCGCGGACGCCCGGACTACTTCGAGGAGTTCTGGCTGCCGGAGCTGCGCGCGGGCGGCGTCGACGTGCAGGTCCTGCCGATCTGCATCGAGGACCAGTTCCAGTCTGAGGGCGCGCTCCGGAGGACCCTGCTGCTGATCGAGCGGATCCACGCCCTCGCCGCGCAGCACGCGGACGTGGTTGTCTGCCTCTCCGGAGCGGAGGTCGAGGCTGCGACATCCAGCGGAAGGATCGCCCTCGTCATCGCGCTCGAGGGTGCGCACGGACTCGGCCAGGACCCGGAGCTGATCCGCACGATGCACCGCGCGGGCGTTCGGGTGGCATCGCTGGCCCACTTGGGACGTACGCACCTGGCGGACGGCAGCGGGCTCGACGACACGGCTCGGGGCGGCCTGACGCCGCAAGGACTCGAGGTCGTCGACGAGATGGAGAGGCTGGGCATGGTGTTCGACATCAGCCACCTCGGCGTCGCCGGGGTCGACGACGTCCTCGCGCGGGCCCGGCGGCCGCTGCTCGCCACGCACTCGGCGTGCCGGGCCGTGACCGACATCCATCGCAACCTGACGGACGAGCAGCTCAAGGGCGTGGCCGCTCTGGGCGGCGTGATCGGCGTCGCGGCAGCGATCCCACCGTTCATCGACCCCGCGAAGCCGACGCCGGCGCGCGTGGTGGACCACATCGAGCACATCGCGGACGTCACCTCGATCGACGCGGTCGGGCTCGGCCCGGACTTCGTCGACGACTACTTCCAGCACGTCTACGGCGGGGTGTTCATCCCCGGTCTCGGGGACAGCTGGGACAGCGAGATCAGCCGACCGTCGGACCTCCCCCGGCTCACCGAGGAGATGATCGGGCGCGGTTTCGGCGAGATCGACGTCGCCAAGGTGCTGGGAGGGAACGCGCTCCGGGTGCTCAATGAGGTGATGGGCGTAGGCCAGCCGTAAGGCTTGTCGCGGCGGCACTATCGACTCGGACCGCAGCCGTGTAATGTCCTATGTCAATAGGACAAACGTGTCACAGTGCCGAGGAGGTTGACCATGGAACCCGTGACCGACGGCTCCACCGGGATCGCGGAGTCCGCGGTGGAGGACTGGGAGGCCAGGACCACAACGTGGCGCGAGGAGTCGCTCCGCGCCGACCACGAGCAGATCCCCCCGCGCCGCGACGAGTTCACCACGCTGTCCGGCCTGCCGGTCAAGGACGTCTACACCCCGGCCGACCTCGCCGGCGTGAGCGCTCGCGACGACATCGGGCTCCCCGGCGAGTACCCCTTCACCCGGGGCCCACGGTCCAGCATGTACCGGGGGCGTCCCTGGACGATCCGCCAGGTGGCCGGCTTCGGGCAGGCCGAGGACACCAACAACCGCTACAAGTACCTGCTCAAGGCCGGCCAGACCGGTCTGTCGACCGACTTCGACCTACCGACGCTGCTCGGCTACGACTCCGACCACCCGACGTTCCGTCACGAGGTCGGAAAGATCGGGGTCGCGGTCGACACCGTGGTCGACATGCACGCGCTCTTCGACGAGATCCCGCTCGACAAGATCTCGACCTCGCTGACGATCAACCCGTCCGCGGCCATCGTGATCGCGATGTACCGGGTGGTCGCCGAGGAGCGCGGCATAGCGGGCACGCTCCTGACCGGGACGGCGCAGAACGACATCCTCAAGGAGTACACGGCGCAGAACGAGTTCATCTTCCCGCCGCTGCCAGCGGTCGAGCTCGTCGTCGACACCATGGAGTACGCCGCCGACACGATGCCGCGGTTCAACGCGGTGAACGTCTGCGGGTACCACTACCGCGACGCCGGGTCCACCGCTGTCGAGGAGGTCGGGCTGACCCTCAGCGCGGCACTCACCTACCTGGAACATGCCGCTGCCCGCGGCATCGACGTCGACCGACTCGCGCCGCGGGTGTCGTTCTTCTGGAACATCAACAACGACTTCCTCGAGGAGATCGCCAAGCTGAGGGCGGCCCGGAGGCTGTGGGCGCGCATCACCCGGGAGCGGCTCGGGTGCAAGAACCCGAAGTCGTGGCTGATGCGTGCCCACTCCCAGACCTCCGGCGTCTCGCTGACCGCTCAGCAGCCTTACAACAACGTCGCCCGGACAGCCCTGCAGGCGATGGCCGCGGTGCTGGGTGGGACTCAGTCCTTGCACACCAACTCCCTCGATGAGGCGCTGTCGATCCCCTCGGAGAGCGCGATCAAGATCGCTGTGCGGACCCAGCAGATCATCCTCCACGAGACGGGGGTGGCCGATGTCGTCGATCCTCTCGGCGGCTCCTACTACATCGAGTCGCTGACGACGCAGATCGAGGAGGAGGCTGCTGCGCTCATCGAGCGCATCGACGGCATGGGCGGCTCCATCGCCGCCACCGAGTCCGGATACGTGAGTCAGCTGATCGCCGACTCGTCCTGGGAGCAGCAGGTCAAGCTCGAGAGCGGCGAATCCATCGTGGTTGGCGTCAACGCCTTCATCGAGGAGAACGAGACGCAGGTCATCGAGATCGACCGCCCGGTCCCGGGGGTCATGGAACGACAGATGACGCGGCTGGCCGACGTGAAGCGCTCGCGCGACCAGCGCCGCTGCTCCGACGCCCTGCGGGCCATCGAGTCTTCGGCTCCTGACCTCCACACGAACCTCATGCCGCTGATCGAGGAGGCGGTGCGCGCCCGCGCTTCGGTGCAGGAGGTGTCCGACGTCCTTCGCGGCGTCTGGGGCCAGCACCCGCCGTCGACAGTCTTCTGATCCGGCAGTGGTTCCGGCTGCGCCATCTCCTCCACCCGAAGGGCCATCCATGACCAGGTTCCGTGACATCCACCCCGGCATCGGCGAGTACGCACCGGGCCCGCTGAACGCCATCACCGACGTAGCGGGGGTCCGGGTCGGGCACACGACCCTCATCGAGGGCGACGGGCCCCTCGTACCCGGGAACGGGCCGGTCCGCACGGGTGTCACGGTCATCCACCCCCGAGCCGAGCACGTGCGGGACTCACCGTGCTACGCGGGCACCTACACGCTCAACGGCAACGGCGAACTGACGGGGCTGGAGTGGATCCGCGAGAGTGGGGTGCTCACGACGCCTATCGGACTGACCAACACCCACAGCGTGGGGGTGGTGCGCGATGCCATCGCCGCCCATGACAGCCGCAGCTCGTCGGCCGGCGCGTACTGGTCGATGCCCGTGGTCGGGGAGACCTATGACGGGATCCTCAACGACATCCACGGCCAACACGTCACCACCGAGCACGTGCGGGCCGCGCTGGAGTCGGCCACCGACGGGCCGGTCGTCGAGGGCAGCGTCGGCGGTGGGACGGGCATGAACTGTCATGGCTTCAAGGCCGGGATCGGCACGAGCTCGCGGAGGCTGTCCGCGGAAATGGGCGGGTGGACCGTCGGCGTACTGGTGCAGGCCAACTACGGCGCACGCAAGGCGTTGCGGGTCGATGGGGTGCCAGTGGGCAGGCTGATCCCGGAGAGCGAGGTGCCGGTGGCAGGCCTCGACATCAACGAGCTGGCCTTGCCGCCAGGGGCCGGCTCGATCATCGTCGTGGTGGCCACCGACGCGCCGTTGCTGCCCGACCAGTGCCGTCGGATGGCGACGAACGCCGCCGTGGGGCTCGCTCGCGTCGGAGGCGGCGGCTCGGATCCCAGCGGCGACATCATGATCGCGTTCTCGACCGGCAACGCGGGCATTCCGGGCGAGTACTACCGACCCGACGTCCCGCTGACCCACACCGCCACGTCGGTCCCGCACCAGCGGCTGTCTCCGCTGCTCGAGGCGGCGGCGGACGCGACCGAGGAGGCCATCCTCAACTCGCTGCTCGCCGCGAAGGACATGGTGGGTCGCGGCGGGGTCACCTCGTACGCCCTCGACCCGCAGAGACTGGCCGAGCTCCTTCAGCAGCACGTGACCTGGCCCTCCGCCCGCTGACCGGGTCCCGAGTGGCCGCGCACGCGCTGGCACGGTGGCGTCAGCTGGCCTTGGCCAGCTGGAGCTCCCGCACGACGTCGGCCACCATCCGGATCGACGCCGCGTCGAGCACGTTGCCGTACTCGATCACGCGTACGTCGCCCTCGAGCTTCTCCTTCAGCTGCGGCAGCTCGCTCGGGATGACGACGAGGTCGACGCCCTCGATGTCGGCCTTCGTCGTTCCCTCCAGGATCCGGACATTGGTGATGCCCGACTGCGCAAGCGAGTCCCGGATGCTCACCGCCTGGTCCTCGGTCGAGTACCAGATGCCGACGGTCCGGTTCTTGGGCACCTGGGCGATCTGGACCAGGGTCTGCACGTGCGGGGCGACCACGATGGCGACCACCTCCGTCTTGGGACGCCGCATGAGTGCGCGGACCTCCGCCAGGTGGTAGAAGGTGGTCAGGACCAGGTCGGGACGCTCGGACTCCGGGTCGAACTCGCCAAGGACGAGGTGCCGCACGCTCATCCCCAGGTGTTCGCCGAGCTCGCTGGCGAAGTACTTCGAGCGGTCCTCGTTGCACTCGACGAACGAGACCTTCAGCAGATCCCCCTCGGCGCGCACCGCGAAGTTCATGACGAGCGACTGGATCTCGGCCGGTTCGAGCCCGAGCGCGATGCACTCGCGTGCCGCCTCCTCCAGGACCTCCCGAGCCCGATCGCGGGCCGCCGACGACGAGCGGGCCTGCTCACTGCCGACCACCACCATGCCGCTGCGGCGGCGCGACTCGACCAGCCCCTGGTCGCGAAGCTCCGCATAGGCGTGCGCCACGGTGTTGCGGTTGATGTGGAGGTTGTCGGCGAGCAGCCGCGTGCTCGGCAGCCGCTCCCCGTCGCTCAGCGCGCCGGTCTCGATCATGAACGTCAGCTGCGCCACGATCTGCCGGTAGATCGGCATGTCGGAGTGGTGGCTGAGGTGGATGTTGGTGACCATGGGACCGTCCTGTCATTCTGCCCTAGTTCGTAGCCTACTGCACTACGACATTAACTGCGCAAACTGCCAACACGGCGCGTCCGGGGCTGCAGATTCCGTTGACATAGGCGAATGTGCCATGGTTGGCTCAACGAGTTGTGCCCGTGGCGGCGCTGGCGGCGCCGCTCTCCTCCCGGACCCGCGGTTCGGGTGGCCTTCGTCGGGCTGATCCCATCAGACGCACCGGGAGTGTGGCCACCGTGACGACGCGTGAACTGACACCCGAGGACCTGGTCACGCTGAGGGGCGTGACCGATCCGGAGACCTCCGATGACGGCGCTCTGCTGGCAGGTGTCGTGCACGACCCACCGCCGCCACGCGGTGAGCCGGCCCGGGCAGACATCTGGCTCTCGTTCGAAGGTGCGGCAGCACGCCCCCTGACGTCCGGGCCCGGGGTCGACACCCGGCCACGCATCTCGCCCTCTGGCCGCAGGTTGGCCTTCATCTCCGACCGGATCACCGCCGGCATGCCGAAGCCCTACGTCCTGGACCTCGACGACCACGGAGCCCCCGTGGGCGAGCCGCGACTGCTCGAGAGCGTCGTCGGCATCGTGGAGGACATCATCTGGTCCGCCGACGAGCGGCGCCTGGTGCTGCGGACGGCCGACGAGGGCTCCGACACCGGCAACATCGGCGGCGGGCTGCGCTTCGGCGTCGCAGGCGGGGAGGACGCCGATATCGTGGTCCGCCGGCCCGCGACCTTCTGGCGTCGCATCGCCGTCGTCGACGTCGAGCTGGACGAGAGCGTCCAGGTCACGCCGGACGGGGAGACCGTGTGGGAGATCGGGTGGCCGGGCAACGGCCCGGTCGCGGCGCTGATGTCGGCCGACCCGACCGAGAGCGGCTGGTACGACGCCCATGTGGCCCTGGTCGACCTCGAGTACGGCAAGACGGAGACCGTGTACACGCCCGAGCACCAGTTGCAGTCGCCTGCCCTGTCGGCCGACGGGCGACGACTCGCGGTGATCGAGGGCCCTCAGAGCGACCGCGCCCTGCTGTCCGGCGAGGTCACGATCGTCGACCTGTCCAGCGGCGAGGTCGAACGGCTTCGGCTCGACGCCGACGTGTCCCGAGTGCGTTGGACCACTGACGGTCGCCTGTTCTGGACCGGTCGCTCTTCGCTCGAGTCCGTCTGCGGGTTCTTCTCGAGCGACGGGTCGTCCTGGCGATCGGAGGAGGTCTGGCGCGGTCTGGCCACACTGGGAGCCACCTACCTCCCGATGGTGGCGTGCAGCGCGGACGGGCAGCGACTGGTCGCCCCGCTGCACGCGCACGGCGAGCCGGTCGAGCTGTCCGTGTTGGAGCCTGGTGACGACGGAACCCGGACGTGGAGCCCGTTGACCGACGTCAATGCCCACGCCGCCGGCTGGCCCGTCCCGGAGCAACGGACCTACAGCTGGACGGCCGGCGACGGGCTGGAGATACACGGTCTGCTCCTGCTCCCGCCGGCCACGCCCGACGACGCCGCACTGCCGCTCGTGGTCGTCCCGCACGGCGGTCCGACCAACGCCTCGACGTCGGTGTTCGCATCGGGCGCCCACGGTGGCGACGCATTGCTGCTCACGCAGGCCGGCTGCGCCGTGCTGGTGCCGAACGTTCGTGGGTCGGTCGGACGAGGCCGCGACTTCATGGCCGCGAACATCGGCGACATGGGCGGTGGCGACCTGGCCGACCTGGAGGCGGGCGTGACCGCTCTCGTGGAGTCCGGTCTCGTCGACCCGCAGCGTGTCGGGATCGTAGGCATCTCGTTCGGTGGCTTCATGGCGGCATGGGCGGCGGTGCGCAGCACCTTGTTCGCCGCGTCGATCCCCATCGCCGGGATCTCGGACTGGCTGAGCTTCCACCACACGTCGAACCAGGGGCGGATGGACGAGATCTTCCTCGCAGGATCTCCCTACGACCCTGCGGGCCGCCACTTCGAGCGCTCACCGGTCATGCACGTCACGGGTTGCACGACCGCCACGCTCATCTTGCACGGCGACGCCGACCTCGCATGCCCCATCGGCCAGGCCCAGGAGCTCTACCAGGGGCTCGCTGATGCTGGGGCGATCACGGAGTTCGTGACCTACCGAGGTGCTGGTCACGGGATGACCGAGCGGCACCACAGGATCGACGTGCAGGAGCGGATCGTGGAGTGGTTCACCACGCATCTCGGGATCGAGGCCTCCGCGGGACACAGCGGCCCTTGACACGCTGTGGACGTCGCCGGATACTCGAAGACAGATGTGACATAGGCCACTATGCCGATGGCGAACCGTCGAGGGGAGGCGAGGTCGCCACCTACCCGGAAGAGACGGAGTTCGGATCATGATCGACACGAGGAAAGGATCTCGAAGGCGGTGGAGGGCGGCATCGGCCGCAGCCGTCGTCATCGCCATGGCAGCAGCGGCGGGCTGTTCGGCGAGCTCGTCGGAGTCCGGCGACGGCACCGGTGACGGGTCAGGGGACGGCGGCTCATCGGCCCGTACGGCCGAGCCCGGCCAGGCGGAGTCGGGCGAGAAGGTCCCTGAGTTCACGCTGGGCATCATGGGCAAGATCCCGCAGCTCGACCCGGTCGACAACATCGAGGCTGGTCTGTCCGTCAACATGAACGCCCTCGAGCCGTTGCTGCGTGTCGACGAGAGTGGCGAGATCCAGCCGTGGCTGGCCTCCGAGTACGAGGCGGTCAGTGACACGGTCCACGAGTACACGCTGCGCGAGGGTGTGAAGTTCTGGGACGGCACGGAGCTGACCTCGGAGGACGTGAAGTACACCTGGGAGCGATCGATCGAGCTGGACGGCCGTCCGGGGTTCGCCTCCGTCGACACGATCGAGACTCCGGACAAGTACACGGTCAGGGTGACCCTGTCCCAGCCGGATGCGGCCTTCCAGTACACGCCCACGCAGTTCTACGCGGCGATCTACCAGAAGGACCACGCCGAGAAGTCCGGGGACTCGTTCGGCCAGCCGGACACGTTGGTGATGGGCACCGGACCGTGGCAGGTCGACGACCTCAGCCCCACGACGGGCATGCAGCTCTCCGCCTTCGAGGACTACTGGGGTGGTCCACCCCCGATCGAGCAGGTCTCCGTCAAGTTCTTCGCAGATGACAACGCGATGGCCCTGGCGCTGCGGTCGGGCGAGATCGACCTCGCCCAAGGGATCGCGTCTCCGGACGTGTTCGACGCCGCCGCTGGTGGCGGCACGATCCGGACCGCGCCGACCTGCGCGACGGCGCTCATCGCGATGCCGACCGATGTCGCGCCGTGGGACGGCGTCCACGTACGGCGTGCCGTGGCCCACGCGATCAACCGCGAGGACATCGTCGCGGCGACGCAGGGCCGCGCCGGAGCCCCCCTCGAGACGCTCAGCTCGCCCATGCTGCTGGACCCCCTCGGCTCCGATGAGGAGGTCGAGGAAGCCCTGGCGAGCATCCCGAGCTATGACCACGACGTGGAGAAGGCCAAGCAGGAGCTGGCGAAGTCGTCGGTCCCCGATGGGTTCAGTGCGGAGTTCAAGGTCATCACGTCGAACTCGTCGGTCGCAGAGGTGATCGCCGCCCAGCTGACGGAAGTCGGTATCGACACGAAGGTCGTCGCGATGCAGGACACCGCGTGGTACGCCGAGATCGGGAAGGACGAGAAGCCCTTCACCTTCAGCGAGACGGGTGCGTGCACCCCGGACCCCAGCTGGAACGACATCTTCCTTGCCACCGACGAGTCCGGCGAGCCCGTGGGGATCAACATCGCCGGCTACGCGCCCCAGGACGTCATCGACCTCCGCACGCAGGGACTGACGACCTCGGACCCGGGCGAACGGCTGCGGATCTACACCGACCTGCTGACGCGGGTGGCCGAGGACGTCCCCTACGTGCCCGTCTACGCCGAGGGCGCGACCTACGCCTCGTCGACGTACGACGTCGCGGAGTACGGCAGCTACGTCCTCAACTATCCGTGGTTGCTCAACCTGATCCCCACGTGAGGTGATCGCCGAAGGCCCGGCCCGGTCTGCTCGGGCCGGGCCTCTGGCGACCCTGGAGTGCCCGGGGGGAGGCCACCGCGGCGATCGGCTTTCGACTGCCGCGTCGCGGCGAGAAGTGGCATAGATCGATATGTTGAAGAAACCGTATTGTCACAGGCGGCTGGCACTGTGGTCCTTGACACACTCCCGCTCCCGTTCGATACTGGCTGCTCGTTGTGGCATAGGACAATAGGCCTGACTGGCTCGGGATCCGAGGGTCACTGAAGCCACCCCCTACCCCCGTAGAGACGGAGTTCGGACATGACCGATGCGATGAGAGGGTCCCGGATGCGACAGCGGTTGACGCTGGCCGTCGCGGGCGCAGTGGCCCTGACGGCCCTGGCGGCCTGCACGTCCAGTTCTTCCGAACCGGGTTCCGACGACGGCGCCGGGGGTGACTCCTCGGCCCGCACCGTCGAGCCGGGCCAGGCGGAGTCCGACCAGGAGGTCGAGCAGCTGACGGTCGGCATCCCGGGACAGATCCTCACGCTGGACCCGGCCGAGAACATCGCCTCCGGGCAGTACGTCAATGGCCTCGGCATGGAGACGCTGCTCAGGATCGACCAGGACGGCAACCTCCAGCCGTGGCTCGCCACCGACTGGGAGGCCGTCAGCGACACGGTCTACGAGTACACGCTGCGTGAGGGTGTGAAGTTCTGGGACGGCACGGAGCTCACGTCGGAGGACGTGAAGTACGCGTGGGACATCCACCGGGAGGGCGGACAACCCTTCTTCAGCTCGATCGAGTCGATCGAGACCCCGGACCCCAGCACCGTCGTCGTGAACCTGTCCGCGCCGAACGCGGCGTGGCAGTACACCCCCGGGTTGTTCTACTCCTTCATCTACCAGAAGGCGTTCCACGAGCAGGACCCGGAGTCGTTCGGCCAGCCGGGTCGACTCGTGATGGGAACGGGGCCGTGGCAGATCGACAGCCTCAACCCCACGACGGGCATGGAGCTGTCGGCGAACCCGAACTACTGGGGCGGTGAGCCGCCGATCAAGCGCATCTCCGTCAAGTCCTTCGCGGACGAGAACGCCATGGCGCTGGCCCTGCGTGCCGATGAGATCGACGTCGCCCAGGTGATCGCGCAGCCGAAGAACTTCGACGCCGCCGCCGGCGGGGACGTGACGACCACGGCGTCGACCTGCGCCATCGCGCTGATGGGCATGCCGACGCAGACGGCACCCTTCGACGACGTGCACGTGCGACGCGCCGTTGCCCACGCGATCAACCGGGAGGACATCGTCGCGGCCAAGCAGGGCGGCGCCGGTGACCCGCTCACGACCTTGATCCCGCCGACCGTGCTCGCGTCGCTCGGCGACGAGGACGAGGTGCAGGCGGCGCTGGACGGCTTGCCGACCTACGAGCACGACCTGGAGAAGGCGCGCGAGGAGCTGGCCAAGTCGAAGGTTCCCGACGGCTTCGAGTTCGAGTTCCTCACGACCTCCATGTACTCGCGCGTGGCCCAGGTGATCGCTGCGCAGCTCGCCGAGATCGACATCGTCCTCGACGTCAACTCGGTCGGTGACACGGAGTTCACGACACGGCTCATCGGAGAGGCCGATCAGCGGCCCATGACCTACAGCGAGACCGGTGCCTGCACCCCGGACCCGAGCTGGAACGACCTCTGGCTCGGCTCGGCGCCGGAAGGTGGCCCGTCGACGCTGAACTTCGCCAACTTCACACCGCCCAGGATCGACGAGCTGCAGGACGAGGGACTGGCCACGATCGACCCGTCCGAACGCCTGGACATCTACACCGAGATCCTCGACATTGTCGGGACCGAGGTTCCGTACGTCCCGCTGTACGCCGAGGGCAACACCTATGCCTCGCAGGACTACGAGCTGCGGGACTTCGGGGCCTTCTGGTCGAACACGCCGTGGGCGTTGAACCTGGTGCCGAAAGCGTAGGCGCTTCGTCCGTGACGATCCAATGGGTGGCCGGCCGGGTCGGCCGGCCACCCGGCTCGGCAGAGCTCCACGAAAGGTATGGAAGAGAAGGATGCCCACGCATGAGCCAGGGGAGCGGCGATGACCTCTCGTGACACGCTGACCTTCATCGCGAGACGGCTCATGGCCATGGCGGTGCTCCTCGTCGTGCTCTCCTTCGGGGTGTTCTGCCTGACCTTCCTCGCTCCCGGCGACGCGGTTGACGCCCACCTCGGGCTGCGGCCGCGGACGCCGGAGCTCGTGGCCGCGCTGCGGGAGCGGTACAACCTCGATGAGCCGTTCATGATGCAGTACTGGCTGTGGGCCCGAGATGCCCTGCAGTTCGACTTCGGCGTCTCGAGCCAGAGCACTCTTCCGGTCTCCGAGGAGATCGGTGCGCGTCTGGGGACGTCGATGTTCCTGGCGGTCTACGGCTACATCCTCGCCATGCTGCTCGGCATCGTCCCGGGTGTGTACGCCGCGCTGCGCAAGAAGCAAGCCATCGACCGTGGGCTGGTGGCCGGCGCCGTCATCATGATGAGCATGCCGCCGTTCGTGCTCGGCATCCTCATGCTCTACGTCTTCGCGGTGCTGATCCCGATCTTCCCCGCTTCCGGTCTGGGTGACGGGTTCGTCGATCAGCTCTACCACCTCACCTTGCCTGCCCTGACCCTCGCGTTCGCAGTGTCGGCCTTCCTGCTGAGGCACAGTCGGGGCGCCGTGATCGGGGTCCTGGACCAGGACTACGTCACCTTCGCCCGGGCCAGGGGCCTAAACTCGCGCCACATCATGAAGCGGTACGTGCTCCGCAACGCCTTGATCCCCGTGGTGACGATCAGCGGTGCGATGGTCGCCTTCTTCGTGATCGGCGCCGTGTTCGTCGAGTCCGTCTTCTCGATCAACGGCCTCGGGACCCTGCTCGTGTCGTCGGCGCAGAAGAGCGACATGCCGATGATCCAAGGACTGTCACTGCTGATCGCGGTGATCATCGTGTCGGCCAACCTGCTGGCCGACATCGCCTACGTCGCACTGGACCCCCGCATTCGACTCGGACGGAGCTCCTGATGGCTGAGATGTCCATCGCTGTCGTCGACCTCGACGACAAGACCCGCGTGAGGCGTCGCTTCTCGCCCATGGTCGTCGTGTGCACGGGGTTCCTGGGCATCGTGCTGCTCATGGTGCTCTTCGGTCAGTGGCTCGCGCCGCAGGACCCGTACGCTCAGGACATCGTCGGCAGCATGGCAGGCCCGAGCTCCGAACACTGGCTCGGCACCGACGCCCTCGGACGCGACGTGTTCTCCCGCATCGTGGTCGGCACCCGGTCGGCGGTCGTCGGCCCGTTGTGCATCGCGGTGGCCGCGATGGTCCTCGGCAACATCCTCGGCCTGCTGGCCGGCTATCGCGGCGGCATCGTCGACTCCCTGATGATGCGCTGGGTCGACCTGATGGTCGCCATCCCCTCGCTGCTCATCATCATCGTCGTGGCCGGTGCCCTCGGCGGCGGCTACTGGTTGGCGGTCGGTCTGCTCATCGTGCTGTCGTTGCCGTTCGACGCACGCGTCATCCGCGCCGTCGTCCTCGAGCAGACCCCCCGGCCCTACGTCGAGGCTGCCAAGGCGCTGGGTGTGTCAGACCGGCGCATCATGCTCCAGCACATCTGGCCGAACGTCGCCAGCACCGCAATGACCAACGCCGTGCTCATGTTCTCGTCCTCCCTCATCGCACTCGCGGGGCTGTCGTTCCTCGGGCTGGGCGCCGCTCCCGGCACGGCGGACTGGGGCCAGATGCTGGCCGAGAGCCAGGCGCTGCTGTTCACCAACCCGATCGCGGCGATCGCCCCCGGCGTCGCGATCGTGCTCACTGCGACGTCCGTCAACCTGCTCGGAGACGTGGTCTACGAGAAGATGTCTAGTCGAGGAGTGAACCGATGAGCTCGTCAGTCGCAGCCCCGGCGGCACAAACGAACGCCGACCGTGAGGGCCCGCTCCTCAGCGTGAAGCAGATGAGGTTGGAGCGGCCCGAGCTCGGCGTCAACGGGACCATCGTCGCCGGCATGGACCTCCAGCTCCGAGCAGGGGAGAGCATCGGCATCGTCGGCGAGTCGGGCAGCGGGAAGTCGATGACCGCCAAGGCACTCACCGGCCTGCTTCCGGAGAGCATCTTCGCCACCGGTCAGGCGCAGTTCCGAGGGAGCGATCTGCTGGGCCTGACGGAGAAGGAGTGGCGGGCGATCCGCGGGCGCAAGATCGGTCTCGTGATGCAGGACCCGTTCACGATGCTCAACCCGGTGATCCGGTGCGGTGAGATCCTCGGGGAATCAATCGAGTCGGACACGTCGATGAGCCGCGCGGACCGCCGCAGGGAGGCGATCCGTCGTCTTGCCGAGGTGGGCATCACCGACGAGTCCGTCGTCGACCGATATCCGTTCCAGCTGTCCGGTGGCATGCGCCAGCGGGTCGCGATCGCTGCGGCCCTGGCCCGCGATCCGGAGGTGCTGATCGCCGACGAGCCCTCGACAGCGCTCGACGTCGTGACCCAGCGTGAGGTGCTGGCCCTGATCAAGCGTATCCAGGTCGCACGCGGCATGGGACTGATCCTGATCACGCACGACCTGCGGGTCGCGTTCGCCACCTGCGACCGGATCCACGTGCTCTACGCCGGTTCCCTCGTCGAGGTCGGTGCCTCCGCCCAGATCCAGCAGGAGCCGCTGCACCCCTACACCCAGGGACTGCTCCTGTCTGAGCCGTCGGTCGAGCAACGGGTCAAGGAGCTCGTCGCCATTCCCGGGTCGGTACCACCGGCCGGCGAGGTCGCCGACATGTGCGCGTTCGCCACCCGGTGCGCGTGGGCGGAGCCGGAGTGCCGTGACGGTGTTCCGCCACTTCTCACCGTCGAGCCCGCCCGCCAGTCCCGGTGCATCCGGTTGCCTGAGATCCGGTCCGCGATGGCCGAGCAACGAGTCCGGGCGGAGGCCCTGGCGTACGTCCCCTCGGACCTTCGCTCGGACGAGGTCCTCATCGAGGTCTCGGACCTGGAGAAGGTCTTCGACGGAGCACACGGGGAGGTCCGGGCCGTTGACGGGGTCTCCCTCACCGTGCGCGCCGACGAGAGCGTGGGCATCGTGGGCGAGTCCGGATCGGGCAAGACCACTGTGGCCCGGATGCTGGTCGGGCTCGAGTCACCCACGGGAGGCGACATCACGATCGACGGCATCTCGGTGCGGAACTGGAACGACCTGAGCCACCGCGACCGCCGTCGGCTGCGAAAGTCCGTCCAGACCGTCTTCCAGGACCCCTACTCCAGCCTCAACCCGATGCGCACCATCGGCTGGGCGCTGGAGGAGGCGATCACGACCCATCACAAACGGGCCAAGGACATCTCTGGCCAGGTGGCGGATCTCCTGGTGTCGGTCGGGCTGCACGCCGCCTACGCCCAGCGCCGCCCGGCGGGGCTGTCCGGTGGCGAGCGACAGCGGATCGCGATCGCCCGCGCCTTGGCCGTACGTCCCCGCGTCCTGATCTGCGACGAGCCGGTGTCGGCCCTCGACATGTCGGTGCAGGCGCAGATCATGAATCTGCTGGAGAAGGTGCGCGTCGAGCGCGGCATCAGCTCGCTCTTCATCACCCACGACCTCTCGATCGTCCGGCAGGCCTCCGACCACATCTACGTGATGCACCACGGCAAGGTCGTCGAGTCCGGACCCACGACGACGGTGCTGGACAGCCCGACGGAGGAGTACACCACCCGTCTCATCGGCGCGGTGCCGCGGGCGGAGGGCAACTGGTTGACCCCCGCGCGCGAGTGAATGACACGACCCCGCCGTCGTCCGACGCGCCGTCCCCTGCTCCAGGAGTCGATCACCGTCCCGCCCGCCGAGAGGCCAGTCATGAGCGAAGCGCCCCTGCTCCCCGTCGAGGACTTCTTCGGCCGCCACCTCGGGCGTCGCGTCGCTGCTGGGGCCCACGCGCGATGATCAACAGCTACGTCGGCGGTGTCATCTACGACGTGATGGCCCACCACGCGCTGCCGGGGAACCGGGCGGAGGTGCTGCGTGAGACCTACCTCCCTCGTTGGAAGGCTGGCGGACTCACCGGCGCCGTCGTGCAGGTGTCTAGCTGGCAGTCCATCGGGATGTACTTCGCGGAGATCGCCCGCTCCGAGGGTGAGATCACCTTCTGCCGGACGCGGGCGGACTTCGACCAGCGACCGGACGGCTCTTTCGGCCTGTTCCTCTCCCTCGAGGGGCACGGACCCATGGCCGGTGACCTGGAGGCCGTATACACACTCTCGGAGCTAGGCGTGACAACGTTCACGTTCTCCCACAACCTGCAGAACCTGCTCTGCACGGGCAGCAACGAGCGCTTCGGCGAGGGGGGCTTCAGCCACTTGGGCAAGCAGACCCTCAAGGAGCTCGCGCTGGTGCCGATGATGATCGATCTGGTGCACATGTCGCGCGCCTCGTTCTGGGACGCCCTCGACATCTACGACGGCGACCTGTTCGTGTCGCACTCCAACGCCGACGCGATCTGCCCGCACCCGCGCAACCTGACCGACGACCAGATCCGCGCCGTCGCCGAGCGCAACGGCGTCATCGGCCTGAACACCTTCCGCGGATACGTCTCGACCGACCCGATGACGGCCACGCTCTCGGACCTGCTCGACCACGCGATGCACATGATGGACCTGGTCGGCCCCGAGCACATCAGCCTGGGCGCCGACTACTGCGAGTCGCCGGTCGAGATGCTCCTCCCGGTGCTCGACATGATCGACCCCGAGGGTGCCCACGGCATCAAGGGCCGCGGGCGCGAGCTGTACACGTACGGCCCGGAGGGACTGGAGGACGCGAGCAACCTCGGCAACCTCGCCATCGGCCTGGCCGACCGCGGCCTGAGCCAGGCCGAGATCGACATGATCACCGGCGAGTCCTACCTGCGCATGCTTGAGCGCGCGCGACCCTCGGCCGGCTGACCGCCGTGAACGAGGAGGACGTCACATGAGCCCGACCGAGCTGGCAGACCTCGACGCGGTAGCGCAGGCCGACCTGGTCCGACGCGGGGAGGTGTCACCCACGGAGCTCGTGGACGCCGCGATCGACCGCATCGAGCGGCTCGACCCACTTCTCCAGGCGGTCCTGCACCCCACGTTCGACCGGGCTCGGGAGCGGGCCAGATCGTCCTCCCTGGAGGACGGTCCGTTCCGCGGTGTGCCGATCGTGCTCAAGGATGCCTTGTGCGAGAGCGAGGGGGATCCCTACACGGCCGGCATGCGGTTCCTGAAGGACCGCGCCAACGTCTCGACGCACGACACCTACTTCGCCGCGCGTCTGCGGGCCGCGGGCTTCGTCGTGGTGGCGAAGACCAACGCTGCCCAGCACGCGATGATGCTGTACTCGACCGACGCAAACTCCTACGGCATGTCCCGCAACCCGTGGGACACCGAGCTCGCGACGCTGGGGTCGAGCAGTGGCTCGGCGGCGGCCGTGGCGAGCGGGATGGTGCCCGTGGCGCACGGCAACGACAGTGGTGGATCCATCAGGATCCCGGCCAGCGCGTGTGGGCTGGTCGGTCTGAAGCCGTCGCGCGGTCGCAATCCTCAGGGGCCCGCCTTCAACGAGCTCACGTCGGCACTCGCTGCCATGAACGTCGAGAACGTGCTGACCCGCACCGTTCGCGACACGGCCGCGCTCCTGGACGTCACGTCGGGACCAGCTCCCGGCGACACCCTCGTGGCCCCGCGACCGTCGAGACCCTTCGCCGACGAGGTCGGTCGCGACCCCGGCCCCCTCCGGATCGGCGTTCAGAGTGACCAGTTCCTGAGGGGGATGACCGACACCGACCCGGAGTGCCTGGTCGCCCTGGACGATGCAGCACGTCTGCTGGAGTCCCTCGGACACGACGTGATCCCTGTCGAGGCGCCCCATGTCGACGCCGCGAGCCGCACCTGGCATGACGGAGCGCCCGCCGGGCCGGCGTTCATGTTCGCTGCGCGCCTGCTGGACCGGTGGAGCGACGACCTCGGCCGAGACCTCGGTCCGGACGACGTCGGCCCGCAGCTGCACCACGCCGCCGAGCTCGGACGCTCCACCTCATCCGCGGCGTCGATCGAGGTGAACGAGTTCCTGCTGAACGACCTGCCGCGCGACATGGCGTCGTGGTGGGACGCGCAAGGTCTGGATCTGCTTCTCACACCGACCCTGGCGATCCTGCCGCCGCCGTACGCGGACTTCATGCCGCCGCCTCACGGGACGTTCGAGCTGCCTGACGACGACCCGATGCTGGGCATCGAGCGAACGGGCGTGATCACGGCGTACACGGTGATCTTCAACTTCACCGGGCAGCCGGCGATCAGCCTTCCCCTGCACTGGACCGACTCCGGTGTGCCGGTCGGCGTCCAGCTCGCCGCCCGGTACGGGGGCGAGGCCCTGCTGATCCGGATCGCGTCGCAGCTCGAGGCGGCGCGGCCCTGGAGCGAGCGGCGGCCGCCGGTGTTCGCCTGACCGCTCGCGTCGATCTCTCCGCACAGACCGTGCCCGACGAAGGGAAATACCAGGAATGACACATCAAAATAAGACCGCGCCGGGCCAGTGGGAGACCGTCCTGGTGCCGATGCGTGATGGTCGCACCACGGAGGTGCTGACCTACGGCCGCGGCACCGACGGCACGCTTGTCTTCCACTCCGGCACCCCCGGCGGGTTGGCCCCGCGCGACTACTTCGCCGAGGTGTGCGACAAACATGGGCTCCGCTTCGTGATGGCTGCGCGGCCGGGCTATGGCCTGAGCTCGCCGCGCCCCGGACGCGTGGCGGCAGACGTCGCTGAGGACATCGCCGACGTCCTCGACCACGTGGGCGTCGACACCTTCATCTCCATGGGCTGCTCCGGTGGCGGATGCCACACCCTCGCATGCGCCGCGCTCCTTCCGGGGCGCTGCCTGGCCTCGGCGGCCGTGGTTAGCCCGGCGCCCATCGACGCCGACGACCTCGATTACTACGCCGGGATGGGCGCGGAGAACGTGGAGGAGTGGAAGCTCGCCGAGCAGGGTCGCGAGGCGGTCGAGCCCTGGCTGGAGCGCGCCGCGGCCGGCATGCGGAATCAGCCGATCGACAACTTCGCCGAGCAGTACGGCGACTCGTTCCCCACCGTCGACATCGAGATGATGGCGACCGGGTTCGGCACCACGATGCAGGCGAGCATGCAGAAGGCGATCTCCACCGGGGTGGAGGGCTGGCTCGAGGACGACCTCGTGCTGGTCACGCCGTGGGGTTTCGACCTGGGCGCGATCACGACACCGGTGTCGGTGTGGGCGGGCAAGCAGGACCGGATGGTCAGCTCCGACCATTCAGTGTGGATCGCCCGAGCGATCCCGGGCGCCGACCTGCACGTGCTGGCCGACCACGGGCACCTCAGCGTGCAGGTGGCAGCGCTGGACGACATCGTCGGGGACCTGGTCCGCAAGTCGGCGTCCTGATCTCCCGCCGGGGGCGACCGCGACCCAAGATCGCGGTCGCCCGCCCACGATGCGGCCGGCTCTAGTCGAGGGCCGTGATCTGCGGGAGGGCGTCGTCGAACCTGTCGGCGACGGTCTTGGAGGGGAGCACGAGGCTGCGTGGTCGGGCGGCGGCGCCCAGGTCCGCACCCCACGCGGCGGCACGCTGTCGCTGCAGTGGTGTCCCGTGATGATTCGGGTCGTCGAAGGCGCAGCCGCCCACGTTGTAGAAGGTCAGGAGGGCGTTGACCACGCGCTGGTCGTTCAGGGCGAGCCCCTTCTTGCTCACTCCGTAGTACACGGCCATGGCGTCAGCCATCAGTTCGGTGCGGCGCGTGGCCTCGGCCGCGTCGGCCGGCCCGGAGTCGTAGGTGCCGAGCTCGAACTGCACCTGGTGGGCGAACTCGTGGGCCATCACCATCTCCGGGCCGACGTCACCGAGGCCCAGGTCCTCGTACGCCGTGAGCGTGCCGGCGCCCATCACGATCTTGTCGGGCATCGAGGCGAGCCACGGGTCGGTGAAGAGATCGCCGGTGAAGGAGTAGGCGCCAAATGTCCAGAGCGGGCTCTGGTATAGGTCGCCTTGCGTGACCATGAAGTCCGCCACGGTCCTCGCCTCGGTCGCGATCTGCGCGCTCGTCATCGCCGGGATCGCTCCTAGCCTCACCATCACGGCCAGGCTGGCGGCGATCCGGTCGGCGTCGAGCAGGACGTCACCGTGCATGCCGACCACCTCGATGTCGTCCGACCTGACGTCGGACCAGAATCGCCTGAGGTCTCGGAAGGAGTTCCGCAGCTGCTGCCCCTGCTCGTCGAGCGCGTAGTCGGGGTCGCCGGGCCGGCTGAGGAACAGGGAGGCGTACGTCGGCACGAGGAACAGCGTGTCCAGGTGCTTGACGATGAAGGCGCGCTGCTCCTGCGACACCTCGGCGGCGAGCCGGACGAAGTAGGCGTCCAGCGGGGTCGTCGTGCACTCACTGGGCGCGACGGCCCTCTGGAAGGCCCGCAGCCCAGGGGGCTCGACGACCACCTGCTCGGCGGCCGTCGTGGTCGTGGTGTCGGCGACGTCGGCGACGACAGGGACCTCGGCGGCGGTGGCCGCGCCGAGGTGTCCGAGTGACAGGATCGCCGCGGCGCCCAGCGCCACGATTCCCCGTGAGGTGGTGTGCATGTGTGCTCCTTCGTCAGTGCATCGATTTGATGGACGTCCGTGTCATGGGGCCGGCGTCACGCTCCTGCCCCCAGCGCGGCGAGCGCCTCGGCGTCCAGCGGGATGTCGGCGATGCGGTACGGCGGCGGCGTCTCGCCCATCAGGTGCTCGACGAAGTAGTCCCACCGGCGGCGGATCCAGTACGCCTGGGTGACCAGCAGGCTGTGCTCGGCGTTCGGGATGATCAACAGGTCAAAGTCCTTGTTCGCCGCGATCAGCGCATCGACGAGCCCCATCGACTGGTGCGGCGTGACGTTGTCGTCCATCTCACCGTGCACGAGCAGGAGCCTGCCTCGGAGGTTGTCGGCCAACGACTTGTTGGCGTGTGACGTGAAGTCGTACTCGTCGGCCAGGCCGAAGAACTTCTCCCCCCACCACGCGTGGTAGGCCGCGTCGTCGTGGTCGCCGGAGGATGAGACCGCGACCTTGAAGAAGTGCGGCGCCTCGAGCATCGCCCGCGTCGAGCCGTAGCCACCACCGGAATGGCCGAAGATGCCGACCCGGTCGAGGTCCATCCAGGGCCGGGTGGCGGCCAGCTGGTTGATCGCCGCCACGTGGTCGTCGACGAACTGCGGACGGCCCGCGATGCGGGCATGGTCCTGGAACGCCTTGTGCCGCAGCGCGGTGCCGCGGGCGTCGACCGTGACGACGACGAACCCCAGTGCGGCGAAGAGTGCCCCGGACCGCTCCGCGGTGGTCGGTCCGCCGGACTGTGGGAAGCGCAGGGGGGTGGTCGAGACCTGCACGCCGGCATAGATCTCGTCCACCACCGGGTAGCTCTGCGAGGGGTCGAAGTCGTTCGGCAGGTAGATGGCGCAGTTGATGTCGGTCACGCCGTCGGCGGACTTGACGGTGAACCGTTCGGGGGCCGTCCACCCGGCGGTGTACAGGGCGGACGCGTCGGCCTTCTCGAGCTCGAGCACCACGTCGCCGGTCGAGTCGCGCAGCACCGAGGTGCCGGGCACGTCGTGGCGCGACATGACGTCGACGAAGTAGCGACCGGACACCGACGGCCGGGCGTCGTGGTCGAGGCCGTCGCTGGTGATGGTGGTGATGACGCCACCGTCCAGGGAGACCGAGTAGAGCTCCTGCAGGTAGCGGTCCGTCCCGTCACGCCCGGCCGCGGCGAACACGACTCGGCGGGCCTGCTCGTCGACGCTGACGATCTTGCGGACGACCCACTCGCCGGAGGTCAGGACGGTGGCGGTGCCGTCGGGGGCGACCAGGTAGAGGTGCGCCCACCCGCTGCGCTCGGACCACAGGAGGACCTCCCCGGAGCCCAGCACCTCGATGTTGCGCTCGTGGTGGTAGGGCCCGTAGAGGATGGTCGTGTCGCTCTTCTCCCCGACGAGGAGGGTGACATCTCCGCCGACGGGGTCGAGCTCGTGAATGCGCGAGACCCGGTCACCCCGCTCGCTCGTGATGAAGTGCACCTTCGTCGAGTCGTCGCTCCACCACACGAAGCCCAGCATCAGCGCCGGGACGAACGGCGTCCGGATGGGTTCGCAGTCCGCCCTCGTCATCTCGCCCGACTCAGCGTCGAAGACGAGCAGCTCGGCCTGGGCGAAGCGGTCGTCACCCACCGTGGGGTAGTGGTACGTCATGAGCTCGGGCCGGCCGCCGCCTGGCGGCGAGGAGCGCACGAGGTGCGTGAGCTCGACCTCGCGCTGGTCGAGCCGGTGCGTGACGAAGCGGCTCGAGTCCGGTGACCACACCACCAGGGGCGGCGTGGCGAACCCGAGGTTCTCCTGCATGACCCGCATGGCGACGGCGTCGTTCGTCGCACCATAGGCATGGTCCTTCTCGCCGTCCGTCGTCAGCTGGCGGACCTCCTGGGTGGCGGTGTCACGCAGGTAGAGGTCGTGGTCGCGCACGCCCACCGACCAGCGACCGTCGGGGGAGCGGGTCTCCGCCGGATGGGCCGGGCCGATGATCGTCGCCTCGTAGCCGTCCAGGGTGACCTCGATGCGTTGCTCGCCCACCACCACCTGGACGGTTCCCCTCCCGGGGTCCCCGAACAGCTCGATGCCGACGAACGGGAGGTCGTCGGCATCGAGCTCCTCGTCGAGGACGCGGCCGAGCGCCGTGGCCATCTGCTCGTGGTCGAACGCCGGCCGCTGGGTGCGGGACTCGGCGTCCACCAGCACGAACCGGATCCCGGACTCGGCACGGTCGCGATACCAGAACGTCTCGGTGTCACCGATCCACGAAGGCTGCACCTGCCCGTGCAGCACCAGCTTCTTGAGGTGGTGGGGCAGCAACGCCTCGGCGTCGGCGTAGCGGCGGGACAGGTCGTCGTGGGTCACGGGTGCTCCTGCGTGTCGGTCGTGGGGGTGACGGGGGACGATGCACCGTGCCTACGCCAAGGGGTCGAGCGGGACGTGGGCGAGCCGGTAGTCCGGAGGTGTCGCACCCAGCAGGTGCCGGACGAAAAAGTCCCACCGGCGGCGGACGAAGTAGGCGCGGTGGTGCATCAGGCTGTGGTCGGCATTCGGGACGATCAGGAGGTCGAAGTCCTTGTTGGCCCGGATGAGGGCGTCGACGAGGCGCATCGTGCCGTGGGGCACGGCGTTGTCGTCCATCTCGCCGTGGACCAGCAGCAGCTTGCCCTCGAGCCGGTCGGCCAGGGACGTGTTCGACTGGCGCTCGAAGTCGAAGTCGTCCATGAGGCCGAAGAACTTCTCGCCCCACCAGGCGTGGTTGACCCGGTTGTCGTGGTTGCCGCTCGACGAGACCGCGACCTTGAAGAAGTCGGGCCGTTGGAGCATCGCCCGCGTGGAGCCGTAGCCGCCGGCCGAGTGGCCGTAGATGCCGACCCGGTCCAGGTTCATCCAGGGACGCGTCTGGCCGAGCTGGGCGATGGCGGCGGCGTGGTCGTCGACGAAGACCGCGTCGCCAGACCTGCGGGAATGGTCCTGGAAGGCCTGCGAGCGCAGGGCGCTCCCACGGCCATCGACTACCACCACCACGAACCCGAGAGCGGCGAACGTCGCGCCGTGCAGCTCGCCGGTCATGGTGCCGCCGCTCAGCGGGAAGCGCAGGGGAGCGGTGGAGATCTGGGGACCGGGATAGATCTCATCGACCACCGGGTAGGTCTTCTCCGGGTCGAAGTCGAAGGGCTTGTAGATCGCACACCTGAGGTCGGTGACGCCGTCGGCGGCCTTCACCACGACCCTCTCCGGCGGCGTCCACCCCGCGGCGTACAACGCGGAGGCATCCGCCTCCTCGAGCTCCATCACCACTGCCCCGGACCTGTCACGCAGCACCGAGACCGGCGGCATGTCCCAGCGTGAGGCGACGTCGACGAAGAAGTCGCCCGACGGCGAAGGGGTGGACGCGTGGTCGAGTCCGTCGGTGGTGATCGCGGTGACCTCGCCCCCGTCGAGTGACACCGAGCACAGCTGCTGCAGATAGGGGTCGGCGTCCAGGTCGTGGCCACCTGCGGTGAAGACGACGCGACGGGCGTGCTCGTCGACGGTGACGACGTGGCGCACCATCCAGTCGCCCGATGTGAGCGTCGTGACCTTCCCGTCCGTGCCGTAGAGGTAGAGGTGACCCCAGCCGCTGCGCTGCGACCACCACAGCACCTCGCCGCTGGACAGGGTGCGCACGTTGCAGTCCTGCTGCTGCGGGCCGTAGAGGACGTGCGACTCGCTCGACTCCTCGACCAGCAGCGTGACGTCACCGGTGTCGGGGTCGAGCTGGTGCAGGGCGCCGTGGTGGTCGCCGCGGTCGTTGGACAGCCAGTAGACCTTCGACTGGTCCGCCGACCACCAGACCCAGCCGTAGCTGATCGCGGGGACGAACGGCATGAAGATGGGCTCGCACCTCGCTCGCACCGACGAACCCGTCGCCACGTCGACGACGAAGAACTCGGCGGTGGCCTGGTGCTCGTCGCCCGGGAGCGAGTAGTGGTAGGACAACGCTCGCGGCCGGCCGCCGTCGAGGGGGGCCGAGCGCACGAGGTGCATGAGCCCGACCTCGCGCTGGTCGAGGCGGTGGGTGACGAACCGGCTCGAGTCCGGTGACCACACGACCTGGGGCGGAGCACTGGTGCCGAGGTTCTCGTGCTTCACGATCTCCGACACGGGGTCGGTCATGCCGCCGTAGGCGTGGCCGGCCGTCCCGTCGGTGGTCAGCCGTCGTACGGCATCGGTGCGGGTGTCGCGCACGTAGAGGTCATGGTCACGCTGGAAGACCGCCCAGCGGCCGTCGGGCGAGAGCGACTCGACGGACCGGACCGGGCCCAACACCTTGATGGTGTAGTCGTCGAGCGAGGCCTCGAGCTGTGAGGGGCCGACCGCGAACCTGACCGCCCCGTCCCGCGGCTCGATGGCGGAGAAGGGCAGCTTCTGCGGATCGACGTCCTGCTCGGTGACGACAGCCAGCCCGGCGGCCAGCCGGGCGTGGTCGAAGGCCGGACGCCTGGAGCGGGCGGACGGGTCGACCAGGACGAACTCGTGACCCGAGGCGGTCTGGTTGCGGTACCAGAAGACGTCGGTGCCGCCGATCCAGCCGGGCACGACGTTGAAGGAGGTGATGAGCCGCTTCATGGCGTACGCCTGCATGGACTCGGCTCTGGCGTACCGGGCCGCGAGGTCGCGGGTGGCCTCAGCTCGGTCGGGTGCGATGGTGCTCATCAGGCGACCGTCCCGTCGGCTGGGGTGGAGGGACGCGTGCGCTCCAGCATTGCGAGGTAGGAGCCCCCCGCGACGAGGGCGAGCTCGTCCGCGCTGAGGCCGCGCTCGGCGAGGCCGTCGATGAGGGCGTTGAGACGGCTGGCGTCCTCGACGCCCTTCGGCCCCATGCGGTAGATGTCGGCTCCGTCGGCGCCGAGGCCGTAGGTGTTGTCCGGGTCGGCGCCGCTGAGGGCTGCCTGGAGTGCCGGGGAGAGGGTGTCGGCGGTCGGCCCTGAGAAATCGGCCCCGATCGAGAGGTGCTCGGCGCCGACGAGGTCGTAGATGTGCATGGCGTGGTCGAGCAGGTCGGCCAGCGTCGCGGCGTAGGGGTCGGTCGTCACGTAGCCGCGGTAGGTCGTCAGGCCGATGACGCCGTGGCGCTCGGCAACGGTCCTGATCTGGTCGTCGGTGAGGTTGCGGGGGTGCGGGCACACCGCGTCGGCGTTGGCGTGTGAGACGAAGACGTCGCCGTCGTAGAACTCGACCGCGTCCCAGAACGACGCGCGTGACATGTGCACGAGGTCGACCATCATCGGAAGCGACTCGAGCTCCTTGAGCGTGGCCTTGCCCAGCTGGGTGAAGCCGCCCTCGCCGGCGCGGTCGTTGCAGCCGGTGCACAGCAGGTTCTGCATGTTGTGCGAGAACGTGTGCGCGATGACCCCCAGCTCGGAGAGGGTGTGGAGGGCGTCGAAGTCACCGGCGAAGTTGATGTAGCCCTCGACCGAGAGGAACAGCCCGAAGGACCCCGCGGGGCGGTTCTCGAACTCGGAGCGGGTGGTGCACAGCGTCAGCTCGCCCTCGGAGCGGTGGATCTCCGACATGAGCATCCCGATCGTCGGCCACTCGGAGACCTGCATGACGGCACCGGTCAGGCCGCCCTCGCGCCAGGCCGGCAGGTGCTCGCGCAGGACCTGCGCATGCGGGTCGAGGCGGTGGCCGTCCATGACCAGCCCGATGGTGGGGCCGACGTAGTTGTTGATCACGTGGTGTCTCCTGTGCGCGTGGGAGTGATGGGCAGGTAGAGGTGGGGATCAGCCGACGAAGCGGCTGCCGCTGAAGAACAGGGCGCCCTCGCCGTGGCCGAGGGAGCCAAGGCCACTGACGCCCCAGTAGCTGCCGACCGGGGAGATGTCCGCAGGGGCGGACATCACGTGGTTCACCTTGACGATGGCGGCTCGCAGCTGCCGACCGACGTCGCGGGCCGCGTCGCGTCGGGCGCTGAAGACGTGCCCGCTCAGGCCGTACGGATGGTCGTTGGCGACGGTGACGGCCTCGTCGAGGTCGCGGTAGGTCCGTACGAGCAGGACCGGCCCGAAGATCTCCTCGCGGATCTCGGCGCCGCGGTCGGCGAGGATCACGGTCGGCTGCATGAAGTGGCCGCCGCCGGTGGGCAGCCGCCCATGCCGGTGGACCTCGCATCCGCGGTCGGCGAAGGCGGCGACCTGCGCCTCGACCCGCTCCAGGTGCGGACGGTTCGACAGGGGGCCGAGCTGGCTCGCCGGATCGGTGGTGGCTGCGATCGTGACCGTCTCGAGCGCGGTCGAGAAGCGCCTCACGTAGTCGGCGGCCTGGTCCTCGGGCACGACCAGTCGCCGTGGCCCCACGCAGTACTGCCCGTTGAGGAAGAGCATCCCGCCGATGACCTCGTCGACGACGGTCGCGGGGTCGGCGTCTGCCAGGACGACGACAGGGTTGTTGCCGGACAGCTCCAGGTTGGCCGGCTTGAGCTGGCGGGCGCACGCCTCGGCCACTGCCCGGCCGCCCTCGACGCCACCGGTGTAGGAGACCGCAGCGATGCGATCGTCCTCCACGATGGACGCCCCGACACGTCGATCGCCGTGGAGGATCTGTACGACCCCGTCGGGCAGGCTCGCGGACAAGGCCTCGGCGAATGCTCCCGAGAAGTTGGGCGCCCACTCGGAGGGCTTGATCACGACGGGGCAGCCGGCCACGAGGGCCTCGGACATCTTGACGATGGCGGTCGGCGCGGGCGCGTTCCAGGGCAGGAACACCGCCACGGGCCCCCAGGGGAGCCGCCACCGGTCGGTCGGTCCCGCACTCGAGGCACCCTCCTCGTGACCGAACCCGGCCTCTAGCCGTGTCGCGGCCACGTCGAGCAGGGTCGCCGTACCCACCGTCAGGGCCGAGGTGGTGGTGAGCGGCACGCCGCTGCCCAGGCTGTCACCACGTCCGATGTCCTCGGCGCGCGCGGTGAGCTCGCCTTGCAGCGTCCTCAGGACCTTCGCCCGCTCCGCCACGGGGAGGTGCGCCCACGTGCCGGCGGTGTGCACCTGCCAGGCCGTCGCGAGGGCGTGCTCCACGTTGGCCGCCGAGCTGGCGCGTTGCGCGAAGAGGTCCTCCCCGGAGTCCGGATCGGTCAGCACGGCGTCGAGCTCCTCGGACGGCAGCCCGATGCTCCCGCCCACGAGCTCGCGGATCGGGTGGCTGTCCGACGTGGTCACGGGCGGACCTCATGACGCATGGTGTCGGCGATCTTCTCGCCGATGAAGATGGCCGCCAGGTTGGTGTTGGCGCGCGGGGTCCACGGGAGCAGGCTGGTGTCGGCGACCCGCAGTCCCGAGAGGCCGAGGACCCGCCCGGCCGGGTCGGTCACGCTGCGCGGGTCGTCCTCACGGCCCATGCGGCAGGTGCCGGTGGCGTGCACCGTGTCGATGACCTCCGACAGTGCGAACTGGGTGAACTCGCTGTCCGACATCGTCGTGCCCGGAGACACCATCGCCGTCCCGAGGCCCAGGACGGTGCCCGCCCTCTGCAGCTCCGGCTGCATCGCGAGCTCGCGCAGCTGGTCGACCACCGCGCGGTAGCGCCGCAGGTCGTCAGGATCGGACAACATGTTGAAGTCGACGCGCGGATCCAGCGACGGGTCGGTGGAGGCGATCACGACGGTGCCGGTCGACGCGACGCGGTTGCTCCAGCCGACGACCCCACCGACCGGGACCCCGACTCCGAGGGCGCCCGTGACGGCGATCATCCCGTCGTTGACCTCGCCGCCGACTCCCGTGGTGAATCGCAGGCACAGCTGCCCGCGCGACGGCTTGGAGCCGTAGTCGAAGACCTCGTGCAGGGCCACGCCCATCGACATGCCGGCGTGCTCCTGGAGGCCGCGACCCACCGGAAGGTCCGTGAGCGGCTCGATGCCCAGTGCACGGAGCTCGTCTGCAGGGCCGAGGCCGGACCGCTGGAGGATGGCCGGGGTGTGGATCGCGCCGGCGGCGACCACGACCTCGTCGGCGAGGAGCTCCTGGACCTGCCCGGCCACGACCACGCGGACGCCGATGGCGCGCGTGCCGCTGAACAGGACGCGGTCGACGAGGGCATCGCCCTGCACCGTCAGCCCAGCGCGGTCTCGTGCTGGCTCGAGGTATCCGTCGTTGGTGGAGACGCGGACCTTGCCGAGGCTGTTGAAGGCGTAGGGGGACAGGCCGGTCGTGCCGGGGGCGTTGTGGTCCGGCGCCCACCCGTGTCCGAGTCGGGTGGCGGCCGCGTCGACGGAGGAATCCAGCGTCGCGAAGTCCTCCCGGCGTGGGCGGCTGATCGGGATCGGGCCGTTATCTCCGTGGTACTCCTCGGCTCCGAAGTCCTGGTCGTTCTCCAGCCGGTTGAGCAGGGGGAGCGCGTCGTCGAACCCCCAGCCGGCGCACCCGGCAGCCGCCCATCCGTCGAAGTCTTCGACGGTCGGACGGATGGAGAACAGGCCGTTGACCGACGAGCTGCCGCCGACGCCGCGGCCGCGGGCGTACACCTGGGGCTGCTGCGACACCGACCTGGTCGCCATGAGGAGCGGATAGGTGTGCGTGCTCGCGAGCGCGGCCGTAGGCTGGATCGCTGCGGGCTCGATGCTGCGGATCTCCTCGGGAGTGTCCGCGGACCGGTAGTCCGGTCCCGCCTCCAGCAGCAGGACGCGACGGCCCGGGTCCTCCGTCAGTCGGGCGGCGAGCGCGGCGCCGGCCGAGCCGGCGCCGACCACGATCGTGTGGTAGCGCGTCATCGCTCTCCGCCGCGGAGGGTGGAGAGGAACGTGACGAGGTCGGCGCGCATCTTGACCAGCGACGGCTCGTGGACGTACATCATGTGCCCGGCCTCGTAGCGGCTCATGCTCACGTTGGCGGCGCGCTCCGGCTCGAGCTGCATGTGGTCGAACGTGAGCTCGGCCGGGAAGTACGGCGTGCCGATGTCGTAGTAGCCGCTCTGCAGCAGCACCTTGAGCTGGGGTGAGCGGTTCATGACGCCGCGCAGCACCGAGGCCACCTCGAGCTGCGGCGTCCAGATCCCGTTCTTCTGGTCCTCCCGGTGCCGCCACTCGGGGAACTCGGTCTGGTACAGGTAGGGCAGGCTCGGCTCGCTCTCCCACCCGAGGTCCCGGTGGACGTACGCGTCGAGTGCCCTCGTGGCGGGCGCGATGATGGCCGACATGCTGGGATCGTCCTCGAACGCCTCGCCGACGTTGTCCGACGAGAGGCCGACCCAGCGCGTGTCCAGGCGCCCGACGGTCCGCCGGCGATCGCGCAGCAGCTCGCGGTGGAAGCGCCACAGCGTCACCTGGAGGTTCGCGCCGGACACGTAGGAGGCTGACAGGCCGCTGAGCTCCGCGACTCGCCTGGCGATGCGGTCGTGCTCCGTGACGCTGAGGCGGGACCCCTTGAGCAGCGCGACGGAGTAGTCCTCCAGGGCGAACCGCTCGGCCTCCTCCACGACGGTCTCGAGCTCACCCTCGATCACACCGTGGTAGAGCGCGGTGGCGGCGTAGGTCGGCAGCATGCCGACGGCCCCGAGGTTGGGGCTGGCGCCGATGCCGAACGTCGCGCCCGCCAGGTCCATCAGCGACGACGTCAGGACGATGCCGTCCACCGGCAGGCCGCGCGGGTACTCGAGGTACTGCGCCACGACGGGCGTGCGCAACGTCCCGTAGCTCTCGCCGTGCAGGACGAGCGGGCTCTCGCTGCGTCGCTCCCGCCGGGTGAACTCGGCCACGAAGTCCCCGATCGCCGCGGCGTCGGGGTCGATCCCGTGGTACTTCTTGGGGTCCTCGCCGGGCGCGAACCGGCTGAAGCCCGTGCCCGGGGCGTCGAGGAAGACCAGGTCGGCGACGTCGAGGATCGAGTGCTCGTTGTCGGTGAGGTCCCACCGCGAGTTGTCGTGGAGGATGTCGTTCTCAAAGACGACGCGCCGCGGACCGACGCTGTACATGTGCAGCCACATGGTCGACGACCCTGGTCCGCCGTTCCACAGGAAGACGAGGGGGCGGTCCTTCGATGACTCCACGTCGCGGCGCAGGTAGGCGACGTAGAACAAGGCCATGGTCGGACGGTTGTCCACGGGGTCGTGCAGCACCATCCGGCCGGTCTTTGCCGCGTAGTCGATGGTCTGACCGGCGATCGTGACCGAGTGGTTCGTGACCACCTGCTGGTCCTCCAGCGGCTTGGCCGTGCCGGTCTGGTCGGTCCGGGGGGCGGTGGAGGCGGAGGTGGAGGTGTTCGTCGTGGTCTCGGTCATGAGGAGGATTCCTTCTGGTCTGCGAATCGGGTCAGCTCGAGGGCGGTCGCGAACACCTGGTCCGGGCCCTTCAGGTGGCCGGCCTCGTCGTGCACGCGCACCTCGATGTGCGGCACGTGGGCAGCGAGCCAGTCCCCGTGCGAGGGAGGCACGTTGACGTCGGTCCGGCCGTACTCGATGATCACCGGCGCTCTGGCCTCGCCGGGGTCGAAGCCCCAGGGGCTCCCGATGGCGATGAAGTCGTCCACGAAGCCCCACGGCCCCTGACGCGCGGCCTCGACGAAACCGGCCGTGATCGAGGAGCCGAGCTCGCGCAGGATCGCTCGGTCGGACTCAGGGAGGTCCATGTCGGCGAAGACGTTGCCCGGGTCGGTCCGCGCCTGCTCGGCGATCTCCTCCATGTCCGGGCCGAACACCTCGGCGGCGGCCTCGCGACCCCTTTGCGCCGCACGGAACCTCCAGACGTTCTTCGGGTCCATCCCGTCGAGGAACGCCTCCCCCATCCGGTCGTAGGGCGCGACCCCCACGTTGCAGAGCACGACGGTGCACCGGTCGGGCAGCGCCGTGGCGAGGGCCAACGCGTGGGGCCCACCTCCGGAGCCGCCCGACACGGCGACCCGGTCGATGCTCAGTGCGTCGAGCAGCGCCTCGACGTCGGCCGCGACGTCGACCACCCGGCGGTCGGGCTGGGGGGTCGAGAAGCCGTACCCGGGCCGGTCGTAGGTGATCTGCCGGATGTGCGCGTCGGTCAGCCGGTCGTGGATCGGAGGGCGGTTCATGCGGCTGCCGGGGGAGCCATGCAGCGTCAGCAATGGACTCCCGCCGGGATCCCCCTGTTCCTCCCAGGCCAGTTCGCGTCCGTCGGCCAAGGTCAGGATTGGCATGCTTCAGTCCTCCTGGATCGCATCTGCGACGAACATGGCGATCGCGGCTGTGAAGGCCTCGCGGCTCTCCTGCCAGGCGTAGAACATGTGACCGCCGTCGAAGTGCTGCACCGTGAGGCGATCGGCGACCTGGGGGTCGAGACGCATCAGGTTCCGCATCCGGTCGGTGGCGTAGTAGGGCGTCACCAGGTCGTAGCGGCCGTGCGTGATGAACGCCTTCATGTGGGGGTTCAAGGACATGCCGTAGCGGAAGTCGTCGACCGCGCCCTGGGTGAACTGCACGTAGTGGAAGGCCTCGTCGTTCTTCCAGGCCATCGTCACGTCGGAGTTGAGGAGCTCGTACTCACGATCAGTCCGCAGGCCGATCTCCGATCGGAGCAGCTGGTTGACCGCCGTCGTGTAGACGGGGCCGATGCCGGACAGCGACGGATCGGCGCCGGCGTAGGGTTCCCGGTCCGGGAAGGGGTCCGAGGCCTTGACGGACGCGTCGTAGGCGCCCACCACCCGCTGCTCGTCGCGCAACAGCTCGCGGGTGAACTGCCCAACCCGGACACGGCCCTCAGCGCGAGACACGAATGCGGGGTCGAGACCGGTGAGGTCGGCATACCGGGTGATCACGCTCTCCCGCTCGGCAGCAGGCATGGCGCTACCGAGGGCGAGGAACGTGGCGTAGGCGCCGGTCGCGAACTCCTCGGCCGCCTGCTGGACCTCCTCGACCGGAGTCCCTGGCTCGAAGGCGCGCGATCGCCCGTGGTGAGCTGCCGCAGCGGCCATCGTCGGAAAGACGTCGATCCACGGCGCGATGTCGTAGTCGCCCCAGCCGAAGAAGGTCGACAGGTGGGAGGGCTCGAGGGCGGGGGAGATGAGGATCGATCCGTTGAGCGCCACTCCGTACTCCTGCAGCAGCCGGGTCAGGCGTCCGACGCGATAGCCGCCGTAGCTCTCGCCGGCGATGAAGACCGGAGAGCCCCAGCGGCCGTTGTCGGAGAGCCAGCGGCCGATGAACTCGCACGTCGCCTTGAGGTCACGAGCGGTGCTGAAGTACTCGTTCGGGTCATGGGCGTCGCCCTTCGCGTTCTCCTTGTCCTTGTCAGAGGGCGCCTCGATCAGCCGGCTGAAGCCGGTGCCGACGGGGTCGATGAACACCAGGTCGGAGAATGCCAGCCACGACTCGTCGTTGTGCACCAGTCGCGGCGGCGGGGCCGGCATGGTCCCATCAGCGGGGTAGTCGACCCTTCTCGGTCCGACCAGCCCCACATGCAGGAAGGCCGACGCGGCACCCGGGCCGCCGTTGAAGACGAAGGTGACCGGACGAGCAGTGTCGGCAGTGGTTGCGACGTAGGCGGTGGAGAAGAGCTCCGCCAGCGGCTTGTCCTTCTTGCGGAGGACGGTCCAACCGGAGGTCGCGATGTATCCGACGCCGTTCCAGGTGCCGGTCGTGCTCGCACCCGGGGGCGGCTGGTGGTCGGCGTCCGACTGAGTCGGGTCGTCCTCGGTCATTCGTCACGCGCCTTCGTGGGAGGGCCGGTCCCCCCTCCGAGGGCACGACCAACGGCTAAGACCTATGTCACTGGTGCGATCCATAACCTATGCAGATCGGCCAGATGGGTCAAGAGGTGCTACGTGTCGCGGGGCCCGGCCGCGGCGTCGTCGTGAACGTGGCGCGTGTTGACGTTGAACTGGACCAGTTCATTATGGCAATACCGGCGCGTGACGGTGGACCACGACAGGCTGCTGTTCTAGGGTCGCGACGTGGTCCTTCATGTGAGAGGTGTCTTCCTGCCCGGCGAGGGGGAGCTCGACGCGTGGGTCGTCGGCGGTCACCTCACCTTCGAACGCCCGCCGGCTTCGGAGCGGGCGGAGACCATCGCTTCGGCGGGCTGGGTCCTGCCCGGCTTCGTGGACGCCCATTGCCACGTCGGGATCTCTCCCCAGGGGCACGTCACTGATCCCGCAGGCCAGGAGCGCCAGGCCTTGGAGAACCGTGCGGCAGGGGCGCTGCTCCTCCGTGACGTCGGCTCGCCGGTCGACACCTCGTGGATGGCGGAGCGGGACGACCTCCCCCGCCTGATCAGGGCAGGACGGCACATCGCCCGGACGAAGCGCTACCTACGCGACCAGGCCGTCGAGGTGGAGCCGGCCGATCTCGTGGCAGAGGTCGAACGCCAGGTCGCCCGCTCCGACGGGTGGGTCAAGATCGCCGCCGACTGGATCGACCGCGAGCTCGGTGACCTCGCGCCGACATTCCCGGTCGAGACCCTCACGAGGGCGGTCGAGCGGGCGCACGAGATGGGCGCCCGGGTCGCGATCCATGCCTTCGGCGAGGAGGCGATCGACGACGGCATCACGGCGGGCGTCGACTCGATCGAGCACGCAACCGGGTTGACGGACTCCGCGCTCGCCAGGCTCGCCGGACGTGACATCGCCATCGTGCCCACGCTGGTCAACATCGACCAGTTCGCATCGATCGCGCGGGCGGCTGATGCCCGCTTCCCGCGGTACGCGGCCCACATGCGTGCGTTGTACGCCTCGTCACGAGACCGCGTGGCCGCGGCCCATGAGGCCGGAGTGCCGATCTTCGTGGGCACGGACGCGGGCGGCACCCTGCCCCACGGCCTGGTGCGCAGTGAGATCGCTGCTCTGGTCGGGGCGGGCCTGCCGCTGGCCGAGGTCATCGCTAACGCGTCGTGGCGGGCGCGGGCCTGGCTCGGGCTTCCGGGCCTCGAGGAGGGTGCGCCGGCCGACCTGATCGTGTTCGACGCCGACCCCCGCACCGACATGACGGTGATGCACCGACCACGCGTCGTCCTCCTCCGTGGCCGCGTCGTCTTCCACGCCCGGGACTGAGTGAGCGCCTGCTCCCGGGCGACGCGCTCACGTCTCCTCAGAACGGTCGGGCGGCCCCTGTCGTCGGTGGTGCTCGGCGGCGAGCAAGCCGAGCGGCACCGGGGCGGCGATCGGGCGACCTGCCAGCATCTCCGGCGAGCGTGGGGTGTCGCTCCACGCTGCGGTGAGGCAGGCCACGGCGTACCCGCAGACCCGGCCCTGGCACCAGCCCATGCCGGTCCGGGCCAGCAGCTTGGCGCTGCGCGCATCCGCGGCGCCCAGCCCGTCCACCGCCCGGTGCAGGTGGTCGGCGGTGACCTCCTCGCAGCGGCAAACCACGGTCTCCGGCTCGAGGCGTGACGTCCAGGCCGTCGGCACCGGATGCGCCTGGTGCATCGCGGCCGCGAAGCGGCGTGCCGCGTCACGCTGTCGGCGTCGACGCCGGTCGGCGTGCTGGACGCCGGCGGCCGACGCACCGGCGATGTCGCCCTCCACCACTGCGAGTGCGGCGCCTCCGACGCCACACGTCTCCCCGGCGACGAACACGTCGTCGACGGTGGTCCGCTGGTCGTCGTCGACCTGGACCACCAGGGAGCCGTCCTCGGCGACTCGTGTCGCGCAGCCCAGCGCGAGAGGCAGCTCCAGCTGAGGGGTGAAGCCCCAACCGACCGCCAGGGTGTCGCACGCGATGCGCCGAGTCCGGCCGTCAGGGCCGACGACAGTGACCGCTTCCACCTGTTCGGTCCCGTGTGCTGCGACCAGCACGGAGCGAGTCGCCACCGGCACCCGGTGTCGGGCGAGCGCGGCGGCGTAGGCCAATCCTTCACCCAGTTTGGGCAGGTTCCGAGCCACGGCCGCGCCGTGCCGGAGCCAGGCCCGGGGCGAAGCGGCCTCGTGCACACCGACCACGTCCGCGCCGGCTCGTGCGAGACCGGCTGCGACCGGGAGCAGGAACGGGCCCGTTCCTGCCACCACGACACGCCGACCCGCGACGACGCCGTGTCCCTTCAGCAGTGCCTGCGCGCCGCCGGCGGTCATCACGCCGGGAAGGTCCCAGCCCGGGAAGGGGATCTGCCGGTCGTAGGCACCCGTGGCGAGCACGAGGCGTCGTACGGTGACGGTCCGCAGGTGGTCCCGCGTCCCGGAGCGGTCGACGGTGTGGAGGTCGAACCGGCCGTTGTCGCGCGTCGCGGCCCAGACCTGGTGGCGAGGGAGATGGACGGTGGTCCCGGATGCCACCTGTCGATCCAGCAGGTCCGTCAGGCGTCGGTACGTGGACAGGTCGTGGTGCAGGTACGACAGCTCTGCGGGATCGATGCCCGGACCGAGGGGTTGGCGCCAGTACTGCCCGCCGGGTCCGGTGCCGGCATCGACCAGCACCACGCTGGCGCCGTGGCTCGCGGCGCGGGTGCTGGCGGCGAGCCCTGCCGGTCCTGCCCCGACGACGCCGAGGTCGAACACCGTGTCACTGGAGGAGGTCATCGTGGCCGGTCCCTTCCTGGGTGGCGATCTCCATGCCGTCCTCGGCCGTCAGCAGGCACGCGCGCTGGTTGGGCCGGCCGTCGACCACCACCAGGCAGTCGAAGCAGATCCCGATGCCACAGAACAACCCGCGCGGCCTACCCGTGATCCGTGTCGTACGCCATGAGCGGATCCCCGCCGCGGTGAGGGCTGCACCGACGCTCTGGCCGGGGGAGAAGTCGATCTCGGTGCCGTCGAACCGCAACGTCGACGTCCGACCGCGACCGTGCGAGGGGTTCATCCCGGAACCTCCTCGAAACGTGCGGGGCTGAAGGGTCGCGGATCCACGCCGGGATCGCCGCCGGTGATCAGCTGGGCGAGAAGTCGCCCCGTCGCCGGGGCCAGACCGATCCCGGCGCCCTCGTGGCCACAGGCATGGAACAGGCCCGGGACGCGGGGATCGGCGCCGATGACCGGCAGATGGTCAGGACAGTAGGGCCGGAAGCCGCGGTAGACCCGCATCAGCGAGAGGTCGGCAAGGACCGGGAAGAGTCGGACCGCCTGTGCGGCAAGGCGCGTCACGACGTCGACCGAGAGCGTCTGGTCGAATCCGACCCGCTCCCTGCTGGCGCCGATCAGGACGGTGCCGCCTCGCGTCCCCTCGATCACCGCCGACGTCTCGAGCCCGACGTCGTCACTGGCCACGTTGCCCACGTAGTCGGCGGAGTACACCTTGTGCCGCACCACGCGCGGCAGCGGTTCGGTCACCAGGACGAACCCGCGCCGCGGCAGGATCGGCACAGGTCCGCCGAGTCGGGCCGACACCTCGCCTCCCCAAGTCCCAGCGGCGTTGATGACGGTACCGGCCGGAAACCGGTGAGCGCCGGCCAGGACGGCGGTGACTGCACCGCGTGCGTCACGCTCGACCGCGGTGACGGCCATGCCGGTCTCCAGCCGGGCGCCGCCGGCTCGCGCCGCCGCCAAGAGTGCTGCGGCAGCGAGGACCGGCTGGACCTGCATGTCCTCGGGGTAGTAGGCGCCGCCGGCGAGGTCGCGGGCGAGGTGGGGCTCGTGGTCGCGCAGATCGTCGGCGGACACGATCTTGGCAGTCACGCCGGTCGCGGCCTGGGACCTGGCGAACTCGCGCAAGCCGGCGAGCGCGGGCTCGTCGGTCGCCACGACGAGCCCTCCCTTCTCCTCCAGCTCGAGGGCGTCGGCACCGAGGTCGGCGGCGACGTCGAGCCAGAGGGAGCGCGACCACCTCGCGAGTTCGAGCTCGGCGCCGGGCCCCTTGTCTGAGACGAGGATGTTGCCCTCGCCCCGACTGGTGGTGCCGCCACCGACACCGCCGCGCTCCAGGACTGTCACCGACAATCCGGCTCGGGTGGCGTAGTAGGCGCAGGCGGCTCCGACGATCCCGGCCCCGACGACGACGACGTCCATCACGCGGGCGCGATGGTGACCGTGTGCAGCGACGTGTAGAAGTCCTGCGCGACCTTCCCCTGTTCGCGGGGCCCGTGGCTGGAGGCCTTCTCGCCCCCGAACGGCAGGTAGAAGTCGACTCCGCTGGTCGGCGCATTCACCTTCACCAGTCCCGCCTGCAACCGGTCGGCAGCCTCCAGCGAGCTGCTCAGGTCTCGGGTGTAGAGGGCCGCCGCGAGTCCGTGAGGTACGGCGTTGGCGATGTCCACTGCCTCGTCCAGGTCCGCAGCCGTCTGCAACAGGCAGATGGGTCCGAAGACCTCCTCCCGGGCCAAGGGGTGGTCGCCAGGGACGCCCTCGACGACCGTCGGGCGCACGAACCAACCGTCGCGGTCCAGCGAGGGCCGGCCGGTGACCAGCCTGCCTCCGGCCCGCTCGGCATCCGATGCCGCGTCCAGGACTCGCGTGCGGGCGGTCTCGTCGATCACGGGCCCGACGATGGTGCCGGCGCCAGCGGGGTCACCGAGCTGCATCTTCTCCACCGCGGCGACCAGGGCGTCGCGGAAGGCGGTCGGATCGCCCACGACGACCACCCGCTTGGTGGCGGTGCACTTCTGGCCGGCGAAGGCCATGGCCGCCCCGGCGATCTGTCCGGCAGCCGCCTCGATGTCGGCGTCAGGCAGGACCACGGAGGGGTTCTGGCCGCCCATCTCAGCCTGGACGGGCACCCCGCGCTCAGCCGCAGCCTGCGACACCGCCCGACCGGCACCCGTGGAGCCGGTGAAGGAGACGACGTCCGCCTCGGCGAGGACCGCCTGTCCGGTCTCGGCTCGGCCGGGCGCGACCGTCAGCACGTCGTCCGGCAGGAAGGGCGCGATGAGCTGCGCCAGTCGCAGCGCGCAGGCAGTGGCCTCGGGCGCCGGCTTGATGACCACGGCGTTGCCGAACGCCAACGCCGGCGCGGCCTTCCACAACGGGATCGCGAGGGGGAAGTTCCATGGCGTGATCAGCCCGGCAACCCCCAGAGGGCGTCGCCGGGTGAAGAGCAGCCCAGCGCCGGACGGCTCGTGCATCGCTCCGACGGGGTCGAAGACCTGCTGCGCGTAGTAGCGGAGGATCGCCACGGATCGGGTGACCTCACCGCGCGCTTCGGCGAGGGGCTTGCCCACCTCGCGCACGACCAGCTCGACCAGGCCGTCGTGGTCGGCCTCCACCGCATCAGCGGCAGCGCTCAGCGCCGTCGACCGCGCGGCGGCCGGCCCGGCACTCCATGCGAGCTGGGCGGCACGGGCGTCGGTGAACATCGAGCCGACCACGGCGGCGGTCGTCTCCGGCGCCTCGACGACGAGGTCGTCGGGCCGCTGGGGGGAGTAGCTGGAGATCATGGGGGCTCCTGGGCCTCAGAGGAGGAATCCGCTCGGGAACGGGTCGTCGGGGTCGAGCACGTACTGCGCGGTCCCGGTGATCCACGCGCGGCCGGTGATCGTCGGCACGACGGCAGTCCTGCCGTCGTCGAGCACCGACTCCTCGAGGAGCCGGCCGGTGAAGGAGGTGCCGAGGATCGACTCGTTGACGAAGTCCCTGCCGATCGGCAGCTCGCCTCGGGCATGCAGCTGCGCCATGCGAGCGCTCGTCCCGGTGCCGCAGGGGCTGCGGTCGAACCAACCCGGGTGGATCGCCATCGCGTGGCGCGAGTGGCGCGCGTCGGAGCCCGGTGCGATCAGCTGCACGTGGTGACATCCTGCGATGTCGGGCCGTTCGGGGTGGACCGGTCGGGCATCGTCGTTGATCGCGGTCATAATCGCGAGTCCGGCGTCGAGCAGACGCCGTGCCTCGCTCCGGTCGAAGGCAAGGCCGATGTCATTGAGCTGCACCATGGCGTAGAAGTTGCCGCCGTAGGCGATGTCGTAGGGGACAGTGCCCACACCGGGAACCTCCACGGTGGCGTCGAGCCGCTCGCTGAACGAGGCGACGTTGCGGATCGTCACCGATCGGGCGACACCGGCCTCGACGGCCACCTCGGCCACGACCAGGCCCGCCGGCGTGTCGAGCCGGATGGCCGTCACGGGCTCGGTGACGTCCACCATGCCGGTCTCGACGAGGACGGTGGCGACGCCGATGGTGCCGTGGCCGCACATCGGCAGACAGCCGGACACCTCGATGAAGAGCACCCCCCAGTCCGCATCGGGACGCGTCGGGGGCTGCAGGATCGCGCCGGACATGGCTGCGTGGCCCCGGGGCTCGTACATGAGCAGGGTGCGGACGTCGTCACTGTTCTCCATGAACCACGAGCGGCGCTCGGCCATCGTGGCGCCCGGCAGGACCCCCACGCCTCCCACGATGACGCGCGTGGGCATGCCCTCGGTGTGGGAGTCGACGGAGTGGAAGACGCGCCGGGACCTCACGCCGGTCAGCCCAGACCGGCAGCGAGCGCCGACTCGGTGGCCGTACGGACGGCTCGCTCCTGCTCTGGCAGGAGCGGCTGGCGGGGCGGCCGGGACGGCCCGCCCGGACGGCCGACGATGTCCATCGACAGCTTGATCGCCTGCACGAACTCGGTCTTGGAGTCCCAGCGCAGCATCGGGTGCAGGGTGCGGTAGAGCGGAAGTGCGGTCTCCAGGTCACCCGCCACGGACGCGTGGTAGAGCTCGACAGTGGCTCGGGGGAAGGCGTTGGTGTAGCCGGCGACCCATCCCTTGGCGCCAGCGATCCCGACCTCGAGGACCACGTCGTCGGTGCCGATCATGAGGTCCAGGCCGGGTGCGAGCTCGGCGATCTCGTAGCTGCGGCGTACGTCGCCGCTGAACTCCTTGACCGCGACGACCAGACCTTCACCGTGCAGGGTCGCGAGCAGCGCCGGGTGGAGGTCGATCTTGGTGTCGATCGGGTTGTTGTAGGCCGTGACGGGAAGGCCGGCCTTGCTGATCTCTCGGAAGTGCTCCAGCACCGCGCGCTCGTCGCCACGGTAGGTGTTGGGCGGCAGCGCCATGACGGCCTGGGCGCCTGCGTCGGCGGCCTGCTCCGCCCAGAACCGGGACTCCTGCGCGCCGTAGGCCCCGACCCCGGGCATCACGACGAAGCCATCTGGTGCGGCCTCCACGGCGACCTCGACCACCCTCGCCCGCTCGTCGTTCGTGAGCGCCTGATATTCGCCGAGCGAACCGTTGGGTACGACGCCGTGACAGCCGTTCTCCGCCAGCCACCGCACGTGGTCCGCATAGGCGTCGTAGTCGATCTCCATGTCGCGGGTGAAGGGCAGGGCTGTGGCCACCAGCACCCCGTGCCATGGCTGCCGCGGGGACGAGGTGTGCTCTGTCACGGAATTCTCCTGATCGGTTCGAAGCAAGGCCCGCTCGACGGTCCGCCGTCGAGGGCCAGAGCGGTCGATCAGAGTTCTACCTGCTTATGACATAGTTTGGCAACGCACAATCCGACCTATTGAGATGGTCCAGTTGCGGTTGCTGGGTGAGAGCCGAAGGATCGTCGAGCCGACGCCGCCCCGCAGGCGTTCGGGGCGGCGCCGGACTGGAGTCAGCTAGCTGCCCGCGACGATCGCTGGCAGCGCGGCGTCGAACCCTGCGATGACGGTCTCGGCCGGCAGCACCTGGCTGCGCGGCCGAGCGGCGGTGGCGAGGTCCGCGCCCCACGCGGAGGCACGCTGGCGCTGCAGCGGAGTTCCGTGGTGGGCCGGGCTGTCGAAGAGGCAGTCGCCGATGGCGGAGAAGCTGAGCAGGGCATCGACGGCTCGCTTCCTGTTCAGCGTCAGGCCCTTCTTGTGGACTCCGTGGTAGGTGGCCATGGCGTCGGCCATCAGCTCCGTGCGGCGCGTCGCTTCGGCGCGATCCGCCGGGCCCGTCTCGAAGGTGCCGAGCTCGATCTGGATGTGGTGGGCGAACTCGTGCGACATGATGACGCGTGGCCCGACGTCGCCGACGCCCAGGGCGTCGTACATCGCGAGGATGCCGTCGCCGAAGACGATCTTGTCCGGCACCGCAGCGATGAGGGGGTCGAGGTAGCCCTCGCCACTGAAGGCGTACGCGTTGAGGGTCCACAGCGGGTTGTCGTGGAAGTCGCCCTGCGCCGCCATGAAGTCGGCCACTGTCTGAGCCTCGAGCGCGATCTCCGAGTCCGTCATCGGAGCGATGACTCCCGCCTGCGTCATCGCGGTCAGGGTCGCGGTGATGCGCCCGGCGTCTAGCAGGACGTCGCCGTGCATGGCCATCACCTGGATGTCGTCCGACCGGATGTCGGACCAGAAGCGGGTGAGGTCGCGGAAGGTGTGCTGCAGCTGCCGAGCGTGCGAGTCGAGCGCGTAGTCCGGGTCACCTTCGGTTCCGAAGAAAAGGGAGTCGTAGAGCGGCACGGACAGCATGTCCGGGTGTGCGAGGACGAACGCGAACTGCTCCGCGGTCATCGCCGCGGCGAGTCCGCCGACGTAGGCGTCGACCGGCGTGGGGGCGCACTCGGTGGGTGTGACCGCACGCTCAAACGCCTCCCGTGCCATGTTCTCGACAAGGTCGTGGTTCTCGCCGAGCCCGTGGTCCCGTGAGTGGGCGGCCGGGCTCCCAGTCGCTGCTGGCGGGCTCATCAGGCCCAGCGACAAAACGATAGCGGCGCCGATCGCCACCAATCCCCGATGGATTCTGTGCATGCGCATTCCCTCCGTCGTGGTCCGGACCTGGTGAACGGACCAGTGTGCTGCACTCGTCCAGAAAGATATGTCACACGTGCCATATAGGTATAGTGCAAAAATTGACCGGCCGGAGGAGACGAGGGCGTCCCGCACCTCACTCCGACGAAGGGAGCAACGAGGTGCAGCGAGAACTGGCGGACACCGTCTCCCATCAACGCCATCCCGGGAGCGCTGCGGGCAACGGGCACGTCCAGCCGGAGTGCTGGTTCACGACGTCGCCCGGCGGGCGCTGGACGGGGGCGGCAGGTCAGGTGTTCATGGAACCGGTCGGCATCGTGCACGCCAAGCGAATGGGCACGCTCACGACGGCCTGCGGTCTCAGCGCGACATCATGGCGGAAGTTCTGGGACATGCCTTTCGCGTTGGCCCGCGCTCGCGGCGAAGTCGCATGTGAAAGCTGCTCGGCTGTCGTCGGTGCCCGGACCTCGCGGCCGACGGCGGCTCGGCCCTGAGCACGCCGTTCCGCGAACCGCTTCCCGAGAATCCTCTGCGTGAACCTGCTCGGATGGCGTCGTCCACCTCAGGTGTCGGTCGGACTGGCGTCCTGTGCCTGGTGGGGGAGACTGTGCGAGTCGGCCCGACGAGTCAAGGAGCATGATGCAACGCACCGCCCCGGCGTGGGCGACCATCCTCGTGCTGTCCCTGTGCGGCATGGTCTCGGCTCTGCAGTTCACCTTGGTGATCCCGCTCCTGCCCGAGTTCCCGCAGCTGCTGGGCATCTCGGCCTCAGACTCATCCTGGCTGGTCACCGCCACTCTGCTGACGGCTGCGGTGGGCACGCCGATCATCTCCCGGATGGCCGACATGTACGGCAAGCGGCGGATGTTGCTGGTCTCGCTCGGGGCGATGATCCTGGGCTCGGTGATCTGCGCCCTCGAGGTCTCGTTCGTGACGATGATCGTCGGGAGGGCCTTGCAGGGCTTTGGCGCGGCGCTGATCGCCGTCGGCATCAGCATCCTGCGCGACAAGCTCCCGCCCGAGCGCATCGGCACCGCGGTGGCGCTGATGAGCGCGACGATGGGCATCGGGTCCGCGCTCGGGCTGCCGCTCGCGGGCGTGCTGAGCGACTGGCTCGGCTGGCACTCGATCTTCTGGTTCGGCGCCGTGGCGGGCGCCGTACTGGTCGTCGCCCTGCTGATCGTGGTCGAGGAGTCACCGGTGCGTACGCCCGGCCGGTTCGACGTGACAGGAGCGGTGGTGCTGTCCGCAGCGCTGGTCTGCCTTCTCCTGCCGATCTCGAAGGGCAGCGTCTGGGGGTGGGGGGAGCCGCTGGTCGTCGGCCTGCTGGTGGCCTCGCTGCTGCTGATCGCGGTCTGGGTGCCGCTGGAGCTACGCGTCAACCAGCCGATGGTGGATCTGCGCACCAGTGCGCAGCGGCCGGTGCTGATGACCAATCTCGCTTCGATCTTTGCCGGCATGGCGATGTTCGTGAACATGCTGGTGACCGTTCAGGTGCTCCAACAGCCGACCGCCACGGGGGCCGGATTCGGTCTCGGCGTGACGGCCGCCGGACTGGCCATGGTGCCGTCCGGGCTCGCGATGGTGGCGATGTCACCCGTCTCCGGGTGGTCGCTGGCCCGCTTCGGAGGCCGCGCGGTGCTGCTCGCCGGGGCCGGTCTGATGGCCCTGACCTACGTCGGCCGCGTCTTCTGGTCCGACTCGGTGGCCGCGATCGTGGTCGGCTCGACGCTGGTCGGGATCGGCACGGCCCTGGCCTTCGCCGCGATGCCGACCCTGATTATGTCCTCGGTGCCGATCACCGAGACCGCCTCGGCCAACGGCCTCAACTCCCTGGTCCGGTCGATCGGCACCTCGCTCGCGAGCACCTTGGTCGCGGCGATCATGGTTACCTACACGGTCGAGGTCGGCGGCGTGCTCTTCGCCACCGAGGAGGCCTTCCGGATCGTGCTGGTGCTTGGCGCGGTGGCCGCGGCGATCTGCGTCGCGCTGGCCGCCCTCGTCCCGACGGACCGCCGTACGCACCACGAGCGGGAGCTGGCCCGGGTCCAGGGTCGGCACAAGCAGGAGGCCGTGGTCCGCGGTCAGATCAGTCTGGCCCGCCCCGACGACAGCGCCCGCGGCACGATCTTGGTGTCGGTGCTCGACGTCCACGGCGAGCAGCTCGACTGGAGCCGCGCCGACAACGCGGGCCGCTACTCCGTGGTGCTGCCCGGCCCCGGGACCTATGTGGTGATCGCCAACGCCGTCGGGTGGGCGCCGGCCGCCACCGTCTTCGACTACGCCGAGGGCGAGGTCGAGCAGCACCTCACGCTCACCCACGAGCTCACCGTCTCTGGCGTCGTCACCAGCGGCGGGGGTCCCGCAGCCGGAGCGCTGGTCGCGCTCAGCGAGGCGCTCGGCAAGCAGGTCGGATCGACCCACTGCGACGACGCGGGTCACTACTCCTTCCAGCTGCCGCCGACCGGCCGCTACGTGTTCACCGCCTACGACCCGCAGACCGGCAGCGCACACGCGCGCAAGGTGACGCTGACCATCGAGTCGGAGGTCGTGGACATCGACATCCCGGTGAGGGCCACCCTCCAACCCAGCTGACGTCTGGAGTGGTGGTGACCTGCCGCGAGGAACACGAGCCGGCGCGCCCGGCTATACGGTTCGCGAATGCCGTGTCGTCAGCCCGCAGGTTGGTCACGGTGCTTCTCCCTGTAGAGGACGAGGTGCTCGTGGAAGAGGACGCCGTCGCGGATGTCGCCGGTGGCGGTGAATCCGGTGTCGTCGACGTAGTCGAGGTGGGCACCGGTGACGGTGTAGCGGCCGGTGTAGGCGCTACGCCTCGTGCCGCGGGCTTCGTCGTAGCGGCCGTCAGGGCGCAGCTCCTGGCGGATGTATCCGTCCGCGGTCACCCACATCCCGACCACGTCCACGGCCTCGACCCCGTGTCCGATCCCGAGTTCCTGCGGTGCGTCCACTTCCTTCGTCATGCGGTGCTCCTTCTCGCTCGGCTGTGCTGTACGCCAGCCTGGGAGTTCCCGGCGGAGGGGGCCAGGACGGTTGGTGCCTGGGTGCGGCGCACCCAGGCACACGGCCGCGGCGCGGGCTAGCCTGCGCACGTGAGCGGCAGCAAGGACCTGGGTGACTTCCTGAGGGCGCATCGCGCCCGGTTGCGACCCGATGATGTCGGGCTCGCTTCGTACGGCGCCCGCCGGGTGGCGGGGCTGCGGCGGGAGGAGGTCGCTGTGTTGGCCGGGATGAACAGCGACTACTACGCCCGTCTCGAGCAGGGTCGTGAGCGCAGCCCTTCCCCGCAGATCCTCGAGGCGATCAGCGGGGCGCTGCTGCTTGATGACGATGCGCGTGACCACTTGTTCCGGCTGGCGGGAACGGTGCCGGCGGGGGAGCGTGCGGTGCCTCGGGAGTCGGTCAATCCTTCGCTGCGTCAGCTGCTCGACGGATATCCGAACGCCGCGGCGTTCGTCCTGAACCCGGCCACGGATGTCTTGGCCGCCAACGCCATGGCCGTCGCGCTCTTCGCGCCCTTCGCGGCGATGGACAACCTGGCCCGCATGGCTTTCCTGGACCCGGCCGCTCGGACCTTCTTCACCCACTGGGGGCGGGCGGCGGAGGCGGTGGTTGCTGAGCTGCGGCACGCCACAGGCGTGGACCCGCACTACCGGCGCCTGCTCGACGTGGTCGGTTCCTTGGTCGAGGAGAGTGAGGAGTTCGCCGGCTTGTGGTCCTCCCACGCCGTCCAGGGGAAGACCCGCGACAGCAAGGAGCTCCTCCATCCCGACGTCGGGCCCTTGGACCTGACCTTCCAGACCTTCGACGTCCGAGGAGCGTCGGGCCAGCAGCTGGTGATCTACCACGCTGAGCCGGGAAGTCCCAGCGCAGAAGCCCTCGCTCTGCTGGGGAGCCTCCACGTCACGCGCAATCAGGAGGCCGTCCCCGGGTCGTAGCGCTCTCAGGCGGCAGGGATGTTGAGCACGTACTCTCGGGAGGCGTGGACCTCGTCGCGCAGGGCGGGCAGGTCGACGCCCAGGACGTGGCCGTTCCACTTGCGAGGCTCGCCGTTGATGAGAACCGCGCTGATGTTGCGAGCATCGGATCCGAGCACGATGGTGCCGATCGGGTCGTTCATCGGCATGGTGTTGAGATCCTCGGCGCGGATGACCAGGAGGTCGGCCTTCTTTCCCGGGGCGAGCGAGCCGGTGACGTCTGCCAGGCCGTTCGTGCGGGCCCCTTGGAGGGTGGCGAAGTCCAGGACGTCACGCGAGGTGATCCGCACGGGCTCCCGGTCGGTGCCGTAGGCGGCGTTGACCGCGCGCATCCGCTGGATGGCGTGCAGGGCCCGCATCTGGGTGAACATGTCGCTGGCCAGCGCCACCTCGACGTCGATGCTCAGGCCCGGGCGGACCCCCACAGCCAGGGCCTCGTCGATGGCGGGGATCGCGGTCTCGAGACCGATCTGTGCCTCCGAGGTCGGGGCGAGAGCGATGGTCGTGCCGCTCGCACCGATGGCCTTCCATGCTTCGGGGGTCAGGCCGGTGGCGTGGATCAGGGTGAGGTCCGGGCCGAGAAGGCCGTCCTTCGCCAAGCCGAGAATCGCCTTGGACGAGGACGCCCCGAAGACGGCATCCACACTGGCACCCACACCCAGGTCGCGGGCCGCACGCGCAAGCTCGGTGCCGTATGCGAGGGCGGGGCCCGCGATCTCGTCCGTGGCCAGGGCCGCCAGGCGCAGGGTCAACAGCTGGTCGGTGGATGCGAAGTACTCCTGCTGGAGTCGTGCCAGGTCGCCGGGCCACTGCTTGTCCCACTCGCCGAAGTGTGGGCCCATGGACGCGTGCACCCCGCGGATGCCGGTGTCGACGAGAGCCTCAATCGCGGCGTCTGAGTGCTCGGGAGTCCGGGAGTTGTGGGAGAAGTCGAGCATGCACGTGATGCCGCTGTCGATCGCGGTCAGGGCGGCCAGCCTGGTGCCCACGTACATGTCATGGGGCCGGTAGACGGTCGCGTAGCCGGCGAGGGTGGACATCACGTACGCGCCGAGGTCGTCGACGTCCGGCATGATCCGGCGTAGCTGCGTCTCCCAGGCGTGCCGATGCGTGTCGACGAAGCCGGGCGCGAGGATGGTGTCCGCCGCGTCGACGACCACGGCACCGTCCCGGCTCAGACCGGGGCCGATCGCCGCGATGGTGTCGCCCTCGACGAGCAGATCCGCTCCGTGCAGGACCCCGTGGTCCGGGTCCATGGTGACGACGGTCGCGTCGGTGAACAGGATGCGCCGCCTCGGATCGGTGGATCGGCGCTGGAGCTGGTCGAGCACGGCGGGGCTGGTGGTGTCATTCGAGGTCACGATGGGTCCTGTACGTCGTGCCGAGGCGGGGACCTCAGCGGTGGCAGTGATGACCACCAGCCTCCAGCCGACCGGCAGTGACAACCAGGCAGCTCGTTGCCCAGGGACCGCGCACCCACGCTCCCGGTGCGTGTGGCGTCTCAGCGTTGGCGTCTCGTGGCCACATCAGTCTGTGGTGGAGAACTGCAGACCTGGGACGTCCGGCTCCTCGAACACCAAGAGGGTGCGTGTGTTGACCACGCCTTCGATGGCGTGGATGCGATCCAGCACGAGTCGGCGTAGCGCAGAGTTGTCGGGTGCCCGCACCAGCATGAGCACGTCGAACTCCCCGCCGACCAGAGCGATGTGCGCCACGCCGGGCAATGCCTGCAGCTGCTCCCGTACCGAGCGCCAATCAGCCTGGCGGAGGTTCAGGGTCAAGTACGCCGAGGTGCCGAGTCCAGCGGCCACGGGATCGACCTCTGCGGCGAAGCCCCGGATCACTCCTGACGACCGGAGGCGCTCGAAGCGCGCGTAGGCGTTCGCCCGCGAGATGTGCAGACGTTCGGCGATGGACCGCACGGAAGCTCGGCCGTCCTCAGCCAGCAGATCGAGGATGCGGCGATCGGTCGCGTCCGGGTGCCCTGCCACTTGTCTCGAACCCTCGTTCCCCTTGCGCGCACGATTGGACTTCTGGCACCAATGGACGGCGCATCCCGAGCCAGTGTCTCAATATTGTGGCACGAGTGGACTACGGATGACGGCCTCCGCATGCTTTCGCCATGACTGTGGACTTCGAAGTGCTGCTGCCGTCCCGCGAGCCGGTCCGCCACCTCGAGGCAGACGGGACGCCGGCGGCGGGGCGGGACCTGCCACCGTTGGGCGACACCGTCCTGTTGGAGGCGTACGCCGCACTCGTGTCGGCGCGTCGCTTCAACGAGCAGGCGCATGCGCTGGTCCGGCAGGGTCGACTGGCCGTATATCCCTCCTCGTTTGGGCAGGAGGCGTGCCAGGTCGCCGCAGCTCTGGTGCTCGGCGATGGTGACTGGCTGTTCCCGACCTACCGGGACTGCGCGGCTGTCGTCGCGCGAGGCGTCGACCCGGTCGAGGTCCTGGTGCTGCTGAAGGGTGACTGGCATTCGGGCTACGACCCCCGCGAGCGCAAGGTCGCGCCGCAGGCGACCCCGCTAGCGACGCAGCTCCTGCACGCCGTGGGTGTGGCACACGCGGCGACGCTGAGGGGGGAACCCACCGTCGTCATGGCGCTGTGTGGCGATGGCGCCACCAGCGAGGGTGACTTCCACGAGGCGCTCAACTTCGCCGCGGTCTTCCGCGCACCGGTGGTTTTCTTCGTGCAGAACAACGAGTACGCCATCTCGGTCCCGCTGGCGCGCCAGTCCGCGGCGCCGTCCCTGGCGCACAAGGGGGTCGGCTACGGCGTACCCGGCGAGCGTGTGGACGGCAACGACCTCATCGCGCTCATGAGCGTGCTGGGCACGGCGGTCGAGCGTGCCCGCGCCGGCGGCGGGCCGCAGCTGGTGGAGGGGCACACATATCGCATGCAGGCTCACACGAACGCCGACGACGCCACGCGATACCGGCAGGACGCCGAGGTCGAAGCCTGGGTGGAGCGCGACCCGCTCCGCAGGATGGAGGCATTCCTACGAGCGCGGGGCCTTCTCGACGATGAGCTGGCCGAGGAGCTGAAGGAGACCGCGGACGAGGTGGCCGCACGGGTGCGTGACGGACTCAACAGTGACGTCCCGCCGCGACCCGATGACCTGTTCGACCACGTCTACGCACAGCGGACGCCGCAGCTGGCGGAGCAGGCGGCCGTGGTCGCCGACGAGCTGGCCCGCGAGGAGGACAGATGAGCAGCGACGTCATGTCCGCCGCAGGCGTGCAGAAGCTCACGATGGCACAGGCGCTGAACCGTGCCTTGCGCGACGCGATGACCGCGGACGATCGCGTTCTCGTCTTCGGCGAGGACGTCGGGCCCCTCGGGGGCGTCTTCCGCATCACCGACGGGCTCACCGCGGACTTCGGCGACCAGCGGTGCTTCGACACCCCCCTCGCGGAGTCCGGGATCGTCGGCATGGCGATCGGGCTCGCGATGAACGGCATGCGTCCCGTCGTGGAGATGCAGTTCGACGCCTTCGCCTACCCCGCGTTCGAGCAGATCACCAGCCATGTCGCCAAGCTGCGCAACCGCACGCGAGGCGCACTCGCCGTGCCGATGGTCATCCGCGTCCCGTACGGGGGTGGCATCGGCGGCGTCGAGCACCACTGCGACTCCTCCGAGGCCTACTACGCCCACACGCCAGGTCTGCACGTGGTCACGCCGGCCGACGCGCACGACGCCTACTGGCTGATGCGCGAGGCGATCGCGTCCGACGATCCCGTGGTCTTCATGGAGCCCAAGAAGCTGTACTGGTCCAAGCAGGAGGTCGACCTCGACGCCCCGGCACCGGGCATCGGCACCGCTCGTGTCGTGCGAGACGGCACCGACGCGACGCTGATCGCCTACGGCCCGACGGTCGCTCCCGCCCTCGAGGCAGCCGAGGCGGCAGCTCAGGACGGACGGAGCCTGCAGGTGGTCGACCTCCGCTCCATCGTGCCGTTCGACGACGAGACGGTGACCCTTGCGGTCCGTTCCACGGGACGAGCAGTCGTCATCGCGGAGGCGGCCGGCTTCGCCAGCGTGGCTTCGGAGATCGCAGCGAGGGTGTCCGAGCGCTGCTTCCACCATCTTGCGGCCCCGGTGACCCGAGTCACCGGCTTCGACATCCCGTTCCCGCCACCGAAGCTCGAGCACTTCCAGCTTCCCGGCGTCGACCGGATCCTCGACGCCGTCGACGCCCTGCAATGGGAGGACTGATGGCGGTGACCACGACCGAGGACACGCAGACGTTCCTGCTGCCCGACCTCGGCGAGGGCCTCACCGAGGGCACGGTGGTGCGATGGATGGTCGCCGAAGGCGACGAGATCGCGGTGGACCAGGCCATGGTCGAGATCGAGACGGCCAAGTCCATCGTCGAGGTGCCATCACCCTTCGCCGGCGTCGTGGCAACGCTCCACGCCAGTGAAGGCGAGACGCTGCCTGTCGGCGAGCCGCTGGTCTCCGTGGCGACGGTCGGCGCCGCTGCCGTCGCCGCGGTCGAGGCCCCGGAGGCCGCGCAGCGCGAAGCCGACTCCTACCGCGAGGAGGAGCCGGCAGGCTCGGGCAACGTCCTGATCGGCTACGGCACCACCGCAGCGTCCTCGACCGGCCGCCGCCGGCGACCAAGGGCTGCGTCGCCATCGGAACCCGGGGTCGACGGTGCCCGTCGTGCGGTGACGCAGGTCATCTCACCGCTGGTACGGGCGCTCGCCCGCGACCACGGGGTCGATGTCCACGCCTTGTCGGGCAGCGGACCCGGGGGCCTCGTCCGGCGTGCTGACGTCGAGGCGGCCATCGAGTCCCGGGCCGAGTCGCGGCTTGAGTCGGCGCCGACTGCGTCGGCCCCCCCGCCAGCTCCCATGCGTGACGCCGGAGAGACCAGGATCCCGCTGTCCGGCTTCCGCAAGGCCGTGTCCCACGCGCTCAGCCGCAGCCGCAGTGAGATCCCCGAGGCCACGGTGTGGGTCGATGTCGACGCGACCGCCTTGTGGGAGCTGCGGGAGAGCAGCCGCACCTCGGCGGACCCGGGGCCTGGACTTCTGGCGTACATCGCCCGCTTCACCGTGGCCGCCCTGCGCGAGTATCCGGTGCTCAACGCGCGGATCGACGTGGACCGCCAGGAGATCGTGCAGCTCGAACAGGTCAACCTCGGTCTGGCTGTGCAGAGCGAACGCGGCCTCGTCGTGCCTGCCGTGATGGGCGCCGAACGGCTCACCACGCGTGAGATCGACCGTGAGATCCGCGCCGTCACTGCCAAGGCTCGCGAAGGGCGAAGCACGCCCGAAGAGCTTGCTTCGGGCACATTCACGCTCAACAACTACGGGAGCTTCCGGGTCGACGGCAGCGCCGCGATCATCAACCATCCGCAAGTGGCCATCCTCGGCTTCGGCCGCATGATCGAGAAGCCGTGGGTGGTGGGTGGAGCCGTCGTGCCGAGACGGATGACGCAGATGTCCTTCGTCTTCGATCACCGCGTGTGCGACGGAGGTACGGCTGCCGGATTCATGCGAACCGTGGCGGATGCGATGGAGGATCCCCTCGCCGCAATCGCGGGCCTCTGAGGGCGCGGAACGGAAGAAACCTTGGTCACCTAGCGCCATCGGTTGAGAACGCTAGGACGCCGGCAGCGGGCCTCCAGTCAATTGGGACGAACAATGGCCTAGTCAACTAGGCATGGTGCGTCTAATGTCGTAGGTCCGACCCACCTAGTGGCAAAGGGCGTCGCGACAATGGGGAGGATTCTGTGATTCGGACTGGGACCTTGTCGCGGCTTGCCCGCGTTGTCGCTGAGCATCTGCGCCTCGCGGCCGATCAGATGGCCAAGGATGCAAACGATCTCGGCCCATCTCGCGTCTTCAGGCGCGTCCCACCGCCACCATGACCGGCTTCGAGCGTTCGGCGATCTTGCTCAGGGCTCCTCTGGCAATCCCGCCGAGCGTGTGCCGTCCGTCCCCTGCATCAGGACGTGACTGATGAGTCGGCGCGTCCGCCCGGGCGCCGGCTCGAGCTCGAGCCGCGGCAGGATCACCTCGCGCAGGTCGGCCATGAGCTCGTCCATCTCCTCGTCGCTCAGGTGGGCGGCGTACTGCCGGTAGCCGACCCGGTCGCGCGCGAGGTCCTCGTTCCCGCTGGCGAGGTAGCGGTCGAAGTCCCCGATCAGGCCGGCGACGAAGGTGACGAACGCGCGCCGGTGCTGCTCCCCGGTCATTGCTGCTGCCTCGTCGGGACCAAGGTTCGCGCTCGCGGTGCGCAGCACCAGAGTGCGCTCGACTGCTCCCCGCACCTTGCGCTCGTCGACCACCTCGAGGATCCCGGCTTCCAAAAGGACGGTCACCTGGCGGTAGAGGGTCGCGGCCGGGACGTCCGCCAGGTGCTCGCGCACCTCTGAGGTCGTGAGCTCGCCACGCCCGAGGAACGCCTGGACGATCCGCAGCCGGACGGGATGCAGCAGGAGGTCCGAGAGCGCCATGATGCACCTACCATTCTCAATATTGACAATGTTCCTAATCGCAAGAACACTTTAGGGTATGGCGACGATCAATCTGACCCCAACGAAGTTGTCCATCACCTTCAGCACGTACGAGAAGATCGCCGGGCTGCTGCGGGACGTCAGCGTCCCAGCGGACTCGGTCGCCTCCGTGTCGGTGGAACCGGACGGCATCGGGGCCGCCCGCGGCCTCCGCGCGCCGGGCCTGGGCGTGCCCGGGCTGCGCAAGATCGGCACCTGGCGCCACCGCGCGGACGGCCGCACCAGGCGCACCGTCGTGTCGGTGCGGCGCGGCCAGCCTGCGGTGCGGATCCAGCTGCGCGGCACCTCGTGGGACCAGCTGCTGATCGGCCACGACGATGCGCGGGCGGTCGCCAATGAGCTGGCGGCGCGCGGATGACGACCGGCCAGTCCCATCGGCAGACCAGGCGCGAGCACGAGGTGCGCATCGATGCCGCGGGAGTCACCTTGTCTGGCACGGTGTGCCAGCCCTTCGAGGCCCAACAGTGTCCGGCGGTGCTGCTGCTGACGGGCTCCGGGCCGATGGACCGAGACGGCAGCCATCCGCGGCTCCGGCTCGACGTGTCCCGCCAGCTCGCGCACGCGCTGGCCGACCACGGCATCGCCAGCCTGCGCTACGACAAGCGGGGGGTGGGCGCCAGTCCCGGGGACTGGCGCGCCGCCGGCCTGTTCGACCTCGTGGGCGACGCACGCGCTGCACGCGAGGTCCTCGGCTCCCAACCGGGGATCGACCCCTCCCGAATCTTCGTCCTTGGCCACAGCGAGGGTGCGCTGATCGCCGGCGCGATCGCCGCGGGTGACACCGAGCTCACGGGCGTCGTGCTCCTCGCTGGGGCGGCACGTCCGGGCGAGGAGGTGCTCCTTTGGCAGGCGGAGCAGCTCCGCGAGACCCTCCCGACGGTTCCGCGCGTGGTCCTGAGGCTGCTCCGGACGGACCTCGTCGAGAAGGTCAGGCGAAACCACCGCAAGGTCAAGGCCACCACCACCGACGTCGCGCGCGTCGACGGGGCGCGGATCAACGCGCGCTGGTTGCGCGAGTACATGGCACACGACCCGGTCGAGGACCTGCGCCGCATCGACGTGCCGGTCCTGGCGATCACCGGCGAGAAGGATCTCCAGATCAGCAGCGCCGACCTCGACGTCGTACGGCGCACGGTGCCCGCCGAGGTCACCGTGCGCCGCGTGCCGGACCTGTCCCACACACTGCGCCGGCAACAAGGAGCGCCGTCGCTCCAGCTCTACCGCAAAGAGGCGCGCCGGCCTGTCGACCCCGAGGTGATCGACACGGTCATCGACTGGGTCGTCCGACACGCTGACGCCGCCCCGGGGAACGCCGCCACCTCCAGCAAGGACTGAGTCGGACCGAGGCAACCGTCGGTCAGCGGGTAAGGACTCCGGCGGTCGAAGGGGTCGTAAGGACCTGTGCGCCTTCCTCGGTGATGACGATCGTGTGTTCGGTGTGTGCGGTACGGCAGCCGGTCGCGCTGCGCAGGGTCCATCCGTCTGCGTCGGTGACCAGCTCGTCGGTGTCGGCCATCACCCAGGGCTCGAGGGCGAGCATCAGCCCGGGGCGCAGCTTGTAGCCGCGCCCAGGCCGGCCGGTGTTGGCGATGTGGGGGTCCTGGTGCATCGTCGACCCGATGCCGTGTCCACCGAACTCGTTGTTCACGGCGTAGCCGGCCCCGGTGAGCACGGAGCCGATGGCGTGGGAGAGGTCGCCGATGCGGGCGCCGGGTCGCGCAGCGGCGATCCCGGCGGCCAGGGCGCGCTCGGTGGCAGCGATCAGCGCCGTGCTCTCCTCGTCGACGGCGTCGCCGACGACGAAGCTGATAGCGGCGTCGGCTGCCACGCCGTTGCGGACGACCGCGAGATCGAGCGAGAGCAAGTCGCCGTCTGCGAGCCGTTGGTCACGGGGGCGGGCGTGCAGCACGGCGTCGTTGACGCCGGTGCAGATGTAGTGGCCGAACGGTCCGCGTCCGAAGCCGGACGGTACGTAGTCCACGTAGCAGGAGCGTGCTCCGGCTTCGCGGATCATCTGCTGGGCCCAGCGGTCGATGTCGAGCAGATTCGCGCCTGGCTCGCAGCGCTGCTTCAGGGTCTGCAGGATGTCCGCCACCAGGGCGCCGGTGCCGGCGGCCTCGGCCACCCTTGCCGACGTCAGGATCTCGATCATGGTCACTGGTCCTCGGGTCGCTGCTTCTCGTGAATACAATACCGGGAATACTATACCGGTACTATCGTTCGACCATGGTTCGGTTGCCGTTGACGCCCGCGGAGCTCGAAAGAGGGCGACGTCTCGGCTCGCTGCTGCGTCGAGCGCGAGGGGGGAGGTCGATGGTGGACGTCGCGTTCGCCGCCCGGGTGTCACCCGAGACTCTGCGAAAGATCGAGTCGGGCCGCATCGCCACCCCGTCGTTCGCCACCGTCGCATCCGTTGCCGCAGCCCTGGGGCTTTCGCTCGACGGAGTGTGGGCAGAGGTCGTCCAAGCGCCCGGCCCCGCGGCCGACGACTCCCGAGAATCCCTCGCCGACCCGCCAGTCCCGCGCTAATCCCGAGGGCGTCCTCCGTCATCGGTCCACGTCGGCAGCTTCACGCCGGCTATCGATGCGATTCTGTACGGCTTGGGCAGGCACCAACTGCCTCTGGGGGGTCAACGTCCCGCTCGGACGGCGTACAGGAAATCCTAGTCGCCGGTCTTACAGCCTTAGGCCTTTGCCTAAAGTCAGTAGGAAATCTAACATTCTGTGACGTGAACCCGTTGACTGAGAACCAAATCCGCGCAGCGTTCGTGAACCTCAGCAAGGGCGCGGCGGGGCGGGTCAACCTTCCGGCAGACCTGGAAGACCGGCCTTGGAGGGACCTGGACTACCTGGGTTGGCAGGATCCGAAGGCCCCGGGGCGGAGTTACCTCGTGACCGATCGCGGTGACCGGGTCCGCGCGATCGCGCTGCGCACGACGGACGGCGGCGTCGGGAGGACGCGCAAGGCGATGTGCGACCTGTGCATGACCGTCGGATCGGTGGGCCTTATGGTGTCGCCACGGGCGGGGAGGGCAGGTCAGCGAGGCGACTCCGTTGGGACCTATGTCTGCGCCGCCCTCGACTGCTCTCTCTTCGTCCGCAACATCCGGAGCAACGGCACCGTGATCATGGAGGAACGGCTCACCACCGAGCAGAAGATCGAGCGCCTGGTGGCGAACCTGGACGCGTTCATGGCCAGGGTGTTGCACTGACCCGACACGTCGGCCATGACAAGGCGCCGGTCCAAAGGCAGTGCCCCGCATTCAATGCGTCTGGTCCAAGCGTCCTCATCAACCTCGAAGGGTGGTGGACTGAGGCGGACCTGATGCCCAGAGCAGGCCCGCGGACTCTCGATCCCGTTCGCTGCCGCGTGCGGCGTATCGACGAAGCGACGGTACGTCAGTGCCTGCTGCACCGGCCCGAGATCCGATGCGGATCCGTAGCGATGAGACGGGGGATGCCATCGACGGCAGCGGCACCGGGGTACAGATTCAGCTGCGCCGCAGTGCGTCTGGTGAGCTCACGTGCCGGCGCCACCGTCGAGCAGCCAGTGGTACTGCAACCGCAGGGCGCGTTCGATCGCCGCGGCCGACGCGCCGAGTCCGAGGCACACGTTCAGCCAGACGGGCAGTCGTACGGGCGAGTGGAAGGTGCCGAGTGTCGCCGCGATCGGGGGGATCTCCGAGATGGGCCCGGCCGCCTGGAGTGCGCCGAGTCCGATGCCGATGAGCAGCAGCGCGATCGAGATCGTTCCGACGAGGGCGCTTGCGACGGGGTGGTGGCGGGCGAACCGCATGCGCCGCCCCTCGGCCGACCTCGGGTCGGGGACGAGCGCACGTGTTGTCCCGTCGTGGGCGACGAAGTGGCACCGTCGCATGCCGCCTTGACTCTTGCGGACCTCGATGTGACCGCCGTCGACGGGGAACCTGGCAGGGAGCCTGGACTCGAGCGTCAGGACGCCGTCGAGGTACAACCTCGCCCGCACCACGCCGTTGCTGTCGCCACTGTGTCTCACCTCGACGGTGTGCACGACGGGCCGTCCCCCGTTGTCGAGCGAGATCGAGAGCACCGAGCGGCGGAGCAGCTGCCACCATCGGAAGGGGGTGAGCGGTCGTCCGTCGACCGGTCGCGCGCGCCTGGCCAGGCGTCGGTCGTTCCAGCTCGGGCTCACTGCTCATCACCGCGGGGGAGCGTCCGTGCGGGCCCGGCCGTGCGCGTCATGAGCCAGACGACCGCGGTGGCGAGGATGATCGCGCCGCTGGGCACCAGGCTCACGGGCGACCCGACTGCTGTCGCGCGGTTGTCGAGCTCGCCGCCGATGTCGAGGTGCAGGGTCGTGGCGAGCAGGAGCGCCAGGTTGTAGACGCCGTGCAGCACGACGGCGACCTCGAGGCCACCGGTGCGCCAGGTCACGATCGCCATCGAGCTGAACAGGACCAGGTAGGAGGTCAGCAGGTAGGGGTCGAGCGTCCCGTGCATGAGGGAGAACAGCACCGTGGTCACGACGACGCCCGCCACGAGCCCGGCGCGAGCACTGCGTGCCCATCCACCCACGACCCGGAACATCAGTCCCCGGAACCCGTACTCCTCGCCCGCCGCGGCGAGCGGGCTGACGAGAAGCCCGCTGAGGAACATGACGATGAGGTCCGCCTGCGTCCACGTCGTCGTCGTACCGCCCTGGGTGGCGCTGATCCCCACCGCGACCAGGACGAGGGGTCCGAGGACGAGCAACGTCCTGCCGAGGACGTCGAAGCGGAAACGTCCGGTGACCGAGTGCAGCGACCCGGGCGATATGCCGTACAGGACGCGCTGCAGCAGCATCGAGTAGGGGATGAGCAGGGCGAGCGACAGCGACCCGGCGACGTGCCGCAGCGGCGTGAACGACTCGTCGCGCCCCAGGACCTCCCGGTCGATCACCTTCGCCGCCTCGATGAAGACGACCGAGAAGGCGACGAAGCCCACCAGCAGCAGCACGATCGTGAGCAGGCCTCGAGGGATCCGGCGCTTCTCGCCGGCGAGGACCCGGTGGTACTCCACCCCGGCCGGGACTCCCCGCATCGGCGAGGGCATGTCCTCCCGCAGGAGCCATGGCTGCTCGGTGGTCGTCATCGTGTACTCCTCATGATCGTGGCACTGGATTAGTACGCCGTACTAGCGGTAATGTGACGCTAGCACAGCGTGATAGACCGGTCGGAGGGGGTGTGCTGACGAGTGGCTGAACAAGCACCGACCACCAGGGACAAGATCCTGATTGCCGCGGCGACGATGCTCGCGGAGAACCCGACGGCGCGGCTCAGCGTCCGAGCGGTGGCCGCGCGCGCCGGGGTGAGCGTCGGCTCCCTGAGGCATTTCTTCCCGACCCAGCGCGAGCTCATCGACACGGTGGTCGCCGGGTTGCTCTCGCTCGACATTCCCGACGACCCGATGAACGATGCCTCGTCGAGCCCGTCCGACCGGCTGGTGGGGTGTCTCCAGTCCCTGCTCGCGGAGGTCGGAGCCGGGGAACAGGCCCGCGACTACGTGACCTCGCTCCACCGTGCCTACGTCGCGTCACCTCCGGACCCTGAGTCGGAACACACGTTCCACTCTCTCGAACGCCTTGGAGTGCAGCGAGTCGTTCGCTGGCTCACCACCCTCGGCGAGGAGGAGGCGCTGGCGCCGGGCGAGATCGAGCAGCAGGCTCGGTTCCTGCTCACGGTCGTCAACGGGCTCGCCCTCGAGCGCGCGCTCCCGGGAGCCCAGGCCCGGATCGCCTACGAGCGCGACACGCTCGGGCTTGCCGCCTCGGCCGTCGTTGCCGACCGAACAGCCTCCGGCGCATTCCTGGCACGCGACGACATGAGTGTGACGCGCTCGTAGGGCGAAGGCCTTGGCCGGCCTGCGGGTCGGCAGCACCTCGGTCGGCGCGACGTTCAGCTCGCGACGAATCGCAGGAGCGTCTCGTTGAGCTCATCGGCATGCGTCCAGAGCAGTCCGTGGGGGGCGCCCTCGATCTCGACGTACTCCGCGTGCGGGACGAGGTCACGGAAGCGCCGGGCGGTGGCGTCGATGGGCAGGATGTTGTCGGCCGTGCCGTGGAGGATCAGCGTCGGGAGGTCGGCGGCTCGAACCGCTTCCGTGTCGTCGCGAAAGTCCTCGATCCAGCTCGACACGACGGCGTACGCCGCGACGGGTGAGCTTGAGGTGGCTGTGTTCCAGTTCGCCCGGACGACGTCCTCGCTGATCCTCGACCCGAGCGTCTCGTCGAGGTTGTAGAAGTCGCGGTAGAACTGGGTGAACCAGGCGTAGCGGTCGTTCCTGGCCGCGGCAGCGATGTCGTCGAAGACCTTCTGCGGCACGCCGTCGGGGTTGTCGTCGCGCTCCACCAGGAAGGGCTCGAGAGACGCCAGGAAGGCGAGCTTGGCGACCCGCGCGGTGCCGTACGTCGCGACGTAGCGGGCGAGCTCGCCGGTGCCCATCGAGAAGCCGACGAGCACGACGTCACGCAGATCGAGGGTCTCCAGCAGGGCGTTGAGGTCGGCGGCGAAGGTGTCGTAGTCGTAGCCGGTGCCGACCTTGGAGGACTGGCCGAAGCCGCGTCGGTCGTAGGTGATGACGCGGTGACCGGCGGCGAGCAGGTCGCGCGTCTGGCGCTCCCAGCTGTGACCGTCCAGGGGGTAGCCGTGGATGAGGACGACGGGCTGCCCTGCGCCCTGGTCTTCGTAGTAGAGCTCGATCGGGGTGCTGTTCTCGTCTCCGACGGTGATGAATCCCATGATCTGGGTCTGCCTCTCTGGGTTGTGGTGGTGTGGGTGTGCCGTTGGGGTCAGGGCAGCACTGCGGTTGCCTCGACCTCGACGAGCACGTCCGGCTCGAAGAGGACCTCGACGCCGATGAGGGATGCGGGGGGCATCGGCATCGGGAGGCCGATGTCCTCGGCGACAGCCTGCACGCCCGCCATGAACGTCTCGATCTTGTCCGATGTCCACTGGGTGACGTAGAAGGTGAGGCGGACCACGTCGGAGAAGGACGCGCCGGCGCCGGCCAGGCCGATGGACGTGTTCCGCAGCGCCTGGGCGACCTGCGCCGCGAGGTCGTCGGCGGCGACGGGGTCGTTGCCCCGCTGGCCGACCTGCCCGGCGACGTGGACGTGAGTGGTGCCGGTCGCCACGGCGACGTGGTGGTACGGCGCCTGCTGCAGCATGCCGTGCGGGCTGATGAGGCGGGTGGTCATGGAGTGTCTCCTTCGTTGTAGGTATCTTATTGATATCTGGTGCATGAAGGGCACTTCAACTAGACTTGGTTTCATGTCCGAAACCACCCAACGCCTCGACATCACCGCTGCGCACCGCGAGGTGCTCGGCCAGGTGCTCGACAAGTGGTCGGTGCTCGTCCTCGAGGAGCTGTGTGACAGGCCGCGCAGGTTCAACCAGCTGCGGCGCCTGATCCCCGTGACGCAGAAGTCGCTGACCGCCACGCTCCGTCGTCTCGAGCGGAACGGGATCGTCGAGCGCGTCGTCATCAGCGACCGGCCGGTCGCGATCGAGTACCGCATCACCCCCCTGGGCAAGACCCTGCGCGACCCGATCGACGCCATCCTCCGGTGGAGTGACGAGCATCTCGGCGAGGTCGAGCAGGCGCAGGCACGCTTCGACGTCCGAGCAGACAGCTGAGCGTCGACGTCCGGCTTGGGAGTGGTGGGCGCCCGTTCACTCGCCTCGAGTGTCGGCCGCGTGCGCCGCGACCACGTCGACCCTCTCGACCAGTCGGTGCACGTCGGGTGGATCGGTGCCGAACAGCAGGCTTGCGCACAACGGAGCGATGACGAGCTCGAAGACATCCTCGGACGTTGGCACCGTCTCACCCCGGTCCGCCGCGCGGTCGAGCATGTCCTGGAGATCGTCGAACCGGCGCGACAGGGCTGGCGGTAGAGAGCGCCCGTCGTCGAGCTGCACCGAGACGAGCGTACGCAGGAGCAGCACCCCCTCCGGGCCCGCGAGGTCCTCAGCGGCCTGGCGCGCGTACTCCCGCAGGTCGTTCGCGTAGTCGCCCGTGTCCGGCACCGGCGAGCGCGCGGTCAGTCGCTCACTCACGACGTCGAGCAGGACACCGTCCAGGCTGCCCCACCTGCGGTAGAGGGTGCCGAGGTGGACGCCCGACCGCTCGGCGATCCGCGCCATGGTGATCTCGCCCAGCGGGTGCTCGGACTGGAGCGCCTCCACGGCTGCGTGGACGTCGGCGCGAACGCGGGCGGAACGACCGCCCGGGCGCCGGGCTCGAGGCGGCTCCGGATCCGTCATCTGCGGACTGCGCTACCTCGACCGTCACGGCCTGGGCGCCCGCGGCGCGGCGGTCCTGGCCGGGGCAGCAGTGCTGGGCGTGGCCTACGGGACCCGGGGACTGATGTCCGGCCGGGCCTGGTGGCCGACCGCCTGGGTGGTGGTCATGGTGGTGCTGTGGGGTGCGCTGACCGCCGTCGCCCCATCGTTCGCCTGGTGTGCGGTGCCGGTCGCCTTCGCGGTGCTCCGCGTCCTGCCGTTCGGGTGGGCGGTCGGGACGGTGGTCGCCATGACGGCGTTGCTGACCGCGGCCTGGCAGCGGATCACTGACGGCTTCGATCCCGTGCAGGTCGTCGGCCCGGTCGGCGTCGCCCTGGTGACCGTGGTCGCCTTCCGTGCCCTCGACCTCGAGTCCCGGGCGCGGCTGGACCTGGTGGACCGGCTGGTCGACGCGCAGGACGCGCTCGCCGAGCAGCAGCACCGCACCGGCGCCCTCGCCGAGCGCACCCGCCTCTCGCGGGAGATCCACGACTCCGTGGGTCAGGGGTTGTCCAGCATCAACCTGCTGCTCCAGGCCGCCGAGCAGGACTGGGACATCCAGCCGGCCAGGTCGCGCGACCTGGTCAGGACCGCAGCCTCCACGGCGCGCGACGGGCTCGACGAGGTGCGCCGGGTGGTGCGTGACCTCGCACCGGCCGACCTCGCCACCGACGCCCGGGCGCTGCCCGCCGTGCTGGAGCGGGCGGCGGCGCAGTCCGGCCTCGGCGTGCCGGTCGAGGTCCGTGTCGACGGCGACCCGGTGGCCGTGCCGCCCGAGGTCGCCGCCGCCGTGGTCCGCACGGCGCGCGGCGCCCTTGCCAATGTCCGGGAGCACGCGGGGGCCCGGAGGGTGGCGCTCACGCTGACCTACCACCCCGACGAGGTGGTCCTCGGCGTGCGCGACGACGGGCGCGGCTTCGACCCGACCCGGGCCCGGCCCACAGGCCTGCGTGGTCGCGGCCTCACCGGTATCCAGGAGCGGGCCGCAGCGCTCGGCGGGAACGCGTACGTCGAGAGCGCCGCCGCAGAGGGCACGACCGTCTCGGTGCACCTGCCGGTCGACAGGGGAGCGACACGGTGATCCGCATTCTGCTCGTCGACGACCACCCAGTGGTACGCGCCGGCCTGCGCGCACTCGTCGAGGGACAGGACGACCTCACCGTGGTCGCGGAGGCCGAGAGCCTCGAGTCGGCCCTCGCCGCAGTGGAGGAGCACCGGCCAGACGTCGTGTTGATGGACCTGAGCCTGGGAGCGGCCGAGAAGGGCGGCGTCGAGGCGACCGCTGTCCTGCGCGCACTGCCGGACCCGCCGGAGGTGCTGGTGCTGACGACGTACGACACCGAGTCCGACATCCTGCGCGCGCTCGAGGCCGGTGCCCGCGGCTACCTGCTCAAGGACGCCCCACCGGACGAGCTGTTCGCCGGAATCCGTGCCACGTCCCGCGGCGAGACGGCGCTGGCGCCCTCGGTGGCCGCGACCTTGGTGCGCCGGACGACGAGCGCTGTGACGATCACCGAGCGCGAGGTCGAAGTGCTCGAGCTGCTGTCACGCGGCCTGGGCAACAAGGAGATCGCTCGCGAGCTGTTCGTGTCCGAGGCGACGGTGAAGTCGCACCTCTCCCACGTCTACACCAAGCTCGGGGTCGACACCCGCGCCGGCGCCGTGGCCACGGCCATCGAGAGGCGCATCATCCGCTCATGATGGCTGTGACCATCACCTCGGGTCAGATCACTCCCAGGGCGAGCATCGCGTCGGCGACCTGGATGAAGCCGCCGATGTTGGCGCCGGCGACGTAGTCACCCGGGCTGCCGTACTGGTCGGCGGTCTCCAGGCACCGGTCGTGGATGCCGCGCATGATCTCGGCCAGGCGCTCCTCCGTATGCGCGAAGGACCAGGAGTCGCGTGAGGAGTTCTGCTGCATCTCCAGGGCGCTGGTCGCCACGCCGCCGGCGTTGGCGGCCTTGCCCGGGGCGAAGGCGACGTCGGCCTCGGTGAGCAGTCGTACGGCGTCGGGTGTGCACGGCATGTTCGCACCCTCGGCCACGATCAGGCACTGGTTCCTGACGAGGGCCGTCGCGTCGCGACCGTTGAGCTCGTTCTGGGTCGCGCACGGCAGTGCGACGTCGCAGGGAACGTCCCAGATCGAGCCGCCCTCGACGTAGCTCGCGCCGCGCTCCTCGGCGTACTCACTGATCCGCGCCCGTCGCTCCTGCTTGACCTCCTTGAGCACGTCGAGGTCGATGCCCTTCTCGTCCACGACGTAGCCGCCCGAGTCCGAGCAGGCGATCACGGTCCCACCGAGCTCGTGGACCTTCTCGATGGCGTAGGTCGCGACGTTGCCGGAGCCGGAGACGACCACGCGCTTGCCGTCGAAGGAGTCGCCGCGTGCCTTGAGCATCTCCGCGGTGAAGAAGACGGTGCCGTAGCCGGTGGCCTCGGTGCGGACCTGCGACCCTCCCCAGGTGAGGCCCTTGCCGGTGAGGACGCCCGACTCGTAGCGGTTGGTGATGCGCTTGTACTGGCCGAAGAGGTAGCCGATCTCGCGCCCGCCGACGCCGATGTCGCCGGCGGGGACGTCGGTGTACTCGCCGATGTGGCGGTAGAGCTCGGTCATGAAGGCCTGGCAGAAGCGCATGATCTCGGCGTCGGAGCGGCCCTTGGGGTCGAAGTCGGAGCCACCCTTGCCGCCGCCGATCGGCATGCCGGTCAGCGCGTTCTTGAAGATCTGCTCGAAGCCGAGGAACTTCACGATCCCGAGGTAGACCGACGGGTGGAACCGCAGGCCCCCCTTGTAGGGGCCGAGTGCGGAGTTGAACTCGACCCGGAACCCGCGGTTGATCTGCACCGCGCCGCTGTCGTCGACCCACGGCACCCGGAAGATGATCTGCCGCTCCGGCTCGCAGAGGCGACGGATCACGGCGCCGTCGGTGTACTCCGGGTGCTTGGCCACCACCGGTCCCAGGCTGTCCAGCACCTCGCGCACCGCCTGGTGGAACTCCGCCTCCCCGGGGTTGCGGTGGAGGACCTCTGTGTAGAGGTCGTGCAGCTTCTCGTCCAGTGCGGGCATGCGGGGTGCTTCTCCTAGGTCGTGACGGTTCTTCTCACCGTCTCACTGCGGCGCGGCCCTGCCGCACCCGTGTCCGTGGCGTGGTCTTCATCGCCCGTGATCACTGCCGCCCCGGCGACCACCGGTCGCCGTGTCGGCCGACTGAGCGGTGGGGTCGGAAATCACCCCGCCCCATGCAGTCACCACGACAGTGCGCATGCCTTCGGCCCGGTCGGGGTTGGCATGGAGCCAGCGCACGACGTCTTCACCACTCATGCGTGGCATCGAGAGGTCGAGCAGCATCACGTCGTAGCGATGGGCGGCCAGCGCCTCTGTTGCCTCGACGCCGTCTGCTGCCTCCTCGGCCACGTGGCCAGCGCGCACGACCATCCGAGCCATGAGCTCGCGCAGCTCCGCGGTGTCGTCGACGACCAGGAACCGCAGCCGGAAGGCGTCGCCTCGTCCTCGCGAGCGGCTCCGGCCGCCGGGCGTCTGTAGGTGTCGACAGGAATCAAGACGTCGTCGCCGTTCGGGTCATCCGAGACCTGGACATGGTGTGCGACTCGCCGGGAGGTAGGGCAGACGAGCTCCACCACCCGACGAGCCGCGGGGCTGCCGACTCGCGATCGGCGGTCTCGGGAACACACCGATGGCCGGTCACGGGGGATGGGCAGCACACGCACGAAGCGTGGCAGTGCGACGAGACCTACCGGGAAGTAGCGGTTGTGACCGTAGTCACTGCTGCTTTTCGGTCCTGGGGGAGCCAGCGGTGAGATCGCGCGCGCTCCACACAAACTCAACACAAGCCCTGGGATCGGCGTCGCCCGCACGGTGCTGGTCGTGATCGAACGTGATCGAGAACGACGTCTCGATGACTAGGTCGTCGGTTCGATTCCGACAGGCGGCTCTGACGCCCCCGGGGACCCGAGACCCTGGGGGCGTCTTCTACTTCGGCCCACCATGACCACCCGGAACACGAAGAACCGCACGAGGCCCGTGCCGAGGTTGGCCGCGACGAGCACCGCCACCTCCTGCGTGCGCGACGGCGTCTCGACCAGCGCCCCCAGCAGCCACAGCGAACCCGCCGTCACGGCGAGGCTGAAGCCCAGGAGGGCGAGGCCCAGCGCCTGGTGGGTCGCGGTCCGCTCCGTGCCGCGGACGCCGAAAGTGATCCGGCGGTGCCCGAAGGTGCCCGCGATCGTCGACAGCACGAGGGCGATCGCGTTGGCCGGCTGGGCGCTCAGCTCCGCGCGCAGCAGGACGTAGAGCAGCCCGTAGAGCACGTTGAAGGCGCCACCCACGCACGCGAAGACGACCAGCTGGACGAGGATCGCCTTCCACCGCGCGACATCGACCCGGCCCATGGCGCGAGGCTACTCGGCGCTCGTCCGTGGCAGAATGCCGAGGCGTGAGGGTCGCCCTCCAGATCACCTGCGTCAACGACGCCATGTTCCCCGACACGGGAAAGGCCGTCGTGAGGCTGCTGCGCCGTCTCGGCGTCGAGGTCGACTTCCCGCGGGCGCAGACGTGCTGCGGGCAGCCGATGGTCAACACCGGCTACCTCGACGAGGCCGTCCCGGTCGTACGCCGCTTCGTCGAGGCCTTCACGGGCTACGACGCCATCGTGACGCCGTCGGGGTCGTGCGCGGGCTCCGCGCGGCACCAGCACTCGATCGTGGCAGGGCGCTCGGGCGACCCCGCGCTGGCCGCCGCGGTCGCGGAGACCGGACCGCGAACCCATGAGCTGAGCGAGTTCCTCGTCGACGTGCTGGGCGTGACCGAGGTCGGCGCCTACTTCCCGCACCGGGTGACCTACCACCCGACGTGCCACAGCCTGCGGATGCTCGGCGTGGGTGACCGACCGACGCGGCTGCTCGAGGCGGTACGCGGGATCGAGCTGGTCGAGCTGCCGCACGCGGCGGAGTGCTGCGGCTTCGGGGGCACGTTCGCGCTGAAGAACGCGGACACGTCGGTGGCGATGGGCGCGGACAAGGCCCGTCACGTGCGCGACACGGGAGCCGAGGTGCTGGTCGCGGGGGACAACTCCTGCCTGATGCACGTCGGCGGGATGCTGTCGCGCCAGCGCACCGGCGTACGCGTCATGCACCTCGCCGAGGTGCTCGCGTCCACCGAGGAGGACGAGGGATGACGGGCACGTTCGTCGGGATGCCGGCCTTCCCGACCGCGGCGCGCGAGGCGCTCGGCGACACCCAGCTGCGCCGCAACCTGGCCCACGCGACCCACGTTATCCGCGACAAGCGCGCGAAGGTCGTGGCGGAGGTCGAGGACTGGGAGGAGCTGCGGCTCGCCGGGGCAGGGGTGAAGGAGGCCGCGCTGCGCGACCTCGCCACCCACCTCGAGACCCTCGAGGCGTCGCTGGTCCGTGCCGGCGCGACCGTCCACTGGGCCCGTGACGCCGAGGAGGCGTGCGCGATCGTCGCCGAGGTGACGAAGGCCCACGGCGTCGACGAGGTCGTGAAGGTCAAGTCGATGGCCACTGCCGAGATCGGTCTCAACGAGGCGCTCGAGGCCGAGGGCATCGCAGCGTGGGAGACCGACCTGGCCGAGCTCATCGTGCAGCTCGGCGACGACCTGCCCTCGCACATCCTCGTGCCGGCGATCCACCGCAACCGCGCCGAGATCCGCGAGATCTTCCGGCGCCGGATGGGCGACGTCGGCCGCCCGGCGCCGGAGGACCTGACCGACGAGCCGGCGGTCCTGGCCGCCGCGGCCCGCGCCCACCTGCGGGAGAAGTTCCTCCGCGCGAAGGTCGCCGTGTCCGGCGCCAACTTCGCGGTCGCCGAGACCGGCACCCTCGTGGTGGTCGAGTCCGAGGGCAACGGGCGGATGTGCCTGACGTTGCCCGAGGTGCTGGTCAGCGTCGTCGGGATCGAGAAGGTCGTCGCGACCTGGGCCGACCTCGACCCGCTGCTGCGGCTGCTCCCGCGATCCTCGACCGGCGAGCGGATGAACCCCTACACCTCGACGTGGTCCGGGGTGACGCCCGGCGACGGCCCGCAGGAGGTGCACGTCGTCCTCCTCGACAACGGCCGCACCCGCGCGCTGGCGGACGACGTCGGCCGGCAGGCGCTGCGCTGCATCCGCTGCTCGGCGTGCCTCAACGTGTGCCCGGTCTACGAGCGCGTCGGCGGCCATGCCTACGGCTCGGTCTACCCCGGCCCGATCGGCGCGATCCTCAATCCGCTGCTCCACGGCGTCTCCGACGAGCAGACCGCGTCGCTGCCGTACGCCTCGTCGCTGTGCGGCGCGTGCTTCGAGGTCTGCCCGGTCCGCATCGACATCCCGTCGGTGCTGGTCGACCAGCGCGCCGCGGTCGTCGACTCCCACCGGGCGGATCGCGTCCCGAAGCCGGAGGCGGTCGCGATGAAGGCTGCCGCCTGGGCGTTCTCCGACTCGCGCAGGCTCGCCTGGGCGGAGCGCGCCTCCGGCCTCGCCGGTCGCGTCCTCGGCCGCTTCTCCCGTACGACGCTCCCTGGCGGCCGTGCCGCAGCCGGTCGGCTGCCCGGGCCGGCCGCCGGCTGGACCGGTGCGCGGGACCTGCCGGCGCCGCCGGAGGAGTCGTTCCGCGACTGGTGGGACCGCACGGACGGCGGACGCGGATGAGCGCACGCGACGACATCCTGCGAGACGTACGCCGTGCGCTGGCCGGTGTCTCCCCGGCGGTCGAGGTCTCGCCCGCGCCGCGAGCACCCGACCGCGGCGACCTGATCGCCCTCTTCGTCGAGCGGGTCGCGGACTACCGCGCCGTGGTCACCCGCTGCACGGCCGACGAGGTCGAGCAGGTGGTCCGCGACGTCCTCGGGGCGGCGCGCCCCGTCGTACCCCCGGCGCTGGGCCTCGACCTCCCCGGCGCCGTGGTCGACGACGGCTTCACCGCCTCCGAGCTCGACGCGTACGACGCCGTCGTCACCCGCGCGGCCGTCGGGATCGCCGAGACCGGCACCGTCGTCCTGGACCACCAGCCCGACCAGGGCCGCCGCGCGATCACCCTGGTGCCCGACCTGCACGTGTGCATCGTCGACGCCGGGCAGGTCGTCGCCGACGTGCCCGACGCGATCGCCCTGCTCGACCCGGCCCGGCCCCTCACCTGGATCAGCGGACCGTCGGCCACCAGCGACATCGAGCTCGACCGGGTCGAGGGCGTCCACGGCCCGCGGACGCTCCACGTCGTCCTCGTGGGGTGAGGTGTGCCACGCCCGCTGGCGTTGAAGTGCACCTGACCTCGTACGGTCGTGTCATGCACCGTCCCGCCATCGCTCCCGCACAGGCCGAGCTCTTCAAGCAGGCCTTCCGTCGGCACGCCGCGGGCGTGTGCGTCGTGGTCGTGCACGACGGCGCCGGTCCCGTCGGCGCGACGATGACCAGCGTGGCGTCGGTGAGCGCGGATCCCGCGATCGTCTCGTTCTCCGCCGCGAGTGCCAGCCGTCTCGCGCTCGCGCTCGCCGACGGTGCGCGGGTGAGCGTGTACGTCCTCGGCGCGGCGCAGCGACCGGTCGCGACGGCCCTGGCCAGGCCGGGACCGGGCGCGTTCGCCGCGGACCTGGGCTGGGACACCCGGCCCGACGGGCGGCTGGCGCTCACCGGGGCGGCGAGCCAGCTGCACGGCCGGGTGCTGAGCCGGGTGCCGGCCGGAGCCTCGGTGCTGGCCCTGATGGAGGTCGACGAGGTGGTGGTCGGGGACCCGGACGTGCGCCCACTGGTCCACCACGACCGCGACTACTGGGAGCTCGCTCAGCCCGCGACGGCGTCCCGCCTCCGGTAGCCCCACAGCCCCGCCGCGACGAGCACCGCGGCCAGCAGGAGCAGCGTGGCGTACGGCACTGCCTCGAAGTCGTCGACCGGCACCGCGGCGAGGTGCCAGAACGGTGAGATCGCCTGGACGGCGTCGGGGAGCCCCAGGAGCTGGCCGAGGACGACCTGCAGGGCGATGAGCGCGACCGCGGCCCAGGCGAGCCCGGTCCCGCGGGGGAGCAGGCCGTGGAGCGCCACGGCGAGCGCGCCGACGACGAGGGTGCCGGGGAGGTAGGCCAGCTGGCCGCCGACCTGAGGGAGCACCCGGTCCCACTCGCCGCTGCCGACGCCGTAGCCGACCGCGAGGCCCAGGCCCATCAGGACGGTCAGCTTCGCGGCGGCGATCAGCGCCACGGCGGTGGTCGCCGCCATCCAGCTCGTCCGGCTGACCGGCGTCGCCAGGACCACCTCGGTGCGGCCGGCCTCCTCCTCCGCGCGCAGGCGCAGCACCGAGGAGACGACGAAGCCGCACGCGATGACGGCCATGAAGAGGTAGATGTAGCCCAGGAACGCGTCGACGAGTGCGTCCTCGGCCGCCTGCCCGGACGCGCCGACGACGTCGGCCATCTCGGGGTTGGAGGCGATCAGGTCGGGCACGGTCGGGATCACCGCGCCGTAGAGCATCCCGAGCAGGAACAGCCCGACCGCCCAGCCGAGGAGCAGGCCGCGCTGGAGGCGGGCCGCGACGCCGAACGGTGTGCTGAGCAATCGGCCCGCGCGGGCCGGCCCGGGCCGGGCGGCGAGCAGGCCGCCGCCGAAGTCGCGGTGCGCCATCAGTCGTGCGGCCACCGCCAGCAGGAGCGCGGTGAACCCGAGCAGCAGCGCGGCCGGCCACCAGCGCTCGTCGCCGAAGGCGTCCATGCCCTGCGCCCAGCCGAAGGGGGAGAGCCACACGAGCGCGTTGTCCTCCATCGCGCCGAGCCCGCGCACGAGGTAGCCGACGGCGACGGCGGCGCCGGCGAGGCCGAGCGCCCCGCGGGCCGAGGTGGACAGCTGTACGGCGACCAGCGTCACGGCGGTGTAGGCCACCCCGAGCAGTGCCAGCCCGGTGCCGTACGTCAGGCTTCCGCCGGCGTCCAGCCCGGCGGCGAGCATCGAGGTCGTGGTGATCGCGCCGACGAGCAGCGCGGTCGCGACGCCGTAGACGAGACCGGCGAGGGTTGCTGCGTCACGGCCCAGGACCGTCGAGCGGAGCAGCTCGGCCCGCCCGGACTCCTCCTCGGCGCGCGTGTGCCGGACGACGAGGAAGACGACCATCAGGCAGATGCCGAGCTGGGCGACCTGGGAGATCTCGTTGGCGACGATGCCGCCGAGCGTGTCAAGCCCGACCTGGCGACCCGACATCAGGTAGCTCACCGGGCTGGCCCCGACGGTCCGGGCGTAGCCCGCGATCTTCTCCGGGGTGTCGTAGAGCGGCGGCACGGCCAGGGCGCTGGCGACGATCGTGCCGCCGAGGCCGACGACCCACAGTGGCAGCCGCACCCGGTCGCGGCGCAGGACCAGCCGCAGGAGGTGTCCGACGCCGGTCACCGACGTGCTGGACATCTGGGTGCTCACGAGTCGACCTCGTCGCCGTACTGGCGCAGGAAGAGCTCCTCCAGCGTGGGCGGGTGCGCGGCGAGGGAGCGTACGCCGAGTCCGGCGAGCGCGGTGACGGCCGCGTCGAGGTGGTCGGAGTCGACGTCGAAGGTGACGCGGTTGCCGTGCACCTCGGGGTCGTGGACGCCCGGCACCTCGGCGATCCCGTCGGCCGGTCGGTCGGTCTCCGCGATGACGGTCGTGCGGGTCAGGTGGCGCAGCTCGGCCAGGGTCCCGGACTGCACGACCCTCCCGGCGCGGATGATGCTGATGCGGTCGGCGAGCGCCTCGGCCTCGGCGAGGATGTGCGAGCTCAGCAGGATCGTCGCGCCCTCCTCCTTGAGCTCGAGGACCGCCTTCTGGAACTCGGCCTCCATGAGGGGGTCGAGGCCGGACGTGGGCTCGTCGAGCAGGTAGAGGTCCGCACGGCTGGCCAGTGCGGCGACGAGCGCGACCTTCTGCCGGTTGCCCTTGGAGTAGGTGCGCGCCTTCTTCGTCGGGTCGAGGTCGAAGCGCTCGAGCATCTCCGTGCGGCGCGCCTCGTCCAGCCCGCCGCGCATCCGGGCGAGGACGTCGATGACCTCGCCGCCGCTGAGGTTCGGCCAGAGGGAGACGTCGCCCGGGACGTAGGCGAGCCGGCGGTGCAGGGTCGCTGCGTCGTGCCACGGGTCGCCGCCGAGCATGGTCGCCGTGCCGGAGTCGGCCCGCAGCAGCCCGAGCAGGACCCTGATAGTGGTGGACTTGCCGGCGCCGTTGGGCCCGAGGAAGCCGTGCACCTCGCCCTGCTCGACGGTGAGGTCGAGGTGGTCGAGAGCGTGGGTGGGGCCGAAGGTCTTCACGACGTCGTGCAGCTCGATGACAGCCATGGCCCGAGTCTGGCACCTTGCGCGCGTCAGCTGAGCGCTGCTGCGACCTCGGTGTGCGGGCGTGACTGCCACAGCGCCCAGTCGGCGCTGACCTCGCTGGCGGCGCGGACGAGCTGCGGGAGGTGGTCGTCGACCAGCGTCTCGCGCGACGTCTCGGCGGCGTGCACGGTGACGCTCATGGCCGCGTGCACCTCGCCCTGACCGTCGCGCACCGGGACGGCGATCGACCGGACCCCGGGGGCCAGCTCCTCGTCGGCCAGTGCCCACCCGCGGGCCCGCACCTGGCTGAGCTCGTCCATCAGCTCCTCGACGCTGCGCCCGGCGTACGGCGCCAGGCCGGCGCGGCTCGGGACCTCGAGCACGTCGGCGACCTTCCGGGGCGGCAGCGCGGCGAGCAGCACCTTGCCCTTGGACGTCTGGGCGGCAGGGAAGAGGGTGCCGATCTCCACGCGCAGCGCGATGATCTTCGGCACCGACACCCGGGCGGTGTAGACGATGTCGGAGCCGTCGAGCTGCGCCAACGACACCGACTCCCCGATCCGCGCGACGAGGTCCTCCATGTGGGGGCGGGCGACGTCCCACAGCCCCAGCGAGCCGACGTACGCCATCCCGAGTCCGATCACCCGCGGCGTCAGCGTGAAGGCGCCGTCGCGGGAGCGGACGTAGCCGAGCTCCTCGAGGGTCAGCAGCAGCCGGCGCGCCGTCGGACGCGCCAGACCGGTGGCGGTCGCCACCTCCGAGAGCGTCATCGACGGCCGCTGGGGGCCGAAGCCGGCCAGCACGTCGAGCCCGCGGGCCAGCGACTCCACGAAGTCGGGCCCGCTGCCTCGACCGGCCATCGGCTACCTCCCCGAGTTCGGCTCGCCGAAGACCGTACCGCGTGCGCCGTGCGTGGTGTCGGAGCGGTAGTCGGTGTACTGGTACGGGTTGTCGAGCACCTTGTCGTCGTCGCCGCCGGGCAGGTCGGGGTTCATGCCCTGCTGCCAGACCTCCTCGCCCATCGACGAGCGGAGGTGGTCGACGGTGTTCGCGACGTCGGTGCGCACGGACGCGAGGTCCGCGCCGACCAGTCGGTGGTCGCGCTTCACGACGCGACCGTCGACGACGACGGTGTGCACGTCCCCGCGCTGGGCCTGGAAGGCGACGTGGCCGTAGGGGTTGAGGAGCGGGAAGGACACGGGGGAGTCGTCGTTCTTGATGAGCACCACGTCGGCCTTCGCGCCGGCGGTGAGGTGGCCGAGGTCGTCGCGGCCGAGCGCCCGGGCGCCGCCACGGGTCGCCCAGTCGACGACCTGCTCGGCGCGCAGGTGCGAGTGGGTGACGGTGTCGCCCGCCGCGTGGGCCTCGAGGTGCTCGCGCGACCGGTCGGCGCCGAGGGTCGTGCGCATCGCGCTGAACAGGTCGCTGCTCCACCACACGGAGGTGTCCATCGACAGCGAGACGGGGATGTCGTGGCGACGCACCTGCCAGGTCGGGGGGTAGCCCTGGCCCGCGCTCTGCTCGGACTCCGTCGACACCGATATCGAGCCGCCGGTGGCGGCGATGCGGTGGTAGCTGTCGGTGGTCAGCGTCGCAGCGTGCACGTAGACGTTGTCGGGTTGCATGAAGCCGTGCTCGTGCATCAGCCGGATGCCGTCGTCGTTGGTCGCGCCCCACACGCCCGCGTGCGTGGTGACGGGGAGGCCGAGGTCGCGGGCGAGCTCGAAGGCCGCCTTCTCGGGGAAGGCCGGGTCGCCGGTGACGTCGAAGGCGAGCTGGAAGCCGAGCATGTCGCCGTCGGACCCACGGTTGCGGTCGAAGAAGGAGCGGACCGCGGGGTCGGCCGTCCACTCCCACGGGGCCGCCTGGATGTTGCCGTAGGCGAGGACGAAGCGGCCCGGCACCGCGCGCAGCGCGTCGACGGCCGCCTCGGCGTGGTCGACGGTCTGGAGGCCGTGCGACCAGTCGACGGTGGTGGTGACGCCGGCCTCGAGGGCGTCCCAGCCCGAGAGCAGGTTGCCGGCGCGCACGTCCTCGGGGCGGAACTTCGCGCCGTGCTCGAGGTAGTACCAGACGAAGTACTGCGTGAGGGTCCAGTCGGCGCCGTAGGCACGCATCGCCGTCTGCCACATGTGGCGGTGGGTGTCGATCATGCCCGGCATCACGATGCCGCCGCCTGCGTCGACGACCTCCGCTCCGTCGGGGGCGGACAGGCCCCGTCCCACCTCCGCGATCCGGTCGTCGACGACCAGCACGTCGGCGTCGGACAGGACGGTGTGCTGGTCGTCCATGGTGAGCACGGTGCCGCCGGTGAAGAGCACCGCGCGGCGGTCGGGGGTGGGGGGCATGTCGACCCGCTCCTGTTCTCGGACGTGTGTCCGTATGACGGTCGTTGTGGTGCACATCACTGTGATCCCGAGGTCTGGCTGATGTCAAGGGGGAGCCTTGACAAGTCGGTACGAGCGTGCGAACACTGTCCGGACCAGTTGCGGACATCTGTCCGCCGATCGCGGGAGGCATGCGTGACCGACGCACCGAAGCACGGCCCACTCGACGGTCTGCTCGTCGCGGACCTGTCCCGGATCCTGGCCGGCCCGTACGCCACGATGCTGATGGGCGACCTGGGCGCGGAGGTGGTCAAGGTCGAGGGCCCGCAGGGCGACGACACCCGCTCGTGGCAGCCGCCCGTGCGCGACGGGGTGTCGACCTACTTCCTCGGGGTCAACCGCAACAAGCGCTCGATCGCCCTCGACTTCAAGGATGCCGCCGACCTGGAGGTGGCCCGCAGGCTGGTCGCCCGCGCCGACATCGTGCTGGAGAACTTCAAGCCCGGTGCTCTCGAGCGGTTCGGCCTCGACTACGCCACCGTCTCGGCGACCAACCCGGGCGTCGTCTACGCCTCGATCAGCGGCTTCGGCAGCGGCGAGCAGGGCGCGAAGCTGCCCGGCTACGACCTGATCGTCCAGGCCATCAGCGGCCTGATGAGCCTCACCGGCGACCCCGACGGCCAGCCCTTCCGCGCCGGGATCTCCGTCTTCGACGTGCTGGCCGGCCTCCACGCCACCATCGGCGTGCTCTCGGCGCTCCAGGACCGGCACCGGACCGGCCGCGGGCAGCACGTCGAGGTCAACCTGCTCTCCTCGGCGCTGTCGGGGCTGGTCAACCAGTCGAGTGCGTACGTCGCCGGCGGCACCGTGCCGTTCCGGATGGGCAACTCCCACCCCAGCCTGTTCCCCTACGAGCCGCTGCCCTGCTCCGACCGCGACCTCATCGTCACTGCCGGCAACAACGGGCAGTTCCGCAAGCTCACCGAGGTGCTCGGCGTCCCCGAGCTCGCCGACGACCCGCGGTTCGCCCGCAACGAGGACCGCACCGCCAACCGCGACGAGCTGCGACCGCTGCTCGTCGAGCGGCTCGCCACGCGCACCGCGCAGGAGTGGTTCGAGGAGATCATCGGCGCCGGTGTGCCGTGCGGGCCGATCAACACCGTCGACGGAGGGGTCGCCTTCGCCGAGAAGATCGGCCTCGATCCGGTCGTCACCGTCGGCAGCGGCGACGCCGCGCTCCCGGGCGTACGCCACCCCATCCGGTTCTCCGACGCAGAGGCCCGCTACGACCGGCCACCGCCGGCGCTCGACGAGCACGGTGACGAGATCCGTGCCTGGCTCAACGAGGAGACCCCGTGACGCCCCCGACCCCTGAAGGCCAGTACCCGACCTCCCTCGGCACCTCCACCGCCGACGAGATCCGCCTGCTCGGCCAGGACCTCACCGCCGACCTCATGGGCGAGGTCGGGTTCGGCGAGCTCGCCTTCTGGCTGGTCGCGATGCGCCGGCCCACGCCCTCGGAGACGCGCCTCTTCGAGGCCGTGCTCGTCGCGCTCGCCGACCACGGGTTCACCCCGACCGCGATCGCGGCCCGGCTGACCTACCTCTCGGCCCCCGACTCCCTCCAGGGTGCGCTGGCTGCCGGACTCCTCGGCGGCGGCTCGCGCTTCCTCGGGGTGACCGAGGACTGCGGCGGCTACCTCCACGACGTGGTCGTCGCCGCCGACGGCGACCTGCCGACCGACGACGCGGGCTACGACGCGCTCGCCCTCGAGGCCGTACGCCGCACGAAGGAGGCCGGGAGCTTCGTCCCCGGCCTGGGCCACCCGGTCCACAAGCAGCAGGACCCGCGTACGCCCGTGCTGATGCGGATCGCGGAGGAGGAGGGCCTGCTGGGGCCGCACCTGCGGCTCTTCGCCGCCGTCGGCCGGGTGCACCCCGAGGTGCTGGGCCGCACGCTGCCGCTCAACGGCGCCGGCGTCTGCGGCGCCGCGCTGGCCGACCTCGGGCTGCCGGTCGAGATGCTGCGCGGCTTCGCACTGCTGGCGCGCGCGGCGGGCCTGCTCGGCCAGATCGCGGAGGAGCAGCGCCGGCCGATCGGCATGGACGCCTACCTGAGCGTCGACCGCAACGCGGTCTACGTCGACCCGACCGAGAAGAGCTGAGGACCGCCGCCATGGCCGAGATCGTCGCCGTCATCGCCTCGACCCACCACCCGTTCTACTACCGCGCGAGCACGGCCGTCGGTGAGGACCGTCCGCCCTTCGCCGACGAGTGGGTCCGCAAGATTGAGGCCTTCCGCGAGACGCTGACCCGTGCCCGTCCCGACGTCCTGGTCATGGTGGGCAGCGACCACTTCCACCAGCTGTGGCTGGACAACATGCCCCAGTTCCTGGTCGGCAAGGCGCCCTTCTACGACGCCAACTGGTACAACGAGGAGCGCGAGTTCGGGCTGCCTCGGATGACGCTGGCGGGCCAGGAGGACCTCTCCGCGCACGTGCTCCGTGGCGGCCTCGACCTGGGCTTCGACCTCGCCTTCAGCAACGAGCTGCGCATCGACCACAGCATCACCTGCCCGATCATCACGCTGCGGCCCCAGGCCGACCTGCCGATCGTGCCGATCTACACCAACATCTTCGCCCCGCCCCTGCCGCGCCCCGAGCGGTTCGTCGCGCTGGGCAAGGCGATCCGCGAGCTGGTGGAGTCGTGGCCCTCGGACCAGCGCGTGGCGATCATCGGCACCGGCCACCTCTCCCTCGAGCTCGGCGGGCCGCGCCAGTTCGGGGAGCACGGGCCGGACCCCGAGTTCGACCGGCGCGCGGTGGAGTGGATCGCCAACGGCGACATCGACGGCTGCTGCCGCGAGGTCACCCTCGACAGCCTCCACCTGCCGGGCAACGCGACCCACGGCTTCATGGACTTCATGCTGATGATGGGCGTCGCGGGGGAGGGCGCGAAGGCGCACCACGTCGACTCGCTCGACCTCTTCCACACGATGGAGGCCTACTTCACCTGGTACCCGAACGGGGCGCCCCAGATCGGAGTCACGCCGTGAGCAAGTACCTGCTGGACAAGTTCCTGTTCACCGTCGACCGCGACCCGGCCCTCGTCGAGCGCTACCGCGAGGACCCGCGCGGCACGGTCGCGTGGTGGGAGGCCGAGGAGGCCAACCGGCTCCTCAATGCCATCACCGACGAGCGCTCCACCTGGCTCGCCTTCGACGAGGACGAGCGCGAGGCGCTCGCGTCCCACGACCACGTGCGGCTCTTCGAGCTCGGTGCCCACCCGTTCCTGACGCTCACCCTCTTCATCGCCATGTTCGAGCGCGACCACGGACCGATGGAGTACCAGCTGGCCTACGGCGCGGCGATGCAGCACCTGTCGCTGCCCTATCCCGACATCTCCACCTGATGCGCGCCGCGGTCCTGCGCGCCCACGGAGCCGCGCCGGCGTACGCCGACCACGCCGACCCGGTGGCGGGCGAGGGCGAGGTGCTGGTGCGCGTGACGGCCGCCCCGGTCGTGCCGCTCGACCTGCTGTGCGCGAGCGGCACGTCCTACTTCGGTGCCCGGGCGCTGCCCTACGTGCCGGGCGTGCAGGGCGTGGGTGAGGTCGTGTCGGGCGGCGACCTGGCGCCCGGGACACGGGTCTTCGTCGCCGCCTCGGCCGGGATGGCCGACGGTGACGGGGCGCTGGGCGAGCTGTGCGTCGTGCCGGCGTCGGCCGTCGTGCCCCTGCGGCGGGAGCAGGCCGACGTCGACGACGTCGCGCTCGCCGCGCTCGGTCTGTCCGGGGTCGCCGCGTGGCAGTCACTGGCCTGGCGGGCCGGGCTGCGTCCCGGCGAGTCCGTCGTGGTGCTGGGTGGCGGCGGTGCGGTCGGGCAGGCCGCGATCGGCGCGGCCCGTGCGCAGGGAGCGGGCCGGGTCGTCGCCGTGTGCCGCTCGGGTGGCTCGGCCGACCGGGCGCGGGCGCAGGGCCCCGACCACGTGGTGGAGATCGGCGAGCCCGACCCGGAGAGCCTCACGGACGCGCTCCGCGACGCGCTCCCGGACGGCGCGGACGTCGTCGTCGACCCGGTCTTCGGGTGGGTGGCCGAGGCCGCGCTGTCGGCGATGGCGCCGGGCGGCCGGCTGGTCAACCTCGGCGGGTCGGCCTCCGACGCCGCCACCTTCTCCTCCGCCGGCGTGCGTGGCCGCGGGCTGTCGCTGCTGGGCTACACCAACAACGCCCTCACCGCGGAGCAGCGGGCCGGGGCGCTGGGCTCGGTCGCGCGGCTCGCCGCCGACGGCCTCGTCGGGGTCGCCCACGAGGCTCGGCCGCTCGCCGACGTCGAGGAGGTCTGGCGCGCGCAGCTGGCCGGCGGGTCCGGCGTACGCCAGGTGCTCGTGCCCTGACGGCATAGTTCGGCGCCCGCCGGTGTTGGGCCCCTCGAACGACGATCCCCCGAGGAAGGACACCTGATGCGTGCAGTGGTCTACACCGAGAGCGGCGACTCCTCCGTGCTGGAGCTGGTCGAGCGCGAGGCGCCCGAGCCCGGACCCGGCGAGGTGCGGGTGCGGGTCGTCCGCGCCGGCGTGAACCCGACCGACTGGAAGTTCCGCGCCGGCGGGATGGGCGAGCTCGCCTTCCCCGAGATCGTCCCCGGCCAGGACGGCGCCGGTGACGTCGACGCCGTCGGCCCGGGTGTCACCGACCTCGCGGTCGGCGACCGGGTCTGGACGATGCTCGCCCAGCACACCCGCCCGGGCGGCACGGCGCAGGAGCTCGTGGTCCTCCCGGTGGCCAACGTGGCGAAGCTGCCCGACGCGGCGTCGTACGACCTGGGCGCCTCGCTCGGCGTGCCCGCGGTCACCGCGCACCGGGCCCTCACCACCTCCGAGGACGGACCGGACCGGCTCGCCCCGGGCGCGCTGGACGGGACGACGGTGCTCGTCGCGGGCGGGGCCGGCGCGGTCGGCAACGCCGCGATCCAGCTCGCCCGCTGGGCGGGCGCGACCGTGATCAGCACGGTGAGCAGCGACGAGAAGGCCGTCCTCGCGCGGGCTGCCGGGGCGCAGCACGTCGTGAACTACCGCGACGGCGACACCGCCGCGGCGATCCGCGACCTCGCGCCCGACGGCGTCGACCTGGTCGTCGAGGTGGCGCCGGCGCAGAACCTCCGCCTCGACCTCGGTGTCATCAGGCCGCGCGGCACGATCGCGATCTACGCCAACAACGGCGGCGACGAGGTGACGCTCAGCGTGCGCGAGACCTTCTCCACCAACGCGCGCTTCCAGTGGGTGTTGCTCTACACCGTGGGCCAGGAGGCGCTGCGCGCGGCGGCGGAGGACGTCACCGCCGCGGTCGCAGACGGGGCGTACGGCGTCGGCGACGAGCACGGCCTGCCGCTGCACCACTACCCGCTCGAGCGGACCGCCGAGGCACACGCGGCCGTCGAGGACGGCGCGGTGGGCAAGGTGCTGATCAGCCTCTGATCAGGCCCTGAGCGCCGCGTCGACGGCGGCGGGGGAGAGCACTGCGTCGAGGGCGAGCTGGGCGCAGCCGACCAGCCCGGCGCCCTCGCCGTGGGCGGCGGGCACGACCTGGAGGTCGCGCCCGGCCAGGGCGGTGGTGCTCCCGAAGAGGCCCTCGCGCAGGCCCGCGGCGAACATGTCGAACGCGCCCGCCATGTCCCCACCGACGGCGACCACGCGCGGGTTGGTGACGATGACGAGGGCGGCGAGGGCCTCGCCGATGTGACGCCCCGACTCGCGCACGACCGAGCGGGCACCGCTGTCGCCCTGCACGGCCTGGGCGACGAGGTCGCGCACGTGGTGCACCTCGTGCCCGTCCGTCCGCAACCGCTCGACGAGCGCCCATCCACCGGCGACGGTCTCCAGGCAGCCCACGTCACCGCAGCGGCACGGCAGCCCGGCGCCGGCCGCGACCTTGACGTGCCCGAGCTGGCCGGCTGCGCCGCGGTGCCCGCGCCAGATCCGGCCGTCGGCCACCATGCCGACGCCGATGCCGGTCGAGGCCTTGAGGACGAGGGCGTCGTCGCGCTCGCGCAGGGTGGTCGGCTCCACCCGCAGCTGCGAGAGCGCCATGACGTTGCAGTCGGTGTCGATGACGACCGGCGCGGAGGTGACCTCCCGGAGCCAGGGCGCGAGGTCGACGCCGTCCCAGCCGACGAGGGCGGGGGACTCGACGCTCATCAGGTGCGCCGGGTCGACGACGCCGGCGAGCGACATGCCCACGCCCCTGACCTCGGCGGCGGAGCGACCGAGGTCCGCGAGCATCTCCCGGAGGTGGTCGACCACCACCGGCATCACCGTCTCGGGGCCGGCTCCCACCTCCTGCTCGTGGCTGACCTGGGCGAGCACGGCGCCGTGCAGGTCGCACACCGCCACCTGCGAGCGGCTGCGCCCGAGGGCGACCGCGAGCACGAGCCCGGCGTCGGCGTTGAAGACCAGGGTGCTGGCGGGACGACCGCCGGTGGCGGACTCCTGCGCCCCCTCGACCACGAGGCCGGCGCGCTCGAGGGAGTCGAGGCGCGCGCTCACCGCCGTACGGGACAGGCCGGTGATCCGGCCGAGCGCCCCGCGCGTCGAGGCGCGACCGGAGCGGATGAGGGCGAGGACGTCGCCCGCGCCGACGGACTGCGCCGGGGAGGTGGAGGGTGCGGTCGACGAGCTGGGCATGGTGCGGTGATTGTGGCACCCGCGTCAAATAAGTCTTGAAAAGACGGAAGTTCTGTTGCGCGAGGACCTAATCGGTCCGTACCGTCCTCGCCATGGCCTTCCCCTCGCCCGTCGAGCCCTGTGACTTCACGGTCTTCGGTGGCACCGGCGACCTCGCGCTGCGCAAGCTGCTGCCCGCCCTCTACCTCCGCGACCGCGACGGCCAGCTCCCCGACGGCTTCCGGGTCATCGGCGTCTCGCGCCACACCGCCGACGACGACGCCTACCGCGCGATGGTCGGTGACGCCCTCGTCCAGCACGTCAGCCCCGAGGACCTCGACGACGCCGTGGTCGCGCGGCTCCTCGCCCGGCTGCACCACGTGGAGCTCGACATCGAGGACGTCGGCGCGTGGCACCTGCTGCACGCGCGGCTCAAGGACGGCGCCGCCAGCGAGGACGTGATCCGCGTCTTCTACCTCGCCGTGGCGCCCGGCCTCTTCGGCACCATCTGCGAGCACCTCGACGAGGTCGGCCTGGCGACCGAGCGCTCGCGCGTCGTGCTGGAGAAGCCGATGGGCTCCGACCTCGCCACCGCGCGCCGGGTCAACGAGGCCGTCGGCCGGGTCTTCGACGAGTCCAACATCTTCCGCATCGACCACTACCTCGGCAAGGAGAGCGTGCAGAACCTGCTCGTCACGCGCTTCGCCAACACCTTCCTCGAGCCGCTCTGGAACAGCCACTGGGTCGACCACGTGCAGATCACGGCCGCCGAGTCACTGGGCGTGGGGGAGCGCGGCTCCTACTACGACCGCTCCGGCGCGCTGCGCGACATGGTGCAGAACCACCTCCTCCAGCTGCTCTGCCTCGTGGCGATGGAGCCGCCGACCTACGTCGACCGCGAGACCGTGCGCGACGAGAAGCTCAAGGTGCTCCAGGCGCTGCGCCCGATGACGCCCGAGCTGGTCGACCGCGACGTCGTCGCCGGGCAGTACGCCGCCGGGCTCTGCGACGGCGCGCCCGCCAAGGCATACGTCGACGAGGTCGGGCACGCCTCTGACACCGAGACCTTCGTGGCGCTGCGCACCGAGGTGCAGAACTGGCGCTGGGCCGGGGTGCCGTTCTACCTGCGCACCGGCAAGCGGCTGCCCGAGCGGGTCTCGGAGATCGTGGTCGTCTTCAAGGAGCCCCCGCACGCGATGTTCCCGCACAGCGAGGGCCCGACCGAGCCCAACCGGCTGCACATCCGGGTCCAGCCCGACGAGGGCATGCGCCTGCACATGACCGCCAAGGAGCCCGGTCCCGGCGGCATCCGGCTGCGGCCGGTCTCGCTCGACCTCAGCTATGCCGCGGCCTTCGGTGCCCGCTCCCCGGACGCCTACGAGCGGCTGCTGATGGACGTCGTGCGCGGCAACCCGACCCTCTTCATGCGCCGCGACGAGGTCGAGGCGGCGTGGGCGTGGGTCGCCCCGATCCTCGACCGCTGGTCGCAGCCCACCCACCGACCCCGGCGCTACCCCGCCGGCACCAACGGCCCCGTCGCCGCCGCGACGCTCCTCGAGCGCGACGGCCGATCCTGGCAGGAGACAGAATGAGCACCCCGGAGAAGCCCGGCATCCACCCCGTGGTGGCCGAGGTCACCGACCGCATCGTCCGCCGCAGCGCCGGCACCCGTACGGCGTACCTCGCGCGCGTCGACGCCGCGATCGGCACCGGTCCGGCCCGCGGCAAGCTCGCCTGCGCCAACCTCGCGCACGGCTTCGCCGCCGCCGAGGAGCCGGTGAAGTCCGGCCTCAAGTCCGGGCGCAAGCCCAACGTGGCGATCGTGTCGTCCTACAACGACATGCTCTCGGCGCACCAGCCCTTCCGCGACGTGCCGGAGGTGCTGAAGAAGTCGATCATCCGCGCCGGTGGCCTCGCGCAGTTCGCCGGCGGCGTGCCCGCGATGTGCGACGGCATCACCCAGGGCCGCGCCGGCATGGAGCTCTCGCTCTTCAGCCGCGACCTGATCGCGATGTCCACTGCCGTCGCGCTCTCGCACGACATGTTCGACGCCGCGATGATGCTCGGCGTCTGCGACAAGATCGTGCCGGGGCTGCTCATCGGGGCGCTCTCCTTCGGCCACCTGCCGACCGTGTTCGTGCCCGCAGGCCCCATGCCCTCGGGCCTGCCCAACGGCGAGAAGGCGCGCGTGCGCCAGCTCTACGCCGAGGGCAAGGTCGGGCGCGAGGAGCTGCTCGAGGCCGAGTCGGCGTCCTACCACTCCGCCGGCACGTGCACCTTCTACGGCACCGCCAACAGCAACCAGATGCTGATGGAGGTCATGGGCCTGCACCTGCCCGACGCGACCTTCGCCAACCCCGGCACCCCGCTGCGCGAGGCCCTGACCCGTGCGGCCGGGGAGCGGGCGGTGGCCATCACGGCGGCGGGCGGCGAGCCCACCCCCGTCGGGCACATGGTCGACGAGAAGGCGATCGTCAACGCGTGCGTGGCACTCCTCGCCACCGGCGGCTCGACCAACCACACGATGCACCTCGTCGCGATCGCCGCGGCGGCCGGCATCGCGCTGACCTGGGACGACCTGTCCGACCTGTCGGCCGCGGTGCCGCTGCTGACCCGGATCTACCCCAACGGCAGCGCCGACATCAACCACTTCGTCGCCGCCGGCGGTACGCCGTTCCTCGTGCACACGCTGCTCAAGCACGGCTACCTCCACGACGACGTCCGCACCGTGTCCGGCCGCGGCCTGTGGCGCCACACGTGCGAGGCCCGCCTCGACGGGGCCGGCGTGGCGTGGGAGGAGGGCCCCAAGCGCTCGCTCGACACCGACGTCCTCCGTGGCGCCGAGGACCCCTTCGCCCCCGACGGCGGGCTGCGGATGCTCTCCGGTCGCCTCGGTCGCGCCGTCGTCAAGACGTCCGCGGTGAAGCCGGAGCACCGCGTGGTCACCGCGCCGGCGATGGTCTTCGACGACCAGGCCGACTTCCTCGCCGCCTTCGCCGAGGGCCGCCTCGACGGGCGCGACCTCGTCGCCGTCGTGCGCTACCAGGGCCCGGCCGCCAACGGCATGCCCGAGCTGCACAAGCTGATGCCCGCGCTCGGCGTGCTGCAGGACCGCGGCCAGCGCGTCGCCATCGTCACCGACGGCCGGATGTCGGGTGCCTCCGGCAAGGTCACCGCAGCCATCCACGTCACCCCCGAGGCCGCCCTCGGCGGCCCGATCGCCCGGGTCCGCGACGGTGACCTGCTCACCGTCGATGCCGAGACCGGCGTCCTGGAAATCGCCCTCTCGGATGCCGACCTCGATCGCCGCGAGACCACCGGGCGCGCGCCGCACGACGTCGAGTGGGCCGGCACCGGCCGCGAGCTGTTCTCCGGCTTCCGCGCCATCGTCGGCACCGCCGAGACCGGCGCCAGCGTGATCCGTCCCCTGCCCGCCCCCTCGGAGGAGGCCCCCCTTGCCCAGCACGTCTGAGTCCTCGCTGCTGTCGCTGGTGCCCGTGGTGCCGGTCGTCGTGCTCGACGACCTCGACCACGCGGTGCCGGTCGCGCGCGCCCTCGTCGCCGGCGGCCTGCCCGTCATCGAGCTGACCCTGCGCACCCCGGTCGCGCTGGACGCGATCGCCGCCATCGCCGCCGAGGTCCCCGAGATCCTCGTCGGAGCCGGCACCATCACCTCCCCGGAGCTGGTGGGCCGAGCTGTCGAGGCGGGGGCGCAGTTCCTCGTCTCGCCCGGCACCACGCCGACGCTGCTGCAGGAGATGTCTGGCTCCGGCGTCCCCTTCCTGCCCGGCACCGCCACCGTCTCCGAGGCGATGGCCGTGCTCGAGGCGGGCTTCACGGAGATGAAGTTCTTCCCCGCCGAGGCCTCCGGCGGGGCGGCGTACCTGAGGTCCCTCGCCTCCCCGCTGCCGGCGGCCCGCTTCTGCCCCACCGGCGGGATCACCGCGGCCACCGCGCCGTCGTACCTCTCCCTGCCCAACGTCGGCTGCGTCGGCGGCTCGTGGCTGACCCCGGCCGACGCGCTCGTCGCCCACGACTGGGACCGGGTCACCGCGCTCGCGGCCGAGGCTGCGGCGCTGGTCTAGGCGCCCGACCTGCCGGTGCAGGTGTGCACGAAGGGCTGGCGCGCGTATGGTTTGTGCACAAGGAACGTACATCGATCGAGAACACGCCGAAGGTGCCCACGTGACAGAGAACCAGCCGTCAGCGTCCGAGTGGATCGCGATCGGTGACCGCATCCGCTCGGCGCGCGAGGCGGCCGGCATCAGCGTGCGAGAGCTCGCGCGTCGCGTGGAGGTCTCGCCCAGCCACGTCTCGCAGGTCGAGAGGGGACTGGCGTCCTTCAGCGTCCGTGCGCTCTACAACGTGGTGAGCGAGCTCGAGATCTCGATGGACAGCCTGTTCGACGACGTGTCGTCGGTCGCCGAGGTGCCGCTGGCGCCCGTCCCGTCCAGCCTCGACCACCTCGACCACCTCGTCACCGGAGGCATCGTCCTGCGCCAGAGGGACCGGCCGACCCTGCCCCTGGCCGGTGGCACGCGGTGGGAGCGACTCACCCCGCGACCCGAGAACGGCGCCGAGTTCATCGAGGTCATCTACCCGCCCGCCTCCGGGGCGGCGGGCGATCGCCAGGTCGACTTCATCCAGCACACCAGTCGCGAGTACGGACTGATCCTGGCGGGGAGCCTGACCGTGCAGGTCGGCTTCGAGACCAGCGTGCTCCACGCGGGAGACTCGATCGCCTTCGACTCCGGCGTGCCCCACCGCTTCTGGAACGAGACCTCGGGCGAGGTGCGCGCGGTGTGGTTCATCCTCGACGCGCCGCGGTCCGGCTCCGACACCGACGAGCGCAAGGTGTTCTCTCTAGAAGAACACTGAGGACCATTTGTGTTCTCTCAGGGGTTCCAAGGCGTGCACTCATAGTGTACGTTCTTCGTTTGTGACGTCGACCACACCAGTGGTCGCCCAACGTTCCAAACGGAAGGAGCTCGGCGTGCGCGACGAGCAGTCCTCAGCAGTCGGGCCCGTGGTGATCGAGGCCGACTCGATCGTCAAGAGGTTCGGCGGCGCCGTCGCCGTCAACGACGTGAGCGTGTCAGTCCGCGCCGGAGAGATCTACGCGCTCGTCGGCGAGAACGGCGCCGGCAAGTCGACCCTGATGCGGATCCTCGCCGGCATCCTCGCGCCCACCGAGGGCACCGTCCTGGTCGACGGGCAGCCGCTCGAGGGCGGCACCCGCGCCGCGCTCGACGCGGGCATCGCCCTGGTCCACCAGGAGCTCAGCCTGGTGCCGGAGATGACCGTCGCGGAGAACATCATGCTCGGCGCCTTCCCGACACGAGGCGGTGCGATCAGCCGCAAGGAGATGCGGAGCTACGCCGGCGCGGCCCTGGAGGAGATCGGTGTCTCGATCGACCTGGACGAGCCGGTCTCCCGCCTCTCGGTGTCGCTGCGCCAGTTCATCGAGATCGCCCGCGCCGTGGCCCGCAAGCCGCGGGTGCTGATCCTGGACGAGCCCACCGCCACGCTCACCCCCGCCGAGACCGACTACCTGCTCGAGATGCTGCAGCGGCTGGCCCGCGGTGGCCTGGCGATCGTCTACATCTCCCACCGGCTGCCCGAGATCTTCGCCATCTGCGAGCGCGTGACCGTCCTGCGCGACGGCCGGCACATCGACACCAGCGACATCGCCAACACCACCCCCGACGCCCTCGTCGACAAGATGGTCGGCCGGGAGCTCAAACGGGACCTCGGCGTGGTCCGGGAGAGCAACCCAGGCGACGTCGTGCTCTCGGCGCGGGGGATCACGGCCCCCCGGGTCCAGGGCATCGACCTCGACGTCCGCGCCGGGGAGATCGTGGGGTTGGGCGGTCTCGTCGGCGCGGGTCGCAGCGAGCTCGTCCGCGCGATGCTGGGCGTCGACCTGCGCACGGGTGGTGACGTCACGGTCCTCGTCGACGGCCGCACGCGCCGCGTCGGCAGCTACCAGTCGGCGGTGCGCCACGGCATAGCGTTCGTCCCCGAGGAGCGCCGCCAGGACGGCCTGGCGCTGAGCATGTCGGTCAGCGACAACATCGCCCTCCCCAACCGCCGCACCATCTCCCGGGCCGGGATCACCAGCCCGGCCAGGCAGCAGGCCTTCGCCAGCACGCTCGCGGACACCGTCGGGCTGCGCCCGCCCGACGTCAGGCGCGACGCGGGCGACTACAGCGGCGGCAACCAGCAGAAGGTCGTCATCGCCAAGTGGCTGGGCCTCCGACCGCGCGTCATCGTGCTCGACGAGCCCACTCGCGGCGTCGACGTGGGCGCCAAGGCGGAGATCCACCGCCTGGTGCGCGAGCTCGCGGACGAGGGCACCGCCGTCCTGGTCATCAGCTCCGACCTCCCCGAGCTCCTCGACCTCTCGGACGTCATCCACGTCGTCCGCGACGGCCGGATCGCGGGCACGCTCGCCCGCGCCGAGGCCGACGAGCGGAGCGTCATGTCCCTCGCCGCCGGAGAAAGCATGGTCACCTCGTCATGAAGCAGCTCACCGAGTCCCCGGCAGCGGCCACGCCGACGGCTGCCGCGCAGGCCGAGCCCGACGGTCCGTCCGCCGCAGCCCGTGCGCTGCTCTGGGCGGCAGAGCGGGGGATCGTGGTCTTCACGGCAGTGCTCATCCTCGCCTCCTTCCTGTTCGTCGACGGCTTCGCGTCGGCGGTGAACATCGCCGACGTCTTCCACCGGGCAGCCCCGATCGGGATCGTCGCCGTCGGCATGACCTTCGTCGTCATCAGCGGCAACTACCTCGACCTGTCCGTGGTCGCCCAGGTCGCCACCGGCGCCGTCATCCTCATCGGCGTCAGCAACTCCCACAGCATCCCGCTCGCGATCCTCCTCGCCCTGGCGGTCTCGGTCGTCTACGGGCTGGTCAACGGGATCGCGGTCGGCTACTTCAAGGCCAACGCCGTCATCGTCACCCTCTCCACCACCTACATCGGCCTGGGCCTGCTGCGCTGGCTGTCGGGTGGCAGCATCTTCTTCGGGCCCAGCGACGGGACGATCGAGACGTTCGGCGACATCAAGGCGGGCCCCGTCCCCATCTCCGCGATGGTCCTGGTGGTGGTGGCGCTCGCCCTGGGCTTCCTGCTGAGCCGCACGAACTTCGGCTTCGTCGTGCGCGCCTTCGGCAGCAACAGGGAGGCGACGCGCCTGAGCGGGGTCAACACCCCCCTCGTCGTGGTCGGAGCATTCCTGATCACCGCGTTCGCCGCCACCATCGCCGGCTTCGTGCTCGCGGCCTACTCCAACACCGCCGTCAGCTCCATGTCCGACGGGTACGACTTCCGGGCCCTCGCGGCCATCATCATCGGCGGCACCAGCGTCTTCGGCGGCAAGGGGAGCGTCCTGCGGACGGTCCTCGGCGTCATCTTCGTCAGCGTGCTGACCAACGTCCTCGTCCTCTCCGGCGTCGGCTTCGGGTGGCAGCAGGTGGCCATCGGCTCCCTCATCGTCCTCGCCGTGTCCGTCGACGCCCTCGCCCGGAAGGTGAGCAAGAAATGAGCACGCAAGGCCTCCGCCTCGGCGACGCCCCGGTCCGCTCCCGCACCGACCAGCTCCGACGCACCCTCGGTCGCCGCACCGAGGGACGCGGAGTCGCGCTCCTCGCGGTCGTCCTCGTCGTGGCCCTCGTCATGGAGCCGCTGGTCTTCTCCGCCTACCCGGTCACCCTGAGCCGGGTCGCCCTGGTCGGCCTCGTGGCCCTCGGGCTGACCGTCGTCATCCTCATGGGCGAGCTCGACCTGAGCGTGGCGAGCACCGTCGTGCTCGCCGGGGTCGTGATGGCGCAGACGGACAACGTCGCCCTCGGGGTGCTCCTCGCCCTGGGCACGGGGGTCGCGGTCGGCCTGGTCAACGCCTTCTTCGTGGTCAAGGTCGGGATCAACTCGTTCATCGCCACCCTCGGCATGCTGTTCGTGCTGAAGGGCCTGGCGATCGTCATCTCGGGCTCCCGGCCGATCCCGCTCGACAACATCACCTTCGCCATCCAGTTCGGGCTCCCGATCCTGGGTCCCCTGACCCCGCGCATCGTGATCTTCGTCCTCACCTTCGTGCTCCTGCACCTGTTCCTCACGCGGATGCGTGCCGGCCGCGAGTTCTACGCCGTCGGCGGCAACCGGCAGGCAGCGCGGGACGCGGGCATCCCCGTCGACCGGCGCCTGGTGACCGGGTTCGTCATGTGCAGCACCATCGCTGCCGGCGCCGGCGCCATCGACACCCTGGAGCGCACCGCGGCGGACCCCACCGCCGGATCGACCGTGCTCCTCTCCAGCATCGCCGCAGCCATCATCGGCGGCGTCGCCCTCACCGGAGGGCGTGGCTCCATCCTCGGCACCCTGATCGGGGCCCTCTCTCTCGGAACCCTGGAAGTCGCCCTCACCCTCACCGGGGTCCAGGTCGACATCCAGCAGATCTACATCGGCGGCGTCCTGCTGCTGGCGGTCATGACCGACCCAGCCAGCCTCAGGGCCGCCCGCTCGTCCCTCCGCACGTCCCTCCACGGAGTCCGGGCCCGGTCGACTGACCGGGGTCTCACGTGATCACCGAAAGGAACACCCCCATGCGCAGCACCCGCACCGCATCCGCCCTGTTCACCGTCCTGTTCGCCGCATCGGCGCTCTCCGCCTGCGGCTCCGACAGCGCCGGCAGCGCGTCCGACGGCGGCAAGAAGGTCTACGCGCTCCTGCCGCAGGGCACCGACCAGCCCTACGGCACCGAGTACCTCAAGGCGATGAACGCCGAGGCCGACAAGGAGGGCATCGAGCTGACCATCACCAACTCGCAGTACGACGCCGACAAGCAGGCCAGCGACTGCCAGGTCGCCGTCGCCGCCCAGCCGGACCTCATCATCCTGTGGCCCGCGGTCGCCGACACGGTGCGTCCCTGCCTCGAGCGGGCCAAGGCTGCCGGCATCCCGGTGACGGTCACGAACTCCGACGTCAAGGAGGAGGACAAGAGCCTCACCGCCGGCTACTCCGGCCCCGACACCTACGGCCAGGGCGCCTCCTCGGCCGAGATCATGTGCGAGCTCGCCGACGGCAAGGACGTGAACATCCTCCAGATCGAGGGCCTCACCGGGAACACGACCGCGATCAACCGCAAGGCCGGCTTCGAGGAGACCATCGCCGAGAGCTGCCCCAACGTGAAGATCATCGCCTCGCAGCCCGGTGACTGGAACAAGGACGACTCGCAGACCGTGACGTCCGAGATGCTCACCGCCGCCGGCGCGCAGAACGTCCAGGGCATCTACGCCGCCGACGACACCATGGTCGCGGGCGCCATCGACGCGCTGAAGTCGCAGGGCCTCGACGTCGAGAAGATGCTCATCACCTCGATCGGCAACACCAAGCTGGGCAACCCGCTGGTCGTCAACGGCGAGCTCGACGGCACCGTCTTCCAGTCCTCGGCCTGGGACGGCCAGAACGCCGTCACCCTCGCGGCGAAGGTGCTCGACGGCGAGGAGGTCGAGGAGGACCTCTTCATGCCGTCGGTGAAGGTCACCGAGGCCAACGCCACCGACGCCGAGGTCACCCCCAACTGGTGATCGCCCCACCTCGTACGAGGCCGGGGGTGGGCATCCCCCGAACCGCCCCCGGCCTCGTGCCCCACGCTCGGAGAGAGACCACATGAGCATCATCAGTCCCCAGCACCCACCCGGGATCGAGGTCCCGCGGCTCGACTTCGGCGGCCGACCCGTCCCGGCGCCCGGACACATGGGGGTCGACTACGAGGCCCGCGTCGACTTCGACCGGCTCCGCGCCTACCGGCTCGACCGGGCCAAGGCAGCGCTGGACGCCAGCGAGTGCGGCGCCTTCCTGCTCTTCGACTTCTACAACATCCGCTACACGACCCAGACCTGGATCGGCGGCGCACTCGGCGACAAGATGATCAGGTACACCCTCCTCGCGCGCGGGAAGGAGCCGGTGCTGTGGGACTTCGGATCCGCGGTCAAGCACCACAAGCTCTACTCGCGGTGGACGCCGGAGGACAACTACCGCGCGGGCTTCCTCGGCTTCCGGGGCGCGGTCGCCCCGTCGGTCGGCCTGATGGAGTCCGCGGTCCAGGAGATCCGGTCCCTGCTCGTCGAGGCCGGAGTGGCAGACATGCCGGTCGGCGTCGACATCGTCGAGCCGCCGTTCCTCTTCGAGATGGAGCGCCAGGGGCTGCGGGTGCTCGACGCGCAGCAGTCCATGCTGGACGCGCGCTGCATCAAGTCCTTCGACGAGATCCTGCTGCTCAACCAGGCAGCCGCCATGGTCGACGGGGTCTACCAGGACATCACCGACGCGTTGAAGCCCGGCGTCCGGGAGAACGAGATCGTCGCGATGGCCAACAAGCGGCTCTACGAGCTCGGCTCGGACCAGGTCGAGGCCGTCAACGCGATCTCGGGCGAGCGGTGCAACCCGCACCCCCACAACTTCACCGACCGGATCATCCGGCCCGGGGACCAGGCGTTCTTCGACATCATCCACTCCTTCAACGGCTACCGGACCTGCTACTACCGCACCTTCGCGGTCGGCAGCTCGACGCCCGCCCAGCGCGACGCGTACACCCGGGCGCGGGAGTGGATGGACCGCGGCATCGACGGCATCAAGGCAGGCGTCGGCACCGACGAGGTGGCCGCCCTGCTCCCGACCGCGCAGGACATCGGCTTCGACAACGAGATGGAGGCCTTCGGCCTCCAGTTCGCCCACGGCCTGGGCCTCGGGCTCCACGAGCGCCCGATCATCTCCCGGCTCAACTCCATGAAGGAGCCGGTCGAGCTCCAGGTGGGGATGGTCTTCGCGCTCGAGACCTACTGCCCCGCCTCCGACGGGTTCTCCGCTGCGCGCATCGAGGAGGAGATCGTGATCACCGAGGACGGACCCCGCGTGCTCACGCTGTTCCCGGCCCAGGACCTCTTCGTCACCAACCCCTACTGACACCCATCCCTCACCACCCACCCCCACCGACAGGAGCCCCCGTGGACACCACACGACTCGCCGGCAAGAACATCCTCATCACCGGAGCCGCCCAGGGCATGGGCGCCGCCGTCGCCATCGACTACGCGGCCCAGGGCGCCAACGTGTGCCTCGGGGACGTGAACGTCGACGGCGCCGAGCAGGTGGCCGCCGAGATCAACGCCGCCGACGGTGGTCGCGCGACCCACGTGCAGCTCGACGTCACCAGCCAGGAGGAGGCGGAGGCCGCGGTCGCCCACACGGTCGAGGCGTTCGGCAGCATCAACGTGCTCGTCAACAACGCCGGCATCAACAAGCCGCTGTTCTTCCTCGACATCACGCGCGACAACTGGCAGCGCATCATGGACGTCAACGCCTGGGGCACCCTCAACTGCATGCAGGCCGCCGCTCGCCAGATGGTCGCCCAGGGGAAGCAGGACCGCCCCTACAAGATCATCAACGTGGGGTCGATCCTCTCGCGCGAGACCTTCGACGACGTCGTCGTCTACGGCGCCTCCAAGCACGCCGTGCTGGCGCTCATCAAGGGTGGCGCGAAGTCCCTGATGGAGCACAACATCACCGTCAACGGCTACGGCCCCGGGGTCGTGCGCACCGAGCTCTGGGAGCAGCTCGACAAGGACCTCGTCGCCATCGGCAAGTTCGACAAGGAGGGCGAGTCCATGGACTCGCTCGCCCAGAACATGATCCTGATGAAGCGCTACTCCTACCCCGAGGACGTCGTCGGCACCGCCTCGTTCCTCGCCAGCGACGACAGCGACTACATGACCGGCCAGCTGCTGATGATCGACGGCGGGATCGTGATCCAGTGACGACGGTCGCCATCCAGCTTCCCGACCACCTCCCCTCCGGTCTGCTGATCGGAGGGGAGTGGTCGACGACAGCGCGGACCTTCGACGTGCTCGACCCCGCCACCGGGAACCGCCTCGCCGAGGTCGCCGACGCGAGCGTCGAGGACGGCCTCGACGCTGTCTCGGCGGCCCACGCGGCCTTCGGTCCGTGGGCCGCAACGGCTCCTCGAGCGCGGGCCGAGATCCTGCGCCGCGCCTTCGAGATCATGTCCGCCGAGCTCGAGCAGTGCGCGCGCCTGATCGTGCTCGAGAACGGCAAGGCGTGGAGCGACGCGATGGGGGAGGCGGCGTACGCCGCCGAGTTCTTCCGCTGGTTCAGCGAGGAGGCCTCCCGCATCGGGGGCGACTTCCGCCTCGCACCGAACGGCGACAAGACGATCATCGTGGACCACCGTCCGATGGGCGTGGCCTACATGATCACGCCCTGGAACTACCCCGCAGCGATGGCGACGCGCAAGCTGGCTCCTGCCCTTGCGGCGGGCTGCACCGCCGTGCTCAAGCCGGCGGCCGAGACGCCGCTGACAGCCCTCTGGGTGGCCGAGGTGCTCCGCCGGTCCGGCGTCCCCGACGGCGTCGTCAACGTGGTCACCACCTCCGCCTCCGGGCCAGTTTCGGAGGCGATCCTGGCCGACCACCGCACGGCGACGTTGTCGTTCACGGGATCGACCTACGTCGGCACCCTGCTGCTGACACAGACCGCCAGGCGCGCCCTGCCTTCGTCGATGGAGCTGGGCGGCAACGCGCCGCTGCTCGTGCTCGAGGGAGCCGACGTCGACAAGGCCGTCGAGGGCGCGATGGTCGCCAAGATGCGCAACGGCGGGTCCGCCTGCACCGCCGCCAACCGCTTCTACGTGCACGAGTCGCTGACCGACTCCTTCTCGGACGCGATGGAGCGCGCGCTGGCCGGCGTCGCCGTCGGCTCCGGCCTCGACCCAGCGAACGGTCTCGGCGCGCTCGTCAGCCTCAAGGAGCGCGACAAGGTCCTCGAGCTCGTGCAGCGCGCGGAGGACGAGGGCGGTCACGTCCGGGCCACCTCTGCCGTCCCGGAGGGGGGAGCATTCATGTCTCCCTATGTCGTCCGCAACGTGCAGCACGGCCAGACCCTCACCCGCGAGGAGGTCTTCGGCCCGGTCGTCCCGATCATCAGCGTGGAGAGCACCGAGGAGGCGGTCCGCCTGGCCAACGACACCCAGTACGGACTGATCTCCTACGTGTTCGCCAGGGACCGGGGCGAGGGCATCGCCGTCGGTCGCCGGCTGGAGTCCGGCATGGTGGCGGTCAACCGCGGCGTCGCCTCCGACCCGGCTGCGCCCTTCGGCGGGATGAAGGAGTCCGGCCTCGGTCGCGAGGGCGGGTTCGCCGGCATCCACGAGTTCCTCGAGACCCAGTACCTGGCGGTCGACCTGTGAGCGCCGAGCTCCAGGACCTGCCCCTGCTCAGGGACCGGGTCGCCATCGTGACCGGCTCCGCCCAGGGCATCGGTGAGGGGATCGCCACGACCCTCGGTCGCTTCGGCGCGCAGGTCGTCATCGCCGACCTCGACGAGGCCAGGGCCCACGACACCGCGGCCAGGCTCGTCGGCGGCGGCATCCGCGCCATCGGGGTCGGGCACGACGTCACCAGCACGGAGTCGAGTGACGCCCTCGCCGCGCACGTGAGGGCCGAGCTCGGCCGCATCGACGTCCTCGTCAACAACGCGGGCCTGTCCGGACGTACGCCGCTGGCCGAGATGTCCGACCGCGCCTGGGACGCGATGGTCGCGGTGAACCTCACCGGCGTGCAGCGCACCACCCGCGCGGTCGTCCGGGTCATGGAGGAGCAGGGGAGCGGCAGCATCATCAGCGTCTCCTCGGTCGCGGGGCGCCAGGGCAAGGCCAACATGACCCACTACTCGGCCACCAAGTTCGCCGTCATCGGCTTCACCCAGGCCCTCGCGCTCGAGCTCGGCCCCACCGGCATCCGGGTCAACGCCGTGTGCCCGGGCATGGTCCGCACCGCCATGTGGGAGGCCGAGCTCGCGGAGATCTCCGAGGCGCAGGGCATCAGCACCGAGGAGGCCTGGCAGGGCGTCCTCGACCAGATCCCGCTGGGCCGCCCGCAGACCCCCGAGGACATCGGCACGGCGGCTGCGTTCCTCGCGTCGCCGCTCGCCCGAAACATCACGGGCCAGGCGCTCAACGTGTGCGGGGGGTTCGCGCTCGACTGACGGTCAGGCGCCCGCGGTCCAGCTCGTGAAGACCTCGGGGTGGCGCATCAGCTCGGTGCGGGTGCGCTGGATGTGGAGCGCCAGGACGCGGCTCGCGGTGTCCTCGTCGCGGGCGGCGATCGCGTCGACGAGCAGGCGGTGCTCCGCGTTGACCGCCCAGGCGCCCCGTGCCCCCATCAGCCTCGCGAACTCACGCCGGTAGTGCTGGGTGGTGTCCCACAGCCGCTCCACCATGCTCGCGAGCTGCGGGGTGCGGTGCCCGGCGTACGTCCGCCAGTGAAGCTCGCGGTCCAGGACCATGAAGGTCTCGAGGTCGTCGTTGGCCTCGATGCGCGCCTGCAGGTCGCGCAGCTCGGCGACATCGCCCTCGTCGAGGCGGGGCATGCTGTCGGCGAGCAGGAGCGGCTCGATGCGCTCGCGGATCTGGTAGCTCATCGTCAGGTCGTGCAGGTCCATCTGCCCGACCCACGCGCCGGAGTTGGAGCGCACCTCGACCAGGCCGCGCGTCTCCAGGATGCGCAACGCCTCGCGGACCGGGATCCGGGAGGTGTCGAGCTCCTCGGCGAGCTCGTCCTGCTTGATGCGGGTGCCGGGACGCAGCCGGCCTGACAGGATGCGCTCGCGCAGCTCCTCGGCGACCCGCTGGCTGGCGACCCGGGAGCCGGCGGTCTCGGACATCGGTGCTCCTCAGCGCGGTGGGATCGGGGGTGGGGTCAGGCGAACGCCGACGGGTCGCGGTCGTACGCCTTGCCGTCGGGGTAGCAGACTAGTTCGAACTGCATGCCCCACGGGCTGAGGAAGTAGACCCACCGCTGCCCCTCGCTCGGGCCGCGGCTGGTCGTCGGGTCGCCGAGGACGCGGATCCCGGCGTCGCGCAGGGCCGCGACCGAGGCGTCCAGGTCGTCGACGTAGACCGCGACGTGGTGGCCTCCGACGTCGCTGTTGCGCGGAGGGATGGGCCTCTGCCCGGGGGCGGCGTACTGGAACACCTCGAAGACCGCCTGGCCCCCCAGCCGGTAGAAGTGCAGGCGCTCCATGACGGCGCGCTCGTCGACGGCGAGGTGGTCGCGCATCCACGGTCCGTCGTCGTCGCGGTAGGGGCCGAGCCGGTACATGTACTCGCACCCCAGGACGCCGACGAAGAAGTCGTGCGCCTCCGCGAGGTCCGGGACCGTGATGCCGATGTGGTCGACCCGCGTGACCGAGAGGAGAGGTGTGACGCGCATCTCGTGAACTCCTTGCAATGTATCCATTCAGTGTCGTACGGTCAGTCTGTCCCGCTTGCACGCGGTGCGCAACCATCTTCAATGGATCAATCGTCGGAGGACTGATGACGAAGCGGCACGAGCTCACGCCAGCGGCGCCCTGGGTGGAGCTGACCGTCGACCAGGACGACTGGGACGCGGCGGACCCCCAGGTCCTGCTCCAGCTCCTCGGACGCGCGCAATGGATCCGATCGTTCGAGGAGTACGTCCTCGAGCTGGCCAACCAGGGCCTGATCCACGGCCCCGCGCACTCCAGCGTCGGCCAGGAGGGCGGCGCGGTCGGGTCCGTGCTGGCGCTGCGCTCCGACGACTTCGTGAACGGCTCGCACCGCGGGCACCACCAGTTCCTCGCCAAGGCCTTCGGCCACGTCCTCGAGCCGAAGTCCTCCGGCCTGCCGGAGATCACCACCGAGGTCCGCGAGGTCCTCCGCAAGACGCTGGCCGAGATCTGCGGCCTCGCGGACGGCTACTGCCGCGGACGCGGCGGGTCGATGCACCTGCAGTGGCGCGAGGCCGGCGCGATGGGCACCAACGCCATCGTCGGAGGCGGCGTCCCGCAGGCGGCGGGGTTCGCTTGGAACATGCTGCACTCGGGCAGCGATGCCGTCTCGGTGACCTACTTCGGCGACGGTGCGGTCAACATCGGCTCCGTCCTCGAGACCTTCAACCTCGCGGCCGCCTGGAAGCTCCCGGTGATGTTCTTCATCGAGAACAACCAGTACGCCGTCTCGACCCACGTGTCCAGGGCGACCGGCGAGCCCCGCCTGTCGGGCCGCGGGGCCGGCTTCGGCATCCCGAGCTGGCGCGTGGACGGCATGGACGCGCTCGCCGTGCACACGGCGACGACCGAGGCGGTGGCCCACATGCGTGCGGGCAAGGGGCCCACGATCGTCGAGGCCGACCTCTACCGCTTCTTCCACCAGAACGGCGCCTTCCCGGGATCCGCCTTCGGCTACCGCGACAAGGAGGAGGAGGCGTCCTGGCGGGCGCGCGACCCGATCGCCCAGCTCCGCCGCCAGGTGGTCGCCCGCGGGCTCGCCACCGAGGACGACGTCGACGCGATGACCGCGACCATCGACACCACCATGGCCGAGATCGGCGACCAGCTCCTCGAGCCGGTGCCCGGGGGCAAGCCCAAGGAGCGCCGCATCATCGGCTCGCTCTGGCCCGACACCGACTTCGTCGACGTCGGCGTGCGGGGCGACCTGTCCGAGCTCGCGGGAAGCCGCTTCGAGGACGAGGACACCTTCACCGGCGAGCTCGCGCAGCGCCGCTTCATCGACGTCGTGAGCGAGGTCATGGCGCGCCGGATGGAGACCGACGAGCGCATCGTCGTGATGGGCGAGGACGTCGACGGCCTCAAGGGCGGCACCAACGGCGCCACGAAGAAGCCGCTCGAGCTCTTCCCCGACCGCGTCCTCGGCACCCCCATCAGCGAGAACGCGTTCGCCGGCCTCGGCGGGGGCATGGCCCTCGACGGCCGCTTCCGGCCCGTCGTGGAGTTCATGTACGCCGACTTCATGTGGGTCGCGGCCGACCAGCTGTTCAACCAGGTCGCCAAGGCCCGCCACATGTTCGGCGGTGACTCGTCGGTCCCCTTCGTGCTGCGCAGCAAGCTCGCGGCCGGCACCGGCTACGGCTCCCAGCACTCCATGGACCCGGCCGGGATCCTCACCACCGCTCCCGGCCTGCGGGTGGTCGCGCCGTCCACTCCCTTCGACTACGTCGGGCTGATGAACACCGCCCTCACCTGCGACGACCCGGTCGTCGTCCTCGAGCACGTCGACCTCTACACCTCGACCGGCACCGGTCCCGTCGACGACCTCGACTACCTGCTGCCCGTCGGCAAGGCCGCCGTGCGCCGCACGGGCGGCGACCTGACGGTCATCTCCTACCTCACGATGGTCAACCACTGCCTCGAGGCTCTGGGCGAGGTCGACGTCTCCGCCGACCTCATCGACCTGCGGTGGCTGGACCGCGCCTCCCTCGACTGGGAGACCATCGAGGCGAGCGTCCGCAAGACCAACCAGGTGCTGATCGTCGAGCAGGGCGCCGTCGGCACGTCGTACGGCGGCTGGCTCGCCGACGAGATCCAGCGGCGCCTCTTCGACTGGCTCGACGCCCCCGTCGAGCGCGTCACCGGCGCCGAGGCCTCCCCGAGCATCAGCAAGGTGCTCGAGCGCGCGGCCATCGCCAGGACCGACGAGGTCGTCGACGCGCTCAGGCGCATCGCGCAGTCCTGACCACCCCCTCACGCCCACACCCTTCGAAGGACACAGACCCATGCCGGAGCTCCTCCTGGTCCCCGAGGTCGCCGCTGGCGCGACCGAGGTCGTCATCGCCGACTGGCTCGTCCAGCCCGGCACCGACTTCACCGCCGGTGACGCGATCGCCGTCATCGAGACCGAGAAGGCCGTCGTCGAGATGGAGGCACCGCAGGGCGGCACCCTCCTCAAGGCGCTGGTCGCACCCGGCACCACGATCGAGGTCGGCGCGCCGATGGCGCTCGTCGGGTCGCCCTCCGACGTCGGCACCGACCTCGAGGCGGCGCTGGCCGGCCTGGGCCACGGGCAGCCCACCGCCGCCGAGCCGGTCGAGGTCGCCCAGGCGACGGAGGAGGGCGCGGAGTCGGTCGCCGTCGGTGAGACCGGTCGGCTCTTCGTGAGCCCGATCGCCCGCAAGCTGCTGCGTGACGCCGGCCTGAGCGCCGACGGGGTCGTCGGCACCGGGCCGGGAGGACGCATCCGTCGCCGCGACGTCGAAGGCCTCGTCGCGGGCAGCCGGGCGCCGGCCCCCCGGTCCGAGGTGGTCCCCGAGGTCGGGCCGGCCCCGGCCGAGGGTGCCTGGACCGACGTCCCGCACAGCCGGCTCCGCCGCGCGATCGCCCGGCGCCTCACCGAGAGCAAGCAGGACGTCCCGCACTTCTACGTGAGGCGGAGCGTCACCCTCGACCCGCTCCTCGAGCTGCGCACGCAGCTCGTCAGGTCCACCGGGACCAAGGTCTCGGTCAACGACTTCCTCGTGCGGGCGATCGCCGCGGCGCACCAGCAGGTCCCGGACGCCAACGTGATCTGGACCGACGAGGCGATCCGCCGCTTCGACCACGTGGACGTCTCGGTGGCCATCGCCTCCGAGCGGGGCCTGGTGACGCCCGTGCTGCGCAACGTGGAGACCAGCTCGCTGTCCGCCATCTCCCGGCAGGTCAAGGCGTACGTCGAGCAGGCCAACGCCGGCACGCTGCAGCAGCGCGACCTCGAGGGCGGCTCGATCACCCTCTCCAACCTCGGCATGTACGGCGTCGACGAGTTCTCCGCGATCATCAACCCGCCCCAGTCCGCCATCCTCGCCGTCGGCGCCGGACGTCCGACTCCCGTCGTGGAGGACGGTCAGGTCGTGGTCCGCGCGGTGGCCGAGGTCGTGCTCTCGGCGGACCACCGCGCCATCGACGGCGCCCTCGCCGCCCAGTGGATGGGCGCCCTCGTCCACGCCCTCCACCACCCCCTGTCCCTGCTCGTCTGAGCGCGACCCGGAGACCCGCATGAGCAACCAGACCGACCTCGTCGTCCTCGGCGGCGGCAGCGGCGGGTACGCCACGGCCCTGCGCGCCCGCCAGCTCGGGATGAGCGTCACGCTGGTCGAGCGGGACCGGCTCGGCGGCACGTGCCTGCACCGGGGCTGCGTGCCGACCAAGGCGCTGCTGCACGCCGCGGAGCTGGCCGACGCCGCCAGGGCGGCCCCCGCACGCGGGATCCGGACCTCGTTCGACGGCGTCGACATGACGGGCGTGCACGCCTTCAAGGACCGGGTGGTCGACCGCCTCCACGCCGGCCTGCGCGGTCTCGTCGGGAGCAGCGGCGTGACCTACGTCGAGGGGGAGGGGCGCATGGTCGGCCCGACCTCCGTCGAGGTCGACGGGCAGGTCCACGCAGGAGCCCACCTGGTCCTGGCCACCGGATCCAGCCCGCGCTCGATCCCGGGGGTCACGCTCGGCCCGCGCGTGATGACGAGCGACCAGGCCCTGCGCCTCGACGAGGTGCCGGGGCGCGTCGTCGTCATCGGCGGAAGCGTCATCGGCGTCGAGTTCGCGTCGGTGTGGCGCTCCTTCGGGTCCGAGGTCACGATCGTCGAGGGCCTGCCCGGCCTCGTGCCGCTCGAGGACCCGGCCATCGGCACCCAGCTCGAACGGGCCTTCCGCAGGCGCGGCATCTCGTTCCGGACGGGGGCGACGGTCCGCGGGGTCACGAGCTCGGAGGCCGGTGCGGCCGTGACCCTCGAGGGCGGCGACGTGCTCACCGCGGACCTGGTCCTGGTCGCCGTCGGGCGCGGGCCCGTCAGTGCCGGTCTCGGCTACGAGGACCACGGCGTCGCGCTCGACCGCGGCTGGGTCGTCGTCGACGAGCGCCTCCGCACGTCCGCACCCCACGTGTACGCCGTGGGCGACCTGGTGCCCGGGCTCCAGCTCGCGCACCGGGGCTTCGCCCACGGCATCTTCGTGGCGGAGGAGGTCGCCGGGCTCTCGCCCAACCCGGTCGAGGACGTCACCATCCCGCGCGTCACCTACTGCGAGCCCGAGATCGCCTCCGTCGGCCTGACGGAGCCGCAGGCCCGCGAGGCCCACGGCGAGGTGGAGACCTACGCCTACGACCTGGCGGGCAACGGCAAGAGCCAGATCCTCGGGACCGCCGGGTTCGTGAAGGTCGTGCGGCAGGCGGACGGCCCGATCGTCGGGGTCCACCTCATCGGCACCCGGATGGGCGAGCAGGTCGGCGAGGCCACCCTGATGGTCGGCTGGGAGGCCTTCCCGGAGGACGTCGCGCGCTTCGTCCACGCCCACCCCACCCAGAACGAGGCCCTCGGCGAGGCAGCCCTCGCGCTCGCGGGGAAGCCGCTGCACGCCCATGGCTGACGAGGCCGAGGAGCTCGCCGCCGCGCACGCCCTGCTCGGGCAGGCGGCCGACGGCGAGGTCGAGGAGGAAGTGCGGATCCACGTCCCGTCCGGTCCGGTCGTGGCGTTCGGTCGGCGGGACACGCGCCTGCCGGGCTACGAGGCGGCCGTGGCGGCTGCCCGCGACGCCGGCTTCGCCACGGCGGTCCGGGCGGTCGGCGGCCGGGCGGTCGCCTACACCGACCGGGCCGTGGTGGTGGACCACGTGCGGGCCGAGGCCGGAGCCGTGGCGCGGATGGACTCGCGGTTCGAGGAGTTCGGCCGGCGCTTCGCGACGCTGCTCGCGGGGTGGGGAGTCGACGCCCGGGTCGGTCCGGTGCCCGGGGAGTACTGCCCCGGTGCGCACAGCGTCAACGCCCGGGGCGAGGTGAAGCTGGTGGGCACGGCGCAGCGGGTGCTCCCGAGGGCGTGGCTCTTCAGCTCGCTCGTGGTGGTCGGTGACCGCGAGAGGATCAGGGACGTCCTGGCGGACGTCTACGGGCGGCTGGGGCTGCCCTTCGCCGTCGGCGCCGTCGGGTCCCTGGACTCCGAGGTCGGCGGCCTCACCCCTGACGACGTGGCGGAGCAGGTGCGGCGGGCGTGGGCCGTCGAGCCGGACGTCGCAGGGGCGATGCTGGTCTAGCCGGACGCCCCCTCGGGTGCCGGTCCCACACCTAGGATGCGCGCATGGGGGAGAACGGATCCCGACGAGGCGCTGGAGCGCGGTCGCCGAGCATGGCGCAGGTCGCCGAGCGGGCGGGTGTGTCGCACCAGACGGTGTCGCGCGTGCTCAACGACGCCTCGCTGGTCAAGGAGGAGACGCGCCTGCGCGTGCTCGCCGCCATCGAGGAGCTCGGCTACCGGCGCAACTTCGCCGCGCGGCTGCTCGCGACCAACCGCTCGCGCCGCATCGGCATGGTCACCGCCCACCTGGCGCTGCACGGCCCGAGCATGATCGCGCTCGGCGTGCAGGAGGCCGGTCACGCCGAGGGCTACGACGTGGCGCTGGTCGGTCTGCCCGACTTCACCGCGGAGTTCCTCCACAACGCCGTCGACCGCCTGCTCGACCAGGCCGTCGAGGCGATCGTGGTCGCGGTCGCGCACCGTGACGCGGCCGAGATGACCCGCGCCCTGCGGCTCTCCATCCCGGTCATCACGGTGCAGGGGGTCGTGGCCGGCACCCCGCTCTCGGCCGGCATCGACCAGGAGGGCGGCGCGGAGCTGGCCGTCGGGCACCTGCTCGACCTCGGCCACCGCCACGTCGCGCACGTCAGCGGTCCCGCCGACTGGGTGGAGGCCGAGCAGCGTCGCGCGGGGTGGCGCCGCGCCCACGAGGTCCGGGGCCGGCTGCCGGGGCCGGAGGTCTCGGGTGACTGGTCGCCGGAGAGCGGCTACCGCGCCGGGCAGCTGGTGGCCGACGACACCGACGTCACCGCGGTCTTCGCCGGCAACGACTCGATGGCGCTCGGCCTGCTCCACGCCCTGCACGAGCGCGGTCGCCGGGTGCCCGAGGACGTCAGCGTGGTGGGCTTCGACGGCCTGCCCGACGGGTCCTACTACTGGCCCGGCCTCACCACCGTGCACCAGGACTTCTCCGAGCTGGGCCGTCGCGCGCTGAGCCTGGCGCTGGCCGCCGTACGCGGTGAGGGCGACGCCACCGCCGACCTCATCGTGCCCACCCTCACCGTCCGCGCCTCGAGCGCCGCGCCCGGGGCTCACGCTCCCGGGCAGGCCGCCAGCAACGCCGAGTCCGGCAGGCCGTAGAGCTCCTCGAGGCGCCGCCGCGAGCGCGCGCTCGGCACGGTGTGACCCGCCTCCCACGCCTTGAGCGAGGTCGGGTGCAGGCCGCAGCGCCGGCGCCGCAGCGGCCGCACCGGGCCCGGCGGAGGAGCGGGCGGTGCAGCCCGGTCCCGCGGACGCCTGGTGCTGGCACGGGGACCCCTGGTGGCTCGACGGGTTCTGGGTGAGCGTTCACATCTTCTCCGAGAGAATCTCCCCAGAAGGCTTGACGAGCGGAATGTTAGCGCTCACACTCGTCCCACAGTGACACCGGTCACACGGGCTGGAACAGCCCCTCTGATGTGGAGGAAACACAGTGGTGAAGAAGACCTTGGTCGCCGCGGCGGCGATCTCTTTGAGCACCTTCGCTCTCAGCAGCTGCGGCAGCAGCTCCGGCGCGGACTCGGGGTCCGACAGCAACGACGACGGCACGATCACCATGGGCTTCGCCCAGGTCGGCGCCGAGAGCGGCTGGCGCACGGCCAACACCAAGTCCATCCAGGAGACGGCGGAGGCGGAGGGCATCGACCTGAAGTTCACCGACGCCCAGGGCAAGCAGGAGAACCAGATCCAGGCGATCCGGTCCTACATCCAGCAGAAGGTCGACGTCATCGCCTTCAGCCCGGTGGTCGAGACCGGCTTCGACGCCGTCCTCCAGGAGGCCAAGGCCGCCGGCATCCCGGTGATCCTGACCGACCGTGCGGTCGACGTCGAGGACACCTCGCTCTACGAGACCTTCCTCGGCTCCGACTTCGTGCTCGAGGGCGAGAAGGCCGGCGACTGGCTGGTCGAGAACGCCGCCGACTCCGACGTCAACAGCGACGGCACCGTCAACGTGGTCCAGCTCGAGGGCACCACCGGTGCCGCTCCGGCCATCGACCGCGCCGAGGGCTTCGCCTCCAAGATCAGCGCCGACGACACCATCGAGGTGACCGCCTCGCAGACCGGCGACTTCACCCGTGACGGCGGCAAGCAGGTCATGGAGTCCTTCCTCCAGTCCGACGACACCATCGACGTCGTCTTCGCCCACAACGACGACATGGGCCTGGGCGCCATCGAGGCGATCGAGGCCGCCGGCCTGACCCCCGGCGAGGACATCAAGATCATCACGATCGACGCGGTCAAGGACGGCATGCAGGCCCTGGCCGACGGCAAGATCAACTACATCGTCGAGTGCAACCCGCTCCTCGGGCCGCAGCTGATGGACCTCGCCCAGAAGGTCCTCGACGGCGAGGAGGTCCCCGAGCGCGTCGTGACCGAGGAGACCACCTTCACCCAGGAGCAGGCCGCCGAGGTCCTGCCCGAGCGCCAGTACTGATCCACCGGAACGGCGCACCCCCGGGACCTGTCCCGGGGGTGCGCCGTCACCAGAGAGGAACGAGATGACCCAGATGACGACGCAGCCCACCGCGCTCGCCCAGCCCGACGCGGACCGGCGGCCGGTGATCGAGATGCGCGACATCTCCATCGCCTTCGGCGCCGTCCGGGCCCTCGACGAGGTCTCCGTCCGCCTCTTCCCGGGCGAGGTCCACGCCCTCATGGGCGAGAACGGCGCCGGCAAGTCCACCCTGATCAAGGCGCTCACCGGCGTCTACACGATCGACTCGGGCGTCATCACCATCGACGGCGAGCAGCACGAGTTCCACTCGCCGGCCGCCTCGCAGGAGGCCGGCATCAGCACGGTCTACCAGGAGGTGAACCTGGTCCCCAACCTCACCGTCGCCGAGAACATGCTGCTCGGGCGCGAGCCCCGGCGCTTCGGCTCCATCAACGTGCGCGAGATGAACCGCCGCGCCCGGCGCACCCTGCTCCACCTCGGCATCGACGTCGACCCGCGCACGGTGCTCGACGAGCACCCGATCGCGATCCAGCAGCTCGTCGCCATCGCGCGCGCCGTGGACGTCGAGGCGAAGGTGCTGATCCTCGACGAGCCCACCTCCAGCCTGGACGCCGACGAGGTCGAGAAGCTCTTCACCGTCATGCGTCGGCTGCGCGACGAGGGCGTGGCCATCGTCTTCGTCTCCCACTTCCTCGACCAGATCTACGAGATCGCCGACCGCATGACGATCCTGCGCAACGGCCGGCTCGTGGAGGAGCGGATGGTCTCCGAGACCTCCCAGCTCGAGCTCGTACGCCTCATGATCGGTCGCGAGCTCGAGACGCTCGACAAGCTCGACCGGGGCGCGCCGCGCACCGACGCCGAGACCGGCGCCCCGCTGCTCACCGCGGTCGGCCTGGGACGCAAGAACACCCTCGAGGCCACCGACCTCGAGCTCTTCGAGGGCGAGGTCGTCGGCATCGCCGGCCTCCTCGGCTCCGGTCGCACCGAGCTCGCCCGGCTGCTGTTCGGCGCCGACACCGCCGACTCGGGTGACCTCACGGTCCACTCGCACAAGCGCAGGCTGCGCAGCCCGCGGCACGCCATCGACCGCAAGATCGCCTTCTCCAGCGAGGACCGCAAGGCCGAGGGCGTGGTCGGCGACCTCACCGTCGCCGACAACATGCTCCTCGCCCTCCAGGCCTCCCGCGGCTGGGTGCGCCCGATCCCGCAGGCCACGCGCACCCGCCTGGTCCAGGAGTACATCGAGGCGCTCGACATCCGCCCTGCCGACCCGCACGCACTGATGCGCAACCTCTCGGGCGGCAACCAGCAGAAGGTCCTGCTCGCCCGCTGGCTCATCACCGAGCCGGAGATCCTCATCCTCGACGAGCCCACCCGCGGCATCGACATCGGCGCCAAGGCCCAGATCCAGGCCAAGGTCGCCGAGCTCGCCTCCCAGGGTCTCTCGGTGGTGTTCATCTCCGCCGAGCTCGAGGAGGTGCTGCGGCTCAGCGACCGCCTGGTCGTGATGCGCGACCGCCGCAAGATCGACGAGCGGACCAACGACGACGTCAGCGTCCGCGACGTCCTCGAGATCATCGCGGGCGAGACCCGCGCGGAGGGAGACACCGATGCCTGAGTCCCCGAGCCTGGCCAGGCGCCTGCTGGGCCACCCGCTGCTGTGGCCGGTGCTGGCGCTGGTGGTCCTGCTGGCCGTCAACGTCGCGGTCACCCCGTCCTTCCTCAACGTCCGGATGCAGGACGGCCACCTCTACGGCAACGTCATCGACATCATGCGCAACAGCGCGCCGGTGATGCTGGTGGCGCTGGGCATGACGCTGGTGATCGCCACCCGCGGCATCGACCTCTCCGTCGGCGCCATCGCCGCCATCGCCGCGGCCGTCGCGTGCACGCGCATCATCGGCGCCGGCGACGAGGCCGCGCTGAGCACCGCCGTGATGGCGATGACGTACGCCGTCGTGGTGTGCATCGTCCTCGGCGCGTGGAACGGCCTGCTCGTCTCCGTCCTCGGCATCCAGCCGATCATCGCCACGCTCATCCTCATGGTGGCCGGGCGCGGCATCTCGATGGCCATCACCGACGGGCAGATCACGACGGTCAACAACCCGTGGTTCAGCGACCTGGCGTCGGGCTTCGTGCTCACGCTCCCGGTGGCCTTCCTGCTCGCCGTCGCAGTGCTCCTGCTCACCGCGCTGCTCACCCGTCGCACGGCGCTGGGCATGCTGATCGAGGCGGTCGGGATCAACCCCGAGGCCTCCCGGCTCGCCGGCGTACGCGCCCGGACGATCATCTGGACCGTCTACGCCTTCTCCGGGCTGTGCGCCGGACTGGCCGGCCTGGTGATCGCGGCCAACACCAACTCGGTCAACGCCAACAGCCTCGGGCTGTGGATCGAGCTCGACGCGATCCTCGCCGTCGTCATCGGCGGCACCTCCCTCATGGGCGGGCGCTTCTCGCTGGCCGGCACCTTCGTCGGCGCGCTCTTCATCGCCACGCTCGCCCGCACGATCCCCAACATCGGGATCCCCTCGGAGGTCAACTACCTCTTCAAGGCCATCGTCGTGATCGCGGTGTGCCTGCTGCAGTCACCCCGCGCCCGTGCCCTGCTGCGCGTACGCCGACAGAGCGCCCCGACCCTCGCGAACGGAGCCCCGGCATGAGCGCCGTCACCGTGCCCACCACGTCGACCTGGGACCGCGTCCGCGGCTACCGCCCGCCCCAGCGCTACCTGCCCCTCATCGCGACGGCGGCCCTGTTCGTGGGCCTCTTCGGGGTCGGCGGCCTGCGCTACGAGGGTCTCACCGACCCCCAGGTGCTCCTCAGCCTGCTGATCGACAACAGCTTCCTCATCGTGCTCGGCGTCGGGATGACCTTCGTGATCCTCACCGGCGGAATCGACCTCTCGGTCGGCTCGGTGGTCGCGCTGTCGACGATGATCGCGGCGAAGACGCTCCAGATGGGCTGGCCCCCGGCCGCCTCGATCGTCGCGGTGCTGCTCACCGGCACGCTGCTCGGCCTGCTGATGGGGCTGCTGATCCACTACTTCGACATCCAGCCCTTCATCGCGACCCTGGCGGGCCTCTTCCTGGCCCGCGGGCTGACCTACCTGATCAGCGTCGAGTCGATCTCGATCAAGGACGCGACCTTCACCGAGATGGCGTTCCGCACGATCTACATCGGCGACTACTACGTCCGCTGGTCGACGGTCGTCGCGCTGCTCACCGTCGTCGTCGGGGCCTACGTCCTGGCTCGCACCCGCTTCGGCCGCACCGTCTACGCGATCGGCGGCAACGAGGCCTCGGCGATGCTGATGGGCCTGCGGGTGGCCTTCACCAAGGTCGGGGTCTACGTCATCAGCGGCTTCTGCGCCTCGCTGGCCGGGCTGCTGTTCTCGCTCTACATCCTCTCCGGCAACAGCCTCCACGCGATCGGCATGGAGCTCGACGCCATCGCCGCGGTCGTCATCGGCGGCACGCTGCTCACCGGCGGCCGGGGCTACGTCGTGGGCTCGCTGCTCGGCGTGCTGGTGCTGGGCATCATCAAGACGCTCATCTCCTTCGACGGCACGCTGAGCTCCTACTGGATCCGCATCATCACCGGGGTCCTGCTGCTCGCCTTCGTCGTCGTGCAGCGCTTCGCCACCCGGCGGAACGCATGACGGAGGTCGTCCCGGTCGTGCGGCGTACGCCGGTCATGGCCGACGTCGCGCGGCTCGCGGGCGTCTCCCACCAGACCGTCTCGCGGGTCATCAACGGGCAGAACAACCTGCGCCCCGCGACCCGCGAGAAGGTCGAGGACGCCATCCGGCAGCTGGGCTACCGGCCCAACACTGCCGCGCGCGCCCTGGTCACCCGGAGGTCGGCGACCTTCGGCGTGATCGGCTCCAAGAGCGGCTACTGGGGTCCCTCGACGGTGCACCGCACCATCCAGGCGGCCGGTCGCGACGCGGGCTACTTCGTCAGCTCGGTCAACCTCCAGAGCCACACGCGCGAGGAGCTCGTCGACGCCATCGACCACCTGCGCAACCAGAGCGTCGAGGGCATCGTGCTCATCTCCGCCACCGACGACGCCGTCGCGGTCGCGCAGGCCCAGGAGCAGTTCGGCGTCCCGGTGGTCGTGGTCGAGGGCGACGCCAGCAAGACCCACTGGACCGTCGGGGTGGACCAGGTCGCCGGTGCCGAGCTCGGCACCCGCCACCTGATCGACCTCGGCCACACCGACATCGTCCACCTCGCCGGCCCGCCGGAGTGGACCGAGGCGCGGGGCCGCCTGCTCGGCTGGCAGCGCGCGATGTACGCCGCCGGGCTGAGGCCGTCCGAGCACCTCACCGGCGACTGGTCGGCCGCCAGCGGCTTCGAGGCGGGCCGCGAGATCGCCGCCCGCGAGGACGTCACGGCCGTCTTCTGCGCCAACGACCAGATGGCCCTCGGGTTGCTGCGCGCGCTGTCGGAGGCCGGTCGCGCGGTGCCGACCGGTCCGCGCGGGGTGAGCGTCGTCGGTTTCGACGACATCCCCGAGGCGCCCTACCTGATCCCGCCGCTGACCACCGTCCGCCAGGACTTCCAGGCCGTCGGCCGCCGCGCCATCGAGATCCTCCGGGCCGCGCTGGCCCACGAGCCCGGTCCCGAGAGCCTGATCAAGCCCGAGCTGGTGGTGCGCGCCAGCACCGCCGCTCCCGTCGAGAGGAACCACTGACCATGGCCCACCCACCCACCGGTGAGCACTACGTCGTCGGGGTCGACTACGGCACCCTGTCGGGACGTGCGGTGGTCGTGCGCGTCTCCGACGGCGCCGAGCTCGGCGCCGCCGTCCACCCCTACCCCCACGCCGTCATCGAGCGGGCCCTGCCGGCCGACCTCGCCGGCACCGAGCGACCGCTGCCCCCGGAGTGGGCGCTGCAGGCGCCCGAGGACTACCGCGAGGTGCTGCGCGTCGCGGTGCCCGCCGCGGTCGCCGCCGCCGGCATCGACCCGGCGCAGGTCATTGGCATCGCCACCGACTTCACCGCCTGCACGATGGTCCCGACGCTCGCCGACGGCACCCCGCTCAACGAGGTCGACGGCCTCGCCGACCGGCCGCACGCCTACGTGAAGCTCTGGAAGCACCACGCCGCCCAGGACCACGCTGACCGCATCAACGAGCTCGCCCACGAGCGCCGCGAGCCGTGGGTCCCGCGCTACGGCGGGCTGATCTCCTCGGAGTGGGAGTTCGCCAAGGGGCTCCAGCTCTTCGAGGAGGACCGCGAGCTTTACGACCGGATGGAGCACTGGGTCGAGGCCGCCGACTGGATCGTGTGGCAGCTGTGCGGCTCCTACGTCCGCAACGCCTGCACCGCCGGCTACAAGGGCCAGCTCCAGACGTTCGACGGCCAGGAGGCGGCGTACCCGACGTCGGACTTCCTCGGTGAGCTCTCGCCGGGCTTCGGTTCCTTCGTCGCCGACAAGGTCGAGCACCCGATCGGCGAGCTCGGCGACCAGGCCGGCACGCTCACCGCCGAGGCGGCCGCATGGACCGGGCTGCCCGAGGGCATCGCGGTCGCGGTCGGCAACGTCGACGCCCACGTCACCGCACCCGCCGCTCAGGCGGTCGGGCCGGGCCAGATGGTCGCGATCATGGGCACCTCGACGTGCCACGTGATGAGCGCCGAGGTGCTGCGCGAGGTGCCGGGCATGTGCGGCGTCGTCGACGGCGGCATCGTCTCGGGCCTCTGGGGCTACGAGGCCGGGCAGAGCGGCGTCGGCGACATCTTCGGCTGGTTCACCCAGCACGCGGTGCCCCCGGCGTACGTCGACGCGGCGGCCGCTGCGGGGGAGTCGGTGCACGAGCACCTGACCCGCCTCGCGGCGCAGCAGGAGATCGGCGAGCACGGGCTCGTCGCCCTCGACTGGCACTCCGGCAACCGCTCGGTGCTCGTCGACCACGAGCTCTCCGGGCTGGTGGTCGGCCTGACCCTCGCCACCCGTGCCGAGGACGTCTACCGCGCGCTGCTCGAGGCCACCGCCTTCGGCACCCGCGTCATCGTCGAGACCTTCCGCGACAGCGGGGTGCCGGTGGAGGAGTTCATCGTCGCCGGCGGCCTGGCCAAGAACGCGCTGCTCATGCAGATCTACGCCGACGTCACCCGCCTGCCGCTCTCGCTCATCGACTCCGAGCAGGGTCCCGCGCTGGGCTCGGCGATCCATGCGGCCGTCGCCGCCGGCGCCTACCCCGACGTGCCGAGCGCGGCCAAGCAGATGGGCCGCGTGCGCCGCCACGTCTACCTCCCCGACGAGGACCGCGCGCAGGCCTACGACGCGCTCTTCGAGGAGTACGCCGAGCTGCACGACCACTTCGGCCGCCACGCCAACACGATGCGGCGGCTCAAGCAGATCCGCCGGGCGGCCGTCGCCCGCCGGCTGGCCCGACCCGAGGAGCAGGCATGAGCGTCGTGACCGACACGATCAGCGCGTTGCGGCGCGAGGTGTGCGCGCTCCACGAGCAGCTCACCCGCTACCAGCTCGTCGTGTGGACCGCGGGCAACGTGTCGGCCCGCGTGCCGGGGCACGACCTGATGGTCATCAAGCCCAGCGGGGTGTCGTACGACGACCTGACCCCGGACAACATGGTGGTGTGCGACCTCGACGGCAACGTCGTCGAGGGCGACCACGCCCCGTCGTCCGACACCGCCGCCCAGGCGCTCGTCTACCGCGAGATGCCGCACGTCGGCGGGGTGGTGCACACCCACTCGACGTACGCCGGAGCGTGGGCCGCGCGCGGCGAGCCGGTGCCGTGCGTGCTGACGATGTGCGCCGACGAGTTCGGCGGCGAGATCCCCATCGGGCCGTTCGCGATCATCGGCGACGACTCGATCGGGCGCGGCATCGTCGACACGCTGCGCACGAGCCGCTCACCCGCGGTGATCATGCGCAACCACGGTGTCTTCGCCGTGGGCCCGACGCCGCGCAAGGCGGTCGCCGCCGCGGTGATGTGCGAGGACGTGGCCCGCACGGTCCACATCTCGCGCCAGCTCGGCGAGCCCGTGCCCATCGCGCAGGAGCACATCGACGCCCTGCACGGGCGCTACCAGAACGTCTACGGCCAGCGCTGAACCACCAGTCCTCCCACAACATCGAAGGATCACCCGCATGAGCATGACGTCCGCCCCCACCCCCGAGGTCTGGTTCCTGACCGGAAGCCAGGGCCTCTACGGTCCGGAGACCCTGGACCAGGTGGCGTCGCAGTCGCAGGCCATCGCCGAGCGCCTCGGCGCCGGCGACCTCCCCGTCCGGGTGGTGTGGAAGCCGGTGCTGCTCGACGCGGCCTCGATCCACCGCCAGGTGCTGGACGCCAACTCCGACCCGGGTTGCGTCGGCGTCATCACGTGGATGCACACCTTCTCCCCGGCCAAGATGTGGATCGCCGGGCTCGACGCGCTGCGCAAGCCGCTGCTGCACCTGCACACGCAGGCGGGCATGGAGCTGCCGTGGTCGACGATCGACATGGACTTCATGAACCTCAACCAGGCCGCGCACGGCGACCGGGAGTTCGGCTACATCCAGTCGCGCCTCGGCATCGCCCGCAAGACCGTCGCCGGCCACGTCGAGTCGCCGGTCGTCGCGCAGCGGGTCGCGATGTGGGCGCGTGCGGCGCTGGGGCGCCACGAGCTGAGCCACCTCAAGCTGGCCCGCTTCGGCGACAACATGCGCGACGTCGCCGTCACCGAGGGCGACAAGGTCGAGGCGCAGCTGCGCTTCGGCGTCTCGGTCAACACCTACGGCGTCAACGACCTCGTCGAGGTCGTGGACGGCATCTCTGACTCCGACATCGACAAGCTCGTGCAGGAGTACGCCGACACCTACGCCGTCGCGCCCGAGCTGCTGCCGGGCGCGGAGCGGGCCGACTCGCTGCGCTACGGCGCGCGCATCGAGCTGGGCATCCGCGAGTTCCTCACGACCGGAGGCTTCGGTGCCTTCACCACGAACTTCGAGGACCTCGGCGGGCTGCGCCAGCTCCCCGGCCTGGCGGTCCAGCGGCTGATGGCCGACGGCTACGGCTTCGGCGGCGAGGGCGACTGGAAGACGTCGGTGCTGCTGCGCGCGATGAAGACGATGGCCGCGGGGCTGCCCGGCGGCACGTCCTTCATGGAGGACTACACCTACCACCTGGTCCCCGGCGAGGAGAAGATCCTCGGCGCCCACATGCTCGAGGTCTGCCCGACCATCACCACGCAGCAGGCCTCGCTCGAGGTGCACCCGCTGTCGATCGGTGGCCGCGAGGACCCCGTACGACTGCGCTTCACCGCCGACCCCGGTCCCGCCGTCGTCGCCGGTCTCTCCGACCTGGGCGACCGCTTCCGCCTGACGGTCAACGAGATCGACGTCGTCGAGCCCGACGAGGCGCTGCCGCTGCTGCCGGTGGCGTGCGCGGTGTGGGAGCCGCGCCCGTCGCTGTCGACCTCGGCGGAGTCGTGGCTGATGGCCGGTGCGCCGCACCACACGGTGCTGTCGAAGGCGATCGGCACCGAGGTGCTGGAGGACTTCGCGGAGATGACCGGCGTCGAGATGGTCACCATCGACGCCGACACGACCACGCGCAGCTTCCAGCGCGAGCTGCGCTGGAACGCCGCCTACCACCGCCTTGCCACCGGTCTGTGAGACTCACTGACATGTCTTCGATGGAGCACCGCACCCTGGGAAGGACCGGCCGCGAGGTCTCGGTCGTCGGACTCGGCACCTGGCAGCTCGGCGCCGACTGGGGCGACGTGACCGAGGCCGACGCCATGGCCGTCCTCGAGGCGTCCGCCGAGGCGGGCGTGACGTTCTACGACACCGCCGACGTCTACGGCGACGGCCGCAGCGAGCAGCTCGTGGGCCGCTTCGTCGCGGCCCACCCCGACGCCGGCTTGACCGTCGCCACCAAGATGGGCCGGCGGATGGACCAGGTGCCGGCCAACTACGTCGAGTCCAACTTCCGCGCCTGGCTGGACCGCTCGCGCACCAACCTCGGCGTCGACACGATCGACCTCGTGCAGCTGCACTGCCCGCCGAGCGAGGTCATCGACGACGACGCGACGTACGACGTGCTGGACACGCTCGTCGACGAGGGCGTCATCGCCTCCTACGGCGTCAGCGTCGAGACCTGCGCCCAGGCGCTCAGCGCGATCGCCCGGCCCAACGTCGCCAGCATCCAGATCATCCTCAACGCCTTCCGGATGAAGCCGCTCGACGAGGTGCTGCCCGCCGCCGAGGCCGCCGGCGTCGGGATCATCGCCCGGGTGCCGCTGGCCTCGGGCCTGCTGTCGGGGAAGTACGACCTCGACACGACCTTCGCCGCGGACGACCACCGCACCTACAACCGCGACGGCAGCGCCTTCGACGTCGGCGAGACCTTCTCCGGCGTCGACTACGCGACGGGCGTCGAGGCGGCGCGGGAGTTCTCCGGCCTCGTCTCGTCCGCCGGGCTCTCCCACGTCACGCCGGCGCAGGCCGCCATCGCGTGGATCTGGCAGCAGCCCGGCGTCTCGACGGTGACCCCTGGGGCGCGCAACGTCTCCCAGGCCTCGGCCAACGCCGCGGCCGGGTCCGTCCCTCAGCTGCCGGCGTCGTTCCTCGAGGGTGTGGCCGGGCTCTACGACCGGAAGATCCGGGAGCAGGTGCACGGGCGCTGGTGAAGCGCGCGGGGTGACTCGGGCCGTCGCTGTCCTCGAAAGTGCATACGGTGACCCCATGAACCTCCACCGCCTGGTCGTCGCCGCCGAACGCGCGTGGGACGGCGCCCGCGGCCGGGAGCCCAAGACCCCGGAGCACTTCAGGATCGAGTGCTACATCGGCCACGGCGGTCCGGCCGGCACGATCGTGCGCGGGCGGGTCCTCGACAACCCGCTGGAGAAGGAGGTCGAGGAGGGCGAGGACGTCGGCGCGGCAGTGCGGCGTACGGTCGGAAACTTCCTCACCAACGAGCTGCCCGGGGTGCCGCTGCGGGTCACCGTGGGCGGGACGAGCCGCGAGACCATCACCGACGGCGAGGGCTACTTCCTCCTCCGCATCCCCACGACGCCGGAGTCGCTCGAGAGCCCGTGGACCCAGGGGCTCGTCGAGCTCAGCGGCGACTACCGCGGCGTGACGCCGCCGCGCACGGCCCAGATCGAGGTGCGCGTCCCTGATGCGACCGCGCAGTTCGGGATCGTCTCGGACATCGACGACACGATCCTGATGACCGGCGTGCAGCGCGTGCGCCAGATGGTCGTCCAGACCTTCACCGGATCCTCGCTCACGCGCACGGCGTTCCCCGGCGTGGTCGAGCTCTACCGCGACCTGGCAGCCGAGGTGAACCCGGTCTTCTACATCTCCTCGAGCCCGTGGAACCTGCACTCCTTCCTGCTCGGCTTCCTGCGCCACCGCGACTTCCCGATCGGACCGGTGCTGCTGCGCGACCTGCTCGGCACCCGCGCCGGGCGTGAGCAGAAGCACCAGCGCATCCGCGAGGTCCTCGACCTCCACCCGGACCTGCGGTTCGTGCTGCTCGGCGACTCCGGTGAGAAGGATCCGGAGATCTACGCCGACATCGTGCGCGAGTACCCCGACCGGATCATCGCGGTCTACATCCGCGAGGTGCGGCTGGACCCGGGCGACGGCCGGGTCGAGAAGGTGTCCGGCGCCTGGGCGTCCGACGTGCCGTTCGTGCTGGCCGCCGACTCCGACGTCGTACGCCAGCACGCAATGTCTCTGGGACTCATCTGAGAGGACACACCATGAAGCTGCTGCTCACCTCCGGTGGCGTGACCAACGCGAGCATCCGTGAGGCCCTGGTCGCCATGCTCGGCAAGCCGATCGAGGAGTCGACCGCGCTGTGCATCCCGACCGCGATGTACGGCCACCCGTGGGTCGGGCCGGGGGAGCGGGCCTGGCAGTTCATCAGCGGGCAGGCCGAGAACCCGATGGTCGACCTGGGCTGGAAGTCGGTCGGGGTGCTCGAGCTCACCGCGCTGCCCAGCCTCGACGAGGAGCGCTGGGTGCCGCTGGTCCGCGAGACCGACGTCCTCCTGGTGGCCGGGGGCGACGTCCTCTACCTGTGCCACTGGATGCGGGAGTCCGGCCTGACCGACCTGCTCCCGTCGCTGGACGAGACGGTGTGGGTGGGGCTGAGCGCCGGCAGCATGGTGATGACGCCCGAGGTCGGGGACGACTTCATCCAGTGGCGACCGCCGTCGGGCGACGACAGCACGCTGGGTCTCGTCGACTTCTCCATCTGCCCGCACCTCGTGCCGGACGGCGGTCCGGGCAACACCATGGCCGAGGCGGAGGAGTGGGCCTCGAGGATCAGCGGTCCGGCGTACGTCGTCGACGACCAGACCGCCTTCACGGTGGTCGACGGCAACGTCGAGGTCGTGTCGGAGGGTCACTGGAAGCAGCTGAAGTAGAGCTCGACCCCGTCGTCGATCGCCTGGGCCATGGACTCGGCCTGGTCGTCGGTCAGCCGGGTGGTGCCGGTGTGGTCGACGAGAAACGCCTGCCGGTGGGGCGTGCGCCAGAGATGTCGTCCGGATCCGACGACCCGGGTGGTGAGGCCACCGTGGGTCTTGGTGCGGTGGTGGCGCCGGCGCAGCGGACCGGAGTTGTGGGGGCCGGTCTGCCCGGGTGGCCCGGTGTCGTCGTAGGGGACGGCGTGGTCGTAGTCGACGCCGTCGCGGGTGGCGCTCCGCGGCGTCCAGGGGAAGCAGTCGCCGCCGGTCTGCACCCAGACATGGTCCTTGACCGTCTCCGGGTGCTCGTAGGCGTCGACGCGACGGCGGCGCGCCAGGTCGAGGACGGGGGTGACGGTGACGTCCGCGTGCCCGAGGACCTCGCGGAGCTGGCGTACGTCGATGGGGCCGACGCCCTCGATGCGGGCGACGCCGATGCCGGTGCGAAGCGCCTCGTCGGTCACGTGCACGAACAGGCGGCCGCGGTTGCGCAGCTGCGCCAGGCGTCGCGCCGGCATCGTCGTGATCCGGGCGACGGTCTCGGCGAGGTGGTCCGACGCCCAGGCCGGGACATCGTCGGTCGTGGTGTCGGTGTGCTCGAGCAGCAGCTTGAGGAGGTCGAGCGGGCGGGCCAGCCAGCCCATCGCGATCGAGCGGAGCTCGTCGTGGTTGTGGTCGTGTCCCATCGTCGCGGAGAGGATCTCGGCGACGCGCTCCACCATGGCGTCGATCCAGGCCGCGTCGCCGGCGCCGACCCGGGCGATGACGTGTCGGTAGCCGAGCTCGTCGGCGCGCGAGAGCGAGACGTAGCGACGGTGGCGCTCGCGCTCCCGCTCGGCGCGGTGGGTCTCGGGGTCGGCCTCGATGACCTTCGCCCGCGCGATCTCGAGGACGGTGGATGGCGCGTGCCCGGCTATGGCCCTGGCGACCGCGCGGTCGACGGTGCGGACCTGGTCGTCGAGCAGGGCGCGCGACAGGACGGCGACCTTCCGCGCCACCCACGGCTCGCACCCGCCAGCCTCCACCACGGCCCACGTGCGGGGCAGGCGGTGGACGAGGTCGAGCCCGTCGGCGATCAGCGCCCGCGTGGTGGCGGGGTGGGTCTCGCGCGCCATGGCCAGCTCGGGGATCGCGTGCTCGCGGACCTCCGGCGTGCCGTCGCCACCGGGGGAGACCATCGGGTCGCGGTCGTCACGCGGGTGACCCTGGATCGTCGCCCAACGGATCGCGAGCCGCAGCTCCTCCACCTCGGCCAGGCGCCGCGCTCGCAGCGCGTCGGCAGCCAGCACCAGCACCTGGGCCGCCGACGCGGCATCGGCCGCCCCGGGGGCCTCAGGTGCTGATCTGGAGAAGGACATGCTCCAGTTTATCGAACATGTGTTCGATTTGCAAAGGGTCAATTCCCGCGGCACGCCTGGCCGGGAGACGGCACGACGTCCTTGAGGCCGGCCCGTACGAAGATGCCGTAGCTCTGCACCCCGTGGTAGCGGTCGACGCCGCCCGGGCTCTGGTTGCCCCGCACGGCCAGCGCATCATCGTTGAACTCCGGCGGGTTGCCCTCGATGCTGTCCGCGGTGTCCAGGCCGGAGAAGACACACTCCGAGGAGGCGTTGCCCGGTGCCGGGATCGGATTGCCGTTGCCGTTCACCTCGCCCGCGCTCGCGGCTCCGGCCCCTCCTAGGACCAGCCCTGCAGTGAGGGCGCACACGCTCATCGCTTGCTTCATCCCTTGCTCCTCCCATGGTCGTCAGGCCGGGACGACCTGGCCCGCCCAGATCTACTCCTGACGCCGACCCGCGGCATCGCCCGATCTGAGGAAACCGGGCCCCGGACGCACCACCGCCCGGGCCCCAACGGGACCCGGGCGGCGGCGTGACTCAGCCACTCAGCGGCGTACGCGCACCTTCTTCCTCACCGACGAGGCGGCCACCGACGAGGACCCGGCGTACGACACCTTGAGCGTGTGCTTGCCGGGCTTGAAGACGAGCCGGAGCACCGCCTTCCCGTCATCGAGCCGCACCTTGCGCACGACCTTGCCGTCGACCCGGACGACCACGCGCCCGGTCGCGTCGACGGAGGCCGGGACGGCCCGGACCCTGACGACGACCTTGCTGCGGTCGCCGGCGGACGGGGTCCGGTCGAGCTTCACCTTCGCCCGCGAGGCCGCCTTCGCGACGGCTCCCGTCTCGGCCGACTGCGCCACGCCCGTGGCGCCACCGGCACGCGAGGCCGTGACCTGCACCGACATCCGGCGCCCCACGTCCTCGGCACCGAGCAGGTACGACGACGAGGTCGCGCCCGCGACCGGCAGGCCGTCGCGCAGCCACTGGTAGGCGAGGGTCAGGTTGCCCTGGTCCCAGCCGCCCGGAGTGGCAGTGAGGGTCCGGCCGACGACGGGGTTGCCGGCGACCACCGGAGGAGCGACCGACACGGGAGCACCCGGGACCGGGTTCGGCGTCGCCGCCACCGACAGCGAGGTCACTGCCGAGGTGTTGCCCGCGACGTCCGAGGCCCGTACGTCGACGCTGCGCGCCGCGCCGTCGAGCTGGACCGCAGCGGTCCACACGACCCACGCGCCGCCGTCGAGTCGGTACTCCCGGACCGCGACGCCGGACGCGTCGTCGGTCGCCGTCACCGTCAGCCTCCGGTCCGCGGACACGCTGCCGGTCGCGACCGGCGGGGTGTCGTCGACCTTGACCGACATCGTCCACACCTGGCTCCAGATGCCATTGGCCGAGCGCGCCCGCCACGCGACGTCGTACGAGCCGGCCGGCAGCGGCACCGAGCCGTCGTACGCCGTCCAGTCGCCGCCGTCGAGGCGGTACTGCATCGTCGGGGCCGAGCCAGTCAGGGTCAGCGCGGCGTCCGCGCCGAACCACCCGTCAGCACCCTCGTCGGACACCGTCGCGGTGACGGGGCCGTCGGAGTAGACCAGCGGGTCGATCGACGTCAGCGTCGGCACGACCTCCTCGATCAGCCCGTCCTCACCGAACGTGAGCCGGTCGATCGTGGTCTCCCGGTTGGTGCCGTTGCCGCCGGGGATGGCAAAGCGGTGGTAGGCGATGTACCACTCGTCGGTCCCGGGCACCTGCACGATGGAGCTGTGGCCGGTGCCGAGGATGCCCTGCGACTCGTCCTTCTCCAGGATCACGCCACGGTAGGTCCACGGCCCGGTGGGGCTGGTGGAGGTGGCGTAGCCGACGCGGTAGTTGGGTGAACCCGTGTCGTCGATGGAGTAGGTGAGGTGGTAGATCCCGTCGCGGTAGTTCATGAACGAGCCCTCGCGGTATCCGGTGAGGCCGGACATCGCCGAGATCGTGCCGGGCTTCAGCGAGACCATGTCGTCGGCCAGCTCCGCCATCACCGGGGAGCCGTTGCCCCAGTAGAGGTAGTGCTTGCCCGACACCGGGTACTCGAAGGCGGCCGGGTCGATGGCCTGGCCGGAGGTGACGGCCTCGTTGTTGAGGATCATCGCCTGCGGCTGCGCCGTGAACGGTCCCGTCGGGCTGTCCGCGACGGCCACGCCGATCGTCTTGCGGTTGAGCGAGGCGTTGTGGCCGGAGAAGTAGAAGTAGAACTTCCCGTCCCGCTCGGTGATCGTCGGCGCCCACGCGTTGCCGGTGGCCCACGGGACGTCGCCGTTCGCGCCGTCGAGGGTCAGGAACGGCTCCTCCGAGCGGGTCCAGTCGACGAGGTCGGTGGAGCTCCAGACGTAGAAGTCCTTGCCGCCCCAGCCGGGAGTCCCGTCGGTGGTCGCGTAGATGTAGTAGGTCCCGTCGAACTCCGCGATGTTCGGGTCGGCGTAGAGCCCCGGCAGCACCGGCGAGCGCATCTCGACGGCCTTCACCGTCCACACCCGGCTCTCCGAGCCGTTGGTGACCGTCAGCGCGACCGGTGAGGAGTAGTCGGCCGGACCGGACGGCGAGACCGTGGCGCCCGCGACGACGGCGTACGCCGGGTCGAGGGTCGTCAGGTCCGTGCCCGGCTCGACCGGCAGCAGGACGGTGCCGGCGGTCGCGTCGATCATGGCCGGTGCCTTGAGCGAGTCGAGCTCCACCCCGAGCACGTCGGTCGGCGCGGCGGCCAGCTCGGCCACCTCGGCCCCCGAGAGCGCGCGGGAGTAGATGCGGAAGTCGCGCACCTTGCCGCGCAGGCGACCGTCGGCGGCGTAGGCCGAGCGACCGATGTAGTTGGCGGTCGTCACGCCGTCACCGATGTCGCCGGGACGGTGGGTGACGCCGGCGTTGCGCGCCACCTGCCGCCCGTCGAGGTAGAGCGTCGAGACGCCGTCGCCCAGGGTGTAGGTCAGCGTCTTCCAGGCGCCGCGGGTCAGCGCGGAGCCCGAGCTCATGCCCTGCTCGGTGGTCCAGTTGCCCGACGCGATGGCCGCGCGATAGGTGCTGTTGCCGGTCGTGAAGAGGTAGCCCTTGCCGACACCGTCGGTGCCGGTGTTGCCGAGGTTCCACACGAAGTAGTTGCCCGACTGCGCCGGGTCGACCCACACCTCGGTCGACACGGTGATGTCGTCGAGGCCGGTCATCATGTTGTCCGGCAGCCTCACGTGGCCGGTGGTGCCGCCGAGCGACAGCGCGCCGTCGGCGAACGACGCGTCACCGTTGACGGTGCCGTCGTAGCCGTGGCCGCTGACGTCCTCGGCGTCCCCGGTCAGGGGCAGGTGGGCGACCAGGCCGTCCTCGGTGCTCTGCACGGGCGGCGGGGGAGCGGGCAGGTCGGCGCGCAGCACGTCGAGCTCGGCCTGCGTCACCGGCAGCACCGTGCCGTGGCGGGGGCTGGCCGGCAGCCTGTAGTCAGCCGGCACCTTCCAGTCCGGGTTCTCCAGGTCGTCGGTCGTCAGCGGGATGTAGCCGCGGCCGCCGTACTCGTCGACGAAGAGGTAGTACTGCCCGCCCGAGGTGTCGCCGGGGTTGCGCTTGAAGACCGTCGGGCCCTCGACCGCAGAGGTGCCCGCGTCGCGACCGATGCAGCCGTCCTGGAAGGCCCAGGCCTTCGACCCGACGAGGTCGGGCTCGGTGAGGCTGTCGTTCTTCTCCTGGATGATGTCGGAGCAGCCGGTGCTGCCGGCGCCCTCGTCCTTGGTGAAGCGGTAGTAGGTCTCGCCCTCCTTGATGACCGTCGAGTCGATGCGTGAGGACCCGATGTCCTGCCAGACCTTGGCCTTGCTGAAGGTCACGAAGTCGCGCGTCGTGGCGTAGAGCATCCGGTTGTAGGTGCCGCCGGTGTGGCCCGGGTCGTCCTCGGCGTAGAGCTTCGAGGCCCAGAACACGACGTACTGCTGGAGGTCGTCGTCCCAGTAGGCCTCCGGCGCCCACGTGTTGCCCGCGGTCGGCGGGGACACCAGCACGTGGCGCTGCTCCGACCAGTTCTTCAGGTCGGTCGACTCCCAGATCTCGAGGTAGCGGCTGCCCTGGCGCTGCGCGCGGTCCCAGTCGCCGTTGCGGCCGATCGACAGGTCGGTGGCGATCAGGAAGAAGCGGTCGCCCTCGGGGGAGCGGATGAGGAACGGGTCGCGCAGGCCCATCTCGCCGTACGTCGACTCGAGCACGGGCTCGCCGCCGTTGAGCTCGTCCCAGCGCAGCGCGTTGTTGCCGCGGCTGGCCGCGAAGTAGATCTTCTCGCCGGCGATCGAGTTGTTGGTGAAGTAGCTGAACGCATAGCCGGCGTAGGGCGCGGGCGCCGGGAGCTGGCGCACGGTCAGCGGGAACTCCCGGGTGGCGGTGGCCGAGCCGACGGTGACCGTCGCGGTCAGCGTGACGCCGAGGAGGCCCAGGAGACGGAGGCGCCCATCGAGCCCTCGGTGGGCAGCGTGAGGTGACCGCGTACGTCGTCGGGGTGCACGAGCTCGAGCGCGGCGGCGGCCGCGTCGGCCTTGGCCTGGTCGCCCTCGTCGGGCAGGACCGTGGCGGTGAAGGTCCTCGTCGAGGTCTCCGAGCCGCGGGTCAGGGTGGCCGTGAGGGTGACCTCGGCCGGGTCGGAGCCGGGGCCGGGGCGGGTGACGGCGCCGCTGCCGCTGATCACGGACGGGGTGTCGGAGGCCCACGAGACGGAGGAGCCGAAGGGGCCCTTCGCCGGCAGGGTGAGGTCGTCGGTGACGCCCGACAGGTCACCGAGCGAGAGGGCCTCGGTGTCGGAGGCGACGCGGTTGGCGTCGGTCAGCGAGATCGCCGAGACCTCGGCCGAGGTCAGCGCGCGGTCGTAGATCCGGAAGTTCCGCACCTTGCCCTTGAGCGAGTTGTCGGCGGCGTAGTTGGACTCGCCGAGGACGTTGTTGGTCGTCGTGCCGTTGCCGATGGCGCTGGGCAGCCAGCTCACGTTGGTGTTCTGCCCGACCTGGACGCCGTCCTCGTAGAGCGTGCCGGTGGTGCCGGTCTGGGTGTAGGTGACGGTCTTCCACACGCCTCGCGCCAGCGCCCGCCCCGGGGAGGGCGCGGTGTTGCGCTCGTTGTTCCACCACTGGTTGGTGATGCTGGCGCGGAAGTTGTTGCCCGAGGCCATCAGGTAGCCCGACCCCGACGCCGGGCTGCCGACGGCGGGGTTGCCGAGGCCGAAGATGAAGTAGTTGCCCGCCTGGCTCGGCTCGATGTAGACGTCGGTCGACACGGTGATCGACGACAGCCCGGCCATCAGGTCGTTCGGCAGCTTCACGTGGTCGTCGACGCCGTCGAGGCTGAGCCCCTGGGTGCCGGTCCAGGTGCCCCCGCCGACCAGGGTGCCGTCGCGACCGTTGCCGGAGGTGTCGGCCACGGTCGTGCCGGACGCCTGGGTCAGGTCGTAGCGCAGCAGCAGGCCGTCGGTGACGTCCGCTGCGGCCGCGGTGGCCGCCGGCGGGACCGCCAGGAGGAGCCCGGCCAGCACGGCGAGCACCACCGTGGTGACGGCCGAGCGCAGTGTCGGCGGGCGTGTCGGGGGAGAGGTACGGGCGGGGGTGGCGTCGGGCATCGGGGGTCCTCCACGTGATGTGAGCGCTAACAGGCGGAGTGTGACCGCGGTCACGGTGATCCGTCAATGGGCGGCAAATATCTGCGGACGACCCCTTGACGCACGAATTGTTAGCGCTAACACTCGGGCTGTGGTGCCCGTCACATCCGCGTGACGGCCCGGACCCTCGAGGACCCAGATGTTCATCACCCACCGCCGCCCGGCCGCCGCGCTCACCGCGGCCGCCGTGCTCGCCGCCGGACTCGCGGCCACCACCGCTGCGACCCCCGCGGCGTCCGCCGCCGCCGGCGACGTCAGCTGGACCGACACCTTCGACGGCACGGCCCTCGACGAGCGGTGGAGCGTGGTCAACCCCGACCCCGCCCACGTCTCGGTCTCCGGCGGCGCGCTGCGCATCGACGGCCAGCCGGGCGACACCTACCAGGCGGTGAACACGGCGAAGAACATCCTCGTGCTCGACGTCCCCGCCGGCGACTTCACCGCCACGGCCGACGTCTCCGCAGCCGTCGCGAAGGTCTACCAGGGCGCCGGCCTGATCGCGTGGCAGGACATGGACAACTACGTCCGCTCCGGGCTCACCTTCGTCGGCAGCCTGTCTCCCTCGGGCACCGCGATCGAGACCGACGTCGAGAGCGCGGCGACCTTCAGCGCGGTCAGCTTCGCCGACCGTCCGGCCTCGAGCGCCGAGCGCCTGCGCCTCGCCCGGGTCGGCGACACCCTCACCTCCAGCTTCTGGGACGGCTCGGCGTGGGTCACCGCCGGCACCACCCAGGTCTCCTTCGACACCACGCAGGTCGGCGTCTACGCCCTCGCCGCGCAGGACGGCACCGTGCTGCCGGCCGCCTTCGACTCCTTCACCATCGAGCACGAGGCGGGCGCCGACGTCACCCCGTCCGGTCCCGTCGTGCTCCAGGCCGACGGCGACGCCCCCTACGTCGTTGCCGAGGAGGGTGCCCTGCGCCTCACCGCCGACCAGCCGCCCGCGAGCCTGCGCCTGCGGGCCACTGACGCCGGCGACGGTGCCGTCACCCTGACCACCGACGCCGGCCCGGTCGTGGTCGATGACGGCGCGTTCGCCGTCGGTGCCCCGGGCGCCACCCCGACGCCGCTGCGCCTCACCGACGCCGGTGGCGGCAAGGTCGTGCTGCGCGTCGCGGCCGACGCGACGGCGTACGCCACTGCTGCCGGGGACGGCGCGCTCGTCACCGGCCTCGAGGGCGACGCAGTCCGCTTCGCGCTGTCCGAGGTCGACGACAGCACCTCGACCCTCAGCATCGACGGCGACGGCACCGGCGCGTCGATCAGCGACACGATGTTCGGCATCTTCTACGAGGACATCAACTACGCCGCCGACGGCGGGCTCTACGCCGAGCTGGTGCGCAACCGGTCCTTCGAGTTCAACACCTCCGACAACGCCTCCTTCACCGGCCTGACCGCCTGGCAGGTGCTCAACAGGAGCGGTGCCGGCACCACCGGTGCGGTCGTCGACGACGACGCCCGCCTCAACGACATGAACCGCAACCACCTGCGCCTCACCGCGGCCGCGGCCGGCGACGGCGTGCGCAACATCGGCTACAACAACGGCTTCGCGGTCAAGGCCGGCGAGACCTACGAGGGCTACCTCTGGGCCCGCAGCACCACCGCCCAGCAGCTGACGGTGCGCATGGAGAACGCCGCCGGCGACGCGACCGTCGCCACCGCGAGCGTCGCCCTCGACGGCTCGGACACGTGGAAGAAGCACCCCTTCACGCTGACCGCCTCGACGACCACCGACGCCGGACGCCTCGCCGTGCTGGCGGGCGCGCCCTCGGTGGTCGGCCTCGACATGGTCTCCCTCATGCCCACCGACCGCTGGGTCGGCCCGGTCAACGGGAAGACCGACCTCCGCAAGGACCTGATGGAGAAGGTCGCCGCGATGGACCCGACCTTCCTGCGCTTCCCCGGCGGCTGCGTCACCAACGTCGGCACCTTCCGCACCTACGAGGAGAGCGGCTGGACCGACCGCCGCCGCACCTACCAGTGGAAGGAGACCATCGGCCCGGTCGAGGAGCGCCCGACCAACTGGAACTTCTGGGGCTACAACCAGTCCTACGGCATCGGCTACCTGGAGTACTTCGAGCTGGCCGAGGACCTCGACGCCGAGCCCCTGCCCGTCGTCTCGGTCGGCGCCAACGGCTGCGGGAGCACCATCCCGGAGATGAAGGACCCCCAGCAGGTCCAGCGCTGGGTGGACGACACCGTCGACCTCATCGAGTTCGCCAACGGCGGCACCGACACCGAGTGGGGCGCCAAGCGCGCCGCGCTCGGCCACCCCGAGCCGTTCGGCCTCGAGATGATCGGCCTCGGCAACGAGGAGAACACCACGACCTTCGAGGCCAACTTCCCGGCCTTCCGCGACGCCATCGAGGCGAGGTACCCGGACATCCAGATCATCTCCAACTCCGGGCCCGACTCCTCCGGCGCGCGCTTCGACACCCTGTGGGACTTCAACCGGGCGCAGGACGTCGACCTCGTCGACGAGCACTACTACCGCGACCCGCAGTGGTTCCTGGAGAACCACTACCGCTACGACTCCTACGACCGCGAGGACCCGCTGGTCTTCCTCGGTGAGTACGCCTCGCGCGGCAACACGATGTACAACGCGCTGGCCGAGGCGTCGTACATGACCGGCCTGCAGCGCAACGCCGACGTGGTGCGCCTGGCGTCCTACGCCCCGCTGCTCGCCAACGAGTCGCACGTCCAGTGGAACCCCGATGCGATCTGGTTCGACAACGACGAGTCGTGGGAGACCCCCAACTGGGAGGTCCAGAAGCTCTTCGGCACCAACGTCGGCGACGAGGTCGTGCCCAGCACGTACGACGCCCCGGCGGACGCGGCCGAGGACATCACCGGCGGCGTCTTCCTCTCCACGTGGGCGACCGCGGCGGCGTACGACAACGTCACGGTGACCTCCAACGAGAGCGGCGAGACGCTCTTCTCCGACCAGTTCGCCGACGCCTCGCAGTGGAACGCGCAGTCGGGCACGTGGGGCGTGAGCGGTGGTCGCTACGCCCAGACCAGCACCACGGTCACCGACGCCCGCGCGGTCCCGGTGGGCGCCTACGACCGGGACTGGAGCAACTACACGCTCGAGCTCGACGCGACCAAGACCGCCGGCAGCGAGGGCTTCCTGGTGGGCTTCGGCGCCACCGGCGCCAACAACTTCTACTGGTGGAACATCGGCGGCTGGAACAACACCCGCTCGGTGCTGCAGCGCGCCACGGGCGGCAGCGCCTCGGAGCTGAAGGCGCTGGAGAACAAGAGCCTCGTCACCGGCCAGACCTACCGGGTCAAGGTCGTCGTCGAGGGCACCCACATCGAGCTCTACCTCGACGGTGAGCTCCAGATGGAGTACGACCAGCCGGCACCCCCGGCGAAGGTCTTCCAGGTCGTGACCCGCGACGAGAGGACCGGCGACCTCGTCGCCAAGGTCGTCAACACCTCCACCAGCCCGGTCCGCACGCAGGTCGAGGTCGCGGACGCCGGGGTCGAGGACACCGCCACGGTCACCACCCTGGCCGGCGCCCCCGGCGCCACGAACACCAAGGCCGCGCCGAACACCATCAAGCCGAGGACCCGCGAGGTCTCCGGGATCGGTGAGTCCTTCACCTACGAGTTCCCCGCCTCCTCGGTGACCTTCATCCGGATGGGCACCGCCGACGCGGTGAAGCCGGTGGTCGACGACCTGTCGGTCGTCGACGAGGGCGTCAACGGCTGGTACGCCGACCCCGCCACGGTGCGGGTGAGCGCCTCCGACGACCGCGCGGTCGAGCGCCTCGAGGTCTCCGTCGACGACGGTGCGTGGACCACGCTGCCCGGCGACACCGGTGAGGTCCGCGTCCGGGGCGACGGCGTCCACACCGTCGAGGTGCGCGCGGTGGACAAGGCCGGCAACGTCGGCGAGGTCCGCCCGCTCACGGTCGGCATCGACGCGACCACGCCCATCACGAAGGCCACCCTCGGCGCCGACCGCACCGTGACGCTGGCCGCGGCCGACGCCGGCGCCGGCGTGGAGCGGGTGGACTGGCGGATCGGCGACGGACCGTGGACGGCGTACGACGCCCCGCTGCCGGTCGGCGACGCCGCGACCACTGTCGGCTTCCGCGCCGTCGACCGCCTCGGCAACGTCGAGCAGCCGGGCACCCTCGCCGTCCCCGCGAAGGGCGCGCAGCTCGCGGCCACCGCCACCGCGGTCGTCGCGTCCGACGACCCGGTCCGCCTGGGCCGCACGGCGAGCTTCGCCGTCAGCGTCACCGGCGACGGGACCACGCCCGCGGGCACCGTCACGCTGGTCGGCGACGACGGGACGCTGGCCACCGCCACGCTCGCGGACGGCCGGGCCACCCTCGACGTCGCCACGACGGCGCTCGGTGTCGGAAGCCACACCCTGGCCGTGCGCTACTCCGGTGACGCCGCCAGCGCGGCGTCGCAGGACACCGTCACCGTGGAGGTGGCGAAGGCGTCCTCCCGGACCCGGGCCACGGTGCGGCACGGCTCGTCGTCGGCCCGCAAGGCGGTGGTCGTCGTCAAGGTGGCAGCTGCCGTCGAGGTCGAGGGCCGCGTGAAGGTCACCGTCCGAACGGGCAAGAAGGCCCGGACCCGCACGGTCACGCTCCGCGAGGGCCGCGCCCGGCTCGTGCTCCGCGGGCTCCGTGCCGGCGCCCACCGCATCACCGCGACGTACGCCGGATCGGCCGACGTCGCCCCCTCGAGGGACCGCGCGGTCCTGCGAGTCACCCGCCGTGAAGGGAAGAACTGACATGACGAGCAAGTGGATCGCCGGCGCGCTCGCGCTGGCCGCGTCGACGGTCGGCCTGGTCGCCGGGACGGCCCCGGCGTCCAGCGCCGCGGCCGACCTCGAGACCGGCCTCATCGGGTGGTGGAAGCTCGACGAGACCACGGGCACGGTGGCGGCCGACTCCTCCGGCAACGGGCGCAACGGCACGGTCACCGGCGCGGCCAGCTGGAACGGTGGCGACGGCTTCACCTTCAGCGGCGGCGCCAACAGCTCGGGCAACGCCATCACCCTGCCGAACAACCTGCTGTCCGGCCTCGAGGACGTCACCGTCGACTTCGACGTGTGGGTCGACCCGACCCTGACCAGCGGCAACTGGTTCATGTACAACCTCGGCAACGCCGCCACCTACCCCAACGGCACGGGCTACCTCTTCACCACCAACGACAGCTCCAACCGGCTCCGCTCGACCATCGCGGAGGGCGGCTTCGCCACCGAGCAGAGCACGTCGCGGCCCGGCCGGGTCCCGACCGGCCAGTGGCGCCACATCACCTTCAGCATCGACGGCGGCACACCCGCCGCTCCTGGCGCGGCACGGGTCTACGAGGACGGGGTGCTGGTCGCGTCGAACACGAACCTGACCACCAACCCGGGCCTGATGGGGGAGCCCGACGGCACCACCACCCGGAACGTCCTGGGTCGCTCGGCCTACACCGGCGACCTGTCCTTCAAGGGCCGGCTGCGCGACTTCCGCGTCTACTCGCGCGCCCTCACCGGCGAGGAGGCCTCGGCGAGCGCCGCGGACACCAACACCGCGGCCGCCGAGGCGGACGCCGCCGCGCTCGACCTCGGTGACACCAGCGCCGTCACCGCCGACCTCACCCTCCCGGCCACCGGCCCGAACGGCACCACCATCACATGGGTCACGAGCGACGCGACCGTGGTCGGGGCCGACGGCAGCGTGCAGCGACCGGCGTATGGCGAACCTGACGGCCAGGCCACGCTGACCGCCACCGTCACGCGCGGCGACGTGTCCCGCACGGCCGGCCCCTTCGCGGTGACCGTCCTCGCCGAGGCGCAGGACGACGCCGGCAAGGCGCAGGACGCCGTCGACGCGATCGAGCTGGTGCACCCCGACGACGTGCGCGGCAACCTGACGCTGCCCGCGTCCGGCTCCAGCGGGACCACCTTCGCGTGGACCAGCAGCGACGAGGAGGTCGTCACCGCGACCGGCGAGGTCACCCGGCCCGCCCACGGCAGCGCGCCCGTGGACGTCGTCCTGACGGTGACCGGCACGCTCGGCACGGCCACCGCGACGCGGAGCATCACGGTTCGCGTCCGGCCGCTGCCCGCCCCGGCCGACTACGACGCCTACGCCTTCGCCTACTTCGCCGGCGAGAGCACCGACGACGGCGAGAAGATCTACCTCGGCGCGAGCCGCGGCAACGACCCGCTCGACTACGACGTGCTCAACGACGGCCGGCCGGTGCTGGAGTCGGCGTACGGCACCAAGGGCCTGCGCGACCCCTTCATCATCCGCTCCGCGGAGGGTGACCGCTTCTACCTGCTGGCCACCGACCTCAAGGGCTGGCCGGCCGTCGACTTCGGCGAGGCGCAGGAGAGCGGCAGCAAGTACCTCGAGGTCTGGGAGTCCACCGACCTGGTGAACTGGTCGGACCAGCGCCACATCAAGGTGTCCTCCGACTTCGCCGGCAACACCTGGGCGCCCGAGGCGTTCTACGACGCCGAGGCGGGGGAGTACATCGTCTACTGGGCCTCCGCGACCTACCCGACGACCGACGTCGCCGGGCGCGACATCAACACGTCCTACCAGCGGATGTTCTACGCCACCACGCGCGACTTCGTGACCTTCAGCGACCCGCAGCCGTGGATCGACGTCAAGCGCGGCACCGGTCGCGGCATGATCGACGCCACGATCGTCCAGGACGGCGACACGTTCTTCCGGTTCGTCAAGGACGAGGCCGTCATGACGCCGCGCCAGGAGCGCTCGACGGACCTGCGCGCCACCGTCACCGGCTCGCTCCCGACGACCACGTCGTCGCCCGGCTGGCAGCTGGTCAGGGACCAGGTCGGCGTCGGGCAGCCCAACCCGTGGGGCGGCACCTACACCCAGGGTGAGGGGCCGACGGTGTTCCCGGACAACGAGGTCGAGGACCGGTGGTACATGTTCATCGACCAGCCGAGCTACCACGGCGGTCAGGGCTACCTCGCCTTCCGCACCGACGACCTCGCGAGCGGCGGCTGGCAGTCCGTGCCCACCGCCGACCTGCCGAGCAGCCCGCGCCACGGCACGGTCATCCCGGTGACGCAGGCCGAGCTCGACACGATGCGCGCGGCCTACCAGCCCGACCTCCTCGTCGAGTCCGTCGCCGACGTGGCCGTCACCACCCGCCAGGGCACGGCGCCCGCGCTGCCCGCCACGGTCGCGGCCGGCATGGGTGACGGGTCGACCGAGCAGGTCGCGGTGCAGTGGGACGACGTCGACCCGGCGTCGTACGCCGCTCCCGGCACGTTCACCGTGACCGGCACCGTCGTGGCGGGCTCCGCCGACCGCCCGGTCGCCACCGTCCGCGTCACCGACGCGGCCGACCCGGTCGTCGAGCTGTCGGCGGCCGCGGCCACCGGCACGGGCGGTTGGTGGGTCACCGACCCCGTGGACGTCACCGCCACGGCGAGCGACGCCTCCGACCTGGAGTCCGTGTCGGTCTCCGTCGACGGCGGGCCGTGGGTGAGCACCCCCGGTGCGACCGCGACCGCCCCGGCCGCGGGCGACGGCAGCCACACCGTCCGCGCCCGCGCCACCGACGTCACCGGCAACACCTCGGCGACGGAGTCCCTCGACCTGCGCATCGACGCCACCGACCCGGTCAGCAGGGCGACGTACGACGGCGACCGCACGGTCACCGTCCGCGCGGCCGACGCCACGTCGGGCCTGGCGCGCATCGAGACCCGCGTCGGGTCGGGCGCCTGGACGACGTACGCCGGACCGTTCGCGGCCGGTGCGGCCCGGTCGGTCGACTACCGCTCGGTCGACCTCGCCGGCAACGTGGAGCCTGCCAACACCCTGTCGCTGCCCGCGGTGGGCGGGGAGCTCGTGGTCACGTCCATGGCCGCCGCCGCGCCTGACGTGGCCCGCTTCGGTGGGGACGCGTCGGTCACCGTCCGCGTCGCCGGTGGCGCCACCGGCACGGTCCGCGTCGTCAGCGGCGACCGTCTGGTCGCCTCGGGCGAGCTGGCCGGCGGCCGGGTCCGCCTCGCCGTGGACACCTCGCTGCTCGGCGTGGGAAGCCACACCCTCCAGGTGAGGTACGACGGCAGCGCGACGCACGCCCCGTCCGCCACGACGGTCCCGCTGCGGGTCGTCCGGGCCGCCTCCAGCACGAAGGTGCGGGTCGTCCGGTCGGGCGAGCGCGCCACGGCCCGCGTGCGGGTCGTCACCGACCCGGCGGGCCAGGCTCCCGAGCGGGTGCGGGCGACGCTGGTCCGCAACGGGAAGGTGCTCCGCGCCGCGTGGCTCGACCTGTCCGATGCCGGACGGGCGCGCTGGAAGGTCGCCCCGCGACGTCCCGGCGCCTACACCGTGCGCGTGGTGACCCGGGGCTCGGGGACCCTCGCGCGCTCAGCAGGGTCCGACCGCTTCCGGGTCCGCTGAAACGCCGGTCTGCCGGGAGGTCGTGCGGGCCTCCCGGCAGGCCGGATCCATGTGCGTACGCGCACTCGAGGAGGATGTGACAGTGACCCAGGACGTGGTGTTCGGACAGCTGCCCGACGGGCGTGACGTACGCCTGCTGACCATCGGCTCCGCGCCGGGGCCCGAGGTGGAGGTGCTGGCCCTCGGGGCGACCGTCCACCGGCTCCTCGTGACCGGTGGGGACGGCGTACGCCGCAACGTGGTGCTCGGCCACCCCGACCTCGAGGAGCGGCTCGCGAGCGGCGACTACATCGGCGGCACCATCGGGCGCTACGCCAACCGCATCGCCGCCGGGCGGTTCCCGCTCGGCGGGCGCGAGGTGCAGGTCGGCACCCACGACCGGGGCCACAGCCTGCACGGCGGCCCCGACGGCTTCGACGTACGCCTCTGGGACGTCGTCGAGCACACCGCCGACTCCGTGACGATGGCCCTGACCAGCCCCGACGGCGACCAGGGCTTCCCGGGCACGGTGGAGGTCACGGTGCGCTACTCCGTGTCCGGCGACACCGTCCGGGTCGAGATGGGCGCGACCACCGACACCACCACGGTCGTCAACCTCACCAACCACGCCTACCTCAACCTCGACGGCGAGGGTGCCGGGACGATCGACGGGCACGAGCTGCTCGTCGACGCCGACGACTACACGCCGGTCGACGCCACCGGGATCCCGCTGGGCGCGCACGAGTCCGTCGCCGGGACGCCGTTCGACCTGCGCGAGCTGCGCGAGCTCGGTCCGGCGATCCGCGCCGAGCACCCGCAGGTCGTCGACGCGCAGGGCATCGACCACAACTACGTCGTGCGCGGCAGCGGGCTGCGACGCGCCGCCCGGCTGGTCTCGCCGCGCACCGCCACCGGCGTGGAGGTGTGGACCGACCAGCCCGGCCTCCAGGTCTACACCGGCAACTTCCTCGACGGCACCCGGCGCGGCACCGGTGGCGGTCGCTACCGCCAGGGGGACGGCATCGCGCTCGAGCCGCAGCTCTTCCCCGACTCCCCGAACCGGCCCGGGTGGCCGTCGGCGACGGTCGAGGCCGGTGGGGCGTACGCCGCCGTGCTGGAGTGGCGCTTCGACCCGCAGGGGTGAGCCGGCGAGCTCCGGGAGGTTTGCGACGGAGCCCGCAGTGGGACGATGGCTCCATGGGCTCACGGGGGATGACGCGGTCGACTCTGCGCGCGACGGCGCTCGCGCTCGCCGTGGTGGTCCTGACCTCGTGCGGCTCGGGCGGTGACGTCGACCTCGACGCGGCCTGGCGGACCAGCACCGACCCCGTGGACACCTCCGGCCTGGTGTGGGCCAACGGCTCGACCGTCCACCTGCCCGACGACGTGACGGTCGACACCGGCGAGCCGGTCCGGGCCTTCCTCCCCGCCGGGGACGGCGTCTTCTTCGTCCCCGAGGACGAGGTGGAGCCCGACCGTCCCTTCACCGACGCACCGTTGTGGTTCGTCGCGCCGGGCGGTGGGTCCGAGGACACCGGGCTCACGGTGGACGAGCGCGGCGGCGTCGCGGTCTCGCCCGACGGCCGCTTCCTCGTGGTGCTCGACGCCGACTACGACGAGGGCAGCGCGACGATGCGCATCTTCGACCTCGACACCGGGGAGGCCATCGAGTCCGAGGACGGGATGGACACGTCCGGCATCGACGACCCCGTCGACCACCTGCTCGAGTCGGAGGTCGAGATCCTCGCCATCACCGACGAGGAGGTCACCGCGCGCGTGATCGAGGGCGACGTCACCTACGACCTGGCCACCGGTGAGGGGACCGAGGCCGACGACTCGGCCGGCGTCGTCGACCCCCTCGTGTCGCCCGACGGTGCGTGGCGCATCGACGAGAGCGTCGCGCTGCGCGAGCTGCTGGTCTCGGAGTCGGGTGAGCAGGTCGTGCCCGACGCCGGGACCGAGCGGTGGGGCCTGACGACGTGGGTCGACGCGACCACGGTGCTCGGCTACGCCGTCGCCGGTCCGGGTGAGGGCGGCGAGGTCGGTCCCGACAACATCCTGACGATGATCACCTGCACCGTGCCCGACGGCGCCTGCACGCAGGTCGAGGGCACCACGGACCAGCGGCTGCTGCTCCCGCTCGGCACCCGCCCGACGTACGAGCTCAACCTCACCACGCCGGAGGCCGGGTCATGACGGACCCCGAGATCGAGTACGCCCGCCTCGTCTCCGGAAACGCGGCTGCCGTGCACGAGCGCGCCGCCGACCTCGAGGCGGTCCTGCACGACCTCGTCGGGATCCGCTCGGACCTGGCCGACGCCCAGGAGGTGCCGGTCTGGCTGGGACCGGCGGCGATGTCCTTCCACGCGCGCGCAGCGGGGCTGCGGCAGGGCCTGTCGGTCACCCGCGTCTCGCTCGAGCGGGCCCGCGGGGCGCTCGAGACGGCCGCGACGGCGTACGAGACGTGCGAGGCCCACGCCGACCACTACATCGGCTTCTGGCGCAACCGCCCGCCCGTGCTGCCCCCCGTCGTGGAGGAGCTCTTCGCCCGCGCGGTCAACGGCTGCCTGCTGCGCGTGGGCGAGGACTACAACCGCCAGCTCGCCGGTGTCACGGCCGTGCTGCGCGGTGAGGACGTCGACCTCGACGAGCTCGACGACCAGACCCGCGCGTGGGTCGAGGAGGGCCTGGCCAAGAACGAGGAGTGGCTCGAGGGCAACGACAGCTCGCTCGGGCCGCTCATCCCCAACACCGCCGCGACCGGGGACGACCGCGGGCTGATCCCGCAGGGCCTGGGCTACGACCCGGACTCCGGCACCCTGCTGCAGGGCTACTACACCGACGACAAGAAGTCGTACCTCGCGCTGATCGACGAGGTCACCGGCCAGGAGATCGGCGAGGTCCGGCTCGGCGGCTACGACGGACAGGAGTCGAGCTCCGGGGGACCCACGCACGCTGGCGGGGTGAGCATCGACGGCAACAACGTGTACGTCGTCGACAACGGCGAGGTCTACACCTACTCCCTCGCTGACGTGCGCTCGCGCGGCGCGGGGGAGACCGTCCCCCAGTCCGCACCGCCGCAGACCGGCCTGAAGGGGGGCTCCTACTCGGCGATGAAGGACGGTCGGCTCTACCTCGGCGACCACGGCAACGACCTGCTCCACGTCTACGAGCGCGGCGCCGACGGGAAGTGGCACGAGGTCGACACCATCGAGACGCCGAACGACTGCCAGGGCGTCGTGGTGCGCGACGACGAGCTGGTCTTCAGCTCGTCCTACGGGCGCCACCAGGACCACAGCTCGCTCATCGTGCAGGACATGGACGGCAACCGGCAGGGCCCCTACCACCTGCCGAGCATGTCCCAGGGCGTCGTCGAGGTCGACGGAGAGCTGATCACGTCCTTCGAGTCGGGCGCCGGGAAGTTCGACCACGCCAGCTCCTTCAACAGCGGCTGGTTCTGGGGCCTCGACGACTACCGCGACCTCTGGGCCAACCCCTACATGACCCGGACCCCGCTCTCGGAGCTGGGCCTCACCGGCGAGGTGGAGGTCGAACCACCGACCCTGACGTCCGCCGCCGACGACTTCGCCGCGGCCGGTGACGACCTGGTCGACGCGGCGCGCGACGTACGGACCCTGCGGGTGCCCGACGGCAGCCTGGGCCGCGTCCCGCAGGCATCCGCGCTGGTGGGTGCGGTGGAGGACCTGACCGGCGCGTGCGGTGAGAGCCTCGGCACCGGTGGACGCGCCGCCGACGCGGTCGGAGTCCTGCTGCGCTCGAGCGCGACCGACTACCTGCGCACCGACGAGCACGTGCAGTCCGGCTTCCGGGGGCTGGGTCCGGAGTGACGATCTTGTGACCTGCGGTCACAATGTGCGCGGGAGCGCGGGCGCAGGCCATGGGAGCCGCCGGTGCCGACCACGACCGGTTGATGCTGGCGGTGGATGCCGCGGTGGAGCTCATCGATGTGTGTGCACACGCCGGTGTCACGCTGAACAGGCACGGTGAGTGCCTCACCCTCGCCGGGTCCAGCGAGGTCCCGTCGATGGCCAACAAGCTGCAGAACGAGACGGACGAAGGTCCCTGCCACGTCCTGGACCGGGACGAGGAGACGATCATCAGCACCGACCTCTCCGCCGACCGGCGGTGGCCGACGTGGGGATCGCGGGTCAAGCAGGAGCTCGGGCTCGGGTCGTCGATGTCGCTGCTGATCTTCACCGCACGCGGCTCCTACGGCACGCTCAGCCTCTACGCCGAGCGGCCGCGGGCGTTCTCGGCCGACGACCTCGCGACCGCGCAGGCGCTGGCCGGGCACCTCGCGGTGTCGATGGCCGCCAGTCGCGAGATCATGGGCCTCGGGGTGGCGCTGGCCAGCCGGACCGTGATCGGGCAGGCCGAGGGCATCGTGATGGAGCGACTCGGGGTCGACGCCGACCAGGCGCTGGCCTACCTCAAGCGGGTGTCCTCGCACACCAACACCAAGCTGGTGGACGTTGCCCTGGCCCTCGTGCGCACCCGCCAGCTGCCCGAGGCGGGCGCCCAGTCCTGACGGACCGGGCGCCGTGTCTCAGGCCAGGCGGTTCAGCACCGTGGTCATGTCGTCCTCGGTGTCGCTGCCGATCTTCTCGAAGACGATCTTCATGATCGGGTCGGCCAGCTTGGCCGCCCCCTTCATCTCGATGTTCGCCTCGTAGGTCACCCGGCTGCCCGCGCCGTCGGGGTTCGGCACCACGGTGATGGTGTCGGTCGACGTGGCGCTGTCGTTGTGCCCCACGAGCACGATCGTGTCGGCGGCCAGCCTCTCCAGGGTGTAGTCGAGCTCGGTGCTCACCCCGGCGATCTTCGACGTGTTGTGCCACGTCGAACCCACCCCGACGGGGCCGGCATCGGTGCGGGTGCAGCTCTCGGTGCCGGGGTCCCACTCCTCGGCGTTGCTGAAGTCCTTCAGGTAGTCCACCACGACGGCGGGCTCGGGGCGGACGTCGAACGTGCGGCTCACAGTGGTCATGTCCTCGACGGTAGGCACGCCGTCACGCGGGACAAACCGCCCGAAGGGGTGCCGGGCTAGCCTCGGGGACATGGCACCCACCATCGCGACCAACACCGACGTCGGGCTCGAGGAGCTGCTGGACTTCGTCCGGCCCCGCCATCACATGGTGCTCGTCACCCGGCGGGCCGACGGGTCCCCGCAGGCGTCGCCGGTCGCCGGGGGCGTCGACGACAGCGGCCGGATCGTCATCGCGACCTACCCGCAGCGCGCCAAGACGAAGAACGCGCGCAAGCGCCCCGAGGTGTCGGTCCTGGTGCTCTCCGACGACTGGGACGACGCATGGGTGCAGGTCGACGGCGACTGCGAGGTGCTCGACGCCGTCGACGGCGACGAGGCGCTCGACGGCTTCGTGGAGTACTTCCGCAACATCGCGGGAGAGCACTCGGACTGGGAGGAGTACCGCGCCGCAATGGTGTCCCAGGGCAAGTCCCTGCTGCGCATCACCCCGACCCGCTGGAGCACCGTGTCCACCGGCGGCTTCCCGCCCGAGGTCGCCGGGTGACAGGGATGCAGACCACCGCACGCGAGCCCGCCTGGAAGGCCGCCGCCCTGCTCACCGGCGGCTTCGTGGCGCTCCTGTGGATGCTCGAGGTCTTCGACGCCGTGACGGGCAACCCGCTCGACTCCTACGGCGTACGCCCCCGCGACGAGGACGGGCTCGTCGGTGTCGCGGTCGCCCCGATGCTGCACTTCGGCTTCGACCACCTGATCAGCAACACCGTCCCCGTGCTGGTCCTCGGCTTCCTCACGCTGGCCACCGGGATCGGGCGCGGACTCCTCGCCACGGCCATCATCTGGGTCGTCGGCGGGCTCGGCGTCTGGGTCGTCGCCCAGCCCGGCAGCATCCACGCCGGCGCCTCGATCCTCATCTTCGGCTGGATCGTCTTCCTGGTCGTGCGCGGTCTGCTCAACCGCCGTCCCACCGAGATCCTCATCGGCGTCGCGGTGTTCCTGCTCTACAGCAGCGCACTCCTCGGGGTGCTGCCCGGACAGCCGGGCGTCTCGTGGCAGGGGCACCTGTTCGGCGCGATCGGCGGCTTCGTCGCCGCGCGGGTCCTCACCACGCGCGACCGGGGTGAGTCGAGCGTCACGTACTGATCGGTAACAAACCACGTACGTGGGCGGGGGAGCGCTCCTAGCCTGCACCCATGCGTGCCCTCGTCCTCGCCCTGGCCCTGCTCGTCCCCGCCGTCGCCGGCTGCTCCGGAGGAGAGGCCGCGGCACCCGCGGCGAGCGGCAACGTCGTCGAGGAGGACGCTGCCGAGACCGCGGAGTGGCGGGCAGCGGTGGAGGAGCACCTCGGCACCGACGTGTTCGACTTCCTCGCCCTCCAGCAGGCGGCGGCGCTCGACTGCCAGCGCACCGACGAGTCGTCGTGGTCGGTCGAGCTCGCGCTGAGCGGGGACGTCTCGACCTCGGCGCTGACGCGGATCGGCCTCGAGCACGCCTGTGCCGACGTGGTCGAGGCCTTCGACGCCGGCCTGGCCGCGGTCGAGCGGGCCGACGACCCGCTCGACCTGGTGTGCGGCCCGGGAGTGCGACTGTCGTCGGAGGACGCGCTCAAGGCCGACCTGGTGTGCGCCGGCTCCTGACTCAGGTGTCGGTGGCCGGTCCCGTCGGCGCCGCGCCGCCCTCGGAGCCCCATCCCTCGTCCTCGTCGGTGTCGTGGGCGGGGTCGTCGACGGTGTCCGGCTCGTTCGCCGGGTCGGTGTCGAGGTGCGTCTGCGGGTCGGTCTGGGTCTCGGGCTCGGAGCCGGAGTCGGTCATCGGTGGGTCCTTCCGTGGGGGACGTGACGTGGTCCCCGTACCCCTGCGAAGGCGATCTCAGTAGCGCACGCATGAGTCCGATCGGGCGGGGTACTCCTCCTCCAGCCGGGGCGCCCGCCGCGTCCCGGCGGTCCGATCCACGAGGCCCGTCGCGGGCCACCTCCCGTACGCCGTGCGAGGAGTCCGCGACGGGTCTCGTGCTGTCGGGGGTGACGGCGCTCAGTGCGAGCGGAGCGGGCCTTCGTCGAGGTGCTCGAGCAGGTCCCGGGGACCGTCGTGGACCCAGGACGCACCGGCCGACAGCAGCCGCTCGGCGCTGACGCCCCCGCTGCGCAGCCCGATGCAGCGAGCACCGGCTGCCTCGGCGGACAGCGCGTCCCACACGGCGTCGCCCACCACGACGGCCGGACCGCCGCCGACGCGCGCGACGGCCAGCTCCACCAGGTCGGGGGCCGGCTTGCTGGCGGCACCGTCGGAGGCCGTCACGACCGCGGACAGGTGCCGGCGTACGTCGAGCAGGTCGAGGAGGTCGTCGACGAGGTCCGCCGGCGACGAGGACGCCACGGCGACGGGGTGCCCGTGCCCGACGAGGGCCTCCACCAGGTCCGAGGCGCCGTCGAGCGGCGGGACCGAGCGCAGCACGGACCGGAAGTGCTTGTCGTGCAGGGCGCGGACGTCGTCGCCGACCGCGGCCTCGGCCGCGTCGCCCGCCACGTGGGCGACCAGGCGGTCACCGCCCATGCCGATGGACTCGTGCACCCGCATCGCGCTGACGTGCCGGCCGACGTCGTGGAAGGCAGCCTGCCACGCCACGACGTGCTGGTAGACCGAGTCGACGAGGGTGCCGTCGAGGTCGAGCACGACGACGGGCGGGGACGGCTGCTGGGCGATCATGAGGACCCCGGTACCCCGCCTCGCGGCCCCCATGCGCGACGTGGTCGCACGCCCGGGCGGGTGTGGTGTGCGCGCACCGGGCGGAGGACCATCTGGAGCAGGAGATCATCCGGTGTCGAGGGGGGCGAGGAGGATGGCCATGGAGTTGCTGCCCGAGAGCCGCGAAGCCCTGGACGAGTACGTCACGCCGTCGCTCGACGACGTCGAGGCCCTGTTGCGGGTGATCGAGGGCTGGGCCGTGCGCGCGGTGCCCGAGTGCGTGGCGCTCAGCGTGACGCTGCTCGACGAGGACCTGACCTTCACCCTGGTCGACGACGCCACGGCCAGCGGCGCGCGCGCCTCCGCGGAGGCTGCTTCGGCGCCCGCAGGGAAGGGCGAGCCCTCGGACGACGCGTACGCCCTGGACGAGCGTGGCTGGGCGGCGATGGCCCGTGAGCGCGCCTTCAGCGGCATCGAGAGCACCGTCTGCCTGCCGGTGGTCGAGCACGGACGCGCGGTGCTCAACATCGACCTGTACGCCTCCACGGCCCACGCCTTCCACGACCGCATCGACGACCTCGTCGAGGCACTCGGCGCCTGGCAGGCGGGCGCGGTGACCAACGCCGACCTGGGGTTCGACACGCTGCGTCGCGCCGAGGCGGCGCCCGAGCGGCTGCGCGAGCAACGGCTCGTCGACGTCGCCGTCGGCCTGGTCGCCGCCCGTGCGGGCGTCACCACCGACGACGCGCTCGCGCTCCTGCGCCGCGGCGCCACCGAAGCAGGCATCTCCGAGGTCCAGGCCGCGACGGTCGCCCGGACGCTGCTGTCCTGACGGCCGTCGTGCTGAGAAGTCGCTGAGAGTCAGGTCACCCGGCGCATGGGCCCCGCCCATCGGGGTACCGGGGGCCATGGAACGACACACTGCACCCGCCGCCCGACACATCAAGGTGGCGATCCTGGACGAGAGCGAGCTCGTGGTCCACGGACTTCGCACCATGCTCGACCCGCACGCCGCCATCGTCTCCGTGGTGCCCCACCGCGCCGGTGAGCCCGCACCCCTGTGCGACCTGACGCTCTACGAACCCTCCCGCCGCGCGGCCGGAGCGCGCTCGGCGCCCAAGCGCTTCCCGACCCGCATGGTGGCCTACGGCTGGGACTGCAGCCCGGAGGTCGTCTCGACCGAGATGTCGCGCGGGGCCGCCGGCTTCGTCAGCAAGTGGCTGCCCGCCCGCCGCCTCGTGTGGAACCTGCTCCAGGTCGCCGACGGACGCACCGTCGTCGACGCCTGGTCCGGCCAGCCCGAGGCGACCCGTCCGGGCACGGAGAAGTGGCCGCTCACCCAGCGCGAGACCGAGGTGCTGTCGATGATCGCCTCCGGCAAGGCCAACCGGGACATCGCCGAGGAGACCAACCTCAGCATCAACTCGGTGAAGTCCTACATCCGCGGCGCCTACTCCAAGATCGAGGTCACCTCGCGCTCGCAGGCGGTCCTCTGGGCCATCCAGCACGGCCTGCTCGTCCCCGGCGAGTCGGCGACGGACAACCTGCGCGTCTCCCACCCCACCCGGGTCTGAGGGCGGCTCAGCCCTCCCGGCCGCTCGGCGTGCCGGGGGTGGCTTCGTGGCCCGTACGGCCGTGGGTGCGGCGCAGCTCCTTCATCTCCGCCTCGAAGATGTGGCGGCGGCCCTCCACCAGTGTGTCGAGGGCCTGCTGCTGCAGGCCCTTCGCGCGCGCGTAGAAGCCGTCGTCGAAGGCCTCGACCATCTGGAACGACCACATCCCCGGCAGCGGGTTCGCACCGAGGACGTCGCGGTCGAGTGCGTCGGCGAGGTCGTCGTGCCCGGCGGTCCTGACCAGCTCGGTCGCCTCCTCGAGCGTGCTCTCGGCGCTGCCCATGAGGCGGTGGAAAGCGTAGAGGTGGCCGCGCGCGTCCTCGACGTGGTCGAGCGCGGCGGACAGCTTGCCCAGCGCCTCGATCGTCTCGTCGCTGACGCCCGCGGGGCGACGGTGCTCGGGATCGCGCTGGTCTGTCATGCGCCGAGCCTCACACCCGCGACGAGTCCCTGCCACCCTCCAACGGATGGTCGGTGACCACCTGGACCGCGAGGTCGCGCAGCTTGACGTTCTCGTGCGAGGAGATGCGACGCAACACGTCGAAGGCCCTCTTCTCGTCGAGGTCGTAGCGCTCCATGATGATGCCGGTTGCCTGGCCGATCACGGTGCGTGACTCCAGCGCACGCGCCAGCTGCTCGTCGTTGATCGAGCGCGCCAGCGCCACCGCCGCCATCGCCGCGACGACCTGGCCGTGGACCTCGTCGTCCTCCGAGAACGCGTGCGGCGTCCGGGAGTAGACGTTGAGCACGCCCCACGAGTCGTCGGGTCGGGTGAAGAGCCGGAAGCTCAGGCTCGAGCGGATCCCCAGCTCCTCGGCCATCGCCGCCCCCCAGGTGGGCCAGCGAGGATCCGTGGCGAGGTCGTCCACCCGCACCGTGCAGTGCTGCCGGATCGCCTCGCGGCACGGTCCCTCGCCCAGGTCGTACTGCCACTCGTCGAGCTCGCGGAGCCGCTCGTGCGACGCCACCGGCGTACGCAGGCGACCGCGCTCGATGATCGAGACGCCGACGTAGTCGGCCGCGGAGAAGAACTCCGGCGTGATCTCGACGAGCTCGTCGAGCGTGTGCGGCGGGTCGTCGGCCGCGTCGAGGCGGCGCACGGCGTCGGCGAGCTCCCGGTGGAACTGCTCGGTCATGGGCCAGCCCTCCCTCGCTCACAGACTGGCACTGCTGATCGGGCCCCGCAAGGCATCCGGGATCCCACCCCGACGGACCGGGCCGACGCATGGACCGGGGCCGGCGTGGGCACTGGTCGACCATGAAGGCAGTCACGTGGCAGGGCAGGCAGGACATGCAGGTCATCGACGTCCCGGACGCGGTCGTCGAGGAACCGACCGACGTGGTCGTCGAGATCACCTCGACCGGGTTGTGCGGGTCCGACCTGCACCTCTACGACCCGCTCACCCCGTTCATGACCGAGGGCGACGTCGTGGGTCACGAGCCGATGGGCATCGTCCGCGAGGTCGGCTCGGCGGTGGAGACCCTCCAGGTCGGCGACCGCGTCGTCGTGCCGTTCAACATCAGCTGCGGCTCGTGCTGGATGTGCGACCGCGGCCTGTTCAGCCAGTGCGAGACCACCCAGAACCGCGACACCGGGACCGGCGCGAGCCTCTTCGGCTACAGCAAGCTCTACGGCCAGGTCCCCGGCGGCCAGGCCGAGCTCCTGCGCGTCCCCTTCGGCGACACGCTCCCCATCAAGGTGCCGCACGGCCCCACCGACGACCGGTTCCTCTTCCTCTCCGACGTCCTGCCCACCGCGTGGCAGGCGGTGGAGTACGCCGACGTCGAGGACGGCGGCACGCTCCTGGTGGTCGGCGCCGGCCCGATCGGCGACATGGCCGCGCGCATCGCGATGCACCGAGGCCTGCGCGTCATCGCCGTGGACTCGGTTCGCGAGCGCCTCGCCCGCCTGCACGGCCGTGGCGCGGAGACGATCGACCACACCGAGGTCGACGGCATCGGCGACCGGGTGCGCGAGCTGACCGACGGCCGTGGCGCCGACGCCGTCATCGACGCGGTCGGGATGGAGGCCCACGGGTCGCCCGTCGCCGAGACCGCCCAGAAGGCGCTCGCCCTCCTGCCCAAGAAGGTGCAGGAGAAGCTCATGCTCAACGCGGGCTCCGACCGGCTCGCCGCCCTGATGAGCGCCATCGACTCGGTGCGCCGCGGCGGCACCATCAGCATCTCCGGCGTCTACGGCGCCCCGACCGACCCGCTGCCGATGTTCCAGCTGTTCGACAAGCAGGTGCAGATCCGGATGGGCCAGGCCAACGTCCGCCGCTGGAGCGACGACATCCTCGCCCTCCTCGAGCAGGAGGACGACGTGCTCGGTGTGGAGTCCTTCGCGACGCACCACCTCCCCCTCGAGGACGCCCCGGAGGCCTACCGGAAGTTCCGCGACAAGGAGGACGGCATGGTCAAGGTGGTGTTCACCCCGTGAGGCTCCCCAAGCCTCGCGGCGTGCTGAGCGAGTGGGTCGTCGCGCGTCTCGCCGGGTCCGAGGCCGCGACCGCCGCGCCCGGCGCCGGCTCGCTCGACGACGAGGCGGTCTCGCTGTGGACGCTGCACGAGCTGGCCTACCGCGACTTCGAGGACGCGCGCCTCGACGTCGGCGGCGACGCCGAACTGCTCGTCGTACGCCACCGCTTGGAAGCAGCGCTCGAGGAGCGGCTCCGCTCGCGGTGGGCCGGCTCCGACGCCGGCCCGGGCGACGTGCCGGCCGCGCTCGAGGCACTCGTCGCGGCGGACGACGGACCGTCGCTGGCCGACCACGTGCGCCGCCACGCCGACCGGGACCAGGTGCTCGAGCTGCTGCGCCAGCGCTCGGTCTACCACCTCAAGGAGTCCGACCCGACCGCGTGGGTCGTCCCGACGCTCCCGGTCCGTGCCAAGGCGGCCCTCGTCGAGCTCCAGTACGACGAGTACGGCGCCGGCGACCCCAACCGCCTCCACGCCCACCTCTTCGCACGCGGCATGCAGGCCGTCGGCCTGCGCCCGGAGTACGGCGCCTACGTCGACGACGCACTCGTCGAGACCCTCGAGGTCAACAACGCGCTGTCGCTGTTCGGGATGCGCCGGCGACTGCGCGGCGCGGCCGTCGGCCACCTCGCGGCATTCGAGATGACCAGCTCGCTGCCCTCGCGCAAGCTCGCACAGGGACTGGACCGCCTCGGCCTCGCGGGGCCGATGTCGGCCTACTACGACGAGCACGTGGAGGCCGATGCGGTCCACGAGCACCTCGCCGCGCAGGAGATCTGCGGCACCCTCGCGGAGGACGAGCCCGACCAGGTGGACTCCATCCTCTTCGGTGCCTTCACCTGCCTCGACCTCGAGGCACGGTTCGCGCGGGCGATGTTCGAGGCGTGGGGCGTGGCCGCATGAGCGCTGCCGAGCGGCAGGACTTCGACCATCCCGACGTCGTGCTGGTGCCACACGGACCGATGCTGTTGCGCGGTGCCGAGTCGGTGCAGGACGCCGACGGGACCGTGCACCGCGTCGAGCGCCCGGTCGTGGCGCTGTGCCGGTGCGAGAAGTCGAGCCGGATGCCGTGGTGCGACGGCACCCACAAGGTCATCCCGCGCGGCTAGACCGCCCGGTCGATGCGGGCGAGCACGCCCCGGTCGTGCTGGCGCAGCTCGGGCATCGTGAGCGTCCCGTCGGTGAAGCACCGCTCCTGCATCAGGGCGGTGGCCTGCGCCACGGTGCCGAGCTGGAGGACGGCGGAGCCCCCGGGCGCCAGGTGGTCGGCGACCACGCGCAGGCACGCGCGCGCCACGTCGAGGCCGTCGTCGCCGCCGTCGATGGCGCTCAACGGGTCCTCCGGGAAGCGGCCCGTCTCGCTGCGCGGCACCCACGGCGGGTCGGCGATGACGACGGGGAAGACCTCGTCGTCGCCCAGCGCGGTCTCCAGGCGGGCCTCGCGCACCTCGACCCGGTCGGACATGCCTGCCCTCTCCGCGTTGGCCCGCGCGTAGTCGCACGCGACCGGGCTCGCGTCGACGCACACCAGTCGCCGCTCGCTCGCCGCGACGGCGAGCAGGCCGATGTGCCCGGCGCCGGCGCACAGCTCGAGCACGGGGCCGCCGGGAGTGGTGCGCGTCAGCTCCGCGGCCCACTCGGACTGCGCCGCGGTCCACTCCCGCGGTCGCAGCACGCGGTCGTCGAAGGCGATGGTGAGCGGGCCGAAGGCCAGCGTGTCGGTCATGGGGCCACCTGTCTCGTACGTCGTCGGGGCAGTGAACGGGTGCGCTGGTGCCAGATCGCCGACCGGGCCGCGTTGGCGCCGGCGGCTCCGTGCACGCCGCCGCCGGGGTGGGCGGAGGCGGAGGCGAGGTAGAGCCCGGGGAGGCCGGTGGCGGCGCGCCCGCGCATGGCGGGCACGGGCCGGAAGACCAGCTCCTGGTGCAGCTGCGAGGTGCCGCCGTTGACCGCGCCGCCGATGAGGTTGGCGTTGCGTGCCTCGAGCTCGTGGGGCCCCAGCACGCGGCGCGCGGCGACCAGGTCGCCGAAGCCCGGCGCGCGGTCCTCGATGCGCGCCTGCATGCGGTCGGCGAAGCGCTCGAGGTCGTCGTGGTCCCACCGCCCGCTGATCTCCCCACCCGCGTCGGAGCGGGTCGCCGCGGGCTGCGGCACGTGCGTGTAGGCCCACATCGACTCGGTGCCGGCGGGCGAGCGGGTGGGGTCGCTGGTGGTCATCTGGCCGGTGAGCAGGAAGGGCCGGTCCGGCACGACGCCGGAGGCCACCTGCGCGAGCGTCGCGGTCATCTCCTCCACGGAGTCGGCCACGTGCACGGTGCCCGGCGACTCGAGCGGCCGCCCGGTCCACGGGACCGGTCCGGTCAGCGCCCAGTCGACCTTGACGGTGCCCGGGTCGAGCTCGAAGTCGCGCATCCCGCGCACCAGGCGGGCCGGCAGGTCCTCGGTGCGCACCAGGCCGCCGAACAACCGCGGGGCGACCACGTCGGCAATCACCGCGGGGGCGGCGCACCAGCCTCCGTCAGCGGTCACCACGCCGCTCACGCGCCCGTCCCGCACGACGACGCGCGTGACGGGGGTGCCGGTCGCCACGGTGCCGCCGCGAGCGACCAGCCGGGCGACGAGGGCGTCGGTGAGCGACTGGGCGCCGCCGCGCGGCACGGGGAACCCGACCGTCTGGCCCAGCATGGACATCAGGACCCCGAAGACGCCCGACCCGGGGGAGTCGAGCGGGAAGTCGGCGTGGCCGGCGTTGCCGGCGAGCAGCAGGGGGGCCGCGGGACCGGAGAAGAGCTCGCGCCCCAGGGACGCGACCGGCGTGGCCAGGCGGCGTACGACGTCGAGGCCGCCGGCACGCGCCAGGGCGGGCAGCAGCCGGGCGCCCGCCCGGACCGGCGGGAAGGGCGAGGTGAGGCCGTCGACGAGGGACGGACCGATGAGGTCCCAGGTGGCGCACAGCTCGAGCCACGCCTCGCCGTCGCCGGGACGCAGGGCCTCGAGTCCGGCGGCGGTGCGCTCGCGGTCGCGGTGCAGCAGGGCCCACTGCCCCTCGCCGAAGGGATGCCCGAGCACGGCCGGGGCGTGGTCCCAGACCAGCCCGTGGTCCTCGAGCCGCAGCGAGGTCATCGCACGTGAGGCGCGGGCGAGCGGGTAGAAGGCGCTGAAGGTGTCGTGGACGAAGTCCGGGTGCACCTCGCGGTCGCTGCGGACCGCCCCGCCCGCGGTGTCCTGGGCCTCGAGGACGATGACGCGCCACCCGGCGTCGGCGAGCACGTTGGCGGCGACCAGCCCGTTGGGGCCGGCGCCGACGACGATCGCGTCGTGCGTGGCGGCCGCGGCCACCCTCACCGGGCCCGGCCCTCCGCGACGAACGCGAGGCGCAGCAGGGTCTCGGTGTTGCGCAGGTGGAGCTGGGCGTCCTGGATCGGCTTGGGCACGAGGACCCCGGGGCCCGCCGTGACGTTCTCCACGATCGTGACGACGGTGCCAGTCCCCGAGGGCTGCAGCGAGATGTCCACGCGGGCCTCGCCCATCGGCCAGCCGCGCGCCTTGAGGACGATGCGCCGGTCCTCCTCGACCTCGAGCACCTCTGTGTTGTCGTCGATCAGCAGCGGCCACGTGCCGACGCTGTGGTGCAGCCGCGAACCGACCGCCGGCCACGCGGCGTCGACGTCACGGATGCGCGATGCGCCGACGACGAAGAGGGGGTAGAGCCAGCCGTCGGCGAGGACCGACCAGACCTGTCCGGGGGTCGCGGACACGGTGCGGCTCGTGGTGCTCATGCGAGGTTCTCCGACATGCTCCCGACGTACCCTGCCGGGGCAGCGCCATGCATGGGGCGTCATCCCAAGGTGGGTGCCGCGTTGAAGGACGTCCGGACCAGACGATAAATTCTGCCCGACTCCAGAACACGGGTCGCAGATGCACGTCACACGAGGATCTTCATTGTCGTCCCTCGACTCCTTGCCCGTGTTCGCGCGGCTGGCCGCCGAGCTGCACCACCACCGCGACGAGGCCACGGCCTCGCACGCCATCGTCACCCGCCTGCGCGAGGTCGTCCCGGAGGCCCGGCGCGTGAGCCTGGCGGTCCGTGAGGCACGCCGGCTCCGCGCCCTGGCCAGCAGTGACGGCCTCGCCGACGCTGCGGACGCACTCCAGTACGCCCTCGGCGAGGGCCCGGCCATCGAGGTCGTCGACCAGGGCGGCTGGCTGCGGGTCGGCGACGTGGACTCCGACCCCCGCTGGCGGGAGTGGGCGCCGCGCGCCGCCGCCCTCGGGGTGCGCTCGCTCCTCGCCGTCGCGCTCGTCGAGGGGGAGGAGGTCCTGGGCGCGCTCACCGTCTACGGCACCGAGCCCGGCGGGTTCTCCGACCGGCATGCGGTCGAGCACGCGTTGACCTACGCCGTGCACGCGGCCACCGCGCTCGCGTGCACCCGCCGCGCGGTGACGCTCGAGACCGCCGTCAGCTCGCGCCACGTGATCGGCATGGCACAGGGCATCGCGATGGAGCGCTACGGCATCGACGCCCAGCAGAGCTTCGAGCTGCTGCGCCGGCTCTCCTCGACGACCAACGTCAAGCTGCGCGACGTCGCCGCGCAGATCGTCGAGACGCGGACCATCCCGGTCGAGAGCGCCCGCCAGCACGCGGACGACTGACCGACGCCTCAGCCCGGCAGCGCGCCGTGCTCGAGGACGTGCTCGGCGACCAGCCCGATCTTGGTGCGGCTGGTGCGGGCCGCGGTCCGCAGCGCGTTGAAGGCGGCGACCGGGTCGGTCGACTCCTTGGCCATCAGGAAGCCGACGGCCCGCTCGATCACGACGCGGTAGTCGAGGGCGTACTGGAGCTGCCTCGCGAGCTCGCCCGCGGTGTGCGCCTGCACGGCGGCCATGAGCGTGGTGGCGATGACCTCGGCGTAGCGGGCGAGCGCGGTCACCTCGCTCTCGTCCCACTCGTGGGCGTCCTCGCGATAGACGTCGAGCGTGCCGATCGGGACGCCGCCGACCCGCACCGGCGTGCCGAGCACGGCGCGCACAGGCTGTGCGGCCATCGCACGGGCCAGGGTGGGCCAGCGCTCCGGCTCGGCGGTGACGTCGTGCGTGGTGACGACGCGTGCCTTCACGAACGCCTCCGTGCACGGGCCCTCGCCCGCCGCGGCCTCGGTCGTCTCCAGGATGCGCCCCGGCCCCTCGGTGGCGGCGACGTAGCGCAGCATGTCCTGCTCGTCGGCGACCAGCAGGCCCGCGCCCCGGACGTCGAACAGGTCGACGCACGCGTCGAGTACCGCCTCCAGGGCGGAGACGACGCTGCCGTTGTCCTCGCGCGAGAGGGTCAGCCGGCGCAGGCTCTCGGCCAGCGCCGCAGCATCGATGCTCATGGAGCGGCATCTTCCCCGGTCCACGGGCCGGTTGGCCAGCCGGAAGGGGGCAGCTGGTCCACGAAGGTGTCCAGGAGGGCGGCGTCGTCGGCGCCCGCGGTGCCGTCGTGGGTGGCGACGAGCACCCGCGCGACGGTGCGGACCCTGGTGTTGCTGTCCTGCGAGACGCGCAGCAGGGTGCGCCACGCCTGCTCGGTGCTGCACCCGTACCGGGCCGACACCAGCCCGACGGCCATGCCGATGTCGCGCTGCGACCGCACGGCCTCGTGGAGCTGCGCGATCTCGTCGCGCAGGGCGGCCACGGGCTCGGTGGAGCCGTCGGAGGGCAGGGATGTCCCAGACATGAGGTCACCTCTCAATGACGTCAGTCCGCGGACACAGGGCGGATCAGATTGAAGCGAGACCATGGTACAGCGCCTCCGCTCGTCGCTCGACTGGGCAGGCGGCGGCAGGTGGTCTAGTCTGGTGGAGGCTCGAGCACACGGGTCGTCCAGCTCTCCTCGACGGAGGTGGCCGATGCCGCACTCGGTCTCGAGACGTGGCCCGTCCGACGCCTACGACTTCGAAGGTGTCGGCGACGACGCCCGCGCCTGGCTCGACCGGGCCTACGGCACCTCCCTGCGGCTCTCCGGTCCCGTCGGGACCGTGCGCCACAGCCGCGTCGACCACGGGACGGTTGCGTTCGACCACCTGCGGATCGACTCCGCCTTCTCCGTCGACTCCGACCCGATGCCGGCGCTGGTGGTCGTGGACCTGATCGGCGGCGACTCCCAGTACTCCCGCGAGGACATCACCAGCCGCAACCGTGACGGCGACTCCGTGCTCATCGCCGGGTGGGACATGCCGTTCACCAACATGAGCCACGGCTTCGAGGTGCGCACCACCACGCTCACCACCGAGGCGGTGAGCGCCGCGGTGGAGGAGCTGGTGCCCGACTACCCGTGGCAACGGATCAGCTTCAGCTCCTACGTCCCGCGTACGCCGTCCGCAGGGGCTCGCTGGCGCGCCACCGTCGACCAGATGAGCCACCGCACGCCGACCGCGCCCGAGGACAAGGCCGAGGTCGGTCGCCTGCTGGCCCAGACCCTCCTGCAGACCTTCCCCAACAACGTGATGGCCGAGGCCTGCCGCCTCGACCGGGGGTCGGGCAGCCGGGACGCCACCCCGTCGCTGGTGCGCCACGCGATGCACCTCATGGAGGTCCGCGCCTACGAGGACCTGAAGCTCGACGACCTCGCGAGCGCGTGCGGGGTCTCGTCCCGCGCCCTGCAGTATGCCTTCCGGCGCCACCTCGACTGCACGCCGATGGACTACCTCCGTCGCGTCCGGCTCGACCTGGTGCGTCGATCGCTGCGAGAGGGATCGGTGCCCAGCGTGACCGACGCCGCGTCCAGGCTCGGCTTCTTCAACCCCGGACGCTTCGCCTCGAGCTACCGCGAGGTCTTCGACGAGAACCCGCGCGACACCCTCCAGCGCGCTTCGTCCTGACCTGAACCATTCGTTATTCGGCTGTCGTGCCGACGACGCCGGTGTCACGCTGGCGTGAGACGACTCGCTGGAGACCACGGTGAGATCCTCGACGACCGAGAGGAACCTCCGTGGTCCCCGTGTCGAACGCCCCGCTCTACCTCGCCCGACCCTCCTCCCCCTCGACTTCGACCGAGCCCGCCCCGGCGGACCGGCGTACGCCGGAGGAGCTCATCGCCCAGCACATCGCGCTGGCCCGCTCGATGGCCGCCCGCTACCGCAACCGCGGCATCGACCTCGACGACCTCGAGCAGGTCGCCCTCCTCGGACTGACCAAGGCCGCCCGTCGCTTCGACGGCGACGCCGGCCACGACTTCCTGTCCTACGCCGTGCCCACCGTGCGCGGTGAGCTGCGCCGTCACTTCCGCGACGCCGGCTGGACGATCCGCCCGCCCCGACGCATCCAGGAGCTCCAGGCGAGGATCGCCGCGGCCCAGGAGGAGCTCGGCGGCAGGCTCGGTCGCTCGCCGCGTCCCACGGAGATCGCCGCCCACCTCGGCGCCGGGCTCGACGACGTGGTCGAGGCGCTGGGCGCCGACGGCTGCTTCACGCCGACCTCGCTCGACGTCCCCGTCGGCGAGGGCGGCTCGCCGCTCGGCGAGCTGATGGGCGGCGAGGACCGGGACATCGCCCAGGCCGAGGCCCGCATCGTGCTCGCCCCGGTCGTACGCCTCCTGTCCGAGCGCGACCGGCGGATCGTGCACCTGCGGTTCTTCGACGAGCGCACGCAGCAGGAGATCGCCGACTCGGTCGGGCTCACGCAGGCACAGGTCTCGCGGGTGCTCACCCGCATCCTGCGCGACCTCCGCGCCGAGCTCGCCGAGACTGCCGCCTGAGTCGACCTCAGCACTGCTCGTCCGGCACCGCGACGTCGAAGACGTCGAGGAGCTGGGCGAGCGTGCGGTAGTAGCCGACCAGCACCACGAGCTCGGTGATCGTCGTGGCGCCGAGCGTGTCGCGCAGCCTCGCGTAGGCGTCGTCGTCGACGTGCGAGGTGTCCTCCAGCAGGCGTCGGCAGAAGTCGTACGCCGCCTGCTCGGTCGTGTCGTCGGAGGTGAAGCATCCGTCGGCCAGGGCCGCCAGCTCCGTGTCGTGGAGCCCGGCGGCCCGGCCGACGCGCTCGTGCGCCCACCGCTCGAAGGCGCTGTCGGTGGCTGCGGCCACCGCCAGGACCGCGACCTCGCGCGTCCGGTCGGACAGGCCCGTCGCGTAGCGCACCGCGCTGCCGAGCTCCTGCAGGGGAGCCCCGAGCGCAGGCTCGTGGAGCATCACCGCGAAGGGGCCCGTCAGGGCGCCGTCAGGCGTGGTGAGCGGGAAGTGCTGGGCCCCGCTGCCGCGCGGGCCGCCGACGATCCGTTCCCGCAGCTCGCGCTGGGCGTCGGTCAGGTCGGCGGGGTCGAGGTCGGGCAGGCGCACGTGATGGCTCCTCGTGGTCGGGGCGTCCGACCCATTGTCGGCGCCCCGACCACGACGGCTCACTTCTTGAAGGCGTCCTTGACGTTCTCGCCGGCCTGCTTGAGGTCGGAGGCGGTCTGGTCCTTCTTGCCCTCTGCCTTGAGCTTGTCGTCGTTGGTCGCCTCGCCGGCGGCCTCCTTGGCCTTGCCGGCGATGTCCTGGGCGACGTTCTTGGCCTTGTCGGCGATACCCATGGTGGGCTCCTTCCTTCGTGGGTGGTTGATGACTGTTTGGTCGTCCCGAGCAGCCGGATCGTCACGCCGGTGTGAGGCACGTCTCGTCGGGCAGGACGGGTCCGGCATGCTTGGGGTCATGCGTTTCACCGAGCACGAGCTGACCGTCGCCGTGACCGCGGCAGCCAAGGTCGTCGCCGGCGCGAAGGGGCGACGGCGCGCCCGGGGTGAGCAGGCCTGGGAGTCGATGAGCAAGATCGAGCGCTACCACCTGCTCGAGGCCGTGGGCAGCCAGGTGCTGCCGGTGCTGCTCGCCCTGCCCGACGTGGAGGTCCCGGCCGGCACCCGGCCGACGTTCACCGACGCCCAGATCGCGACCGCCGTCGAGGAGACCCTGGGCGAGAGCGGCGTGGGCCGGATCCGCCAGAAGGTGGCGGTCGCCGCGCGCCTCACCCTCGTGCGTACGGCCCTCGCGCAGCTGCCGGTGCGCCAGGACCCCGACGCGCTGATCGTGCCGGACACCCTGCCGGACTGACCCTGAAGAGCGTCCTCAGGTTCGGTGCGTACCGTCGGATGCGATGACTCACACGATGCGCACCCACCGAACCCGTACGTCCCTCGGCGCCCTCGCCGTCGCCGCGGTGCTGACCCTCTCGGCCTGCGGGGGCGGCGACGGCTCGTCCGCCGACGACGACGCCCCGGCCGCGACGTCCAGCGACTCGGCGCAGTCCGAGGCCGGTGCCGGGATCCCCGACGTCGTCGCCGAGGTGAACGGCGAGGAGGTCACCAAGGACGAGTTCGTCCCGATCTACGAGGCGCAGCTCGAGCAGGCCACCACGCAGTCGCAGATGACCGGCGAGGCCCCGGACGAGGGCGCGCTGAAGCAGGCGACCCTCGACGACCTCGTCGACACCGAGCTGCTGGCGCAGGAGGCGGAGGCCCGCGGGATCGAGGTCACGGACGAGGACGTCGACGCCGAGCTCACGTCGCTCGCCGAGCAGAACGGGATGACGACCGGCGAGGAGCTGCTCGAGGCCATCGCCCAGCAGGGCATGGACGCGGAGACCGCGCGCGCCCAGGTCGAGACGCAGGTGCTGATCGAGCAGCTCGTGGAGGACGAGAGCGGCCCGTTCGAGCCGACCGAGAAGGAGCTGCGCGCGATCTACGACGACGCGAGGAAGCAGCAGGCCCAGGGGGAGCAGGGGGGCCAGCAGATCCCGCCGTTCGCCGAGGTGCGCGAGCAGATCGTCGAGCAGGCGCGGGCGCAGGAGACCGGCTCGGTCGCCGGGGCGCTGGTGGAGGACCTGCGCGAGGCCGCTGAGATCACCGTCAACCTCTGACCCGGGTTCGCCATGTTGCCCCCACGTGGGGGCATGAGGCACTACTGTGGCTCCCGTGTGTCCGTCCCGAGTGCGTCCGACCCGCGCCCGCACGCGCGTGGCGATGCCTGTGAGCCGCCTGTGACGACCCGCCCGGCGCTGCCGTTGCGGTGGGCGGTCGGGTTCGCGGTGGCGTACGCCGTGCTCGGCGTCGTGGCGCGGCTCACGGTGGTGGAGGGCCAGACGGTCAGCCTGATCTGGCCCGGTGCCGGCGTGGCGTTCCTCTGGCTGCTCGCGGAGTCGCCGCGCCGTCAGCGCTTCGTGCTGGTGCCGCTGCTGCTGCTCCATGCCGGGGTTGCCTGGGTGACGGCGGCGCCGCCGCTGGTGGTGCTCCTGGGCGCGGTGTCGGTCACGGTGCAGACCTGGCTGACCGTGGCCCTGCTGCGCAGCTGGTGCCCCACCCTGCTGGGTGCCGGGGGCACCGAGAGCTTCCGGTCCCCGCGCACGCTGGCGTACACGTGCGCCGCAGGCCTCCTCGGGAGCATCGTCGGTGCCGTCGTCGGCGCCCTCGGCGTGTGGGCGGCCAGCGGCACCTGGGACTCGTGGGTGGCGCCCGCATGGTTCGCCCGGCACTTCACCGGCATCCTCGTCGTGGGGTGCATCGGCCACCTGGCCTGGGAGTGGCACACCCAGCGGGTCGCGCCCCGCGCCCGCGGCGGCCACCGCACCGAGCTCATCGTCCTCTGGGCCGCCTCGGCGGTGGCGGTCGTGGCGATCTACTCCCAGCCCCTGCCGGTCGCGTTCCTCCTGATGCCACTGTGCGTCTGGTCCGCGGCCCGGTTCCGGACCTTCCTCGCCGCCCTGCACGCCCTCGGCATCGGCGTCGCCGCGCTGCTGCTGACGCTCGCGGGGCGGGGGCCGACCGTCGGCCTCGAGGACCCCGTCCAGGAGATCGTGGTCGCCCACGTCTTCCTCGTCGCGGTGCTGCTCACCGGGCTCGCCGTCGGCACTCTGGGCGACCGCATCGACGCCCTGGTCGTGCGGATGGGACACGCCCGCGCCGAGGCCGCCGAGCAGGCCGAGCTGCTCGCCGAGATGACCGAGAGCATGGACGAGGGCCTCGTCGTGCTCGCGCGCGACGGGTCGATCGAGCGCAGCAACGGCGCGAGCCGACGCCTGGCCCAGCGCGTACGCCCCGGGGCGCCCGACGACGTCGCGCTCGTGGCGCTCGTGGACCTGATCCTCGACCCGGCCCCGCACCACACGGGTGCGTCCCGCGGCGAGCTCGGCGTGGGTGACGTGCAGGTGCCCCTGGACTCCGGCGACGAACTCGTGCTCGCTGTGTCGCGCACCGCGCTGGCCGACCAGGGTGACGGCCGCTCCGGCGTGCTGCTGGTCCTGAGCGAGGTGACCGAGCACCGCCGCGGGCTGCGCCCGCTGGTGAGCTTCGCCTCCACCGCCGCGCACGACCTGCGCGGGCCGCTCACCGCCATCCGCTCGTGGCTCGACCTCGCCACCATGGACCTCGAGCCCGAGAGCGACACCGCGGCCTCGGTCGAGCGCGCGCAGCGGGCCGCCAACCAGATGGCCGACCTCATCGACGACCTCCTGGCCCACGCGATGGCCGAGGCCGGCGACCTCGTCGCCTCCGACCTCACCCTTGCCGGTCCGAACGGCGCGCTCGCCCAGGCGGCCGCGCTGCTCGGACCCGACGACGTCCTCGAGGTGCCCGACGGGCTGCCGAGCGTGCACGCGGACGAGGTCGCCCTGCGCCAGCTCTTCGCCAACCTCGTCGGCAACGCGGTCAAGTACGCCCGCCCCGACGTGCCCGCGGTCGTGCGGGTCCGGGCCGAGCGCCACGGTCCGCGTGTCGTCGTCGAGGTGGAGGACAACGGCGTCGGTGTCGACGAGCGCGAGCGCGTCCTGATCTTCCAGCGCTTCCACCGCAGCGACACGGTCCGCGCCGGGTTCCGCGGCAACGGGATGGGGCTCTCCATCTGCCAGACCATCGTGCACCGCCACGGCGGCACCATCGAGTGCCTGGCGGCCGACCCCGGGCCCGGGTCGGTCTTCCGCTTCGACCTGCCCGCGGCCGTCTCGGCGGACGTGCCCGAGACGCCGCCGCTGACCGTGCGCGACGTCCTCAGCCGCGCCTGAGCGCCCGGCCAGGTTTCGAGCCGCCCGTCGCGACCTCGTTCCTCGGTCGCGGGGCTCCCTCAACCTCTTCGCGTTCGCGTCCTCGCTGCGCTCGTCCGCGAGCTCAGACGTTGCGGCGGTACTGCCCGCCCACCTCGAAGAACGCCTCGGTCACCTGCTGCAGCGAGCACACACGCGCAGCGTCCATGAGCACGGCGAAGACGTTGTCGCCGGAGACCGCGGCGTCCTTGAGCCGTGCCAGCGCCTGCTGGGCCTCGGCGCCGTGCTCGGCCTGGAAGGCCCGCACGCGGGACAGCTGCGACTCCTTCTCGGCGTCGGTCGCGCGGGCGAGCTCGATCTCCTTGGGCTGGGCGTCGGCGGCCGACTCCTTGACGAACGTGTTGACGCCGATGATCGGCAGCGAGCCGTCGTGCTTGCGGTGCTCGTAGAGCATCGACTCGTCCTGGATGCGGCCGCGCTGGTAGCCGGTCTCCATCGCGCCGAGCACGCCGCCGCGCTCGTTGATCGAGTCGAACTCGGCCAGCACCGCGGCCTCGACGAGGTCGGTCAGGTCGTCGATGACGAAGGACCCCTGGAGCGGGTTCTCGTTCATCGCCAGGCCCCACTCGCGGTTGATGATCAGCTGGATCGCCAGCGCGCGGCGTACGGAGTCCTCGGTCGGGGTCGTCACGGCCTCGTCGTAGGCGTTGGTGTGGAGGCTGTTGGCGTTGTCGTAGATCGCGATGAGCGCCTGCAGCGTGGTGCGGATGTCGTTGAAGTCCATCTCCTGCGCGTGCAGGGAGCGGCCGCTGGTCTGGACGTGGTACTTCAGCTTCTGCGAGCGCTCCGACGCGCCGTACTTCTCCTTCATCGTCACCGCCCAGATGCGGCGCGCGACGCGGCCGAGCACGCTGTACTCGGGGTCCATGCCGTTGGAGAAGAAGAACGACAGGTTCGGCGCGAAGTCGTCGATGTCCATGCCGCGCGCGAGGTAGGCCTCGACGTAGGTGAAGCCGTTGGCGAGGGTGAAGGCGAGCTGGCTGATGGGGTTCGCCCCGGCCTCGGCGATGTGGTAGCCGGAGATCGACACGGAGTAGAAGTTGCGGACCTGCCGCTCGATGAACCACTCCTGGATGTCGGCCATCATCCGCAGGGAGAACTCGGTGGAGAACAGGCAGGTGTTCTGGCCCTGGTCCTCCTTGAGGATGTCGGCCTGCACCGTCCCGCGGACGTTGGCGAGGGCGTACGCCTCGAGCTCGGCGCGCTCCGCCTCGGACGGATCGCGGCCCTCCCGCTCGCGGAACGCGTCGACCTGCTGGTCGATCGCGGTGTTCAGGAAGAACGCCAGCACCGTCGGGGCCGGGCCGTTGATCGTCATGCTGACGCTCGTGGTCGGGGAGACGAGGTCGAAGCCGTCGTACAACGCCTTCATGTCGTCGAGCGTGGCCACGGAGACGCCCGAGGTGCCGACCTTGCCGTAGACGTCCGGGCGCGGATCGGGGTCGCGCCCGTAGAGGGTCACGGAGTCGAACGCCGTCGACAGGCGGGTGGCGTCGTTGCCCTCGGAGAGGATCTTGAAGCGGCGGTTGGTGCGCGCCGGGTCTCCCTCGCCGGCGAACATGCGCGCCGGGTCCTCGTTGTCGCGCTTGAACGGGAAGACGCCCGCCGTGAAGGGGAAGTAGCCGGGCAGGTTCTCGCCCCGCCAGAACGTCACGAGCTCGCCGTGGTCGGTGGAGCGGGGCAGCGAGACGCGCGGGATCCTGTTGCCGCTGAGCGACTCCCGCGTGAGCTTGGTCGTGATCTCGCGGTCGCGGACCACCACCGTCTGCTCGTCGCCGGAGTAGGACTCCACGACCGCGGGCCACCGCTCGATCTGGTCGGCGACCTCGTGGGGGACGGTCTTGCGGGCCTGCTCGAGCAGGGTCTCGACGGCGCCGGCGTCCCCGTCGGCGAGCTGGTCGGCCACCCACTGCACGCGCTGGAGGTTGCGCGCCGCCTCGGCCAGCTCGACGGTGCGTGCGTGGTAGCCGCGGACGGTCTCGGTGATCTCGGCGAGGTAGCGCACCCGGTCGGCCGGCACGACCTGCCGGATGCCCGACGAGTGGCGTACGTCGACGTGGGGCAGCGTGCCCTCGCTGACGGCCAGGCCGGCGTCGGCGAGCGCGGTGCGCAGGTGCTGGTAGAGCGCGGTGACGCCGTCGTCGTTGAAGGTCGCGGCGCTGGTGCCGAAGACGGGCATGTCGTGCGGCTGCTTGCCGAACGCCTCGCGGTTGCGGACCAGCTGGCGCCCCACGTCGCGCAGCGCGTCCTTGGCGCCGCGGCGCTCGAACTTGTTGATCGCCACGGTGTCGGCGAAGTCGAGCATGTCGATCTTCTCCAGCTGGGAGGCGGCACCGAACTCCGGCGTCATGACGTAGAGGGAGTGGTCGACCAGCGGCACGATGCCGGCGTCACCTTGGCCGATGCCGGGCGTCTCGACGATGACGAGGTCGTGGCCGGCGGCCTTCATCACGTCGATCACGTCGGCGAGGTGGGCAGGCACCTCGTGCGCGCCACGGGTGGCGAGCGAGCGGAAGAAGACCCGGTCGCCGTCGAGGGAGTTGGCGCGGATCCGGTCGCCGAGCAGCGCGCCGCCACCCTTGCGGCGGGTGGGGTCGACGGCGATGACGGCGATGCGCAGCTTGTCCTGCTGGTCGGTGCGGAAGCGACGTACGACCTCGTCGGTCAGCGAGGACTTGCCCGAGCCACCGGTGCCGGTGATGCCGAGGACCGGCACGACCCGGCGCCCGGCCGCGGCCCGGATCTCCTCGAGCATCGCCTCGTCGAGGCGGCCGCCCTCGGCGCCGGTGACGGCGCGCGCGACGGCGAAGCGGTCGCCGGAGAGCACCTGCTCGGCGGTGACCGCGCTGTCGGACCAGAGGTCGACGTCGCAGTCGGCGACGACCGAGTTGATCATCCCGACCAGGCCCATCTTCTGGCCGTCCTCGGGGGAGAAGATGGTGACGCCCGACTCGCGCAGGCGCTGGATCTCGCGGGGGACGATCACGCCGCCCCCGCCGCCGACCACGCGGACGTGGCCGGCGCCCTGGGCGCGCAGCGACTCCACGAGGTACTCGAAGTACTCCACGTGCCCGCCCTGGTAGGACGACACCGCCACGCCCTGCACGTCCTCCTCGAGCGCCGCGTCGACGACCTCCTGCACGGAGCGGTTGTGGCCGAGGTGGATGACCTCGCACCCCTGGCCCATGAAGATGCGCCGCATGATGTTGATCGAGGCGTCGTGGCCGTCGAAGAGCGCGGACGCGGTGACGAGGCGGATCGGGTTCTTCGGACGGTGCAGGTCGGCCATGGGTCGATAGTAGGACTTCCTAGTATTACGCGCGAGTAGCCGATCTCGCGCCGAGGCGCGGCAGGTCAGGCGGAGTCGCCCAGACCGGCCCGGAGTGCCGTCAACCGTCCGGTCAGGTCCCGTACGTCGTCCGCGGGCAGGCCCGGCGCCTCGAAGACCTCGGCGTTGAGCGCCGTCGTCGCCTCCTCGACCGCCTCGCGGCCGGCGTCGGTCAGCACGGCGCGCACGACGCGCTTGTCGGCCTCGCCGCGCACCCGGTCGACGTAGCCCTGCGCGACCAGCCGGTCGACCGCGTTGGTGACGCTCGTCGGGTGGACCTGGAGCAGCGAGCCCAGCCGCGACATCGGCATCGCCGCCTCGCGGGCGAAGGACAGCAGCCTCAGCACCTCGTAGCGGGCGAAGGTCAGGTCGCGGGGGCGGAGCACGCCGTCGATGCGCTCCATCAGCAGCTGGTGCGCGCGCACGACCGAGGTGACCATCGCCATCCCGTCGGCGGCGCCGGGCCAGCCGTGGGCCACCCACTGGCGGTGGGCCTCGCTGATCGGGTCGCGGGTCATGGGTGGAGGCTAGCCATCGATCGCGGCCAGCATGGCGTACGCCTCGACCATCGCCGGGCCGTACCAGGTGAGCAGGCGCCCCGACACCAGGCGGGTCGGCGTCGTGAACGCCTCCGGGCCGTCGTCGGCGGTGAAGACGTAGGGCTCGTCCGGCAGCAGCACGACGTCCGCACCGGCGCCGTCGACCTCGTCCGCGGTGACCGTCGGGTAGCGCCCGTCGAGGTGGGCCAGCGCGTTCGCGAGACCGGCCCGGCTGAGCAGGTCGTCGGTGTAGGTCTGCGACCCGACCACCATCCAGGGATCGCGCCAGATCGGCACGGCGACCGACAGCCGGTGCGGAGCGGGCGTCGCCCACAGCGACCGCGCCTCGACGAGCCACGGCGGGTCCGCGAGGCCGAGGGCGTCGGTGAACAACCGCGACATCGAGGCGAGGGACTCCTCGACGGTCTCGATCCGGGTGACCCACACGGCGACGCCGGCCTCGCGCAGGCGGCGTACGTCGAGCTCCCGGTTCTCCTCCTGGTTGGCGACGACGAGGTCGGGGGACAGGGCGCGGATCGCGGCGAGGTCGGGGTTCTTCGTGCCGCGCACGCGCGCCACGTCGAGGTCGGCGGGGTGGGTGCACCAGTCGGTGGCGCCGACGAGCCGGTCCGGCGCGGAGGTCGCGAACGCCTCGGTCAGGGACGGGACGAGGGAGACGATGCGGCGTGCCGGGCCGCTGAGGGGGACGTCGGCACCGAGGTCGTCGCGCATGGGTCGAGGTTAGGCGAGCGGGGTGGACGACCACGTAGCGTGCGCGTCATGCATGGGGAAACGGGGCTCCGGGTCGTCCCGAGGTGGTACCCACCGGTGGTCATCGGCCTGCTGACCGTCCTCACGCTGGGCTTCCTGGCGCTCGCGCTGTTCGTCGACGGGGTCATGGGCATCTCGGCGTGGGGGCTGTTCGCCTTCGCCGCTCTCCTGCTGTGCGCCGCGGTCTCCGCCCTCGCCCGGCCCCGCCGACGCCGGGAGCCCCGGGTGACCGCGGACGGCGTGCGCGTCTTCGTCGCACCCGCCCTCACCACCTGGTCGCTCGTGGGTGCGTGGCTGGCGGTGCTCGTCGTCGCCGGGGTCTGGGCCTGGGTCGCCGTCACGGACTTCGGCGCGCTCGAGTCGCCCGGGTTCACCCTGGTGACGATCGTCGGTGCCGTGGGCTCGCTGCCCGACCTGGTCCGCCTGCTCACCGGTCGCCTGCACCGCTGGCGCCTCGAGATCGGCCCCGAGACCCTGACCTACCGCGGCTACCGCACCGACCGGTCGTGGTCGTGGTCGGAGGTCCGCGGCGCGCGCATCCAGCAGCGTGGTCCTGCGGGCGTCGCGATCGACCTCAGGGGAGCGGGCACCGACCCGGTCGTCCCGATCACCGCCTTCGACGTGCCGGCCGAGCAGCTCGTCGAGGAGATCGACCGGGCCAGGGCCGCCGCGCGACGGTGAGGCCTACCGCTGCACTCCCTTGCGCCATGCGCTGTAGGACGTGAGGCGCTGGCCGGCGGGACGCACCAGCCACGGCCACGGCAGCAGGTGGGCCACGTCGACGGCCGCCGAGCGGCGTACGAACCCGGGCACCGGGGCGAAGGTGACGGCCACCGGGGTCCCCGCCAGCTCCTCGCCCGGGCGGCCGAGGCGTACGTCGACCTCGCGCCGCGCCGCGAGGTCGGCGAGGCACTCGGCCAGGAACACCAGCCGTTTCCCCGAGAGCCGCAGCGTGCGCAGCAGCGGCTCGTCGAGGACGAAGACGACCGGCAGGTCCGGGTGGGCGGTGAGGGCGGGGTCGCTGTCGCCGAGCGACTCGGCGGTGAGCCACACGGCCTCCGGGGCCCCGGTGCGTACGCCGGACTCCGGACCCGCGCCGGGTCCACCGTCCCCCGGGACCGGCGAGGTGCGCGGCCCCGGCGTCGCGTCGGGCCAGTCCTCGATGGGGCACGCGCTGCTCAGCGGGCACGAGCGGCACAGCTGCGGCGCCCGCTTCTGCACCTGCCAGCGGCTGAACCCGTAGGGCTTCCCGGTGCCGGCGCCGACCGTCCACTGCCAGCCGAGGCGGTTCGCCGCACGCGAGCCGTCGAGCAGGTGGCGGAAGAAGTCGTCCTCGCCGTCACGCCAGCTGCGGCCGTGCCGCACGGTCCAGTGCGAGGCCCACCACATGCGGGTCTGGTTGACCAGCCAGCCGTCGCCCTCGAGCTCCTCGCGCAGCCACGACGTGCAGGCCATCTGCTCGTCCCACTCCGGTGTCGCCGGCGGCTGAGGAGGTTCGCGGCGCAGCGGCTCGGCGAGCGCGGACCCGGTGCGGGCGTAGAGGTGGCGGGCGTACTCCTGCCACATCAGCTCGTCGCGATAGCGGTTGCGGTCCGGCGTGGGGGCGTCGGCCACCGCGTCCCACATCTCCGGCAGCGACACGAGACCGTGGCGGATCCACGGCGACATCCGGCTCGCTCCGCGCCGGTGCTCGGGCAGCACCGTCGAGCGCGAGCGGGCGTAGCCGGTGACGTCGAGGGTGGCGAGGGCGGCGTCGGCCGCGGCCTGGCCGCCGCGGTGCCCCCCGGCGCGTACGCCGTCAGGCCCCTCGAGGGCCAGGTGGCCGAGGTGGGCCGCGACCCAGGCGAGCACGGCCTCGCGGTCGTCGACGTCCGGGAGGGGCGGGAGGGAGGGCACCTGGTCACCTTGTCACCGCGATCCCAGCCCGACCGGGTGATGGGACCCGCGACCCCGACGTGGTGGAGTTCTCCCATGAGCAAGCACGCCCGCTCCTCGGGACTGCCGGTCGACGGCGTCGAGGTCGCCACCGTCGAGGGCTGGACCTTTCCGGCGCGCAACCCCGCCACCGGCGAGCGGCTGTGGGACGTCTCCGACGCCGGGGTCCCGGACGCGCAGGCTGCCGTGGCCGCCGCCCGCCGGGCCTATGACGAGACCACGTGGAGCACCGACGCCGAGCTGCGCCGCGAGGCGCTCTCGAGGCTCCAGGACACCCTGCTCGAGCGGTCCGACGACCTGGCCCTGCTGATCGCCGCGGAGACCGGCGTCCCGGTCGGGCTCCGAGCCGCCCACGTCGACGCCCCGATCGCCGGGATGCGCGGCGAGCCCGGCCCGCCGCCCGCACAGCCGCCCGGCGTGACCGCGGTCGTCACCCCGTCGACCTCGCCGCTGGCCGTCGCGGTCGCCGAGGTCGGCCGGGTGCTGGTCGCGGGCGGGACGGTGGTGCTCAAGCCGGCCCCCGAGACGGCGAGCGCCGCGCTCGAGCTGGGCCGCATCGCGCTCGACATCCTGCCGCGGGGAGTGCTGAACGTCGTCACCACGCGCGACGTCGACGTCGCGATCGCGCTGACCCTCGACCCGCGGGTCGACGACGTCTCGTTCACCGGCTCGGCCTTCGCGGGCGAGCGGGTGCGCGAGGCCGCCGAGCGTGCCGGCAAGCGCGTACGCCTCGACGTCGGCGGGCCGCAGGCCGTCACCGTGGGCGACGAGGACGACCTCGACGCCGTCGTCTCCGCCGCGGCGGTCGCGGTCGCCGCGAACGCCGGCCAGGCGTGCGGCGTGCCCGCCACCGTCGTCGTGCCCGCCCACCGCTACGACGAGGCGCTGCGCGCGGCCGTCGACGCGATGACCGACGTCCAGGTGGGCGACCCGACCGATCCCGCCACGGTGTGCGGGCCGCTGCGCTCGCCGGTCGCCCGCGACCGGGTGCTGCGCTACGTCGACCTGGCGCGGTCCGAGGGCGGCGACGTCCTGCTGGGCGGGCAGCGGCTCGACCGCCCCGGCTGGTGGGTCGCCCCCACGGTGGTCGGCGGGCTGTCGCGTCAGTCCCGGCTGGTGCGCGAGGAGGTGCTCGGGCCGGTGCTCGTGGTGGTGGCCGCGGGACCGAACAGCTGAGCCGCCGCGGTGGCGCCGAGGACGCCCCCGCCGAGCACCAGCACCAGACCGGGTCCGGGGACCCAGCCGTTCAGGCCGACCAGGGTGAGCAGGTGCAGCACCTGCCACACCGGGACGAGCACGGCTGCGGCGGCGAAGACCGTCGCGTGCACCGCCGCCACCCGCCGGAGGGGGATCAGCACGGCGGCGAGCCCCAGCATCGCCGCGTAGAAGGTCCACAGCCCGGCGCCGCGGGCCCCTGACACCGAGCCGACGGCGGTGTCGATCCAGGGAAGGAAGGAGCCGAGCAGCACCATCGCGACCGCCCCTGCCAGCCGGCGTCTGGCCGGGTCGGGCCCGCGCCGCGTCCGGACTGCACTGGCCGCCGTTGCACCGCTCATGGGGGGACTGTACGGAACGGCCCGGGCGGTGCGGCCCTGCTGAGGGACGGCGCGCGGTCGTCTGACGCGACGAGCGGTCATCGTCGGCGCGACGAACGGTCGGTTGCCGACGACGAACGGCCTCGTCGGACGGTTCGACCGGCGGCCGGGAGTGCCGGAGCTCCATCGACCGATGGAATCCGACCGTTCGTCGAAAAGTGTGAGCAGCGTCACATGACGCTGTTGACCCACCCACGCCGCGCTGTTTCGCTGCCGGGCACGAAAGGTCCGTCGTCAGCCAGGAGGACACCGTGGATGAACACCAGCGCCGGGAGTACTGGCGCCGCAATCTGAGACTCATGGCCGTGCTGCTCACCATCTGGGCGCTCGTGTCGTTCGGGGCCGGGATCCTGTTCGTCGAACCCCTCAACGAGGTCGTCATCGCCGGCTTCCCCCTCGGCTTCTGGTTCGCCCAGCAGGGCTCGATCATCACGTTCGTGATCCTGATCGCCGTCTACGTCACGCGGATGGACAAGCTCGACGCGGAGTACGGCATCGACGAGTACGAGGAGGAGGTGCACCACTCGTGAGCGACATCCAGACCTGGACCCTCGTCTTCGTGGTCCTCACCTTCAGCATCTACATCTTCGTCGCCTACCGCAGCCGGGTCAGCACGACGTCCGGGTTCTACGTCGCCGGCGGGGGCATCCCGGCGCCGGCCAACGGCGCGGCCATCGCGGCCGACTGGATGAGTGCCGCCTCGTTCATCTCGATGGCCGGCATCATCGCCTTCGCCGGCAACGGCTACGGCGGCTCGGTCTACCTCATGGGCTGGACCGGCGGCTACGTGCTGCTCGCGCTGCTGCTGGCCCCCTACCTGCGCAAGTTCGGCAAGTACACGATCCCCGACTTCGTCGGTGATCGCTACAACGAGACGGCCCGGCTGGTGGCGGTGGTCGCCGCCATCGTCGTGTCCTTCGTCTACGTCGCCGGCCAGATGGCCGGTGTGGGCCTGGTCTTCACCCGCTTCCTCAAGGTGGACCCGACCACCGGCGTCATCATCGGCATGGCCATCGTGTTCTTCTACGCCGTCCTCGGCGGGATGAAGGGGATCACCTGGACCCAGGTGACGCAGTACACCGTGCTGATCATCGCCTACCTGATCCCGGCGGTCGCCGTCTCCGCGAAGGTGACCGACGTGCCGATCCCGCAGATCGGGTTCGGCACGATCCTCGCCGAGCTCGACGCGCTCCAGACCGAGCTCGGCATCCCGGAGTACACCGCGGCCTTCGGCAGCACGAACATGCTCAACATGCTGCTGATCACGGCGTCGCTGATGTTCGGCACCGCGGGCCTGCCGCACGTGATCGTGCGCTTCTACACCGCCAAGAGCGTGCGGGCCGCGCGCTACTCGGCGCTGTGGGCGCTGTTCTTCATCGCCCTGCTCTACACGACCGCCCCGTCGGTGGCGGCCTTCAGCAAGCTCCAGATCATCGAGGACGTCAACGGGACGGCGCTGAGCGACATGCCGTCGTGGTTCAACACCTGGTCGGAGGTCGGCCTCATCACGCAGGCCGACGGCTCGGCGATCTCGGCGCTGCCGGCGGACACGACGGTCAACTACAGCGACATCCTCATCAACAACGACATCATCGTCCTGGCCTCGCCCGAGATCGGTGGCCTCCCGGCGCCGATCGTCGGCCTGGTGGCGGCCGGTGCCCTGGCGGCGGCGCTGTCCACGGCGTCCGGTCTCCTGCTGGTCATCTCCAGCGCGGTCGCGAACGACGTCTACTTCAAGAAGATCAACCCGCAGGCCACCGAGGCCCGCCAGCTCATGGTCGGCCGCATCGCGATGGCCGGGGCGATCGTGGTCGCCGGCTACCTCGGCATCAACCCGCCCGGATTCGTGGCGCAGGTCGTCGCGCTGGCGTTCGGGCTGGCAGCAGCGAGCTTCTTCCCGATCCTGGTGCTCGGGATCTTCTGGAAGAACTGCACGGCCATGGGCGCCACCGCGGGCATGTTGGCCGGGCTCGTGACGACGATGGCCTACATGCTGTGGACGATCGACATCTACGGCAACGGAGCGGGCATCTTCGGGATCCTGGAGACGGGCTTCGGCACGATCGGGATGCTGATCAACTTCGCGGTGACGATCATCGTGTCGCAGTTCACCCCGAAGCCCAGCCCGGTCATGCAGGAGCTGGTCGAGGAGATCCGCTACCCCGGCAAGACCGAGCTCGTCGCCAAGCACGCGCAGGGGGAGGTGGGCTGATGCCGCTCACCGACGTCCGCGCCACCAGGCCCTGACCCGGTCGAGCCACGGCTCGCGTCGGCGTACGTCGCCCAGGCTGAGGGGGCCGCTCACCCCGAGCTCCGCGGCCTGGGCGAGGTAGAGCTCGGCACAGGCCAGCGCGTCACCGAGCGCGTCATGGGCTGCCGTCACCGGCAGCCCGTGACGCGCTCGTGCCGTCCAGAGCCGGAGCTCGCCGGGGCCGACCTCGCCGTGACGGCCCAGCAGGCGTCGCTGGAGCTCCAGGGTGCACACGGCCGGCGGCAGGGCCGGTGGCTCGCCCACCGCGCGGAAGGCCGCGTCGAGGAAGGCCAGCTCGAACGGCGCGTGGTGGGCGAGGAGCACGCGGCCGGCCAGTGCCCCGCGGAGCTCGTCCAGCACCTCCGCGAGGGGTCGGCCCTCCTCGAGGTCGTCGTGGGTCAGGCCATGGATGGTGACCGCCTCGCCGGGGTCGTCACGGCGTACGACGTGGCGCCGGCCGCCGGAGAGGTCGATGCGCCCGCCGTCCACCGGCACCCAGCCCACGGCCAGCACGTGGTCGCGGGTCGGGGAGAGCCCGGTGGTCTCGAGGTCCACCGCGAGGAGGGACAGCCGGTCGAGGGGGGTCCGGTCGTCGGGTGTCACGTCATCTCGCGGACGGGGTAGCGCTGGGCGATGGCGACCTGCGCGGACCGGATGACGCCGAACGCCGCCCTGAGGTGCCGCTTCTCGAAGTCGCTGAGCACCGACGGGTCGACCCAGCTGTCGACCTGCGTCCCCGCGCGCACCTGCTCGACCTGGTGCCGCAGCCGCAGGTGGGCGAGGAACTCCCACGCGTCGCGCAGGTCGGCTGCCAGCGTCGGGCTGACGCGACCGGCGGCGACGGCGTCCTCGAGCCGGACCAGGGTCGACGTTGACGACGACCCGCACGCCAGTGCGTGCAGGCGGGCGATCTCGACGATGGTGTTGATGCCGCCGCGCTTCACGTCGAGGGTGTCGCGGTGCTCCCCGGACCGGTCCACGACCAGCCCGCGGAAGAAGCCGAGCGGTGTGTGGTGCGACGCCGCGGCGGCCGCCAGGTGGGCCAGGAAGATCGGCGCGGCCTGCGCGGCCCGACGCTGGTAGGACGCCAGCGCTGCGGTCAGGGCGGGGTCGCCGTACTGGTGACGCAGGTCGAAGAACACGCTGGCCTCGAGGATCGCGTCCGGTGTGGGTGTGCCGACCCAGCCCGCGACGAGACCCCGCCAGGTGCCCAGCGGCTGGCGCCACCGGGGGTTCGTGGCCATCTTGTCGCCGCGGCACCGTGGGTAGCCGATGGTCTCCAGTCCGCTCGTGACCTGCTCGGCGAGGTCCGCGAAGTACGCCGCGTGCAGGTCTGCCCGGTAGTCGTCGTGCAGCAGCAGGGCGTGGTCCTGGTCGGGGGCCAGCGCCTGCTCGAAGCGGGCCCGGGAGCCCAGGGTCAGCCAGGCGTACGGCACCGGTGGGGGACCGAGCCCGGCCTCGGCGAGAGCGATGACCCGTTGCTCGATCGCGTCACCGACGGTGGTGACGACGCGGCCGGCGTCGTGGGCCGACGTGCCCTGCCGGACGAGCCCGGCGACCACGCGCTGCAGCCGGGTCGCCAGCGCCGCGATCGTGGCGACGTCGGGCGCCCTGGCGATGTCGCCGACGAGGAAGACGGGGTTGGCCTGCTGCAGCCGGAGCAGGTCGGTGGCCGTGACCATGCCGACGGGTCGGTCGTCCTCGACGACGGGCAGGTGGTGGATGTTGCGGCGCACCAGCTCGAGCAACGCCTCCAGTGCGGGGGCGTCCGGGCGGGTGGTCGCCGGATCCGGCGTCATCACCGCGGACACGGGACCCGCCGGGTCCACCGAGGCTGCCAGGACCCGGGTGCGCAGGTCGCGGTCGGTCATGATGCCGACGAGGGCCTCGCCGTCGGTGACCAGCACCGAGGAGATCCGTTCCGCCGACATCAGCCGAGTCGCGTCGAGGACGGAGGCGTCGGCACGGATGCTCACCGGTCCCCGGGTCACCAGCTCGCCCACCGTCCTGGACAGCACCGACCGGTCCGCCCCGCTCACGTGCTCGCGCTGCCGGGCCACGGCGTCGCGCAGCATGCCGGCGCGGTGCTCGAAGAAGGCCGCGAAGTCGGGGTGCTGGCCGCGGAGCTGGTGGAACAGGTCGGCGGGGCAGGCCAGGACCAGGGTGTCCTCGATCGCCCGGACCGTCACCGGCTGCGTCGTGCCGGTCGCCAGCGCGGCGCCGCCGACGCAGGTCCCGGCCGCGCCGCGCTCGACCAGCTCGCCGTCCGGGTCACGGAGGTCGACGGCGCCCGACCGCACCACCAGCAGCTCGACCGGGGTGCTGCCCTCGGCCATGACCACGCTGCCGCGGCGGTGGTACCCGATGCTCAACCGGGGCGGGACGGACTCGAGGACGGCAGGCGGGAGGGAGTCGAACGGGACGTGCGCGGCGAGGAAGTCCCGGATCTCCGCGAGCTCGACGTTGAGGGGCACGTTCCCATCATGACGACCGGAGTCCTCTAGTGCTGCTCCGCTCGACGCATCGGCACGTGCAGGATCCCGTCCTCGTCGAACTCCGGCCCGGCCACCTCGAAGCCGTAACCGGCGTAGAACCCGGCCAGAGGGGTCTGCGCGTCGAGGCGCACCTCGCGGTCGCCGCAGAGCGCCATCGCCTCGTCCATCAGCGGCGCGGCGAGGCCGCGACCGCGGGCCGACCGGGCGACCACGACCCGGCCGATCCGTGCCCAGCCGCCGTCGTCGAGGACGCGCAAGGTGCCGAGGACCGCGTCGTCCTCGAGCAGCACGACGTGGCGCGTCGCCGGCTCGAGGTCACGGCCGTCGAGGTCGGGGTAGGGACAGTCCTGCTCGACCACGAAGACGTCCTGGCGCAGCCGCCACACGGCGTACGCCGTCCGCGCGTCGAGGTCGTCGACGGTGGTCGTCAGCACGCGGACGCTCATCGCAGGAAGTCCACGACCTGGGTGAAGGCGCGGCGTGCCTCGGGGATGAGCGGGAGGAGGCCGTAGACGTGGATGAGGTCCGGCTCCTCGATCGAGGTGAGGTCCCAGCCGGCCTCGGCGGCGCGCCGCGCCAGCAGCCGGCAGCCGGGGTGGAGCAGGTCGCGGGTGCCGTAGAGCATCAGCGCCCTGGGCAGGCCCGCCAGCTCGGCGAGCGCGGGGGAGACCTCGGGGCGGGGAAGGTCGGCCTCCGACCCCGCCCACCACAGGGCGTACGCCTGGAGCTTGCTGTAGAACAGCCACGGGTCGACGGCGTCCGCCTCGCGGGTCTCGGGCGTCGAGGTGGTGAGGTCGACCCACGGCGCGTGCATCACCAGGTGCGTCGCGGGCGTCAGGCCACGGTCACGCATCGACAACGCCATCGCGAGCGCCAGGCCGCCGCCGGCGGAGTCGCCGGCCAGCACGATGCCGCCCTCCTCGTCCGCCCAGCGCGCGGCGTCCGACACCAGGGCGTCGTGCGAGTCGGCCCACGTGTGCTCGGGGGCGAGGGGATAGTCGGGCATCACGACCCGGGCCCCGATCGCGTCGGCGAGGCGGGTGGCGTAGCGCACGTGGACCGCGTCGATCGGGGCCATGAAGGCCCCGCCGTGGACGTAGTAGAGCGTCCGGTGCACGTGGCGCAGGCGTGGCGTCAGCACGTGGCACGGGAAGCCGATGTCGGCGACCGTGACGTCCCAGTCCTTCGCGAAGCCTGGTGTGCCGCGCGTGGGGAGGCTCCGGTCGAGGTCGCGGTGACCCGCCTCGACCCGGGCCCGCTCGGCGGGTTCGGAGTCGAGGTCGCCGGCCTTGCGGAGGCGCGGGACGACGGAGGCCAGCAGGGCGTGGCGGAGGCTGGGCATGGGGCGAGCGTAGGGCCACGAGCCCCGGGGCTAGGCTGGTCCCACGAGACAGGGGAGCACGCGCAGGCGTGCTGAGAGTGCGGACCAGCCGCAGACCCTACGAACCTGATCCGGTTAGCACCGGCGATAGGGAGTCACCATGCACCGACCGACCGTCCGCGCCCTCACCACCAGCCTCACCGCTCTGGTGCTGACCAGCTGCAGCCTCACCGGGGGTGAGGCCACCGACCCGGCAACGTCCGCCCCCGGGAGCGGGAGCAGCCCTGCCGACGAGGCCGGTGGCACCGTCGTCCTGGCCACCCACGAGTCCTTCAACCTGCCCAAGAAGCTCGTGCGCGCCTTCGAGGACGAGACCGGCTACACCCTCGAGGTCCGCGCGGCGGGTGACGCCGGCACCCTCGCGACCAAGCTCAGCCTCACCGCCGACAACCCGATCGCCGACGCCGCCTTCGGCATCGACAACACCTTCGCCTCCCGCCCCCTCGGCGAGGGTGCCTTCACCGAGGTCGCCACGTCGGTGACGCCGCCGGAGGAGTACGCCCTCCCCGAGGGCAGCGACCGCCTCGTCGCGGTCGACTCCGCGAGCGTGTGCGTCAACGTCGACACCGCCTGGTTCGACGAGGAGGGCCTGGAGCCGCCGCAGACGCTGGACGACCTCACCGAGCCGGCGTACGCCGACCTCATGGTGACCCCGGGCGCCTCGACCAGCAGTCCCGGCATGGCGTTCTTCCTCGCCACCGTCGCGGCCTACGGCGAGGACTGGGAGTCCTACTGGACCGACCTGCTCGCCAACGGCGCCAAGGTCGTCGACGGCTGGGAGGACGCCTACTACGGCGACTTCACCGCCGGCTCCAAGACCGGCACCCGCCCGATCGTGGTGTCCTACGACTCGTCCCCGGCCTTCACCGTCGCCGACGGCGAGACCACCACGGCCGCCCTGCTCGACACCTGCTTCCGGCAGGTGGAGTACGCAGGCGTGCTGGCCGGCGCGGACAACCCCGAGGGTGCGGCCGCGCTGATCGACTGGATGCTCACCGACGAGGTGCAGAGCGCGCTCCCGGAGGCGATGTACGTCTTCCCGGTGATGCCCGGCGCGACCGTCCCCGACGACTGGGCGCAGTTCGCGCCGCAGCCGACCGAGCCCTACGAGGTGTCGCCGGAGGAGATCGCGGCCAACCGTGAGCAGTGGCTGACCGAGTGGACGGACGTCATCTCGCGTTGAGTCTCGATACGCCCGGACTCGTTCCTCGCCCGGCCACTCGACCACCGATCGCTTCGCTCCGCATCCTCGCCCTGCTCGCGCTGGCCGCCGGGCCGGTGCTGGTGCTCGGCGTGCTGTTCGTGCTGCCGGTGAGCGGCATGCTCGCGGAGGGCTTCGTCGTGGACGGCCGGCTCGCCCCGGGCGCGGTCCTCGAGGTGCTCGCCCGCCCACGGGTCCACCGGGTCGCGTGGTTCACCGTGTGGACCTCGGGCACGGCGACGGTGCTGGCGGTCGTCCTCGGCCTGCCGGCGGCGTACGCCCTGCACCGGCTGGCGCTGCCCGGGCGGGCGGCGGTGCGGGCGGCGCTGCTGGTGCCCTTCGTGCTGCCGACCGTGGTGGTCGGCGTCGCGTTCCGCCAGCTGCTCGGGGAGGGCGGCCCGCTCGGCTTCCTCGGCCTCGACGGGACGCCGTTCGCGATCGTGTGCGGGCTGGTGTTCTTCAACGTCGCCGTCGTGGTGCGCACCGTCGGCGTCGCGTGGGAGTCGCTCGATCCCCGCCCGGGGCAGGCCGCGGCCGCCCTGGGCGCCTCGCCGTGGCAGGTGCTGCGGACCGTGACGCTGCCGGCGCTGCGTCCGGCGATCGTCGGCGCTGCCAGCATCGTCTTCCTCTTCTGCGCCACCGCCTTCGGCATCGTGCTCACCCTCGGCGGGGTCCGCCACGCGACCGTGGAGACCGAGATCTACCTCCTGACCACGACGGTCTTCGACCTGCAGGCGGCCGCCGCGCTGTCGGTGCTGCAGATCGTGGTGGTGGTCGGCCTGCTCGCGCTGGCGGCCCGGCTGCGCGCGACCCCCGACCCGACGGCCCAGCGCGCGGTGACCCCGGTGCGTGCCGTACGCAGTGGCGACGCGCCCGTCGTCGTCGCCACGCTGCTGGTGCTCGGCGCGATGCTCCTGCCGATCCTCACGCTGGTGGCGGGCTCGCTCAGCGTCGGCGACGGGTGGGGGCTGGACAACTACCGCGCCCTCACGACCGCCGGCGACAACCAGGCGCTGCTGGTGCCGGTGACGACCGCGCTCGCCACGAGCCTCCGCACCGCCGTCGACGCGACCTGGATGGCGCTGCTGGTGGGCGTGCTGGTCTCGGTCATCGTCACCCGGCGCTCGCACTCGGTCGCCGAGCGTCGCGTGCGCTCGACCCTCGACGGCTTCTTCATGCTGCCACTCGGGGTGAGCGCGGTGACCCTCGGCTTCGGCTTCCTCATCACCCTCGACCAGCCACCGCTCGACCTGCGCGACTCGCCGCTCCTGGTGCCGATGGCCCAGGCGCTCGTGGCGCTGCCCCTCGTCGTACGCACCCTCACGCCGGTGCTCGGCGGCGTCGACGACCGCCAGCGCCAGGCGGCGGCCTCCCTCGGCGCCTCGGCCTGGCGCACGTTGCTCACCGTCGACCTGCCGGTCGTGTGGAAGCCGATGCTCGCCGCGAGTGGCTTCGCCTTCGCCGCCTCGCTGGGCGAGTTCGGCGCGACGTCCTTCCTCGCCCGCGACGAGAGCCCCACGCTGCCGGTCGTGATCTTCCGGCTGATCGGGCACCCCGGCGAGATGAACTACGGCATGGCGCTCGCCGCCTCCGTCGTGCTCGCCGTCGCCACGGCCGTGGTGATGCTGGCCGTCGAGCGGCTCAGGGTGCCGGGTGTGGGAGCGTTCTGATGGTGTTGAGTCTCCGGGACCTGACGGTCCGCTACGGCGAGGACGTCGCCGTCGACCACGTCTCGCTCGACCTCGCTCCGGGCCAGGTGCTCGCCGTCCTGGGACCGTCCGGCTGCGGCAAGTCCACCCTGCTGCGCGCGGTGGCCGGGCTCGAGCCGCTGTCGTCCGGATCGATCTCCTTCGACGGCACCGACCTCGCCGGCACGCCGACCCACAAGCGCGGCTTCGCGCTGATGTTCCAGGACGGCCAGCTCTTCGCCCACCTCACCGTCGCGCGCAACGTCGCCTACGCGTTGCGGCTGCGGCGTACGCCGTCCGCGCAGGTCGCGGTGCGGGTGCAGGAGCTGCTCGAGCTCGTCGGCCTCTCGGGCTTCGGTGACCGGCTGCCCGGCACGCTGTCCGGGGGCGAACGGCAGCGGGTCGCGCTGGCGCGGGCGCTCGCGGTCGAGCCGCGGCTCATCCTGCTCGACGAACCCCTGTCCGCCCTCGACGCGACGTTGCGGGAGCGCCTCGCCGGCGACCTGCGCGAGATCCTCCGCGCCGCCGGCACCACCGCCCTGCTCGTCACCCATGACCACGAGGAGGCCTTCGCCCTGGCCGACCGGCTCGCGGTGATGCGCGACGGGCAGGTCGTGCAGTCCGGCGACATCGACGAGGTGTGGCGCGAGCCGGTGGACGAGGACACCGCGCTCTTCCTCGGCTACGCCCGCGTGCTGCGCGACGACGCCGCCCGGCTCGTGCTGGAGGCGGCCGGTCTCGCGCCGGCCTCCGCGGTCGCCGTACGCCGCTCCGCGCTCGTCGTCGCCGACGCCGGGCCGGTGCGAGCGCGGGTCGAGTCGGCCCGCGTGACGCCGGAGCAGGTGCGCCTGGTGGTGCAGGTCGAGGGCGTCGGCGCCGTCGACGCCGTCGCGGCGCTGGGCAGCCGCGTGGCACCCGGCGACGAGGTCGCCGTGCGCGTCGATGTGACACGGCTCGCGGTCCTGCCGATCACGACCGGCTCTTGACCCGTCCCTACACTGACCTCCGTGTACAGACCGGCCTATGCCCTGCTCGTGGGAGTCGCCGCCCTCATGGGCGCGCTCGCGCTGGCGGCCTCGATCGCACTCGACCGGCCGCTGGTGGACCCCGAGGGCTTCCTCGGGCCGTCGTGGCTGCGGCTGCCGCTGCTCGTCTTCGGCGCCTTCCTGCTCGACCTGCTGCCGCGGACGCTGTGGTTCTCCCGGCTGAAGCCCGCGCTGATGCCCGACATCGCGCGTGAGCGGATCCGGACCCACTGGGACCGTGAGCGGATCACCCTCGTCGTGCTCGGCCTGGTGTCCTTCTACATCACCTACGTCTGCTACCGGAACCTCAAGTCCTTCCTCCCCTTCATCATGGGCGAGGACAAGTACGACCGCGAGCTGCACCTCATCGACCGCGCGCTGATGTTCGGCAACGAGCCGGCCACGATCCTGCACACCATCTTCGGCACCGGGATCTCCGCGCACTTCCTCTCCACGATCTACCTGTGGTTCCTGCCGCTCGTGCCGCTGGCGCTCGCCGCCTGGCTGGTGTGGTCGCGCAACATCACCTTCGGCTACTGGTTCGCCACGTCGCAGTGCCTGGCCTGGACGCTCGGCACCGCGTCCTACTACGCGCTCCCGACGCTGGGCCCCGGCTTCCAGTACTCCTACCTCTACACCGACCTCGCGCCCACCGGGTCGACGGCGCTGATGGAGGCGCTGTCCTACGGACGTGACGGCGTGCTGCGCCGCGGTCTCGAGGGATCCGTGCAGTCGGTGGCGGGCTTCGCGTCCCTGCACGTCGCGATCACCCTGCTCGTCGCGCTGATGGTGCAGTACACGCTGCGCAACCGGATCCTCCACATCGTCTTCTGGGCCAACTTCGCCATCACCGTCGTGGCCACCCTCTACTTCGGCTGGCACTACATCGCCGACGACCTCGCCGGCGTCGTCATCGCCCTCTTCTCGTTCTGGCTCGGCGGGCTGGCCAGCGGGCAGAAGTTCGACCGGCACGGGTTGGCCTCCCACCCGACCTCCACGACCCGCCAGGTCCCCGTCGACGCCGACTGACCCGGCGTACGCGATCGGGCCTCCCGGCGCCGTCGCGATCCCCGGGTACCCGGGGAAACGTGAGGTTCACCCCCGAAGTTTCGGGGTGGAGGCTCCAGTTCGGGGTGACAACCTCCTCCGACCGCAGGTTCGCGGCAGCCTGCTCGAATGACAATGGTGTAGTTCGGAACGACAAGCCTGTCATTCGTCAAGACGACACGCCGCAACAAAGTCAAGAAGTTGAACAAAGTGTTCCCAGTGTGACGAAAGTTCACTAGCGTGCCTCGAGTTGCCCGTGCGAAGGGGAAGTCGCACGGGCCCACTACCTCCGAGGAGCCCCCGTGCCGGACGCACCGCTCACGCCCGCCCGACGTCGTACGACGTCGCGCTGGGCCACCGCGTGCGTGCTGGTCGCCGGGCTCGCCGTCGGCGGCGGCCACGGCGTCGCCTTCGCCGACGACCACGACGGCCGCGACGTGCCGAGCGAGGCGGACGTCGCCCGCGCGGAGCAGGACGCGGCCGAGAAGGGTCGGGACGTCGCAGCCGTGCAGGCCGACCTCATCCGCGCCGACCTCGCCCTCGAGACGGCCGGCGACACGGCCGCGCAGGCCGCCGAGGCCTTCAACGGTGCCCGCTGGCGAGCCGAGCAGGCTCGCGAGGACGCCCGCCAGGCCGAGGCTGCCGCCGCCTCGGCACGCGCCGACGTCGAGGCGCAGCGTGAGCTGTACGCCGACACGGTGGTGCGGTCCTACGAGGAGGCCTCGCAGGTGCAGGGCCTCTCGGCGGTGGTGGAGGCCGACGGCATCGAGTCGCTCCTCGACCGCACGGTGACCATGGGCAACACCTCCGACGCCCTCGACAGCCAGTACGACGCCTTCGTCGCCGCTTCCGCCGTCGCGGAGGTCACCGCCTCGACGGCCACCCAGGCCGCCGAGCGGGCTGCGACCGCCGAGCGCGAGGCCGAGGCGGCCCGCGACGCAGCCGAATCCGCGCAGGCCGACGCCGGCGCTCAGGCGGAGGCGATCGCCGCCACGAAGTCCGGCCTGATCGCCGAGCTCGCCGAGCTGCAGGGGATCAGCGTGCGCCTGGCCGAGAAGCGCCAGAGCGCGCTCGAGGCGGCCGCGGCCGAAGCCGCTGCTGCGGCCGCCCAGGCCCAGGCGGAGGCGGACGCCCAGGCGCAGGTCGAGGAGGAGTTGGCGCCGACCCCGACCCCCACGCCGACCCCGACGCCGACGCCGACCCCGACGCCCACACCGACCCCGACCCCGACCCCGACGCCGACCCCGACGGCCACACCCACGCCGACGCCCACCCCGACGCCCACGCCCACCCCGACGCCCACGCCCACCCCGACGCCCACGCCCACGCCGAGCAGCGGCGCGGACGCAGCGATCGCCTTCGCGCGGGCCCAGATCGGCGAGCCCTACCGCTACGGCGCCGCCGGGCCGGACGCCTGGGACTGCTCAGGCCTCACCTCGGCCGCGTGGGCCACCGGCGGCGTCTCGCTGCCGCACTACTCCGTTGCGCAGTACACCCAGTCGACGCGCATCACCGCCGCCCAGCTCGCGCCCGGCGACCTCGTCTTCTGGGGCTCGTCGAGCAGCCCGAGCTCGATCTACCACGTCGCCCTCTACATCGGCGACGGGCAGATCATCCACGCGCCCCGCACCGGGCGCGACGTAAGCCAGGAGTCGATGTACTACTGGCGGGCGCCCACCTTCTTCGCGCGCCCCTAGATCGTGGGGAGGGGCGCGCGGCCTACGTGACCTTGCGCGCGAACCTGGCGGCCAGCTCACCGGCGTCGAGGTCGCCGTCGAGGACGCGACGCGTCGGCCACGCCGCGGTGTCGATGCCGGACAGCTCCTCGAAGAGCGCGAGGTCCTTGGCATAGACCTCGGCCAGCCGGGCCAGGTCGTCGGCGGTCGGCGCCGTCCCGGGCACCTGTCCGGCCCCGGCGTGCCAGTTCTTCAGCGGCGGCACCCGCTCGAAGCGCGGCAGGTCGAGGAAGTCGGTGGTCCGGTGGACGGTGGCCTCGAAGTCGCCGAGCATCGTGCGCAGCTCCAGCAGCAGCCACTGCTGGCGCCCGAACAGCTCGAAGCCGCGCTGGAGCTGCTCGCCGTAGAAGCCGCGCGCCAGGCCGGTCATGTGCCGCCACCGCATCGTGCGTACGTCGTCGGGGACGGCGTCGGGCAGCGAGGTGTGCGGCCACTCGGTGAGGAAGTCCGGCCAGTCGGGCCACGCGAGGTTGCGCGAGCGCAGCATCACCCAGTGGGAGAACAGCCGCTCCAGGGGGTCGCGGAACACCGCGACCAGCGGCATGTCGGGGTTGTAGGCACGCATCCGCTCCAGCGCGTGCGGCCAGTAGAGGTAGGTCGGGCTGGCGTCGCCCAGCAGGCGGTGCACGCGTGCGCGGCGGGGGGCGGTGTAGTCGGTGGCGTAGTCCGGCGACGACCAGTCCACGGTCTCGTCGTCGAAGTAGTGCCGCTCCTTGTCGGGCGCCTGGCACACGAGCGGGTGCTGGTTGAGCGTCACCGCCAGCGTCGACGTGCCGCCCTTCTGCACGCCGACGACGGCGAAGTTGTAGGCCATCACGCCCAGCGGGTCGCCCGGAGGGGTGGCATCGGACACGTTCATCGCGGTGAACCTACCGTCCGGACTACTTTGGGCGGTATGGCCACCGACCAGGTCCCGCCGATCGCGGACGAGATGCCCACGCCTCTGCCCGAGGACGCCGCCCCGGAGCGGGTCGAGGACGACGCCGTCCACGCCGATGACAGCGGCTACCGCCAGCCGGACGTCGACGTCGACGCGCTGCGCGTCGTGCTCGACGGCCACTACCGCGAGGTCCGCGACCTGGTGCGCACCAACCTCGCCGAGCACGCGCAGGTCCTGCTCGACGAGGAGCAGATGAGCACCGCGGACTTCCGCGAGCGCGTCAAGGACGTCGTGGTGATGATGGCCGGGACCGGCCAGACCGGGATGGGCTTCCCCGAGGAGTACGGCGGCGGCGGCGACATCGGCGCCTCGATCGCCGCCTTCGAGACCCTCGCCTACGGCGACCTGTCGGTGCTGGTGAAGGTCGGCGTGCAGTTCGGCCTCTTCGGTGGCGCCATCCTCCAGCTCGGCACGAAGACCCACCACGACGCCCACCTCGCCGACCTCGTCACCGGTCGCACGATGGGCTGCTTCGCGATGACCGAGACCGGCCACGGCTCCAACGTGCAGGCCCTCGGCACCGTCGCGACGTACGACGTCGAGGCGGAGGAGTTCGTCATCACGACCCCCGACGACGCGAGCCGCAAGGACTACATCGGCAACGCCGCCGCCCACGCCGAGCTCGCCGTCGTCTTCGCGCAGCTCGAGGTGGCCGGCGAGCGCCACGGCGTGCACGCCTTCGTCGTCCCGATCCGCGACGGCGAACGGGTCCTGGACGGCGTACGCATCGAGGACTGCGGCCCCAAGATGGGGCTCAACGGCGTCGACAACGGCCGGCTCTGGTTCGACGGCGTCCGCGTGCCGCGCACCGCGCTGCTCAACCAGTTCGCCGAGGTCACCCCCGAGGGCCGCTACCTCTCGCCGATCGACAACCCCAACAAGCGCTTCTTCACCATGCTCGGCACCCTCGTGCAGGGCCGGGTGTGCGTCGGCGGCGCGGGCATCAACGCCTCCAAGGTCGCGCTCACCATCGCCACCCGCTACGCCGTGCGGCGCCGGCAGTTCGAGGCGGTCTCGCCCGACGAGGAGCAGGTGCTCCTCGACTACGGCATGCACCAGCGGCGTCTGCTGCCGCTCATCGCGCGGACGTACGCCCTCCACTTCGCCCAGGAGGTCGTCGCCGGCCAGCTGCACGAGGTCTTCTCCGGCCCCGGCCCGACGGACGAGGACAGCGACGAGCACGGGCGCCGGATGCTGGAGTCCCGCGCGGCCGGCACCAAGGCGCTCGGCACCTGGCACGCGACCCGCACGATCCAGGAGTGCCGCGAGGCGTGCGGCGGTGCCGGCTACCTCAGCGAGAACCGCTTCGCCGCGCTCAAGGCCGACACCGACGTCTTCACCAGCTTCGAGGGCGACAACCACGTCCTGCTCCAGCTCGTGGCCAAGGGCCTGCTCACCGACTACGCCGGTGAGTTCGAGGACATGGACCAGCTCGGCATGGCGCGCTTCGTGGCAGGCCTCGCCGTGGAGACCGTCGTCGAGCGCACCGCGGTCCACAAGCTGGTCCAGTCGGTGCGCGACCTGCTCCCCGGCGGCGACACCTGGGACCAGGAGGCCGGGCTGCTCGACCCCAACTACCAGCTGGCCATGCTGCGCTTCCGCGAGGAGCACATGATCGGTGGCGTCGCCCGCCGCCTCAAGCGCGGCATCGACCAGGGGATGAACCCCGGGGCGGTGTTCTCCCGGGTGCAGGACCACGTCATCGCCGCGGCGCGCGCCCACACCGAACGCCTCGTGCTCGAGGCCTTCATCGCGAAGACGGCGGCGATGCCCGACGGCGACCTCAAGGTCGCGCTCAACCTGCTGTGCGACCTGCACGCGCTGACCACCATCGAGGCCGACCGGGCCTGGTTCATGGAGCACGGACGGCTGTCCAGCACCCGTTCCAAGGCGATCAGCCGCGAGGTCAACGCGCTGTGCCGCAAGGTCCGCCCGCTCGCCGTCGACCTGGTCGACGCGTTCGGCGTCCCCGAGGAGATGCTCCGCAGCCCGGAGCTGCTCGCCTGGGGCGAGTGAGGTGAGGATCCCGGGGCTCGGCGGCTGGAGCGAGGACCCGCTGTGGTCCTACGTCTACCCCCGGCTCGTCGACTCCGGCCCCCTCGGTCGCGCCGCGTGGCGCGCCGGGATGGGCAGCGACCTCGCGCTCCTCCACGAGGCCGCCGCCGAGATCGGCACTCTGCCCGCGGGCTCCCGGGTCCTCGACGTGCCGACCGGCTCCGGCGTCGCGCTGCGCGGCGTGCGTCCCGGGCAGGGGATCGAGGTCGTCGCCGCCGACATCTCCACCACCATGCTCGCCCGGGCGAGCGCCACCGCGAGGCGACTCGGCGTGGCCGACCAGGTCACCCCCACACTGGCCGACGTCGGCGCCCTGCCGTTCGGGGACGCCACCTTCGACCTCGTCGTGTCCTTCACCGGACTGCACTGCTTCCCCGACCCGCGACGAGCGATCGCGGAGATGGTGCGCGTGCTGGCGCCGGGTGCGGCACTGACGGGCAGCTCGCTCTTCACCGACACAGGTCCCCGCTGGGTCCCGCTGCGCATGGCCGGCACCCGGGCCGGCGTCCTGGGGCCGATGTGCACCTCGACCGAGGCGCGCCGCTGGCTCCGCGAGGCCGGCTGCGACGACGTCGAGCTCGCGCTCCACGGTGCGCTGGGCTACTTCCGCGCCGTCCGCGCGGCATGATCGGGACATGACCTTCGGAGGACTGCCCACCCGGTGGGAGCCCGCTGGCACCAGCCGCGGCCTGGCCCTCGTCGCGCCCGGACGCGCCTACCCACCGTCCGCGCCCCTGCTCGACTTCGCCCGGATCGCGCTGCTGCAGCACGGGTTCACCGTCCAGCAGCTGTGGTGGGACTCCACCTCCCGCGGTGACGAGGAACCCGAGCCGTGGGTACGCCGGCACGTCGAGGCGGCGCTCGCGGGCGAGGACGCCGACCACGTCGTGCTGGTCGGCAAGTCGCTGGGCACCCGCGCTGCGTCGTACGCCGCCGAGCGCGGGCTCGACGCCGTCTGGTTCACCCCGCTGCTCGTCGACCCGGCCGTGGCCGAGGCCGTGGCCGCCAACCCCGGTCGGCAGCTGCTGGTCGGCGGGCTGGCCGACGAGCTCTGGGACGCCGCGATCGCGCGCGAGCTCGCCGACAACGGCTGCGCGGTGCTGGAGGTCCCCGACGCCGACCACGGCATGGGCACCCCCGACGCCGTGCGCACCGCCGAGGTCCACCTCGAGGTGGCGCGCGCCGTCCACGCCTTCCTGTCACGGATCTGAGCCGGCCGGTGTCTTGATGTCGTCCCCGTCCGGCCCACCCCAGGAGATGACATGCCCAGCCAGTTCCGGATCCCCCCGGCCCGCCTCGACGGCGCCTACGGAGCGCTCATGACCCGCGTCGCGCGACGGATGTGGGGCGAGGTGCCCGACAGCGCCCGCGTCCTGTGGCACCACAGGCCGGTGATGCGGGCGGTCTTCGGCTTCGAGCAGAAGGTCGCGCGCTGGTCGGCGCTCGACCCGCACCTCAAGGCGTACGCCGAGATGGCGAGCGCGGGCGTGATCGGCTGCTCGTGGTGCCTGGACTTCGGCTACTTCATGGCCCACACCCGGGGGCTCGACGAGGCGAAGGTGCGCGAGGTGCCGCGCTGGCGCGACGCGGACGTCTTCTCCGACCTGGAGCGCGAGGTGATGGCGTACGCCGAGGCGATGACCGTGACGCCACCGGAGGTCACCGACGAGATGGTGGCGAGCCTGGACCGGCAGCTCGGCCACGCCGCTGTGGTGGAGCTGACCATGATGGTGGCGGTCGAGAACGAGCGCTCGCGCTTCAACTCGGCGATGGGCCTGGCCAGCCAGGGCTACAGCGACGTGTGCGCGCTGCCGCTAGCCGCCGCGGGCGGGGAGCCTGCCGACCGATGAGCACCGAGCACCTCCTGGCCCACCGCAACCTCCTCTTCACCGTCGCCTACGAGATGCTCGGATCGGCCGCCGACGCCGAGGACGTGGTCCAGGAGGTGTGGCTGCGCTGGGTCGACGTCGAGGTCGAGCAGGTGCGCGACCCGCGTGCCTACCTGGTGCGGATGACCACCCGGCTCGCGCTCAACCGGCTGCGCACGCTCGCGCGCCGTCGTGAGGACTACGTCGGCAGCTGGCTGCCGGAGCCGGTGCTGACCGCCCCCGACGTGGCGCAGGACGTCGAGCTCGCCGACAGCGTCTCGACCGCGATGCTGCTGGTGCTGGAGACCCTCCCGCCCACGGAGCGGGCGGTCTTCGTGCTGCGCGAGGTCTTCGACGTGTCGTACGCCGAGATCGCCGAGGCGGTCGGCAAGTCCGAGCCCGCCGTGCGGCAGGTGGCCAGCCGCGCGCGGGCCCACGTGGCCGAGCGCCGCCCGCGGTCCTCGGTGAGCACCGCCGAGCGCGACGCGGTCATCGAGCGGTTCCGCGCGGCCATCGAGACCGGTGACCTCCAGGGGCTGATGGACGTGCTGGCGCCCGACGTGGTGCTGATGACCGACGGGGGCGGCAAGGTGCAGGCGGCCCTCAACCCGATCCGCGGGCGTGACAAGGTGCTGCGCTTCCTCGCCGGCGTCACTCCCGACGCGCTCGAGCTCGAGCCGGTGTGGCTCAACGGGTCGCCGGCGATCCAGTTCGTGGTGGCCGGTCAGCGAGACGGGGTCGGCACGATGCTCGTCGAGGACGGCGTCGTGACGCGGCTGTTCCTCGTGCGCAACCCCGACAAGCTCGGAGCGGTGGGCACGGAGGTGGAGCTGTCCCGGCAGTGATCGGAGGGGGCCTGCCTGGGTGACGGCACCCTCGGCGCTGGTGCCGTGCGCGGCGCGGTGCGTCTCCGACGGGGTCTGCCGCGCCCCACCACGAGAGCGATCATGCAGGCCAGCCCCGGGAGCAGGAGGGCGAGCTTGGACCCGACAGCGCCCGCGAGCAGCGGCCCGAGCAGCGCACCCGCCATCGCGCAGCACACCATGACCGCGTCGGCGAGCCCGAGGGCTCCCGCACGGTGCTCGTCGGCGACGCCGTCCTGGATCATCTCGGTGATCGCGCACTCGATCGCCACGGCCATGGCGCCGGCCAACCCCAGCACCGGCAGGGCCGACATCGGCGACGGCACGAGGGCGACCCAGGCCACGGCCACCCCCAGCGCCACCAGGCCCCACGTCCCGCGGGCACGCGCCGAGCCGCGGACCCGCCACAGCAGGGGCGCCGCCAGTGCGCCGAACCCGAACCAGGCGGTGGCGATCCCGAAGCCCTGCTCTCCCTGCTGCCACACGTCCTGGGCCAGCGGGAGCAGCAGCACGCTGGTGGCCGCGACCACCACGTTGACCAGCCCGCCGAGCCCGAGCGCGTGCAGCGCGGCCGGGGTGGCACCCACGGTCCGGAGCATGTCCGCGACCGCCGTGCGTGCGGGCCGGTCCGTCGCCGGCCCGGGCAACGCCGTGCCCCGGGCGAGGACGACCGCGACCGCCGTGAGCCCGACGGCGACGAGCGGGACGGCGGGGCCGGCGCCGACCGCGAGGAGGAGCCCGCCGACCGCCGGGCCCACCACCCACGCAGCCACCTCCAGCGTCACGAGGGCCTCGGTGGCGGCGCGTCGCCGGGTGGGTCCGGCGAGCTGCGGCATCGCAGCGGCGGCGGCGGGGTACGCCGGGGTCCCGCAGGCGACCGCCAGCGTCGCTGCCACCACCGCCGCGACGAGCTGGTCGGCGACCACGGCGACCGCAAGGCCCGCGAGGCACGCGAGCCGCAGCAGCAGCGAGGCGAGCAGCAGCCGGTCGCGGCGGAAGCGAACCCCCAGTGACCCCACGAGCCACGACAGCAGGACGTAGGGCAGCATCCGCGCCGCGCCGATGGCGCCGAGGGCGAGCGGGCCGTGCGGCCCGGCGCCGAACTGGTCCCAGGCCAGCACGAGCAGGAGCGGCCAGGGCAGCGAGATGGCGACCGACGCTGTGGCGAAGGATCCCAGCTGGCGGCCGACCGCGGCCCGAGTCGCCGGGCGGTCAGGCGGGGCGGCAGCGGTGTGCCGGTCGCTGACTCGGGTCATGCTGGCTCTTGGGTGGCGGGGCCATCGGTGACGACCCGATACCTCTCAGGAGCCGAGAGCGCCCGGCCTGATACACCGGACGGCGCGGCTGGTGCTCAGGCGTCCTCGCCGAGGTTCTCGTCGGCGATGTTGTCGAGGTCGTTGCCGTGGCCCTCGGTCTTGAAGCGCTCGAAGGAGGCGTGGACCTCCTCCTCGGCCTCGACGCGGCCGACCCAGTCAGCGCCCTCGACGGACTTGCCGGGCTCGAGGTCCTTGTAGACCTCGAAGAAGTGCTGGATCTCGAGGCGGTCGTACTTGGAGACGTGGTTGATGTCGCGCAGGTGCTCCAGGCGCGGGTCGTGCGCGGGCACGCACAGGACCTTGTCGTCGCCGCCGGCCTCGTCGGTCATGCGGAACATGCCGATCGCGCGGCACTCGATGAGGCAGCCCGGGAAGGTCGGCGACTGGAGGATCACGAGCGCGTCGAGCGGGTCGCCGTCCTGGCCGAGGGTGTTCTCGATGAAGCCGTAGTCGGCCGGGTAGGCGGTCGAGGTGAAGAGCATGCGGTCCAGGCGGATGCGCCCGGTCTCGTGGTCGACCTCGTACTTGTTGCGCTCACCCTTGGGGATCTCCACCAGCACGTCGAACGTCAGCACGTCTTCCTCCACACTCTCCGGCACGCCTTCGGGCCCAGTCATGGTCGGGCCCGGGTCGAGCCCCCGTCGCGTCCGGCACTCACCCGACGCGTTGTCTGGGGGCAGTGTCGCGCACAATGGCCCCGATGCGCGAAGCGAGAGGGTCGAAACGTCGGCGACGTGACGTACGCCACTCCGGCGGCGGGTTCGTCCGCAACTGGCTGCCGCCGCTGCTGGTCGTCGCGCTGCTCGCCAGCGGCCTGGCCGCCTACCGCTTCGAGTGGGGCCAGCGCTACCTGCCGTGGCTGGCCGCCGACCCGGCGACCGAGCCCGAGCAGGTGCTGCTCCCGGCGGGGCTCGACCTCCCGGAGTGGTCCGCGCCGACCGCCCCCGCCGCGATCGAGGACACGGCCGCGGTCGTGCCGGGCCGCGTCGCCTCCGCCCTGCGCGCCGACCTGGCCGACCCCGACCTCGGCCGGCACGTCGTCGGCGCGGTGTCCTCGCTCGCCCCCGGCTCCGAGCCCTGGACCTCGGGGGACGGGCGCTTCCTCCCCGCCTCGACCACCAAGCTGCTCACCGTCGGCGCGGCGCTGGAGACCCTCGGGCCCGACCACACCTTCACCACCCGCGTCGTGCGCGGGGACGCGCCCCGCGAGGTGGTGCTGGTCGGTGGGGGAGACCCGCTGCTGGCCAGCAAGCCGCTGACGGTCGCGGAGGCCGCGACGGCGTACCCCGCCCGGGCCGACGTCGCCACGCTCGCCCTCGAGGTCGCGGACGCCCTCGGCGGCGCCGGGCGGGTGCGGGTGCGCTACGACGACAGCCTCTTCACCGGCCCCACCGACAACCCTGCGTGGCGCCGCGACTACGTCCCCGACGACATCGTCAGCCCGATCACCGCGCTGATGGTCGACGGTGGTGTGGCTCCCGACGGGCTCTCGCGTTCCGACGACCCCTCCCTGGCCGCCGCGGACGCCTTCGCCGAGGCGCTGCGTGCGGCCGGCCTGCGGGTGGCCGGCGAGCCCCGCCGCGACGTCGTGCCCCCCGGGGCGGAGGAGCTCGCAGCCGTCGAGGGGGCGCCACTGGCCGAGGTCGCCGAGCGGGTCCTCGACGTCAGCGACAACGAGGGCGCCGAGGTCCTGGCGCACCACGTCGGCATCGCGACGTCCGGCACCGGCTCCTTCGAGGCAGGTGCCGCCGGCGTGCTCGCGACGCTCGGCGGGCTCGGCATCGACGTGTCCGATGACGAGGTGTACGACGGCTCCGGCCTGTCGCGCCGCAACCGGATCTCCACCTCGACGGTGCTCGGCCTCCTCCAGGAGGCCGCCGGTCCCGGTGCTGAGGCGCTGCGCACCCTCGTCACGGGCCTGCCGGTCGCCGGCTTCACCGGGTCGCTGACCTACCGCTTCGACGAGGGTCCCGCCCTCGCCCGCGGCCTGGTGCGGGCCAAGACCGGCACCCTGACGGGGGTCCACGCGCTCGCCGGGATCGCGATCGACCGCGACGGCGTGCCCCTCGCGTTCGTGCTCGCCGCCGACAAGGTCGCGCCGGAGGACAGGTACGACGCCCAGGACGCGCTCGACCGGGCGGCGGGCTCGCTCGCGACCTGCCGCTGCTCGCGCACCCCCGGCTAGGGTCGAGGAATGAACCTCGTCGACTGGGACTTCGCCGTGACCGTCGGGTCGAAGGTGGCGGGCCCCGGGCCCGAGGTCAGCGCCGAGGAGGCTGCTGCCGCCGTGCTGGAGCTGCGCGAAGGCGCAGAGCGCTCGACTCCGCTGGTGCGTGAGTTCACCGGCCTCCACGCCGCCGCTGCCACCGCCCCGGTGCTCGTGGTCGACCGCGCGGGCTGGCTGCGGGCCAACGCCGACGGGTTCGCCACGATCCTCGCGCCCATCGTCGACAAGCTCACCGAGAAGAAGGGCCCGCCCTCGGCGATCGCCGAGGCCATCGGCTCCCGCGTGACCGGTGCCGAGGTGGGCTTGATGCTCGGCTTCCTCGGGTCGAAGGTGCTCGGCCAGTTCGACCCGTTCTTCGCCCCGCACGGCCGCCTGCTGCTCGTGGCGCCCAACATCGTCCACGTCGAGCGGGAGCTCGCCGCCGACCCGACCGACTTCCGGCTGTGGGTGTGCCTCCACGAGGAGACCCACCGGGTGCAGTTCACCGCCAACCCGTGGCTGGGCGACCACCTGCTCGCCCAGATGCACGCGGTGGCCGACACCATCGAGCCGAGCGCCCTGCTGGAGGGGGTGCGCCGCGGCGCGGAGTCGATCCGCAGCGGCAACGGGAGCGTCCTCGACCTCGTCTCCTCGCCCGAGCAGAAGGAGATCCTCGACCGGGTCACCGGCGTGATGTCGCTGCTCGAGGGCCACGCCGACGTGGTGATGGACGGCGTCGGTCCCTCCGTGATCCCGTCGGTGGCCGAGATCCGCAAGAAGTTCAACCAGCGCCGCAAGGGCGCCGGCAGCCTCGACAAGCTGCTGCGCAGGCTCCTGGGCCTCGACGCCAAGATGGCGCAGTACCGCGACGGCGCGGTCTTCGTGCGCCACGTCGTCGACAAGGTCGGCATGGAGGAGTTCAACGCCGTGTGGACCGGCCCGGAGACGCTGCCGTCCAAGGCCGAGATCACCGACCCCGACGCGTGGGGCGCCCGCGTCCTGTGACCCTCCACCCGTCGATCGCGGCGGTCCGGCTCCCGGTCCGCCACGCGCTGTCGGTCCTTGCCCCCGGCGACGTCGTCGCGGTGGCGTGCAGCGGTGGCGCGGACTCGCTCGCGCTCGCCTCGGCAGCGGTCTTCGAGGGCCGCAAGCTCGCCCTGCGCGTCGTCGGCGTCACGGTCGACCACGGGCTCCAGCCGGGCTCGGACGCCCAGGCCGACCGCGTGGTCGCCCAGCTCGCGGCGCTGGGGGTCGACGAGACCTTGACCGCGCGCGTGCAGGTCGACGCCGCCGCAGGGACGGGGCCGGAGGCCGCGGCCCGGGAGGCGAGGTACGCCGTCCTCGAGCAGGTCGCCGAGCACCTCGGCGCGCGGGCGGTGCTGCTCGGGCACACCCTGGACGACCAGGCCGAGACGGTGCTGCTCGGCCTGGCCCGCGGCTCGGGCGGGCGCTCGTTGCAGGGCATGAGGCCAGGCTTCGGCGTCTTCGTGCGCCCGCTGCTCGGCGTACGCCGTGACGACACCGTCACCGCCTGCCAGGTCGAGGGCCTCGAGGCCTGGGACGACCCGCACAACCACGACCCGGGCTACACCCGGGTGCGGGTGCGCGAGCGGGTGCTCCCGGTGCTCGAGGCCGAGCTCGGACCCGGTGTCGCCGCCGCGCTGGCGCGCACGGCCGAGCAGCTGCGCGACGACACGGCGTTGCTCGACGACCTGGCGGCCGAGGTCCTGGCGGAGGCCCGACGCGACGGCGCGCTCGACGCCGCCTGGCTGGCCGCCGTGCCTCCTGCGCTCCGGCGCCGTGCGCTCCGCCGGGCGGCGCTCGACGCCGGCTCGCCCCCGTCCGAGCTCACCCGCGACCACGTGCTGGCCGTCGACGCGCTCCTCACCGACTGGCGCGGCCAGAGGTGGATCGACCTCCCTGGGCCGCTGCGGGCGCTGCGGCGTGACGGGCTGCTGGTGTTCGAGCGTCCCTGAGACCCTAGGCTGACGCCATGGACTCGTCCCACGTGGAGCACGACCTGGTCAACGTCCTCTTCACCGAGGCCCAGATCCAGCAGAGGCTGGGGGAGATGGCCCTCCAGATCACCGAGGACTACGCCGGTCGCGACCTGCTCGTGGTCGGCGTCCTGCGCGGCGCGGTGATGGTCATGGCCGACCTCGCACGGTCGATGCCCGGCCACCTGGAGATGGACTGGATGGCGGTGAGCTCCTACGGCTCCGGCACCAAGTCCAGCGGCGTCGTGCGGATCCTCAAGGACCTCGACACCGACATCAGCGGTCGCGACGTGCTGATCGTCGACGAGATCATCGACACCGGCCTCACACTCAGCTGGCTGGTCAACAACCTCTCCAGCCGCAACCCGGCGAGCGTCGAGATCGCCACCCTGCTGCGCAAGCCGGAGGCGCTGTCGATGCCGGTGGAGCCGAAGTACGTCGGCTGGGACATCCCCAACGAGTTCGTCGTCGGCTACGGCCTCGACTACCGCGAGCGCTACCGCAACCTGCGCGACATCGGCACCCTCGCACCCCACGTCTACTCCTGAGCGGGCCGCGCGCAGCGCTCCGCTTCACCCTGCCTGAAACAATGGGCGCCCGAGCGGCCTGTAGCGTCGCCCCACCAACTCCGAACCGGTGAAAGTTACCTGTGAAGCGCATATTCAAGGGTCCCTGGCTGTGGATCGTCCTGTCCGCCTTCGCGGTGCTGCTGGCGATCCAGTTCCTCGCGCCCAGTGACGGCTACGACGAGGTCGACACCTCCACCCTGGCCTCCTACATCGAGGAGGGCTCGGTCGAGGAGATCGAGTTCAACGGCGCCGACTTCGAGATCCAGGCCACGCTCGACGCCGGCACCCGCGACGCCGGCGACAAGGTCGTCGCGCAGTACGTCGACGGTCAGCAGGAGGGCCTCCTGTTCGCCGTCGACGAGCAGGTGGAGGCCGGCACGATCGAGTCGTCGAACTCGACGGTCCCCAAGCCCAGCTTCCTCGGCTCGCTGCTGGCGACCCTGCTGCCCTTCGCGCTGATCATCCTGCTGTTCATCTTCTTGATGAACCAGGCCCAGGGCGGTGGCGGACGTGGCGTGATGCAGTTCGCCAAGTCCAAGGCCAAGCTGATCACCAAGGACATGCCGAAGACGACCTTCAGCGACGTCGCCGGTTGTGAAGAGGCGATCGAGGAGCTCGGCGAGATCAAGGAGTTCCTCACCGACCCGGCCAAGTTCCAGGCCGTGGGCGCCAAGATCCCCAAGGGCGTCCTGCTCTACGGCCCTCCCGGCACCGGCAAGACGCTGCTGGCGCGCGCGGTGGCCGGCGAGGCGGGCACCCCGTTCTACTCGATCTCCGGCTCGGACTTCGTCGAGATGTTCGTCGGCGTCGGCGCCTCCCGGGTGCGCGACCTGTTCGAGCAGGCCAAGGAGAACGCCCCGGCCATCGTCTTCATCGACGAGATCGACGCCGTCGGTCGCCACCGCGGCGCCGGCATGGGCGGCGGGCACGACGAGCGCGAGCAGACCCTCAACCAGCTGCTCGTCGAGATGGACGGCTTCGACGTGCGCGGCGGGGTCATCCTCATCGCTGCCACGAACCGACCCGACGTGCTCGACCCCGCGCTGCTGCGCCCGGGTCGCTTCGACCGCCAGATCCAGGTCGACGCCCCCGACCTCAACGGTCGTCACCAGATCCTCAAGGTCCACTCGCGCGGCAAGCCGATCGCGCAGGACATCGACCTGCTCAGCATCGCGCGGCGCACGCCCGGCTTCACCGGTGCCGACCTGGCCAACGTGCTCAACGAGGCCGCGCTGCTCACCGCGCGCACCAACGAGAAGCTGATCACCGACGAGGCCCTCGACGAGGCGATCGACCGCGTCATCGCCGGCCCGCAGCGGCGTACGCGTCTCATGAGCGAGCGCGAGAAGCTCATCACCGCCTACCACGAGGGCGGCCACGCCCTGGTCGCCGCGGCGCTGCCCGGCACCGACCCGGTGCACAAGGTCACGATCCTCCCGCGTGGTCGCGCGCTGGGCTACACGATGGTGCTGCCCGACCGCGACAAGTACTCCCAGACCCGCAGCGAGATGCTCGACTCCCTCGCCTACATGCTCGGCGGGATGGCCGCGGAGGCGCTGATCTTCCACGACGTCACCTCGGGTGCCGGCAACGACATCGAGAAGGCGACCGGTCTGGCCCGGGCGATGGTGACCCAGTACGGCATGACCGAGCGCCTCGGCGCGGTCAAGCTCGGCGACACCAACTCCGAGCCGTTCCTGGGCCGCGACATGGGCCACACGCGCAACTACTCCGAGGAGACGGCTGCCGCGGTCGACGGGGAGATCAAGAAGCTGCTGGGCCACGCCCACCAGGAGGCCTTCGAGATCCTCGAGAACAACCGCGACGTCCTCGACGCCCTGGTGCTCGCCCTGCTCGACAAGGAGACCCTCGACAAGGCGGAGATCGCCGAGATCTTCGAGCCGCTCAACCGCCGTCCCGCGCGTCCCGCGTGGACCGGCTCGCCCGAGCGGCTGCCGTCGACGATCCCGCCCGTCGACATCCCCCAGGCGATCCGTGACCGGGTCAGCGCCGATGCCTCCGCCCAGGAGGAGCAGACCCGGGGCGGTGCGATCCTCACCCCGCCGGGCGCCGGTGGCGACGTCCACGGCGGGCCCGAGCTGGGCCCCGACGCCCCGACCCCGCCGTCCCCGGAGTCGCGATGACCGACCCGATCACGGTCCCGGAGCGCGCGCCCGAGGACGTCCCGGACTTCGACCACGAACGCGCCGAGGCCGCCGTGCGCGAGCTGCTCCACGCGATCGGCGAGGACCCCGACCGGGAGGGCCTGCGCGAGACCCCGGCGCGTGTCGCCCGGGCGTACGCCGAGCTGACGCAGGGCCTGCGCCAGACCGCGCACGACGTCCTCACCACCACCTTCGACCTCGGCCACGAGGAGATGGTGCTGGTGCGTGACATCGAGCTGTGGTCGATGTGCGAGCACCACCTGGTGCCGTTCACCGGCGTCGCGCACGTCGGCTACATCCCCGCCGAGACCGGCAAGATCACCGGCCTGTCCAAGCTGGCACGGCTCGTCGACGTCTACTCCAAGCGTCCGCAGGTGCAGGAGCGCCTCACCACGCAGGTCGCCGACTCCCTCATGGAGATCCTCGATGCGCGCGGCGTGATCGTGGTGATCGAGGCCGAGCACCTCTGCATGACGATGCGCGGCGTGAAGAAGGCCGGCGCCCGCACCATCACCTCCGCGGTCCGCGGCGCGTTCCTCACCCACCAGGCGACCCGCGCCGAGGCGATGGCGCTGATCCACTCAGGCACCAGGTGATCGAGGGCGCCGCCCCCCACGCTCCCCGGGTCATGGGGATCGTCAACGTCACCCCCGACTCCTTCTCCGACGGTGGTCGCTACGACACCACCGAGCGTGCCGTGGCCCACGGTCGCGCGCTGCTCGCCGAGGGTGCCGACCTGCTCGACATCGGGGGCGAGTCCACCCGTCCCGGCGCGACCCGCCCGCTGGTCGCCGAGGAGCTCGACCGTGTGGTCCCCGTGATCCGCGAGCTCGTCGGCGGCGGGGCGGTGGTGTCGGTCGACACGATGCGCGCCGAGGTCGCCGAGGCGGCGCTCGCGGCGGGGGCGGCGATCGTCAACGACGTCTCCGGGGGCCGGGCCGACCCGCGGATCCTCGAGGTCGTCGCCGCGACCGGCGCGACCTACGTCGCGATGCACTGGCGCGCCCACGCCGACCGGATGCAGGACTTCACCGACTACTCCCCGGACGGCGTCGTGGCCACCGTGCGCCACGAGCTGGGCGAGCGCCTCGCCGCGGCCGAGGCCGCCGGCGTCGCGCGCGAGCGGATCGTCCTCGACCCCGGGCTGGGATTCGCCAAGGAGCCGCACCACAACTGGGAGCTGCTGAGGAACCTCGACGTGCTGCGCGACCTCGGCTGCCCGCTGCTGGTCGGCGCGAGCCGCAAGTCGTTCCTCGGCGCCCTGCTGGCCGCCGACGGCGTCGCCCGCCCGGTCGACGACCGCGAGCACGCCCACGCCGCGCTGGTCGCCGTGCTGGCCGGCCGGCGTGTCGACGTGCTCCGCGTGCACGACGTACGCGCCACGCGTGACGCGCTGGCCGTGGCGGCCGCGATGGGCGTACGCCGCGAGGACGAGCCCCACCTGCCGACCCACAGGAGCGATGAGAGATGACCGACGAGCTGTCCGTGAAGGGCATCGAGTGCTTCGCCCACCACGGTGTCTTCGAGTTCGAGAAGCGCGAGGGGCAGGTGTTCGTCGTCGACCTCGTTCTCGGCATCGACACCCGCGCGGCGGCCGCCTCCGACGACCTGGAGGACACCGTGAACTACGGCTCCCTCACGCTGGACGTGAAGGCTGCTGTGGAGCGCGACCCGGTCGACCTGATAGAAACCGTCGCTCAACGCATCGCCGATGTGTGCCTGTTGGACACTCGTGTTGAATGGGCGCGAGTCACGCTCCACAAACCTGATGCACCCATCGACGCGACGTACTCGGACGTCGCGCTGACGATCACCAGAACGCGAGGCAACGCTCATGACTGAGACTCCCAACCCCAACATCGTGGACACCGACTCCCTCACCGGAGAGATGCACCCGATCCGGCGGGTGGTGGTGGCTCTCGGATCCAACCTCGGAGAGCGGATGGCCACGCTGCAGGGTGCGGTCGAGGCGCTCGCCGACACCCCCGACTTCTTCGTCACCGGCGTCTCCCCGGTCTACGAGACCGACCCGGTGGACGCTCCCGAGGGCTCCGGCCCCTACCTCAACGCCGTGCTGCTGGCCGACACCACGCTCCCGGCCGCGCGCCTGATGGAGCGCGCGCTGGCGATCGAGGACGCCTTCGAGCGCGAGCGCGGCGAGGTCCGCAACGCGCCCCGCACCCTCGACGTCGACCTCATCGTGGTCGGCGACCGCCGCTCCAACGAGGACTTCCTGCGCCTGCCGCACCCGCGTGCCCACGAGCGTGCCTTCGTGCTCCAGCCGTGGCACGACCTCGAGCCCGACGCCGTCTTCCCCGAGCGCGGACCCATCGCCGACCTCCTCGGCACCACCGACGCCACCGGGGTGCGCAAGCGCGAGGACCTCGCGCTCGAGGTCGGGTGAGGGACCCCGAGCCCGAGGAGGAGCGCCCGGAGCCGCAAGGCACCCTGCGCCCCACCTCGGCGGGCGCGCTGACGGCCCTGGCGGTCGTCGGCCTCGTCGTCGGGTGGGGCCTGCACCCGGTCATGGACCGGCTCGTCGGGCGACCGCCCCTGGTCTCGTGGGCGCAGGGCCTCGCCCTGGTGCTGGTGGCCGCGATCATGTCGTTCGTCGCCTGGCACACCTGGCAGACCGTGCAGGTGCGGGGCGAGCGTCTCGAGCCCCACCGCTCGGTGAACCGGCTCGTCCTCGCCCGGGCGTGTGCGCTGGCCGGCGCGCTCGTGAGCGCCGGCTACGTCGGCTACGCCGTCAGCTGGCTGGGCGACGAGTCCGCGCTGGCGGACCGCTGGATCGTCCGCTCGGTCGTCGCCGCGCTCGGCGCGGCGGGCGTGATGCTCGCCTCGCTGGTGCTGGAGCGAGCGTGTCGCACGGACGGCGGCCGACCGCGGCCCTAGTCTGGCCGCATGTCCTCCCAGCAGCCTCAGCAGTCACAGGCGTCCCGCACCCCGGCTCGTCGTCGCCAGCGCAGCACGCGCCTGGTCGTGGCCGTGGCCCTGCTCGCCGTCTCCGCCGCGATCGTCCTCGGCGCCGTCGCGTCGTCGTCGGCCGGGCTCACCGCCGTCGCTGCTGTCCTCGCCGTCGTCCTCGGTGCCGCCGCGACCCGCATCACGCACTCCGAGGTGATGCAGGCCCGCCGCGACGCCGCGCGCGACCGCGCCGAGCAGGCCCAGGAGTACCGCGCCCTCACCGAGCGGCGTACGGCCGAGTCCGCGGCCTTCGCCACCGACATGCGCCGCAAGATCCTCGAGCGCGAGGAAGCCATCGACGTGCTCGAGCGGGCCCTGTCGTCGGCACAGAAGAACGCCGCCGAGCAGACCCTCAAGCGCGGCCAGGAGGCCCGTCGTGCCGACGCTGCCGACGCCGGCCGCGAGGCCGCCGAGCGGGGCCGCGACGAGGCCGAGACCCGCGCCGCCGAGGCGATCGTGATCATCGCCGAGCTCGAGGCCGAGATCGACGTCGTGCGCGCCGAGCTCGACTCGCTGCGCGCCGCTGCCGCGCGTCGCAACCACCGCAGCGCCTGACCCACCGCGTACGTCCCCGCCGAGCGGTGCCCCAGCCACATTCCGTACGCCGAGGACGTGGCTGTCGCACCGCGGGATCGGTGATGCGGAAGAATGACCTCTTGTGATCCCCGAGGACAACCGGTTCGAGAGCGACCCCGACGACGCGCTGCCCGAGGACCCGGGACTTCCCGCGGGCTGGGTGGCAGAGGCGCCCGACGGTGACGACCCCGCCACGGTGACCCGCCTGGCCGAGCTGCTGCGCGGTCACGAGCGCGCGGGTCGCGGCTGGGCCGGCTCGGGCGAGGACGAGGTCCGTGTGGAGGTGTCGGAGCACGGGCTGGCCATGCGCGAGAACCTCGTCGTCCGTGACGCCGACGGCCTGATCCGTGCCTGGGGCAGCGTGCACGACCGCGCCGAGGGCCGGATGCTCTTCGTCCACATCCTCGACCGCGAGGTCGACGAGCGCTCGGCCGGCCGCTGCAGCGACGTGCTCTTCGAGTGGGCCGAGGCGCAGGCGCGCGCCGTGGGTGCCGCGCGCGGCCTGGCCGTGCAGCAGATCGACACCGGCGCCTTCGCCGACGACGAGCGCCAGCACGAGTGGCTCGCCGACGCCGGCTTCGAGCGCGTACGCACGTGGTGGCAGATGAGCCGCTCCGTGGAGGCCGCGGAGGCCGAGCTCGTGCCCGACCCGGCCCGGTGGGAGCGCAAGGGCGTGGTCTTCCGTCTCGTCGAGCGCGAGGGTGGCCCCGGCGGCATGCCCGCCGTCGCCGACCTCCGCGCGGTGCACGAGGTGCTCGAGGGCGCGTTCACCGACCACTTCAACTCCGCCGAGGAGACCTTCCAGGAGTTCATCCACCGCCTGCGCGAGGACCCCGGCCACCGCTGGGACCACTGGTGGCTGGCCGAGATCACCGACGGCGACGGCGACCCCGAGCCGGCGGGCGCGCTCGTCGGCACCGTGAGCGAGTCCCACACCGGCCCCGACGGCTCGTACGTCTCCTACCTCGGCGTCCTGGAGTCCGCACGCGGCCGGGGAGTGGCCACGGGCCTGCTCCGCACGATCATCGCCGACGCCGCGTCCCGCGGCCGGGACCGCGTCGGCCTCGAGGTCGACGCCGACTCACCGACCGGCGCCGACGGGCTCTACACCTCGATGGGCTGGGGCACGAAGTACGTCACCGAGTCCTGGCACAAGGACGTACCGGTCGTCTGAGGCTCAGCGCAGCGACGCCCGCAGCGCGCGGTGCACACCGGCCGGGGTGAGCACGCCGAGGAAGGTGGGGCCGCGGCGCACGCCGACCATCGGCTTGTCGTCGCGCAGCATCGCGGCGAGGGCTTCCTCGAGCGAGGAGTCGATGTCGATGGCGGCGCCGAGGTCGCCGGTCGAGACGCCGTCGAGCGGCTCGAGGTGCTCCTCGCGCAGCCGGGTGACCGTGAGCGTGCGGAGGCCGCCCGAGCCCACGAAGTCGGCCACCTGCTCGTCCGCGGGGTGGGCCAGCAGGTCGGCGGGGGTGGCGTACTGAGCAAGGCGGGCGCCGGCGGCGAAGACCGCCACCCGGTCGCCCATCCGGATCGCCTCGTCGATGTCGTGGGTCACCAGCACCACGGTCTTGCCGAGCTCGGCCTGGAGGCGACGGAACTCGTCCTGCAGCCGGCCCCGCACGACGGGGTCGACGGCGCCGAACGGCTCGTCCATCAGCAGCACGGGCGGGTTCGCCGCGAGCGCGCGGGCCACGCCGACCCGCTGGCGCTGCCCGCCGGAGAGCTCGTGCGGGTAGCGGCGGGCGTACTGCTCGGGGTCGAGGCCCACCGTGCTGAGCAGCTCGTGGGCGCGCTCGCGCGCGGTCGCCCTCGACTCGCCGTAGAGCAGGGGGACCGTCATCACGTTCTGCTCGATGCGCTGGTGGGGGAACAGGCCGATCTGCTGGATGACGTAGCCGATGCCGCGGCGCAGCTCGACCGGGTCGACCTCGGTGACGTCGTTGCCGTCGAGCCAGATGCGGCCGGTCGTCGGCTCGATGAGCCGGTTGATCATCTTGAGCGTGGTCGACTTGCCGCAGCCGGACGGGCCGACCAGGCAGACCATCTCGCCGCGCGCGACGTCGAGGTCGAGCTCGTGGACGGCCACGGTCCCGTCGGGATAGGTCTTGCCCACGCCCTGGAGCCGGATCATCGGCTCGTCGCCCCGTGTAGCGTCCATGCGGTGACCATACTGGGGGCCGCCGACTCCGGACCGAGCTGCTACAGCCGGTTCGTCAACGAATGGTTCTGCTGGCAGTACGTCGAGGACCGCCGGGGCCAGATCACCGATGCCCTCGTCGAGCACGTGCTCATCACCCTCGCCGCCCTGGCGCTGGGCATCGCGATCGCGATCCCGCTGGCCCTGCTCGCGCGCCGCATCCCCCGCCTGGAGTCGGCGGTGCTGGGCTTCAGCACCGGCGTCTACACCGTTCCGTCGCTCGCGCTGCTGCCGCTGCTGGTGCCGTTCACCGGTCTCTCGGCGGCCACGGTGGTGATCGGACTGGGCCTCTACGCCCTCACCATCCTGGTCCGCGCGTTGCTCGACGGGCTGCGCTCGGTGCCCGACGACGTGCGGGAGGCGGCCCGCGGGCTCGGCTACGGCCGCGCACGGATGCTGACGCGCATCGAGATGCCCCTGGCCCTTCCGGTGGTGATGGCCGGCCTGCGCGTCGCGGCGGTGTCGACGATCGCGCTGACGACGGTGGGCACGCTGGTCTCCTACGGCGGTCTCGGCGACCTCATCTCCCACGGCGTGCAGCGCGACTTCCGTGCCGAGCTGCTGACCGCCGCCGTGCTCTGCGTGGTGCTGGCGGTGGTGCTCGACGTGCTGCTGGTGCTGCTGCAGCGGCTGCTGACCCCGTGGACGGCGACGGTGCGCTGATGGAGCTCTTCGCCGAGACCTGGCAGTACCTGCTCGACGCCGACAGCTGGACCGGTGGCGGCGGCCTCGTCGCACGCCTGCTGGAGCAGCTCCTCCTCACCGCGACCGCGCTGGCCGCAGCCATGCTGCTCGGCCTGCCGCTCGCGCTGTGGCTGGGCCACCTCGGGCGCGGCGGGTTCCTGGCCGTCAACCTCTCCAACGTCGGTCGCGCGATCCCCACCTTCGCCCTGCTCGCCCTGCTCGTCGCGGCCGACTGGCCGGGGTCGGGCGACTTCGGCCCCTACGGCCGCGCCGGGCTCGCGACCCTGATCGCGCTCGTGCTCTTCGCCCTCCCGCCGCTCATCACCAACGGCTACGTCGCCATGCGCGAGGTGCCGACGGAGGTGAAGGAGGCCGCCGACGGCATGGGCATGTCGCGCCGTCAGCGCTTCCGTCGCGTCGAGCTGCCCCTGGCGCTGCCGGTGGTCGCCTCGGGCGTACGCCTCGCGCTGGTGCAGGTGTGGGCCACGGCCACCATCGCCGCCCTCGTCGCGGGTCCCGGCCTCGGGCGCATCATCACCGAGGGGTTCGCCCGCAACGACTACGCCCAGGGCATGGCCGGGGCCGTCGTCGTCGCGCTCGTGGCCCTCGTGCTCGAGGTGGCGGCCGCGGCGCTGCAGCGTGCCGTCGACCCGATGGCGAACGCCGCCTCGCACTCCTCGTCACCCCGTGGAGTGGGGGAGATGTCGGAGCCCTCGACTACGGTGGAAGAGGCTTCCACCGGGAGCTGAGCGGATCCGCTCGCATCACCGGACACGCGCGGCACCAGGCCGCGGGACACAGAAGGTTGACACTCATGCACGTACGACGTCCGCTGATGGCGGTGACCGGCCTGGCCCTGACCGCCCTGCTCGCCGGCTGTGCCGGCGACGACCTCGCGGCCGAGAACGACGAGCCCGCCTCGGGCTCGGGAGGCGGCGAGGGCACGTCCGTCGTCATCGGCAGCCAGAGCTTCGACGAGGCCGCCCTCGTCACCGCGATGTACCAGCAGGTCCTCGAGGCCGAGGGCTACGAGGTCGAGACCCGCCTCGTCGACACCCGCCCGGTCTACCTCAACGAGATGCCCGACGCGGTCCAGATCGCCCCCGAGTACGTCGCCGGCATCGTCGACCAGCTCAACACCGACGCCAACGGCCCCGACGCCGAGCCGCTGTCGACCAGCGACGCGCAGGAGACCATCGACGCCGGCGCCTCGCTGCTGGAGGAGAAGGGCATCACCCTGCTCGAGCCGTCGGAGGCGTTCTCCGCCAACGGCTACTTCACCAGCCAGGAGTTCTCCGACGCCGAGGGCGTGACGAAGCTGTCCGACCTCGAGGGCCAGGCAGTGACGCTGGCCGCGGCGCCGGACTGCAAGGGCCGCACGGACTGCGAGAAGGGCCTGGTCGACACCTACGGCATCGACGTCACCCTCGAGCCGCTCGGCTACGCCTCCACCGAGACGTTCCAGGCGGTCCTCGACGGCGAGGCCCAGCTCGGCCAGACCAGCACGCTCGACGGCACCCTCGAGGACCAGGGGCTGCTCCTGCTCGAGGACGACCGCGGCATCCAGCCCGCCCAGAACCTCGTCCCCGCGGTGTCGAGCGACTTCCTCGCCGACAACCCCGACGTCGAGGGCCTGCTCAACGACCTGATGGCAGCGCTGGACAACGACACGCTCGGTGAGCTGCTCGTCAGCGTCCAGATCGACCGTGAGCAGCCGGCCGACGTGGCCCAGGAGTTCCTGGAGTCCAAGGGCCTGCTGTAGTCGGGCCCAGCCAGCAATCGCTGGTTGAGGTGCGAGGAGCGCCAGCGACGAGCCTCGAATCCACGCCCTCAGCAGGGTGGTTTCGAGGCTCGCTGCGCTCGCACCTCAACCAGCGATCTCGTTCGGGCGGAGCGCCAGCGTCTCCGGGGCCACGGTGGTCTCGTCCAGCACCGAGGGCGGCACGGACAGCCGCCAGGACCCTGTGGCGATGTCCTGCGCCCGCGGCGCGGGGCCGTCGAGGGTCTCGACCCACTCCATGAGGGCGGTGACGTCTGCGCGGCGGTCCTGCTCGACGAGCCAGCCCGCCAGCCGGTGCACCGGCGGCAGCCCGCTGTGCACCAGCGAGCGCCGACCCCACAGCTCCACCACCCCCGAGCGCAGCAGGCGCCACCACTCCGGGCTGCACCCGGGCACGAGCAGGAAGTAGCGCCACAGGTCCCCGGCCAGCACCCGGTCGACGAAGACCTCCTCCACCTCGGGAGAGCCGTGCGCCCGCACCGAGGCGAGCGCCATCCGCTTGGTCTCCCAGCGGTCGGCGAGGTCCTGCAGGGACGAGGCGCGGGTCTGGGTGATCGAGCCCTCCCGGATCCGCCAGCGGTAGACGACCTCGTCGAGCACGTCGAAGCGGCCCTCGAGGAACGCCCGCGTCGTGGTCGGCTGGTCCTCGTAGCGCACGCCCTCGGGCCACTCCAGGCCCGCCGCGTCCCACCAGGACCGGCGGAACACCTTGTTCCAGGCGAAGACGTCGCCGAGGACCTCGGGCCGGTCCTCGACGCGGGCGCCGCGCAGGGGACGGTGCAGGCGCCGCATCCACGGCGGCTCGACGAGGTCGTCGCCCTCCCAGCGCACGATCGAGCCGGTGGCGAAGTCGGAGCCCGACTGCGTGACCGCGCCCAGCAGGTCGGCGTACGCCGTCGGCGGCAGCACGTCGTCGGAGTCGAGGAAGGCGAGGTAGTCGCCGCGCACCTGCAGGGTGCCGAGGTTGCGGGCCGCGCCGAGCCCGCCGTTGACCGAGTGCACCACGCTGATGCGGTTGTCGCGACGTGCCCAGCCGTCGGCGATCTCGCCGGTCCGGTCGGTCGACCCGTCGTCGACGATCACCGCCTCCCACCGGGTGTGCGTCTGGGCGAGGAGCGACCGGACGCAGTCGTCGAGGTAGTCCTCCACGCCCCAGGCGGGGATGACCACGCCGAGGAGGGGAGCCCGGGAGAAGAGCCTCTTCATGGGGCGCGAGCCTAGTGGTGCCGGAGGCCCGGGCCCGGCCGCCGGTAGGCTGCCCGCCGTGACCGAGCAGCCCAGAGCCATCGACGAGATGAACCCCGACGGAGTCGCGCGCAAGGTCCTCTTCGTCGCCGGTGCCGGCCGCAGCGGCACCAGCACCCTGGCGGGCATCGTGTCCCGGCTCGGCATGCACGTGCCGCTGCCCGAGGTGCCGCCGGACGACTCCAACCCGCGCGGCTTCAGCGAGCCGCAGTGGGTCGTCGACGTCCACGACGAGTGGCTCTCCGAGGCGCTCGTGCAGGTCAGCGACTCCCGCCCGAGCGCGTGGTTCGACACGGGGCGGATCTGCAGCCGCGAGCCCGCCCGGATCCGGGTGAGCGAGTGGCTCGAGCCGCACTTCGCCGAGCACCCCGAGCTGGTCGTCAAGGACCCGCGCCTGAGCTGGTTCCTCGGGCTCTGGCGCGTCGCCGCGATCCGCACGGGAGCGACGCCCGTCTTCGCCACGATGCTGCGCCCGCCGGCGGAGGTGGTCGGCTCGAAGCAGAAGTACTACGCCAACAAGCTCGGCTCGTCCCACCTGGCCGCCAGCTGGGTCAACATGCTCCTCCACACCGAGCGCGCCACCCGTCCCGCCGAGGGCGACGGCGGGCGTGTCTTCGTCCGCTACGAGGACCTGCTGACCGACTGGGTGAAGACCACGACCGCGCTCGGCCACGCGCTCGACCTCCAGACGATCATCCACACCCGCAGTGACCAGATCCGCGAGGTCCACCGCTTCATCGACCCCACCCTGCGCCGGGTCTCCTCGAGCCTCGACGACCTCGCGCTGCCGAAGCGCCTGCACGACCTGACCGGCCAGACGTGGGAGGAGCTCAACAAGCTCGCCGACGAGGGCGGCGACACCGCCGAGGCGCACCGCACCTTCGACGAGCTCCGCGCGGAGTACGTCGACCTCTACGAGGAGGCCGAGGCGATCAGCCGCTCGAGCGCCGAGCACGTCCGCCTCCGGGCACGCCGCCGGGCGCTGGCCGAGGCCGCGGAGGCCCCGCACTCGCTCGCCGACCGGTTGCCCCACGACGTACGCGCCGCGATCCCGCCGTCGGTGCGCCGCGGGGTGCGCAAGGCACTCGGGCGCGAGCGCGACTCCTCGGGGGACGGGCAGTGACGGTCCCGATCGGGTCCGGTCACGGGATCACCAACCTCGAGGGCCACGAGGACTTCGACATCGTCTGGCCCTGGAACCAGCCGGGTGGGCTGCGTCGCGGCGCCACCGCCGTGCTGCGCGTGAAGAACGAGGCGCCCGGGCTGCGCTTCGTCCTGCCGCCGCTGCTCCGCGCCTGCGACCACGTGCTGCTGGTCGACAACGGTTCCGACGACGGCACCGGCGAGGAGGCGCTGCGCGTCGCTGCCGAGCACGGCCTCGAGGACCGGTTCACCCTGAAGGAGTACCCCTTCCAGGTGGCCCGCGCCGGGGCCGAGCACCTGTCGGTCAACGAGCGCTCGGTGCACTCGCTGGCCTACTTCTACAACTGGTGCTTCTCCCACGTCCGCACCCGCTACTCGTGGAAGTGGGACGGCGACATGGTCCTCACCACCGAGGGCGAGGTGTCGATGGCGGACCTGTCGTGGCAGGTCGGCATGGCGGAGGCCGTCATCCGCTTCCCCCGCCACGGGCTCTACATCGAGTCCGACCGGCGCGCCTTCCTCGACCTGGGCCTGCGCAACATCGAGGAGTGGGGCTTCCCGATGAGCCCCGACTACGTCTACACCAAGGCGCCGGAGTGGGAGATCCGCACGACGCCCGACCACATCGAGATGTTCGCGCTGCCGCAGGGCCTGTGCGTGGAGCTGAAGTGGCTCGACGGCGACGAGTTCGCCCACTGGACCAACCCGGAGTCGTTCGCGACCTCGATCCGCAACCGGCGCAAGCGTCGCGAGTGGCTGGTGTGGAACGCGCTGCACGCCGGCGAGGTGCCCGAGGGTGTCGTGGAGATCGTGTCGCCCGAGGGCGTCCACGTGGTCGACCACGTGACCCACACCTGGCTGCCGCGTGCGCCGCGGCCCTTCGTGGTCGACGACCCGGACCACGCGAAGCTGCACCTGCGCGCCTGAGCGGCTCCTACCGCTGGATCAGCAGCAGCGGGAGCGCCATCACCGCGGTGAGCACCGGGAAGAGCCACGGCGTCAGCCGCTGCAGGCCCCGCGACACCGCACCCTCCGCCATGGTCCCCGCCCCGCCGGCCTCCGCGGGCCCGACGACGGGGTCGGCCGGCTCGGCGATGCGCACGGCCATCGCGGTGCTGGCGCCCAGGAAGACCACGCCGACGACCAGCGTCCCGGCCGGCGGCAGGGAGACGAGGGTCTGCCGACCGAGCAGCAGGATCGCCACGAACAGGCCGATCGGGGCCAGTGCACCGACCACCGCCAGCCACCGGTGGCGCACCACCGCGCGGAGCACGCGGTCGGCGTGACGCACGACCAGGGTGGTGCCGAGCACGGCGAGTACGACCACCAGCACCAGCCCGGTGGTGAGCTCCACCAGCGTGCCGGCCCGGCTCGCGCCCACGGCGCCGAGCGTGAGCATCATGCCGCTGAGCCCGAGGACCGAGGGGACCAGCTCGCCGCGCCAGTCGAGGGTCACCGTGCCGTCCGGCGCCAGCTCGACGGCGTACGCCGTGGGGTCGCCGAAGGCCCCCTGCGCGCTCTCGCCGCTCTCCGCGCAGTGGGCCTCGACCTCCGCGAGGGCCGCGCCGATGCGGCGACCCTCGACGCCTCGCAGCCGGAGCTCCACCACGAAGGCTTCGGCCCATGCGGGCTCGACGTGGGGCGTGTGGGTGTCGATCTTCATGACGGGTCCTTCCCGAGGGTGGGTGCGGCGGTGCTGATGAAGGTGGTGGTGACCTCGGTGAAGGCCCGCCAGTCGGCGGTCTGGCGCTCGTGCTCGGCGCGGCCGGCGGCGGTGAGGTCGTAGAACTTGCGGCCCGGGCCGCCGTCACCGGCGCGCCACTCGACGGTGACCAGCCCGGCCTCCTCCAGCCGCGCGAGGAGGGGGTAGAGCGTGCCGCCCTTGATCGCGCCGAGTCCGGCCTCGGCCAGGGCGCTGGCGATGGCGTAGCCGTAGGTGGGGCCCTCGGCGATCACGTGCAGCACGCACATGCTGAGTGCGCCCCGCAGCCATTCGGTGGGCCACGGCTGAGGCGCGGTGGTCGACGGCATGACTAGATAGTGATGCGAACTAGTCAGGTTGTCAACCTACTCGTCCGCGGCCGCGTGGTGTGCGTCACGCCCGCAGCCGTTCCCACCACGGAATCCGCAGGCGTAGGCTCGATGTTGATCGCAGTAGATCGGTACCCGCGAGGGACTGAAACGAAGAGGTCGACATGACGAAGCTCTCCATCGGCGTGGTCGGCGCCGGCAGGGTCGGTGCCGTGCTGGCAGCCGCCCTCCGCTCCGCGGGCCACGAGGTCGTGGCCGCCGCGGGCGAGTCCGACGCCTCCCGGCGGCGCATCGCCGCGCTCCTGCCCGGCGTCACGGTGGCCAAGCCCACCGATGTCGCCCGTGCGTGCGACCTGCTGCTGCTCACCGTGCCGGACGACATGCTGTCCAACGTGGTGAGCGTGCTCAGCGCCAGCGGTGCGATCCGCGAGGGCCAGGTCGTCGTGCACACGAGCGGCCGCCACGGTCTCGCCGTGCTCGAGCCGGCCCGCGAGGTCGGTGCGCGCACGATCGCGGTGCACCCGGCGATGACCTTCACCGGCACCGAGGTCGACCTGCCGCGCCTGCCCGGCTGCGTCTTCGGCGTGACCGCGGACGGTGTCGACCGGGACCTGGCCGAGGGTCTCGTCGCGGACCTCGGCGGCCGGCCGATGTGGGTGCCCGAGGAGCGGCGCGCGCTCTACCACGCAGGCCTGGCCCACGGCGCCAACCACCTCGTCACCCTCGTCACCGAGGCGATGGAGATCCTCTCCGCCGCCGGTGCCGACGACCCCGCCGCCACGCTGCGCCCGCTGCTCACCGCCGCGCTCGACAACGCGCTGGCCGACGGCGACGCCGCCCTGACGGGCCCGATCGTCCGCGGCGACGTCGAGACGGTCCGGGCCCACGTCGCCGGCCTGCTCGCCGACGCCCCCCAGACGCTGGCCTCGTACGTCGCCCTGGCGCACGCCACCCTCGACCGTGCCGTGACCGACGGCCGGCTGCTGCCGATCCGTGCCTCGCGGATGCTCCGTGTCCTGGCCGACGCGGAGGCCGCTGCCGAGTCCGCCAGTGCCCCGGCCGACCACCGTCGATGACCTCGGCACCCGTCCTCGCGAGCACCCGCCAGGAGCTCTCGGGGCTGCTCGCAGCCGCGCGGCAGGCCGGTGAGCGCGTCGCGTTCGTGCCCACGATGGGTGCCTTGCACGAGGGCCACGCCAGCCTGGTGCGCACGGCCCGCGCTGCCACGACCGGCCCCGTGGTGGTCAGCATCTTCGTCAACCCGATGCAGTTCGCCCCGACCGAGGACCTCGACCGCTACCCCCGCACCCTGGACGAGGACCTCGAGGTCTGCGCGCGCGAGGGTGTCGACGTGGTCTTCGCGCCCGGCGTCGAGGAGATGTACCCCGGCGGCTTCAGCCACGACTCGGTCCACGACGGGGTCACCGTCGCACCCGGTGCGCTGGCCACGATCCTCGACGGCGCCTCGCGCCCGGGCCACTTCGACGGCGTGCTCACCGTGGTCGCCAAGCTCTTCGGGCTGGTGCGCCCCGACGTCGCCGTCTTCGGCGAGAAGGACTACCAGCAGCTCGCGCTCATCCGCCGGATGGTGCGCGACCTCTGCCTGGACATCGAGGTCGTGGGCGGGGAGACGGTGCGCGAGCCCGACGGCCTCGCGCTGTCGAGCCGCAACCGCTACCTCGACGCCGACCAGCGGCGTACGGCCCTCGCGCTGAGCCGCGCGCTGCGCGCCGCGCAGGAGCGGGCGGCGTACGGCGTCCCTGCCGCGCGCTGGGCGGCCATGGCGGTGCTCAACGTGGAGCCCGGCCTCGAGCTGGACTACCTCGCGCTCACCTCGCCCGACCTCGGCGAGCCCCCGGAGACCGGCCCCGGCCGGATCCTGGTGGCCGCACGGGTCGGCACCACGCGGCTGATCGACAACGTGCCGCTCACCTTCGACCGGGTCGTCCCGGACGTGTCGGCGGGGACCGCTCCTGCGGCCTCGACCACCAGTGAAAGGAGCAGCTGATGCTGCGCACGATGATGAAGTCCAAGATCCACCGCGCCACGGTGACCCAGGCCGACCTGCACTACGTCGGGTCGGTCACGGTCGACGAGGACCTGCTCGACGCCGCCGACCTCCTGGCCGGCGAGCTGGTGCACATCGTCGACGTCACCAACGGTGCCCGTCTCGAGACCTACACGATCGCCGGCGAGCGCGGCTCGGGCGTCATCGGCATCAACGGTGCCGCGGCCCGGCTCGTGCACCCGGGTGACACGGTGATCCTCATCGCCTACGCCCAGATGGAGACCGCGGAGGCCAAGGAGCTCAAGCCCCACGTGGTCTTCGTCGATGCGGACAACAAGGTGATGGCGACCGGCTACGACCCGGCCGAGACGTTCGGGGACGCCTCGCTGACGCGCGGCGACGCCGTGGCTCGCTAGCCTGCACGGATGACTGACCACCGGCCGGTCCCGGGCCGCCTGCGCGCGCCCGCACCCGGTTGGACCACCCGCGCCGACGTGGTGGTGGTGGGATCCGGCATCGCCGGGCTCACCGCCGCCCTCCGGATCCATGCGGCTGATCCCTCCCTCCACCTCCTCGTCGTCACCAAGGACGTGCTCGCCGCGGGCTCCACGCAGTGGGCCCAGGGCGGCATCGCGGCGGCCCTCGGGCCCGGCGACACCCCCGAGCAGCACGAGCACGACACCCTCGTCGCCGGTGCGGGCGCCTGCGACGTCGACGCGGTGCGCGCGCTGGTCACCGAGGGCCCCGACGCGGTCCGCGAGCTGATCGCCCTCGGCACCCAGTTCGACCACCACCCCGACGGCGAGCTCTCGCTGACCCGCGAGGGCGGGCACCACCGCGACCGCATCGCCCACGCGGGCGGCGACGCGACCGGCGCCGAGATCCAGCGCGCCCTCATCGCCGCGGTCGAGCAGTCGCCGCTGATCGAGGTGGTCCAGCACGCGCTCGCCGTCGACCTGCTCCGCGCGGAGGACGGGGGTGTCGCGGGCGTGACGCTCCACGTGCTCGGGGAGGGCCAGCGCGACGGCGTCGGCGCGGTCCACTGCCGTGCCGTCGTCCTCGCCTCCGGCGGGCTGGGGCAGGTGTTCAGCCAGTCCACCAACCCGAGCGTCTCGACCGGCGACGGGATGGCGGTCGCCCTGCGTGCCGGCGCCCGGCTGCGCGACCTCGAGTTCGTGCAGTTCCACCCGACCGTGATGTGGCTCGGCCCCGACTCGCAGGGCCAGCAGCCGCTCATCTCCGAGGCGGTCCGCGGCGAGGGGGCCTTCCTCGTCGACGACGACGGGCGGCGCTTCATGCAGGGGGAGCACCCGCTGGCCGACCTCGCCCCGCGCGACGTGGTCGCCAAGGCCATCACCCGCCGGATGCTGGAGACCGACCGGCCGCACATGTGGCTCGACGCCCGCCAGCTCGGCGAGGAGTTCTGGAGCAGGCGCTTCCCGACGATCCTGCGTGTCTGCCGCGAGCACGGTGTGGACCCGGTCACCGAGCTGATCCCGGTCGCCCCGGCCCAGCACTACGCCTCCGGCGGCGTCGCGACCGACCTGTGGGGGCGTACGTCCGTGCCGGGGCTCTATGCCACCGGCGAGGTCGCCTGCTCGGGCGTCCACGGTGCCAACCGGCTGGCGTCCAACTCCCTGCTCGAGGGCCTGGTGTTCTCGCGCCGCATCGCCGACGTGCTGCCCGGCGAGCTGCGCCCGTGGGCCGGGCCCGCTGCCGACGAGCGGGTCGAGGGGCTCGTGTCGGGCGACCGGCGCCGGAGCCTGCAGGAGGTCATGACGACGCGCGTCGGCGTGCTGCGCCACGCCGACGGCCTGGCCGAGGCGCTCGCGTTCCTGCACCGGCTCGATCCCGGCGACCCCGTCGTCGAGCCTGCGGCGTGGGAGACCACCAACCTGCTCGCCATCAGCACCGCGCTCGCCGAGGCGGCCGCGCTGCGCACCGAGACGCGGGGCTCCCACTGGCGCGAGGACTTCCCCGACCGCGACGACACCCGGGCCGGCCACGTCGACTCGTGGCTGGACGACGAGGGCGCCGTCCGCGTGGAGTGGATCCCGGCCCCCTCGACCGATCCGAGCACCGAAGGAGCCAGGGCATGACGAGCCTCGCCGACGTACCCGCCGAGCTGCGCGAGGAGCTGGCCGCCGCCGGCCTCGACCCCGAGGCGCTCTGGCGCCAGGTCCGTGCCGCGGTCGAGGAGGACCTGCCCGACGGCACGGGCGTCGACCCGACCAGCTGGGCCACGATCGCGGACGACGCGACCGCGGAGGCCGTGTTCGGAGCCCGTGAGCCGGGCGTCGTGGCCGGCCTCGGTGTGGCGGCACTGGTCTTCCACGCCTTCCTCGGCGCCGACGTCCGGGTCACCGATCGGCTCCCCGACGGCACCCGGGTGGAGAAGGGGGACGTCGTCATGCGCGTGTCGGGCCGCACCCGCCAGCTCCTCGTCGCCGAGCGCACCGCGCTGAACCTCGCCTGCCACCTCTCCGGCGTCGCCACCGCGACCGCGCGCTGGGTGGAGGCGCTCGGGGGCTCCCCGACCCGGGTCCTCGACACCCGCAAGACGTTGCCCGGCCTGCGCGCGCTCCAGAAGTACGCCGTGCGCTGCGGCGGAGGCGTCAACCACCGCACGAGCCTCCAGGACATGGCGATGGTGAAGGACAACCACGTCATCGCCGCCGGGGGAGTCCTGCCGGCGCTCGAGGCGATCCGCACCCGCTTCCCCGGGCTGCCGGTCGAGGTCGAGGTGACCACGCTCGACCAGCTCGACGACCTGCTGGCGCTGCCCGAGCCCCCCGAGCGGGTCCTGCTCGACAACATGGACGACGAGACGATGGCCGAGGCCGTACGACGTACGGCCGGGCGGGTGCCGCTCGAGGCGAGCGGCGGGATCACGCTCGAGCGGGCCGCGCGCATCGGCGCCACCGGCGTCGACTACGTCTCGGTCGGCGCGCTGACCCACTCCGTCGTCGTGTTCGACCTCGGCATGGACCTCCTGGAATGAGGGTGGAATGAGCCTGCTCGCCGCCGACATCGGCAACAGCCACACCTTCGTGGGCCTCCTCGACGGAGACGAGGTGACCGCCCACTGGCGGGTGGCGACCGACGAGCGCCGCACGGCCGACGAGTGGTCGGTGCTGCTCCGCGGGCTGCTGGCAGACCGGGCCACCGAGGTCGACGGCATCGCCGTGTGCGCCACCGTGCCCGCCGTGCTGCACGAGTGGCGCGAGATGCTCGAGCGCCACTTCCCCGACGTCACCGCGATCGTCGTCGAGCCGGGCGTGCGCACCGGCATCCCGGTCCTGATGGACAACCCCCGCGAGGTCGGCAGCGACCGCATCGTGAACTCACTCGCCGCCGCCACCCTCTACGGAGGCCCGGCCGTCGTCGTCGACTTCGGCACCGCGACGACGTTCGACGTGGTCAATGGCGTGGGACAGTACGTCGGCGGCGCGATCTCCCCGGGCATCGAGATCTCCCTCGAGGCGCTGGGCAGGCGGGGTGCGCAGCTGCGCAAGGTCGAGCTCGTACGCCCCCGCTCGGTGATCGCGAAGAACACCGTCGAGGCGCTGCAGAGCGGGATGGTCTTCGGGGTCGCGGCGCAGGTCGAGGGGCTGGTCGCGCGGATGATCGCCGAGCTCGGAGAACCCGCCGAGGACGTCACGGTGATTTCCACCGGCCATTTGGCGCCCTTGCTCGTCGATGATTGCGGATGTTTCACCGTGCATTCCCCGTGGTTGACGCTGCAGGGTTTGCGATTGGTCTTCGAGCGCAATCCGTGAAGCTTTGTCGAAAAGCGTGAATTGCTGCCACAATTCACCTTCGACAGGGAATTCACGACTGCAAAGGAAAAGACCATGGCGCAGAAGGTCAACATCGTCCTCGTGGACGACCTCGACGGCACCGAGGCCACCGAGACCGTCACGTTCGGCCTCGACGGCGTGAGCTACGAGATCGACCTCAACGACGGCAACGCCGCCGCCCTGCGCGAGGCGATGAGCGGCTACGTCGGCCACGCCCGCAAGGTCAGCGGCGGGGGGCGCCGCGCCCGCAAGTCCGGCGCCGCGTCGACGTCCAACACCAAGGACGTGCGCGAGTGGGCCAAGGCGCAGGGCATGGAGGTCTCCGAGCGCGGACGCATCTCCGCCGACGTGCAGCAGGCGTACGACGCCGCGCACTGACGCACACCCCTGGTCGCCGGTGGCGTCCGGTCACGTTCGCTGTGAGCGGACGCTCTGGTGACTGGGGCGGGAACACGTAGGCTGATCCCGGGCGTTGAGCCCAGTGTCCGCGGTCCCGCTCCGGCGGGGGACGGGCGGACCACGCAGACGTAGAGGAGCGCACATGTTCGAGCGGTTCACCGACCGAGCCCGGCGAGTTGTCGTGCTGGCCCAGGAAGAGGCCCGCATGCTCTCCCACAACTACATCGGGACCGAGCACATCCTGCTCGGCCTCATCCACGAGGGCGAGGGCGTCGCCGCCAAGGCCCTCGAGTCCCTCGACATCTCCCTGGAGGCCGTGCGCGCCCAGGTCGAGGAGATCATCGGCCAGGGCCAGCAGGCCCCGTCCGGCCACATCCCGTTCACGCCCCGCGCCAAGAAGGTTCTCGAGCTCTCGCTGCGCGAGGCGCTCCAGCTCGGCCACTCCTACATCGGCACCGAGCACATCCTGCTCGGCCTGATCCGCGAGGGCGAGGGCGTCGCGGCCCAGGTGCTGCAGAAGCTCGGCGCCGACCTCAACCGGGTCCGCCAGCAGGTCATCCAGCTGCTCAGCGGCTTCCAGGGCAAGGAGTCGGCCGCGGCCGGCGCCCAGACCTCCGGCTCCGGCGGCGAGGCCCCGTCGAGCTCGCTGGTGCTCGACCAGTTCGGGCAGAACCTCACCCAGGCCGCGCGCGAGGGCAAGCTCGACCCCGTCATCGGGCGCGAGCAGGAGATCGAGCGCGTGATGCAGATCCTGTCGCGCCGCACGAAGAACAACCCCGTCCTCATCGGTGAGCCCGGCGTCGGCAAGACCACGATCGTGGCCGGCCTGGCGCAGGACATCGTCAAGGGCAACGTGCCCGAGACGCTCAAGGACAAGCAGATCTACACCCTCGACCTCGGTGCGCTGGTCGCCGGTTCCCGCTACCGCGGTGACTTCGAGGAGCGCCTGAAGAAGGTGCTGAAGGAGATCCGCACCCGCGGCGACATCGTGCTGTTCATCGACGAGATCCACACCCTCGTCGGTGCCGGCGCGGCCGAGGGCGCGATCGACGCCGCCAGCATCCTCAAGCCGATGCTGGCCCGCGGCGAGCTCCAGACCATCGGCGCCACCACGCTCGACGAGTACCGTAAGTACCTCGAGAAGGACGCCGCGCTCGAGCGTCGCTTCCAGCCCATCCAGGTGCAGGAGCCCTCGATCGCGCACACCATCGAGATGCTCAAGGGCCTGCGCGACCGCTACGAGGCGCACCACCGCGTCACGATCACCGACGAGGCCTTGGTCTCGGCGGCGACCCTGGCCGACCGCTACATCTCCGACCGCTTCCTGCCCGACAAGGCCATCGACCTCATCGACGAGGCCGGTTCGCGACTGCGCATCCGCCGGATGACCGCTCCGCCGGACCTGCGCGAGTACGACGAGAAGATCGCCGACGTGCGCCAGCGCAAGGAGGCCGCCATCGACGGGCAGGACTTCGAGGCCGCGGCCCGCCTGCGCGACGAGGAGAAGCAGCTCTCCGCCCGTCGGGGCGAGCGTGAGAAGCAGTGGCGCGCCGGAGACCTCGACGAGATCGCCGAGGTCGACGAGGAGCTGATCGCCGAGGTCCTGGCCGTGGCCACGGGCATCCCGATCGTGAAGCTCTCCGAGGAGGAGTCCACCCGTCTGCTCAAGATGGAGGACGAGCTCCACAAGCGCGTCATCGGCCAGGAGGAGGCCGTCAAGGCCCTCAGCCGTGCCATCCGGCGTACGCGTGCGGGTCTGAAGGACCCCAAGCGTCCTGGCGGCTCGTTCATCTTCGCCGGCCCCTCGGGTGTCGGAAAGACCTGGCTGTCCAAGACGCTGGCGGAGTTCCTCTTCGGTGACGAGGACGCGCTCATCCAGCTCGACATGAGCGAGTTCAGCGAGAAGCACACCGTCTCTCGCCTGTTCGGCTCGCCTCCCGGCTACGTCGGCTACGAGGAGGGCGGCCAGCTCACCGAGAAGGTGCGGCGCAAGCCGTTCTCGGTCGTGCTGTTCGACGAGGTCGAGAAGGCCCACCCCGACATCTTCAACAGCCTCCTCCAGATCCTCGAGGAAGGCCGTCTGACCGATTCGCAGGGTCGCGTGGTGGACTTCAAGAACACCGTCATCATCATGACCACCAACCTCGGTTCGCGAGACATCGCCAAGAGCGTCAACCTGGGCTTCGGCGCGGTCGGCGCCGACCCGGCGGGCTCCTACGAGCGGATGAAGAGCAAGGTCTCGGAGGAGCTCAAGCAGCACTTCCGTCCCGAGTTCCTCAACCGTGTCGACGAGATCGTGGTCTTCCCGCCGCTGTCGCAGGAGCAGATCGTCGCGATGGTCGACAACATGATCGCCGCCGTCGAGCTGCGCATGAAGGACCGCGACATGTCGCTCGAGCTCACCCAGCCCGCCAAGGCGCTGCTGGCCGAGCGCGGCTTCGACCCGGTCCTCGGAGCGCGACCGCTGCGCCGCACGGTGCAGCGCGAGATCGAGGACGTCCTCGCCGAGAAGATGCTCTTCGGCGAGGTGGGACCCGGCCAGATCGTCCTGGTTGACATCGAGGGAGAGGGCCCGGCGGCGAAGTTCACCTTCCGCGGCCAGAAGAACTCCACGGTGCCCGACATGCCTCCGCTGGAGACGGTCGACGCCGAGGGGACCCCGGTCCTGGGCCCGGACGACACCGAGGGCCCCACGGACGTGCCGAAGACCTCGGAGTCATGAGGGCTGGGGCCTGAGCCGAGAGGCCTGGCCCAGCCTCACCAGATCACCCCGGGAGCGCCCAGCGCCCCGGGGTGACCTGCGTCAGGAGGCCGTCGGCCTCGAGGCCGGCCAGGCACCGCTCGCGCTGCTCGGCCTGCGGCCACGCCGCCTCGACCTGTGCGGCGCCGATGCTCGACTCGGCCTCACGGGCCAGCGCCATGATGCGCCCGCGGCACTGGCGGTCGGTGCCTGCCCAGGCCTGGCCGCGCCGCGGCGGGCCGTCGTACGCCGGGAAGCCGGCACCGCGCCACGCGCAGAGGTCCGCGACCGGGCAGGCGCCGCACGACGGCTGTCGCGCCGTGCAGACCAGCGCGCCCAGCTCCATCGTCGCCACGGCCCACGTGGCCGCGGTCGCGTCGTCGTCGGGGAGCAGGCTGGTGGCCACGTCGCGCTCCGCGCGGGTCACCGCGGTGGCCGGGAACTCCACGCCGGACACCGTGCGGGCCAGGACGCGGCGCACGTTGGTGTCGAGGACGACGTGACGCTGGCCGAAGGCGAAGCTGGCGATCGCTGAGGCGGTGTAGTCGCCGACGCCGGGCAGCGCGAGCAGGTCGTCGTACGACGTCGGCACCTCGCCGCCGTGGCGCTCGACGATCGCGACGGCCGCTGCGTGCAGCCGCAGGGCCCGCCGCGGATAGCCCAGTCGCCCCCACATCCGCACCGCCTCGCCGGTGGACTCGCCGGCGAGGGCGGCCGGCGTCGGCCAGCGTTCGAGCCACGCGGCGTGCACGGGCAGCACGCGGGCGACCGGTGTCTGCTGCAGCATGAACTCGCTGACCATCACCGACCACGGGCTGGCCGTCGTCCCGCGCCAGGGCAGCTCCCGCGCGTGGTCGTCGTACCAGTCGAGCACGGCGTCGTGCAGGGCGGCGACAGTGGAGGCATCCATCGCGGCGATCGTAGGTGAGGCCGGTGCGCCTCCGCCGAGACGGGCCGCCGGCTCCCTAACCTGACCCCATGGCCTCGACCGTACGACCTCGCGGGCCGCTGCCGGCACGGGTCTACTGGACCCGGCGCATCATCGTGCTCGGCATCCCGCTGCTCCTCGTCGTCGTGCTCGCGCGCGTCCTCAGCGGATCGTCGGACGGCAAGGACGCGACCACCACGACCGCAACGCAGGCCGGCGCCAGCGTCACCGAGCCCGCCGCCGCGCCGACCGCCGGCCCCACGGCCGTCGTCGGGAAGGACCGCAAGGGCAAGAAGGGCAAGAAGAAGCGCGAGCCAGAGGTCGTCGTCCCGCCCGAGCCCGTGCTCGCCGAGCCGTCCGGGCCGTGCACCGACTCCGACATCGTCGCGACCCCCGCCCTCACGACCGCCACCGGCGGCGCCGACGTGCCGATCACGGTCAACCTGCGCACCGTCGTCGCGGAGGCCTGCACCTGGCAGGTGTCCCCGCAGACCCTGACGCTGACCATCACCAGTGGCAGCGACTTCATCTGGAGCACCCGCGAGTGCCCGACCGCGATCGCGGTGCAGGACGTCGTGGTGCGCCAGGCCGTCGACACCCCCGTCGTCGTGACGTGGGCGGACGGGAAGCGCTCGGACGAGACGTGCTCCGGTCGCACCGAGTGGGCGTTCCCCGGCTTCTACCACGTCCTTGCCGCCTCCCTGGGCGGAGAAGGCACCGACGTGCAGTTCGAGCTCGTCGCGCCCCAGCCGGCCGTCGTGACCACCACCGCCGACCCGACGCCCGGCTCGAAGGGTGGCAAGAAGAACAAGGACGGCGACACCTCGCACACGCCCGGCGAGGACGGCGCGGGGAACTCCGCGGGCTGACCGGGCTTCCGGGTCGTGAGTTTCCCCGGGTACCCGGGGAAACTGGAGGTTCCAGTGCGAACCTTCGCGGGCAAGGCTCCAGTTTCGATATGGAACTTCTGTGCCAGTCGTTCGTACGCCGATGGGCTGGCGCTGCGAGCCCGACGATCTGCCTCTGGGTGAGATCTCGGTACGGCCCTGCGCGGCTTCGTTCCTCAGCCGCGGGGCCTACTCGATCTGGCCACGCGACGCAGGACGCGCGAGCGCGTCCTGCTGCGTGTCTCAGATGTAGCGCTCGGTGATGCTCGACTCGGCCAGGCGTGAGAGGCCCTCGCGGACGCTGCGGGCACGCAGCTCGCCCACGCCCTCGACCGCCTGGAGGTCGTCGATGCCGGCCGACAGCAGCTGCTGGAGCCCGCCGAAGTGGTCGACGAGCCGGTCCACCACGGCGGCGGGCAGGCGCGGCACCTTGGCCAGCAGCCGGTAGCCGCGGGGTGCCACGGCGGCGTCGAGGTGCTCGGCGCCGCCGAGGCCGATCGCGCGGGCCACGGACGCCGGGTCGACGAGCTCGGTGGGGGAGAGCCCCTCGAGCTCGGCGAGGTGGTTCTCCGGGCTGGCCTGGCGTCGCTTGCCCGAGGGGAGGTAGTCGCGCACGACCAGCTCGCGCTCGGCGTCGACGCCGGTCACGAGCTCCTCGAGCTGGAGGGAGAGCAGGCGGCCGTCGGTGCCGAGCTCGAGGACGTAGTCCTCGATCTCGCGGGCGATCCGGATGACCATCTCGAGGCGCTGGGCCACCACGGCGACGTCGCGCACGGTGACGAGGTCCTCGATCTCGAGCGCGGAGAGCGTGGCCGAGACCTCGTCGAGGCGGAGCTTGTAGCGCTCGAGCGTGGCGAGGGCCTGGTTGGCGCGGGACAGGATCTTGCCGGAGTCCTCGAGGACGTGGCGGATGTCGCCGACGTAGGCGGCGATGATCTGCATCGACTGCGAGACCGAGATGACCGGGTGACCGGTCTGCTTGGCCACGCGCTCCGCCGTGCGGTGGCGGGTGCCGGTCTCCTCGGAGGGGATCGTGTGGTCGGGCATCAGGTGGACCGCGGCGCGGTGCACCCGGGTGATGTCCTTGTCGAGGATGATCGCGCCGTCCATCTTGGCCAGCTCGCGCAGTCCGGTGGCGGTGAAGGGCACGTCGAGGGTGAAGCCGCCGGTGGCGATCGAGTCCACGGTGCGGTCGAGCCCGAGCACGATCAGGGCACCGGTGCGCCCGCGCAGGATCCGCTCGAGGCCGTCGCGCAGCGGAGTCCCGGGTGCGATCGATGCCAGGGTCGCGCGCAGCCTCAGCTGCTCGTCGATGCGCTCTGCCACCGGTCCTCCACCTGTTCGTGCCGGCACCGCCCCCGGGCACCCCGGTGAAGTGTAGGGCGCTCCCGGGATTTCGGTCGTTCCGTTAACAACCCGTGACCTCCGGGCGCCGGCGGGCTAGAGCGGGGGCGTCAGGTCGAGGGTCAGGAGGGCGCCGAACACGTCGTCCACCTCGACCACCCGGATGCCGTCGACCACCCGCCGGGTCGGGATGCCGCGCTCGCTGGCGAGCGCCCGCCCGCGCGGGACGACCGCGACCTTGAAGCCCTGACGAGCCGCCTCGGCGATCCGCTGGGGCAGGTCGCGGACCCGGCGCAGCTCGCCGGCCAGCCCGATCTCGCCGATCGCGACCGCCCCGCGGGGCGCGGGGACGCCCAGGTGGGAGCTGGCCACCGCGACGGCGATGGCGAGGTCGGCGGCCGGGTCGTGGAGCTTGGCCCCGCCGACGGTCGCGACGAAGGTGTCGCTGCCGGCGATGCGCAGCCGCGCGTGGCGGGTCAGGACCGCGAGGACCATGTCGACGCGGGACGACTCCACGCCGGAGACGGTGCGGCGCGGACGCTCCAGGGGGGAGGGGGTCAGCAGCGCCTGGACCTCGGCGAGCAGCGGTCGACGACCCTCCATCGTCACGGCGACGCAGGTGCCGGAGACGTCCTGGGTGTGGTGCTCGACGAACAACCCGGTGGGGTCGGTCACCGCGGCGATGCCCTCCGAGGACAGGTCGAAGCAGCCGACCTCGTCGACCGGTCCGTAGCGGTTCTTCATCGCCCGCACCATCCGGAAGCGGGAGTTGCGGTCACCCTCGAAGTGGAGGACCACGTCGACGAGGTGCTCCAGGACGCGGGGACCGGCGATCGAGCCGTCCTTGGTCACGTGGCCGACGAGCACCGTGGTGATGTTGCGGGTCTTGGCCACCCGGATCAGCGCGGCGGCGACCTCCTTGACCTGCGTGACCCCTCCGGGCACGCCGTCGATGCCGGAGGCGCCGATCGTCTGCACCGAGTCGACCACGACGAGGGACGGCCGGACCTCCTCGATGTGGGTCAGGACCGCGCCCAGGTCGGTCTCGGCGGCCAGGAACAGCTCGTCGTGGACGCCGCCGGTGCGGTCGGCGCGCAGCCGCACCTGGGCCGCCGACTCCTCGCCGGTGATGTAGAGGGTGCGCTGGCGGGTGCGGGCGGTCTGCGCGGCGACCTCGAGCAGCAGCGTGCTCTTGCCGACGCCGGGCTCGCCGGCGAGCAGGATCGCGGCGCCGGGCACCAGGCCGCCGCCGAGCACGCGGTCGAGCTCGGGCACGCCGCTCGACCGGGCGACGGACTCGGTGATGGCGACCTGGCCGATCGGCACCGCCGGCGTGGAGACCGGGCCGGCCGCCGCGCGCATCGTGGGGGCGCCGACCTCGGCGACCGAGCCCCAGGCCTGGCACTCGCCGCACCGGCCGACCCACTTGACGGTCTCCCAGCCGCACTCCGTGCAGCGGTAGGAGGAGCGGGTCTTCGCCTTGGTGGACATGGACGTCACGCTAGGCGAGGCCACCGACAGCGCGGGTGCGCCGCGCCCCGACCGCGGGGCCGCTCCCGTCCGGACCAGCCGTCCACAGCGCGTACGCCGTGCCTGTGGACAACGTGTGGAACCTGTGGACAACCTTCGCCCGGTTGGGGACGTGGCGGCCGCGCGCGCCGAACCGGCTCACCCGTTCGGGCAGGCGTGCCGCAGCGTGGCGAAGGCTTATGCTGGCGCTCGTTGGATCGATCAAGGGGGCAGCAGCATGGGGCGCAGTGAGCATCGGGGCGGCAGTCAGCTGCCGGTCACGCCGACCACTCTCGCCGACGTCGCGGAGCGCGCCGGCGTCTCACGCCAGACCGTCTCCAACGCCGTCAACAACCCCGACCTGCTGCGTCCCGACACCCTCGAGCGGGTCCGCCAGACGATCGCGGAGCTCGGCTACTCGCCCAACCGCGCCGCCCGCAACCTCCGCACCCGCACCTCCTCGCTGATCGGGCTGCGCTTCACCCCGACCCAGGAGGGCACGGCCAACGCCACGATGGACCGCTTCGTCCACTCGCTGGTGGAGGCGAGCGAGGAGGCCGGCTACGCCGTGCTGCTCTTCCCCGCCGACGACGAGGACCCGGTCGGCGGCTACGACAACCTGCTGCGCTCGACCGCGGTCGACGCCTTCGTCGTCACCGACACCTACCTCGGCAACCCCCAGGCCACCTGGCTCAGCCAGCAGCGAGCGCCGTTCGTCGCCTTCGGCCGCCCCTGGGACGACGACGTGGCGCGCCACGTCTGGGTCGACGTCGACGGGGCGGCCGGCACCCGGCTCGCCACCCAGCACCTCATCGACCGTGGGCACACCCGCATCGCCTGGATCGGCTGGCGCAAGGACTCCCCGATCGGCGAGGACCGTCGCTCCGGCTGGCTGACCACCATGCACGACAACGGCCTGCCCACGACCGGACTCGCCTCACGCGTCGAGGACGTCGTCCACAGCGGGGCCGAGGCCGCCGCGGTGCTGCTCGACGAGTCCGCGCCCACCGCCTTCGTCTGCGCGTCCGACACCCTCGCCATGGGCGTGCTCCACACCCTCTGGATCCGCCAGCTCGCCCCGGGCCGCGACATCGCCGTAGTCGGCTTCGACGACTCGCAGGTGGCGCAGGTCTACCCCGTCGGGCTCACGTCCGTGCGCCAGCCGCTCGAGGACGTGGCGGTCGAGATCGTGCGGACCCTGCGCCAGCTGTTGTCGCACCAGCCGGTGGAGACCCGCGGCGTGCTGCTCGAGCCGACGCTGGCGATCCGCGAGTCGAGCTAGAAGTCGCGCCACCACAGGTTGACGGCGTAGTCGACCTCGGTGCCGCTGTGCGAGGCCAGCGCCTCCTGGGCTGCGGCCGGCGGCAGCTCGATGCGTACGACGGCCTCGAGCGCCTCGCGCGAGGTGAAGGACCAGCCCATGTCGATCTCCCGGCGCCGCCAGCCGTGCTGCGACCAGAACCGCTCCACGGCGCTCGCGTCGACCTCGGGGTAGCCGCGGCGGAACCAGGCGCCGAAGGTGGAGCGGGTCGGGTCGTTGTCGATCACGAACGCGGTGCCGCCACGGCGTACGACCCGGTCCAGCTCGCGCAGGCCCGGCTCGGACCCGGGGCCGAAGAAGTAGGCCCAGCGGGCGTGCACCACGTCGACGGACGCGTCGGGCACGGGCAGCGCCTCGGCCATCCCCTTGAGCACGGTGACGTTGCCCAGCCGCTTCGTACGCCGCTTCGCCAGCGACACCAGCGGCGGGTGCGGCTCGACTCCCACCACCTGCGCGGCGCGCTCGGCCCACACGGGCAGGTGGAAGCCGGTGCCGCAGCCGACGTCCAGCACGGTGCGCCCGGACCAGTCGCCGATCTCCTGCATGGCGGCGAGGATCCGACCGTGCGGGTCGGCGGCACGGTTCTCGAGCTCGTAGAGCTCGGGGGTGTGCCAGATGTTCGGTGAGGGGCGGGGCTTCACCCGGGTGCTAGATGCGGACGAGGCCGTGCGGGGTCTGGATCTGCACCGCGACGATGCCGGGGGTGCCGTTGGGGGCGACCCACTCGACCTTCACGTCCTCCAGCGGCGCCTCGACGGTCTCGCCGAGCCACTCGCTGACCCGCTGCGGGTCGCCGGCGATCTCGAGGCAGGCGAGCGAGTAGTCGCCGGTGGCGCCGTTGCTCGGGTGCATCTCGGCGGGCGACTGCCACTGGATGAAGAACGGCAGCTGGGGGTCCGACAGCAGCCCGTTGACGCCGATCTGCTGCCAGACGAGCTCGGTGCCGTCGGGGCGGTGCCGGTTGCCCTTGACCGCCTCGCGGCCCAGGCGCGACTCGATGGGAGCGATGTCGTCGACGGAGACGACCCATCCCATCCAGCCGCCGCCGAGCGCCGAGCGCGCGCGCACGGCCTGGCCGAAGGGGGCCTTGTCGGAGGCGGGGTGGTCGAGGACCTCCACGATCTCCATGTAGGTGTCACCGGCCAGGGGCAGGGTGACGTTGCGGGTGCCGAAGCGAGGGTGCACACCCCCGTCGACGAACTCGGTGCCGAGCAGCCCCCCGATGCGCTGGGCGGTGCTGGCAAGTCCATCAGGTCCGGCGGCGAAGCTGACGTGGTCCAGGCGCATGACCAGATTCTGTGCTCACGCCTCGGGACGCGCGACACCGGGGTCGGGATCTCTTGACATCGAGCAATTCCGCGCCGCGGAATCCCGTGTGGTGGCCTCAGCGCGGGTCGGCGGGGTGCAGCGCGAGGGCCGAGCGGGAACGGACGTGCGCCTCGCAGTGGCGGGCGAGCTCGGCGTACGCCTCGGGCCCCATCAGCTCGACGAGCTCGGGCTCGTGGGTCACCCACACGGGCTCGAGCGCGACGTGCGCCTCGGTGTTGCCCGAGCAGTACCAGTCCAGGTCGTGCCCGCCGGGGCCCCAGCCCCGACGGTCGTACTCACCGATCGAGACCTCGGTGTACGACGTCCCGTCCTGCACCTCGACGGTGCGGAACTGGCGCCGGATCGGCAGCTGCCAGCACACGTCGGGCTTGGTCTCCAGCGGGTTGCGGCCCTGGCGCAGGGCGAGGCCGTGCAGCGCGCACCCGGCGCCGCCCGGGCCCTGGCCGGGCGCGAAGTCGGTGCGGTTGTGGAACACGCACGCCTGCTGGCCGTCGACCTCCACCGCCAGCGTCTTGCGCTCGCCGTCGTCCTCGGTCTCGACCCAGTCGGACTTCTTCACCGCCCGGCCGGGGTGCAGCTGCCAGTCGTCGGGGGTCAGCTGGGCGACGAAGCCGGCGACCCGCTTCTCGTCGTCCTTGTCGGCGAAGTGCGCGCCGAGGGTGCAGCAGCCGACGTCGGGGGCGTCGGCGTAGATGCCCTGGCACCCCTGGCCGAAGATGCACGTGTAGGCCGAGGTCAGCCACGTCAGGTCGCAGCGGAAGACCTGGCTGTCGTCGGCGGGATCGGCGAACTCGACGTACGCGCGGGGGAACACCAGGTCGACTTCGGGCACTCGGCCAGCCTAGTGGCGTGCCACAGGCCTAGTAGCGTGGCCGTCATGCGCCTGGGCGTCCTCGACATCGGATCCAACACCGGTCACCTGCTGGTGGTGGACGCGCACGGCGGCGCCGCGCCGCTGCCGGCCTCGTCGCACAAGCAGGCGCTGCGCCTCGCCGAGCACCTCGACGCCGACGGGGCCGTCACGCCGCAGGGGGTGGAGGCCCTCACCGAGTTCTGCGCGTCCGCCACGCGGATCGCCGAGGACAAGGGCTGCGAGGAGATGCTGGGCTTCGCGACCTCCGCGGTGCGCGACTCGGTCAACTCCGACGAGGTGCTGGCCCACGTGGAGCGGCACAGCGGCGTCTCGCTCGAGGTGCTCTCGGGCGAGGACGAGGCTCGATTGACCTTCCTGGCCGTACGCCGCTGGTTCGGCTGGTCGGCGGGCCGGCTGGCGATCTTCGACATCGGCGGCGGCTCCCTCGAGATCGCCGGTGGCGCCGACGAGGCGCCCGACGTGGCCTGGTCGCTCCCGCTGGGTGCTGCCCGGATGGCCCGCGCGTGGTTCGGCGGCGGCCGCCCCTCGGAGGAGGAGATCCGCCAGCTGCGCCGCGAGATCCGCGCCGAGATCGCGCGTGACGCCGGCAACCTCCTGCGCCCGGGCGTGCCGGACAAGGCCGCGGCCACGTCGAAGACCTTCCGCTCCCTCGCCCGCATCTGCGGCGCCGCGCCCAGCGGCGACGGGCCGCTCGTGCCGCGCACCCTCGAGCTCGAGACGCTGTCGGGCTGGATCCCCAAGCTGATGGACATGTCGGACGAGGAGCTCGCGGACCTGCCGGGCGTCTCGCCGAGCCGCACCCACCAGATCGTGCCCGGCGCGCTCGTCGCCGAGGCGTGCATGGACATCTTCGACCTCCCGGCACTGGAGATCTGCCCGTGGGCGCTGCGCGAGGGAGTGATCCTCGAGCGCCTCGACCAGATCTCCGTCGTGACGAGGTTGCACTGACCCATGTCCTCGACCCCTCGGATCGGCCTCTCGACCGCCTCGGTCTACCCCGAGTCGACGGCGCACGCCTTCGGCTGGGCGGCCTCGCTCGGCTACGACGCCGTCGAGGTGATGGTCGGGATCGACGCGCTGAGCCAGCAGATCGACGCGGTGAAGAAGCTCAGCGAGCACCACCAGGTGCCGATCTGCGCCGTGCACGCCCCCTGCCTGCTCTTCACCCAGCGGGTCTGGGGCACCGACCCGTGGGGCAAGCTGGAGAAGTCGGCGGAGATGGCCACCGAGGTCGGCGCCGACGTGGTCGTCGTACATCCCCCGTTCCGGTGGCAGAAGGACTACGCCGCGGGCTTCGTGGAGGGGATCGCCTCCCTGGAGGCCCGCACCGGCATCGCCTTCGCCGTCGAGAACATGTACCCGTGGCGTGCGTCCTCGCGCCGGGGGATGGAGATGTACCTGCCCGGCTGGGACCCCAGCACGGAGGACTACGCCAACACCACGATCGACCTCTCCCACGCCGCGATCGCGCGCTCCGACGTCATCGAGATGGCCGAGCGGATGGGGGAGCGGCTGCGCCACATCCACCTCACCGACGGCTCCGGCTCCGCCAAGGACGAGCACCTCGTGCCGGGGCGAGGGGTGATGCGCGCCGCGGAGTTCCTCCAGCACCTGGCCGGCGCCGACTTCTCCGGCCACGTCGTGCTCGAGATCAACACGCGCCGGGCGGCCGACCGCGCCGAGCGCGAGGCCGACCTCGCGGAGTCGCTGGCCTTCGCCCGCGCCCACCTCGGCGTCACCACGCCATGACCGCCCGTGCGTCCCGCGGCCGTCGACCGGGTGCGCCGGACACCCGCGCCGAGGTGCTCGCCGCCGCGCGGGCGTCGTTCGGCGAGCTGGGCTTCCGCGGCACCACGATCCGCTCCGTCGCGGCCGCGGCGGGCGTCGACCCGGCGCTCGTGCACCACTACTTCGGCACCAAGGACGACCTCTTCGTCGCCGCCCTCGAGATCCCCGTCGATCCCCGCGAGGTGATGGCGCCGGTCGTGGCCGCCGGGCCGGACGGTGCTGGCGAGCGCCTGCTGAGGGCCTTCCTGGGAGTGTGGGACGACCCCGCGGTCCAGCCCGGCCTGCTCGCCCTTGCGCGCTCGCTCCTCGGCGACGACTCCGGACCGATGGTGCGCGACGCCTTCATCCCCGTCGTGGTCGGGCCGGTGCTCGCCCAGCTCGTGGTGGACCGCCCCGAGGAGCGCATCCCCCTCGTCGCGAGCCAGATCATCGGGCTCGTGGTCGCCCGCTACGTCGTCGCGCTCCCGGCCATGGCGCAGGCGCCCGCCGAGGACCTCGTCGCGCGGATCGGCCCGGTGCTGCAGCACTACCTGACCGGCGACCTGGCCTGAGTCGGCGTACGTCCCGACGCTCCGAGCGGTGCGGTAGCCACGTTCTGCAGTCGCCGGACGTGGCTGGAGCACCGCCCGCCCGGCGTGTCGGCACCGCGCGCGGAGCGGCGGTGCGTGAGCGACATCCCAGGACGCCGCGATGTGGCTGTGACACCGCTCGAGGGTCTTGACGCGCCCTCGCCACGGGCGCACAATTCAACACATGATGAAAAACGTCATCGAGGTGCGTGACCTGGTCGTCGTACGCGGTTCGCGGGAGGTGCTGCCCGGCATCTCGCTCGCCGTGACGGCCGGGGTCACCGGGCTGCTCGGGCCCAGCGGGTGCGGGAAGACGACGCTGATGCGCGCGCTGGTCGGCGCCCAGCGCCTGAGGTCGGGATCGGTCGAGGTGCTGGGCGAGCCGGCGGGCAGCGCCCCGCTGCGCACCCGGGTCGGCTACGTCACGCAGGCGGCCAGCGTCTACGACGACCTGACGGTCGCGGAGAACCTCACGTTCTTCGGGCGCGTGCTGGGCGTCGCGCGCTCGAGCGCCGAGGAGGCCGTCGCGTCCGTCGGCCTCGCCGACCAGCGCCACCAGGTCGTCGGGCGGCTCTCGGGTGGCCAGCGCAGTCGGGTGAGCCTGGCCGTCGCCCTGCTCGGCTCGCCCGACCTGCTCGTGCTCGACGAGCCGACGGTCGGCCTCGACCCGGTGCTGCGTCGCGACCTGTGGGGGCTCTTCCACCGCATCGCCGAGGGCGGTGCGGCGGTGCTGGTCTCCAGCCACGTGATGGACGAGGCCGAGCGCTGCGACCGGCTGCTGCTGATGCGTGAGGGACGGATCATCGCCGACGGCACGCCGGAGCAGATCAGGACGCAGACCGGCGCCGACGACATCGAGCAGGCCTTCCTGCACCTCGTCGAGGGGGCGGCGGCGTGAACGCGCGGATCACGCTCGCCGTCGCGGGTCGCGTGCTCACCCAGGTCCGTCGTGACCACCGCACGCTCGCGATGCTGCTGGTGGTGCCGTGCCTGCTCATCAGCCTGCTGTGGTGGATGTTCGACGAGCTGCCGGGAGGCATGTTCGACCGCTTCGGGCCGGCGCTGCTGGCGATGTTCCCGTTCATCGTCATGTTCCTCGTGACCAGCGTGACCACGCTGCGCGAGCGCTCGTCCGGCACCCTCGAGCGGCTGCTCACCATGCCGATGGGCAAGCTCGACTTCCTCCTCGGCTACGCCCTCGCCTTCGGCCTGCTGGCCGCGGTGCAGTCGGCGCTCGCGGTGGCGGTGAGCGTCGGCCTGCTCGGCCTCGAGGTCAACGGGCCGGTCTGGCTGCTGGGGCTCGTCGCGGTCGTCGACGCGGTCCTCGGCACAGCACTGGGGCTGCTCGTGAGCGCCTTCGCGACCACGGAGTTCCAGGCCGTGCAGTTCATGCCGGCCTTCGTGCTGCCGCAGATCCTGCTGTGCGGACTGTTCGTGCCCCGCGAGTCGATGCCGGGCGTGCTCGAGGCGATCAGCGACCTGCTGCCCCTGTCGTACGCCGTCGACGCGATGCAGGAGCTCGTCGGCCGTGCCGACGAGGGCGAGGTCTGGCGCTCGGTCGGTGTCGTGGCCGGTTTCGCGCTGGCGTCGCTCGCGCTGGGTGCGGCGACCCTGCGACGGCGCACGCCGTAGGGCTTAGCCTCGATCCACCGACGGGCAGGGGCTGGCGGGTCCCGGTCGCTGACGAT
>CAXHZJ010000003.1:0-312705 GCA_964021995.1 Nocardioides furvisabuli | reverse complement strand
GTTGGGGTCGTCGTGACCTGGTGACCGTGCCGAGGCAGGCCGCACGTGCGACGGAGCTGTTTCCGGACGCGGTGCTGCACTGGTTCGAGCGGTGTGGCCACTTTCCACAATGGGACGCACCGCACGAGGCGACCCGACTGATCCTTGACAGCACCAGTTGAGGTCGGTCGTGCTGCCCGGCCGACGAGGGCGCTTGTCGTCCTAGCCAGATCGTCATCCGGAACGGGTCGATCTGCGTCTTGACGCCGCCTGTCGGCGTGTGGCCCCGGGTCATCGGAGGTGCGTGTCGACGTGTTGGTCGACAGCCATGGGTCCGTGCGTCTGCGCCCTGCGTAGGCTGGCCGATCCCCCCGCCCACCCGAGGAGACCGCCGATGCCGTCGTGGACCGACCACGTGATGTGGTGGCACGTCTACCCCTTGGGAGCTGTCGGCGCCCCGATCCGGCCCGCCTCCGGCGACTCGCCGCTCGGCGGTCCCGACGAGCCGGTCGTGCACCGGCTGGGCCGGCTCGAGGCCTGGCTGGACCACGTCGTCGACCTGGGGCTCAACGGCTTGCTGCTGGGGCCGGTCTTCGCCTCGGCCACCCACGGGTACGACACGGTCGACCACCGCCGCATCGACCCCCGCCTCGGCGACACCGCTGACCTCGATCGGCTGGTCGCGGCCGCCCACGAGCGTGGTCTGCGGGTGCTCCTCGACGGCGTCTTCAACCATGTCGGGCGCTCCCACCCTGCCTTCCAGCAGGTCGAGGCCGAGGGTCCCGGGGCCGCGACCGCGTCGCTGTTCCGCATCGACTGGAGCGGCTGGAACCCGGGCGACCCGGTGCGCGCCGACGTCTTCGAGGGCCACGAGTCCCTGGTCGCCCTCGACCACAGCTCCCCCGCGGTCGTCGAGTGGGTCGCCGAGGTCATGGACCACTGGCTGGCCCGGGGCATCGACGGCTGGCGCCTCGACGCGGCGTACGCCGTCCCGCCGGCCTTCTGGGCGCAGGTGCTTCCACGCGTGCGCGAGCAGCACCCCGACGCCTGGTTCCTCGGAGAGGTGATCCACGGCGACGCCGCGCGGTTCGTGCGCGACTCGACGATCGACTCGCTGACCGCCTACGAGCTGTGGCAGGGAATCTGGCACGGGATCGCCGACCGCAACCTCTTCGAGCTCGCCCACGCGGTCCAGCGCCACTCGGCGCTCCTCGAGACCTCCGTGCCGGCCACGTTCGTCGGCAACCACGACGTCACCCGGATCGCCTCCGCGGTGGGCGCCGAGCTGGTCCCGCACGCGCTCGCGGTCCTCTGCACCGTTGGTGGCGTGCCGAGCGTGTACGCCGGCGACGAGGACGGCGCGACCGGCGTCAAGGAGGAGCGGCTCGGCGGCGACGACGCCGTACGACCCGAGCTCGCGCCCACTCCGCCCCGCGCGGACGAGCTCGACGAGACCGCCCGCCGCATCCGCGAGGTGCACCAGCAGCTCGTCGGCCTGCGCCGTCGCGAGCCGTGGCTGGTCTCCGCCCGGGCCGACGTCGTGCACACCGCGAACGAGCAGCTCGTGCTGCGCTCAGGTCGTGACGACGCGGCCGTCGTGGTCGCGCTCAACCTCGCCGACGAGGACGTCACGCTGCCCTGCGCCGACGCCACCGAGGTGGTCGCGGGTGCGGGACACGTCGAGCCGGGCGCGCAGGTCCGGCTGGGGCCGCGCGGGTGGGCCGTGCTGCGGCGCTGAGTCCCGCGGTGAGCACGGGATGGGTCCGCGAGAGGTACCGACCGCCAGTCCGACCGACGCGCGCGTGATCAGGCGCAGTCGCGACAGACGAGCGGGGTGTCCGAGACCCGCGCGCTGCGGTGGTGCACGAGGAAGCACACCGAGCACGTGAACTCGTCGTCCTGCTTCGGCACCACCTCGATGCTGAGCTCCTCGTTCGACAGGTCGGCTCCGGGCAGCTCGAAGGACTCTGCGGCCTCGGTTTCGTCCTCGTCGATCTTGCTGGAGCTCGCGTCCTTGTTGGTTGCAGCGAGGCGAAGAGCTTCGAGGCTCTCCTCCTTCTGCTCCTCCTCGCTCTTGCGAGAGGCGTCGTAGTCAGTTGCCATGGTGGGAGGTACGTCCTATTCGTTCGGGGCGAGCGCAGTCTGCCGTACCCAGTCCGTCCACTGAAAACGCATCCAGATGAACACTCGGTTTCCGGGGATCCCTCACCTCAATTGACCGACGGCGGTCGAGTGGCGCCTGACCACCTGGACGTCATCGCCCGTTTCGCGAACAAGACGCAGCCGTCAATGCGACCCTGACAATGGCGCACTCGACCTCGACATGCGCTTGACGAAGCACTTTGGGGGAACGAGCTCATGCCTACAGACACGCCAGCGCCGGGATGGTTTCCTGACCAGTTGAACGCCGAGCAGCTGCGGTGGTGGGACGGCAAAGCTTGGACTGACCAGACTCGGCCAATGAGCGGCGTGGAGACTCCTCGCGCCGATGCGGTGGCGCCGGCCCCCGGATTCCCGCCGGCGCATCACCAGGTTGCGTCGACAACAGCGAAGAAGCCTTGGTACTTCCGGTGGTGGGCCATCACGGCTGCGGTGCTGGTCGCCCTGTCGGTGGTAGGCAATCTGTTGCCGGAAGAGGAGACCCCCGTCGCCGCAGCTACGGAGCCGTCGCCCACCACCGCAGCATCATCACCATCGCCGACTGAGACCGAGCCCGCGGTTGAGCCTGAACCCGTCGACACCGACGGCGATGGCGTTCTGGACGACGAGGACTTCTCGCCCGAGGACCCGAAGGTCCAGACCGAGGACGATGTCGACACCGACGAGGACGGCGTCGCGGACTACAAGGACGCCTTCCCGAAGAACGCCACGTACAGCAAGGACGCCGACGGCGATGGCGTCGCTGACCAGGTCGACGACTTCCCGAAGGACGAGCGATACAGCAAGGACTCTGACGGCGACAAGGTGGCGGACTCGGAGGACGACTTCCCTGCCGACCCGAGCCGGTCGAAGATCACCAACGCGATGTACAACGCGATTGACAGTGCGTCGTCCTACCTCGACTACACCGCGTTCTCGCGGACCGGTCTGATCAACCAGCTGGAGTTCGAGGACTACGCAACCGCGGACGCGACCTTCGCGGTCGACTACCTGAAGGTCAACTGGAACGAGCAGGCATTCAAGTCCGCGAAGAGCTACCTCGATTACACCAGCTTCTCCCTCCAGGGCCTGATCGACCAGCTGGTGTTCGAGGGGTTCACCTACGAGCAGGCGTCCTACGGCGCCAACAAGGCGTACTGACCAAGGACGGTCAAACGGTTGAGAGGACCGCCAGCCGGTACCCCCGCTTCACCACGGTGAGCACCGCCTTCGTCCCGATCGCAGCCCGGAGCCGAGCAACAGCCATCTCCACCGCGTGCTCCGACCCAGCCTGCCCCGACGGCAGGGCAGCCAGCAGAGCCCGCCGCGACACCACGAAGCCCGGGTTCACCAACAGCGCCATGAGGACCGACAGAGGTGCGGGCGACAGCTCCACCGGCACCCCGTCGAGCAGCAGCGAGTCGGAGTGCACGATGAGCGTCCGCCCGTCGGAGAGGCGTACGTCGACGCCGTCACGCCGCGTGGGCAGCTCGGTCTCGAGCTGCTTGATCATCCCGGCCAGGCGCGAGCGGTCGGGGAAGATCGTCGGCACGCCCCACATCTCGAAGGCCGCGGCGGTGACCGGGCCGACGCAGGAGGCGACGACGTCGGACTGGAAGGCGGAGATGAGGTCGTCGCGGCGCCCGACGCTGTACGCCGCCTCCATCAGCGCGGCCACGGCCGGCGCTGACGTGAAGGTCACCGCGTCGAGCTCCCGGTCGGCGATGAGGTCGATCATGTGGAACATCGGCGACGGGTCGTCGGCCGACTCCACGCGGTAGATCGGGACGGTCACCACCGACGCGCCCTGGCGGCGCAGCGCGTGGGCGGCCATCGACAGCGACTGGCCGTGCTCCTGCACCACGATCCGCTTGCCGGTGAGGTCGCGCCCGCGCAGGTGCGCGAGGACGTCCTCGAAGCACTCCGACTCCGGCGACCACAGCTCGCGCAGGCCGTGGCGGCGCAGCACGCCGACGCTCTTCGGCCCGCGGGCCAGGATCTCCGAGGCCCCCAGGACCGCCACCAGCTCGTCATACAGCCCGGCCTCGGTCGCGGTGTCGAGCCACGCCTTCATCCCGATGCCGGTGGTGGCCAGGAAGAGGTCGACCGGCGCGGAGACCACGTCACGGGTCGCGGCCAGCAGCTCGGCGAGGTCGACGTGGTTGGGCTCCAGCGACAGCGCCGCCGCCCACTCCACCTTCGCGCCGCGACGCTCCAGCAGCGCCACCTGCTCGTCCGCCTTGCGGGCAGCCGTCACCCCGATCCGGAAGCCCTCCAACGGCAGGACGCTCACCGGACGCCCCCGACGAGGACGACGCCGTCGACCACCCAGACGTCGTACGACGGGACGGACACCGACGCGTCGTCCAGGCAGGATCCGGTGCGGAGGTCGAAGGCCTGCTTGTACATCGGCGAGCTCACGACCGGTGCCTCTCCACGTGTTCCCACGATCCCGCGCGAGAGCACCGACGCGCCGCTGAAGGGGTCGACGTTGCCGATCGCGTGGACCGAGCCGTTGTGGGTGCGGAAGACCGCGACCGCGACGCCGTCGACCAGCGCGGCGACGCCACCCTCCAGCGGGATGTCGGCGACGCCGCACACGGCGGTGGCCCGGGCGAGCTCGATCATGCGGGCGCTCCCACGGGGATCAGCGCCGGCGCGATCGGCTGGATCTGGTCGCGCTCGGTGGTGAAGGCGATGGTCGGGTCGGGGGTGTCGGGGGCGTTGACGAAGGACACGAAACGCTCGAGCTTCGCGGGGTCGGCCAGCGTCGCGGCCCACTCGTCGGCGTACCCGCCCACGTGCCGCGCCATCTCCGCCTCGAGCTCCGCGCCCAGGCCGAGCGAGTCCTCGACGACGACCTCGCGCACGCGCTCCAGCCCGCCCTCGAGCTGCTCGATCCACGTCGAGGTGCGCTGCAGGCGGTCGGCGGTGCGGACGTAGTACATGAGGAAGCGGTCGAGGTACGACACCAGCGTCTCGGTGTCCAGGTCACCCGCGAGCAGCCGCGCGTGGGCCGGGGTAGCGCCGCCGTTGCCGCCGACGTAGAGGTTCCACCCCTTCTCCGTCGCGATGACGCCGAAGTCCTTGCCCCGCGCCTCCGCGCACTCGCGGGCGCAGCCGCTGACCCCGCCCTTGAGCTTGTGGGGGCTGCGCAGCCCCCGGTAGCGCAGCTCCAGCGCGATCGCGAGGCCCACCGAGTCCTGCACGCCGAAGCGGCACCACGTCGAGCCGACGCACGACTTCACCGTGCGCAGCGACTTGCCGTAGGCGTGGCCGGACTCGAAGCCCGCGTCCACCAGCCGCCTCCAGATCGCGGGCAGCTGCTCCATCCGGGCGCCGAAGAGGTCGATGCGCTGACCGCCGGTGATCTTGGTGTAGAGCCCGTAGTCGCGCGCCACCTCGCCGATGACGATCAGCTTCTCCGGCGTGATCTCGCCGCCGGGGATCCGCGGGACCACGCTGTAGGTGCCGTTGCGCTGGATGTTGCCGAGGTACTTGTCGTTGGTGTCCTGGAGCTCCGCGGTCGCGGGCTCGAGGATGTGGGTGCTGGTCTGGCTGGCCAGGATGCTGGCGATCGCGGGCTTGCAGACGTCGCAGCCGCGGCCGGTGCCGTGGGCCTCGACGATGTCGTCGAAGCGGCGGTAGCCGTGCACCGCGACGACGTCGAAGACCTCCTGCCGGGTGAGCCGGAAGTGCTCGCACAGGCCCTTGTCGACGACCTTGCCGAGGCTCGCGAAGTGCTCCTCGACGAGGTTCTTCACGGTCGGCACGCACGAGCCGCAGGTGCTGCCGGCGCGGGTGCACTGCTTGACGTCCGCGACGCTCTCGCAGCCCTGCTCGGCGACCGCGTGGAGGATGTCGGCCTTCGTGACGTCGTTGCACGAGCAGACCTGCGCCTCGTCGGGCATGCCGAGCTGGACGCCGCTGCCTGCGCCGGCGGGCAGGATCAGCTGCTCGGGGTTGTCGGGCAGCGCGAGGCCGCTGCTGACCATCGGCCGCAGGATCCCGTACGCCGACGCGTCGCCGACCAGGATGCCGCCGAGCAGTCGCCGCCCGTCCTCGCTGACGACGAGCTTCTTGTAGACCCCGCTCACCGCGTCGGCGTACGTCAGCTCGAGCGCGCCCTCGGTGGTCGCAAAGGCGTCACCGAAGCTGGCCACGTCGACGCCGAGGAGCTTGAGCTTGGTGGACATGTCGGCGCCGGTGAAGGTGCCGGGGCCGTCGAGGAGCGCGTCGACCACGACCTCGGCCATCGCGTAGCCCGGCGCGACCAGGCCGTACATCGTGCCGCCCGGCGCCGCGCACTCGCCGATCGCGAAGACGTGCGGGTCGACGGTGCGGCACTGCTCGTCCACCAGTACGCCCCCGCGCGGTGCCGTCTCGAGGTCGCACTCGCGGGCCAGGGCGTCGCGCGGCCGGATGCCGGCGGAGAAGACGACGACCTGCGCCTCCACGACTTCCGTCGGGGTGCCCTCCTCGGTGCCGGCCTGCCTCACACGCAGGCCGGTCACGCTGGAGTCGCCTTCGATCTCCTCGGTGAGGACGGCTGTGTGCACCTTCACGCCGAGCTTCTCGACGTGGCGCACCAGCGTCACGCCCGCGGCGTCGTCGAGCTGGACGGGCATCAGCCGCGGCGCCATCTCGACGACGTGGGTGTCGAGGCCGAGCTGGACGAGCGCGTTGGCCGCCTCGAGCCCGAGCAGCCCGCCGCCGATGACGACGCCGCTGGTCGCGGCCTCGCTGGCGGCCTTGATCGCCTCGAGGTCCTCGATCGTGCGGTAGACGAAGCAGCCGTCCTTGCCGCGGCCCTCGACCGGCGGGACGAAGGGCGCCGCGCCGGTCGCGAGGACGAGGACGTCGTAGTCGTGGACCGTGACCGCACCGGGGTTGCTGAGCAGGTCCCCCACCGCCGACGGCGGCGACACGACGGTGACGGTCCGCGCCGCACGGTCGATCTCGGTCACGACGCTGTCGAGCACGAGCCGCACCCGCGGGTCGTCGTACACCCCACCCGGCAGGAGCGAGAGCCCCTCCGCACCGTCGGGGTGGCCGAACCAGCTCGTGAGGCCGACACGGTCGTACGCCGCTCGCGGCTCCTCGCCGAACACGACGATGTCGTGGGTCTCGGTCAGGCCGCGCTCGACGGCGGCCTGGGCGAAACGGTGGCCCACCATGCCGTGCCCGACGACGACGATCCTCTGGCGCTTGGTCATGCCGAGGACGGTAGGAAGGCGATGTTGTCAGCGGGCGCCGCGAATGTTTCGGGCGTGAAAACTGGGTGGCACGGGCTCACGGTTCTGCTGATCGACCGACGCGAGGTCTGCTAATTGACTGATAGTTGTCCTGCGAATCGTATGATTGGCGCATGACCTACCTTCCTCGCATCATCGACGGCGAGCTGGACGAGCTCTTCGACCAGGTGCCTGCGATCGCGATCGACGGAGTGAAGGCCATCGGGAAGACCACCACGGCGGAGCAGCGCGTGCTGGGTCTCCTCAAGCTCGACGCGAAGACCAGTCGCGAGTCCATCCAGGCGGATCCTGAGCTTTTGCTCTCGCGCGTGCGACCACTCCTCATCGACGAGTGGCAGAAAGTGCCCGAGGTCTGGGACGTCGTACGCCGGGCTGTGGACGAGGACTCGACCGGCGGTCAGTTCCTGCTGGTCGGGAGCGCCGCGCCCGCGCCCGGCGCGACGTCGCACTCGGGAGCGGGTCGCATCGGTCGGCTCCGGATGCGTCCAATGACTCTCTCCGAGCGCGGCATCGGCGACCCTTCCGTCAGCCTTCGTCAGCTGCTCGCTGGAGACAGGCCGCGTCTCGACGCTGCGTCCCCGCTGCGCCTGGCGGACTACGCCGAGGAGATCCTGGCGTCCGGCTTCCCGGGACTGCGTGGGATGTCATCGCGTGCCCTGAGGTTCCAGCTGGATTCCTACCTCAGCAATGCCGTCGACCGCGACGTCCCGGAGCAGGGCCTGGCCGTGCGCAAGCCGGAGGCGATGCTGGCCTGGCTGCGCGCCTACGCAGCAGCGACCTCGTCGACGACCAGCTACTCGCGTCTGCTGGACGCGGCGACACCCGGCCAGAGCGACAAGCCCTCCCGCTCCACGAGCATCGCCTATCGGGACGTCCTCACCCAGCTCTGGCTCCTCGACCCCGTTCCTGCGTGGGGACCTCCAGGCAATCCGCTGGCGCGGCTCGGGCAATCACCCAAGCACCACCTGGCCGACCCCGCCCTGGCGGCCCGGCTCCTCGGACTCTCGGCCGAGAGCCTCCTGGCAGGCGACGGGACGCCGTTGGGCCCCCAGGCGGGCACCATGCTCGGTCACCTCTTCGAGTCCTTGGTCACGCTGTGCGTCCGAGTTCCGGCTCAGGCGGCCGATGCGACCGTCGGCCACCTCAGGACGCGCAACGGAGATCACGAGGTCGACCTCGTCGTTGTCCGCGACGACGGCAAGGTCCTTGCCATCGAGGTCAAGCTGGCAGGCACCGTGAGCGACGACGACACCGCGCACCTGCGGTGGCTGGCCAAGCACCTCGGCCCCGACCTGGTCGACGCGATCGTCATCAACACCGGTCCCCGCGCCTACCGTCGTACCGACGGCATCGGTGTCGTGCCGCTGGGTCTCCTTGCCCCCTGACGGCAGGAGGAGCCAGCCAGCAGCTTTTGGGGTTACCTTGGCCACATGCCCACATCGATCGAAGCCTGGTGGCCCCGGCTGTCGCAGGAGACCCGGGACTGGCTCGTCGCCCACAACGGCGACGAGGTGACGCCCACCGTGATGGCGGAGATCAACCGCGCGGGCGGCCTCGTGTCGACCGACGCGTGGGGCGCGGGGCACGACACCCCGCAGGGCGCCTACCTCCCCGACGACGTCGTCGACTGGATCGAGGCCGTCGCCAACGGCGAGGTGCCGCCGCCGCGCTAGCGGGCGATGCCGGTCATCGACGTCTGCTAACGTCCACGCCGTCCACACGGGAGTCCGCGGTAGCGGGCTGAGAGGGAGCTGTACACCGCTCCGACCGTTGCACCTGATCCGGGTCATGCCGGCGAAGGAAGTGAGTTCCGGTGTCACTGCCACGCATCTTCAGCCTGGTCTCCTCGACCGACGACCTGTCCCTCCTGGCCGACCTGGCGCTGGCCGGGATCGACGGGTTCCAGGTCCGCGACAAGGCCGCCACCACCCGTGAGCTCGTCGAGCTGACCCGTGTCGTCCTGGCTGCGGTCCGCCCGCTGGGCGCGACCGTCGTCGTCGACGACCGGCTCGACGTCGCCCTCGCCACGGGCGCGGACGGGGTCCACCTCGGCGAGCACGACCTCCCCGTCGAGCTGGCCGCGACCGTCGCGCCCCACCTCCTGCTGGGCGCGACCTGTCGCGACCGGGAGGCGGTCGAGCGGGCAGCCGCGGCGGGAGCGTCGTACGCCGGCTTCGGCCCGGTCCACGACACCGCGAGCAAGACGGGCCTGCCGGCCGCGCTTGGCACGTCCGCGCTCACCGACGCGTGCGGCGTGCTGCCCCTGGTGGCGATCGGCGGCATCGGCCCCGGCCGCGTGCGCCCCGCGCTGGACGCCGGCGCCCACGGGGTGGCCGTGCTGGGCGCGATCTGGCGGGACCCCGACCCTCTGGCAGCAGCGAAGGAGCTGGTCCGGGAGCTCGGCTGATGCGGGTGCACGTCCTCGGGGGCGGCGTCGTCGGACTGGCGTGCGCCGACGAGCTGCTCGCACGTGGGCACGACGTCGTCGTGGTCGACCCTGCGGTCGGCAGCGGAGCGTCCGCCGTCGCCGCCGGCATGCTGTCGCCGGCCGGGGAGGCCTGGCACGGGGAGCAGGACGTCCACCGGCTCGGCGTCGAGAGCGCACGGCTGTGGCCGACGTACGCCGCTCGCCTCGACGTGCCGCTGCACGACCACGGCACCCTGTTGGTCGGGCACGACGCCGACGACCGGCACGACGTCCGTCGTCAGGTCGAGCTGCTGGCCGGGCTCGGTGTCGTGACCGACCTCCTCTCCCCCGCCCAGGTGCGCCGGCTCGAGCCCGGCCTGGGCCGGGTGTCCGGAGGTGCGCGCGTCGACGACCGCTCCGTGGACCCGCGCGCCGTCGTCGCGGCCCTGCTGCGGCGGCTCGCGGGTCGCGTCCACGCCCGCGAGCCCCGACCCGTCGCGGACGCGGTCGTCCTCGCCACCGGCGCCCGGCTCCCCGAGCCGTGGACCCACCTGCTGCGCGGCGTGCGGGGCGAGGTGGTCCGGCTGCACACCTCGGACCCGCCGCGCCACGTCGTGCGCGGATGGGTGGCCGGCGAGCACGTCTACGTCGTCCCGCGCGAGGGAGGCGAGGTCGTCGTGGGCGCCACGGTGGAGGAGCACGACGAGCCACCGGTCCCGACCGCCGGCGGGGTGCTGCGGCTGCTGCGCGCAGCACGCGTCCTGCTCCCCGCGCTCGACCGGGCCGAGGTCCTCGCGTGCGCCGCCCGGGACCGCCCGGCGACGCGCGACCACCTGCCCCTCGTCGGCCCGACCCACGACCCGCGGACCTGGCTCGCAGCGGGTCACTTCCGCCACGGCGTGCTGCTCGCGCCGCTGACCGCGCGGCTCCTCGCCGACGCCCTCGAGGGTGCCGCCCCCGACCCGGCCGTCGACCCCCGACGACTCCTCGCCACCCCCACCACCCCAGGAGGACCACCGTGCGCCTGACCCTCAACGGCGTCCCGCTCGACGTGGACGTCACCACGCTCGCCGATCTCGTCGGCCCCCTGCCCACCGGGCAGGCAGCAGCGGTCAACCTCGAGGTCGTGCCCCGCGCGGACCACGACCGCGTCGCGCTGGCCGACGGCGACGTCGTCGACGTGGTGACGGCGGTGGCCGGCGGATGAGCGACCTCGTCATCGCAGGCACCCGCCTGGCCTCGCGCCTGCTCCTGGGCACCGGTGGGTTGCCGCGCCCCGACCTGCTCGGTCCGGTGCTGGCCGCCGCCCGGCCCGGACTGGTGACCGTCAGCGTGCGGCGTACGTCGAGCACCGCCGCCGGCGGCATCCTTTCGGTCCTGCAGGAGCACGGCGTGCCGGTCCTGCCCAACACCGCCGGATGCCTGTCGGCGCGTGAGGCCGTGCTCACCGCCGAGCTGGCCCGCGAGGCGCTCGGCACCAGCTGGGTCAAGCTGGAGGTCGTGGGCGACGAGACCACCCTGATGCCCGACGTGGTGGAGCTCGTGGAGGCGGCCGAGGAGCTCGTGGCCCGCGGCTTCACCGTGCTCCCCTACACCACCGACGACCCCGTCGTGGCCCGCCGCCTCGCCGATGCCGGGTGTGCAGCGGTGATGCCATTGGGGTCGCCGATCGGCTCGGGGCTGGGCGTCCTCAACCCCTACGCGATCGAGGCGGTGGTCGCCGCGGTCGACGTGCCCGTGGTGCTCGACGCGGGCGTCGGCACCGCGTCCGACGCGGCGCTCGCGCTGGAGCTCGGGTGTGACGCGGTGCTCGCCGCGACGGCGGTCACCCGCGCCGCCGACCCCGAGCGGATGGCCCACGCCCTGCGGCTGGCCGTGGCGGCCGGCACCGCCGCACGGGACGCCGGCCGTATTCCGCGTCGCGCCACGGCGCGTGCCTCCAGCCCGACCGAGGGGAGGGTGACGTGGTCCCCCGGCTCGTCCTGCTGACCGACCGCTCCCAGCTCCGTCTCGGTCGCGGCCTGGTGCGCACCGTCCTGGAGTGCGCCGACGCCGGGCTGGAGGCGGTCGTCGTGCGCGAGCACGACCTCGACCCCCCGAGCCGGCACGCGCTCGTCGCCCGCCTGGCCGCCGTCGACGGGCTCACGGTGCTGTCGTCCCGGCTCCCCGACCCGGCCGCCCACGGCCTGCACCTGGCCGCCCGCCAGCAACCTCCGGGCGAGGGTCGCTGGGGACGGTCGTGCCACGCCCCGGGAGAGGTGGCGGTCGCTGCGGCCGAGGGCGCCGCGTGGGTCACCCTCTCGCCGTACGCCGCCAGCGTCAGCAAGCCGGGGCACGGACCCGCCCTGCCACCCGAGGCGTACACGGGGCACCCCGTCCCGGTGCTGGCGCTGGGCGGCATCGACGTGGCCACCGCCGCCGCTGCCCGGGCGTCCGGCGCCCACGGCGTCGCGGTGATGGGCGCGGTCATGCGGGCCGCCGACCCGGCACGCGTCGTGGCCGGGCTGCTGCGGGAGACCGGGTGCTGACCCCGCCGGTGGTGCTCGCGGTGGCGGGCACCGACAGCGGTGGAGCCGCCGGGCTCGCGGCCGACCTCGCCACGGTCGCTGCGCTCGGCTGCCACGGCGCCTGTGCCGTGACCGCGGTGACGGCGCAGGACACCACCGGCGTCCACGCGGTCCACCCGGTCCCGGCGGCCACCGTCGCGGCCCAGGTCGGCGCCGTCCTGGGCGACCTGCCGGTCGCGGTCGTGAAGACCGGGATGCTCGGCTCGCCCGAGGTCGTCGACCTGGTCGCCACCCACCTCGGTCACCTGCCCCTCGTGGTCGACCCCGTCATCGTGGCCACCAGCGGCGCGGTGCTCGGCGACGCGGCCGTCGTCGCGGCCTACCGCGAGGCGCTGCTGCCCCGGGCGCTCGTCGCCACGCCCAACCTGTCCGAGGCCCGCGCCCTCGCCGGCCGCGACGGGTCGGCGCCCGACCTCGCCGCGGCGCTCGCCGACCTCGGCTGCGCGGTCGTCGTCACCGGCGGGCCCGAGTGGCGGCCGGGCGATCCGGGGACGACGTGCACCGACTGGCTCTGCCGGCCCGGAGGCACGCCCGTGCCGGTGCGCCACCCGGGCGTGGCGACCACCGCCGACCACGGCAGCGGGTGCACCTACGCCGCCGCGCTGGCTGCCCGGCTCGCCCACGGCGCCGACCTCGAGGACGCCGCCGACGGTGCCGCGGCCTTCGTCGGGGCCCGCCTCGCCGCCAGCAGCGGCTGGCTGCTGGGGCGCGGTCGCGGCCCCGTCTCCCACCTCGTCCAGGCCCCACCACCCACCCAGGAGGAACCCGCATGACCGTCCACCCCGCCCACGAGCGCGTGCTCACCGGCCCGCTCGGCGTCCCCGCCAACCGCGTCCACCTGAGCAACGGCGAGACCTTCGACCTCTACTCCACCTCCGGACCGGGGTCCGACCCCGAGACCGGCCTGCCCGCGCTGCGGGCGGGGTGGATCGAGGACCGTGGCGACACCGAGGAGTACGCCGGTCGCGAGGCCCTGCTGCGCGACGACGGCCGATCCGCCGTACGCCGAGGATCGACGCGCGGCGCGTGGCGCGGCGAGCGACGACGTCCGCGCCGCGCGGTGGCGGGCGGCAACGTCACCCAGCTCCACCACGCCCGCCGCGGCATCGTCACCGCGGAGATGGAGTACGTCGCCGCCCGCGAGGGCTGCGACGTGGAGCTGGTGCGCAGCGAGGTCGCCGCCGGCCGCGCGATCATCCCCGCCAACGTCAACCACCCGGAGTCGGAGCCGATGATCATCGGCCGGGCGTTCCTGGTGAAGATCAACGCCAACATCGGCAACAGCGCCGTCACCAGCAGCATCGCCGAAGAGGTCGACAAGCTGACGTGGGCGACCACGTGGGGCGCCGACACCGTCATGGACCTCTCCACGGGCGAGGACATCCACACCACCCGCGAGTGGATCCTGCGCAACTCGCCGGTCCCCATCGGCACCGTCCCCCTCTACCAGGCGCTGGAGAAGGTCGGTGGCGAGGCGGAGCGGCTGAGCTGGGAGGTCTTCCGCGACACCGTGGTCGAGCAGTGCGAGCAGGGCGTCGACTACATGACCGTCCACGCCGGCGTGCTGCTGCGGCACGTCCCGCTCACCGCCGACCGCGTGACGGGCATCGTGTCGCGCGGCGGGTCGATCATGGCCGGCTGGTGCCTGGCGCACCACGAGGAGAACTTCCTCTTCACCCACTTCGACGAGCTGTGCGAGATCTTCGCGGCCTACGACGTGGCGTTCTCCCTGGGCGACGGCCTACGCCCCGGCAGCGTGGCGGATGCCAACGACGCGGCCCAGCTGGCGGAGCTGCGCACCCTCGCCGACCTGACCGCGCGGGCGTGGGAGCACGACGTGCAGGTGATGGTCGAGGGCCCCGGCCACGTCCCCCTCGACCTCGTGGAGGAGAACGTCCGCCTCCAGCAGGAGTGGTGCCACGGGGCGCCGTTCTACACCCTCGGCCCGCTGGCCACCGACGTCGCACCCGGCTACGACCACATCACCAGCGCCATCGGCGCCGCGGCGATCGCCATGCACGGCACGGCGATGCTCTGCTACGTCACGCCCAAGGAGCACCTGGGCCTGCCGAACCGCGACGACGTCAAGACCGGCGTCATCACCTACAAGCTGGCCGCCCACGCCGCGGACGTGGCCAAGGGGCACCCGGGTGCTCGCGCATGGGATGACGCACTCAGCCGGGCCCGCTTCGAGTTCCGCTGGCACGACCAGTTCGCGCTCTCGCTCGATCCGCCCACCGCCGAGTCGTTCCACGACGAGACCCTCCCCGCCGAGGGCGCCAAGACCGCACACTTCTGCTCGATGTGCGGACCGAAGTTCTGCTCGATGCGCATCAGCCACGACGTGCGCGAGCGGTTCGCGGAGAAGTCCGCCGAGTTCGTACGCCTCGGCGGCACCGTCTACGTCAGCGAGTCGTGACCGGCAGGTGCACGACGACGTCCTTCATCCGCATCGCACCGACGACGCGCGAGCCGAAGCCGACGTACATGTCCGAGATCGGCGCCACCGTGAGGAAGAGGGTCTTCCCCGCCGGCACGTCGACCGCGACCGACGGCAGCTCGATGCCCTTGCGGGGCTTGTTGATCACGATGCCGCTCTCGCGGACCGGGAGCATGTTGTTCTGCACGATGCGGGCGTCGAGCGGGCTGGTGCCGACCGACAGGCCGAGGAAGGCGCGGTTGTCGAGGCCGAGCGTGGTGAGGGTGGCGTCGAGCTTCGAGGAGCCCGCGATGGTGAGCGGGCCCTGCGCGATCGGGTAGGCGATCGGAGCGCCGACACCGACAGTGCTGACGACCTCACCGAGCTCCACCGGCGTGGTGGGCGCGGAGGCCGGGACGGTGACGCAGCGGTCGCCGGCGGCCGTGGTGAGGTGCAGCTGGCCGAGGCCCTTCAGGCCGGTCTTCACGCCCTGCAGGTTCTGCGTGAGGAAGCGCAGGCCGAGGTCTTCGAAGGTCGGGCTGCCGAGCATCGGCGAGCACGCGTCGATGGTCGCGAGCGGGACGTCGAGGTTGCTTCCGAACGGCAGGACCGACGGCAGGGTGTGCCCGCCGTTGTAGCCGACCAGGATGCTCTGCGCGCGGGCCTTGTCGGTCAGCGCGCGGCGGAAGTTCTTCAGGCCCTGGTCGAGCGGGAAGAGGTTGTCGGTCGCGCCCTGCCCGAAGAGCACGGGGATGTCGAGCTTGCGCCCCTGCCGCACGTGCCACTCCGGGCCGTTGCGGTCGAGGAAGTCGTGGAGGTACGCCGGCACGTGGCCCGTCGCGGTCGCCTCGGCGAAGCCGCGGATCACGAGTGGCGGCAGCGCGTCGGTCGGCAGCGCGGCGGCGGTGAGGGCGGTGGCCCACTCCGTGCGCGGCACGCCCTGCGGGAAGAGGCTCTCGGTCAGGCTCGACCAGGTGATCTCCGGGACGAGTGCGTCGAAGCGCGTCGCGCCCTTGTCGCGCAGCTCGCTGAAGGCGCCGACGAACTGGTAGCCGCCGCCGTAGGACCCGCCGATGGCGCCGAGCACCGGGTCTCCGGGCTTCTGCTTCTCAACCCACGCCTGCGCGGCGACGACGTCGACGATCTTCTGGACGTCCTTGCCCTCGACGTCGGGGTTCTCGATGTGGGCCCGGCCGCCGCTCTCGCCGAAGCCGCGCTGGTCGAAGCTCAGCACCCCGAAGCCGGCGTCGGTGAGGTAGGCGAACGCTGCCGGGTCCGTCGTACGGCTGCCGCCCCAGCCGTGGCTGTGCAGCACCATCGGCACCGGTCGGTCCTTCGTGGCGCCGGCCGGGCGGAACAGCGTGAAGCAGATGTCCACCGGGGCGGTCGTGCCCGGGTCCGGGACGCTGGTCAGGCAGCCGTCGGTCGTGGTGACGGCGTCCGCGGCGGCGGCCGGCGAGGTGACGTACGGGACCGAGGCGAGCGCGAGGACGCCCGCGACGGCGGCGGTGATGCGGCTGGCGAGGTGACGGTGCATGGCTTCTCTCCTGCGACGGGGTCACTCGTACCAACGAGTAGCCCCGCCTGTGGCTACGCACCCCGCCAGCCGCGGTCCCCTCAGCAGTCGTGCGCGTCGGCCCCGGCGATCCAGGCCTCGACCATCTCGTCGGCGAGCGTCGAGCCGGCACCGAAGTACTCCAGGCCCTTGCCGTTCGCGCCGTTCGGCGTCGGGATCCGCTCGGTGCCCTTCGGGTCGCCGATCGTCATCTTCTCGAAGATCTTGATCCCGACCGGCATGCCCTCGGCCCGCAGGGCGTCGTAGCCCGCGTCGGCGGCCTCGTCGCACGCGGCCTGGTAGCCGAAGATCAGGTCGGCCCCCGTCTCGGCCGAGATGACGAACCAGTTGCTCGACGCCGGGGCGCTGAGGGAGTACATCGGCACGTAGCAGTGGTGCGCGCTGGCGCTGGTGGCGGTCACGGCGACCGCCGCTGCCGCTGCGGCTGACACGACGCCGAGGCGGCGGATGGTGGTTCTCATGGTGCTGACCCTTTCGTCACGGACCCCCGTCGGGTCTCGGTGACACCAGTGCACCCGTCGGGCCCGGGGCGCGACCACGGCGTGGACCCGCACAGTTCTCGTACAGTTCCGCAGCCCGACGGCCGTGACGGCCGCCGGTCAGGTCTCGCCCAGCGCGAACAAGGTCAGCTGCATGCCGTCGGGGGCAGCGACACGAGCATTGCGATCGCCCCAGGGTGTCTCGATCGCGCGCGCGACCGCCGTGGCACCGGCCCCGACGAGCGCGGCTGCCGCCTGGTCCGCGTCCGGGACCCGGAGGGCGAACCGGACCGTGCCCGAGACCCGCGCGCCGACCTCGAGGTCGTCGACCATCGCCGCCTGCGCCTCGTCGAAGAGCTCGAGCGTGGCGCGTCCCGCATCGAGCAGCAGCACCCGTCCCTCATCGCTGCTCCAGTTGGCGAGCTGTGGCAGGCCGAGGCCGTCGCGGTAGAGCCGCACAGCGGCGTCGAAGTCCTCGACGGTGAGGGTGATGCGGAACTCCTGGACACCGGTCATGCATCGATGATCGGACCTCAGGTGCACGTGAGGTCAAGAGCGCCTTCTCACCCCACCGGCACCCGTACCGGCCCGACCTCGCCGACGAGACGGCGTACGACGTCCGCGCACCCGCCGCAGCCAGTGGTCGCGCGGGTCCGGTCGACGCACTCCGCCACCGTCCCGCACGCCCGGATCTCCCCCGCGCTGACCCCGGCGCAGGCGCAGACCTCCGCCTCGTCGGGCAGCGGGGCGGGCGCGTCGGCGGCATCGGGCAACAGCAGCTGCCCGGGCTCGTCGGGGCCGAGGATGGTGCCGCGGTCGTAGAGCTGGGTGATCAGCCCCACGCGCGACAGGTCGCCGACCAGCGCTGCCGCGACGATCCGGCCGCCGTGGACCACGAGGCGCCGGTGCGAGCCCGCGATCGGATTCGTCACCTCGACGACCTCGCCCTCGGCGGTCCGCGGGTCGCCCAGCACGGCGACCTCGAGCCCGGTGGCGCGCAGCCGCGCGACGCTGCGCAGGCCGTCGTACGCCACCTCCTCCCCGCGCAGGACGCGGGCCAGCACCTCGGCCTGCTCCCAGGCGGGCGGGACGAATCCGGTCGTACGACGACGGTGCTCCGCGCAGTCGCCGATCGCGTGGACGCGGTCGTCGGTGACGCTCGTGAGCGTGCTGTCGACGACGATCCCGCGACCCACCATCAGCCCGGCGCGACGTGCCAGCGCGGTCGACGGACGGCCGCCGGCGGTGAGGACGACGAGGTCGGTCGGCAGGAGGGCGCCGTTGTCGAGCTGGACGCCGTCGTCGGTCATCCGGACTGCGCGGGCGCCGGTGTAGACCTCGGTGCCGAGGCGGCGCAGGTCCCGGGCGAGCACTCCGCCCGCCGCCGCGCCGACCTGCCCGGCGAGCAGGTGGTCGGCGCCCTCGACGACCTCGGTGAGCACCCCACGCACCGACAGGGCACGCGCGACCTGGAGGCCGAGGAGGCCTCCCCCGACCACGACGGCCCGCTGCCCGGGGCGGGTGGCAGCGTCCAGGCGGCGGCAGTCCGCCAGGCTCCGGAAGGGGTGCACCTTCGGGTGGAGCGTGCCGTCGCGGCGCACCAGGCCGCGGATCGGCGGCAGGGTGGGGATCGCTCCGGTCGCGAGCACGAGCCGGTCGTATGCAATCCGTTCCCCGTCGACCAGCACCACCTCGCGGGCGTCGCGGTCGAGCTCGAGCACCCGCGCGCCGAGCCGCAGGTCGAAGCCCTGCGCCGCGAACCACTCCGGCGAGCGCAGCGTCAGGGCGTCGGCGGAGTGGGTGCCCTCGAGGACCGCGGAGAGCAGGATCCGGTTGTAGGGCGCGTGCGGCTCGTCGGCGAGCACCGTGAGGCGTACGTCGGCGCCGACCAGCTGCTCGGCCAGGCGGACGGCAGCCATCCCACCGCCCACCACGACGACACGCTCAGCCACGACCCACCGCCGCCAGCCGGGCTGCACACACCTTGAACTCCGGCATCCGCGACGCCGGGTCGAGCGCGTCGTTGGTCAGCCGGTTGGCGCCGACCCAGTGGAAGGGGACGAAGACCGTGTCGGGGCGGATCGTCGTCACCACCCGCGCGGGCGCGGTCATCGTGCCGCGGCGCGTCGAGACCTGCACCGCCTCGCCCGTGGCGAGGCCCAGCCGGCCGGCGAGCAGCGGGTGCAGCTCGACGAACGGACCGTCCTCGGGCAGGTCGCGGACCCTCCGGGTCTGCGCGCCGGACTGGTACTGCGCGAGCACCCGCCCGGTCGTGAGGTGGACCGGGTAGTCGTCGTCCGGGACCTCTGCCGCACCCCGGTGCTCGACGGCCAGCATCCGGGCCCGGCCGTCGGCGTGCGCGAACGACGAGGCGAAGAGCCGCTCGCCGCCCCAGAAGACACCGCCCTCGTCGCGGATCCGGTCGTAGGTGATCGTCGAGTAGTCCGCCGGCCCGCCCGCGGACGCCCGGCCGAGCTCGGCGAAGACCTCCTCCGGGTCGGTCGCGAAGGTCGCCGTCGACCCCAGCCGCTCCGCGATCGCTGCGATCACCTCGAGGTCCGACCGCACGCCGGACGGCGGGGTGATCGCCTGCTGCCGCAGCACGACCCGGCCCTCGAGGTTGGTCATCGTGCCGGTCTCCTCGGCCCACTGCGTCACCGGCAGCACCACGTCCGCGATCGCGGCGGTCTCCGACATCACCACGTCGCACACCACCAGGAGGTCGAGCGCCTCGAGCCGGGCGGTGACCTGGGTGGCGTTGGGGGCGCTGACGACGATGTTGGAGCCGAGGACCAGCATCGCGGAGGGGCCGTCGTCGGTGCCGCAGGCGTCGAGGAGCTCGTACGCCGATCGGCCGGGGCCGGGCAGCGAGTCGGGGTCGACGCCCCACACGCCGGCGACGTGGGCGCGGGCCGCGGGGTCGTCGATGCGGCGGTAGCCGGGCAGCTGGTCGGCCTTCTGCCCGTGCTCGCGCCCGCCCTGTCCGTTGCCCTGCCCGGTGAGGCAGCCGTAGCCCGCGCCGCGCTTGCCGACCATCCCGAGGGCCAGCGCCACGTTGATCCAGGCGAGCACGGTGTCGGAGCCGGTGGAGTGCTGCTCCGCGCCGCGGGCGGTGAGCACCATGACGCGCGGCGAGCCGGCCAGCACCGCCGCCAGCTCGCGCACCTCGGCTGCCTCGATGCCGGTCACCCGCTCGACCCGCTCCGGCCACCACGGCGCGACCGACTCCTCGACCTCCGTCCAGCCGGTCGTGCGGGCGGCGAGGTAGTCCTCGTCCACCGCACCGGCGGCGACGAGCAGGTGCAGCAGGCCGAGGGCGAGCGCGAGGTCCGTGCCGGGCACCGGCTGGAGGACGAGGTCGGCACGGTCCGCGGTCGGCGTACGCCTCGGGTCGATGACGACGACGCGACCGCCGCGGGCGCGGAGCCGGTCGAGGTGGCGCGCGGCCGGCGGCATGGTCTCGGCGAGGTTGGACCCGACGAGCACCAGCACGTCGGTCTCCTCGACGTCGGCCAGCGGGAAGGGCAGGCCGCGGTCGAGGCCGAAGGCGCGGATCCCCGCCGACGCGGCCGACGACATGCACCAGCGGCCGTTGTAGTCGATCTGCGAGGTGCCGAGCGCGACGCGGGCCAGCTTGCCGAGGGCGTACGCCTTCTCGTTGGTGAGCCCGCCGCCACCGAAGACGGCGACCCCGTCCGGGCCCTTCTCCGCCTGCGCGCCGCGGAGCCCCGCAGCGACCCGGTCGAGCGCGTCGTCCCACGACACCGCCGTCCACTCCCCCGTCACCCGGTCCCGGACGAGGGGCGAGGTGAGGCGCTCGCGACCGCCGTACAACCCGGCCGCGGCCCAGCCCTTGCGGCACAGCGCGCCGGCGTTGACGGGGAACTCCTCCCACGCCGACACCTCCGGCACGCGCCGGCCGGTGAGCCGCATCCCGCACTGCAGGGAGCAGTAGGGGCAGTGGGTCTCGGTCGCCACGAAGTCACTCCGCTCAGATGCCGGCGCCGGCCAGGCTCTGGGCCCGGACCTCGGCGGGACGGCGCAGGTAGACCGCCCAGGTGACCGCACCGCAGACGACGTAGAAGACGGTGAAGACCAGGAAGGCGCCCTTGGTGGCGGACATCGGGTCGGCCACCCACGGTGCGCTGAAGGCCATCGGGATCAGGAAGCCGCCGATGGCGCCCACGGCGCCGATCACGCCGATCGCGGCGGAGGCCTGCTTGGTGCCGGCCAGCAGGGCGGCGGTGCGCTCGGGGGTACCGGCCGGCGTGGCGCGCTCGGCCTCGGTGCGCCAGATCGCCGGGATCATCTTGTACGTCGAGCCGTTGCCGATGCCGGTCGCGGCGAAGACGCAGAGGAAGAAGCCCAGGAACCACGGGAACCACGACTGGTTGGCGGACGCGATCGCCGGGTCCGCGGTCGGGTTGGGGGTCAGCTGCATGAGCGTCCAGAGCACGGCGAGGGTGAAGACGACCATCGCGGCGAACGCACCCAGCGTCACCTTCGCACCGCCGAGGCGGTCGGCCAGCCAGCCGCCGAACGGCCGAGTCGCCGAGCCGACGAGGGCGCCGAGGAACGCGAAGTAGGCGAAGTAGATGCCGGTGCCCAGCGGCGCCGGCTCCGGCACCCAGAAGTTGAGCTTGATGAGCAGCGGCATGGCGGCGGAGTAGCCGATGAAGGACCCGAAGGTGCCGATGTAGAGGAACGCCATGATCCACGTCTGCCGCTTGCGCACGACCTGCATCTGCTCGCGGGGCGAGGACTTCGCGGTCGCCAGGTTGTCCATGAAGAAGTACGCCGCGAGCGTCGCGACGACCGCGAGCCCGGCGTAGACCCAGGCCGCGCGCTGCAGGTCGATCCCGCCCTCGGAGGCCTTGACCAGGCCGAAGATCCCGGCGCCGCCCACGATGACCGGCAGGAAGAGCTGGATCAGCGAGACGCCGAGGTTGCCGCCGGCGGCGTTGAGGCCCAGCGCGGCGCCCTTCTTGGCCGAGGGGTAGAAGAAGTTGATGTTGGCCATCGAGCTGGCGAAGTTGCCGCCGCCCAGGCCCGCGGTCGCGGCGATGAGGCAGAAGACCCAGTACGGCGTGTCCGGCCGTTGCACGGCGTACGCGAAGCCGAGCGTGGGGATGAGCAGCAGCGCCGCGCTCGCCATCGTCCAGTTGCGACCGCCGAACTTGGGCACCGCGAAGGTGTAGGGCAGGCGCAGCAGCGAGCCGACGAGGTTGGGCAGCGCCACCAGCAGGAAGAGCTGCTGCGGCGTGTAGTCGAAGCCGGTCGCCACCAGGAAGGCCGAGCTCACGCTCCAGATCAGCCACACCGAGAAGCCGAGGTGCTCGGCGAAGATCGACCAGACCAGGTTGCGCCGGGCCACCCGACGGCCGGTCGACTCCCAGAAGTCGGGGTCCTCGGGACGCCAGTCCTCGATCCAGCGGCGGCTACGGCGGGTGGGGGTCTGCGTGCTCATGGCAGCAGCGTGGTCGGCGACTGTGACGTGCGCGTGGGCCCGGCGGTGGCAGGACCGTCACGTTCTCCTCACGACCTCACGGACCTCACCGCCTCACGGTCCCGGCCGGCCCGTGACGCACGAAGAGCCCCGGCCGCACGAGGCGGACGGGGCTCTTCGAGGAGATGTCAGGCGATGCGGACGTTCTCGGCCTGGGGACCCTTGGGGCCCTGGGCGAGGTCGAACTCGACCTTCTGGTTGTCCTCGAGCGACTTGTAGCCGTTGGACTGGATCGCGGAGAAGTGGACGAACACGTCCTCGCCGCCGCCGTCCTGCGCGATGAAGCCGAAGCCCTTGTCAGCGTTGAACCACTTGACGGTGCCCTGAGCCATGATGTGTTTCCTTTGTTTCGTTCGCGGGCTGTGTGCCGGCGACCTGCTGAAGACATCCACCTGATGGAGTCCAGCGAACCGAAAACCAGGAGTAAGAACACGAGCCGCACATCGTGAGCGGCCAGGACGATCCGGAGACCATCCCTTCAACAACCACCAGCGTACGCCATCTGGTCCCGAAATGGGCTTTCGTGGACCTGCGCTCACCTGCGCAGGAGCAGCGCGGCGTCGCCGAACTCGTGCCACAGGTAGCCGCCGGCCACCGCGGCGTCGTACGCCGCCTGCGTGAGCGCGGCGCCCGCGACGGCCTCGACGAGCAGCAGGTGCGAGGCCATCGGGTCGTGCCAGCCGGTGACCAGGCCGTCCACCACGCGGGGCGGGTGGGCCGGCGTGACGACCCGCGAGGTCCAGCCGGACGCCGCCTCCACGCGGCCGTCGACGACCGCTGACTCGACCGCGCGGGTGGCGGTGGTGCCGACGGCGACGACCCGTCCGCCGTGGTCCCGGGCGGCGTCGATCGTGCGGGCGCTCGGCTCCGGGACCTCGAACCACTCCGGCCCCGGCGCCTCGCCGGCCTCCTGCGACGAGACGCCCGTGTGCAGGGTGACCGGTGCGAGCTGGACCCCCGCGGTGACCAGCCGGGTGACCAGCTCGTGGGTGAAGGGTCGCCCCGCGCTCGCCATCTCCGCGCTGCCGGGCCGGGTGCCGAAGACGGTCTGGTAGTCGGTGAGCGGGTAGCGGCGGTCGAGGTAGCCGTACGCGATCGGGCGTCCGTTCCAGGCGAGCTGGCGGTCGAGGTCGCCACGGACCGAGGCGCGCCAGAGCCGGTTGCCCTCACCGGTCGGCGACGACGCCCCGCCGGGCCACGGCTCGCGGAGCGTCAGGTCGACGGCGCCGACCCGGAGGCGGTCACCGACGTCGGCGTCGAGGATGGCGCGGGCGGCAACGAGCGACGTACGCAGCTCGACGACGCGGTCGCCGTCGTCGAGGCGGTGGGCGACGTGCAGCACGACCGGCCTCCCGTCGAGGACCGCGTCGACCTCGGCCGGCACGGTGGCCGAGGTGTTGACGACCAGCACGTCGCCGGGGCGCAGGTGGTCCGGCAGCTCGCGGAAGTGCCCGTGGGACAGGCCGTCGGGCGTCGCGACGAGCAGGCGGACCTCGTCGCGCGCGAGCCCCCGCGCCTCGGCCGGCTCGGGCGCGAAGGTCGCGGCGGTGAACCGGGTGCGGGGTGTCTCGTCGAGCAGGGTCATCCCAGGTCCTCCGCCCGGTAGCGGCCGGACGCGGGCCTGGTCTCGAGCAGGTCGAGCAGCCGCGGGACGACCGACTCCGGCAGCGGGCGGTCGGAGATGTCCTCGCCCGGGAAGGCGTCCTGGTGCATCGCGGTGCGCATGTCGCCGGGGTCGACGGCGTACGCCGTCAGGCCGGTCTCTGCGCCGTAGGTCAGCGTCACGTGGTCGAGCGCGGCCTTGCTCGCGCCGTAGAGACCCCAGGTCTCGTAGTGGTGGACCGCCGCGTCGGAGCTGATCGAGAGCAGTACGCCGTCCGCTGCCCCCAGCCACGGCAGGAGGGCGGAGGTGAGGACCAGCGGGCCGCCGATGTTGGTGCGCCAGACGTGCTGCAGGTCGGCCACGTCGACCTCGGCGAGCGGTCGCATCGGCAGCGGACCGAGCGTGCTGGCGTTGTGGACCAGGAGGTCGAGCCGGCCCCTCTCCGCCACCTCGGCGACCAGGCGGTCCCGGTGGTCGGCGTCGGTCAGGTCGCCGACCACCACCGACACCTCCCCCGGCAGCTCGGCCGCCTTGAACTTCTCCTCGCTCCGCCCGTCGGTGACCACGTCCCATCCCCGCTCCGCGAGCGCCCTGCCCAGGGCCAGTCCCAGACCGGCCGATCCCCCGGTGACCAGAGCCACCCTTGTCGTCATCCCGATGTCCATGGCACCATCGTTCAAGTTGAAGTGAACTTGAGTTCAAGGGGCAACTGATGAACGGTCGAGACCTGCTGCCGATGGGCGAGATCTCCCGGCGGAGCGGCTTCGCGGCCTCGGCGATCCGCTACTACGAGGCCGAGGGACTCGTCGAGGCACACCGCTCGGCCGGCGGGCAGCGCCAGTTCGAGCGCAACGTGCTCCGTCGCCTGGCCTTCATCCGCGCCGCCTCCAACGTCGGGCTGAGCATCGAGGAGATCCGCGTGGAGCTGGCCCGCCTGCCTGGCAACCGCACCCCCACCAAGGCCGACTGGCAGGGCATCTCGCGCCACTGGGGCCGCCGCCTCGACGAGCAGATCGCCGCGCTCCAGCGGCTGAAGGGCGGGCTCGACGGCTGCATCGGCTGCGGCTGCCTGAGCCTGCGCAGCTGCGCCTTCTCCAACCCCGACGACGTGCACGCCGAGCGCGGGGCGGGTGCCCGGCTGCTGCCCGACACGTTGCGGCGGCCGCACCCGACGCGGCGTACGTCCGGGCAGTCATGATCATCCCCATGACCGACGGCTACGAGATCCGCACCGGCCCCGACGCGATGGACCTCGACCTCGTCCACCACTGGCTCAGCACCGACGCCTACTGGGCGCTCGGCCGCACCCGCGACAACGTCGACCGCGCCGCGGCGCACTCGCTGAACTTCGGTGCGTTCGCCGACGGCACCCAGGTGGCGTACGCCCGGGTGGTCACCGACCACGCGAACTTCGCCTGGCTGTGTGACGTGTACGTCGACCGCGACCACCGCGGTCGCGGCCTGGGCGGGCGGCTGGTGACGATGGCCGCCGAGCAGCTGGACGACCTGGGTGTGCGGCGCACCCTGCTGTCGACGTACGACGCGCACACGGTCTATGCGGCCCACGGCTTCACGCCGCTGTCGGAGCCGGAGCGGTGGATGGTCCGGCAGGCGACCTAGGACTCCCGCAACCCCGCCCTCAGCTCGGCGAGCGCGTCCTCGAGGGACACCTGCGGCGACCAGCCCCAGCCGCGCGCCCGGTCGGCGCGGATCTGGCCGGTCCACGCCGGCTCGTCGTCCCACGTCGGCTCGAGCCCGAGGGCGGACGCCACGGCGCCGAGGTAGTCGCGCTGCGTCGCCGGACCGCCGGCGACGTTGACCGGGGTGCAGCCACCGGCGACCGGCCCGCTCGCCGCGTCGGACCCGGCAGGGATGGCTCCCGTGGCGAGGTCGGCGGCGACGGCCGCCAGGTCGTCCACGTGCACCCAGGCGAAGGTCGCGTCGGGGACGGCGTGCTGCTCGGCCGGGTCGGCCGCGATGTCGCGCGGGCGGATGGCGTTCCACACCGACGACCCACCCGGGCCGAGGATCGCGGGCGGGCGCAGCAGCACGCGGGTGATGCCGGCCGTCCGCTCGAGGGCGGCGTCGGTGTCGCGCTTGATCACGCCGTACGCCGACGAGCCGTCCGGCACCAGCGCACCGTCCTCGTCGATGTCCCCGACCCCGGGGCTGCGGTCGTAGACACCGGCCGTGGAGACGTGCACCAGCAGGGGTACGGCGGCGGCGACCGCGGCCTCGGCGATCACGAGCGTGCCGTCGAGGCCGACGCGGCGCTGGTCCTCGGCGCCGGAGCCGAGCGGGTGGACGGTGGTGACGAGGGCGTCGGCACCCGCGACCACGGAGTCGGCGAAGGCCGGGTCGGCGAAGTCGCCGACGTGCTCCTCGACGCCCGGAGCGCCCGGCGCGGTGCCGACCCGGCGCACGACGGCGCGCACGGTGGCACCCCGCTCGGCCAGGGCGGCCACCACGTGGCTGCCGACCAGGCCGTTGGCACCGGTCACGACGACGACGGGGTCAGCTGTGCGAGAGGTCATGCACCCCACCTTGTCACTGCGCGGAAAGGCGCCTCGGCAGCACCACGTGGGCGACGACCGCGACCCACAGCGGGGCGACGACCAGGCTGGTCAGCACGTCCGTGGGGTGGTGCGCGCCCTGGTAGAGCCGGCTGGCGGCGACGACGAGCGGGACGGCGTACAACGGCCACACCCAGCGGCTCCCGCCCGCCACGGTGCGGGAGAGGTGGACGGCGAGGGCGACGTAGACCACGACCGAGGTGGCGACGTGCCCGGACGGGAAGCTGTGGTCGGGCATGAGGCCCGGGTCGAGGATCTCGACCGGCGGGCGGTCGCGGGTGATGAACCACGTGGCCACGAGGTAGAGCGCCAGGGTGCCGACCACGAGCACGCCGTAGTAGACGAGCGGACGTCGCGATCCCTGCCACCGCCAGGCCACGAGCGCGATGACGACGGCCAGCGCGATCCCCACCACGGTGTCGGCGACGTGGCTGCCGGCAGCGGCGGCGACGTCGAGGGCAGGGGTCCGCCGCTCCTCGATCCCCACCGCGACGCGGTCGTCCCACGGGTCCACCACCGACTCCAACGGTCCGGTGAGCAGCCAGCCCACGGCGAGCACGGCCAAGGTCAGCAGCACCCAGGCGGAGGCGAGGAGGCGTACGCCGTCGCGGCGCAGGCCCGGGTCGATGTCGGTCACAGGCGAAGACTCGCACCCCGACCGCTCGTCGTACCTCACCCGCCGCTCACCGCTCGGCGAGCGCCATCGACCGACCGAGCCGCCCGCGCCTCTGCCACGCCGATGTGACGGCTGCCACGGTGATCGCGGTCACAGAGCGTGGCCGCGACCCCCGTGCGAGAGGACCAAGCCGTGACCACCGAGGCACCCGACCAGGCAGCGCGCCACGATCCGGTCTACGACCGGCTCCACGAATCACGTGAGTTCACCGAGCTGAGGAAGCGCTACCGCGGCTTCGTCATCCCGGCCACCGTGGCCTTCCTGGCCTGGTACCTGCTCTACGTCTTCATGTCGAACTGGGCCGGCGACTTCATGGCCGTCCAGGTCGTGGGCAACATCAACGTGGCCCTGGTCTTCGGGCTGCTCCAGTTCGTCACGACCTTCGGGCTGGCGTTCATGTACAGCCGGTACTCCAACGCCAAGCTCGACCCGCTGGCGCGCAACCTCGAGCAGTCCTACCGCGACCAGGCCGGCACCACCGGGAAGCGGGGCCAGGCATGAGCGACCAGTTCCTCACCACGTTCCTGTTCCTGTCGGTCGTCGCGCTGACGGTCGGCATCACCTTCTGGGCCAGCCGCCAGACCAAGACAGCCACCGACTTCTACTCCGGGGGCCGGTCCTTCTCCGGCTTCCAGAACGGTCTCGCGATCGGCGGCGACTACATGTCGGCCGCCTCGTTCCTCGGGATCTCGGGCGCCATCGCGGTCTACGGCTACGACGGCTTCCTCTACTCCATCGGCTTCCTCGTCGCGTGGCTCGTCGCCCTGCTGCTGGTGGCCGAGATGCTCCGCAACGCCGGTCGCTACACGATGGCCGACCAGCTCGCCTTCCGGATGAACCAGCGCAAGGTGCGCACGGCGGCGTCCGTGTCGACCGTGGTCGTCTCGATCTTCTACCTGCTGGCCCAGATGGTCGGCGCCGGAACGCTCGTCGCGCTGCTCCTCGGCGTGGACAGCGAGGCGATCAAGAACATCACCATCGTCGGTGTCGGCGTCCTGATGATCTTCTACGTCGTCGTCGGCGGCATGAAGGGCACGACCTACGTCCAGATCACCAAGGCCGTGCTGCTGATGCTCGGCTCGGCGCTGATCGTGGTGCTGGTGCTCGCGAAGTTCGACTTCAACCTGTCCTCGCTGCTCGGCGCCGCCGCCGAGAACTCCGGCAAGGGCGATGCTTTCCTCCAGCCCGGACTGCAGTACGGCAGCACGCTGACGTCGCAGATCGACTTCCTCTCCCTCGGCCTGGCCCTGGTGCTCGGCACCGCGGGCCTGCCGCACATCCTGATCCGCTTCTACACCGTCCCGACCGCCCGTGACGCCCGCAAGTCGGTGCTGTGGGCGATCGGCCTGATCGGCGCGTTCTACCTGATGACGCTGGTGCTCGGCTTCGGTGCCGCGGCGCTGCTGGACCGCGAGGCCGTCGACCCGGCCGTGGGCGGCAACCAGAACCTGGCCTCACCGCTCCTCGCCGAGGCGGTCGGTGGTGGCGCTGGCTCCACGGGGGGCGCCGTCCTGCTGGCGCTCATCGCGGCCGTCGCCTTCGCGACCATCCTCGCGGTGGTGGCCGGCCTGACCCTGGCCAGCTCGTCGTCGGTGGCGCACGACCTCTACAAGGGCGTGCTCAAGAAGGACCAGGAGGTCAGCGAGAAGGACGAGGTGCGGGTCGCCCGCATCGCCGCCTTCGCGATCGGCGCCATCGCGATCGTGCTGTCCATCCCGGCCCAGCGCCTCAACATCGCCTTCCTCGTGGCCCTGGCCTTCGCGGTGGCGGCGTCGGCGAACCTGCCGGCGATCATCTACAACATGTTCTGGCGACGCTTCAACACCCGTGGCGCCACGTGGAGCATCTACGGCGGCCTCATCTCCGCCGTCGGCCTGGTGCTGCTCTCGCCCGTCATGTCGAGCCTGCCGACCTCGATGTTCCCCGACGCGGACTTCGCGTTCTTCCCGCTCAACAACCCGGGCATCGTCTCGATCCCGCTGGGCTTCCTGCTCGGCTACATCGGCACGATCACCAGCAAGGAGCCCTCCGCGGAGGAGCGCTTCACCGAGCTGGAGGTCCGCGCCCTGACCGGTGCCGGCGCCGAGGGCGCGACGCACCACTGATCCGCACCACCGCACCGCACGCACGCCGACGCCCCGGGGACCATCCGTCCCCGGGGCGTCGGCGTTGTCGTCGTACGGGTGGTGCGAGCGGTCAGATGCCCGTGCCCGGGAGGATGACGGCGCCGTTGACGCTCATCAGGCCGCCGTCGTTGTAGGCGTCGGGACCCTCGGGCGAGCTGTTGTCGTCGAAGGTGATCCCCGTGGCCGTGAACGTGCCCGTGGCGGAGTTCCACAGGCCGCCGCCCTCGTTCGCGGCGCCGTTGCCCGTCACCGAGCCGACGGCCCAGGTGACGGTGCCGGCGCCGGTGATGTGCAGGGCACCGCCGTTGCCGGGCGCGGCACCGGTGGTGTTGTCCGCGGCGTTGACGTTGGACAGGTCGGCCGACCCGCCGTTGACCTCGACGGCGCCACCGGCGCGGGGCGCGGTGTTGCCGTTGAGGTTGGTCCACGCCACGTCCAGCGACCCGTTGAGCGACAGCACGCCGCCGCCGGAGCCGGCTGCACCGGTCGCCTTGTTGGCCTCGACCATCGAACCGGTGACGACCAGCTCGCCGCCGTCGTTGTAGATCGCGCCGCCGCCCTGGTCGGCCGCGGCACCGCTGGCGGTGTTCGCGCGCAGGTGGGTGTCGCTGACGGTCATGGTGCCGGTCGCGGAGTTCCACAGGCCGCCACCCTCGACGGCCGTGTTCTCGTAGACCTTGCTCTGCGAGACGGTGACGTCGCCGGAACCGGTGAGGTGCAGGCCGCCGCCGTTGCCGGGCGCGGTGCCGGCGTCGTTGCCCTGGAGCAGGGTGCGGGCGACGGTCGTGGTGCCGACGTTTGCCTCGATGCCGCCTCCCGCGCGGTTCGCGGTGTTGGCGGACACGGTGCTGCCGTCGACCGACAGGGTGCCGAGGTTGTTGAGCACCCCACCGCCCGAGCCGGCGGCGCCGGTCGCCTTGTTGGCGCTGATCGTGGTGCCGGTGATGGACGTGTTGCCGTCGGAGTAGACGCCGCCACCACCCTGGTCGGCAGCGGCACCCGAGGCGGCGTTGCGCGAGATCTTGGAGCGGGTGACGGTCAGCTTGCCGGTCGCCGCGTTCCACAGCCCGCCGCCCTCTACGGCCGTGTTGTCGAGCACCTGGGTGGTGTCGACGACGACCGTGCCGGCGCCGGTGAGGTGCAGGCCGCCACCGTTGCCGGGCGCGGCGCCGGTGCTGTTGGACTGCAGGGTCGAGCCGGTCACGGTCGTCGTGCCGACGTTGGCCTCGATGCCGCCGCCCGCGCGGGGCGCGGTGTTGGACAGCACGTCGGTGCTGGCGATGGCCAGCGTGCCGAGGTTGTTCAGCACCCCGCCGCCCGAGCCCGCAGCGCCGGTCGCGGCGTTGCCGGAGATCGTGCTGCCGCTGACCGTCAGCGTGCCGCCATCGTTGTAGAGGCCACCACCGCCCTGGTCGGCAGCGGCACCAGCCGCCTCGTTGTCGCGCACCGTGGTGCGATCGACCGTGAAGCGTCCCGTGGCGGAGTTCCACAGGCCGCCACCCTCGGCGCTCGCGGAGTTGTTGGCCACGAGGCTCGCCTTGACGCGTACGTCGCCGGTGCCGGTGAGGTGCACGGCGCCGCCGTTGCCGGGGACGGCTCCGGTGTCGTTGCCGGTCAGGCGGCTGCGTACGACGACCGTGGTGCCACCGACCGCCTCGATGCCGCCGCCGGCGCGCTCGGCCTCGTTGCCGCGCACGCGGCTGTCGACGATGCGGAGCATGCCGCCGTCGTTCATCACGGCACCGCCCGAGGCGCCCCCGCCGGTGACGGCGGAGTTGAGCAGGTGGGACTTCCTGATCTCGACCTCGCCGCGACTGCGGACCAGCCCGCCGCTCTCGGTCTCCGCGGGTGCGCCGTTGCGCAGGTAGAGCCGCTTGACGACCAGCCGGCTGTCGCCGCGCACGTCGAAGACGCGGTCGACACCGCGGGCGTTGATCGTCTTGCCGCGGCCCATCACGACCAGGCTGCCGCGGACGTCGAGGTCACCTCGGCCGGCGCCGCCCTGGGCGCCCCTGCCCTTGGCGAACCTGATGGACCTCAGCAGGACGATGCGGTCCTTGCCCTTGCTCTTGTTGGCCTTGCGCACCGCGGTGCGCAGCTGCTTCTCGGTGCGCACCTTGAAGACGCGCTGGGCCTTGGCGGCCTTCGCGGCCGGTGCCTGCGCCTGCGCCTGCGTGGCGTTCGTCGTGGATGCGTTCGCGGTCCCGGCCGCGCTGGCCGGAGCCACCGCGAATGCTGCGAGCGCGAGCGCGGTGGCGGCCACTCCCGTGGTCGCTCGCGTCGTCGTTGTCCTCAGTGCTGACATCACTGTCTGCCCTTCTGGTCGTCGTCCGGCGGATGTGTGTCGTGCTCCGCCTCTGGTCGGCCCCGCTCGTGCGGGTCGACATCGGTGGATACGGCGCCGGGCCCGGTCGCGTTCACCGGTCGCTCATCCGGACTGCGATGAACGCCGCCGCACCCGGCGCCGTACGCACAGGTGTGACCGGCAGACTGGACGGCGTGAGCGACCCCGACGGAGCGGTCCCGTCCCTGGCGGACGAGGACGGTGTGACGGCGGCCTACCGGCTGCACGGCGCCGAGGTCTACCGCTTCGCCCTGCGGGGGCTGGGTGACCCGATGGCCGCCCAGGACGTCACCCAGGAGACGTTCGTCAAGGCGTGGCGCCACTCCGAGCGCTACGACCCGGAGGTGGCGTCGCTGCGGGTCTGGCTCTACGGCATCGCCCGCAACACGATGATCGACCACGTGCGCGCCGCCGCGGTCCGGCCCTGGCACAGCCAGCTCGCCGAGCCGCCCACGGTGGAGGCGGCCGCCGGGTCGATCAGCGACCAGGCCGACGCCGTGCTCGACGGCTGGCTGGTCGAGGAGGGCCTGCGCCGGCTCGCCCCCCACCACCGGGAGGCACTCGTGCAGACCCACCTGCGCGGACGTCCCTACGACGAGGTGGCGACGGAGATGGCCATCCCGGTCGGCACCCTGCGCAGCCGGGTCTTCTACGCGATGCGAGCCCTGCGGGCCGCGATGGATGAGATGGGAGTGAGCCTGTGAGCGTCTCCGACGAGGGTCACCGCGAGCTGCGGGAGCTGCTGGGCTCCTACGCCCTGGGCCACCTGGCCGAGGACCAGGCCGCCCGGGTGCGCGCGCACCTGGACGGCTGCCGCGCGTGCCGCGCCGACCTCGACGACCTGCTCCCCGTCGTGCGACGGCTCGACGCGGTGGACGCCGACGCCTTCGGCGAGGTGCCCGCACCCCCGCCCGGCCTCGGCGACGACATCTGGCAGGCCGTGTCCCGCGAGCGCGCCGAGCGGGCCGCCGTCCGGGAGGGCGACGAGGTCGTCCGCCTGCGGCCTGCACCCATCCGCGTCCTGGCCGCCGCCGCTGCCGTGGTGGTGGCGCTCGGGGTAGGTGGCGCCGTCGGACGGGCGACCGCGCCCGAGCCCGCCGCGGTGCCGACCGAGGCCATCTCGATGCGCGTGGCGCCGGGCGACCCCGTGAGCATCGAGAGCGCCGACCTCGTGGCCCACACGTGGGGCGTCGAGCTGCGGATCGTCGCGGCCGGCTTCACCGAGGGCGAGACCTTCCGCGCCTCGTTCCGCACCGACGACGGCACGTTGGTGCCGGCCGGCGAGTTCCTGGGGGTCGGCTCGTCGCGGATGACCTGCTTCCTCCAGTCCGCGAGCCTGCGCGAGGACGTCACCCAGGTGCTGGTGACGGACGAGGCGGGCACCACCGTGGTCTCCTCGGACCTCTGAGCGAGTCCCGAAGCCCGTCCACCGCACGCCCCTGACCGCCCGTCGCGCTCCAGGGGACCGGACCTGTCGATCGCAGGGCCGGGCGCAGTAGGTTCACGTGACGACAATCACGCACAACGGGAGATCGCAGATGAGCAGTGAGACCCTCTCCAACCTGTCCCGCGAGGACCGGCGGTTCGAGCCGCCGGCCGCCCTGGCCGCCGACGCCAACGTCAAGGAGGAGGCCTACGCCCGCGCCGACTCCGACCGGGAGTCCTTCTGGGCCGACGCCGCCGAGCGGCTCGACTGGGGCCGGAAGTGGGACCAGGTCCTCGACTGGTCGAACCCGCCGTTCGCGAAGTGGTTCGTCGGCGGCACCCTCAACGCCTCCGTCAACTGCGTGGACCGCCACGTCGAGGCCGGCAACGGCGACAAGGTCGCGATCCACTGGGTGGGCGAGCCGGACGACGACACCCGCGACATCACCTACTCCCAGCTCAAGGACGACGTGTCCCGCGCCGCCAACGCGCTGACCGAGCTCGGCGTGAAGAAGGGCGACCGCGTCGCGATCTACATGCCGATGATCCCCGAGGTCGTCGTCGCGATGCTCGCCTGCGCCCGCCTCGGTGCTCCCCACACCGTCGTGTTCGGCGGCTTCTCCGCCGACGCCCTCGCCTCGCGCATCACCGACTGCGAGGCGCACGTCGTGATCACCTCCGACGGCGGCTACCGCCGCGGTGCGGCCAGCGCGCTCAAGCCGGCCGTCGACGAGGCCGTCGAGAAGACCGGCGACCTCGTGCGCCACGTCCTGGTCGTACGGCGTACGGGCCAGGACGTCGCCTGGCACGACGAGCGCGACGTGTGGTGGCACGACGCCGTCGACGGCGCCTCGGCCGAGCACGAGCCGGAGATGCACGACTCCGAGCACCCGCTCTACGTCATGTACACCTCCGGCACGACCGGCAAGCCCAAGGGCATCCTGCACACCACCGGCGGCTACCTCACCGGCACGTCGTTCACGCACTGGGAGGTCTTCGACCTCAAGCCCGAGACCGACGTCTACTGGTGCACCGCCGACGTCGGCTGGGTGACCGGCCACTCCTACATGGTCTACGGCCCGCTCGCCAACGGTGCGACGCAGGTGATGTACGAAGGCACGCCCGAGAAGGGCCGCTGGTGGCAGATCATCCAGGACCTGAAGGTCACGATCTTCTACACCGCCCCCACCGCGATCCGGACCTTCATGAAGCAGGGCCGCGAGATCCCCGACGGCTACGACCTCACCTCGCTGCGGCTGCTCGGCTCGGTCGGCGAGTCGATCAACCCCGAGGCCTACGTCTGGTACCGCGAGGTCATCGGCGGCGACCGCTGCCCGATCGTCGACACCTGGTGGCAGACCGAGACGGGCCAGATCATGATCAGCCCGCTGCCCGGCGTGACCGCCGGCAAGCCCGGCTCGGCGATGAAGGCGCTGCCGGGCATCTCCGTCGACGTGGTCAACGACGAGGCGGAGCCGGTCGGCAACGGCAACGGCGGCTACCTCGTGATCCGCGAGCCGTGGCCCGCCATGCTCCGCACGATCTGGGGCGACGACCAGCGCTTCAAGGACACCTACTGGTCGCGCTGGGAGGGCCTCTACTTCGCCGGCGACGGCGCCAAGCTCGACGACGACGGCGACATCTGGCTGCTCGGCCGCGTCGACGACGTCATGAACGTCTCCGGCCACCGCCTCTCCACGACCGAGATCGAGTCGGCCCTGGTGTCGCACCCGAAGGTCGCCGAGGCGGCCGTGGTCGGCGCCGCCGACGAGACGACCGGCCAGGCGGTGTGCGCCTTCGTCATCCTCCGCGACTCCGCGGGTGACGGTGGCGAGGACATCGTCGAGGAGCTGCGCAGCCACGTCGCGAAGGAGATCGGCGCGATCGCCAAGCCGCGCCAGATCATGGTCGTGCCCGAGCTGCCCAAGACCCGCTCCGGCAAGATCATGCGCCGCCTGCTCAAGGACGTCGCCGAGCACCGCGAGGTCGGCGACGTGACGACCCTGGCCGACTCGACGGTCATGGACCTGATCAAGACGAAGGAAGGGTCCTCGGCCTCCGACGACTGACCGAACCCCTCCTCTGCGTCATACGAACCCGCACCGATCGGTGCGGGTTCGTATGACGTGCGGGGGTCGTCCAGGGGTCCGCTAGTTTCGGGTGGTGACCGACTCCCCCCGCGCCGACGTCGCCGTGATCGGCGGCTCCGGCTTCTACTCCTTCCTCCCCGACCCGACCGAGCACGTGGTCGAGACGCCGTACGGCGAGCCGTCCGCGCCGATCGGGATCGCCGAGGTGGCCGGGCGCCGGGTCGCGTTCCTCCCCCGGCACGGCCGCCACCACGACCACCCGCCGCACGCCATCCCCTACCGCGCCAACGCGTGGGCGCTGCGCTCCCTGGGCGTACGCCAGGTGCTGGCGCCGTGCGCCGTCGGCGGGCTCCGCGACACGGTAGCGCCGGGCGACCTCGTCGTGCCCGACCAGCTCGTCGACCGCACGCACCGCCGCATCGGGTCGTTCGTCGAGTCCGGTGCGGTGCACCTGCCCTTCGCCGACCCCTACTGCCCGGGCGTCTCCGCGGCGCTGGCCGGCGCCGACGCGGACGTGCGCGCCGGCGGCACCATGGTCGTCGTCGAGGGGCCGCGCTTCTCGACCCGCGCGGAGTCGCGCCACTACGCCGACCAGGGCTGGGACCTGATCAACATGACCGGCGCCCCCGAGGCGGCGCTCGCCCGCGAGATGGGTCAGTGCTACGCCTCCCTCGCGCTGGTCACCGACATGGACGCCGGCGCCGAGTCGGGTGAGGGCGTCGGCCAGGAGCAGGTCTTCGCGCTCTTCCGCCAGAACCTCGAGCGCCTCACCGGGCTGCTCACCGGTGCCATCGAGGCCCTCCCCGACCCGGAGGGCTGCACCTGCGCGACGTGGGCGGACGGCGTGAGCCTCACCTACGAGGTGCCGGGCGCATGAGGGTCCTGCTCACCGGCGCGGCCGGCTTCATCGGCGGCGCGATCGACCGCGCGCTCACCGCGGACGGGCACGAGGTCGTCGGCGTCGACCTGATGCTGGACAGCGCGCACGGGAGCAGCACCCCGCCCGACGGCGTCCACCAGCTCGACGTGCGCGAGGCGGGGTCGCCGGAGTGGGCGGAGCTGCTGCGCGGCGTCGACGTCGTCTGCCATCAGGCCGCGCTGGTCGGGGCCGGCGTCCGCGTCGGCGACCTGCCGGCGTACGCCTCCCACAACGACCTCGGCACGGCCGCGCTGCTGGCAGCGATGCACGAGTCCGACGTCGACCGGCTGGTGCTGGCCTCGTCGATGGTGGTCTACGGCGAGGGGCGCTACACCTGCCCGATCCACGGCGATCAGCAGCCGCCGCCGCGGGACCTCGCGACGCTCGAGGGTGGCGACTTCGACAACCACTGCCCCGTCTGCGCGGAGCCGCTCGCGTGGTCGCTGGTCCCCGAGGACGCCCGCCTCGACCCGCGCAGCAGCTATGCCGCGAGCAAGCTCGCCCAGGAGCACTACACCTCGTCGTGGGTGCGTCAGGCCGGCGCCGGCGCGGTGGCCCTGCGCTACCACAACGTCTACGGCCCGGGCATGCCGCGCGACACCCCCTACTCCGGGGTCGCGGCGATGTTCCGCTCCTCGCTCGAGCGGGGCGAGCGGCCGCAGGTCTTCGAGGACGGCGGACAGGTGCGCGACTTCGTCCACGTCGACGACGTGGCGCGCGCCAACGTCGCCGCGCTCGAGCAGGTCGTCGCCGAGTCGGTGCCGCGCTACGCCGCCTACAACGTCTGCTCCGGCACGCCCGTCACCATCCTCGACGTCGCGACCCGCGTCGCCGAGGGCACGGGGCGCGACATCGCCCCGCAGGTGACCGGCGGCTTCCGCGTCGGCGACGTACGCCACGTGGTGGCCTCGCCCGCGCTCGCCACGGCGGAGCTGGGCTTCACCGCCTCGGTCGACCCGCACGACGGGCTCGCCGACTTCGCCACCGCGCCGCTGCGGGCCTGAGACGTCACCAGGTCGTGTAGAGCAGGTGCTGCACCACCAGCGCGGTGAGCACCTGCAGCCCCAGCCCCCAGCGCCGCCAGCCGCCCGGCAGCAGCGCCAGGGACAGGGTCAGCCACGGCACGAAGGGCAGCCAGATCCGCTCGACCTCGGCCTTCGACATCCGGCTCAGGTCGGCCACTGCGACCGCGGCCGCACCGGCGAGCGCCAGGACCGCGAGCGTGCGCGCCTCGCCCTCGTGGCGACGCGCCGCCACGGCCAGGCCGGCGCCGAGCAGGGGCCCGCCCGACACGAGCAGCGCCCCGAGGTTGCCCCACATCCAGTACGCCGCCGGCCGGGTCGAGGCGATGCCGTCCCAGTAGCGCTCGACGAGCACCGGGTAGGCCTCCCACCACGCGAAGCCGAGGACGGCGAAGCCCAGCACCACCACCAGCGCGGCGCCCGCCGCGACCGGCAGCGGCCACCACGAGCGGGCGAGGAACAGCACCGCCAGCGCGGGCAGGCCGAGCAGCGGCAGGCCGTAGGAGCTCATCACGCACCAGCCCAGCAGCAGGCCCGCCACGACGCCCCAGCCGATGAGGCGCCCGCGGGAGGGCGACGTCGCCGACAGAGCGAGGGCAGCGAGCCCCCATGCGCCGAGTGCGGTGAACACCGCGTCCGCCGACACTGCCAGGAACACCGCCGCCGGCGTCAGCACCAAGAAGGGCGCCGCGAGGCGGGCGCCGCGGTCCACCCCGAGCGCGCGCAGGGCGACCAGGGTCGCCACCGGGATGCTGGCCGCCACGGCGCAGACCACGAGCGCGGCCGCGAGGTCGCTGCCCAGGCCGACCGCGACAAGCCCCACGAAGAACAGCAGCGCCCCGGGCGGGTGGCCGGCGACGTGGATCGGCCAGTTGTCCGGGTGGGCCTGCGGGATCCGCTCGACGTATCCCGCGAGCAGTGCCGGCACGTCGGACACCGTCCGCGCCGTGACGAGGTACTCGGTGTCGTTGGTCATCACCCGCGTCAGCCCGGCAGAGCCGTCGACGAGGGCGAGGGACACCAGCCACACCAGCGCGACGACGTACGCCGTCAGCAGCAGGCGGCGCCACGACCAGGCCAGCGCCCAGGCCTCCGCGCGCCACACCCCGAGGCCGGCGACGAGCAACGCCGGCAGGGTGCCGATGCCGACCTTGGCCTGCCAGAAGCCGTGGGTCGGCGGCACGCCCAGCATGTCGCTGCGCGCGTCGACGTCCCAGCCGGTCATGGGCGGGACGACGAACGACGCCAGCAGCACCAGCGCCGCCACGGTCAGACCGATCGCGGCCCGTCGCCCCACGCGTACGGTCGTGCCCCCCTCGGTCATGCCGCCGAGCCTAGGGGCCGCCTGCGAGCGCACCCAGTGCCGCCGAGTGCCGTCACAGTTTCGTAAGCCGAAGGGTGAGCACGGGCTGCGCCCGACTGGCTACGTTCGATGACATGACCCACGACACCGTCTGCGACCTGGTGCTGCCGTGCCGCGACGAGGCCCCCGCGCTGGCCGCCCTGCTCGCCCGGGTGCCGGCCGAGTTCTCCGTCGTGGTCGTCGACAACGGATCGCGTGACGGCACCGCGGAGGTCGCGGCCGGCCTCGGTGCGCGGGTCGTCGTGGAGCCGACGCCGGGCTACGGCTCGGCCGTCCACGCCGGGATGCTGGCCGCGACCCACGACTACGTCGCCGTCATGGACGGTGACGGCTCCTTCGACCCCACCGACCTGCGGCGCCTGCTCGCCGACGTGCGCGAGGACCGCGCCGACATGTCCGTCGGCCGACGACGTCCCACCGGTCGCGGCGTGTGGCCGTGGCACGCCCGGCTGGGCAACGCCCTGATCGTTGCCTGGCTGCGCCGCTCGATCGGGATGGACGCCCACGACATCGCGCCGATGCGGGTGTGCCGGCGCCAGGCGCTGCTCGACCTCGGCCTGCGCGACCGTCGCTTCGGCTACCCCGTCGAGCTGCTGCAGGCCGTCACCCGCGCGGGCTGGCGGATCACCGAGCACGACGTCGACTACCACCCCCGCGCCGAGGGCACCCGCTCCAAGGTCTCCGGCTCGGTGACGGGGACCGTGCGCACGGCCCGCGACTTCTGGCGGGTGCTGTCGTGAGCGGCTTCACCGTGCTGGTGATGGCGAAGGCACCCGTCGCTGGCCGGGCCAAGACCCGGCTCGCCGCCCACACCGGTGACGACGTCGCCGCCGACCTCGCCGCCGCGGCCCTGCTCGACACGGTCGCCGCCGTCGAGGCGACGCCCGGCGCCCGGGGACACCTGGCGCTGGCCGGCGACCTCGCCGACGGTGCCCGTGGGGCCGACCTGGCCGACGCCGTCCGCGGCTGGACGATCACCCCCCAGCGCGGCCGCACCTTCGCCGAGCGGCTCGTCGCCGCGCACGAGGACGCCGGCCACGGCCCGGTCGTGCAGGTGGGCATGGACACCCCGCACCTGACGTCCGACCTCCTCCTCGGTGCGGCGCGCGACCTCGGGGCGTACGACGCCTGCCTGGGGCCGGCGCCCGACGGCGGCTGGTGGGTGCTGGCCCGCCGTGACCCACGGGTCGCGGCACCGCTGGCGACGGTCGTGATGTCCACCGCCGCCACGCACGACGACACCCGGGCCGCGCTCCTCGCCGCCGGTCACACCGTCGGGGCGACCGCCAGGCTCCGCGACGTCGACACGATCGACGACGCCCACGAGGTGGCCCGCCTCGCACCCGACACGCACTTCGCGCGCACCCTGCGGGCCTGGGTCGACAGCACGGCGGTGGCACCGTGACCGCCGAGCGCTCGTTCACCGAGGTCTTCACCTCCGCGCTGCGCGGGGTGCCGACCCACGTCGTCCACGAGGCCGACGAGATGCTCCCGCCGTTGCCGCTGCCGGTCGCGTCCTGGACGGGGCCGGCCGGCGCCGCCGACCACGCCCTGCTCGACCTGTGTCGCGGGGCGACGCTCGACATCGGCTGCGGCCCCGGCCGCCTCACCCAGGAGCTCGCCCGTCGCGGTCACCGGGCCCTCGGCGTCGACCTGGTCGACGAGGCCGTGACCCAGACCCGACGCCGCGGCGCGGACGCGGTCGTCGCCGACGTGTTCGAGCCGCTGCCCGACGAGGGCGAGTGGTCCAGCGTGCTGCTCGCCGACGGCAACGTCGGCATCTGCGGCGAGCCGCACCGGCTGCTCGGCCGGGTGCGCGAGCTCCTGCACCCGGGTGGGCGCGCCGTGGTCGAGGTGAGCGCTCCCGGCACGGGATCGACGTCGGGGTGGACCGTCATCGAGGGCGCCGGCGCCCGCAGCCGGCCGTTCCGCTGGGCGCAGGTGGCCGCGGACGACGTCGCCGTCGTCGCCGTCGCCGCGGGCCTGGTGATGCACTCGCTGCACGACCTTGCCGGGAGCGGACGCTGGGCCGCGGTCCTCACGGACCCGTCGTGAGGGTCCCGCACCCCGACCACTTCACCTCGCAGCTGCGCAGCCCGGCCGTCGCGGCGCGCGTCGGCGCCTGGCTGGGGATCAGCTTCGGCACCTGCTTCCTCACCGGCCTGGTGAGCCACTGGGCGCAGCTCCCGTCGCCGGCCATCGGCTTCCCCACGTCGCCCGCCTGGGGCTACCGCTTCAGCCAGGGCCTGCACGTCGTCACCGGCTGCGCCGCCGTGCCCCTGCTGCTGGTGAAGCTGTGGGCGGTCTACCCCCGCCTCTTCGAGCGGGTCGACCTGGGCGCCGGTCGACGCCTCGTCGCCGTGGGGCTCGAGCGCGCGTCGATCGCCGTGCTCGTCGCCGCCTCGATCTTCCAGCTCGCGACCGGTCTCGCCAACGCCTCGCAGTGGTATCCCTGGCGCGAGTTCTCCTTCCGCACCACCCACTACGCACTCGCCTGGGTCGCGATCGGCGCCCTGCTGGTGCACATCGCGGTCAGGCTCCCGGTGATCCGCACCGCCCTCCGCGCCGACGTCGACGACACCACGCACGACCGCGAGACCGCTGTGGAGCCGGGCCCCGTCTCGCGCCGCACGCTGCTGCGCACCACCTGGGCGGCCGCCGGCATCGCAGTCCTCGCCACTGCGGGCGGCACCGTGCCGTGGCTGCGCCGGGTCAGCGTGCTGGCCGTGCGCACCGGGGAGGGCCCCGGCGGCGTACCGATCAACAAGACCGCTGCCGCGGCCGGCGTCACCACCACCGCCGCCGACCCCGGCTGGGCGCTCGAGGTGGTGGTCGGCGGGGACGTCCGCACCCGGCTGGGCCTCGCCGACCTCCGCGCGCTGCCGCAGCACACCGTCGACCTGCCGATCGCCTGCGTGGAGGGCTGGAGCGCACAGGGCCGGTGGACGGGCGTACGCATCTCCGACGTGCTCGCAACGGCCGGCGCGTCGGGCGGGCGCGACGTGCTGGTCACCTCGCTCCAGCAGAGCGGCGCCTTCCGGCGCACCGTCCTGCCCGGCGCCTTCGCCGACGACGACCGCACCCTGCTGGCGCTCGACCTCGCCGGCGAGCCGCTCTCCCTCGACCACGGCCACCCGTGCCGGCTGATCGCGCCCAACCGGCCCGGCGTTCGGCAGACCAAGTGGCTGTCCTCGCTGGAGGTCAGCGCATGAGCGCGGTCCGCTGGGTCCTCGGCGGTCTCGGCGTCCTCGTCGGGGCGTACGGCGCCTGGCTGGCGCTGACGCGGCAGGACCTCCTCCAGCTCGTCGAGATCGCGCTGTGGCTGGGCGCCGGCGTCGCCGTGCACGACGCGATCGTTGCCGGCCTCGTCATCGGCGCCTCGCTCCTCGGCCGTCGCGTCCTGCCCCGCCCGTGGCACGCGCCTGCCACACTCGGCCTCGTGGTGTGGGGCAGCGTGTCGGTGATGGCGGTGCCGGTGCTGGGCCGGTTCGGCGCCCGGGCCGACAACCCGACGCTGCTCGACCGCCCCTACCTCGCCACGTGGCTCGTCCTGACCCTGCTCACCCTCGCCACGGTCGCCGCGGCCGGACTGGTCCGCTCGCGCCGGGCGGACGCCTGACATGGCGCGCGTGCTCGTCGTCGACGACGACGTCACCGTCCGCGAGGTCGTCGTGTCCTACCTCCTCGCCGCGGGCCACGACGTGGCGGAGGCCGGCGACGGCGCCGCCGCGCTCGCCGAGCACGCGCGCCGACGCGCCGACCTGCTGGTCCTCGACGTGATGATGCCCGGAATGGACGGCCTCGAGGTGTGCCGCCGTCTCCGTCTCGCCGGCGACGTGCCGGTCATCCTGCTCACCGCGCTCGGCGCCGAGCAGGACCGCGTGCTCGGCCTCGAGACGGGTGCCGACGACTACGTCACCAAGCCCTTCAGTCCCCGCGAGCTGGTGCTGCGCGTGGACTCGGTGCTGCGCCGCAGCGCCGGCGACCACGCTCCCGAGCTGCCCCCGGTGACGGTCGACGGCGACCTCGTCGTGGACCGCCGGCGCCGCACGGTCGTCAAGGACGGCGAGGCGCGCGCCTTCACCACGCGCGAGTTCGACCTGCTGGCCTTCCTCACCGGCCACCCCGGGCAGGCCTTCAGCCGCGAGGAGCTGATGAGCCAGGTGTGGGGCTGGTCCTTCGGCGACTCCTCGACCGTGACCGTCCACGTGCGCCGGGTGCGCGAGAAGGTCGAGGCCGACCCGACCGCGCCCGTGCGGCTGGTGACCGTCTGGGGCATCGGCTACCGCTGGGACGCCGCGTCGTGAGCGAGCAGCTCCAGATCCTCGCGGTGGCCGCCGGCGGCGGTGCGGTCGTCGGCGTCCTCGGGCTGCTGGCCGGCTGGCTGCTGCGCCGCCGGTCGCTGCGCTGGCAGCTCGCGCTGGTCGCCGTCGTGTCGGTCACCACCGTCATCGTCGGCGTGGTGGCGATCGCGCAGCTGATGTTCCTCTCGCGCCACGACCTCGGCGTGGTCATGCTCGTGACCCTCGCGGCCGCGGTGATCTCGCTCGCGGTCGCGGCGATCCTGTCCGAGGCGCTGGTGCGGTGGTCGCGCCGGGTCCGGGCAGAGGTACGCCGCATCGGTGGCGGCCTGCCCGAGGGACCCGCGCCCCACGCCCCCGCCGAGCTGCGCGAGCTGGCCGGCGAGCTGGCCCAGGCCCGTCACCGGCTGGAGGAGGCCTCGGCCCGTGAGTCCCGGCTCGAGGAGTCGCGGCGCGAGCTCGTCTCCTGGGTCTCCCACGACCTGCGCACCCCGCTGGCCGGCATCCGGGCGATGGCCGAGGCGCTCGAGGACGACCTGGCCGTCGACCCGGCGCGCTACCACCGCCAGATCCGCGGCGAGGTCGACCGCATGGTCGAGATGGTCGACGACCTCTTCGAGCTCTCCCGCATCCACGCCGGCGTGCTGCGGCTCCAGCCGGAGGTCGTCCTGCTCGGCGACCTGGTCAGCGAGGCGATCGCCGGGGCCGACCCGGTCGCGCGCGCCCGCCGCGTACGCCTCGAGGGCGACGTGCAGCCCGGCCTCCAGGTCGCCGTCGACCCTGCCGGGCTCGGCCGGGTGCTGGGCAACCTCATCGTCAACGGCATCCGCCACACCCCGGCCGACGGCTCGGTCCACGTGGCCGCACGCTCGGTGGACGGCGGCGTCGAGCTGGAGGTCACCGACGGCTGCGGCGGCATCGACGACGAGTCGCGCGAGCGGGTCTTCGAGGTCGGCTACCGGGGGTCCGCCGCGCGCACCCCCGAGTCGCCGCTCGGCGACGTGCACACCTCGCGCGCCGGGCTCGGGCTGGCGATCGTCAAGGGCATCGTCGAGGCGCACCACGGCGCGGTGGCGGTGGCCAACGTCGGTGCCGACGAGGCGGGCGTGGCCGGCTGCCGCTTCGTCGTACGGCTGCCGGCCTGACCGCCCGCCCTCAGGGCGTTGCGGTCTCCCGGTCCTCGTCCAGGGCGTCGTCCTCGTCCTCGTCGTCGGCCGCACCACTGGTCGAGGCCAGCAGCACCACGACGCCCACGACGGCCGCGAACAGCGAAGCCAGCAGGATCGCGATCTTCGCCTCCTCGGTCAGCAGCTCGGCGCCCGGGAAGGACAGCCCGGCGATGAAGATCGACACGGTGAAGCCGATGCCGGCGACCGCGCCGAGGCCGATGACCATCGGCCAGGAGGTGCCGTCGGGCAGGCGCGCGACGCCGAGGCGTACGGCCAGGTAGGACGTCAGGAAGATGCCGACCGGCTTGCCGACCACCAGGCCCAGGATGATGCCGAGGCCCACCGGCTCGGTGAAGACCTTGCTGATCGCGCCCAGCTCGACGCCGGCGTTGGCCAGGGCGAAGATCGGGAGCACGACGTAGGCCGACAGCGGGTGGAGCGTGCTGATGAGCCGCTCCACGACCGAGACGGACTCCTTGAGCAGGAAGCGCAGCCGCGCCAGCTCGTCGGGGTTGAGGTGGCGGTCGCGCAGCGCGTCGGTGGCGTAGCCGCGTGCGACGGCCTCGTTGAGCAGCGGCTTGGCCGGCGCGAGGAGTCCGATCGCGACGCCGGCCAGGGTGGCGTGCACGCCCGACTCGAGCAGGGCGAACCACACCCCCACGCCGAGGATCGCGTAGACGACGACCGACCAGACCCGCAGGAGCCGGGCGACGACCATCACCGCCAGCAGACCGATGGCGATCGCCAGCCAGGTGAGTGAGAGGTCGCTGGTGTAGAACACCGCGATCACCAGGATCGCGCCGATGTCGTCGACGATCGCGAGCGTCAGCAGGAAGAGCCGCGCCGCGGACGGGATCCGCCGGCCCAGCACACCGAGCACACCGACCGCGAAGGCGATGTCGGTGGCCATCGGGATGCCCCAGCCGGCGTTGCCGTCGCTGCCGGGCGGGTTGAGCGCGAGGTAGAGCGCCGCGGGCACCACCATGCCGCCGATCGCGGCGATGATCGGCAGCGCCGCGGTCTTGGGGTCGCGCAGGTCGCCGTTGACCAGCTCGTACTTGATCTCCAGGCCCACGACGAAGAAGAAGATCACCATCAGCGCGTCGTTGACCCAGTGCTGGATCGACTCGTCGAGGTGCAGCGGGCCCGCGTCGATGACGAGGTGGGCGTGCCACAGCGCGTCGTACGACGAGGCCCACGGGCTGTTGGCCCAGATCAGGGCCGTGGCTGCGGCGAGCAGCAGCAGGATCGAGCCGGCCGCCTCCACCCGGAGGAACTCGCGCACCGGCCGCGCGACCAGCCTCGCCAGCGGCTTGTTGCTGGCGATGTAGACCGGACCGGACTCCCAGAGGTCGTCGTCGGGGGCCGGGTCGTGGGGACTGTTCTGCCGTGAGGCCATGCGGGGGCGCATCCTTCGTGGGTCGACGGGGAACTGTCACCGCGGCGACACGCCACGGGCCGACCAGACTTCCCGGCTCACCTGAGTCTCCAGTCTAGTCAGACCCGTTGGTAGGGTCACAGCCGTCAGCCCCCGAGCGTTCACCGAAGGACCGCCACACATGGCCAACGAACCGATCAAGGACACCGATCCGACGCTCGGCAAGCTCGTCATGGACGCGCAGCGCGACATCTCGACGCTGATCTCGCAGGAGATCGCGCTCGCCAAGAGCGAGATCAAGGTCAGCGTCCGCCACGGCGGCCTGGGCATCGGACTCTTCGCCGGCGCGGCCTTCCTCGGCCTGCTCGCGGTGATCATGCTGTCGGTCGCGATCGCCTACTTCATCCACTGGAACGGCTCCGGCCTCGACCTGCACTGGGCCTTCCTGATCGTCTTCGGCCTCTACGTCCTCATCGCCGCGCTCCTGGCCTTCGTCGGCATCAAGCAGGTCAAGCAGGTCAAGGCGCCCGAGCGCGCGATCGAGCAGGGCAAGCAGATCCCCTCGGCGCTCAAGGGCCGCGGCTGACGCTCGGCCCCTTCCCTCGCTGATCGAGTAGCCGACGAGGAACCAGCCCTTCCCTCGGTGATCAAGTAGCCGACGAGGAACGAGTCGGCGTATCGAGATCCCGCGCACCCAGCGGTGCGTGAGGCAGGTTCTGCGCCCTCGAAAGCCGCCTCACACACCGCCAGCCCGTGTGCGTCCGCCTGAGCGGTGCGTGAGGCAGGTTCTGCGCGCTCGAGACGTGTCTCACTCACCGCCGCCCGGGGCGTGCGCCTGACCCCGGGGCGTACGCCGACTCAGCGCACGCAGGTGCCGGTGTCGACCGGGGACTCCCGGGTGACACCCGCGGCCGCGGACTCCGCGACCTGGCCCGCGGTCAGCGCGTAGCCGGTGTCCCGGTCGCTGACGGAGGCGGCGAAGACGAGGCCCGCGACCTCGCCGGCCGAGGTGACGATCGGTCCGCCGGAGTTGCCGGGGCGGATCAGCGCGCGCAGCGAGTAGACCTGGCGGATCACGGTGCCGTCGCCGTAGATGTCGGGCGAGCGCAGCCGCTGCTCGGCGCGGATGCGACCGGACTGCACGTCGTAGGGGCCGTCCTCGGGATAGCCGAGCACCGCGATCGGGTCGCGCGGCTCGACCTCGGTGTCGAAGGCCAGCTGCGGCACGCCGACGTCGGGCACCGAGAGCACGGCGATGTCGAGGTCGGCGTCGTAGAGGACGACGGAGGCGACGACGCTCGAGCCGCCCACCTCGACCTCGGGACGGGTGACGCCGGCGACGACGTGGGCGTTGGTCATCAGCCGGCCGGGGGCGTAGAAGAACCCGGTGCCCTCGACGCCGCTGCCGCAGCCGTTGGCCCCGCGGACCTTGACCACGCTGGCCTCGGCCGCCATCACGTCGGGGTCGGTGAGCATCCGCGGGTCGCCGGGCTTGACCGCGACGATCCGCTCGGGCGCGAAGGGCTCGAGGTAGCGCGGGAAGAACGTCGTGCCGACGACGTTGTTGAAGGTCGCCAGCACCTTGCCCGAGTCGGGCGGCAGGGTCTGGTCGACGCGGGCCAGGATCGCGGAGTCGCGCACCAGCGGCGTGATCGCGCCGATGCGCGTGCCGGAGACCGCCACGCCGAGCGCCCACGCCACGAGCAGCACGGCGACCGCGCTCAGGGCTGACCCGCCGACGGCGTCGACCGCGCGCACCGGCTGCCACGTGATGCGGTCACGCAGCCGGGCACCGAACCACTGGAAGACCGCCTGGCCCAGCGACGCCGACAGGATCACGATGAAGAGCGCGCCGAGCGAGACCCACAGCGAGGGGGCCGCGTCACCGAGCGCCAGCGGCGCCACCCAGATGCCGAGCACGCCCCCGAGGAGCAGACCGGCCGTGGCGGCCGCGCCGGTGATGAAGCCCTGCCAGTAGCCCGAGAGCGCGTAGATCCCCACGAGTGCGACCAGGCACCAGTCGAGGACGTTCATCGCTGCTACTCCTCGAGCCTGGTGTTGGGCGCCGGGTCGGGCGCCAGGTCGGACTGTCGGGGCTCACCCTGCAGCATGTGGTCCGGCAGGTCACGCACCCGCGCCCGGTCCCAGTTCTCGTCCCAGCCGAGGAAGGAGAACAGTCGGGCGATGATCCCGGCGGTGAAGCCCCACAGGATGACGTCCTTGTCGGGGCCGATGAGGAAGCCCGGGCCGGTCCAGCCGCTGGGGTGGCGCACGTTGATCCGGTGCTCGGGGTCGAGCAGCTCGGCGATCGCCACGTGGTGGATCTCGTGCACCTCGTCGGGGCTCGCGATCCGCACCTGGCCGCGGTCGCGCCAGTAGCCCAGGACAGGGGTGACCGCGAAGTTGCTGGGCGGCAGCCACAGCTCGGGCAGCTCGCCGAACACCTCCACCTCGGAGGGCTCGAGGCCGATCTCCTCGTGGGCCTCGCGCAGCGCCGCTTGCTCCGGCGTCTCGCCGGCGTCGAGCGATCCGCCCGGGAACGACACCTGGCCGGGGTGGGAGCGCATGTGGTGGGCGCGCTCGGTGAGCAGCAGCTCGCCGCGGTGGGCGAGGTCGTCGGGAGCACTGGGGTCGTCGTCGCGGTCGGCGAACACCATCAGCACCGCCCCGCGGCGCGCGTCGGCGTCCTCGGGTGGCATGAAGCGGGTCAGCTCGTGGACGGTGATCGTGGAGGCGGCCTCGACCACCGGGGCCAGCCACCCCGGCAGGGACGTCACAGGTCGATCCCGAGGTGCTCGGAGACGAGGTCCTTGAGCTCGTCCATCGACTCGACGCCGCCGGAGTCCTGGCCGACGACGACACCTTCCTCGTCGACGAAGACGAAGGCCGGCAGGCCGCGTCGACCGACCGCGAAGGTGTCCTCCGCCATCAGCTCGCCGCCCGGGTCGGCGATCGAGGGGTAGGTCGCTCCCGTCTGCTCCACGAGCGCCATGGCACCGTCGGGGTTCACGTCGTTGAAGTCGACACCGACGATGCGCACGCGGTCGGCGTACTGCTGGTGGAACTCCTCGAGCACCGGCATCTCCTCACGGCACGGCTCGCAGAACGCCTGCCAGAGGTTGATGACCAGGGGCCCGCGCAACGACGACAGCTCGACGTCGGGGCCACCGGCCAGGCACGGGAGCGTCAGCTCCGGGAGCCCGCCCTCGACGGGATCGCCGGTGCCGGGCTCGCAGTCCTCCATGCCGATGCGCGCCTTGACCTGGCGCAGCTCGGGGGTGTCGACCTGCACGTCGGGAGGGCGTACGTCGAAGCCGCCGCCGTCGTCGGACGTGCACGCGGTCAGCGACGCGACGAGCAGCGCCGCGAGGAGGACCCTCCTCATGCGGGCCCCTGCGTCTTCACGAGCTTCTCCGCCTCGACCGGGTCGGTGGGACCGGCGCCGAACGACGGGCACAGCCTGGCGATCGGGCAGGCGCCGCACGCGGGCTTCTTGGCGTGGCAGCGCCGGCGGCCGTGCCAGATGAGGTGGTGCGACAGCATCGTCCAGTCGCGCCTGGGGAAGAGCGCGCCGACGGCGTGCTCGACCTTCACCGGGTCGGTCTCGTCGGTCCAGCCGAAGCGGCGCGCGAGGCGGCCGAAGTGGGTGTCGACGGTGATGCCGGGCTTGTCGAACGCGTTGCCGAGCACGACGTTGGCCGTCTTGCGGCCGACCCCGGGGAGGGTGACGAGGTCCTCGAGCCGGTCGGGCACCTGGCCGTCGAAGCGCTCGACGAGCGCCTGGCTGAGCTTGAGCACCGAGTCGGTCTTGGCGCGGAAGAAGCCCAGCGGGCCGAGCAGCTGCTCCAGGTGCTCGCGCGGGGCGGCGGCCATCGCCTCGGGCGTCGGGTAGGCCGCGAAGAGCGCGGGGCTCGCGGCGTTGACCCGGCGGTCGGTGGTCTGCGCGGAGACGACGGTGACCACGAGGCACTCGAAGGCGTTGGTGAAGTCGAGCTCCGCGCGGGCGTCGGGATAGGTCTCGGCGAGGATCCGGTCCATCTTGCGGGCCCTGCGCACCAGCGACGTGTCGGGCTTGGCGCTCACAGTGGGGGCAGGCACGCGCCCAGCCTACGGTCCGCCTCCGACACGCCCCCGATCGACGACTTCGGCTGCCGCACCGGCCCTAAGTGGCCGTTGTGAGCCAGACCACGGCTAGGATCGTGCCGATCCCGAGGGCTCGGCACCGGGCCCGGCACGGGACGCAACTACTTGGAGGATCAACGTGGACAACGACGTGCTTCGGCAGGCACCGCTGTTCAGCTCGCTCGACGACGAGGCGGCGACCGCGCTGGGCGGTTCGATGGCCGAGACCACGCTGCGTCGCGGCGACGTGCTCTTCCACGAGGGCGACTCCGGCGACAAGCTCTACATCGTCACCGAGGGCAAGGTGAAGCTCGGCCGCTCCTCCTCCGACGGCCGCGAGAACCTCCTGGCGATCATGGGCCCCGGCCAGATGTTCGGCGAGCTCTCCCTCTTCGACCCGGGCCCGCGCTCGGCGACGGTCACCGCGGTCACCGACGCCACCTTCGGCTCGCTGTCCCACGACGACCTGCTGCGCTGGCTCGACGGACGCCCGCAGGTGGCCCGCGGCCTGCTCTCGCAGCTCGCCGCGCGCCTGCGCAAGTCCAACGACGTCGTCGCCGACCTCGTCTTCTCCGACGTCCCCGGCCGCGTCGCCAAGGCGCTGCTCGACCTCGCCGACCGCTTCGGCCGCACGGCCGACGACGGCGTCCACGTCCACCACGACCTCACCCAGGAGGAGCTCGCCCAGCTGGTCGGCGCCTCCCGCGAGACGGTCAACAAGGCGCTCGCCGACTTCGCCTCGCGCGGCTGGCTGCGCCTGGAGCCCCGCTCCGTGGTGATCATGGACCTCGAGCGCCTCTCGCGTCGCGCCCGCTGAGACTTCTTCGCTGTCACTGCCACCCGGCACGACGTCTGCGTGCGTCGTACGTCGTGAGGTGCTGACTTCGGGGGGGTAGCGGTGATCACAGGGGACGAGGCGGGCTTCGACGCCTTCGTGGCGGGGCGGCAGGCTGCCCTCTCGCGCACGGCGTACCTGCTGACCGGCGACCACCACCTCGCGCAGGACCTCGTGCAGGCCGCGCTGCTGCAGGCGGCGAGGCACTGGACGCGCATCCACACCTCCCCCGAGGCGTACGTCCGGCGCGCGATGTACCACCAGAACATCTCCTGGTGGCGTCGTCGCCGCTTCGCCGAGTCGCCGCTGCTCGGGCACGACGGCACGGCCGACGCCGTCGACACCGACCTGCGCCTGACCCTCGACCAGGCCCTCGCACGCCTCACCGCCAAGCAGCGGACCGTGCTGGTGCTGCGGTTCTACGAGGACCTGACCGAGGTCGAGACCGCGCGTGCGCTCGACCTGTCGACGAGCACCGTGAAGTCGACGACCCGGCACGCGTTGGCCCGGCTGCGGACGCTGGCCCCCGAGCTGGCCGACCTGATCGGAGCAGACGCATGAGCGACGACCTGCGCACCCGGATGCAGCACGTGGCCGACGAGGTCACGCCGCTCCCCGTCTCCGACGACCTCTGGCGTCGCGGGCAGGCCGCCCGTCGCCGAGCACAGGCGCTCGCGGTGGCCGTGGTCCTGGTGGTCCTGGCCTCCGTCGGCGGTGGCGTCGCGCTCTGGTCCGCACCGGACCGGGAGGCGCGTACGGCGTCGGGCGAGGTGCCGGACGGCGGTGCGATCCCGAGCCGGATCGAGGACGTCCCCGCCGACCTCGAGGTGACCACGGACCTCGCCGTGGGGCGGGCCTCGGCGGCTTTCGTCTCGTCCTCGGGTGACGTCGTCGTCATCACGGCGACCGACGGGGTGGCGCACCGCCTCGCCCTCGGGGGCCGGGACCCCGCCTGGATCTCGGTCGCGCTGTCCCCCGACGGTCGCACGCTTGCCTTCCAGCAGGAGGACGACAGCGACACGCAGGTCGCCCTGCTGGACCTGGCGTCCGGCCGCACCAGGACGCTCCTCGTCCATGCCGGCGACGTGCTGAGGCTGGACGCCCTCAACTGGTCACCTCGCGGGGCCTGGCTGGGGTGGGCTGCGTCGGCGATGAACGGTCTGCCGGCCTACGCCGGTCAGGTGCGTCCCTCGGGCGAGGAGTCCCGTCGCATCGCTCCGCCCGCCAACGTGGTCGGCGTGGCAGTGGCCGACGACGGCACCAGCGCCCTCGGGCCGGTGCGTGGCGGGGTCCTTCTCTGGCCGCTCGACGGAGACCTGGAACGCCCGCCGGCCGTGCCGGGCGGCCCCGGCGCGTTCTCCCCCGACGGCCGGCACCTCGCACTGGGCTCCTCGCCGGGGCTGGCGTCGTACACGCTGGACATGTTCGGTCGAGCCGTGCTCGAGCACCCGTTCCCGACCGGCACCCTCAGCGAGTCGGTCGTGCGTCCGATGGGATGGGTCGACGACAGGCTCCAGCTCCTGCTCGCCCAGGAGCTCACCGGTGGCGGGGGCGAGCTGCTCGTCACGACGCCCGAGATCGACGAGACCAGCACCTGGCGACGCTCCGTCGGGTCGGTCGCCCCCGGGATCGCCAACACGGTCACCCTCGCCGTCGACCTCGTCCCCGACCTCGACGGCACCTCGTCGCAGCAGCTCACCCACGACTTCGGCGACACCGCCGACGATCCGCCGACGCCGCTGGGGATCGAGCTCTCCCTCTTCATCGGCCTGGGCGTGGCCGCGGCGATCGCGCTGCTGCTCGCGCTGCGGTGGCTCTGGCGCCGCTCGCTCTCGTAGTCCACCGGAAGACGGTTGCTGCGCACGCCGTGGAACGACCACTTCCCGGTGGACTACCCAGACGCGACGACCACTTCCCGGTGGACTACCGAGCGGGAGTCCGTACGACGCCTCAGCGCGGATCACGCCCCGCGAACGCCACCAGCCGGTCGTACGCCGACGCGTCCTCCGCCACGCCGACCGGCGGACCGAAGGCCGCGCCGCGGTTGTCCGCGGTCAGCCCCTGCTGGATGAAGGCCAGCCCGCGCTCGGCCACCTCGTCGTCGAGAGGGAGCGGTCGCCCGAGGGCGCGGACGAGGTCCCAGGTGTGGACCCCGAGCTCGGCGGTCTGCCAGTCGGCCTGTGCCGTGCGGTCGTCGGGCTGGCCGTGCCAGTGGTGGATGAGGTCGTCGGCGTGCGAGCGGAAGTGCGCGGCGAGGGCGTAGGGCTCGACTCCTGTGCCCGACGCCCAGTCGACCTCCTCGCCGCGGGCCAGCTGCAGGAAGTGCTGCGGCGCGGCCGCCAGGTGGTCGGCCAGCTGGCGCACGGTCCAGCCCTCGCACGGCGTCGGCCGGTCCCAGTCGTCGGCATGGACGGACGTGAGCGCGTCGCCGGCCTGGTCGAGCGCGCGGGACAGGACGACGACCGACCGGTGCTGGGTGTCCATGCCCCCACTCCACTCCGGCAGGAGGCGTGCGCGCAAGCCCTACTTCGGGGAGGTGAGGTAGGCCAGCTGCGCGCGCACCGAGAGCTCCGCAGCGCCCCACAGGACCGGGTCGACGTCGGCGTAGACGATCTCCACGATCGCGCGCGGCAGCGTCTCGTGCGGGAAGGCGCCGCCCTCGCGCGCGATCGCGTGCAGGTCGCGCAGCGCGTCGCGGACCTGGTCGAGACGCTGCTTGCGGTGGGCGAGGTAGAAGTCGAGCGCCCCGAGGGCGTCGTCGATCACGGGCCCGTGCCCCGGCCACACCGACGTGATCCCCTGCTCGCCGCACAGCGCGTGGAGGCGCTCGAGGGAGGAGAGGTACGCCCCGAGCCGGCCGTCGGGGTGCGCGACGACGGTGGTGCCGCGCCCGAGCACGGTGTCGCCGGTCAGCACCGCGCGGTCCTGCGGCACGACGAAGGACAGCGAGTCGGCTGTGTGGCCCGGCGTCGCCACCACGTGCACCTCGAGGTCGCCGACCGACACCACGTCGGCCTCGCCCAGTCCCTCGGAGCCGAGCCGGTGCGCCGGGTCGAGGGCGCGTACGCCGCACCCGTGGCGCTCGGCGTACTCCCGTGCGGCCTCGCTGTGGTCGGCGTGGTGGTGGGTCAGCAGCACGACGGCCACGTCGCCCGCGGCAGCGTCGATGGCGTCGAGGTGGCGGGTGATCGACGGTCCGGGGTCGACGACCACGGAGCGCGAGGAGGACGGGTCGCGCAGCACCCACGTGTTGGTGCCGTCGAGGGTCATCACGTCCGCATTCGGCGCCAGCACGCAGGTGCCGGTGTCGCCGAAGGAACCGCCGCTCCACCTCATTCGGGTGAAGGTCACCTGTCCGCCATCAGCGCGGTGTAGTGCGGCGGCGTGGACAGGATGAACTCGTCACCGTCGGCCACCACCTCGGGCATGAACATGTCGACGGTACGGTCCTGCGCCGCCGCGAGCACAGCGTCGGGATCGGCGAGCTGGCCGATCTCGAGGCAGGTCAGCCAGGTCGGCGGCAGCATCAGGATCTCCTCCTGCTCGACCTGGGCGACCGCGTCGAGCGCGCCGGTCCACGTCACCGACGACGACTCGGTGGACACGTCGCGGGTGACCTGGCCCTCCGGCAGCCGCGCCACGAAGAACCACGTCCGGTAGCGCCGCGGCTCGAAGACCGGGGTCAACCAGCCGGACCACGCGCCGAGCAGGTCGGTGCGCAGCACGAGCGAGCGCTTCTCGAGGAACTCCGTCAGCGAGGTCGCGCGCGACTCCAGGGCGACCCGGTCGGCCTCCCAGTCGTCGCCCGTCGTGTCGGCGACGACGGAGTCCGCGCCGGTGCCGGCGAGCAGCACGCCGGACTCCTCGAAGGTCTCCCTGACAGCCGCACACACCAGCGCGCGGGCCTCGGGCTCCTCGCACCCGAGCCGCCCCGCCCACTCCGCGGGGCTCGGGCCGGCCCAGAGGCCACGGTCGACGAGCCCCGGTCCTTGATCGGCCGGAGGGTCGAAGTCGCGTGGGTCGACGCCGCCACCCGGGAAGACGCACATCCCGCCGGCGAAGGCCATCGAGGTCTGCCGGCGCAGGAGGTAGACGTCGGGCCCGGCCGCGCCGGGGCGCAGCAGCACCACCGTGGCCGCGTCGCGCGGCTCGGCCGGAGCGGCGTCACCCGAGGCGTACGCCCTGGCCTGGGCGACGAGGGCGTCGGGCAGCGGGAGGCGCTGCACTCAGACCTCGACGACGATCTCGACCTCGACCGGAACGTCCAGCGGCAGCACGGAGACGCCGACGGCGGACCGCGCGTGCTTGCCGGCCTCACCGAAGACCTCACCGAGCAGCTCGGACGCACCGTTGGCGACCTTGGGCTGGCCGGTGAAGTCGGGGGTGGAGGCGACGAAGACGACGACCTTCACCACGCGCTTGACCTGGTCCAGCGAGCCGATCTCGGCCTTCACCGCGGCGAGCGCGTTGAGCACGCACTGGCGCGCGCACTCGTAGCCCTGCTCCTCGCTGACCTCGCCGCCGAGCTTGCCGATGGCGATCATCTCGCCGTCGCGCGCGGGCAGCTGGCCGGCGGTGAAGACGAGGTTCCCGCTGCGGGCCGTGGGCTGGTAGGCCGCGACCGGAGGCACGACCTCCGGGACGGTGATGCCGAGCTCGGCGAGGCGCGCCTCGGCCGACACGTCAGGCCGCCTTCGCGCGCTTGAGGAAGGCCACCAGGCCACCCTGGGCGTTGGTGTGGATCGCCACCAGTTCCCAGCCGTCCTGGCCGAAGTTGTTGAGCATGAGCGCTTCGTTGTGGAGCGGAATCGGCGCCACCTGGTATTCCCACTGGGTCATGGATCGCACCCTACTCGGGCCCCGCCCGCCGCCGCGCGGCGTCCTCCCGTGGTCTGACGTGCCGACCGCGCCCGGCGTCTAGGGTCCGCACATGCGCGATCACCGGGACTCCCACCCCTGGCGGCTCGGCCCACGCGGCCGGTGGCTGTTCGACGCAGCCCTGACCCTGGGCCTGCTGGTCACGGGGTTCCTGGGCCACCTGACGGCCGAGGAGCCGCTCGCCGCGCTCCTCACGGCCGCGCAGGTGGCCCCCCTGTGGTGGCGCCGCGCCCACCCCAGCGCGGTCTTCGCGGTGGTCGCACTCGCGAGCGCCGCCCAGGCACCCCTCCACGACACGCCGATCTTCGGCCAGCTGGCCTTCCCGGTCGCGACGTACTCCGTGGCCAGGTGGGGCCCGCGACCGCACGGTGTCGTGGCGCTGCTCATCGGCTACACCGGGGCGCTGGTGGCCGCCTGGAGCTGGATCGGCGGCCTTGGCGCCCCGACCGTCACCCTCGAGGCCCTGGTGCCCTACGTCGTCACCATCAGCGCGATCGTCACCTCTGCCTGGGCACTCGGCTTCGCCGCGCAGCAGCGGGAGAGGTACGTCGCCTCGCTGGTCGCGCGTGCCGAGCAGGCCGAGCGGATCGCCGAGCGCGAGGTCGAGCTGGCGGCGCGCGACGAGCGCTCGCGCATCGCCCGCGAGATGCACGACGTGGTCGCCCACGGCCTCTCGGTGATCGTCGTGCAGGCCGACGGCGCCCGCTACGCCGCCGCCAAGGACCCCGACGTCGCCGTCGGCACGCTGAAGACGATCTCGGCCACCGGCCGCGAGTCGCTGACCGAGATGCGCCGGCTGCTGGGGCTGCTCCGCGACGGCGACACCGGCGTCGCGCCACAGCCCGGCCTCGACGACGTACGCCACCTCGTCGATGAGGCCCGCGCCGCCGGGATGGAGGTCGAGGCCGACCTCCCCCAGGCCGCCCCGGACGTCCCGGACGGCGTCGGCCTGGCGGCGTACCGGATCGTGCAGGAGTCGCTCACCAACGTCCGCAAGCACGCCGGACCCCGTGCCGCGGTGGCGCTGCGGGTCACCGTCGGCCGCGCGGTCGAGGTGGAGGTGCGCGACGACGGGCGCGGTGCGGCCGCGAGCTCCGACGGGCGTGGATTGGGCGTCACCGGGATGCGCGAGCGCGCCGCGGTGCACGGCGGCACGCTGGAAGCCGGCCCCGCCCCGGGTGGTGGGTTCGCGGTGTCTGCGAGGCTGCCGCTGTGAGCGAGCAGGCGGCGACCGCACCGATCCGCGTCTTCCTGGTCGACGACCAGCAGATGGTGCGCGCCGGCTTCCGGATGCTGGTGGAGAGCCAGGACGACATGGTCGTGGTGGGCGAGGCCGGTGACGGCGGGGAGGCGCTGGAGCGGCTCGCGGTCACGTCCGCCGACGTCGTGCTCATGGACGTCCGGATGCCCCGGATCGACGGTGTCGAGGCGACCCGGCAGCTGCTGGCGAAGCCCGAGGCGCCGCGGGTGATCGTGCTGACCACCTTCGACCTCGACGAGTACGCCTTCGCCGCGATCCGCGCCGGCGCCTCCGCGTTCCTGCTCAAGGACGCCGCGCCGCCCGACCTGCTGGGCGCGATCCGATCGGTCCAGGGCGGTGACGCGGTGGTCGCCCCCAGCACCACCCGCCGGCTCCTGGAGCACTTCGCCGCACTGCCCGATCCCACGGCACCCACCGCGCACGACGACCGCCTCGGACACCTCACCGAGCGCGAGGTCGAGGTGCTGACACTCATCGCGCGCGGGCGGACCAACACCGAGATCGCGGCCGAGCTCGTCGTCGCCGAGACGACCGTGAAGACGCACGTCGGGCGGATCCTGGCCAAGACCGGCTCGCGCGACCGGGTGCAGCTGGTCGTGCTGGGCTACGAGTCCGGGCTCGTCGCCCCCTGACCGTCCTCCCCAGGTCGTACGCCGCGCGCCGGCGTACGACCCCGGGCCGACCACGGGTCCGTGCCGGGGACCGACGATCGCAGGGCCGCCGACGGCGAGCGTTGTCCCCATGACGACGACACTCCACACAGGCACCCCGACCGGCACCGTCACCGCGGCGAGCGCCCGCGGGCTGACCCGCACCTACGGTGACGGCGACAGCACCGTCCACGCCCTGAGGGGCATCGACCTCGACCTGCCGGCCGGGCGGTTCACCGCGATCATGGGGCCGAGCGGCTCCGGCAAGTCGACCCTCATGCACTGCCTGGCCGGGCTCGACGCCGCCACCTCCGGCACCGTGACCGTCGCCGGGCGCGACCTCGCCGGCCTCGACGACACCGCACTGACCCTCTTCCGCCGCGAGCACATCGGCTTCGTCTTCCAGGCCTTCAACCTGCTCCCGATGCTCACCGCCGGGCAGAACATCCTGCTCCCGCTCGAGCTCGCGGGCCGCGCCGTCGACCGGGAGCGCTACGACCAGGTGGTCGGCGTCCTCGGCCTCGCCGACCGGCTCGGCCACCTGCCCAGCCAGCTCTCGGGCGGCCAGCAGCAGCGCGTCGCGATCGCCCGCGCACTCGTCACTCAGCCCGACATCGTCTTCGCCGACGAGCCCACGGGCAACCTCGACAGCGAGGCCAGCGCCGAGGTGCTCGGCCACCTGCGCCGCTCGGTCCGCGAGCTCGGCATGACGGTGGTCATGGTGACCCACGGCCTCGACGCAGCGGCGTACGCCGACGACGTCGTGGTCATCCACGACGGCGCGGTCACCGCGCACCTCACCGACCCCGACCAGGACGCGCTCGTCGCCGCACTGCGCGGGGGGATCGCCTGATGCGCACCGTGCTCGTGGCGTCGATGCGCCACCACACCCGCAGGTACGTCGCCGCGTCGGTGGCGGTCGCGATCGGCGTGGCCTTCATCGTGGTCGTCGGGATGCTCACCGGTGCCACCCGCTCCGGCCTGACCGCCGACGTCGGCGCCCCGGTGGCGGGCGTCGACCGCGTCGTCACGACGTACGACTCCCGCGAGGTGGCACGGCTCGTCGAGGTGGCCGCCGACCGCGACATCCCCGTGCTCACCCTCGGCTACGCGACGGAGCCGGTCTCCCGCGACGGCGTGCAGCTCGCCGCGACCGCCGACGTGTCGGAGGTGTCGCTCGACCCGCGCCTGCAGTGGCAGCAGCTCGAGGACGGACGGTTCCCCGCCGCGACGGGCGAGGCCCTCGCGGACGTGAACCGCGCCAAGAGCAGCGGCGTACGCCTCGGTGACGTCGTGCGGGTCGGCAGCGGGGACGCAGCGGTGGACGTCGAGGTCGTCGGGCTGGTCGACAGCCCGGCCGCGCGGAACTCCGCGCTCTACGTCCCGTGGGAGGACCTCCGCCGCTTCCAGGACACCTCCCTCTGGGTCGACGCCGTCGCGTGGGGCGGGTCGGAGGACCTGGCGCGGGCGACCGCTCCCGAGGCAGGCGTCGAGTCGGCCGCCGACTGGACCGCCGCCCGCCAGGCCGAGATCTCGCGCGGCGTGGACGTCATCGCGATCCTGGCGCTGCTCTTCGTCGTGATCGCCCTGTTCGTGGGCGTGCTGGTCATCACCAACACCTTCTCGATCCTCTTCGCCCAGCGGATGCGCGACTTCGCGCTGCTGCGCTGCGTCGGGGTCACCCGCCTACAGCTGCGTCGCGCGATCCGGCTCGAGGCGCTCGCGCTCGGTCTGGCGGCAGCCGCCGTCGGGATCGTGGTCGGCGTCGCGGCCGGCGCCGGGCTGGTGGCCCTGGTCCGGCGCTGGTTCACCGACATGGGCCCTGCGGCGCTCGACCCCGTCTGGGCGCTGTCGGCGTTCGTCGTCGGCACGCTGGTCACGCTCGGGGCCGCCTGGCTGCCGACGCGCACGGCGACGCGGGTCGCCCCGCTGGCCGCCCTGCGCCCGGACACCGGCGTCGACGTCCGTTCGGCGGCGGGCCGCTGGCGCCTCGGGCTGGCCGCGCTCTGCCTGGTCGGCGGCGGGGCCCTGCTCGCCCTGGCCGTCTCCGGGAGCTCGGTGCCCGCGATGCTCGCGGGCGGCATGGTGTCCTTCGTCGGCGTGCTGCTCGTGGGGCCGGTGCTGGTGCCCCGGCTGATCCGGCTGGCCGACCACCTGCCCGGCGGCGGTCCCGTGCGCCGGCTCGCCACCGGCAACGCCGTGCGCAACCCGCGGCGTACGGCGACCACCGCCGCGTCGCTGCTCGTGGGGGTCACCCTCACCACGGCCATCCTCACCGGGCTGGCGTCGTCGCGGACCGCGATCGACCGCGACATGGACGACTCCTACCCCCTCGACGCCACCCTCACCTCCGCCGGCGCGCCGCTGGAGGCATCCCTCGTCGACCGGGTGGGCGGGACCGAAGGCGTCACCGACGCGCGGGTCCTGGACGGCACCGTGGCGCGCGTCGGCGGCCTGGAGGTGCCGCTGCTGGGCTCGCCCGGGGCCGACGTCGTCGTCCGAGGTCCGGCCGACCTCTCCCCGCCCGACGGCACGGTCCTGCTGCCCTACGCGGTCGTCGAGGAGTTGCCCACGCGGCTGGGTGACCGGGTGTGGGAGGACCGCGATCTCACCGTGGTGGTCGGCGGTCGCGAGCACACGCTGCGCGTCGAGACCGGCAGCGGGTGGGGCCGCGCGGGCCTGGTCTCACCGGCCACGCTGGCGACCCTCGACACCGACCCCCGACCGATGGCCGTCTGGGCACGCGCCGACGACGGCGCGGACGCCGAGGACCTGACGGGCGACCTCGCGGCGCTCGCCGGGGCGGCCGACGCCGACCTGGACGGAGGCTTCGGCAACCGCAGCTGGGTCTACCTCCAGCTGGACATCATGACCGGCGCGGTCGTCGGGCTGATGGCCGTCGCGATCCTCATCGCCCTGGTGGGCATCGCCAACACCCTCGGCCTCTCGGTGCTGGAGCGGGCCCGCGAGAACGCGCTCCTGCGGGCCATGGGACTCACCCGCCGCCAGCTGCGGAGGGCGATGGCCGCAGAGGGGCTGCTGCTGTCGGCGGTGGCGGCCGTGCTGGGCACGGGCATCGGGCTGGTGTTCGCGTGGATCGGGGTGCAGGTGATGGTGGGCAGCGTCGTCGAGGGCGCCGGGTTCACCGTCCCGGTGGCGCAGGTGGCCGCGGTCGCCGCGGTCGCGGGGCTCGCCGGACTGGCCGCCTGCGTGGTGCCGGCCCGGCGCGCGTCGCTCGTGACTCCGGCGGCCGGACTGGCCGCGGACTGACGTTCCTTCTCGTGCCGCCGGGGTGAGGACGCGGGGTTCCCGGCGGCACTAGATTCCGGGCATGGAGCGCACCGACGCGGCCGAGAGCCGTGAGAAGAACGACGGGCTCGACCCGTTCGAGAAGTTCGTCGAGCTGTCGACCAAGGCCATCAGCCGTGCGCCGTTCTTCGCGGTCGTCGTGGCGATCGTGGTGATCTGGGCGGCGAGCTACCCGCTGTGGAAGTCCACGACCAAGTGGGAGCTGGCGATCCACACCTTCGGTGCCGTGCTCTCGCTGCTGCTGCTCGTGCTGCTGGAGAACTCCGGACGCCGCAACACCGAAGCGATGCAGGAGAAGCTCAACGTCATCGCCGAGGCCCTCGCCGCGCTGATGGACTCACGCGCCGCGGACGACCCCTCCTTGCGCGAGGCCGCCGAGGACCTGCGCGAGGCGGTCGGGCTGGAGGAGCGGCACTGACCTACGCCGCCAGCAGGCGCAGCGTCTCCTCGCGCGCCGGCGAGGTGCGTACGTCGGTGCCGGTCGCGGCACCCGCGACGGGGTGCACCATCACCTCGTCGACGCCGTAGGTCTCCGCGAGCTCGGCGAGCTGCGCGCGTGCCTGCTCGGGCGAGCCGACGATCCAGCGGCGCGCCATCGCGGTGCCGACCGAGCGCTGCTCGGGCGTCATCTCGACGGCCTCGGCCTGCTCGACCAGCCGCTGCGGGTGCAGCGGGGCGCCGGTGCGCAGCGCGATCATCTGCTGCACGTTGGGCAGCGCCCGGCGGCGCGCCTCCTCCTCGGTCTCGGCGACGACGGCGTTGACGGTGAGGAAGGTGCGGGGCTCGGGGTGCTCGGGCGAGGGGCGGTAGCTCGAGCGGTAGAGGTCGAGCGCGACGCCCGTGCCCTCCCCGGAGAAGTGGTGCGCGAAGACGTAGGGCAGCCCCTTCTCGGCCGCGAGGCGGGCCGAGTAGTCGGAGGACCCCAGCAGCCACACGTCAGCGACGCTGCGCGCCGACGGCGTGGCGCGCAGGGGCTGGCGCCGCGGGCCGACCTGCACCTCGACGCCCTCGGTCGACATCAGCGTGCGGATGTCGTCGACGTACTCCGGGAAGCGGCTGACCGCGTCGTCGGCCGACTCGGCACTACCGCCGCGCAGGACGTACCTGGTCAGCGGGTCGGTGCCGGGCGCGCGGCCGAGGCCGAGGTCGATGCGACCCGGGTACGCCGCCTCGAGGAGCGCGAACTGCTCGGCGACCACGAGCGGCGCGTGGTTGGGCAGCATCACCCCGCCCGAGCCGACGCGGATCCGCGAGGTGGCCGCGGCGAGCATCGCGATGATGACCGGCGGGTTGGTCGACGCGACGGCCGGCATGTTGTGGTGCTCGGCGACCCAGTAGCGGCGGTAGCCGAGCTCGTCGGCGACCTGCGCGAGGCTCCGGGAGGCGGCGAGCGCGTCACCGGTGGTCTGGTCGCTGCGGACGGTCACGAGGTCGAGCACGGAGAGGGCAGTCACTGTCGGTGCAGCAGTTCTGCGCCCGGGGATATTCCGATTGACCTCAGGTGCACATGAGGTCCTAGCGTCCTCGACGTGAGTGCCACCACGTCAGCGCCGCGCGAGCGGATCCTCTCCCCCGCCTATGCCGCCACGACCGTCGCGATGTTCGGCCTGATCGCCTTCGTGGCCTTCGAGGCGATGGCGGTCGCCACCGTCATGCCGACCGTGGCACGCGACCTCGACGGGCTCGGGCTCTATGCGCTCGCCTTCGCCGCGCCGCTGGCCAGCGGGGTCGTCGGGATGGTGGCGGCGGGCACGTGGAGCGACCGCACCGGACCGGTGGTGCCGCTGCTCGCCTCGATGGCGCTGTTCTCCGCCGGCCTGCTCGTCTGCGGCCTCGCGCCGTCGATGGAGGTGCTGCTCGCCGGTCGCGTGCTCCAGGGCCTCGGCGGCGGCGCGCTCACGGTGGGGCTCTACGTCATCGTCGGCCTCGTCTACCCGCCGGCGCTGCGGCCGGCGGTCTTCGCCTCCTTCGCCGCCGCCTGGGTGCTGCCGGCACTCTTCGGTCCCGGGCTGGCCGCGCTGGTGGCCGACGTGTGGAGCTGGCGATGGGTCTTCCTCGGCGCCGTCGCGCTCGTCGTGGTGGCGCTGGTGATGCTCGCCCCCGCGCTGCGCGGCCTCGAGCCGCACGCGGAGGGCACGGCGACCCCGCGGTCGCGGCTGTGGTGGGCGGTCCTCGGCGCCGTCGCGGTGCTGGTGCTCGAGCTGCTCGGCTCCGCGACCGGCACCACCGCCCTGGGCGCGCTGCTGGCCCTGGCACTGGTGTGGGTCGCGCTCGGCCGGCTGCTCCCGCACGGAACGAGGCGCGCCGCGCGCGGGCTCCCGGCCGTGGTCGCCACCCGCGGTCTGCTGAGCGCGGTCTTCTTCTGCGCCGAGGCCTACATCGTCTACGTCCTGCAGGACCACTGGGACCTCGGCCCGGGCCGCGCCGGCATCGCGCTGACCTGTGTGGGCGTGGTGTGGGCGACCGCCAGCCAGGTGCAGTCGCGCCTCGGTGAGCGCGTCTCGCACCCGCGGGCGATGCTCGTCGGCACCTCGCTGGTGCTCGTCGGCATCGGCTGCCTGGCCGCGACCGTGCTGCTCGTCGACGCGGGCGCGCGGCCGTCCGCGCTGCTGCCGGGAGCGGCGTACGTCCTCGCCGGGGCGGGCATGGGCTTCGCCTACCCGCGCACCGGCGTCGCGATGCTCGAGGCCTCGTCGGACCGCGACCGCGGCTTCAACTCCTCCGCGCTCTCGGTCGCCGACTCGCTCGGAGCCGCGCTGGCGCTGTCACTGGCCGGGGCGGTCTTCGCCGTCACCGAGCGCACGGCGGCCGACCCGTTCCTCGCGGTCTTCACCATGGCGGCCGCGACCGGCGTGCTGGGCGTCGTCGCCGCGTCGCGCACCGGCGTACGAAATGACGAGCGTCCGGCCGGCCCCACGGGGGTGTGAGGGACCGACCGGACGGTTCAGGGGATGACCGCTGGGGTCAGGACGCCTCGTCGAGGGTCGGGTAGTCGGTGTAGCCCTCGGCCCCGCCGCCGTAGAAGGTCTCCTGGTCGGGCTCGTTGAGGTCGGCACCCTTGCGCCAACGCTCGTCGAGGTCCGGGTTGGCCAGGAAGGGGCGACCCACGACCACGGCGTCGGCCAGGCCGGTCGCCAGGAGCTTCTCCACCGAGTCGAGCGTGGTGACGTCACCGAAGCCGTCGTTGAGGAGCACGACGCCGTCGAAGCGCTCGCGCAGGTCGCGGACCAGCGTCTCGAGGGGCTCCAGCGGGCTGGCGAGCAGGCTCAGGTAGGCCAGGCCCAGGGACGAGACTCCGTCGACCACGGCGCGGTAGGTCGCGGTGAGGTCGGGGCCGATCTCCTCGCCCACGCCGTTGAACGCGTGACCGGGGCTGAGCCGCAGGCCCACGCGATCGGCACCGATGGCCTCGGCGACGGCGGTGACGACCTCGACGACGAAGCGCGCGCGGTTCTCCGGCGAACCGCCGTATGCGTCCTCGCGCAGGTTGATCGTCGGGTCGAGGAACTGGTGCAGCAGGTAGCCGTTGGCGGAGTGGACCTCCACGCCGTCGAGCCCGGCCGCGACGGCGTTGCGGGCCGCGGTGACGAAGTCGGCGACCAGGCCGGCGATCTCGTCGGTCTCCGGGGCGCGCGGCACGTCGTGCGGCTTGGGGCCCTCGGCGGTCACCATCTCGCCCGGCGCCTGCACGGCGCTCGGGGCGATCGTCTCGATGCCGTCCTTGTTGTCGGCGTGGGCGATGCGACCGGCGTGCATCAGCTGCGCGACGACGATGCCGTCCTTGGCGTGAACGGCGTCGGCCACCAGGCGCCAGCCGGCGACCTGCTCGTCGGTGTACAGGCCCGGCACGTTGAGGTAGCCCTGGCCCACGTGGCTGGGCGCGGTGCCCTCGGTGACGATGAGGCCGGCACCGGCGCGCTGGGCGTAGTACTCGGCGTTCAGGGCGGTCGGGGCGTTGCCGGCGCCGGCGCGGTTGCGCGTCAGCGGCGCCATCACGAAGCGCTGCGGGAGCTGCCAGCGGCCGACGGTGAGGGACTCGAATGCACGGGACATGGGGGTGCTGCCTCCAAGAAAGTTGAGGACTGTACGACCGTCCTCAGCGACTCGGGGACCGCAGATGTTCCCCTCCCGACCACTTCGAGAGATGGCTCACAGGCCTCCCCACCCGCCCGGGTAGTCCAGTGACGGATGGTCCTTGATGAGGCCTCAGCAGCGCCATCCCTCACTGGACTACCCGGCCGCGGCAGCCAGACGGTTCGGGATGTACCAGAGGAAGTCCATCGTGCGCCTTTCTTAGCAATCTCTAGTGAGTTACTACATATAACACAGCGCCACCGCTTGGTGGTGGACCACCCGCCCATGCGGACAGCACCTGACCGCTGGATCTCCTAACCTCGAGGCATGGACATGAAGCTGGAGCTGGTGATGGTGCCCGTGACAGACGTCGATCGGGCCCGGGAGTTCTACGAGCGGGTCGGGTTCGTGACCGACCACGACCACGAGGTGAGCGAGGAGGTGCGCTTCGTGCAGATGACACCCCCCGGATCCGCGTGCTCGATCGCGTTCGGGAAGGGGCTGACCCGCCTCGAGCCGGGCTCGCTCGACAACCTGCAGATGGTCGTGGCGGACGCCGACGCCGTACGCGCCGAGCTCGTCGAGCGTGGCATCGAGGTCAGCGAGGTCGACGAGCTGCAGTGGGGACGGTTCGTGTTCTTCGCCGACCCCGACGGCAACGGCTGGGCGCTCCAGCAGCTGCCGGACTGGTCGGCCGGCGGCTGAGGCGGCGCGCCACCCCGCGGGGTGAGGATCGGCGCGGGCGCGACGCGCCTGGGGGAGGATCCGGGTCATGCCCCGCCCGGAACTCTCCACGATCCGACGCCGGCTCGAGCTCGGCCGTCTGCTCCTCGGCTCGGCGCTGGAGCTGTTCGTCAAGGCCTACGGCGTCGCGGCCGCCCTGGCGGTCGCGCTGAGCGACGCCGAGACCATCGGCGGCAAGGCCAGCGACGCTGTGAGGGCGGTGCCGAGCCTGGCGGAGGAGTGGGACCAGGCGCAGTACGTCGTCGACCACCGCGAGGAGATCCAGGCCGCCGTCACCTACCTCAACGAGAACACCCTCCCCCGGGAGGAGCTGGAGCGGACCGCGGACGAGAGCGTGGCGACGCTGGACGCGATCGACACGACGTACGCCGAGGTGGCCGCGGCCCGCGACGTGCTCGAGATCGACGGCATCAGCGGCACCTTCGACAACGTCCGCGAGGCGATCGTGCACGTCGGCGATGCCTACAGCGCACGGCCCGACCTGGCCTCGCTCGAGCGGCTCGCCGGCGTGGCCGACCGGGTCGGCCCCCTGGTCGACCAGGTGGACGTCCTCCTGCCCGTCTACTACGGCGGCCTCGCGACGATCACCGACAACTTCGCGAGCGACGAGATCGCCTCGACGCTGCTCGTCATGGCGCTGGCCTACGGAGTGGCCGTCGTGGTCGGTCACGCCGTGGGCTTCTGGGTCCGGCGGGGCCGGCCGGGCCTGCTCGCGATCCTGCTGCAGGCCCTGGGCGCACGCTTCTTCCGGCGCTGGTATGTCGAGAACCTGCCCTGGGCGCTGACCCCGCCGCTGTACGACGCCGCGCGCGAGCACCTCCAGGCCGAGATCGTCGCGGACCCGGAGGCCGCGCTCGACGCGGAGACGCTCCGTGCGCTCGAGGAGCACTTCGCGAGCAGGGTGCCCGACTGATCAGACGAGCGTCGGGCCCGTCTTCTCCCGCACCTCGTCCTCGGTGACTCCCGGGGCCAGCTCGACCAGCTTCAGCGCGCGCTCGCCGAGGGTGCCCGAGGGCGCCACCTCACCGGTCGCGGGGTCGATCACGTCGATGACGGCGAGGTCGGTGATGATCCGCTGCACGACGCGCTTGCCGGTGTAGGGCAGGTCGCACTCGTCGAGGATCTTCAGCGACCCGTCCTTGGCGGTGTGCTCCATCAGCACGATCACGCGCTTGGCGCCGTGGACCAGGTCCATCGCGCCACCCATGCCCTTGACCATCTTGCCGGGGATCATCCAGTTGGCGATGTCGCCGTTGACCGAGACCTGCATCGCGCCGAGGATCGCGGCGTCGATCTTGCCGCCGCGGATCATCCCGAAGGACTGCGCGGAGTCGAAGAACGACGCGCCCTTGCGCAGGGTCACCGTCTCCTTGCCCGCGTTGATGAGGTCGGGGTCCTCGTCACCCTCGAAGGGGTAGGCCCCCACGCCGAGGATGCCGTTCTCGCTCTGCAGCACCAGCTCCACGTCGTCGGCGACGTAGTTGGGCACCAGCGTCGGCAGCCCGATGCCCAGGTTGACGTAGGACCCGTCCTTGAGCTCGGAGGCGGCACGCGCCGCCATCTCCTCACGTGTCCAGCTCATGTCAGCCTCCCAGTCCGTGCGTCGCCGCGTCGTCGACCAGCGCCTCGTCCGCCGAGCCCGAGGAGTCGGGTCGCGGTCGTGTGGTGACCTTCTCGATCCGCTTGTCCGCGGCCTGCTCCGGCGTCAGCGCGACCACGCGCTGGACGTAGACGCCCGGGGTGTGGACGTCGTTGGGGTCGAGCTCACCGGGCTCGACGAGGTGCTCGACCTCGGCGATCGTGGTGCGCCCGCACATCGCGGCGAGCGGGTTGAAGTTGCGCGCGGAGTCGCGGTAGACCAGGTTGCCGTGGCGGTCGCCCTTCCAGGCCCGCACGAGCGCGAAGTCGGCCACGATGGCCTCCTCGAGGACGTACTCCTTGTCCCCTTCCGCGGTCGCGAAGACCCGCGTCTCCTTCGGCGGGGACGCGACGATCACGTTGCCCTCGGCGTCGTACTTCCACGGCAGGCCACCCTCGGCGACCTGGGTGCCGACGCCGGTCGCGGTGTAGAAGCCCGGGATCCCGGAGCCGCCGGCGCGCATCCGCTCGGCCAGCGTGCCCTGCGGGGTCAGCTCGACCTCGAGCTCGCCGGAGAGGTACTGCCGGGCGAACTCCTTGTTCTCCCCGACGTAGGACGAGATCATCCGCCGCAGGCGCTTCTCGAACAGCAGCCGACCCAGGCCCCACTCGTCGACGCCGCAGTTGTTGGAGACCGCCTCGAGGTCCGAGGTGCCCGCCTCCAGCACGGCATCGATGAGGACCGACGGGATGCCGCACAGTCCGAACCCGCCGACCGCGAGGGTCGCTCCGTCAGGGATGTCGGCGACAGCCTCGGCCGCCGAGCTGACCACTTTGTCCATGCTCGGCACCCTAGCGGCCGTGTGACCGCGGCCACTGTGTGGGCCGGGGCCACACTTTCGCCCCTCTCATGTGCACACCCCAGCCCTACGCTGGTGGCGTGAGCGCCCACCCCGACCGGCCCGTCGACTGGCCCCAGGTCCGCCTGCACGTGGTCACCGGCAAGGGTGGCACCGGCAAGTCGACCGTCGCCGCCGCACTCGCGCTCGCCCTGGCCTCGTCGGGGCGCAACGTGCTGCTCTGCGAGGTCGAGGGCCGCCAGGGCATCGCCCGGATGTTCGACGTCGACCCGCTCCCCTACGAGGAGCGCCGGATCGCCAAGGGCGCCCCGGACGCGACGGGGCGCGCGGGCCAGGTCAACGCGCTCCACATCGACGTCGAGGCCGCGCTGCTGGAGTACCTCGCGATGTACTACAAGCTCGGCCGCGCCGGGAAGGCGCTCGACCGCTTCGGGGTCATCGACTTCGCCACCACCATCGCCCCGGGCGTGCGTGACGTGCTGCTCACCGGCAAGGTCTACGAGGCCGTGCAGCGACAGGGCAGGTCGGAGAAGAAGTCGGGCCGCGGCCGCGACCCCGTCGTGTACGACGCGGTGGTGCTCGACGCCCCGCCCACGGGACGCATCAGCCAGTTCCTCGGCGTCAACTCCGAGCTCGCCGGGCTGGCCAAGGTCGGACCGGTCAAGACGCAGGCCGACAAGGTGATGGAGCTGCTGCGGTCCCCACGGACCGCCGTGCACCTCGTCACGATCCTCGAGGAGATGCCCGTGCAGGAGACGTCCGACGGGATCGCCGAGCTCCGGGCGGCCGGCCTGCCCGTGGGTGGCGTGGTGGTCAACCTGGTCCGCCCGCAGGCGCTCGGTGCCGGCGCGCTGGCCCGGGTGCGCGACGACCAGGTCGACCCCAGCGCGATCGCCTCCGACCTGACCCGGGCGAAGGTCGACGTCGACGCCGGGCTGGTGGGCTCGCTGCTCGACGAGGCCCGCGACCACGCCGTACGCCGTCAGCTCGAGGACGAGCAGCGCGAGCTCGTGGCCGCCGAGGGCGTGCCGACCTACGAGCTGCCCCGCATCGCCGGCGGGATCGACCACGGAGCCCTGCTCGAGATGGCCCAGATGCTGCGAGAGCAGGGAATGGCATGAACACCCCCCGCGCCAAGCAGGCCGACGCGCCCGTGCTGGACGTCGACGGGCTGCTCGACGACCGCGGCACCGAGATCATCGTCTGCTGCGGCTCCGGCGGCGTCGGCAAGACGACCACGTCGGCCGCACTGGCGCTGCGCGCGGCCGAGCGTGGCCGCAAGGTCGTCGTGCTGACGATCGACCCGGCCCGCCGCCTCGCCCAGTCGATGGGCATCGAGCAGCTCGACAACACTCCGCGCCCGGTGGCCGACATCGACACCTCAGGGGGCGGGTCGCTCGACGCGATGATGCTCGACATGAAGCGCACCTTCGACGAGGTGGTGGAGAGCCAGGCGAGCGCGGAGAAGGCGCGCCAGATCCTGGAGAACCCGTTCTACGTCGCGCTGTCGAGCTCGTTCGCCGGCACGCAGGAGTACATGGCGATGGAGAAGCTCGGCCAGCTCCACCGCGAGGCGCTCGCCGACGGCACCTACGACCTGATCGTCGTCGACACCCCGCCCTCGCGCTCGGCGCTGGACTTCCTCGACGCGCCGGAGCGGCTCTCGAGCTTCCTCGACGGGCGGCTGATCCGGCTGCTCATCGCGCCCGCACGGGGCCCGGCGCGGCTGATGACGGCCGGCTTCTCGGTGGTGACCAACGCGCTCGGCAAGATCCTCGGCGGCCAGATGCTGCGCGACGTGCAGACCTTCGTGACGGCGCTCGACACGCTCTTCGGCAGCTTCCGCCAGCGCGCCGAGCAGACCTTCGCGCTGCTCCAGGCCGACGCGACGGCGTTCGTCGTCGTGGCCGCGCCCGAGCCCGACGCGCTGCGCGAGGCGGCGTACTTCGTGGACCGGCTCACCGACGACCACATGCCGCTGGCCGGCATGGTGGTCAACCGGGCGAGCCCGTCGGCGCGCACGGAGCTGTCCGCGGAGGAGGCGATCACCGCCGCCGACCGGCTGCGGGCCGGCGACTCGTCGTCGCTCACCGCCGGCCTGCTGCAGCTGCACGCCGATCGCGTACGCATCATCGAGCGCGAGCGGCACCTGCGCGAGCGCTTCGCCGCCTCGCACCCGAGCGTGCCGACGGCCGTGGTGCCCGCCATGGCGAGCGACATCCACGACCTCGACGGCCTGCGGGACATCGGCGAGGCCCTGGCCGACCAGGGCTGAGGCCGGTGCCTTGTTCGGGGAGGAGCAGGCGTCTCAGACGGAGACGGCGGGCGTCTCGACCTTGGTGCGGGCGGTCTCCAGGATGGAGCGCCACGACGAGTCGGGGCGGCGGCGCAGCAGCGCACGACGCTCACGCTCGGTCATCCCGCCCCAGACACCCCACTCGATCTGGTTGTCCAGCGCCTCGGCGAGGCACTCGGTCCGCACGGGGCATCCCGCGCACACCTGCTTCGCCTTGTTCTGCTCTGCTCCGCGCACGAACAGCGCGTCCGGAGTGTCGCCCTTGCATGCAGCGCGTGCTGCCCAGTCCTCGACCCACATAGTCAATCCCCACGGTTCAAGAGCCGATCGGCCGCCCCCATAGCGGCCATTCCCGACTCGAGTAGAAAAGTAAACGAATCGCTACCACCACCGGCAGGGCCAGGTGGCTCAAATCGCATAGTCCGATGTGACTATCCGGCTGCGCGGCTGGAATTCCGTCTGGTATGCCCGCTCCCCGTACTCTGGTGACCATGTCTTCACGCTCCGAGCGCTCCACGCGACGCCCTGAGGCCGGACGCGTCGCCTCCCACCTCGCGGTCATGGGAGCCGTCGCGGTGGTCATGGGTGTCCTCACCGCCTGCCTCGCCATCCCGTTCGCCGGCCTCGTCGGCGTGGCGGCCAAGGACGTCAGCGCCGGGATGGTCGACCTCCCCGAGTCGCTCGAGGCCAAGGACCTGTCCCAGAAGACGCGCATCTACGACGTCAACGGCAACCTGATCGCCTCCCTCTACGACCAGAACCGGATCAACGTCCCGTTGAGCTCGATCTCGCGGCCGATGGTGAAGGCGATCGTCGCGATCGAGGACTACCGCTTCTACGACCACGGTGCCCTCGACCTCAAGGGCACGCTGCGTGCCTTCATCACCAACCAGGCCAGGGGCGGCTCGGTGCAGGGTGGCTCGTCGATCACCCAGCAGATGGTGAAGCAGACCCTGCTCTACCAGGCCGAGACCGACGAGGAGCGCGCTGCGGCGACCGAGGAGACCTACGCGCGCAAGATCCGCGAGCTGCGCTACGCGATCGCGTTCGAGAAGAACCACACCAAGGACTGGATCCTCGAGCGCTACCTCAACATCGCCTACTTCGGCGACGGCGCCTTCGGCGTGCAGGCGGCCGCGGTCCACTTCTTCTCCAAGAACGCCAAGGACCTCAACCTCCTCGAGTCGGCCACGCTCGCCGGCCTGGTGAAGAACCCGGTCGGCTACGACCCGGTCGACAACCCCGAGCGCGCCGAGAGCCGCCGCAACGTCGTGCTCGACCGGCTCGCCCAGCTCGGCGTGCTGACCGAGAAGAAGGCCGAGCGACTCAAGGCCACGCCGCTCGAGGAGACCCTGAAGATCAAGAACTCCCCCAACGGCTGCCAGCAGTCGCGGGCACCGTTCTTCTGCGACTACGTCGTCAACTGGCTGCTCAAGGACCCCGTGCTGGGCGACACGCCCAAGGAGCGTCGTACGACGCTCAAGAACGGTGGCCTGACGATCAACACCACGATCGACCTCGACATGCAGAAGGCCGCCGACGACTCCGTGGCCTCGCACGTCTACCCGACCGACCAGGCCATCGGCGGCCTGGCGATGGTCGAGCCGGGCACCGGCGACGTCCGCGCCCTCGCGCAGTCGCGCCCGATGGGCAAGGACAAGGCCGCGGGCCAGACCTACCTCAACTACGTCGTGCCGAAGAAGTACGGCGACGCCAACGGCTTCCAGGCCGGCTCGACCTTCAAGGTCTTCGTCCTTGCCTCGGCCATCAACCAGGGCATCCCCATGAGCACCGTGATCAACGCCCCGGAGGAGATGAACATCCCCGACGAGGAGTTCGAGACCTGCGACGGCCCCTACGCCGGTGACGGCGAGGGCTGGAACGTCTCCAACTCCACCGGCTCGGGCCCCTTCAACCTCTACACCGGCACCCAGCAGTCGGTGAACACGTTCTTCGCCCAGCTCGAGGTGCGGACCGGCATGTGCGAGCCGCTCGAGCTCGCCGCCGACATGGGCGTCAGGGTCCCGCTCGAGCAGAAGGTGCCGTCGTGGATCCTCGGCGTCTCCGACAGCAACCCCCTCGAGATGGCCCAGGCCTACGCCACCTTCGCCGCGCGCGGCCTGCACTGTGAGCCCCGCCCGGTCACCGAGGTGCTCGACTCGCGGGGAGAGCAGCTCAAGTCCTTCCCGAGCGAGTGCGAGCAGGTCATGCCCGGCGCCACGGCGGACGCCGTCAACGACGTCCTGCGCGGCGTGATCGAGGGCGGCTTCGGCTCGGCCCTCGCGATCGACAAGCCGTCGGCCGGCAAGACCGGCACCACCCAGAGCGGCCGCTCGGTGTGGTTCGTCGGCTACACCCCCCAGATCGCCGCCGCCGCCATGATCGCCGGCGCCAACGACCAGGGCCAGTGGCTCGAGCTCGGCGGCCAGACCGTCGGTGGGCAGTACATCAGCGAGGCCTCCGGCTCCGGCTCCGCCGGCCCCATCTGGGGCGACGCCATGGCGGCGATCTCGGCCAAGCTCACCTACGAGGACTTCCAGGCCCCGCCCGGCGACGAGATCGCCGGCGTGCTGAGCACCGTTCCCGACGTCGCGGGCCAGAGCGTCGAGGCGGCCACCGCCACCCTCGAGGCGGCCGGCTTCTCGGTCGCCGACGGCGGTCAGGTCAACTCCGAGGTCGCCGCTGGCTCCGTCGCCTACAGCTCCCCCTCGGGCGGTGCAGCGCTGAGCAGCGGCGACACCGTCACGCTCTACACCTCGACCGGCTACGTCCCGCCGCCCCCGTCGGGCAACAACGACGGCGGCGGGAACGGCAACGGGAATGGCAACGGGAACGGCAGCGGGAACGGCAGGGGCGGCGGGCGCCGCTGACCCCGGTCCGGGTGAGGCGGAGCCTCAGCCCAGCTGCCTGCGCACCTCGGCCGCGACGGCGCCGCCGTCGGCGCGCCCCTTCACCTGGGGCGTGACGACGCCCATGACCTTGCCCATCGCGCGCATGCCCTCACCGGCCGCACCGGTCTGCTCGACGGCTGCGGTGACGAGACCGGCGATCTCGGCCTCGGTGAGCGGGGTCGGGAGGTACTCCGCGATCACCGCGCCCTCCGCGGCCTCCTTGGCCGACATCTCCTCGCGACCACCCTCGGCGAAGGCGGTGGCCGCCTCGCGGCGGCGCTTGGCCTCGGACGACAGCACCCCGAGGACGTCCTCGTCGGACAGCTCGCGCGCCTCCTTGCCGGCGACCTCGGCGTTGGTGATGGCGGTCAGCACCATCCGCAGCGTCGAGGAGCGCAGCTCGTCACGCGCCTTGATGGCGGTGGTGAGGTCGGCGCGGAGACGGTCCTTCAGAGCACTCATGACGACCATTGTGGCAGCCTTGGCGAATGGCTTTCCTCCCGCTCGTGCGCCGCACCATGACGCTCGGCGCGGTCGCCGGCGCCGGCCTGGCGTCGTACGCCGCCTGGGAGGCCCGGCAGTACACGTTGCGGCGCGTCACCGTGCCGCTGCTGCCGCCGGGACACGCGCCGATGAAGGTGCTGCACCTCAGCGACATCCACATGGCGCCCGACCAGCGCGCCAAGCAGGAGTGGCTGCGTGGGCTGGCAGCGCTCGAGCCCGACCTGGTCATCAACACCGGTGACAACCTCGCCCACGACCGGTCGGTGCCGGTGGTCGCGGACGCGCTCGGCCGCCTGCTCGACGTGCCGGGCGCCTACGTCCTGGGGTCCAACGACTACTGGGTCCCCGGCATGCGCAACCCGCTGCTCTACCTCCTGCCCGACACCGGCAAGCGGCACACCTCGGGTCGCCAGCTGCCGTGGCCCGACCTCAAGGACCGCTTCGACTCCGCCGGCTGGGTCGACCTCACCAACGGTTTCGGCGCCCTCGAGGTGGGCGGGACGTCCATCGCCTTCGCCGGCGTCGACGACCCGCACCTGAGGTACGACGACCTGGCCCGGGTCGCCGGTCCCGCCGACCGCGAGGCCGACCTGCGGCTCGCGGTCACGCACGCGCCGTACCTCCGGGTCCTCGACCAGTTCGCCGCCGACGGCTACGACGCGATCATCGCCGGCCACACCCACGGCGGCCAGGTCTGCCTGCCGGGCGGGCGGGCGCTCACGACCAACTGCGACATCGAGCCAGCCCGCGCCCGGGGCCTGCACCGCCACCCGGCCGACTCCGCTCCCGGGGACACCGACTCCGCCTGGCTCCACGTCTCGGCCGGCCTCGGCACCAACCCCTACGTCCGCTTCCGGGTGGCCTGCCGACCCGAGGCGACGCTGCTGACGCTGGTGTGAGGCTGGGCTGGTTTGCATGAGTCACCGCTCAGGCGGTGACTCCCGCGCTCCTGGGGCGTCGCAACGCCCTGTCCGCGCAGGACTTCCCCCATCCGCCCCGGTGGGCCGGGGCGATTTCGGAGGGCGTCGACCGCTCCGGTATGCTCGCCCGCGTTGCCCGGACTGGAGTTTTCGGCCCGGGCGGCGGGCTGTGGCGCAGCTTGGTAGCGCGCCTCGTTCGGGACGAGGAGGCCGCAGGTTCAAATCCTGTCAGCCCGACATCCGGAGCTCCCGGACCCACGTCGATGGGTCCGGGAGCTCCTGTCATTTGGCACACTGCCCCCATGGCTGACACCGGCAGGCCCGACGAGACCGACGACGGCCCCTCCCTGGAGATGCCCGCCTTCTCGCTGCGTCGCAGGAAGGCCGCGGAGCCGGCCCCGGAGCCCGTGGAGCCCGTACGCCGCCGCGAGCCCCGCCGGCTCCCGTCCGTCGCCCTGCACGGCCTCCCCGCAGCGGCCGTGACCGGCGTCGCGGTCGGCGCCTCCGCCGTCGTGCTCGCCTGGCTGGCCGGCGCCGGCTGCAGCGTGGTGCGCGGAACGTCGTCGTGCGGCGGCGCGGTCGGGCTGCCGCTCCTGCTCGCCGGGCTCGTGCTGCTCGCGTGGGCCGGCAGCCTGCTGCTGCGCGCGCTCGGAGTCGCGGACGCCGGCTCCACGAGCGTCCTGGCCGTGGGGATCATGGCCGTGCTCGTGATGGTCTTCCTGCTCGGCTCGCTCGACGAGTGGTGGGCGCTGGGCGCCGTGCCCCTCGTGGCCGCCGTCGCCTACGTCGCCTCGTGGTGGGTGACCTCGTCAGTCGTGGGCGGCAACGCCGACGCCGACGCCGACGCCGACGCGGAGGCACCCACGCCCCGCGACGTGCGCTGACGGTTCACCCGACCGGGCTGCGCCGGCGCAGTCCCACCACCAGCACGAGCGCGAGCACCGCGAGCATGCTGATCATCATCGACGGGATGGTGAGCGAGGCGACCAAGGCGTGCGGTCCGCTCTCGAAGACGTCGGCGGTGTCCCTGTTCACCCAGCCGTCCTCCGCCAGCCGCACGACCGCCGTCACCAGCTCGAGGCCCACACCGACGACCGCCGCGGGGACCGACACGGACAGCACCCACCCCAGGGCGCGCTGGACCCGCGTGGTGGCTCGCCGGCGCTGGCGCCACGCCAGCAGCGTGGCCGTGATGAGGAGCGGCAGCTGGACGAGGTGTGCGGCGATGTGGAGGAAGCTGGTGTCGCCTGCCGCAGCGAACGGGAAGATCGTGAGGAAGGCGATCCACACGAGTCCGAGCAGGGTGAGTGGGGTACGCACGGCGACCTCCTGGGGCGTGGGCTGGATGCCCCGAACCTAGGAACGTCGCAGGTCAGCCGGCATCGGCCCTTTCGCCTAACTCGCCGCGCCACGCGAGCGCCGCGTGCACGCGCCGGTTCTCCAGCGGCCCCTCCGGCAGGGCCAGCTTGGCGAACACCGAGCGCAGGTGCGCGTCGACCGTGCGCTCGGAGATCACGAGCCGAGCCGCGATCCCTGCGTTCGACAGGCCCTCCGCCAGCAGCTCGAGCACCTGGTTCTCGCGGGTGGTGAGCGGTCCGAGTCGCGCCGGTGCGTCCGGCTGCCCGGGCTCCCCGGGCTCGGGCAGCGCCAGCGCCCTCGATCCACCGATCACCACCAGGACCAGTGCGGCGTACATCGCTGCCACGACGAGCCCGGCCGCGCCCTGCGTCGCCACCGCCCCGCACAGCATCACCAGCGCGGCGCCGGCGAGGCTCGCGAGCGCCACTGCGGCCAGTCGCCGCGCCGCCTCGCCCGTGGCCCGGACCGCGGCGGTGAGGCTGACGGCCGGCCCGAGGAGGACGGTGGAGAGGAAGGCCAGGTTGAGCCCGGCGCCGATCTGCTCCCCCGGTCCCCAGACGACCAGGGCCTCCGCCACGAGAGGCGAGAAGTCGCCGAAGAACAGCGCGAAGCCCACCACCGCCGCGACGCCCAGCACGATGACCACCGCCAGCGGCCACCGCGGCAGCCCCCGCCCCAGGTAGCGCACGGCCAGCAGCGGCAGCAGCGAGAACGCTGCGATCAGCGGCAGGTGCCCGACCCCGCCGGCGACGGCGAGGGCCCACGCCACCCCCGAGCCCGGGGCCAGGCCCGATGCGAGGGAGGCTCCGGCCAACAGGACCGGCCAGATGAGTGCGCCCAGTGCCAGGGCGGCGACTGCGCGGCGCCAGCGGGCCCAGCCGGGACCGAGCCGCTGGTGCTCCCGGACCATCACGGCCGCGCAGGCGAGCGCCGCCACCGGCAGGACGTACGACGTCCCCCAGAAGGCCGTGCCCACAGCACGGGCGTACGCCGTCAGCGCGGCGGCGACCACCGCGAGCACGGCGACGCCCACGGGGAGCCGGACGCGGGTGAGGTGCACGTGCACCCGACCAGTATCACCGAGCGGCGGCGATCAGCTCCGCGATCTGCACGGTGTTCAGGGCAGCGCCCTTGCGCAGGTTGTCGTTGCTGATGAAGAGCGCGAGGCCGCGGTCGTCTGGCACGCCCGGGTCCTGCCGCAGCCGTCCGACGTAGGACGGGTCCCTGCCGGCGGCCTTGAGCGGGGTCGGCACCTCGTCGAGCTCGACGCCCTCGGCCGAGGCCAGGATCTCGCGGGCGCGGGCCGGGGTCATCGACCGGGTGAACTCGGCGTTGACCGCGAGCGAGTGGCCGGTGAAGACCGGCACGCGCACGCAGATGCCGGAGACCAGCAGGTCGGGCAGGTCGAGGATCTTGCGCGACTCGTTGCGGAGCTTCTGCTCCTCGTCGGTCTCGTTGAGGCCGTCGTCCACGATCGAGCCGGCCATCGGGAGCACGTTGTAGGCGATCGGCTCGACGTACTTGACCGGCTCCGGGAACGCGACCGCCGAGCCGTCGTACGCCAGCTCGCGCGCCTTGTCGCCCGCCTCGGCCACCCCACCGGCGAGCTCCTCGACGCCGGCGACGCCGGAGCCGGAGACGGCCTGGTAGGTCGAGACGATGAGCCGCGACAGCCCCGCCTCGTCGTGCAGCGGCTTGAGGACCGGCATCGCCGCCATGGTCGTGCAGTTGGGGTTGGCGATGATGCCGCGCCCGGCCTCGACGACGCCGGCCATCGCGCCAGGGTTGACCTCGGCGACGACGAGCGGGATCTCCGGGTCCTTGCGGAAGGCGCTGGAGTTGTCGATGACGATCACGCCGGCGTCGACGAACGTCTGCGCGAGCGCGCGCGACGTGGTGGCGCCGGCCGAGAAGAGCGCGATGTCGAGGCCGGCGGGGTCGGCGGTCTCCGCGTCCTCGACCGTGATCTCAAGGTCACCGAAGGGCAACACGGTGCCCGCCGAGCGGGACGAGGCGAAGAAGCGGACCTGGTCGGCCGGGAAGTCCCGCTCGAGCAGGATCTGGCGCATCGCGACGCCCACCTGTCCGGTGGCGCCGACGATGCCGATGTTGACGCGTGCGCTCATCGGCCGGTGCCTCCGTAGACCACGGCCTCGACCTCGTCGGCGTCGAGGTCGAACGCCGTGTGGGTCGCGCGGACGGCGTCGCCGACGGAGCTCTCGTCGACGATCACCGAGATGCGGATCTCGGAGGTGGAGATCATGCCGATGTTGACCCCCGCCGAGGCGAGCGCGCCGAAGAACTTCGAGGTGATGCCGGGGTGCGAGCGCATGCCGGCGCCGATCAGCGAGACCTTGCCGATCTTGTCGTCGTAGAGGAGCTTGTCGTAGCCGACCTCGGCCTGGATGCGCGCCAGCGCCGTCATCGCGGTCTGCCCGTCGGTGCGCGGCAGCGTGAAGGAGATGTCGGTGAGGCTGGTCGCGGCCGCGGAGATGTTCTGCACGATCATGTCGAGGTTGATCTGGGCCTCGGACAGCGCCTCGAAGATCCGGGCGGCCTCGCCGACCTTGTCGGGGACGCCGACGACGGTGATCTTGGCCTCGCTGACGTCGTGGGCGACTCCGGCGATGATGGGCTGTTCCATGGTCTCTTCCTCGGGTCCGTCGAGACCGGGGTCGTTCATGACCCAGGTTCCCTGAAGCTGGCTGAACGACGAGCGCACGTGGATCGGGACGCCGTAGCGGCGGCCGTACTCCACGCAGCGCAGGTGCAGGATCTTGGAGCCGCAGGCGGCGAGCTCGAGCATCTCCTCGTAGGAGACCCGGTCGAGCTTGCGGGCGTGCGGGACGACCCGCGGGTCGGCGGTGAAGACGCCGTCGACGTCGGTGTAGATCTCGCAGACGTCGGCCCCGAGCGCGGCCGCCAGCGCCACCGCGGTGGTGTCGCTGCCGCCGCGGCCCAGCGTGGTGATCTCCTTGGTGTCCGCGGAGACGCCCTGGAAGCCGGCCACGATGACGATGTGCCCGTCGCCGATGGCCTGGGTGATGCGACCCGGCGTCACGTCGATGATCTTGGCCTTGCCGTGCACCGAGTCGGTGATCACGCCCGCCTGCGACCCGGTGAAGGAGCGCGCGGTGTAGCCGAGGTCGCTGATCGCCATCGCGACCAGCGCCATCGAGATGCGCTCACCAGCGGTCAGCAGCATGTCCATCTCGCGCGCCGGCGGCAGCGGGGACACGCCCTTGGCGAGGTCCTCCAGGTCGTCGGTCGTGTCGCCCATGGCGGACACGGCGACGACGACGTCGTGTCCGGCCTTCTTGACCTCCACGATGCGCCGCGCGACGCGCTTGATGGCGTCGGCGTCGGCGAGCGAGGAGCCGCCGTACTTCTGCACGACAATGCCCACGGTTGGTCCTCGGGATCGGGGTGCGGCCGTCAGCGGCCGCCTTCGACTGACGAGCCCGACGGCGTCGTTGCCGGCAGGCCGTGCCCGATTCTACGGCTGCTCGGCCGGGTCGACCTCGAGCATCTCATCGGCGACCGCGACCGCGGCCGCGTTGGCGACGAAGTCGGTGTCGAAGCGGTCGTGGGCCACGACCGTGAGCAGTGCGTTGAGCGCGGCACCACCGAGGTTGCCCCAGTTGTTGACGTAGGAGAACTGCCACCACCACAGCGCCTCCTCGACGTTGCCGGCGCGGAAGTGGCGCAGGCCGTTCTCGAGGTCGATCGCGATCGAGGCGAGGTCGTCGGACAGACGGCTCTCGACCACCTCGGGGACGTAGGGGTCGAAGACGAAGGTGTAGGCGTCGACGCCCTCGAGCATGTCGGCCAGGCGCAGCCGGAGCTCGTCGATGTCGGCCTCCGGGCCCACGTCGGGCTGGAACTCCTCGCGCGGGGCGAAGTCGGTCTGCGCACCCAGGCGGGCACCCGCGAGCAGCACCTGGCTGATCTCGAGCAGCAGCAGCGACACGGCCTCCGAGCCGTTGCCCTCGCGGGCGATCTCGCGCAGGGCGAGCAGGAAGCTGGTCACCGAGTCGGCGATCTGCTCCTCGAACCTGATCTGGTCGGCGTCGGTCATTGTGCTGATCTCCTTCCGGCGAATGCGCGGCCGAGCGTGACCTCGTCGGCGTACTCGAGGTCACCGCCCACCGGCAGTCCACTCGCCAATCGGGTGACGCGCAAGCCCATCGGCAGGAGCAGGCGCGTGAGGTAGGTCGCGGTGGCCTCGCCCTCGAGGTTGGGGTCGGTGGCGAGGATGACCTCGGTGACCGTGCCGTCGGCCAGGCGGGGCATGAGCTCCTTGACGTGGAGCTGGTCGGGTCCGATGCCGTCGATCGGCGAGATCGCGCCGCCGAGCACGTGGTAGCGGCCGCGGAACTCGCGGGTGCGCTCGATGGCCACGACGTCCTTGTACTCCTCGACGACGCACAGCACGCTCGGGTCGCGCCGCTCGTCGCGGCAGATCCGGCACTGCTCGTCCTCGCTGACGTTGAAGCAGATCGAGCAGAACTTCACCCGCGCCTTGACCTCGATCAGCACGTCGGCGAGACGGCGTACGTCGACCGGCTCGGCCTGCAGCAGGTGGAAGGCGATCCGTTGCGCGCTCTTGGGACCGACGCCGGGCAGTCGGCCCAGCTCGTCGATCAGGTCCTGGACGACGCCCTCGTACAAATGAAGCCCCTCAGCCCAGGCCGGGGAGGCCGAGGCCGCCGGCCCCGCCACCGAGACCGTCGGTGAGCGGGCCCATCGACTCGCTCGCCAGGGCCTCGGACTTGGCCCGGGCGTCGCGGTAGGCCGCGACGATCAGGTCGGACAGGTCCGAGAGGTCGTCGGGGTCGTTGCCGTCGAACTCGCCGGTGCGGATCGTGACGCCCACCAGCTCGCCCACGCCGTTGGCCGTGACCGAGACCGCGCCGCCGGCGACGGTGCCGTCGACGGTCTGGCGGGCGAGGTTGGCCTGCGCCTCCTCGAGCTGCTGCTGCATCTGCTGGGCCTGCTGGAGCAGGGCGTTCATGTCGAATCCGCCGCCGCCGAGGGCGTCGAAGGGGTTCTGGGTCATCGGGTCTCCCGCGTCGTGGATGGGACGTGCATCAGTCGTTTCGGATCTCTTCGATCAGCCGCGCGCCGAGCGTCTGGCTCAGCAGGGACTCGGTGTCGAGCGCGGCCGACTCGGCGTCGGGGTCGTCGGGGTCGACGTCGTCGTCGGCCGACCGGACGGGCTCGGACGCCTCGGGCGCGCCGCCCGCACGGGCGGCCTCCAGCGCCTCGCGGGCCGGGGCTGCGGACACGACGGGCGCCGGCGGCGGAGCCGCAGCCGGAGTCGGAGCGTCGGGCGCGGCGGACTCGCCGGTGACCCACGACGGCGGGCCGTCGGGTGCGTCCGCCGCCGGGGCGGCGACAGCCCCGGGGTGCGGAGGCGCGTCGGTGGCCGACTGGCGCACCACGGGTGCCTCGGCGGCCGCGCCGGACTGGTCGACGATGGACTCGACGCGCCAGTCCATGCCGACGACGTCGATGGCGGCCTGGCGCAGGATCTCGTCGCAACCGCCGTTGACGAAGGAGTCGCGCGCGCCGGAGTTGGCGAAGCCCACGGTCAGGCGGGTGCCGTCGACGTCGACGACGTGGGCGTGCTGCGAGAGCACCATCCAGGCCAGGCGGCGACGGTTCTTGGTCTGCTCGAGGATGTCGGGCCACAGGCGGCGTACGTCGACGAGGCTGAGGCCGCCGCGCGGTCCGGCCGGCTGCTCGGCCACCGGCGTGCCCGGGGCGGCCGGGGCCGTCGGCTCCGGCGCGGGCTCGGCCACCGTCGGCGGGGGCTGAGGCGGCTCGGGCAGCGAGGTGGGCATCGGCGGGGGCGGCGCGGGGCCGTCGTCCCGCACGGGGGCGGGTGCCTCGGGCCACGACGGCGCCGGGGACTCGACAGGGGGAGCGGTCGGCACCGGGGGCGGCGGTGCGGACTCGTCGGCGCGCGCGGGGGCGGGGGTCGCCGCAGGTGCCGCCTGCGGGGCGGCGGGAGCCGGTGCGGCGGGAGCCGGTGCGGCTGCTGCCCGCGTGACCGCGGCGGGAGCCGGGGCGCCGGTGACGTCCATGCGGCGCTCGAGGCGCTCCAGGCGCGCCATCACGCCGTCGGCGGTGTGGTCGGCACCCGGCAGCAGCACGCGGGCGCAGAGCAGCTCGAGCAGGAGGCGGGGCGCCGTGGCGCCGCGCATCTCGGTCAGCCCGGAGGCGACGATGTCGGCCGCGCGGCTGAGCTCGATGGCCCCGAAGCGCGCGGCCTGGGCCACCAGCCGCTCGCCCGCGTCCTCGGCGACGTCGATCAGGCCCGTCGCCGGGGCGTCGGGCACCGCGGTGACGATGACCAGGTCGCGCAGGCGGCGCAGCAGGTCCTCGGTGAAGCGGCGCGGGTCCTGGCCGGTCTCCACGACCTTGTCCACGACCGAGAAGACCGCGGCACCGTCGCGGGTGGCGAAGGCCTCGACGACCTCGTCGAGCAGCGAGTCGGGAGTGAAGCCGAGCAGGTCGGTGGCCAGCTTGTGGGTGACGCCGCCGGGACCGGCGCCGCCGAGGAGCTGGTCGAGCACGGACAGCGTGTCGCGCGCAGACCCCGCCCCGGCGCGTACGACGAGGGGCAGGGCGGCCGGCTCGATGCTCACGCCCTCCTCGCCGGCGAGCTGGGAGAGGTAGTCGCTCAGCAGGCGCGGCGGGATCAGCCGGAAGGGGTAGTGGTGGGTGCGCGAGCGGATCGTCGGCAGCACCTTCTCGGGCTCGGTCGTGGCGAAGATGAAGCGCAGGTGCGGCGGCGGCTCCTCGACCAGCTTGAGCAGGGCGTTGAAGCCCTGCGTGGTGACCATGTGGGCCTCGTCGATGATGTAGACCTTGTAGCGGTCGCGCACCGGGGCGAAGAACGCCTTCTCGCGCAGGTCGCGGGCGTCGTCCACGCCACCGTGGGACGCGGCGTCGATCTCGATGACGTCGATCGAGCCCGGGCCGCCGCGGGCCAGGTCGCGGCAGCTGTCGCACTCCCCGCACGGGTCGGAGATCGGCGCCTGCGCGCAGTTGAGCGCACGGGCCAGGATCCGGGCCGAGGTGGTCTTGCCGCAGCCGCGAGGACCGGAGAAGAGGTAGGCGTGGTTGACGCGGTTGGCGGCCAGCGCTGCTCGCAGCGGCTCCGTCACGTGGTCCTGCCCGATGACCTCCTGGAAGGTCTCGGGCCGGTAGCGGCGATAGAGCGCGAGCGGTGACTCCACGTCGTGAACCCTAACCGTGCCCACCCACAGCGACCACAGGCCCGCCCCCTGAGGTGGAGGGGACATGAAGAGGCCCCCCACGCACCCGTCAGAGCTCACTGACCCTTGCTGCCTTCCGGCCCTGGGGGATTGGGCGAGGTGACGCCACGTGGGGGGTTGCCGGGAGTCTAGGCCGAGCGCCGCGGGCTGCCCAAACCGAGGGCCCGCGGCTGGCCCGAGGGGCACGGCCGCCGGGCGATTTCACCGCCCGCCGAGCCGACCGGTACTCTCCTCGGCGGAGGTATCGCCTAGTGGCCTATGGCGCTCGCTTGGAAAGCGGGTTGGGTTAATAGCCCTCGGGGGTTCGAATCCCCCTACCTCCGCCGCACACCTGGGCCCCCACTCCTGCGAGTGGGGGCCCAGGTGCTTCTCCCACCCGGGGTCCGGGCCCGACGGGCTCCGCGGCGCAGCTCGACGGCGCACTCGTGCTGGTAGACCGCGCCGTTCATCTGGTAGCGGTTGCGCGAGGAGTCGACGAAGTCGCGTCGGACCCGCTTCCGGTCCGCCTCGATCGCCGCGTGCATGGTCGCGGTGTCCGGGAGGGCGTAGGTGCCGGCGAGGTGTGCGGCGACCAGGCGCGCCTGCGACTCGAAGAGCGGGAGGAAGCCCCAGCCGACCGCCTGCAGGAAGCCCACGAAGTGGAGCGAGGGGTGGTGCGGGTGGAAGACCCGGAGGTAGAGCGGCACCCGGTTGTCGTCGGAGGCGAAGACGTCCTCGGCGAGGAACGGGGTGGTCGTGCGGTAGCCGGTGCAGTGGATGATCTCGTCGACCTCCTCGCGGCTGCCGTCGGTGAACTCCACGACGGTCCCGTCCAGCCGCGCGACCTGCGGGCGGACCCGCACCCGACCTGCCTCGATCCGCGCGGGCAGGTCCGCGGTCACCGTCGGCAGGGCGGAGCCGAAGTGGTGGTCCGGGCGTGGCAGCCCGGCGCGGGTCGGTGACCCGACGACGACACGGCAGTACGCCGTCAGCAGCGGGCCGGCGACCGCCCGCGGCAGGTAGGCGTTGACCAGGAAGCCCAGCCACGCCGGCATGGCCCGGTCGATGCGCAGGCCGCGCGCGTAGTGGGGCAGCACGTAGCCGCCCCGCCGGATCGAGAGCACGGTCGCCTCCGCGACCGGGCTGACGTCGGCGGCGATCTGGCTGCCGCTGTTGCCGAACCCGACCACCAGCACCCGCTTGCCGGCGTACGCCTCGCGGTCACGGTAGGCCTGCGAGTGCTGCACGGCGCCGGTGAACTCACCCGGGAAGTCGGGTCGCAGCGGCTCGTTGTGGTGCCCGTTGGCGACCACCACGGCTCCGAAGTGGCGGGTCTCGCCGGTCGTGAGCGAGACCTGCCACCCACCGCCCGGCACGGGCTCGACCCGGCTGACGCCGGTGTCGAACTCGAAGCGGTCCCGGATGCCGTAGTGGTCGAGGCAGCCGTCGAGGTAGGCCGTCACCTGCTCGGCGCGGGGGAAGTCCGGGTAGTCGCGCGGCATCGGGTGGTCGCTGAGCTCGAACCAGCCGCGCGGGCTGTTGAGGGTCAGCGCCGGCCACGCGTGCGTGAGCCCGGGAGTCACCGCTGCGGCCCACACTCCCCCGGGTCCGGGGCGCTGGTCGAAGCAGGTGAAGTCGACGCCGGCACGCGACAGCTCGACCGCGGTGGCCAGCCCGGCCGGGCCGGCGCCGATGACGCACACACGGTCCGTGCCAGCGGCCATGGCTCCTCCCCTCCCTGCTCAGGATGAGGGGAGCCACGGACGCCGTCAACGGCGCAGCATCAGGTCAGCGCAGCTGCGCCTTGAGGCCGTAGCGCCACTCCTCGGAGATCAGCAGGCTGCCCTCGTCGAGGCGCCGCTCGACCGCGTCGACGAGCATCCGCGAGGCGCCCTCGGGGTAGACGCGGTCCCACGACAGCTCGGCGCGGTGCTCGAAGACGTTGTGGATGACGCTGGTCATCAGCGCCTTGTCGATGGGCGGTGCGAGGAAGTTGCTGCCGGCCAGGAAGGTCTCGGAGCGGTCGGAGCCGAAGCGCAGGGTCACGCACGGCACCTGGAGCACGTTGGCCTCCTCCACGATCGAGCCGGAGTCGGTCACGATCACCGCGCACATCGACATCGCGGCGACCACGTCGAGGTAGCTGTCCCACACCGGGGTCGAGATCAGCGCGTCGCCGTACCTCGCCTCGAGGTCCTCGAGCCACTGGCGGCGACCGAAGTTGTCGATCGCGGCCTCGGTGCCGAGCAGGCGGATGAAGAGGACGTGGTGGCCCTGCTCGAGCAGCTCCTCCATCGCGTCCATCAGCAGGTTGAAGCGGTCGCGGTTGGTGGTGTTCTCGCGGCGGTGCACGCAGAAGCGGAGGAAGGACCCGTCGCCCATCTGCGGGAACTTCTGCAGGACCTGGTTCTTGTCGCTGCCGGCGACCGCCTGCGCCAGCGCGTCGACGACGGAGTTGCCGACGACGTCGATGGCGGCGGGCGCGAAGCCCTCGTCGACGAGGAACTCCCGGTTGAGCTCGACCGGTGCGGCGTGCAGGTCCGTGCCCGCGTCGGCCACGCGGGTGTTGAACTGCTCGGGCGAGGGCTCGCGGCTGCCCTTGGACCAGCTGTTGCGGTCGATCGACTGGGCGCGGAACGCCACCCAGTCGAGGTCGGCGCCCTGGTCGAGCCAGCCCTGCAGCACCTCCGGCTTCGGCGACAGCGTGCGCAGGCCGGCCTCGACGTGGACCAGCGCCTGGCGCTCGCCGAAGGTGGCGAGTGCGCCGGCCATCGCGGTGGTGGTGTCACCGTGCACGTAGGTGATCGGGAAGCCGCCGCGCTCGGCGAAGCCGCGCAGGTAGAGGGCGAGCTTGGCGGTGATCCCCGAGACCAGGTCGTTGACGCCGCCGCGCACCTCGAGGTTCACGTCCTCGCGGACACCGAACTCGTCGAGCATCGACTGCGAGAGGTTGTGGTCGTAGTGCTGGCCGGTGTGGCACAGCACCACGTCGTGCCCGCGGTTGCGCAGCTCGTGGTAGATCGGCGCCTGCTTGATGATGTCGGGCTTGGTGCCGACCACGACGATGTGCTGGCTGTTCTCGTGGGACATGGGTTCCTTCGGGTGAGGTGCGGGGGTCGCCGGCGGAGCGGGGGTCAGAGGAGATCTTCGCGGGTGCTGGCCGCGAGGAGCGAACGCAGGTGTGCGAGGCCGCCGGCGTCGAGGGCCTTCTTCTTGTCGAGGACGTAGACCGCGTCCTCGTGCGACACCACGACCAGGCCGGTCGCCCCGAGCGTGATGACGGGCCGCCCGTCCATGCTGGCGACGAGGACGTCCTCGCTCTCCAGCTGCAGGGCCGGGCCGATGGCGTGCTCGTCGTCGTCGGCGAGCACCTGCTCCAGTCGCTTCCAGGTGCCGATGTCGCTCCAGCCGAGGTGGCGCGGCACGACCAGGCACTCCATCCCGGCGGCCAGCAGCGGGTAGAGCTCGTGGCCACCGATGGCCGCACCGCGGTAGCCGTTGACGTCCGGTCGGTCGGCGGTGAAGCGCGAGATGGCGTCGAAGACCATCGGCATCGCGGCGCGGTAGGCGTCGCACGCCTGCTGGACCCGTACGCCGTAGCAGGCGGTGTTCCAGTAGAGCGATCCCTCGTCGCCGATCTCGTCGATCGTCGCGGGGTCGGGCTTCTCGAAGAAGCTGGTGATCACCTCGACCGGTCCGCCCTCCCCCCGGGTGTGGATGTAGCCGAGGGTGCCGTCGAAGCCGGTGGGCTCGGCGCCGAGCACCACCATCGACTCGGGGGTCTCGACGAGCTGGGCGAGCATGTCGCGCGAGGCCTGGTTGAAGGCCTCGTCCTCGGTGATCAGGTGGTCGGACGGCGCGATCAGCGCCGGGGCGTTGCCGTAGCGGTGCTCGAGCGTCGCGATGCCGAGCGCGAAGGCCGTCGCGGGCCCGGCCGGGTCCTCCTCGAGGATCAGGTTCTCCGGCGGCACCGGACCGAGCGTGGCGCGGGCGGCGTCGGCGAACCGGGCGCGGGTCGAGACGTGGATGCGGGACGGGTCGACGATCTCGCTGAGCCGCTCGATGGTGCCCGTGAGCAGCGGACGACCACCCACGACGGGCTGGAACTGCTTGGGTCGACGGTCCCGGCTGATCGGCCAGAGGCGCGAGCCCTGCCCGCCGGCGAGGATGACGGCAACCGGCTCGTCAGGGGTGTCGGTCATGGCTTGATTCCATCACGGTGTCGGGGACGGGACTGCTGGAACGGGTGTACGACGCCGCACGGGCGGGTCAGCGGCGCAGCAGCGGCCGCAGCATGAAGGCCAGCGCCAGGAGCGAGCCGGCGACGAGGCCCGACCACAGCAGCATCGCGCGGGGCGTGCTGAACAGGTCGATGCGCTCGGGTGCTGGAGGCGCCTGGGCATCGGTGCGGGTCTCGGCGACGGTCGTCTCGACCTTGCCCCGGCGACCGGGCTTCAGCTCGCGGGTGAGCGCGTCGTGGGCCTGGACCACTCCGGCCCCGGTCCACGGGTTCGCGACCTCGCCGTCCTCGCCCTGCGCCGGGCCGTCGCCCTCGGTGGTGGCCTGCAGGCGGGCGACGAGCTGCTGCGGGGTCTCGCGGGGGAAGCGCTCGCGGAGCAGAGCGATGACGCCGCTGACCTCCGCCGCCGACCACGACGTCGCGACCTCGACGATGTCGCAGGCCTGGCCGGAGGCGTTCAGCGAGATCGCGCCGAGCGTGGGCGCGGCGACGTCGGTGTCGAGGTTGGGCAGGACGTAGGTGCTCGGGTCCTCGAAGCCCGGCGGGACCGCGCTCACCGCCAGCACGCCGGGGTAGTCGGCGGGGTAGACGTCGGCGTCGTTGCCGGGCGTGCCCTTGAAGGAGTCGTCGTCGGAGCCGTCGCCCTCCTCGACGTTGCCGGAGGCGGCCACGACGACGAGCGGCAGCTCGACGAGGCGCGCGACCGCCGCCTCGAGCCTCGGGTCGGACTGGCCCACGGCGAGGGAGATGTTGACGACGTCGAACTGCTGCGTGCGGTGGTCGGCGATGACGGCCTCGATGCCGGCGACGATCCCCGCCGAGGTCACCTGCTTCTCGCCCTCGGCGATGTCGGCGACCTCGGTGTCGTAGACCTTGTAGTCGAAGACCTGCGCGTCGGGGGCGACACCGCGCGGGCCGGCGATCAGGCCCGCGACGATCGTGCCGTGGCCGGACAGGATCCCGTTCGCAGACGCTCCGCCGACCGCGACGGCCGTCGGGCGGTCGATGCCCGGCAGCGGCATGACGCCGCTGTCGATGACCGCGACCTTGACGCCTCGACCGGTGGCGAGCTCCTGCGCCTGCTCGACGTGCATCCGCTCGAAGGCCGGGTTGCTCTTGCTGTGCGTGTCGGCGAGCTGCTCGGAGCCCGGCACCTCGCCGACCGAGCACGGGGCGTCGTGCTCCGCAGAGGCCGGGGACGCCCACAGCGGCACGACGCCCGCGGCGAGCAGGCCGGCCGTGAGCGTCGTACGCAGTCGGGCGCGGGTCATGAGCCGCTGCCCTCCTCCGCGGCGGCGGGCGCCGCGTCGTCGGGCAGCCGGCGCGCGCGGTTGGTCGAGAGCGGCACGCCCGGCTCGAAGAACTCCAGCCACGTGCTGGGCACGAGCGGGGGGTCGACCTCGGCATATCCGATGAAGTCCGGCACCTGCGGGCCCAGGAGCGCGTACTTCTCGCCCTTGGTGTCGATGACGTAGGGGGTGCCGGCGTCGGCCGCGGCCTCGGAGCCGGACTGGACGTACGCCCCGGCGCTGGGCTCGACGTCGACCTCGTGGCGCCCGGACGAGACCTCGCTCGGGTCGGCCGCACCGGTCGGGTTGGTCGCCAGGCTGACGGCCGGGTCGGCCCCCGCCTCGGGGTGCAGGACGCCGCACAGCGCGCCGTTGGGCACGGCCGTGGGCAGCGCGGCCGGCCACTCGGCGGGGTACTTCGTGGACCCGAAGGACGCCACGAGGTCCTCGCTGACCGGGGTCGCGGCCCGGCCGACGACGTCGTAGACCATGCCGGCGAACGGCGAGAGCTCCTCGGGAGCCTCGTCGCCGAGCAGGTAGTAGCGCCCGGTGTCGGCCAGCAGCAGGTCGCCGATGCGGTAGCGGGAGAGGTCGGTGCGGCTGTCGCCGTAGGGCACCTGCTCGCCGCGCCGCGTCACGCCGAAGGCGTCCTCCTCCAGCGCGTCGCGCTCGGGGAAGAGGTTCAGCCAGTCGACGTCGACCTCGACGGGCGTGGCGCCGAAGCCGATGCGGTTGCCGACGGTGGACGCGGAGGTCTGGTCGGCCGGCATCGGGAAGCGGTAGGCGCGCTCCTGCTGGTTGCCCACGGCCGGGGCCGTGGCGATGAGCCACTGCTCGCCCTCGTGGGAGACCAGGAACGCCGACCCGGTGAGGTCCTCGACCGTCGGCGTCTGCTGCACCGCGACCTTGATGCCGACCTCGGAGCCGGTGCAGGCGGTCCACCCGTCGTCGACGAGCTCGCCCGCCGAGGGCAGGCCCGCCGGGGCGCCCTCGATGCCGAGGTCCTCGCCGAGCTGCACGGTCCGGATGTACTTGTCGCGCACGGTGTAGGGCGTCAGCTCGGCGTCCTCGAGCAGCAGCTGCGCCGAGACGTAGTTGGGGACCCGCTGGAGCAACGGGTCGTCGCCGCCGCGCAGCACGACGTACTGCTCACCGGTGTCCTTGGAGATGATGAAGCTGCCCTCGTCGAGCCACTGGGCCGGCGGGCGGCCGAGCAGGAAGCCCGCGATCGCGGCGCCGGCGAGCAGCAGGACGGACAGCGCGACGCCGCCGATGAGCACCCGGCCCGGACGCACCGGCTCGACCTCGCGGCCGCCCGGGGCGCCGGAGACGAACGCGGTGACCAGGCGGCGGCGGCTGAAGGCGTGGGCCTCGACGAGGTCCTTCTTGGTGGCCATCTGTTCCCAGCCCGCCTCAGCCCGCCACAGCGGCGACGAAGCCCGCGGCGAGCACCATCAGCGGGAGCAGCGCGAGCAGGGTCACCATCTCGACCACGTCGCCCATCCGGCCGCGTCGCACAGAAGGCGAGGCCGGCACCAGCGTCAGCGCCAGGAGCACGGCGCCCACACCGGCGAGGCCGATGGCCGCGCCGGCACGCCAGCCGTCGTGGATCAGCAGCATCGACACCGCCACCGACACCAGGCCGAGGATCCCGGACGTCAGGCCCGCGAGGACCTCGGCGCCGGTGCGGTACTGGCGGGTGCGGAACATGACGGCCAGGCAGCACACGGCCGCGAGCACCGTGCCGTAGGCACCGCGGCCCACCGCGAACGGCGCGAAGAGGACCAGCAGGGTGCCGACCGTCGCGGAGACGGCCAGCAGGATCTCGTGACCGACGCGGGCGTCGCCGGCGACCTCGTCGGGGTCGATCTCCTCGGGGTCGGCGGTGATGTCGTGCAGCGAGTAGAGCTGGTCGACCTTGGTGCCGGTCACCCCGAGCGCCAGCCACGGGAAGATGCTGCCCGCGAGGACCACGAGGGTCAGGAGCACGGTGAAGACCACGTCGGGCTCGAGCGAGGCGACCCGGATCAGCACCGAGCTGGCCACGAGCACCGCGCCCACGACGATGGCGGGGATGACCAGCGGACGGCCGTCCTGCAGGCCGACGACGGCGACCAGGCCGGCCGCGAGGACGCCGAGCCCGGCGAAGAGCAGCGGGTCGGAGAAGAAGGCGTCGTCGAGGGGCCACGCCCAGCCCGGCAGCTCGCCCGGCGCGAGCAGCAGCCCGGCCACGCCGGCGTACAGGGCGGCGAGGAGGGACACGGCCACGCCCGCCTCGGGCTCCTCCTGGGCGCGGGCCAGGACGATGCCTCCCACGACGAGGAGTCCGGCGATCACCGCGGCGGCGACACCGCCGAGCAGGCTCTCGCCCCGCAGCAGCAGCGCGAGCGCACCGAGGCCGAGCAGGATGCTGCCCGCGCCCAGCGCCGTACGCCGTCCGGCCGAGGGCTCCCACGGCTGGAGCTCGTTCTCCACCACGTCGGCCATCGCCTCGACCACGTCGTCGTAGACGCGCGGCGCCTTGTCGTCGACACCGGCGGTGACCGTCAGCAGGCCGCCGTCCTCGACGCCCTGCATCGTGAGGCCGGCGTTGTTGACCAGGATCCGACCCTCCTGCGTCACCAGGCGGTAGCCGCCGTAGACGGTGGAGGCGTCGAGCAGGCCGACCGAGCGGGCCAGCTCGGGCACCAGCTCGGCGACGGGGATCGAACCCGGCAGCACCAGATCGACGCGCCGGGACCCCGAGGCGATGGTCACCCGGACCAGGCCCGAGGCGACCGAGGACCCCTGACTCATTGGTGTTTCCCCCTGGTTGTGCTTCACGTGCGCCGACGCGGGCCGGGCACCGAACGGAGTGCAGCCTAGGCGAAATCTCCCCACCCCACCGACGGTGGGATGCGGCGCGCCTCACCGCAGGACGTCGGGTGCGGTCCCCTCGTCGTCGAGCCAGTGGTCGTCGGTGCCGAGCAGGTCGTCGCGCGACGGCGTCGACCGGTCCTTGCGTCGGCCGCCGCGGGAGCCGGCTGCCCCCGCGCTCGCGCCCCGAGCGGCTCCACCCCCGCGGCCCTGTCCTGCCTTCGCGCGGCCGGAGGCCTGCTGGCTGCCCTTGCCGCCCACGGCCCCGGCGGCCGTACGTCCCGGGCGGCTGCCGCGCCCGGACGCACCGCCTGACTGTCCCGCTCGTGCCGCACCGGCGCCCGCACCTCCGCCGGCCCGAGCTCCTGCACCGGCGACACCGGCGCCGGCCGCGGCTGCGCCGGGCATCTGGCCGGCCCCCGGCATGGCGAGGGGAGGCGGCATCGACATCCCGGCACCGGCCGGAGCGGTGGGGGCAGCGAGGCCGGCGGTGCCGCCCGGAGGTCCCGGGGCGTACGCCACACCCCCCTGCGGCGTGCCGGCGACCGTGGTGCTCGGCGGTGCGTCGTGGCCCCAGCCCGGGGACTGCGGGTGGTGGCCCGCCTGCGGTGCGCCGCCGGGCGGAGCGGGGTGGACCGGTCCGGGGTCGGCGCCCGGCACTGCACCGGGCAAGGCGCCGGGCACGGGGCCCGGCCCCTGCCCGGGACCGGCACCGGGACCGTGGCCGGGTCCCACGGGGTCGGTGGTCCGGACGGGCGGCCACGGCGGCAGCACCGGCCAGTCGGGGTCGGGCTCGGGAGGCGGGTTGCCGGGCCAGCCGGGCGGCGGCCAGACGGGCTCGGGCTCGTTCGTCGGGTTCTCGCGCGGGATCCCGTGGGCGCTGCGGATCTTGTCCTCGGACTCCTCGAAGACGCGGTTGAGCGCCTCCCACGCCTCGCGCGCCTCCTCCTCGCGCTGCTGCACCTGGAAGGCGTGGCGCGCCGACGCGCGGTGGTGGAGCGTGGCCGCGGCGAGGTACGCCGTCTGGTCGGAGTCGGCGGTCGGCTGCGGGGCCGGCCCCGGCGGGCGCGGAGCGCCGACGCGGTCCCACACGCGCACCAGCGCCTTGACCTGGCCGATGACCTCACCGGCGGCGTCGAGCGCCTGGGAGGTGCGGCCGAGGAGGCGGCGCTGCTCCACGAGGTGCTCGCGCAGGTCGCGGAAGGCGCCGACCGCAGCGTCACGGGTCTGCTCGCCGAGCTGGTCGTGCCCGCGCAGCCCGCGGATGCCCGCCGTCAGCTCGTCCTCCACCTGGCGCAGCGCCGGGATCGACGAGCGCCAGCCGGCGGCCATCTCGTTGAGGACGTCGGCGTCGCCGACGGTCAGCATGGCGCGCCGCACCTGGGTCTCGTAGTAGCCGGCCATCGGGCTCAGCCCTCGCCCAGCGACAGCTGCGCGAGCCGCCGGAAGTGGTCACGGTCGAGCTCGTCGGTGCCCTCGAGGTCCCCGAGGCAGTCCACGAGGTCGCGCGCGAACCGGCGTACGGTCCGGGCCTGGGCCTGGCGGTCCTCGACGGTGCGCTGGTGGGCGAGCTCGTAGACCGAGCGCAGGCTCTGACCGGCGTGGAAGGCGCCGAAGTTGCCGGCCCGGGTCTCGGCACCGGCGAGCGTGTCGACGTCGCGGTGCCCACGGGACTGGCCGACGTCCTCGGCGCCGGCCCGGTCGAAGGACGGGTTCATGTGGTCGCCGGCCTGGCGCAGCTGTGCCGCGATGCCCCTGATCAGCTCGGCATCGACCCTGATCTCACCCACGCGTTCCCCCACGTCACGCTCGTACGCCGACCCCCGGCTGCACCCATTGTGGCGACGCGATGCCCGCTCCGGGCCGAAGTGCGGAAACTCGCGGAAAATGCAGCGAGGCCGGCCGTCCCCGCGGGGGACGACCGGCCTCGCGCCGGACGTGGTGCGCTGCGCTCAGAAGCGGTTGGCGCCCCGGGCGTCGGCCGCCTTGTACTCGGCGTTGGACGCGTCGACGCCCTGGCTGGCCTGCTGGAGCAGCAGGGTCATCTCGGTCATCGCCTGGTCCCACTTCGCCTTGGCCTGGTCGTACGCCATCTTGGCGTTACCGTTCCAGTCCGACTTGAGCGGGTTCAGCTCGTTCTCGAGCTGGTCGAGGCGCGCCTCGATGTCCTTGGCGGCCTTCATGACGTCGGCGGCACCGGCGTCGAGGGAGCCGTGCTGGACCTTGATTCCGTCGAAGCTCATCATCGATCTCCTAAGTCTGTGAGGGGCTCGGCGTCAGCCGAGACGGCCCTGGAGGTTGGTGTGGGTGGCGGACTGGCTCTCGTCGGTCGAGACGTTGTCGCGCTCGGTCTCCTTCATCGACGCGGAGAGCTGGTCGAGGGCCTTGAGGATCGTCTCCTGCTTCTGGTCCCACGCGATCATGAGGTTGTTGAACGCGGAGGCACCCTGGCCGCCCCATCCACCCATCATCGTCTGGATGTTGCCGGAGAGCACGCCGCACTTGTTCTTGACGTCACCGCGGGCCTGGTCGACGAAGTCGGCGCCCTTGGAGAGGGCCTTCTCTGTCTGGCCGTACATCTCGCTCATGAAAGATCCTTCTCCCTCGGCGGTCGAACCGACCGAGTTTCTGTGTGTTGGTGATCCACTGGTGGTGATCCGGTGCTCGGGGAGACGTCCCGGCCCCCCGCGCTGACGTGCATCTACCCGACCGGATTCGGGCTAAACATCACGAGGTCATTTCCCACAGGCGGCGGAAGACGCCGGCCGCGACGACCGCCGAGGCGAAGGCGAGGCTGCCGCACAACGACTCCGCGACCTCGGCCCGCCGGGACCACCAGACCGAGCGCCAGCCGCGTCCCGTGGCGATGGCCGCGGCGAGCGCGATCGCGCCCAGCGCGACCACGACGTAGAAGAAGGTGTCGAGGTGGGAGGCCCCGGGCCCACCGACGAGGTGCACCGCAAGGGAGAGCAGCGCCCCCAGCCCGGCCAGGCGCAGCAGCGCCCGCGCGGCGGCGTGGCGGTAGGAGCGCGCGGCGAGCAGCAGCGAGCAGCCGGCGAAGAACACCAGGCAGCGGGCGCCGATGCGGTCGAGGTCGATGGTGGCGCTGCGCAGCAGGAGCGGGCTGGCGACCACGACGGTGACGAGGATGGCCGCGGAGGCGCCGGTGACGATCCGCGAGGCCCGGTGGACCAGGCGCTCCATCGCGTCGGCGGCCACCACGATGCGGCCGCGTCGGCCCTTGCGCTGGGCGTCGCGCGCCGACCAGGCCGTGACGGCGAGCCGGTCGAGGTCGAGCAGCGCCTCGTCGGGGACGTCGATGGCCAGCGACGGCGCGAACCGGGCCGCCATCATCGAGCCGAAGACCAGCAGCGTCCACGCGACGCGGGCGTCCCAGCCCATCAGCGCCGGCAGCGCGCAGCACGCGAAGACGGTGAGCCCGGAGACGATCCACACCGTGCCGATCTCGTCACCACCGTCGACCGACAGCGCCCGGCCGATGCCGGCCACGACCGCGGCCGCGATGCCGGCCGCACCGAGGATCGCGGGCAGCAGGTGCGGCCCCGGCTCGTAGAGGGCCGCGAAGGCGGCGGCCGCGGCGAAGGCGGGTGCGGCCGCGGCGCGCTGGCGGGTGTGCCGACCGACCGGCAGCGCGCCCACGAGCGCGCACGTGAGCAGGATCCCCACCGTGACGGTCCGGACGGTGTCCTCGCCCGCGCGGGCGGCGTACCACCCGGCGAGGGCGGCCACGAGGGACGCGACGCCGGCGATCATCGACGCGAGCGCCGGGCTCTCGGGTGCGTTCTTCGCCGCATCGAGCAGGGTGACCTTGCGGGGGCGGTGCACGCCGGTGGTCGCGACCAGCACGTCGCCCGACTGCACCCCGACCTCGGCCAGCGGCACCGCCGCGTTGAGCCGCTCCCCGAGCGCGGTCTGCAGCAGCGGGATCCCGGAGACGACGCCCGCGGCCTCGGCCTGCCTGGCGTACTCGCGTGCGACGTCGACGGACGTGGCTCCGGCGGGCACGACGAGGTCCAGCACCCCGGCAGGACCGTGGATGCTCACGGCGATGGTCGCGCCAGCAGAGCTGGGCATCGCTACGTCCGACACGAAATCCCCCTTCTCGTGCATCGGGCGGGCGCTTCTCGGCAGCAGGGTAGTCGCGCCCGTGCCGGAGCACACCTATCATCGTCGCGACTTCAACGGGTGAGGCAACGGGGGACGCGTGAGCACGACACTGCGGGGCGGCCAGAGGCTCGACGAGCCGGAGATGCCGGGCGGCCAGATCGTGCTCCAGCCCCCGCCGGAGCTGCAGGACGGCGAGGGCGCCGGCGGTGTCCTGATGAACGCCATCCCGATGCTCGGCAGCCTCGGCTCGATCGTGCTCGTCGCCACGATGGGCGGCGGTGGCAACCGCACCCGCAGCTTCCTCGCGGCGGGCATGTTCCTCTTCGCCACGCTCGGCTTCATCATCGTGCAGATCGACCGGCAGCGGAAGCAGCGCGCGCAGCAGGTCACCGGCTCGCGCACCGAGTACCTCCGCTACCTCGGCAACATCCGCAAGGTGGCCCGCGAGGCGGCCGACCAGCAGCGCAGGGCGCTCAACTGGCACCACCCCGAGCCGTCCGCGCTGCCCGCACTCGCCGAGGACCGCACCCGCCTGTGGGAGCACACCGCCTCCGACGACAACTTCCTCCACGTCCGCTACGGCCTGTGCTCGCAGCCGCTGTCACTGGAGCTGGTGCCGCCGGAGAGCGCACCCGTCGACCAGGTCGACCCGGCTGCCGCGTCCGCGCTCCACCGCCTGCTGGTGGTGCACCGCCTCCAGCCCAACCTGCCGGCCTCGATCGACCTGCGCGCCTTCGACCGCATCGAGCTGTGCGGTGACGCGGAGGAGGTGCGCTCGACCGCGCGGGCGATGATCTGCTCGGCGACGGCCTTCCAGAACCCCGACCAGCTGATCGTCGCGGTGCTCAGCTCGGAGCAGAACCTCACGCACTGGGACTGGGTCAAGTGGCTCCCCCACGCCCAGAGCGCCCGCGAGGCCGACGCGGTCGGGCCGATGCGCCTGGTGTCGACCTCGCTCGACGACCTCGGCAACCTGCTGCCCCCCGACCTCAGCGACCGTCCCCGCTTCGGCGCCGACGAGCGGGCCGCGACGCCCCACATCCTCCTGGTCATCGACGGCGGCCACCTGCCGCCCGGCAACCACATCGTGCCGCCCGACGGCCTGCACGGCGTGACGCTGCTCGACCTGCCGAGCCGGTGGGACGAGCTCGAGGACTCGACCCGGCTGCGGCTGGAGTTCGCCGACGGCCCCGACGAGCTGGGCAAGCGGCCGGTCAGCGCGCTGCGGCTGCGCGGCGAGCCCGTGCGGGCGCTGGCCGACCAGTGCGACATCGCCACCGCGGAGGCGTACGCCCGACGCATCGCGCCGCTGAAGACCGCGAGCGCCGAGTCGTCCTCGGCCGGCGGTGCCGTCGACATCACCTCGACGACCCCCGACCACATGGACCTGCTGGGTCTCGGCGACATCTTCGCCTACGACCCCGCCACCGCCTGGCGGCCGCGACCGGCGCGCGACCGGCTGCGGGTGCCGATCGGCATCGGCGACTCCGGCGGCCTGATCCACCTCGACATCAAGGAGTCCGCCCAGCAGGGCATGGGCCCGCACGGCCTGGTGATCGGCGCGACCGGGTCCGGCAAGTCGGAGTTCCTCCGCACGCTGGTGCTCGGCCTGGTGATGACGCACTCCTCGGAGCAGCTCAACCTCGTGCTCGTCGACTTCAAGGGCGGCGCGACCTTCGCCGGCATGGCCGACATGCCGCACGTCTCGGCCGTCATCACCAACCTCGCCAACGAGCTCACCCTCGTCGACCGCATGCAGGACGCCCTGTCGGGTGAGATGACGCGTCGCCAGGAGCTGCTGCGCGACGCCGGCAACTACGCCTCGGTCCGCGACTACGAGAAGGCCCGCGCCAACGGCGAGCCGCTCGAGCCGATGCCGTCGCTGTTCATCGTCGTTGACGAGTTCTCCGAGATGCTCTCGGCCAAGCCGGAGTTCATCGACCTCTTCGTCGCCATCGGCCGTCTCGGCCGCTCGCTGGGCCTGCACCTGCTGCTCGCCTCGCAGCGCCTCGAGGAGGGTCGTCTGCGCGGCCTGGAGTCGCACCTGTCCTACCGCGTCGGCCTGCGCACCTTCTCCGCCGGCGAGTCCCGTGCGGTCCTCGGCGTGCCGGACGCCTACGAGCTCCCCGCCGTCCCGGGCCTGGGCTACCTCAAGCCCGACCAGTCCACGCTGCTGCGCTTCAAGGCGGCGTACGTCTCGGGGCCGCCGTCGAGCCGCACCCGCGTCGCCCGCGACGAGGGCGGTGCGATCCGCGGCATCCTGCCCTTCACGATCTCCGAGGTGCAGGCGCTCGAGCCGGTCGCCGACGACACCCCCGACGTCGCGAGCCCGCAGCCCCAGCAGCAGGGTGAGCAGCCCTCGCTGCTCGACATCGCGGTGACCCGGATGATCGGCAAGGGGCCCGAGGCCCACCAGGTGTGGCTGCCGCCGCTCGACGTGCCCGACACCCTCGACGAGCTGATGCCCGACCTCGTCGAGCACCCCGACCTGGGCCTGACCTCGCCCCAGTGGCGCGACGTCCCCGGCCTGGTGATCCCGCTCGGCACCGTCGACCGCCCCCGCGAGCAGCGCCGCGACACGATGACGCTGAACCTCACCGGTGCGGCCGGCCACGTCGCCGTCGTCGGCGGCCCGCGCTCGGGCAAGAGCACCCTGCTGCGCAGCATCGTCACGAGCATGGCGCTGGTGACCACCCCGATGGAGTCGCAGTTCTTCGTGCTCGACTTCGGCGGCGGCACGTTCGCGCCGCTGGCCCGGCTCCCGCACGTCTCGGGCGTCGCGACACGCTCCGAGCCCGACGTCGTACGCCGGGTGATGGCGGAGGTCGAGGGCATCGTCGACCGCCGCGAGGCCTACTTCCGCACCAACGGCATCGACTCCATCGAGACCTACCGGTCGCGTCGGGCCCAGGGCCGTGTCGACGACGGCTGGGGCGACGTCTTCCTCGTCATCGACGGCTGGAGCACGCTGCGTGCGGAGTTCGACGACCTCGAGATGGAGATCCAGCAGCTCGCCGCGCGCGGCCTGACCTTCGGCCTCCACATCGTCACCGCGTCCACCCGCTGGGCCGACTACCGCGCCGCGATGCGCGACGTCTTCGGCTCCAAGCTCGAGCTGCGCCTCGGCGACCCGCTCGACTCCGAGGTCGACCGCAAGGTCGCGGCCCTCGTGCCCGTCGGTCGCCCCGGCCGCGGCCTGGTGCCGTCGAAGCTCCACTTCCTCGGTGCGCTGCCCCGCATCGACGGCGACGGCAGCGCCGACACCCTCGGCGACGGCGTCGACGACCTCATCGACAAGATGGCCGCTGCGTGGAAGGGCCCCGAGGGCCCCAAGCTGCGGCTGCTGCCGGAGATGGTCACGCTGGAGGCGATCCGCGAGGACGCCGTGCGCCGCCAGCTGCCGGAGCGCCAGATCCTGCTCGGCATCAACGAGAAGGAGCTCGCCCCGGTCGGTCTCGACGTCGACGCCGAGCCGCACATGCTGATCTTCGGCGACGGCCAGTCGGGCAAGAGCGCGCTGCTGCGGGCGTACGTCCACGAGGTCATGCGCACGCGGACGCCGAAGGAGGCGCAGATCGTCCTCGTCGACTACCGGCGCTCGCTGCTCGGCGAGGTCCCCGACGAGTACCTGCTGAACTACCTCACCTCCGCGACCCAGGCCACGCCGACGCTGAAGGACATCGCGAGCTACCTCGAGGGCCGCATCCCCGGTCCCGACGTGACGCCCGACCAGCTGCGCAGCCGGTCGTGGTGGACCGGCGCGGAGGTCTTCGTGGTCGTCGACGACTACGACCTGGTCGCCACCCAGCAGTCCTCGCCCGTCTCCTCGCTGCAGCCGCTGATGGCGCAGGCCCGCGACGTCGGCCTCCACGTGGTGGTGGCACGGCGTACGGGTGGTGCGTCCCGCGCCCTCTACGAGCCGGTCATCCAGTCGCTGCGCGACCTCGCGATGCCGGGCGTGATGCTCTCGGGCCCGCGCGACGAGGGCGTGCTGATCGGCAACCTGCGTCCGCAGCCCGCGCCCGAGGGCCGGGCGCGCGTCGTCACCCGCGACGGTGGCACGCAGACGACCCAGCTGGCGTGGCTCGACCCGACGATGTGAGGCCGGGCGGGCCCGCCCGGGAGGGGGCGGGGCCTCAGCGACGACCGGAGCTGAACATCCCCCGGGCGATCTCGCGCGCGGCGGTGCGCATGAAGTCCTTGAACGCCGTCGACTTCACGACCGTCTCCATCATCGAGTCCTCCTCGGGCGCCGGCTTCGAGGACTTCCTGGTCACCCGCTCGTGGCGCTGCTCGCGGGCCATCTCCTCCACCCGCGCGTCCTCGGCCGCCTTGCGCGCGCCCTCCTCGAGCTTCTTGGCGAGGAGCTCGCGCGCGGACTCGCGGTCGATCGCCTCGGCGTACTTCGGGGTGAGCGGGGAGGCAGCGACCGCAGCCTCCATCGCGGAGGTCTCGGCAGCGTCCATCAGGGACTCGGGGGCCCGCAGTCGTGTCCAGGCGACCGGGGTCGGTGCGCCGCGCTCGTTCATGACGGTCACGATCGCCTCGCCGATGCCGAGCGACGTGATGACCTCGCCGAGGTCGTCGTAGGCGCTGTTGGGATAGGTGTTGACGGTCGCCTTCAGCGCCTTCGCGTCGTTGGGGGTGTGGGCGCGGAGCTGGTGCTGCACGCGGGAGCCGAGCTGGGCGAGCACCTCGTCGGGCACGTCGGTCGGCGACTGCGTCACGAAGAAGACACCGACCCCCTTCGAGCGGATCAGCCGGACGGTCTGGGCGATCTGGTCGAGGAAGGCGTCGGAGGCGTCGTTGAAGAGCAGGTGCGCCTCGTCGAAGAAGAACACCAGCTTGGGCTGGTCCAGGTCGCCCTCCTCGGGGAGGTCGTGGAAGAGGTCGGCGAGCAGCCACATCAGGAAGGTCGAGAAGACCGCAGGACGGTCCTGGAGGTTCGGCAGCTCGAGCAGGCTGATGACACCGCGCCCGTCGTCGGTGGTGCGCAGGAACTCCTTGGTCTCGAACTCCGGCTCGCCGAAGAACACGTCGGCGCCCTGGGCCTCGAAGGAGACCAGCTCGCGCAGGATCACGCCGGCCGTCTGCGGCGAGAGCCCGCCGATGGTCTTGAGCTCGGCCTTCCCGGCCGGGTCGCCGGTGAGGTACTGCAGGACGGCGCGCAGGTCGGCGAGGTCGAGCAGCGGCAGGCCGTGGGAGTCGCAGTAGTAGAAGACGAGCCCGAGGGAGGACTCCTGGGTCTCGTTGAGGCCGAGCACCTTGGCCAGCAGGGTCGGGCCGAAGGCGCTCATCGTCACCCGCACGGGTACGCCGATGCCCTGGCCGCCGATGGCGTAGAACTCGGTCGGGAAGCCGGTCGCCGTCCACTGCTGGCCCACGCTCGCCGTGCGCGCGGTGAGCTTGTCGCTGCTCTCGCCCGGCTGGCTGAGCCCGGACAGGTCGCCCTTGATGTCGGCGGCGAAGACCGGTACGCCGTGGGCGCTGAGCTGCTCGGCCAGCAGCTGGAGGGTCTTCGTCTTGCCGGTGCCGGTGGCCCCGGCCACCAGGCCGTGCCGGTTGAGCATCGCGAGCGGGATCCTGATCGGCACGTCGCCGAGGGTCTCCGCGTCGAGCATCAGGCCACCGAGCTCGAGCGCCGCGCCCTCGAAGTCGTAGCCCGGCGCGACCGCGGCCGAGATCGGGTCGGCGGGAGCCTGCGGCGGTGCCTCGGGAGTCTCACTCATGGCGCAAGCCTAGCCGCGCCGGGCGGAGCGGGGTGGGGCCCGCATGGGGCGTCGTTATGATCTCCGGCGTGATCTTCAAGCGGGTGGGCGACGGCCGGCCCTACCCCGACCACGGGCTCGACTCGCGCGGCTGGGCCGACCTGCCCCCGCGCCAGGTGCGCCTCGACGAGCTGGTGACCACCAAGGACACCCTGCGGCTCGACACCCTCCTCGACGAGGACTCCACGTTCTACGGCGACCTCTTCGCCCACGTCGTGCAGTGGCAGGGCGACCTCTACCTCGAGGACGGCCTGCACCGCGCCCTGCGCGCCGCGCTCCAGCAGCGCAGCGTGCTGCACGCCCGCGTCCACCTGGCGGACGGCTGATGACGGGTGCCATGAAGTCCGCGCTCACCCTCGGCGTGCTGACGCTGCTCGTGGTCGTCGCCGCGGTGTGGGGCTGGGCCGCCCTGACCGAGCCGCTGCCGCAGGAGGAGCCGGTCGCGATCTGCGAGGACACCGCGGTCACCGCCGGCGCCGAGGTGCGCCGCGACCAGGTCGTGGTCAGCGTCTTCAACGGCAGCGGACGCAGCGGCCTCGCCGGCGCGACCAGCGCCCAGCTCGCGGAGCGCGGCTTCGTCGAGGGCGACGTCGGCGACTCCCCCCTCCCCGCGGCCACCACGCAGATCTGGGCCGCGGACCCGACCAACCCGGCCGTCCTGCTCGTCAAGCGCCAGTTCAAGCGGGCCAAGGTCGTGCAGGGCGACGCGCTGGGGCCGGGCATCGTCGTCGTGGTGGGCGAGAAGTTCCAGTCGCTGCGCAAGAAGCAGGTCGAGTCGGTGGTCGCCGAGGCCGACGCCACCTACTGCCGCGCCACGGGCTCGGAGTAGCCCGACCTCAGTCGCGCTCGCGCCGCGACGGGTCCCCGAGCCACTGCGCGAGCCGCCCGTTCTCCGAGACCTGTCGCATCCGCGCCTCGGTCGCCTCGCGCAGCTTGCGGGGGGTGACCACCACGAGGTCGTCGCCGTGGCGCAGGACCGTGCGCAGCTCCGGCACCAGGACGTTGCCCCCTCGGATCACCAGCGAGACCGAGGCTCCCTGGGGCAGCCGCAGCTCCCCGACCTCGACGCCGTGCATCTTCGACGTGGGCGCGATCGTCACCTGGAGCAGGTCGGCGTCCACCCGGTCGAGCGGAGCGGCCTCGACGTCGAGGCCGCGCGGCTCGGAGCGTCGCGCGACCCGCAGGCGGCGCGCCACCCACGGCAGCGTCGGGCCGGTGAGCAGCGTGTAGACCACGACCATCACGAAGACGATGTCGAAGAGGTCGTCGGCGCCGTCGACGCCCTCGGAGAGCGGGATGGTGGCGAGCACGATCGGCACTGCACCGCGCAGCCCCGCCCACGAGATGAAGGCCAGGTCGCGCGGGGCCATCGGCTGCGCGATGCTGCTGACGAAGACCGACAGGGGGCGCGCGACCAGCGTCAGCACGAGCCCGGTCACGAGGGCCTGGACGACCGTGTCGAGGTCGATGCGCCCGGGCGAGAGCAGCAGGCCCAGCATCACGAACAGGCCGATCTGGGCGAGCCAGGCGACCCCCTCGGCAAAGGAGCGGGTCGCGACGCGGTGCGGGAGCTCGCTGTTGCCGAGGATGAGGGCGGCGACGTAGATCGCCGCGAAGCCGGAGGCGTGCAACGCGGACGAGGCGCCGTACGCCGTGAAGGCCAGGCACAGCACGGCCAGCGGGTAGAGGCCGGAGGACGGCAGCGCCACCCGCCTCATGAGCCACGCGCCCGCGACGCCGCAGACCACTCCCACGAGCCCGCCGGCGATCAGCTCGAAGACGATGATGCCGGCCGTCTCGGCCAGCCCGGCCTGACCGACCGCGCCCGTGGAGATGATCCCGACGAGCACGACGGTCGGTGCGTCGTTGAGGCCCGACTCCGCCTCCAGCGCGCCGGTCAGCCGCTTGGGCAGCGGCAGCGCCCGCAGCACGGAGAACACCGCCGCGGCGTCGGTGGGCGAGCAGATCGCGCCGAGCAGGATGGCCAGCTCCCACGGCAGGCCGAGGAGGTAGTGGGTGCCGACGGCCACGGCCGCGACCGAGACGGCGACGCCGACGGTCGCCAGCGACAGGCCGAGGCGGATGCTCGGGCGCACCTGCCTCCAGTCGGTGGTGAGCCCACCTTCGGCCAGGATCACCGCCAGCGCCCCGAACCCGAGCGCGTGCGCGAGCTGCGCGTCGTCGAAGGGGATCCCGAACGGACCGCCCTCGCCCAGCAGGACGCCGATCAGGAGGTAGATCAGCAGCGACGGCAGACCGGCCCCCGCCGAGACCCGCACCGCGAGGATCGCCGCCAACGTCACGACCGCGCCGACCAGCACGAACAGGTCGAGCTGGTGGACGTCGAAGGTCATGCACACCTCTGTCACGGGGGGCGGCGGGAGGCAGGTCGTGCCTGCGCCCGATCCTATCGGCCGGAGCGGGCCCGACGGGCCGCGTCCCAGTGCCCTCGAGCGGTGCGAGAATGCCGTCTCGACCACGTGGGAACGTTTGGGCAGGCCGCCTCTCGGGTAGTCGTCCACCGACGAAAGGGTGTGATCGATGTACGGCGACTCCGCCGCGGGCCGCAAGCGCGTCGCGCAGCTGCGCGAGCAGAGCGGTGACATCCGGGCCCTCGCCCAGCGACTCGTGTCCCAGGCCGAGGCCGTGCCGTGGCACGGCAAGGCCGCCGACGCGATGCGCGAGCGCATCAAGGACCGCGCCAACCACCTCCGCACGGCCGCCGCCCACCACGAGACCGCGGCCGACTCCCTCTCCCGTCACCTCGTCGAGGTCGACTCCCTCAAGGAGGCGATCGAGACCCGTGCGCACAAGGCGACGTCGCTGGTCGAGGACGCCCGCACCCGCGCCGCCGAGGCCGATCCCGCGACGGTCCCCGACGACGCCGAGGCCGCGCTCCTCGCCTTCGACCCTCCCCCGGCCGGTCACAAGGACTGGCTGACCGTCGACCTCCCGGGCCTCTGACATGGTGACCATCGACCTCACGACCCCGCCCCCGGTGCCGGCGAGCTTCCTCGACGGCCTCGCGCGGCGGCTCGCCCTGACCCTGCCCGAGCTGCGCCTGGTCGCCGAGCTCGCCGGCGGGGCACCGCTCCCCTTCGACCTCCAGCCCGGGGAGGCCACCGACGCGGGCTCGCTCTCCGGGCGCCTGGGCCAGAGCCGCGGCTCGGCCGAGGACTCGGCGTACGCCGACGCGCTGGGCACGCTCCACGACCCGCACGACACCCTCCGGCGGCGTGGCCTGCTCACCGACGAGGGCGCCGACCCGGGCGTCGTCGGGGCGGTGGGGCTGCTCGCGACGCCGCGCCTCGCCCTGGACATCGACGTGGCCGCCGGTGCCACGCAGGTCAAGGCGTGGCACCGCCAGGCCGGTGACGCCGTGGCGAGCCTGTCGACGTGCGACGGCATCGTGTTCGAGCTGGCGTGGTTCCCCGTCCGGCAGTGGACCACCGAGCTGGCGCGCGTGACCGCGGTTCCCGAGGACCTGCCGCTCACCACGTCGCAGGTGCCCGCCCGGCTCGACGTCCCCTACGCGCTGGCCGACTCGGTCGGCGAGGCGCTCCGGTCGGGTCGCTCCGACCTGGTCCCGGTGCTGGTCGGCCATGCCGACGGCGCCGTGCTGGCCGACGGCGACGAGCTCGGTGACGCCCAGGCGGCCGCCGCGGTCTCCGCCGTGCACGCCGAGGGCCGTGGGCGGCTGCGCATCCTGGCGGCCGAGGTGTCCGAGCGCGCCACCACAGCGGTGGGCGTGGTCTCGTGGGTGCTGCTCAAGGACGGCTGGCACTCCCTCACCCCCCGCCACGACGACGGCGCGCGCGTCTCGGTCGCCCGGGTCGACCCCGACGCCCTCGCCACCGAGCTCGCCCCCGTGCTCGCGCAGGTCCTGGTCCGGGAGGAGCCCACCGATGAGTGACCTCGACATCCCCCGCACCCACAGCGCCGACGACGACTCCTCGGCGGCCGTCGCCGCGGACAAGTACGACCAGATGCTGGCGCTCGCCGACCTCTTCGACGCCTCCGGCAACGAGATGCGCACCCGGGCCCGCCTGGGCGCGGAGATCCTGCGCGACGACGACGTCGTCGACTCCGGCCCGCTCTCCCCCGCCACCTGGGGCCAGGCCGAGGAGGACGTCCGGGCCGCCACCACCGGCAAGCACGGGCTGCTCACCCGCTCGGTCGAGCTGGACGCCGACGCGCTCGTCGTACGTGCCACGGTGCTGACCTACCGCTGGATCGACGAGCTCCAGCAGGCCGCCTACAAGACGCTCGGGTCGATCGCGGGCCGCGCCATCGGCTACCTCGCCCCCGAGGTGGCGCTGGGCGGCGCGATCGTCAGCGCCGGCCTGATCGAGAGCGACACGCTCGACCGCGACGGCGTCACCGCCTACCTGAGCGAGCTTGCCGAGAGCAACCCGGACCTCATGGAGCACCTCTCGGGCGGCGGCGGCCTGCTCGACGGCCTCCACATGCGCTCACTGCTGACCGCCGGTGTGCTGTCCTCCGACCAGGGTGTGGCCGCCGCGCGCGGCGGCCTGCGGGCGATCGGCGTGGAGGCGTTCCCCACCGACGCGGTGTCGGCCTTCCGCGACTCGGCGGGGTCGTTCGTCGAGGTGGAGGAGGCCGAGCCCGAGGTCGGCACGGACACGGCCGCCGCGCCTCGCTCCCTCGAGGAGCTGATGGCCAACCTGGTCGCCGAGGACCGCCGGATCAGCGTCCAGCGCGTGGGCACGGGCCGCTACATCGCCTACCTGCCCGGCTCGCTGGGCGCCGAGTCCGGTCGGCTGCGCCTCGTCGGCGCCGACCCGACCACGTCGGCCGGCCAGGTCGTGCGGGCGATCGAGAAGGCGGTGACCGAGGACGACGCGCGCGTCATGCTCGTCGGGTCCGCCGCCGGCGGCACCGTCGCCGCCGAGATCGCGGCGAGCCTGGTCTCCTCACGCTTCGTGGTCGACCAGGTCGTCACCGCCGGAGCGCCCTCGGCGCAGGTGCCCCGCATCCCCGACGCCGTACGCATGCTCTCGCTGGAGGACCGCGCCGACCCCGTCGCTCTCCTCGGCTCGCTGATCAACGCGCGCACGACCAACCGCCTCACGGTCGTGTTCGACAGCGGCGACCGCGACGGCGCGCACGTCTACGTCGCGGGCGCGCGCGCCGCGGACAGCGCACAGCACCCCGAGCTCAGGGCCGAGATCTCCCGGCTCCAGGAGCTCGGCTACCTCGCCGGCTGAGCAGCGCGCCTCACACGATCTCGTGCACGAACTCGCCCAGCTGGGCGAGGTTGCGGCACTCCACCATCGGCACGATCGCGCCGTAGGTGTCCGCAGCGCTGTCGCCGGTGCCCCAGTGCCGCGGGTGCTCGGGATTGAGCCACCACGCGTGCCGGGCCCGCCCGGCCAGGTCGGCGAGCACCGGCAGTGCGAGGTCGCTGTAGTTGGAACGCCCGTCACCGAGGACCAGCAGGGACGACCGCGGGCCGATCGCGTCGGGGTGCTCCTCGGCGAAGCGGGTCAGCGCCCGCCCGTAGTTGGTGCGGCCGAACATCGCGGCCTGCGACATGCTCGCGGCCAGTGACTCCATCACCTCGGCCACGTCGGCTCCGGGGCGGAACACGTCGCTGACCTCGGCGACGTCGTCGACGAAGGTGAAGGCCCGCACACCGCTGAAGGCCTCCCGCAGCGCGAAGACCAGCATCAGGGTGAACTGCGCGAAGTTGGCGACCGACCCGCTGACGTCGCACAGCACGACGAGCTCGGTGCGGTGCGGGCGTCGCGGGCGGTGGTGGGTGGTCAGCGGCACCCCGCCGGTGGCGATCGAGGCGCGCACGGTGCGGCGTACGTCGAGGGGGCCGCGGCGGCGGGCGTGCTGCTCCTTGGTGAGCCGCGCGGCCAGGCGTCGCGCGAGGGGATAGACCTCGCGTCGCATCTCCTCCAGGTCGCTGCGCCGGGCGGCGGTGAAGTCGAGGCGGTCGATCGTCGGGCGCACGGTCACGCCCGCGACGTGCTCGGGCCCCTTCTCCTCGGCGATGCGCCGACGGGCGTCGCCCTCCACCATCCGCGTGAAGTCCCCGATCCGGCGACCCGCCGTGCGCTGGGCCCGGTCGGCGTCGAGGCCCTCGGCGAGCAGGCCCTGCACGAGGCGGTCCACGAGCTCGGCGGGCGAGACCCGCTGGAGGGAGGTGTACGCCGACCAGCTCGACAGCCCCGGCCCGCGCCCGGGCATCGCCCCGAAGCGCGCGACCGCCTCCGCCGCGAGGTCCTGCAACGCCTGCTGGTCCCCGGAGGCCAGTGCCTCGGCGAGGGCCTCGCGGAACCGCTCGAGGTCGGGTCCGGTGTCGCGCGGACCGGCAGCCGGCTCCGCGGCGTCACCGTCGCGCTCGCGGGCCACACCGTCGCCGACGAGCCGCGGGTAGTAGATGTCGAAGACCGCGTCGAAGGTCACCCGCTGCGGCTGGCGCTTGACCAGCGTCGCGGCGTACGCCGCCCGCACGGTCTCGCGGTCGTGCCAGCTGACCTGCTCGAGCGCGCTGATCGCGTCGAGACCCTCGGCGAGCGAGACCGACAACCCGGCGGCGCGCAGCGCCTCCACGAAGCCGATGTGGGTGTCGAGCAGGCTCACGGATCAGGCCGTCGCCAGCTTGAGCTCCTTGACCGCGCGGCGCTGGTCGGAGGCGTGCTTGAGCACGACGCCGAGGGTGCGCGCGACCGTGGCCTCGTCGAGGTCGCCGATCTGCAGCGCGATCAGCGTGCGGGCCCAGTCGACGGACTCCGCGATCGAGGGGGCCTTCTTCAGCTCCAGCTCGCGCAGCCGCACGACGACGTCCACGAGCTGCGCGGCCACCTTGTCGTCGAGGCCCGGCACCTGGCTCGTCACGATCGCCCGCTCACGCTCGGCGTCGGGGTAGTCGAGGTGCAGGAACAGGCAGCGCCGCTTCACCGCCTCCGACAGCTCGCGGCTGGCGTTGGAGGTCAGCACCACGAAGGGACGCCGGGTGGCCGTGACCGTGCCGAGCTCGGGGATGGTGACCTGGAAGTCGCTCAGCACCTCCAGCAGCAGGCCCTCGACCTCGATGTCGGTCTTGTCGACCTCGTCGACGAGCAGGACCGTCGGCTCCTCGCGCCGGATCGCGCTGAGCAGCGGCCGGGTGAGCAGGAACTCCTCGGTGAAGATGTCGTCGTGGGTCTCGCTCCAGCTGTCCTGCCGCGATCCCTGGCCACTGCTGGCCTGGATGCGGAGCAGCTGCTTCTTGTAGTTCCACTCGTAGAGCGCACGCGCCTCGTCGAGGCCCTCGTAGCACTGGAGCCGCACCAGCTCCGCGCCCGTCGCGCGGGCGACCGCCTTGGCCAGCTCGGTCTTGCCGACGCCGGCCGGGCCCTCGACGAGCAGCGGCTTCTCCAGCGCGCCCGCGAGGTAGGCCGTCAGGGCGGTCGCGTCGTCGGTGAGGTAGCCGGCCTCGCGCAGGCGGGTGGCCGCGTCGGCGGGGCTGCTGAACCAGGTAGTCACGCAGAGGGGGCGGGATTCGAACCCGCGGTAGGTCTCCCTACGACCGCTTTCAAGGCGGTTCCGATCGGCCGCTCCGGCACCCCTCCTCGCGCGGCGTCGCGACGCCGCACACCGCGGGACTCTACCCAACGACGGCGCTCGACCACCCGGGGGACGAGCCGACGGTCCGCGTGGGAAAATCGCTGCGTGACGACCGATACCGCCACCGTGCACCGTCTCGCCCCCGCCGTCGCGGCGCGCCTGCTGGGCGTGGTGCTGTGCGGGGTCGCGGTGCTCATCCTCGTCAGCACGCTGTTGATCGCGGTGCTCGACCTCCACACCGCCTTCCTCCTGGTGCCCGTCCTGGTCACTCTCGCGTCGCTGGTGGCGTGCTGGTGGCTCTGGCGCGAGAAGGGCTGGGTCGTGAAGTTCACCGACGAGGGCTACCGGGTCCAGTGGGTGCGCGGCGTCGGCGCCGCGTCGGCGCGGTGGAGGGACGTCGAGGACGCGGTCACCACGACCCTCCTCGAGGCACCCGTGGTGGTGCTGCGGCTGCGCGACGGACGGACGACCACGATCCCCGTGGAGATGCTGGCGATGGACCGCGAGGCCTTCGCCCGCGATCTCCAGGAACACCTCCAGCGCGGCCAGGGACTGCGGAACTTCTGACCTGATTCGGCGCAGGCACCCCGGGCCTTGTAACCTTCTGTGCGCCCGACATTTGGTCGGGCATGGAGGCGTCGCCTAGTCCGGTCTATGGCGCCCGCCTGCTAAGCGGGTTTGGGGCTAAAACCCCATCGAGGGTTCAAATCCCTCCGCCTCCGCCCAGGTGTCGGCCCCCTCTGTCGCGAGGGGGCCGACGCGCGGCGTCGCCAGGTTTGCAGGAACCTGCAATGCACAGACCTGCAATCCGATCGGTGGGACGCCACCCCTGACGGTGGGTGAGAATGGACCTGTCATCCCCTGTGACAACGTGACATTAGAGGTGAAAGCAATGACCCCAGCACGCCGCATCGCGGCGGCCGCTCTCGTGGCCGCCTTCAGCATCGGAATCATCGGCGTGGGCGCTGCCCCGGCAAACGCGGACTACACATGGGGCACCAGGATCGGGGTTTCCCGCTGATCGACGTGCCATGATGTGCACGCAGTGAAGAGCTGGGACACGGACCCTCTCAACCCCCCACGAGTCTGGTCCGGACGGCCTCCCCCACAGGCCCGTCCCAGCATTCGAGGGCAGCAGCTCACCCCGAGCTGCTGCCCTCGATCCCTGTCCGGCGCGGCGTCGGCGGTGGAACCGGGTCAGTGACCCGCCTCGTCGGCCTCGCGCCCGGAGATCCCTCGCTTGCCCATCTCGTAGCCGAGCTGGAAACGCGTCTCGACCTCGAACTCGTTCTTCAGGTCGGCGACGTAGGCGGCGTAGGTGCGTGGACTGACCCCGAGGCGCTTGGCGCCCGCCGGGTCGGCGCGGCCCTCGAGCAGCATCCGGATCGTCATCGCCCGCTGCTCCGCGGCGATGTCGCGCATCAGTGAGGTCTCGCTGCTGGTGAACGGTCGGGCGCGCTCCCAGTGACGCTCGAACATGTCGACGAGGTAGCCCACCATCGACCGGTCGCTGATCACCATGGCGGCGTTGAGGCCCTCGTGGCTCGGGATGACCGCGACGCGCCGGTCGACCACGATCAGCCGGTTGAAGAACTCGTCCAGGGTCCGCACCTCCGCGCCGGCGGCGGACACGGCGGCGACGTACTTGCGGGTGTCGGTGCCGCGGCGGGCAGCGTGCTGGTAGAGCGTGCGCATCCTCACGCCACGCTTGAGCAGGGCGATCTCGCGCGCCGTGACCTCCGCGAGCTGCTTGACCCCGCGCCGGTCCTGCGGCTGCGCGCTCAACAGCTCCTCCTCCGCATCGGCGACCGTCGACTCCAGGAAGGTCCGGATCGTCGTGGCGCCGCGGATCTCGGTGAACGGTCCTCCCACGGCGCTGGGCGAACGACGCCAGGCCTGCGAGAGCGAGCCGAAGGCCTGGGCCCAGTGGGCGGACTGGGCGATCAGCTCCGCGCCCTGCTGGCCCAGCGGAGCGACCACCTGGGCCTGGACCGCGGCCGGGTCGACGGCTCGCCAGCTGGTGCCGTCGTCGCTCTGGACGACGAGTCCGACCTCGGCGAGAAGCTCGAAGGCGTCGTGCAGCTCACCCCGCCGGCCGATCCGCGCGTCGGTGGCCTCGATGCCTCCTGAGGCGACGATCTCCTCGTAGAGCGGCGCGGACTTCTCCTCGAACAACGCGCGCTCGTGCTGCCCCAAGGGCATGGCACATCCTCCCACTCACCCCCGACACCAGTGGGGTGATCGTGCCACACGGACCCACGTGGCAAGGGCAGGAAATCGGCAGGACGCGCTCCTCCCGGCACAACAGGAGGAGCGGGTCCCGGCAACGCTGCGTCGGCGATCAGGCGCCGAGACGGGCCTTCAGCGTGTCGAGCTCGCTCCACAGCACGGCGGGCAGGTCGTCGCCGAACTTCTCGAACCACTCCTCGATCTGCGGGATCTCGGCCTTCCACTCGTCCGCGTCGACCGCAAGCGCCTGGGCGAGCTGCTCGTCGGTGAGGCCGAGGCCGTCGACGTCGAGCGAGCCCGGCGCCGGCACGTGGCCGATCGGGGTCTCGATGGCGGCGGCCTGGCCGTCGATGCGCTCGATGACCCACTTGAGGACGCGGCTGTTCTCGCCGAAGCCCGGCCAGAGGAAGTCACCGTCGTCGGAGCGGCGGAACCAGTTGACGTAGAAGATCTTCGGCAGCTTGGCGGCGTCGTTGTCCTTGCCGATGCCGACCCAGTGGCCGAAGTAGTCGCCGGCGTTGTAGCCGATGAAGGGCAGCATCGCCATCGGGTCGCGGCGTACGACGCCGACCGCGCCCACGGCGGCGGCGGTGGTCTCCGAGGAGAGCGTCGCCCCCATGAACGTGCCGTGGTTCCAGTCACGGGCCTCGGTCACCAGCGGGATGGTCGTCTTGCGACGGCCGCCGAAGAGGATCGCGTCGATCGGGACGCCGCGCGGGTCGTCGTACTCGTCGGCGAGGATCGAGCACTGCTTGATCGGGGTGCAGTAGCGGCTGTTGGCGTGGCTGGAGAGCTCGCCGGTCTCCTCGGCGATCTCCGGGGTCCAGCGCTCGCCCTTCCAGCTCGTGGCCTCGGCGGGCGTGTTCTCCAGGCCCTCCCACCACACGTTGCCGTCGGGGGTCAGCGCGACGTTGGTGAAGACCGAGTTGCCCTTGCGGATGGTCTCCATCGCGTGCGGGTTGGTGTGCTCGTTGGTGCCCGGCGCGACGCCGAAGAAGCCGAACTCGGGGTTGACCGCCCACAGGCGACCGTCCTCGCCGACCCGCATCCACGCGATGTCGTCGCCGATCGCCTCGACGGTCCAGCCGGGGATGGTCGGCTTCAGCATCGCCAGGTTGGTCTTGCCGCACGCGCTCGGGAAGGCCGCGGCGACGTACTTGGTCACGCCCTGCGGCGAGGTGAGCTTGAGGATGAGCATGTGCTCGGCCAGCCAGCCCTCGTCACGCGCCATGACGGAGGCGATGCGCAGCGCGTAGCACTTCTTGCCGAGCAGGGCGTTGCCGCCGTAGCCCGAGCCGAAGCTCCAGATCATCCGCTCCTCGGGGAACTGGACGATGTACTTGGTGTCGTTGCACGGCCACGCCACGTCGGCCTGGCCGGGCTCCAGCGGCATGCCGACCGAGTGCAGCGCCGGCACCCACTGCGGGTCGCGGCCGGCGGCGTCGAGCTCCTCGATGCGGGCGAGGACGTCGCTGCCCATGCGGGCCATGACGCGCATGGAGACGGTGACGTACGCCGAGTCGGTGACCTCGACGCCGAACATCGGCTGCTCGGCCTCGAGGTGGCCCATCACGAAGGGGATGACGTACATCGTGCGTCCCCGCATGCAGCCGGCGTAGAGCCCGCGCATGAGGTCCTTCATCTTCGCCGGGTCCATCCAGTTGTTGGTGGGACCGGCGTCGCGCTCGTCGACCGAGCAGATGTAGGTGCGGTCCTCGACCCGGGCGACGTCGGTCGGGTCGGAGGCGGCGTGGAACGAGTTGGGCATGACGTCGGGGTTCAGGCGGGTGAACGTCCCGGTCGCCTCGAGGGAGGCGGTGAGCTGGGCCCATTCCTCGTCGGAGCCGGTGCACCAGTGGATGGTGTCGGGCTGGGTGAGCTCGGCGATCTCGGTGACCCAGGCGAGGATGCCCTCGTGGGTCGTCGGCGGAGTCGTCTGGGTGTCGATGGTGGCGGTCATGACCGTTCCTTCAGCGTTCGTCGCGGTTCGCGCGGCCTCGTTGTCGGCGACTTTTTCCGGACGCTAGCGCTTGTGAAAGCGAGCACGTATTGGATCGGTCTAAGGGTTGTGACGTGGATCTCGCTACCCGGAGGTATGCCCCGGGCGCGGCTGGGCAGCCCTGCCGCTGCGTCAGATCGGCGCGTCCGGGTGGATGCTGCGCGTCTCCGCCCGACGGTTGCGGGTGGTGAACCAGTCGCTGACGTAGACCTTCGGCAGCATCTTGGCCACCGACAGCGTCACGTAGACGATCGTGTTGATCGCCACGAAGGCGGCGAGCACCGCGATGGCCTCGTGACGCAGGATGCTGTCCGGCAGGAGCACCCCCATGGGGACCACGCCCAGCACGTCAGACCCCCGTCCGTGCAGCGGTGTCGGGCTGGACGATGTGCTTCCAGTCGGCCTGGCGGGCCAGCGTCAGGTCCCACACGCCCTTGAGGTAGACCACGTTGAGGAACATCGCGTAGCCGAGCTCGGGGAACAGCGAGAGCGCCAGCAGGCGCGCCCGCCACCCGCCGCGCCAGACGGTGACGACCCGCTCGAGGGTGAAGACGAGGCCGATGCCGATCCAGAACGGGAACCACACCCAGTTCGACGTGGCCAGCACCATCAGCAGGATCAGCAGCAGGTAGGCGCCGAGCGCGATGACGCCGTAGCCGACCCCGAGCTGCTGCATCCAGTAGCGGAAGGTCTGCGGCCGCATCCCGTAGGCGCCGAGGTTCTCCAGGGCACCGCGCTGCCAGCGCAGCCGCTGGGCCCACAGACCGCTCCACGACGGCATCACCTCGGTGACGACGGTGCACTCGCGGGGGGAGACCATCAGGGCGCCGAGCGTCTTCAGCGCGATCGTGAGCTCGTTGTCCTCGGTGAGGGCCACCGTGTCGTAGACGTCGCCGGGCACGCCCGGCAGGAGCTTGCCGCGTTCCTCGGCCACCGCACGCAGGGCACGTGGGCGGAACACCGACGCCGTTCCGGTGAGCACGAAGACCCGCCCGCGGCGTCGGCGCAGGTCGCGCTGGTAGCGCGTGTACTCGTTGCGCTGGAACTGTCCGATGAGGCCGAAGCCGTCCTCGCCGTAGAAGAGCCCACCGACCGCCATCAGGGCCCGGTCGTCGGTGAGCCGGCGCGTGGCGCCGGCGAGGAAGCCGGGGTCGAGCGTGGTGTCGGCGTCCATGATCATCACGCAGTCGTTGTCCCCCTGGGCGGGGAGGAGGTCGTGCAGCGCCTGGTTGAGCCCGCCGGCCTTCTTGTGCCGGTTGGCCACCGTCTCGAAGACCTCCACGCCCGCCTCGCGCGCCAGGCGCACGGTCCCGTCGGTGCAGTTGTCGGCGACGACCACGATCCGCGCCGGCGGGGGCTCCTGGGCGAGCAGGGACGTGAGGGTCTCCGCGATGCAGCCCTCCTCGTTGTGGGCCGGGATGAGGACGGTGATGGTGACGGGGCCGGCGAACTGCCCGCGCGTCTCGGACATCACCAGCTTCGGCGCCAGCGGCATCCGGTTGCCGTCCTCGCTGCGGCGCGCCCGGGTCAGGAGGCGACGCTCGAGCCCCGCGACCGCAGCGGCCAGCAGCAGGGCGACGCCCGCCGCGGCGAGGAGGACGCGCGGCGCCGGCATCTCGGTGTCGTAGAAGACGCGCCAGATGCCGAACAGCACCCCCTCACTGGGGGCGCGACCCCTCTCGGGGGCACCGGCGGCGACCGCCAGCCAGAGGGCGACCGCCCCCAGCGCGGCGGTCCCGACGATCGCCAGTCCCACTGACCTCTGCAGCCACTGCACGCGACCTGCTCCCTCCTGCTGTGCCATGGGTGGCCCGCGCGCTCAGTCCGCAGCCACGGCGGGCACGGGTGCGGGCACCAGCAGGAACTCCTCGATGAAGACGTCCATCGGCACGGGCTTGCCGATCAGGAAGCCCTGGGCGTAGTCGACGCCCTCGGCCCGGACCACCTCGAGGATCTCGGGGTCGGAGACGAACTCGGCCACCGTCTGCTTGCCGAGGTCGCGGGCGATGCCGACGATCGAGCGCACGATCGTGCGGTCCACCGACGAGCGGTGGACGTGCGCGACGAACTCGCCGTCGATCTTCACGTAGTCGAAGATCAGGTGCTTGAGGTAGTAGAAGGAGCCGAAGCCCGCCCCGAAGTCGTCGAGGGCGAACCGGCACCCGAGGGCCGCCATCCGCTCGGCGAACTCGCGGGCCAGGGCGACGTCCGCCACCGCTGAGGTCTCGGTGATCTCCAGGATCAGCGCGTGCGGGTCGACATCGAAGCGCTGGAGCGCCGACAGGATGGTCTGCTCGACCGCGGGGTCGCCCATCGACGCCCCGGAGATGTTCACCTCCAGGCAGAAGTCGGGCACGATCTGGCGCAGCTGCGCGAGCATCTCGAGGCTTCGGTCGAGCACCCAGCGGTCGACCCTCGGCATGAGGCCGGCGCGCTCGGCGATGTAGACGAAGCGCCCGGGCGGCACGAGCTCGCCGTCCTCGCCACGCAGGCGCAGGAGCACCTCGGCCGAGTCGATGCGACCGGTCTTCATGTCCATGATGGGCTGGAAGTGGAGCGCGAAGCGGTCGTGCTCGAGGGCCTCCTCGATCCGCGACTGCCACTGCAGCCGCATCGAGCTGCGCGGGCCGCGTCCCTCCCCCTCGGCGAGGAGCGCGACGCGGTTGCGGCCGGACTCCTTGGCGTCGTACATCGTCATGTCGGCGAGGGCGAGGATGTCGGCGGAGTGCTCGGAGGCCGCCGCGAACGTCACCGCGCCCACGCTCGCGGACACGTGACGGCGTACGCCGTCGAGGGTCGCCGCGTGGTCGCGGATGCGCTCCACGACGAGGTCCGCCACCCGCTGGGCAGCGGCCTGGTCGGCGTCGGTGAGCATGATGGCGAACTCGTCGCCGCCCACCCGCGCGACGACGTCGGTGGTGCGGATCGAACGACGCAGCAGACCCGCGATCGTCACGAGGAGCTGGTCGCCGGCGTTGTGCCCGAGCGAGTCGTTGACCTGCTTGAAGTTGTCGAGGTCGAGCAGCAGCAGCGCACCGGTGGGACCGTGCCGGCGGCACCGGTCGAGGTGGCGCTCGAGCTCGCTCTCGAAGCGACGCCGGTTGGCCAGCCCGGTGAGCACGTCGTGGTCGGCGAGGTGGGCGAGCCGGTCGAGGTAGCGGCGGCGGTCGGACACGTCGACGACGTTGACCATCACGATGTCGCCGATCCGCGGGTCCTGCACCACGGTGCTGCTGAGCGCGACGGCGACGTCGTTGCCACCCGAGTCGCGCAGCCGGCACTCGGCGTCCATGATCTCGCTCCGGTGGGACATCAGGCGCTCGACGTGGTCGGAGATGGCGTCCTCGCCGGGCGTCTCGAAGCTCGTGAAGGGGTGCCCGACCATGTCCGGCGGCTCGAGGCCGACGATCACCGCCAGGGCGGTGTTGACGCGCACGACCGTGCCCGCGGGGTCCAGCAGGGCGACGCCGTGCGGCGCGTTGTCGAACAGTCGCTCCACGCGCTCGTTGGCCAGCCGGGCACGGCGGGTCTGGCGGTCCAGGTCGTGCACGATCCGCTGGACGACGGGTGCGAGGACCAGCGCGACCGTGCTCCACACCGCAGCCCGGCGCCAGTCTCCCCACACGTACTCCGGCGGGCCGATCAGCACGATCGGGAGCGTGAAGACGAGCACGGTCAGGCCGCTCGCCACCCACAGCTCACGCCGCGTGCCGGTGATGGCCAGCCAGAGGATGGGCAGCAGCACGCTCGCGCTCAGTCCCGACGAGGAGCCCCCGACGGCGCCGCCCGACGCGTGGTGCACGAGGGCGACGAAGAGGAACATCAGGTACGCCGGCGCCGGGTCCAGCCACGTGCGGTCGGGGCGGCGGCCCGCCAGCACGAAGAGACCACCGATGACCACCAGGACGAGTCCCGCGAGGGCGTAGACCCACCAGGAGCTGACGTAGGGCGGCATCAGGATGACACCCAGGCAGGCCAGGGCGACGACCGCGAAGGGCACCGCCAGGCCCACGCCCGGCTTGCCGTCACGGGACCAGAGCGCGCCGTCCGCGGCCCGAGGAGAAACGTGCACGACCACGATGGTAGGCGTGCTGTTGCCGCCGTGTTGCTGTTTTGAGGATCAGTCCTCCGCGTCGAGGTCCGCGGCCACGCGGCGATGCGCCTCCCAGATCTCCTCGGGCATCCGGTCGAACTGCGCGAGGTGCTCCTCCCGGAAGCCCATCTCCTGCTGCCAGCGCTCCTTGTCGATGGTGAGGATCCGCTCGAGGTCGGCCGCCGGGACGTCCATGCCCGCGAGGTCGAGCTCCTCCTCGGTCGGGATGATGCCGACGGCGGTGCGGCGTCCCTCCACCTCGCCGTTCTTCAGCTGGAGGAGCCAGAGCAGCGGACGCAGGTTGTCGCGGTAGCCCGGCCACAGGAAGTGGCCGTCCTCGGGGTCCTTCTGGAACCAGTTGACGTGCGCGAAGATCGGCTGCTCCTTCGCCGCGCCGACGACGTCGAGGTAGTGGCGGGCGTAGTCGCCCTCGCCGTAGGCCATGAACGGCCGGTTCGACATCGGGTCGTAGCGCAGCTGCCCGTCCACGCCCTCGGCCGCGAAGGTCGCCTCGGCGCCGAGCGTGAGTCCGTCGTAGACGCCCTCGGCGAGGTCGGTGATCGCGCGGATCAGCGGCTCGCGGTCACGGGTGCGGCCGCCGAAGATGATCGCGTCGATCGGCACGCCCGCCGGCTCGTCGTAGTCGGGCGCGATGTTGGGGACGTTGGCCAGGGTCGTGGTGAAGCGGCTGTTGGGGTGGGCCCACGCGGCCGTGTCGTTGTCCTTGCGGTCGGCCAGCGGAGCGCCGGTCCAGTCGAGCCAGCCCTTGACGTCGGTCGGCGGCTTCGGCGACTTGCCCTCCCACCACACCTCGCCCGTCGTGGGGTTGTAGGCGACGTTGGTGAAGATCGCCTGCGAGCCCTCCTCGATCGAGGACAGCGCATTGGGGTTGGTGACCTCGTTGGTGTCCTTGGCGACGCCGAAGACGCCGTACTCCGGGTTCATGCCCATCAGCCGGCCGGACTCCTCGTCGACCCACAGCCACGCGATGTCGTCGCCGTAGAACGACACGTGGTAGCGGTCACCGAGCGCGTCGGGGGCCGCCATCATCGCCAGGTTGGTCTTGCCGGAGGCGCTGGGGAAGCCACCGCAGACGTGCCAGGTCTTCCCGGTCTCCTTGTCGTGGATGCCGATGAGCATGTACTGCTCGGCGAGGAACTTCCTGCTCGCCCAGCCGTCGTACGCCCCCTGCCGCAGGCCGTGGGCGATCTTGCCCAGGAGCGCGTTGCCGCCGTAGGAGGAGCCGAAGTGCAGGATCGTGCGCTCGTCGGCGACGGTCACGAAGTAGCGCTGGTCGTCGGGGGTGCCCTGGCCGAGGTTCTCCAGGTCGCCGGTGACGTGGACCGCGCGGACGAAGGAGTCCGGGTCCTCGAGGTCGTTGACGAACTGCACGCCCACGCGGGCCATGCGGATCATGTGGAGCACGACGGTGCGGGTGTCGGTGAGCTCGACGCCGGCGGCCCAGGGCTCGAGCGGGTTGCCGGGGGGCGACATCAGGTAGGGGATGACGTACATCGTCTTGCCCTCGGACGCACCGCGCATCCGGTCGTGGAGCATCGGCTTCATCTCCGAGGCCGGGCGCCAGTTGTTGTAGACGCCGCGGTCCTTCTCGTCGTTCGTCGCGACGATGGTGCGCTCCTCCGAGCGGGCGGTGTCCTTGTAGTAGCTGCGGGAGTAGTAGCGCCCCTCCCCCGCGCGCTGGAGCTCGCCGGCCGCCACGGCCTCCTCGAGGAGACGGGCGTCGTCGGAGGCGTTGACCACCTCGACGTGCTCGGCGCCGGTGAGGTCGGCGTACTCCTTGACGAACTCGCGGACACGGGGGTTGGTCAGCCCGGCTTCGTCCAGGACTGCCTCGAGATCTGCCATCGCGCTGCCTCTCGTCGTGCGACGACCCGTTGTTCGACGTGTCGTCGCGTGTGCGGTGCTTGCACCATAGGGCACCACCGCGCGGGCCGGACCGGCCCGCGGGGGGTGCTGATTTCACTGGCCCGGAGTACGTCGGCTATCCTCGACCAGTCGTTGCACGCCGGTTGGCTCGCACCGACGGGCGCCTGTAGCTCAACGGATAGAGCATCTGACTACGGATCAGAAGGTTTGGGGTTCGAATCCCTACAGGCGCGCAGATCAGAACGGTCCCGGCTCCACGCCGGGGCCGTTCTCTGCATCTCAGCCCGCCTGCGGCCCGCTGTGCCGGTGGCGCTTGGGCCGGTTGGCCAGCACCAGGAACAGGCCCATCCCGACGACCACGAGGGTGGCCATCGTGAGCAGCACCGCTGCCCACAGGAACGGTGGCCAGTCGTGCTGGACGTACTGCTGGGTGAGCATCGCTACCTCCGGGTCTCTCGCCGATGCACCCACGATGGCGCCGGGAGCAGCACCCGGGACAGGTCCGGAGGACCCGTCCCGGGTGGGCCGGAAGGCCCGTGAGCCCGTCCGTGGCCGACCGGCTCAGGCCTGCCAGATCCGCAACCAGTCGACCGACATGTGCTGCGGCAGCTGCTTGTCGCGCATGTAGGACAGCTCGTAGTCCGAGGAGAGCAGGCTCAGGATCGGGTACTGCGGCTGGCCCGACACGCCCTTGCGGGTGCGCCAGGTCTCCTTGCCGTCGATCCGGAAGATGTACCTCTTCGGCGTCCACTCGACCGAGAACACGTGGTAGTTCTTCGACCACCCGTCCCGTCTGTTCTCCAGGAAGCTCCTCGGCTGCTTGATCCAGGAACCGGTCTTGACGACCCGGCCGTCGCGCTTCCAGTGGATGAAGCTCGTCAGGCCGCCGCGGCGGTGCTTGTCACCGAAGTACTCGATGACGTCGATCTCGGCGCCCGCCGTGCGCGGGCTGCCCGCCCGGGACACCTCGGGCTGCATCCAGAAGCTGCTGTGCTGGCCACGTCGCTGGTGCATCTTGATCCGCGCGGCCGCGAACCCGTACCTGAACGACACGCGGTTCTGGGTCGAGATGTGACCGTTGAGGCGGTAGGCGTAACGGCCGGAGGAGGAGCCCCGCTTGACCGCCTTGCACCTGTCCTTGCGGCTGCGGTCCTTGATCACGCTGAGGCGCACCTTGCCGCCGCGCACCTTGACGGCCTTCGGGCTGCCCTTGGAGCACAGGCGCTTGCTGGCCCGCTCGTAGGTCTGGCCGCGGTGGCTCCACTCGGGGCCGAGCGAGCGGCCCGAGAAGGTCTCGGTGTAGGAGGGCGTGCTCCAGCGTGCGGTGCTCTCCCCGCGGCTCGCGGTGGGCCGAAGGCCCTTGAAGCGCTGGGCCTTCACGCGGTAGGTCAGTGGGGCGCCACGGCGGGAGGCGCGGGCGGAGAACTCCGCACGGCCGCGGCGGTCCAGTCGTGCCTTCCCGACGTTCTTCCACCGGGTGCCGCGCTTGACCTGGAGCCGGACGGGGCGGCCGGCCCGGCGGGGCTTGACGGTGGCCGTGACGGCCACCCGGGCAGCGTCGGGGCTGGCCGTACGGCGCCCCTGCTGCACGATCTGGGGCAGCACCTGGATCTTCGCCCGGGACCGGGTGGCCCGGCGTTCGGACGACGACAGCGCCGTCGGTGCGGTCACCGACGGATCGGCGGCCGACCCGGTGCCGGTGGCCAGGAGCAGGGACGCGGGCATCAGCAGCGCGAGGGCGCCACCGGCCAGCGCGCGTGGTGCGGGCATGGCGATGTCTCCTTCGTTCGTCGTACTCGTGTCTCTCGACAGCTCTCCCCTCGAGGGTGTCCCGCCTGCCCGACGCAGCCAAATCGTCGGCGCCGCCCGTAGGCTCGCCGTCGTGCCGATCGACGACGCCACCCGACCCCGCGTGGCCGGGAAGGTCGATCTCACGTCCGCCCAACGTCACGCGGGCGACCACCTGCGGATGATCCACGACCACTTCCGCCAGCAGCTGGCCCAGCTGACGATGGCCGTCGCCGGGCTCCGCGAGGGCACGGTCGACGTGGGTGCCGTCCGCGAGCACCTGCACCGGCTGGCCCCCGCGCTGACGACCCAGCAGGTGTCGGGGCTGTGCCAGCAGGTCTGCCGGTTCCTCACGATGCACCACACCATCGAGGACCAGAACCTGTTCCCCGCCGTCGCGACCCTGGAGGCGTACGCCCCCGTCGCCGCGCGACTGGCCGAGGAGCACCTCGACATCCACGCCCACCTCGAGCGGGTCGACGAGCTCGCGGTCGCCGTGCTCTCCGACCCGACGCACGTCGACGCCCTGGTCGTGGCCGTCGCGGACCTGCGAGCAGACCTCGAGTCGCACTTCACCTACGAGGAGACCGAGATGACCGAGCCGCTGGGACTACTGGGGCTGGGCATCTAGCCGCGGCACGGGACGCACCGCACGCATCAGCGGCTGAACACCGGGTGGACGCCCGTGGGCGGCGTGATGGTGTCGTCCGGCTCCCATGCGGCGAGCTGCGCGCCGTTCGCGACGGCGAGCTCCCGCAGCCGGACGGGGAACTCCCAGACGCCCGGCGCCGAGCCGATGGCGAGGCGGCTCACCATGTGGAGGTAGAACGGCCGACCGGATCCGGGCTGGACCCACACCTCGGCCATCGGCGACACGGCCACCTGCTGCAGGCTCGACAGCGGCACCGTCCTGCGCACCCACCGGCCCTGGGCGTGGAGCTCACCCTCACGCACCACGACGCACCGTCGGAGCTCGAGCAACGTGACCGCACCGACGACCAGGAAGACCAGGCCCCACGGGTTCTGCTTCCAGAACACACTGGCGAGCCCGACCACCAGCAGCAGACCGCCGCCGGCCAGGAAGGCCCAGCGCTCGGACCAGTGCGGACGTCCCACGAGGGTGTTTGCATCATCAGGCACATGGGCATGGTGCCACTACGCCACGCACACCACGACCGCCGAGGACCCATGTCTGCCTTCAGTGTCACCCCTGCCTCACTCGACCAGTACGCCGGAGTCCTGGGCGAGGGAGGGCACGCGGTCAACCTCGCCAGCGCGTTCGGCACGACTGCCGCCGGCTACGTGTCGAGCTACTCCTCGGTCCCGCACGACTCCAGCGACCTGTTCGAGGAGGTCTACCGGGCCAACGCGAGCGTCGTGGCCCGGCTCGAGCAGGCGATGCCGGAGATCAAGCTCCTCTTCGAGCAGTCGGCAGCAGCACTGGTGGCCTCCGCCCGGGACTACCGCACCACCGACGAGGCCCAGAACGCCCGGGCCGACGGCCTGTGGGACGGCCGGCTCGGTCCGGTCCCGCCGCTGTCGGACATCCCGTCCTCGAGCGGCGGCGTCGTCGACCCGACGTCGCACCTGTCCGGGGTCCCGTCGAGCGACGCGAGCATCCCCGACCCGGTGCACTGGGTCATGGACAAGGCCGGCTGGGTCTCCATCGCCGGCACCGCCCTCAAGATCGCCTCGCTCTTCGGCCTCGACCCGATGGCGAGCCTCACCAAGGCGGTCACCGGCAACTACGACGAGCTCGCCCAGGCCGGGCACGCCGCCGAGGCGCTGGCCGACTTCGAGCATGCGGCGGCATCGGCGATCAACACCGGACTCGGGGCCATGCTCCAGGACTGGACGGGCAACGCCGCCGACGAGGCACAGCTCTACTTCTCCCAGCTGGCCACGGCGCTCGAGGCCCACGCCAAGGAGCTCGACGACCTCGGCCAGAAGTACGCCGAGCTGGTGCAGGCCTGCGCCCAGATCGCCACCGTGCTGAGCAGCCTGCTCGCCATCGCCATCGACAAGGTGCTGATGTGCGTCGCCTCGCTCGCGGCAGCCGGCTGCCTCGCCACGGTGCCCGGCATCAACGTGCTGGTCTCCCTGATCGGCGCCTACCAGGTGTGGACCACGAAGGACGCGGTCGCGGCGTTCATCAAGGCCTGCACCGGCGTCACCCTCGTCGTCGAGTCGTTCCTGGGGCTGGTGCTCTGGATCGACCAGGCGTTCATGGACCAGGACGTCGCCTCGACCTTCCCGCCGGCCCCGTACGCCAACAGCTCCCAGTCCTGAGGACCCCTGACATGCACGACTTCTCCGCCATCGACGCGATGGCCCACGGCGACGAGCGCGCCGCCCGGCAGCTGCGTGCCGACGTCGCCGTCATCTCCCGACGCACCGACGACCCGGACCTGCGTCATCTCTGCCGTGACATCCTCGCCGGGCGCCAGAGCGTGCGGCGGATGTTCGAGCACCCGTCCTTCTGGTCGATGGCCGACCGCAACATGTCCCACCTCGAGCAGGGCCTCGCCAGGCTCAGCGACGAGGAGCGTGAGTCGCTGATGGAACGGGTCGGCGAGGAGCGCACGGACGACGCCGAGATCGAGGCCCTCACCGAGGGCGAGGAGACCGCCGCGGTGGTCGCCGACCAGGAGGCCGAGGCGAGGCGCGAGGACGAGCGCGGGGGCCCCGACGACTCCGGCCCGCGTCCGGGCACGGGGCGCTGGGGCTGAGGACCTAGCGGTCCAGCAGCGGGCGCGCCGGGTCCCAGGTCGTGCCGTCGCGCTCGTCCCGCCGCCTGCGCGCGATCGCCGACAGCGCCTCCAGGACGACGCGGTTGGCGAGCGCCGCCGTGATGTCGGCGTGGTCGTAGGGCGGGCTGACCTCCACCACGTCGATGCCGACGACGGGCAGCTCGAGGCAGATGCGGCGTACGGCGTCGAGCAGCTCGCGCGCGGACAGGCCGCCGGGCTCCGGCGTGCCGGTGCCCGGCGCGTGGCCGGGGTCGCAGACGTCGATGTCGACGGAGAGGAAGACGCCGTCGCACTCGTCGGTGGCGATCGTGAACGCCTCGGTGAGGCACTCAGCCAGCCCGCGGTGGACGATCTCGGTCATCTCGTAGGACCGCATCCTCTCCGCGGCCATCCAGTCGAGCGTCTCGGGCCCGGGCCAGTAGCCGCGCAGCCCGACCTGGAGGAAGCGGTCGCCGCGCAGCGCGCCCGACTCGATGAGGCGCCGCATCGGCTGGCCGTGGCCCCACAGCGAGCCGAACTCGATGTCTCCGGTGTCGGCGTGTGCGTCGAAGTGGATCATCGAGACCCGGCCGTGGCCGAGCACGTTGGCCACCCCCTTGGCGTCGGGGAAGGCGATCGAGTGGTCGCCGCCGAGGACGACGGGGATCGCTCCGGCGCGGGCCACCTTCTCCACCGCCGCCTCCAGCACCCCGAGGGCGCGCTCGATGTCGCCCGGCGGCATCTCGACGTCGCCGGCGTCGACCACGCGGAGGTCCTGGAGGCCGTCGGTGCGCAGCGCCAGGCTCGGCCGCGAGCCGTCGTGCGGAAGGTAGTCGGTCATCCGGATCGCCTGCGGCCCGAAGCGCGTGCCGGGCCGGTGCGACGTGCCGCCGTCGAAGGGCGCGCCGAGCACGACGACGTCGGCGGCGGCGTACGTCGCCGGGTCGTCGAGGTCGCACGCGGGGACGCCGAGGAAGGTGATGTCGGGACCGAACTGAGCGCCGTAGCGAGCCATGGGCCGATGCTAGAGCGCTACCAGTCCCCCAGCGCCGCGAACCGCTCGCCGATCAGCCGGTGGGCGGCGGATTCGGGGTGCAGGTTGTCCGGCAGCGGGAGCCGCTCCTCGTCGGCCGGGCCGTAGAGCGCCAGCCCGTCGACGTACGTCAGGTGCGGGTCGTCGCGTCCCTCGACCACCTCGGCGAGCACCTCGCGCACCACCTCGAGGGTGAGCGCGCCACGGGCCACCTGCGCCGGGTCCCCGCCCGCGACGAACGCCACCCGACCCTCGGCGAAGGCCGCGGCGTCGGGCGCGGTCGGCCCCGGCACCGACTCGTGGATCGCGCAGTGCACCGGCGAGACCAGCCGGACCGGGGTGTCGGGGTGGCCGTCGCGGATGGTGTCGAGCCAGCCGTGGACCGCCGGAGCGAGCGCCCGACGTCGCATCAGGTCCTGGTTGACCAGGTTGATGCCGAGCTTGAGGCTGACCAGGTCGGCGGGGGTGTCGCGGATCGTGCGCGCGACGAAGGGGTCGAGCAGCGCGCTGCCGCCCAGGCCGAGGTTGACCAGGTCGAGACCGGCCAGGCGGGCCGCCACGACCGGCCACGGCTCGGTGGGGTGGGTCGCGATCGAGCCGTGGCTGATCGAGCTGCCGTGGTGGACCCACCGCGGCCGGTCGTCGTCGACCGCCGTCACCGGTGCGTCTGCGCGCAGGTCCACGAGCGTGGTCTGCTCATCGTGGGGCAGCCAGACCTCGACGTGCTCGACGCCCTCCGGGAGCGCGATCGTGAGGGTGGTCGGCTCGCCGGCGGTGAAGGTGCTCGCCCCCGTCATCATGTCGACGTCGAGCACGTTGCCGCCGGGGGCCTGCAACCGCTCCACCAGCACGCCGTCGGCGAGCACGTCGTACCACCCGTCAGGTCGCGCGGGTGCGCCGACGTAGCGACGCTTGGTGGGCAGCACGTCGAGCTCGAGGCGGGTGGCGGCGGTGCGCAGCGCGAGGCGTACGCCGGCGGGCTGGGCCTCGACGAGCGTGAGCTGCGGGTCGTCGGACTGCGACCGCGCCCACGCGGGCAGGCGGTGGGGCAGCAGGCCGCGGTCGGTGCGCTCGAGCTCGAGGGCGCCCTTCACGAGGGTCGCGAGCAGGGTCGTGTCGGTCATCGGGTCTCCCAGGAGCGGAGCAGGGTGTCGAGCCCGTCGAGCACGCGCTCCCACGTGTCGTCGGACGTCGGTGCCCCCGGGGCACCGTGGCCGAAGGCGCCGGCCGCGTCGAGCGCGGCGTAGCCGTGGAAGGTGGCCCCGAGGAGGCGTACGGCATGGGTCTCGTCGGCGTCGGACAGGGCGTAGTCGCGCAGGCAGGCGCGGGCCAGGTCGGCGTGGCGGGGCCCGGCGCTCGCGGCAGCCACGGCGGTGTCGAGGGGCAGCCGCGTGGCGGCGTAGCGGCCCGGGTGCTCGCGCGCGTAGCCGCGCCAGACCCCGCCGACGGCGGCGAGGGCGTCGCGACCGCTCACCCCGGCGAGGGCTGCGGCGACGAGGTCGGCGCTCTCCTCGAGCGCCAGCAGCGCGACCCGCACCTGGAGGTCGCGCAGGCTGCCGACGTGGGCGTAGAGGCTCGGCACCGCCACCCCGAAGTGACGGGCGAGGGCCGAGAGGCTCAGCGCGTCGACGCCCACCTCGTCGGCGAGGTCGGCGGCGGCCTCGGCGAGGCGGTCACCGGTCAGACCTGCGCGCGGCACGACTGTCTCCCTTGGTTTGTGAGGCCACAACCTAACATCCTTAGGAAGCCCGTCGGGGAAGAGGGTCCACCATTGACATTAGTTCGAGACTCGTACTTAATAGTGACGTGGCTCTCGTGCTCGGCATCGACTCATCGACCCAGTCGACCAAGGCGCTCCTCGTCGACACCGACGACGGGCGAGTGGTCGACGCCCGCACCGCGCCGCACCCGCCGGGCACCGAGGTCGATCCTGGGGCCTGGCTGAGCGCGGTCGACGACGCGACCGACGGCCTGCTCGAGCGCGCCGCCGCGGTGTCGGTCGCCGGCCAGCAGCACGGCATGGTCGCCCTCGACGCCGACGGCGAGCCGGTGCGGGACGCCCTGCTCTGGAACGACACGCGCTCCGCCGGCGCCGCCCACGACCTGATCGCGGAGATGGGCGGGCCCCAGGCGTGCGCCGACGCGGTCGGCAGCGTGCTGGTCGCCTCCTTCACCGTCACCAAGCTGCGCTGGCTGCGCGACCACGAGCCCGACCGGGCTGCCCGCGTGGCGTCGGTGCTGCTCCCCCACGACTACGTCTCCCGCCACCTGTCAGCAGCGGGCACGCCGGCCTTCACCGACCGCGGCGACGCCTCCGGCACCGGCTACTTCGCGACCGCCGAGGGAGCCTGGCGTCCCGACCTGCTCGAGCGCGCGCTGGGCAGGTCGGCCGACCTGCCGCGGGTCGTCGAGCCCGGCACCGCGGCGGCGGAGACCGCGGGCGGAGCCCTGGTCGCGGGCGGCACCGGCGACAACATGGGCGCCGCCCTCGGGATGGCGCTGCGTCCCGGCGACGTGCTCGTCTCGGTCGGCACCTCCGGCGTCGCCTCCGCGGTCAGCACGGTCCCGGTCGCCGACGGCACCGGCGTGGTCACCGGCTTCGCCGACGCCAGCGGCGGCTACCTGCCGATGGTGACGACGATGAACGCCGCCGGGATCCTCGACCTCCAGGCGCAGTGGCTCGGCGTCGACCACGACGGCCTCGCCGAGCTCGCCCTCGCCTCCACCCCCGGGGCGGGCGGCGTCACCCTGCTGCCCTACTACGGCGGCGAGCGCACCCCCAACCGACCCGACGCCGTCGGCACCTGGACCGGGCTCACGCCCCGCACGACCCGCGCCGACCTGGCGCGGGCGGCGTACGAGGCGCTGCTCTGCTCCCTCGCCGACGCCGTCGACCGGCTCGTGGCCGCCACCGGCGAGCAGCCCCGCCGCCTGCTGATGGTCGGCGGGGCCACCAGGAGCCCCGCGCTGCGGGCGCTGGCCCCGGCGATCCTCGGTGCGTCCGTGACGCTGCCGCCGTCGGGTGAGTACGTCGCCCTCGGTGCCGCACGGCAGGCCGCCTGGGCGCTCGCCCAGACGTCCGCGCCCCCCGACTGGCCGGCCGCCGAGACGACCGTGCTCGAAGCCGACCCCACCCCCCACGTCCGCGAGGTCTACGCCGACCTCCGTGAGCGCACCGCCCCCTGGACCCCTGCAACGGAAGGCACGTCATGACCACCCAGATCCCCACCCCCACCCCCGAGGACAAGTTCTCCTTCGGCCTCTGGACCGTCGGCTGGCAGGGCGTGGACCCCTTCGGCGGCGCGACCCGCCCGCCCATGGACACCGTCCACGCACTGGAGAAGCTGGCCGAGCTCGGCGCCTACGGCGTGAACTTCCACGACGACGACGTCATCCCCTTCGGCAGCGACGAGGCCACCCGCGACAAGATCATCGCCCGCTTCAAGCAGGGCCTGGAGGACACCGGCCTGGTCGTCACCACCGCGACCACCAACCTCTTCAGCCACCCGGTCTTCAAGGCCGGCGGCTTCACCAACAACAATCGCGAGATCCGTCGCTTCGCGCTGCGCAAGGTGATGCGCAACATCGACCTGGCCGCCGAGCTCGGCGCGAAGGTCTACGTCGCGTGGGGCGGGCGCGAAGGCGCGGAGTACGGCGCCTCGCAGGACACCACCGTCGCACTGGACCGCATGAAGGAGGCCTTCGACCTCCTCGGCGACTACGTGACCGAGCAGGGCTACGACCTCCGCTTCGCGATCGAGCCCAAGCCCAACGAGCCCCGCGGCGACATCCTGCTGCCCACCATCGGGCACGCGCTGGCCTTCATCAACGAGCTGGAGCGCCCCGAGCTGGTGGGCGTGAACCCGGAGATCGGGCACGAGGAGATGGCCGGGATGAACGCCGCGGCGGGGTACGCCCAGGCGCTGTGGGCCGGCAAGCTCTACCACATCGACCTCAACGGCCAGAACGGCCCGAAGTACGACCAGGACCTGCGCTTCGGCGCCGGCAACGTGCGCGGCGCGTTCTGGATCGTCGACGTGCTGCTCGCCGGCGGCTACGACGGCCCCGTGCACTTCGACTACAAGCCCTCGCGCATCGAGGACGAGGACGGCGTGTGGGTCAGCGCCGCGGCCAACATGCGCAACTACCTGATCCTGCGCGAGAAGGTGAAGGCCTTCCGCGCCGACCCCGAGGTGCAGGAGGCGCTGGTCGCCGCGCGCCTGCCCGAGCTGGCCCAGCCCACGCTCGGCGAGGGTGAGGACTGGAAGCAGCTGCTCGAGTGGCAGCTGCCCGACCCCGAGGCACTGGCCACGATCGGCGCTGCCACCGAGCACCTCGACCAGCTGGCACTCGAGCACCTGTACGGCGTCCGCTGACCATGGACCGTCCCGGCGGCGCCGGCACCGAGGGGCTGCGGCGTGACAACACCGCCGCGGTCCTGCGTTCCCTGCGCCGCCGCGGACCCTCCACCCGCGTCGAGCTCGCCAAGGACACCGGCCTGGCCAAGGCGACGGTCGGCGTGATCGTCGCGGACCTCCAGGCCGCCGGCGCGGTGGCCGAGGAGGGCTCGCGACCGGGTGTGCGTGGGCGACCCGGGCGGCCGGTGGCGCTGCGGGGCGACGACGTCGTCGCCCTGGGGCTGGAGCTCAACGTCGACTACACCTCCGCCGTGGTCCTGGACCTGGCCGGACAGGTGGTCCTCAGCGAGAGCCGGCCCGGCGGTGGCGACACCGCCGACCTGCTGGCGCTCGCGCGTGACGCGTACGCCGTCGCGGTGGGCGAGGGCCGTCGGCTGGTCGGCGCCACGGTGGCGGTGCCCGCGCTGGTGCGTGGGGACAACCGCACCATCGCGTGGGCGCCCAACCTCCACCTCGACGGCGCGGGGCTGGCCGACGACCTCGCGGCCACGCTGGCCGACCTCGGTGCCGGACCGGCGCCGGTGGTGCGGGTGAGCAACGACGCCAACTGTGCGGCGTACGCCGAGTCCCACCACGGTGCCGCACGCGGCGCCGCCCACGCGCTCTACCTCACCGGCACCGTCGGCATCGGCGCCGGCATCGTGCAGGACGGCGAGCTGGTGCGCGGGGGTGCGGGCTTCGCCGGCGAGGTCGGCCACATGCCCCTCGGCGACGCATCCGCGGTGTGCGGGTGTGGCCGTCACGGCTGCTGGGAGGCCTCGGTCGGACTGCACGCGATGCTCGCCGAGGTCCAGATGCTCGAGCTCGACACCCCGCTGCGGACCGCGGAGGCCGTGGCCGAGCGGGCCGCCACCGACCCCGGCGTGCGGGCCGGCCTCGAGCGCGTCGGGCGCGGGGTCGGCCTCGGCATCGCGATGCTCAGCAGCGTGCTCGACCCGGAGGTCGTCGTGCTCGGCGGCTACTTCGCGCCGCTCGGCGACCTCGTGCTCGACCCGGCGAGGCGCACCCTCGACGAGCGCCTGGCCTCGGCGGTGCAGGTGCGCCCGGAGCTGAGGCTCAGCACCCTCGGCATCCGCGCGGCCGCCCTCGGCGCCGCCGAGCAGTCGCTGGGACCGGTCTTCAGCGGTGGGCTCGACCTGACGTCCTGATCCTTCGGCAGGTCAGCCGGCCAGCCGGGCGCGTACGTCGACCAGCGCGGTGCCGAGCGCGGCCACCGGGTCGACGAAGAGCGGCTCGAGCGCGATCTCGGCCGCACCGAGCAGCGCCGAGTCCGAGCCCAGGCCGGGCAGCGTGAGCCGCACCGACTCCAGGGGCGCCGGCAGCGCCCGGTCGGCGAGCCCGGCCTCGATGTCGGTCCCGACGAGCTGGTAGAGCGAGCGGAAGTAGCCGCCGAGCACCACCAGCCGGGGGTTGAACATGTTGACGATGCTGGCCAGCCCGTGCCCGATCGCGGTGCCGGTGCGGCGAAGCTCCGGCGACGGGGAGTCGAAGCCGTCGAGCACCTCGTCGAGCTGCGCGACCTTGTCGGGCGGGCAGTGGATGGCCTCGGCGATGGCGTGGCCGCCGACCTCGGTCTCCCAGCAGCCCCGGTTGCCGCAGTGGCAGGGGCGACCGCCGGGATCGAAGCGGAGGTGGCCCACCTCGCCGGCGTAGCCGCCGGCTCCCTCGAGACGGTGACCGCCCATGATCACCCCGGCGCCGACGCCGACGTTGCCGGAGACGTAGATCAGGTCGTCGATGCCCACCCCGACGCCGCGGGTGTGCTCGGCGAGCGCTCCGAGGTCGGCGTCGTTGGCGAGCGAGACAGGGACGTCGAGGCCCAGCGCGGCCAGGACGATGCCCCCGAACGACACGTCGTGCCACTCGAGGTTGGGCGCGAGCCGGATCAGGCCGTCGCTGCGACGCACCATGCCGGGCACGCTGATGCCGATGCCCACGAGGGGCGAGGCGGCGGGTGCGTCCTCGACGACCTCGCGGATGAGTGCGGCCACCGAGGCGCCCACCTGCCAGGCCTCGCCCTCGGCGGGCACGGGCGCCTGGGCCTGCTGGAGCACCCGGCCCCCGAGGCCGACGCGGGCCACCACGGCCCGGTCGACCCCGAGGTCCACGGCGATGACGCACGGACCGTCGCCGGCGATCGCCACCCCGGCGGAGGGGCGACCGGCGCCCTGCCGGGCACCTCCGGCGGGGGTCGCCCGCTCGGAGATGCCCAGGGACTCCAGCTCGCCGACCAGCCCGGCGATGGTGCTCCGGTTGAGGCCCATCAGGCTGGTGAGCTCGGCCCGGGAGATCTGTCCGGCGCCGTGGACGTGGCGCAGGAGCGTCCCGAGGTTGTGGCGCCGGACGGCCTCCTGGTTGGTGCCGAGGCCCGAGCGCCGCTGGGCGGTCATGTGGTCGACCTAGACCCCGGCCGAGGAGCGGCGGCGGCGCGAGATCGCATCCACGCTCGCGGCGAGCAGCAGGACGCCGCCGGTGACCACGAAGTTGATGTACGCCGCCTGGTCGAGCAGGCCGAGACCGTTGGGGATGGTCGCGATGACCAGGCCGCCGATGACGGCGTCCATGGCACGGCCGCGACCACCGAACAGGCTGGTGCCGCCGATGACGGCAGCCGCGACGGCGTACAGCAGCTCGTTGCCGCCACCGGAGCCCGGGGAGACCTTGCCGGTGTACGACGCCGACAGGAGCCCTGCGATCGCGGCCATGGAGGAACAGATGACGAAGGCCATGATCCGGACCCGCAGCACGTTGATGCCGGCGCGGCGCGCAGCCTCGGCGTTGCCGCCGACGGCGTAGAGGTGACGGCCGAAGCGGGTCTTGGTCAGCACGAACGTCCAGAAGAGCAGCAGCGCGATCACGACCGGCGCCACCCACGGGATGCCGCTGATGTCGAAGTTGGGGTTCGGCGCGCGGTTGGCACTGAGCAGGGCGGTCAACCCGAGGACGATCACGCCGAGGACGACGATGCGGAGGACGACCAGACCGATGGGCTGGTGGACCAGGCCCTTGGCCGACAGCGAGCGGTAGCGCCACAGCGACAGTGCGGCGAAGCCCGCCACGATGAGGATCGCCGCGATCCAGCCGGCGGTGACCGGCACGTTCTTGATCGACAGGCCGCGCAGCACCTCGTCGTTGAAGCGCAGTGAGCCGCCCGAGCCGATGAGCCGCAGCGGCACCGCCTGGAGGGCCAGGAAGAAGGCGAGGGTGACGACGAAGGACGGGATGCCCAGCATCGAGACCAGGGCGCCGATGACCAGGCCGATCACGGCGCCGGCCGCGATCCCGGCGAGCGTGGCCATCCACCACGTCCAGTCGTAGTCGATGAGCATCAGCGCGATGATCGTGGCCGAGGCGCCGCCCGCGACGCCCGCGGACAGGTCGATCTCGCCGAGCAGCAGCACGAAGACGATGCCCATCGCCAGGACGATGATCGAGCCGGCCTGGATGACCAGGTTGGCCATGTTGTAGGTCGTGAGGAAGCGGTCGTTGAGCGAGGCGAAGACGACGACGAGGAAGACCAGGCCGAGGATCGCGGGCAGCGAGCCCATGTCGCCGCCGCGCAGGCGGTTGACGTAGTCGCGTGCCGCGTCGCTGATCGTGGCGGCCTGACGGTTGTCGTTGTCGAACCCGCTGTGCGCGGGCGTGGGAGCGGACGCGGTGTCGGTGGAAGCAGTCATGGTGTGGGTCTCCGGTCCTTCTCAGACGGTCGCGGTCGCGGGGTTCTCGGCGATGCCCAGGTCGCCGGAGCGACCGGCGGTGATGAGCTCGACGACCTGGCTGTGGGTCAGGTCCTTCGCGGGGACGTCGGCTGCCACGCGGCCGAGGTAGAGCGCGGTGATCCGGTCGGCGACCTCGAAGACGTCGCCCATGTTGTGGGAGATCAGCACGACGCCGAGACCGCGGTCCGCGAGGCGGCGTACGAGGTCGAGGACCTGGCGGGTCTGCGCCACGCCGAGGGCCGCGGTGGGCTCGTCGAGGAGGACGACCTTCGAGTTCCACAGCACGGCCTTGGCGATGGCCACGGTCTGGCGCTGGCCGCCGGAGAGGCTCGCCACGCTCTGGCGGACCGACTTGACCGTTCGCACCGACAGCGAGGCGAGCGTCTCGCGCGCGCGGGTCTCCATGGTGACCTCGTCGAGGCCGAAGCGGGTCGTCTCCTCGCGGCCGAGGAACATGTTCTCGACGATGTCGAGGTTGTCGCACAGCGCGAGGTCCTGGTAGACGACCTCCACACCGAGCGCGGCGACGTCACGCGGGCCGTGGACCTCGACCTCCTTGCCGTCGAAGTGGTAGTCGCCGCTGTCGCGGCCGTAGATGCCCGCGATGATCTTGACCAGGGTGGACTTGCCGGCTCCGTTGTCACCGACGAGTGCGGTGACCTGTCCGGGATAGACGGCGAAGTCGACGTCGTGCAGCACGTGCACCACGCCGAAGCTCTTGTTGACTCCACGGAGCTCGAGCAGCGGCTCAACCATGGGATTCACTTCCGATCGCAAAGAATTTGTTGTGCGGGTGGACAAGTACGACGCCCGGGCCGGGGTCGGCCCGGGCGTCGTCCGAGGTGGATCTGATCAGCCGATCAGGTGATCAGGAGATGCCGGCGTCGGCGCAGAGGTCGGCGAACTCGCCGGTGCACACGTCCTCGGCCTTCTGGCCACCGTCCTCGATCACGTCGGAGACGTTGTCCTTGGTGATCGCCTGCGGCTCGAGCAGGATCGAGGGGACCTCGCTGTCGTCGGAGGAGTCGACCGTGGTGCCGGTGGTCTCGGCGTCCTCACCGTTGGCGAGCGCGATGGCGACCTCGGCCAGCGCCTCGGCCTCCTGCGTGGCGGACTTGTAGACCGTCATGCACTGGGTGCCCGCGAGCACGTTCTGCAGGCCCTCGACCGTGGCGTCCTGTCCGGTGACCGGGACCTTGCCGTCCTGGCCGTTGGCCTCGAGGATGCTGATCGCGGCGCCGCCGAGACCGTCGTTGGCGGCGAGCACGCCGTCGACCTGGCCGTCCGCAGCGGTGTAGAGCTGCTGGAAGATCGTGGCGGCCTCTTCGTTGTCCCAGTCGGGGACGGCCTGCTCGCCGACGACGGTGTAGTTGCTCATCTCGTCGAGCACGCTGTGGGCGCCCTCGGCGAACAGCGTCGCGTTGTTGTCGGTGGGCGAGCCGTTGAGGTAGACGATGTTCGCGTCCTTGTCACCGAGGCAGTCCGCGAGGCCCTGGCCCTGCAGCTCGCCGACGACGGTGTTGTCGAAGGAGACGTAGTACTCCGCCGTGCCACCCAGCGTGAGCCGGTCGTAGTCGATGGTGGCCACGCCCTGCGACGCCGCCTTCTCCTGGATCGCCGCGCCCGACTCCGAGTCGAGGTTGACGATCGCGAGGACCGTCACCCCGTCACCGATCATCGAGTCCGCGATCTGGGTCATGCGCTCGGCGTCACCCTCGGCGTTCTGGATGTCGAACTCCACGCCGGCCTCCTCGAAGGCAGCCGCGAGGGCCGGGCGGTCCGCGCTCTCCCAGCGCACCGAGGACTCGGTGTCGGGGAGGATCACGCCGATCTTGCCGGCGGTGTCGCCACTGCCGCTGTCGCCGGCGTCAGAGCCGGTGTCGCCGTCGTCACTGCCACAGGCCGTGAGGGCCATGGCGGCACCCAGCAGGGGGACGAGGACCAAATTGTGCTTCCGCTTCACGCGAACCGCCTCCTAGCGATTTCAATCGCACGTCGGCCGGTCGTGGGACATTGGGCCGTCGTGCATATGTTGTGCGGAACAACATATGAAGTGATGGTCGTCACGTCCAGAGCGCGGCCGAGCCGTTAGCGGTTCGTTACCGAAGTGAGGGCCGACGCCCGCCTGACACGCGTAGGGGCGACTGGACCACTGGTCCAGCCGCCCCATGCGTACGACGGTGTGTCAGGTGTCCGCCGGTGGCGGACGACGGTTCAGCGCTTGCGGATGCGGCGCGACGCCTTCTCGGCCGCCTCGACCTCGCCGGACGCGCCGGTGGTCACCAGCTCGCCGGTGACGCCCTGCAGGTGCGCGCGCACGAACCACTGGAACTGCTCGAGGTCGGCGGTCTGGCCGATCACGATGTCCTCGGTCACCGGGTCGTCGCCCACGGCCTCGATCGCCGCGCGGTGGTCCTCGATGACCCCGGTGTAGACGAGGTCGAGAGCCGCGAGGTGGGCTGCGGTGTCGGCGCGGGTCAGGTCGTAGTCGTCCCAGGTGCGAGCAGCCACGAGGGCACCCGGCAGGCCGTTCGGCGGCACCCCGAGGGTCGACATGCGCTCGGCGAGCACGTCGATCATCTCGCGCACGCCGTCGATCTGGGGGTCGAGCATCTCGTGGACGCCGATGAAGTGCGGGCCCACGACGTTCCAGTGGGCGTGCTTGAGGGTCAGCGCCAGGTCATTGAGCGCGTGCACCCGCATCTGGAGCGCGTCGGCCACGCGGTGGCCGGTCGAGGCGTCCAGTCCGGGGACGGTGAGGGGGGCGTCGGCGTCGCTGGACACCGAGGTGGTCGCGGAACGAGTCGTCTTCTTCGCCATGCCACCACGCTAGGACGCCGGGCCAAGGCGGACACCAGCCGAAGGGAGGTGGCCGCTGGCTACGGTGGGACCATGCCCTCCATCACCCGCACCTTCGCGACGACCGCCTCTCCCGAGGCGGCGCACGCCTACCTCGCCGACTTCCGCACGGCCGAGGAGTGGGACCCGGGCACCCGCACCTGCGAGCGCACCAGCGGCGACGGCGGGGTCGGCACGACCTACCGCAACGTCTCGTCCTTCCTCGGTCGCACCGTCGAGATCACCTACACCGCCGCTGAGGTCGTGGTGCCGACCCACGTCCACCTGCGTGGCACCAACGACTCCTTCGAGGGCCACGACATCTTCGAGATCTCCCCGGCGACCGGCGGCGCGCAGGTCGTCTACACGGCCCGCATGTCCTTCTCCGGCCTCTCGCGACTGGCCTCGCCCCTCGTCCAGGCCTACCTCCCGCGGCTGGCCTCGAAGACGGTGGACCAGCTGCGCGCCTGCCTGGACCGCCAGGCGGGCTGAGGCGCTGGACTCCGCTCGCGGCGGGCACCTCCCGACGGGTGAGGATCAGCGCACCCGAGGGTGGCACGGTGGAGCGATGGCCGAGAAGAAGAAGCAGGACCCGGGCCCGTCCGTGAAGGACGCCGAGGTCTACGAGGCGCTGCGCGACGACGGTGCGAGCAAGGAGAAGGCGGCCCGCATCGCGAACGCCGCCGCGGCCCAGGGCCGGTCAGCGGTCGGCGAGCGTGGCGGCGAGGCGTCGGACTACGAGGACCGCACCGTCGAGGAGCTGCGCGAGCGCGCCGCCGAGCTCGACATCGACGGTCGCTCGTCGATGACCAAGAACGAGCTGATCGAGGCACTGCGCCACCACTGACGCGCGGCGGTCAGCCGGGCGGGTCGAGGCGGGCGAGCGCGCGCAGCCAGATCCGGTCCGCGTCGACCGCAGCGGTCGCCGGGCCGTGCGCCGGCTCGTCGAGGACCGCCGTCGCCGAGGCGGGCGGCGTCGCCCCGGACGCCCGCGCCACGTCGACGAGCACCCGCGCTGCCGCCAGCGCGGCGGGCCGGTGGGTGCTGATGACGGACTCGTAGACGGGCGTGCCTCCCGGGGCGCCCGGCACCTCCCACGCCGAGACGACGGCCGCGCGGGAGGCGCTGACGGTGACCACCGTCCACTCCCGGCGCAGGGGCGAGCGCTCGGGCAGCTGGCACCGCGCCGGCTGCGCCGAGGGGTCGGCGGGGTGGGCGTCGTCGAACTCGGCCACGACCGCGGCCCACGACGCCGTACGAGCCAGCTCGTCCCAGCGGTGGCGGGAGCCTGCGAACTTGTGGCCCTCCTGGAAGGTGCCGAGGACCAGCGGCCGGTCGGCGCGCGCGAGCGCCTCGTCCTCGACGGCGTGCGAGGCGGCCAGCAGAGCCCGTCGTCCGAGCCGGTGGACGACGAGGTGCGGGAACTCACGCGCCAGCACGGCGTGGACCGAGTCGACGGCACCCTGCTCCTGGCGGCGGCGTACGGCGTCGATGGCGACCTGGAGCCCCACCCCGGACTCGCGCACCTCGAGCACCTGGCGCACGAGCTCGACGTCGCCCTCGGAGAAGCGGCGGTGGCCGGTGGGCGAGCGCTCACCGGCGGGGAAGCCGAAGCGGTTCTCCCACGTCCGCAGCACCGCAGGGGTCAGCCCGGTCCGATCGGCCAGGACACCGATGCTGAACCCGCCCGTTGCCCCGGTGTCCATGACGCCTCCACGATTCATCTCGTCCAACCCTTGTACAACGTGTGGAAATAACCTATACAGGACTGTAGAGGTTTTCGCACCATCCACAGAGGACCCACCCGAGACACCTGGAGAATCCCATGGGCACAGTGATCCTGATCAGCACGGTGGCGATCATCGTGGCCATCGTCGGCTGCTTCGGCATCTGGCGGCTGGACGCGTCGCGCGCCGAGGAGATCGACCACCAGACCCCGCCGCCGCCGCGTCCGCAGCTCGGCGTCGTGCCGGCCCCGGCCCCGGCCACTCCCCCGCGCCACATCGGTTCCTGACCGGCACCCACCCGCACGGGTGTCGTCCGGCGCCCACCCGCGTGGCAGGTTCGAGAGAGACCATCCGGTCGGCACCGACGCACCCGAGACGCAGGAGGAACCACCATGGGACTCGACGACAAGATCGGCAACAAGGCCGAGGAGCTCAAGGGCAAGGGCAAGGAAGCCACCGGCAAGGCGACCGACGACGAGCAGCTCGAGGCCGAGGGCAAGGGCGACCAGGCCGGCGCCAACCTCAAGCAGGCCGGCGAGAAGGTCAAGGACGTCTTCAAGGGCTGACCCGCCCGCACCACGCGTCGCCCGAGGCGACGCCCACCCGCCACCGCCGGCGGCCACCTCCCCCCGTGGTGGCCGCCGGCGGTCGCACGTCCGGGGGTCCCGGTCGCGCGCTGACGCGGTTGTCGGTCGCCGCTCATAGGGTGGCGCCCGTGACCCTGCACCTGCACACGGCCGAGCGCACCGACGCCCTCGCCGACGGCCTCGCCGACCTGCTGGTCACGCCCCTGCCCGACCCGTTCGCCCGCGAGGTCGTGGTCGTGCCCGCCCGCGGGGTCGAGCGCTGGCTGACGCAGCGGCTGTCGCACCGCCTCGGCACCGGCCCCCGCGGCAGTGACGGCGTGTGCGCCGGCGTCGACTTCGTGACGCCCCATTCCCTCGTCTCGCTGCTGCTCGACCGCGACGCCGAGGATCCGTGGAGCCCCGACCGGCTGGCCTGGCCGCTGCTGTCGGTGATCGACGACGTGATGGGCACGACCGGTTTCGAGGACCTCACCGCCCACCTCGGCGGCGGGGACCCCGACGACGACCGCTCGGCCCGGCGCTACGCCGTGGCGCGCCGGCTGGCAGGGCTCTTCTCCTCCTACGCCGTGCAGCGTCCGGCGCTGCTGGCCGACTGGCGCGCGGGCGGGCGCTCCGACGGTGCCGGCGGCGAGCTCGACGCCGACCTCGCCTGGCAGGCCGACCTCTGGCGCCGGCTGCTCGACGCGGTCAGCGACCCGCCCCCCGACGTACGCCACGCCGAGACCGTGGCCCGGCTGCGCAGCGGGGGCGACGACCTCGACCTGCCGCCGCGGCTGTCGCTCTTCGGCCACACCCGCCTCCCGGAGACGGAGGTCGCGCTGCTGAGGGCCCTCGGCGAGCTCCGCGAGGTCCACCTGTGGCTCCCGCAGGCCTCGTCGTTGCTGTGGGAGTCGCTCGCGCCGACCGCGCGCGAGGGGCAGGTGCCCCGTGCCGCCGACGACTCCGCGGCGCTCGTCGGCCATCCCCTGCTGGGCTCGCTGGGCCGTGACGCACGGGAGCTGCGCCGCACCCTCGGCGAGCTGCCGAGCCTCCCGGCGCCCTCGCCATCAAGGACGCCGCCGACGCTCCTGGGATGGCTCCAGCACGACCTGCGCGCCAACCGGACCCCCGCTCCCGACGAGCGGGCCGGCCGCACCGGCACCGACGACTCGGTCCAGGTGCACGCCTGCCACGGCGCAGCGCGGCAGGTCGACGTGCTCCGCGAGGTGCTGGTGGGCTTGCTGGAGGACGACCCGACCCTCGAGCCCCGCGACATCCTGGTGATGGTCCCCGACATCGAGACCTACGCTCCCCTGATCTCCGCGGCCTTCGGCATGGCCGACGTCGCCGGGGAGGGCGCCGGGCACCCGGGCCACCGGCTCCGCGTGCGCCTGGCCGACCGCTCGCTCGCGGCCACCAACCCGCTCCTGGCGCTCGCGGCGCAGCTGGTCGAGCTGGTCCGCGGCCGGATGACGGCCAGCCAGGTGCTCGACGTCGCCGGCGCCGACCCCGTGCGGGCCCGCTTCGGCCTCGGCGACGAGGAGCTCGAACGCATCGCGCACTGGGTCGACGTCAGCGGCATCCGGTGGGGCTACGACGCCGAGCACCGCGGCACCTTCGGCCTGGCCGGCCTCGACGCCAACACGTGGGTCACCGGGATGCGCCGGGTGCTGCTGGGCGCGGCGATGTCCGGCCTGGACCACCGCCAGGTGGCCGGCACCGTGCCGGTCGACGACGTGAGCGACGGCGACCTCGACCTGGTCGGACGCTTCGCCGAGCTCGTCGAGCGCCTCCACACCTTCGTGACCCGCGCCGAGCGGGCCACGACCGTCACCGACTGGACCACGGCCCTGGGCGAGGCGGTGCACCACCTGACCTCGACGCCGCTCGCCGAGGTGTGGCAGGTCGCGCAGTTCGACCGCGAGGTCGCACGCATCGCGGCGGGCGCGGAGGGGACCGGCACGCGGCTGCGGCAGGCCGACGTACGCGCCCTGCTCCAGCAGCGGCTGCGCGGGCGCCCGACGCGCGCCAACTTCCGCACCGGCACGCTCACCGTCTGCACGATGGTCCCGATGCGCTCGGTGCCGCACCGGGTGGTGTGCCTGGTCGGTCTCGACGACGGCGTCTTCCCCCGGGTGTCCACCGTCGACGGCGACGACGTGCTCGCGCGCCGCCCGCGCACCGGCGAGCGCGACCTGCGCGCCGAGGACCGCCAGCTCTTCCTCGACGCGATCGTCGCGGCCACCGACAGGCTCGTCATCACCTACACCGGCCGCGGCGAGCACACCGGGGCCGAGCGTCCGCCCGCCGTGCCGCTCGGCGAGCTGCTCGACGCCCTCGACCGCACGGGCGCGACGCCGGTGCGCGACCACGTGCTCACCCAGCACCCGCTCCAGCCCTTCGACGAGGACAACTTCGTCGCCGGTGCGCTGCGCGGGGGCGGGCCCTTCACCTTCGACCGCTTCGCCCTCGCCGGTGCGAGCGCGGCCCGCGACGAGCGTCGCCCGGTGGGGGTGCTGGTGCCCCACGCACTGCCGGCCGCCGGCGCGGCCGAGGACGTCTCGCTGGCCGACCTGCACGACTTCTTCGCCCATCCCGTGCGCGGCTTCTTCCGCCGTCTGCGGATCGCGCGCCCCTACGACGCCGACGTCGTGAAGGACGCCATCCCGATCACGCTCGACGCCCTGGAGAAGTGGGCGGTCGGCGACCACCTGGCCTCCGAGGTGCTCGGAGGCGCCGATGCCATCGCCGTGGGCGAGGCGCTCAAGGTCACCGGCCAGCTCCCGCCCGGGCCGCTCGGGGAGGGCGTCCTCGACGACATCATCGAGGTGGTCCGCCCCCTGGTGATGAAGGCGCTCGAGCTGCGGCGTGGACCGCAGCGCACCCTCGACGTCGATGTCGACCTGGGCGCCGGACGCCGGCTGTCCGGCACGGTGGGCGACGTGTGGGGCAACAACGTGGTGTCGGTGTCCTTCTCCAACCTCGCCGCCAAGCACCGCCTGGCTGCGTGGATCGACGCCCTCGCCCTCGCGGCCGGGGCCCCCGACGAGAACTGGACCGTCCACACCATCGGCAGGCACCGCTCCGGCGGCCAGGTGCAGCTCATCGGTCCGCTCGCCCAGCACGAGGCACAGGAGTGGTTGCGCGGCCTCGTCGCCCTCTACGACGCCGGCCAGCGCGAGCCGCTCCCGCTGCCGGTGAAGACCTCGCTGGCGTGGGCCGAGGAGCAGCGCCGGGTGCTCGCCGGCAGCGACGGCGACCCGGACGTCCGGGCGCGCGCGGAGTGGGAGACGCCGCGCTTCAACGACGCCGGCTTCCCCAAGGAGGACGCCGACGCCTGGCACGTCCGCGCCTTCGGCGAGCACGCCGACTACTCCCTCCTCGCCACGGCGCCGCGGGCGGGCGAGGACGGACCGCACCGGCTCGGCCACTACGCATGGCGCCTCTGGGCCCCGCTCATCGACGGCGGCCACGAGCAGGTGAGGGGCCTGTGAAGACCTTCGACATCGCTGCGGACCTCGTCCCCGGCACCACGCTGCTCGAGGCGAGCGCCGGCACGGGCAAGACGTGGACCATCGCCGCACTGGTCGCCAAGCACATCGCGTCCGGCGACGTACGCCTCGACGAGATGCTGGTGGTCACGTTCACCCGCGCCGCGAGCCAGGAGCTGCGCGAGCGCGTACGCCGCCAGCTCGACGAGGCGGTGCAGCTGCTCGCCGACACGTGCCCGCCCGACCCGGCCAACGGGTTGCACACGTGGCTGCTCGACGCCGACGCGACCACGCGGGACGCCCGCCACGACCGGCTGACGCAGGCGCTCGTGTCCTTCGACGCGGCCACGATCGCCACGATCCACCAGTTCTGCCAGCTGGTGCTGCGCAGCCTCGGCGTCGCCGGCGACACCGACGCCTCCGCCACGCTGGTCGAGGACCTCGAGCAGCTCACCACCGAGGTCGTCGACGACCTCTACCTCGCCCGCTTCGGGTCCGCTGCGCGCCCCCCGTGGAGCCGCGCCGAGGCGCTGGAGCTCGCGCGACACGTCATCGGCGACCCGCGAGCCGTCGTCGAGCCGGCCGCCGTGCTGACCGAGTCGCCCGACTCGTCGGCGGCGATGCGGGTGCGCTTCGCGTGCGAGGTGCTGGAGGAGGTCGAGCGCCGCAAGCGCCGCCTCGGCGTGCTGAGCTACGACGACCTGCTGAGCCAGCTCGCCGACGCCCTCGAGGCCACCGACGCGGCCGCGCGGCGCCGGATGCAGCACCGCTGGAAGTTCGTGCTGATCGACGAGTTCCAGGACACCGACCCGGTGCAGTGGCAGGTCTTCCGCCGTGCCTTCTCCGAGACCACCACGATGGTGCTGATCGGCGACCCCAAGCAGGCGATCTACGCCTTCCGTGGCGGCGACGTCGTGACCTACCTCCAGGCCGCCGACACCGCCACCACGACCCAGACCCTCGGCGTCAACTGGCGCTCCGACCGACCGTTGCTCGACGCCGTCCACGCGGTCCTCCGGGGCGCCCAGCTCGGTGACGAGCGCATCGTCGTCCATCCCGTCGAGGCCCACCTCGCGCACTCGCGCCTCGAGGGCGCCGGGGCGCCGTTCCGCCTGCGGGTGGTCCGCCGTGCCGAGCTCGGCAGGGGGCCGCGGTCCAGGCCGCCGGTGGCGCTGTGGCGCGACCACGTCGTCACCGACACCGCCCACGACATCAAGCGGCTCATCGACGCCGGCGCCCGTTTCGACGGCCGGGACCTCAAGCCCGGCGACATCGCCGTGCTGGCCGCCCGACGCAACGAGCTCGAGGCGGTCCAGGCGGCCCTCGCCGACGTCGGTGTGCCGTCGGTGGTCAACGCCGGCGGGTCGGTCTTCCACACGCCCGCCGCAGGCGAGTGGCTCACGCTGCTCGAGGCGATGGAGCAGCCGCACCGCGCCGACCGGGTGCGCGCCGCCGCGCTCACGTCGTTCTTCGGCCACGACGCGGTCTCGCTCGACGCCGGGGGCGACCGGCTGACCGACCAGCTCGCTGCCCGCGTCCGCACCCTGGCCGACGTCTTCACCCGGCGCGGGGTCGCCGCGGTGGTGGAGGTGGCCGCGGTCGAGGGGCTGACCGCCCGGGTCCTTGCGCGCGTGGGCGGCGAGCGCACGCTCACCGACCTGCGCCACATCGGCGAGTCCCTGCTGCGGGTGTCGACCGAGCAGCGGCTCGGGCTGGTCGGCCTGCTTGCCTGGCTGCGCGAGCAGGTCGCCGACGACAAGCTCGAGGTCGCCTCCGAGCGCACCCGCCGCCTCGACTCCGACGCTGCTGCTGTCCAGCTCGTCACCATCCACGGCAGCAAGGGCCTGCAGTGGCCGGTCGTCTACCTCCCCACCCTGTGGAACCGCTTCACCGGCCGCGACCCGGCCGTGCCGCTCTTCCACGACGACGCAGGCCGGCGGTGCCGCGACGTCGGCGGGGCGAGCGCGTTCCACCGCGACGCCGTACGACGCCACTGGCGCGAGGACGCGGGCGAGTCGCTCCGCCTGCTCTACGTCGCGATGACGCGCGCCCAGTCCCAGGTCGTGGCGTGGTACGCCGCTGCCGACCGCAACACCCCCGACTCGCCCCTGCACCGGATGCTCCTCGGGCGACGTCCCGGGATGGCGCCGGTGCCCGACAGCCAGGCGCTGGTCGACGAGGACCGGTTGATGTCCATCCTGTCCGCCTGGGAGCAGGCGGGTGGGCCGAGCGTCGAGCTCGCCACGCTGACCCCGCCCGACCCGACCCCGCTCCAGCGCTCGACCGAGCGCTTGGCCGTCCGCTCGTTCAGCCGCGAGGTCGACACCTCCTGGCGGCGTACGTCCTACTCCTCCCTCTCCGCGACCAGCGCAGCCCATGCCGCCGCCGCGCTGTCGGAGCCGGAGATGGAGGCCGAGCTGGAGGCGAGCGCCGACGCGGAGGTCTCGCCCGAGGAGCTGGACGGGGCGGCCGAGGGCGACCTCGCGGCCGCCGCGGCGCCCTCCCCGATGGCGACCCTGCCGGTCGGCGCCACCTTCGGATCCCTGGTCCACGCGGTGCTCGAGCACGCCGACCCGGGTGCCGACGACTTCCACGCCGAGCTGCTCGGGCACGTGCGCGAGCAGCTGGTCTGGTGGCCGGTCGACCTCGACCCGGTCGCACTCGCCGACGCGCTCGTCGCGGTGTGCAGGAGCCCGCTCGGACCGCTCGCCGCCGACCGCACGCTGCTCTCCCTCGGTCTGCCCGACCGGCTGCGCGAGCTCGACTTCGAGGTCCCGCTGGCCGGTGGCGACACGGTGGCCGCGCCCGTCGACGTACGCCTGGGCGACCTCGTGCCCCTGCTGCGCCGGCACCTGCCCGAGGGCGACGCGGTGCGGGTCTACGCCGATGCCCTCGACGGCGACCCCGAGCTCGCGTCGCAGTCGCTGCGCGGCTACCTCACCGGCTCGATCGACGTGGTGCTGCGCGTCGACGTCGACGGTGCGCAGCGCTTCCTCACCGTCGACTACAAGACCAACTGGCTCGGCCCGATGGACCAGCCGCTCACGGCCCACGACTACCGCCCCGAGGTGCTCGACGAGGCGATGGCCCACTCCGACTACCCGCTCCAGGCGCTGCTCTACACCGTGGTGCTCCACCGCTTCCTGCGCTGGCGGCTGCCCGCCTACGACCCGGCGACCCACCTCGGCGGGGTGCTCTACCTCTACCTCCGCGGCATGTGCGGACCCGAGACCCCGGTCGTCGACGGCATGCCGTGCGGTGTCTTCTCGTGGCGCCCGCCCGTGGCGCTGGTGGAGGAGCTCTCCGACCTGCTCGACGGGGTGGTGAGGACATGAGCGAGGTCTTCGAGCCGGTCGACGCGCACGACCGCGACCTGGCGCTCGCCGCGCACGGGCTGCTGCACACCTTCAACACCGCCGGGGTGCTGACCTCGGCCGACGTCCACGTCGCCACGACGCTCGGGCGGCTCGCCGGCGAGCGGGACGAGTCCGTCCTCCTGGCGGTGGCCCTCGCCGTGCGGGCCGTGCGCCACGGCTCGGTCTGCCTCGACCTGGCTGCCGTGCCGGCCTCCCTCGCCGACCTCGGGCTGCCGTGGCCGACGCCGGAGCGGTGGTCCGCGGCCGTGGGGGCCAGCCCCCTGCTGGCAGCCGGGGTGGTGCGCGTGGACCACGGGCTGGTCTACCTCGACCGCTACCACGAGCAGGAGACCCAGGTGCTGGGCGACCTGCGCGAGCGGGGGCGGGTGGCGCACGCCGTCGACATCGCGCTGCTCGAGCAGTCGCTGGTGCGCGTCTTCCCCACGGCGGAGTCCGACGAGCAGCGCGAGGCCTGCCGGCGGGCGGCCACGCAGGCCACCACCGTGGTCACCGGCGGCCCCGGCACCGGCAAGACGACGGCGGTCGCAGGCCTGCTGGCCGTCCTCGTCGAGCAGGCCGAGGCCCGGGGCGAGCGCCTGCGCATCGCACTGGCCGCGCCGACCGGCAAGGCCGCCGCGCGGCTCGAGCAGTCGGTGCGTGCGTCCGCCGCGCGCTTCGGCGCGGGCGACCAGGGACGGCTGGCCGACGTGTCGGCGATGACGCTGCACCGCCTGCTGCGCCAGCACCCCGGCAACAGCACCCGCTTCCGCCACCACCGCGGCAACCGCCTGCCCCATGACCTCGTCGTGGTCGACGAGGCGTCGATGGTGTCGCTGACGATGATGGCGCGCCTGCTCGAGGCAGTCCGCCCGGAGGCCCGTCTGGTGCTGGTCGGTGACCCCGACCAGCTCAGCTCGGTCGACGCCGGCGCCGTCCTCACCGACCTCGTGCGCGGCTACGAGCACCGCCCGGACAGTCCCGTGGCCGCGTTGCGCACCGCGCACCGCTACGGCGCCGAGATCGGCGAGCTCGCCGAGGCCCTGCGCCTCGGCGACGCGGACCGGGCGGTCGCGGCCCTGGGCGCCGGCGGCGAGGCGGTCGAGTGGGTGCGCGACGGCGACCCCGCCCGCACCATCCGCTCCTCGGTGCTGCCCCACGCCCTCGCCGTGCACGACGCGGCGGTGGCCGGGGACGCCCAGCGGGCGCTGGAGGCGCTCGAGCGGCACCGCCTGCTGTGCGCGCACCGCGACGGCCCGTTCGGCGTACGCCACTGGAACAGGCGCATCGAGCAGTGGTTCACCGCCGAGACCGGCGAGCCCGTGCACGACGCCGCCTACCTCGGGCGGCCGCTGCTGGTCTCGTCCAACGACTACACGCTCGGCGTCTACAACGGCGACACCGGCGTGGTCGTCGCCAGCCCGTCGGGGCCGCGCGCGGCCATCGCGACGGGGGTCGGCTTCCTCGAGCTGGCTCCCTCACGCCTCGGCGACGTGGAGACCATGCACGCGATGACGATCCACAAGTCGCAGGGCAGCCAGGCCGACGAGGTCACGGTGCTGCTGCCCGACGAGGAGTCGCGGCTGCTGACGCGCGAGCTCTTCTACACCGCGGTCACCCGTGCGCAGCGACGCGTGCGCGTCATCGGGTCGGAGTCGGCGGTCCGCGCGGCGATCGCGCGACAGGCACTGCGCGCGAGCGGCCTGCGCGCCCGGCTGTCGGGTGACGGAAACCTGGCCGACATGTCGGCCCGATAGCCTCGGGTCATGCCCTACCTCATCCGTGTCGAGCTCCCCGACGTCCCGGGGTCGCTCGGCCGCGTCGCGAGCGCGATCGGTGAGGCGGGCGGCGACATCGAGGCGATCGAGATCGTCGAGAAGCGCGACGGCTACGCCGTCGACGACGTCCTGCTCGAGATCCCGCCCGGCACGATGCCCGACTCGATCGTGTCCGCGTGCGCCGTGCTCGACGGGGTGAGCGTGCTGTGGATCAACCGCTACGCCGCGGGCGGCAACCTCTTCCTCGACCTCGAGGTCGTCGAGGCGCTCACCGAGGACCCCGGCTCGGCGCGCGACCGGCTGGTCGACCTGCTGCCGATCACGTTCCGCGTCGACTGGGCCGCACGCCTGCGCAGCGGCGCCGACGGGCTGTCGGTGGTGCACGCGACCGACGCCGCGCCGAGCGAGTTCGACATCCCTCACCTCGCCGCCCCCACCCGCCTGCCCGGCGACGACACCTACGTCGAGTGCGCAGCACCGTTCGGCGACGACCTCATCGCCATGGGTCGGCGTGGCGGACCGGAGTTCCTCGACTCCGAGCTCGCGCGGCTCGAGCACCTGCTCGGGCTGGCGATGACGATCAGCCGCGCCTGAGGCGCGTCGGCGTACTCGCTGCCGCCGCCGCGCCCGCTGGCGGTGCGTGAGCCACCTTTTGCTCGTGCAGAACGTGGCTGACGCACCGCCCGCCCCGCAGCGATCACAGGGCCGAGGTCACCGCTCGAGGATGAAGAGCGGGATCAGCCGGTCCGTCTTCTCGGCGTACGACGCGTAGGTCGGCCACGTGGCCACGGCGTGCTGCCACCAGTCCTCGCGCTCTGCTCCCTCGAGCTCGCGCACACGGTAGGTGTGCTTCTCCGCGCCGTCCTGCAGCTCGACCTCGGGGTGGGCGACGAAGTTGTAGTACCACTCCGGGTTCTCCGGGGCGCCGCCCTTGGACGCGACCGCCAGATACGCCCCGTCGCGCTCCACGCGCATCACCGGGTTCTTGCGGAGGTGGCCCGACTTCGCGCCGACGGAGGTGATGACGACGATCGGGTAGTCGGTGTTCGGGAGCGTGCCCGACGTCGCGCCGTCGGTCGCCTCGTACTCCTCGACCTGGTTGCGGACCCACTCGGACGTGCTCGGGACATAGGTGCCAGTCAGTGCCATGCCTGACACAACACCACGGGCCGCGACGATCTTCCAGCCACCGGTGGATACGGTGCGCGCATGAGTGCGATCGAGGGCGTCAGCGAGATCTTCGACCCCGAGGCGTGGGACGTCGTCCCCGGCTTCGAGGACCTGACCGACCTGACCTACCACCGGGCCCGCGCGCACGGCACGGTCCGGATCGCCTTCGACCGACCCGATGTGCTCAACGCCTTCCGCCCGCACACCGTCGACGAGCTGCTGCGCACGCTGGAGCACGCGCGGCAGTCGGCCGACGTCGGCTGCGTGATCCTCACCGGCAACGGCCCGAGCGCGAAGAACGGCAAGTGGGCCTTCTGCACCGGTGGCGACCAGCGCATCCGCGGCCGGGCGGGCTACCAGTACGAGACCGACGGGCACACGGACGCCGGCGCCGAGCCCAACCCGATCGACAAGGCCAAGCTCGCCCGCCTGCACATCCTCGAGTGCCAGCGGCTCATCCGCTTCATGCCGAAGGTCGTCATCTGCGTCGTCCCCGGCTGGGCCGCGGGTGGTGGCCACAGCCTGCACGCGGTCGCCGACCTCACGCTGGCCAGCCGCGAGCACGCGCGCTTCAAGCAGACCGACGCCGACGTCGGTTCCTTCGACGGCGGCTACGGCTCGGCCTACCTCGCCCGACAGGTGGGCCAGAAGTTCGCCCGCGAGATCTTCTTCCTCGGTGACGAGTACGACGCCGAGACCATGCACCGCATGGGCGCGGTCAACCGCGTCGTCGACCACGCCGACCTCGAGCGCGAGGCGCTGGAGTGGGGGCGCAAGATCAACGGCAAGTCGCCGACCGCGCAGCGGATGCTGAAGTACTCCTTCAACCTCCTCGACGACGGCCTGGTCGGCCAGCAGCTCTTCGCTGGCGAGACGACCCGCCTGGCCTACATGACCGACGAGGCACAGGAGGGTCGCGACCAGTTCCTCGAGAAGCGCGAGCCCGACTGGTCGCCGTACCCCTGGTACTACTGAGCCGGCGCGTACTTGCACGCCGGCGGCCGGTCGGCGCCTCGTGCGTGGCGGACTCGCGGCTGCGAAACCCGTGTGCGTCGGCACTGCGAGTGGTCGAGGATGTCGGGGTGCTGAGTCCTGCCCAGATCCGAGCACGCCTTCGTGCTGCGGCGCACGGCGTGTTCTCGATGGACGACGGGGTGACTGCCGAGACTGCGGAGTGGCTGGCCGGTCTGACGGCACGCGACCTGTTGCGTGTCGACGGGTTCGCACGTCAGTGGCGGGTGGACGGGCCAACGCTCGGGAAGGCACAGCAGTGGACCGAGAAGGTGCTCCAGCGTTCGGAGACCGCCGCCGCGATCGGTGCGATGCATGCTGACGGGTTCGTGCGGGAGCGGTCGCTCCGGCGGCTCGCGGCAGATCACAGCAGCACCGCCATGCGAATGATCGCGGTTCGCGCGCTGGACCACGTGCCACAGGTTCGGGCCGCTGCTCGCGAGGAGCTCGTGCAACGCACCTCGCTGCAGCAGGCAGCCGAGATCATGCCGATCCTCGAGCGCTCGGATGCCCGCAGCCTCGGATCCGAGGTCCGCGCCTCGTACCTCGACTCGATCTGCGCCGTCCACGGTGAGGAGACCGTCTGGGAGGCACTGCGCCGATCGGCTGATCGGGACATGCGGCGGGCGGCGTACCGCCACAGCGCGATGCGTGGACACATCGGTCCCGAAGACGCGGTCCGCGCCCTTCCACGCGAGGGTGATCAGGTCGTCCGAAGGATCCTTGCTCGTCTCGTCGCCGATGACGGGGATGTCGACGCCATCCGACGCGTCCTCCTCCACGCCCGCGCCGCCGATGCTCGTGCGCTTGCGCTTGTCCGGCTGAGCGCCGATCAGCTCCCACCCGCTGACCTCGAGCGCCTCCTGGTCGATTCATCGGTCCTCGTGCGCTGGTGGGCGCGCAGGCGATGGGCCGAGATCGGGCACGATGCAGCCGCTGCCTGCCGACGGGCGATCACGGAGGCGACGTCGCCCACCCTTCGGGCGCGGGCGTACATCGGTCTCGCCGAGGCGGGCGAGTCGATCGACCGCGCCGAACTCCTTGGCCTGGTCGACTCGGACGAGCCGGCGCTGAAGAAGGCCGGTCTCACGTTGATGGCCGACGAGGTGCACCCCGAGGACAAGCAGATGCTCCTCGACCTGGTGGGCGGCGATCACTCCCGTGTGGCCAGGCTCGCCTCCGAGGCCCTCGCCGCCAACCTCGCCATCTGGACGCTCGAGGATGTCCAGCGGCTGAAGCACCACGCAGACGCCATCATGCGGCGGCGTGCTTGGTGGTTGCACCGCAGCCGGGGCGGCTGGGAGGCCGTCATCGCGGACCTCGAGGCGCTCCACGACCCGGACGATTCCATCGTCCGACTGGGCCGATCACCGCGCCCGCCCATGTACTCCACCCCCAGCCCTCGGCAGCAGGCTCACGTTCGAGGCCTTCTCCTCGATGCGCCACTGAGCCGCGAGCAGAAGCTCAACATCGCGCTTGCTGCGGGCCTGCGCGATCTCCTGGCCGACCTGCGTGAGGAACCGCGGTTCCAGGCGCGCGTCGAGGGCGGGGTGCCGGCGACGGCCGCGCCGGTCGGCACCACCGCCGCGGGCCGGTCCTGGTGGCGACGCCGGAGACGGTCGTGACCGTCCCCATGGGCGTGCCGCCCTACCCCTGGTCCTGCTGAGCCCGGCATGATGACGCCGTGAAGATCGACCTCACGGTCGCCGCGATCCCGGCGTTCATCGGCGCCATGGCGGCGGAGTACGCCTGGCAGCGCTCGCACCCGGTCGAGCCGGGCACCCGCGCGGGCGACTACCAGCTCGCCGACACCGTCGCGAGCCTCAGCATGGGCGTCGGCAGCCTCGCCGCGCCCTACGTCGCGCGTCGCCTGCTCGACCCCGTCACCCCCGGCGTCGGCCGGCACGGCCGGACCCTGCTCGCGATCGGCGCGGCGGCTGCGGTGCTGACCACGGTCGGCGACGTCGTACGCCGACGGGTGCGGGACGGCGCGCTGCCCGACCCGCAGACGGTGCCCGCCGACGTGCGCGAGGTGCAGGAGGAGCTGGCCGGGATCCGGCAGGCCCCGCCGACCCGCGCGGACCGTACGCCGCCCGCGCTCCGCCGAGTCCACGCCGGGCTCGCCGTCAGCGCGGTCGCGTCCACGGCGCTGATCACCTCGACGACGTGGGCGGCGATGACGTCGGGCAAGCGACTCCACGCCCGTTCACCGCTCGACCTGGGCACCGGGCGGTGGGCGCTGCTCGCCGCGATCCTCGGGTGGGACTTCATCTACTACTGGAACCACCGGCTCAGCCACGAGAGCCGCTGGCTGTGGGCGGTGCACTCGGTCCACCACTCCAGCGAGCGCTACAACCTCTCGACCGCCCTGCGGCAGCCGGTCGCCGAGGGCGTGACGCTCACCGTGCCCTACGGCCTGCTCGCGCTGGCCGGCGTACGCCCTGCGCTCATCGAGCAGGCGCGCGGGATCAACCTGATCTACCAGTTCTGGATCCACACCGAGGCCATCCAGCGCCTCGGGTGGGTCGAGAAGGTCTTCAACACCCCGTCGCACCACCGGGTGCACCACGGCTCCAACCGCGACTACCTCGACCGCAACCACGGCAGCATCCTCATCCTCTGGGACCGCCTCTTCGGGACCTTCGAGGAGGAGGACGAGCCGGTGGTCTACGGCCTGACCTCCAACATCGACACGTTCGACCCGCTGCGGATCGCGACCCACGAGTGGCGCGACATCGCCGCCGACGTCGCCGCGGCAGACTCCTGGCACGACCGCTGGTCGTTCCTCCTGCGGCCACCGGGATGGGCGTACGCCCGCCGCCCGGCCGCCGGCGTCGCCTGATCGGCGCGGAAGGGTCCAGACAGCGACCTAGGCTGGACCCATGACGGCCACCACCGATCCCGGGACGGCCGACGAGGTCTACACGGCCGACGTCGAGCCCCGTCGGCGCGACCGCCTCGGACGGGTCGCCGCGGGGGCGCTCGACCTGTGGTGCGCGATGTCCGGGGGAGGCTTCGACCTGACCGGCGAGGGTGTCGTCGTCGTCCGGCGCCGACGCGACGGCGGGCTCGAGCTCCGCGTGCCGGCAGGCGGCCCCGAGGCCACCGCCGTGCTCCTCGACGTGGTCCGGCGCCAGCTGGAGACGTTGACACCCCAGGAGTTCCGCGAGGGCTGGGGCCTCCCCTGACGCCTCAGCTCGTCGCGAGGTTGTGGTTGCCGATCTCCGGGTAGTGGCGGCGGATGTTCACCTTGCGCTCGAGCTCGCCGATGATCGCGGGCGCGAAGTTGACGTCGTAGAGCGCCTGCGCGCTGCCGAGGCCGCCGGGGCTGAAGACGTTGATCTCCATCAGCTTGTCGCCGACGATGTCGAGGCCGACGAGGAACATCCCGTCGCTGACGAGCTTCGGGCGCACGACCTCGACCATCTCGAGCATCGCGTCGGTGACGGTGACCTTCTCGGCCTTGCCACCGGCGGACATGTTGGAGCGGATGTCCTTGGTCTTGTTGGTGCGGCGGAAGGCGGCGTACTCCCCCTGGTGCATCAGCGGCTGGCCGTTCATCACGAACATGCGCACGTCGCCGTTGACCGCCTCGGGGAGGTACTCCTGCGCCACGACGTAGCCGTCGCGCGAGATGGCCTCGATGATCTGGGTGAGGTTCGGCGCCTCCTTGCGGTCGACGAGGAAGACGCCGGCGCCGCCCGAGCCCTGGAGCGGCTTGAGGACCGCCTTGCCGCCGAGGTCGGAGATGAACTCCTCGATCATGTCCTCGTCGCGTGAGATCAGCGTGCGGGGGCGCACGACCTCGGGGAAGTGCTGGAAGTAGGCCTTGGACAGCGCGTTGGCGAGGCTGGTCGGGTCGTTGACGACGAGCACGCCGCTGGAGGCGATGAGCTGGCCGAAGGCGACGCCGGCGTTGTTGCGCCACGGGTCCGACTCGGCGTCGTCGGCAGGGTCGTTGCGCAGCATCACCACGTCGAACTCCTCGAGGCCGAGCAGCTGCTCGACCTCGGGCTTCTGGATGTCGGCGAGGTGGCGCTCGAGGGAGCGGTAGGACTTCGCGTCGCCGGCGCGCGCCTTGGTGCTGAGCGAGCCGTCGGGCTGGTAGGCGAAGTCGCCGATGCCCATGTACCACGCCTCATGGCCCATCTCCTTGGCCGCCATGGCGAGGCGGTTGGTGGTGTACTCCGCCTTCTCGGTGTCGATGTCGTTGACGACGAATCCGATCTTCATGCGTGTCCTTCCAGGAGCGTGCTGAGGTCCTCGGTCCCGGCCGCGCGGGCCAGGTTGGCGTCGGTCGCCGGGTCGTGCAGGTAGCGCGGCAGCACCCGGGGCGGACGCAGCAGGCCGCGGTCCTCCAGGTCGCCGATGAGCGGCAGGTCGCGCAGCGAGAACTTGCCCAGCCACAGCTGGTCGAGCGAGCCGTCGGCGCCGAGGTGCTCGAGCAGCTCGACGAGGCCGCGCAGGTAGATCGCGTCCTTGGTCATCCCGCCGGAGCGGTAGACCCGCATGACGGTCGTCCACGCGCTGCCGCCGGGGAATCCGTCCGCGACCAGCGCCTCGTGGGCCTCGGCGAAGCTCGCGCCGCCGATCATCCGGTGCACGGTCACGACGCGGCTGGCGAGCTGGCGCAGCCGGAAGGCCGTCAGGCCGCCGCAGGCGATCTCGGCGAGGACCGCGAGGCCCTCCTGCGTCTCGTCGTAGCCGGCCAGTCCGACGCCGAGCACCTTGATCGGCTGGTGGCTGCCGTTGGCCTGGGTGACGAGGTGGGTGCCGACCTCGTGGTGGAGCAGCGCCTGGGCCCGGGCGCGCTGCACCTTGGTCTCGGGCCCGATGAGCAGGGTGTCCCCGGAGACCATCACGCCGTTGACGTCGGTGCGGATCTCGGCGTGCATGTCGAGGTCGGGGTCCTCGGCGCGGTAGTGGGCGATCTCGTCCTCGGCCAGGGCGAGGAACTGCTCCGCGTCGAGCGCCTCGTCGGTCGCCTCGGTGCGGGTGATGCCCGCCAGCAGCGTCTCGGCCTGCGTGCGCAGCGAGGGCGACACCCCGCCGTAGAGCTCCACGCTGAGCGGCAGGAAGTCGTCGGTGTCGCGCGCCTCGAGCATGTCGAGCTGGAGCTCCATCTCGCGGTGCTTGGCCCGCAGCAGCTGGCCCAGCACCGGGTCCTCGACCTCGCCGACGTCGATCGCGTCGAGCTCGGCGCGTACGACGTCGGGGTCGGTGTCGAGCTCGCGATAGGTGAAGCCGGGGTCGGGCTCGCGGCCCTCGAGGAAGTCGTCGCGCAGGTCGTCGGCGTCCACCGGGGTGACCTCGAGGAGGAAGCGGAAGCTCTGCGACAGCAGGGCGAGGCGGTGGTCGACCGCGAGGTCGGCGGCACCCAGCCGGGCGTCACCACCACTCACCGCAGCCTCCCCAGCTCCTCCTGGAGGCCCGGCAGCGCGGCGGCGAGGCCCTCCTGCGCGTGGCGCAGCCGCTGCTCGTCGACCTCGCCGGACCACTCGTCCATGAAGGTCTTCTTGAACTCCAGGGCCAGGACGCACCCGACCCGCGGATAGCGGTCGTGCACCCACCACGCCAGGTTGCGGCCCTCGAAGGCGACGTTCTCCCGGGCGTCGAGCGGACCGCAGCCGAGCGAGGCGTCGCGCAGGTCGCCCATGAAGCGCTCCACCAGCGGACCGAACAGGTCGTGGTCCAGGCTGCCGGTGCCGACGTTGACCTCGGGGTTGTCCGACGCCGGCGCGGGCGGGGCGTCGGACCCGTCGCGGCGGTGGTTGTAGGAGTGCACGTCGAGCAGCACGAACGGACCCCGCTCGGCCAGTGCGTCGAGCCGCGGCGCAAGGGCGTCGTAGAAGGCGTCGTACGTCTCGAGGCTGCCCTCGAACAGCTCGTCGGACAGCACCCCGTCCCGCCACACCTCCAGGCCCCAGCAGTCCTCGGGCCGGCGGTAGACCGCCTCTCGCCGCGGGCGGTTGAGGTCGGCCTCGAAGCGCGAGCGGGTGGTCACCACCCGGTCCGGCACGACGGCCGCGATGCGATCGGTGTGAGGATCCTCCTCGCGGAACCGCTCGGTCTCGTCGAGCACCATCGCCGCGGCGATGTCCGGGCGCAGCTCGTGCCCGGCGTGCACCGAGGTCGCCACCACGGGCCCGCTCCAGTCACCGACGAACGCGACCGCGTCCGACGTCCCTCCCAAGGTCGTCATGGCCGCCTGTCTACCGGAGTCCCGGACCGCCGTGCACACCTCGCGCCTCCCTAGGGGTGGGGGCTGGTAGTAATGGACGCATGCGCGTCGTGGTCCTCACCGGTGCCGGCATCTCCGCCGAGAGCGGGCTGTCGACCTTCCGCGACTCGGGCGGGCTGTGGGAGGGCCACGACCCGATGCAGGTGGCCACCCCCGAGGCGTACGCCGACGACCCGGGGCTCGTGCAGCGCTTCTACGACGAGCGGCGCGCGGCGCTCACGCGGGTCCGTCCCAACGCTGCCCACGCGGCGCTGGTGCGGCTCGAGGACACGCTCGGCGACGACCTGCTCGTCGTCACCCAGAACGTCGACGACCTCCATGAGCGGGCCGGGTCGCGGCGGGTGCACCACATCCACGGCCGGCTGCGCTCGGCATGGTGCACGACCTGCGACGGGCGCCACGAGTGGGACGGGCCGCTGCGCCACGAGCCGCCGTGCCCGACGTGCGAGGAGCCGACGCTGCGACCGGACATCGTCTGGTTCGGCGAGATCCCCTACGGCATGGACGTGGTGGAGCAGGCGCTGTGGGACTGCGACCTCTTCGTCTCCATCGGCACCTCCGGCGTCGTCTACCCCGCGGCGGCCTTCGTCCACTGGGCGCGCGGCGCGACCCTCGAGCTCAACCTCGAGCCGAGCGCAGGCGCCACCGACTTCGGGGAGTCGCGCCACGGTCCCGCCACCCGCCTGGTCCCCGCGTGGGTCGAGGAGCTGCTCGGCTGACTCCACCCCCGGACTTGACCGGTTCGCCTGCGCGCGGCGCCGCCGCGTGATGTGATCGTCCGGCTCGTCACCAGGGGGAAGTCATGCGCAGGATCAGGCACGCCGTCGTCGCGCTGTCCGTGGCGTGCGCCGCGACCGGGTGCAGCGTCTACGACGACCTCACGACCTCCGACTTCGCCAAGCAGGACGGCGCCGCGATCGTCGCCGCCGCGAGCGAGGCGATGCTGGACGTGCAGAGCATGCGCATCACCGGCCAGGCGCGCGCGAACGGCAACCAGTACTTCATCGACCTCCGGATGGACCGCGACGACAACTGCATCGGGACGATGCGCTTCGGTGGCAGCAACATCGACATCCGCCGGGTCGGCGACCGGGTCTGGCTCAAGGGGGAGTCCGGCGCCTACAACCGGTTGAGCGGCACCCCGCTGCCCCGCTACCTCCTCGAGAAGCTGAGCACGACCTGGCTGCTCGTCGAGGACGACAAGCCCTTGCGCAGGGCGTGCGACCTCGAGAAGGTCCTCGAGGCCTTCGAGGTCGTCGACCTCGTCGGCGGCGGCGAGTCCGACAAGGACAAGGGCAAGGACGACATCTCCGGCGAGGTGCCGACCACCGTCGGCGACGAGAGCAGCGAGGACGGGCAGAAGATCGTCCAGCTCAGCGGCAGTCCCGGGGGCCAGCACGAGGAGCTGGCCTGGGTGCGCAGCGAGGCCCCCCACCACGTCGTACGCGTGGAGTCGACGTCGATGCAGGACGGCGGCTCGATCGCGTTCTCGGAGTTCGACGAGGAGTTCGAGGTCGAGGTCCCGAAGGACAAGGACGTCATGCGCCCCTGACGGGCGCCATCTCCCCAGGCGGCTCAGTCGCCGGTGCGCCAGCTCGACGCGCCGCGCGGCGTCGGCGTGCGAGGCGTGGCCTCGGGCGGCAGCGCCCGGAAGTGCAGGCGTACGGCCGTGCCGCGCCCGAGCGTCGAGTCCACCTCCACGCTCCCGCCGTGGCGCTGCATGATCTCGCGGACGATGCCCAGGCCCAGCCCGGTCCCGGGGCGCAGCAGCGCCTCCTCGTTCGTGGAGCGGAAGAGCGGCGTGAACAGCTTGTCCTGGTCGGCCTCGGAGATGCCGATGCCCTCGTCCTTGCACGCGAACAACAACCCGCCGTCGGTGCGGCGCTCGATGCCGAGCCAGATCTCGTCGTCCTGGTCGGAGTACTTCACGGCGTTGTCGACGAGGTTGGTGATCGCGCTGGCGATCTCCCGTGGATCGGCGAGCACGATGGCCTCGCGGGTGTCGCCGACGAGGTGGAGCGTGATGCCGCGGCGCTCGGCCACGGCCGTCATCGACGCCAGCGTCTCCTCCACGATCGGCAGCAGGTCGATGCGCCGCATCGTGGGCGGGTGCTGGGGATCGCTGACCCGCGACAGCATGGCGAGGCCCTGCAGCAGGTCACCGAGGCGCTCGCTGCCGCGCAGGATCGCCTGGGCCCGGCGGCGGTCGCGCTCGTCGACGAAGTCGCTGGTGGCGAGGAACTCGGCGTTGGCGGCGATGACCGTCATCGGGTTGTTGATCTCGTGGGTGAGCTCGCGCAGGAAGCGGTGGCGCGACTCCTCGAGCTCGCGTAGCTCGGTCAGCAGCCGGCGCTCGCGCTGGGTGGCGTGCGCGTTGGCGATCGCGCGGCCCAGGTCGTGGCCGAGCTCGAGCGCGGCGACGCCCTCGCCGTCGGTCCAGCGCCGCGAACCGGTGCGCCGTGCGCACATCAGCATGCCCAGCACCTCGTCCTCGACGCCGACGGGCGCGACGACGACGGCCTCGAAGCCGGCGGCGCGCAGGGCCTCGGTGAACCAGTCGGCGTAGCCCGCCAGCTCGTCGTCGCCCCACACGTTCTCGGGCTCGATGACCAGCACGTGCTGCCCCCGCCAGGCCCGGATGGCAGCCTCGTCGAGCGCACGACGCACGGCTGGCGCCGCCAGGAGGCCGAGGCTGTCGAGGACTTCGATGTCCTCGTCGATGAACAGGCGGATCTCGAGCTCATCGACCGACAACGCCCCGAGCAGCGTCGAGCGGGCCTCTCGCAAGAGGTGTCCGACGTCATGGCGGGCCGGGTTGGAGCGGGCGAGGCGGCGGGTGGCGCGGATGACGCGCATGTGGTCGGCGTACTCCTCGCGCTCGACAGCGGTGAGCACCGAGTTGAGCGTCATCGCCAGCTCGTCGGAGATCTCGAGCAACCGCTCCTTGTCCGGACGTCGCAAGTCCACCGGCACGTCGAGGTAGAGCAGGGCGCGGAGGTCCCCGCGCTCGTCGAGGATGCGAGCCACCAGCATGTCCATCGGGTGCCAGTCCCCGACCTGCCCCGTCACCGGCATGTCGGGAACGACGATCACGCCGTCCATGCTCTCGCGCAGGTCCTCCGAGAGGTTGTCCTCCGGGACCCAGATGAACAGGCCGAACGGTTCGCCGGCGGCGAACATCATCTGCATGTCGGACAGGCGCGACGCCGTGCCGAGCCTCAGATCGGCGTTCGTGACGTCGCCGTAGATCGCGACGAACTCCAGCAGCCCCTTGGGCCGGACGACCTCGATGGCGCACACGCGGAAGCCGGCGCGGGTGGCGGCGTCGCGGGCGAGGGCGTGCATCAGCGCACGCGCACGCGCGTCGCCCCAGCTCAGGTCGCGCGTCCTGCGCTCACCCGCCCCACCCTTTTCCATGCCGCACTCGTCCTCCCACCTGCCATGGGGATGGTAGGCGCGCGATGGTGACTCCGGGAGTCTTTCCGCAGGTCTTGACCTTCGGTGGCCGACATCTGCGATGACGGGGGCGACTCACCGGTCGCGCCGACCGGCCTCCGACGGGAGCCACACCGTGAAGGTCGTGCCCTCGCCCAGCACCGACTCGACCTCGATGCTGCCGTGGTGCCCGGTGACCACCCGCTCGGTGATCGCCAGGCCCAGCCCGGTGCCGGGTCGCCGACGCGCCTCCGGCCGCGCCGAGCGGAAGAACGGGGTGAAGACGTCGCCGAGCTCGGCCGCGGCGATGCCGATGCCGGTGTCGGCGCACGTGAGGCGTACGCCGTCGTGCCCGTCGACCACCTCCGGCGCCAGGCGTACGTCGACCCGACCGCCCTCGGGGGTGTACTTCAACGCGTTGGAGAGCAGGTTGGTCACCAGGCGCTGCAGGCCGGCGAGCTCGCCCTCGACGACGAGTCCGTCGGCGATGTCGGTGCCCATCTCCAGCCCGCCGAGCGCCGCGGTCGGCGCAAGGAACTGGCAGGTCTCGGTCACCATCGCGGAGAGGTCCACCGGCACCGGCGAGGTGGACCGCTCGGGGTCGCTGATCGTGGCGAGCGCCATCAGGTCCTCGATCATGTCCTCGATCCGGCGCGCAGCACGGTCCATCGCCTGCACCGACTCGTCGCGCTCGTCGTCGTCGGGCTCGAGCGACAACAGCTCCAGGTTGGTCCACAGCACGCTCACGGGGTTGCGCAGCTCGTGCGCGAGCGTCATGACCATGTCGCGGCGGTAGTCGTTGGTGGCGCGCAGCTCGGCGTTGAGGGCGCGCTCGCGCTCCACCAGCCGCGCCTCGAGCAGCAGCCGGGCGATGTCGGAGGCCACGACGCTCGCGGCCATGATCTCGGAGGCGATCCACCGCGGCGCGTCGGGCGCGCGACCCATCGCCAGGGTGCCGAGGTAGTCGTCGCCGGCGCCGATGGGCACCAGCAGGCCCGACCCGAGCCCGTGGGTGTCCAGGAGCCGGGTGAGCGAGGGCGGGGTCTCGATGGAGTCCTCCTGCATGCTCCACGTCCGCTGCCGCTCGACCACCACGTGCCCGCGCCGGCGCCACTGACGGCGCATCAGGTCGGTCACCTCGCCGCGGTCCGCCTCGAGCTCGGCGATCACGGTCGCCTCCGAGAGCACGTCGACGGTCGCGACGTCCATCGCGTCCACCATCGCCTCCGACAGCGCGGCGAGCAGCTCCTCCTCCCCCAGCCCGGGTCGTACGCTCTCGATGGCGCGCCGCGCCTGGGTGACCATCCGCACCTGCTCGCCGTAGAGCTCACGCTCCACGATGCTGATCACGGCCTCGAAGAGCACGCCGGCCTCGGCGTTGATCCGGTCGATGTCGTCGGGCGTCGGGCGCAGGCCGGACAGCGGCTCGTCGAGGTAGAGCATGCCGCGCAGGTCGCCGTCCTCGTTGAGGAGCATCCGGACCAGCTGGTCGTCGGGGTCCCACCCGTTGGGCAGGCCGGAGGCCGGGACGTCGGGCCGGTGCCCGAACTCGTCGAGGAAGGCCCGCGTCTCGTCGTCGAGGCGCTCGCCGGGGATGTGGCGCCACCCGCCCATCTCGTGGCCCAGCGTCCGGATGTGCTCGAGGGCCAGCGGCGAGGCCTCCCCCAGCATCTTCTCGCGGGCGGCGGCGTCCCCGGCGATGGCGACGAACTCGAGGTAGCCGTCGGAGCGCAGTGCCTCGATCGCCACGACCTTGTGGGCCGTGCGCGTGGCGATGTCCTCCGCGATGGCGTGCAGGACCGCGCGCTGGGCGTCGTTGCCCCAGGCGCGTCCACGTGGGCGTACGTACGCCCCGCTGTCTTCCCTCACGTCCTGCTCCCGCTCCCCTACGAGCCAGTGAGGGTGACGTTACGCGCGTGGTGGCTGCCGCGGCAGCAACTTGGGATCTTCGGCGGCGTAGGTGACCCGTGGGTAACATAGGCGCATGAAGCGTGAGATCTACGACGAGGACCACGAGGCCTTCCGCGCCTCGGTCAAGCAGTTCCTGGACCGCGAGGTCGCCCCGCACCTGGAGGCGTACGCCGACAACCACGGCCTGGACCGCGCCTTCTGGACCGCGGCCGGCAAGCAGGGCTTCCTGGGCCTGGAGATCCCCGACGAGTTCGGCGGCTCCGAGGCCGGTGACTACCGCTTCAACGCGGTGCTCACCGAGGAGCTCGCCAAGGTCAACATGACGCTGCCGAGCTGCGTGGGCATCCACGCCGACATCACCGTCCCCTACCTGGTGCACCTCACCAACGACGAGCAGAAGGCGCGCTGGCTGCCGGGCTGCGCGTCGGGCGGGATCGTCACCGCGATCGGCATGACCGAGCCCGGCGGCGGCTCCGACCTGGCCAACCTCAAGACCACGGCCGTCCGCGACGGCGACGACTGGATCCTCAACGGGTCCAAGACCTTCATCACCAACGGTGGCTCGGCCGACATCGTGCTGGTCGCGGCGCGCACCAGCCCGGAGAAGAAGGCCAAGGGCATCTCGCTGTTCGCCGTCGACACCACCCTCGACGGCTTCAGCGTCGGCCGCGTGCTCGACAAGGTCGGTCAGGACGAGTCCGACACCGCCGAGCTCGCCTTCGACAACGTGCGCGTGAGCAACGACGACCTGGTCGGCCCGCTCGACACCGGCTTCATCTCGATGATGCAGTTCCTGCCGCAGGAGCGCCTCGGCTCGGCGATCACCAACCTCGCCCACGCCAAGCAGATCCTCGAGGAGACGGTCCAGTACGCCAAGGACCGCCAGGCCTTCGGCCAGCCGATCGGCTCCTTCCAGAACACCCAGTTCCTGCTGGCCGACCTCGTCACGCGCGTCGACGTGACCCAGGCCTTCGTGGACCAGTGCGTCATCGCGCACACCAAGGCCGAGCTCACTCCCGTCGACGCCGCCAAGGCGAAGTGGTGGACCTCGCAGGTGCAGAACGACGTCCTCGACCACTGCGTGCAGGTCCACGGCGGCTACGGCTACATGAACGAGTACCGCGTGGCCCGCGCCTGGCGCGACGCCCGCGTGACCAAGATCTGGGCCGGCTCCAACGAGATCATGAAGATGCTGATCGGGCGCGACCTGGGCCTCTGAGCACAGCCTCACCTTCGTTGCGCGGCCCCGGTCGCAGGGCGAGGATCGACAGCGTGAGCCTTGAGATCGGAACCGACGAAGAGCCGCAGCACTTCCACGACGACATGGGCGACGACGTCGGCGCGCGGCTGAACTGGCTGCGCGCGGCGGTGCTGGGCGCCAACGACGGCATCGTGTCGACCGCCGGCGTGGTCATGGGCGTCGCGGGCGCCACCGACGACAGCGGTGCGATCGTGATCGCCGGCATCGCCGCCCTCACGGCCGGCGCGCTCAGCATGGGCACCGGCGAGTACGTCTCGGTCAGCACCCAGCGTGACTCCGAGAAGTCGTTGCTCGCCCTCGAGGCCCGCGAGCTCGAGCGGATGCCGGAGACCGAGCAGTCCGAGCTGGCCCGGATGTACGAGGACAAGGGCCTCTCCCGCGCGACCGCCGAGCGCGTCGCCGCCGAGCTGACCGAGAAGGACGCGCTGCGCGCGCACGCCGACATCGAGTTCGGCATCGACCCCGACAACCTGACCAACCCGTGGCACGCGGCTTGGGCCTCGATGATCGCTTTCACCATCGGCGCGCTGCTGCCGCTGCTGATCGTGGCCTTCGTGCCCGACGGCGTACGCATCCTCGTGACGGTGCTCAGCGTCGTCGCCGCGCTCGCGCTGACCGGCTTCGTCAGCGCGCGGATCGGCTACAGCCCGCGCCTTCCCGCGGTGGTCCGCAACGTGTCGGGCGGCCTGCTCGCGATGGGCGTGACCTACGCGATCGGCATGCTCGCCGGCACCCAGCTGGGCTGACGCCCCGGACCGTACGCCGTCAGGCCGGCACCGGCCCGGTGGAGCTGCGCATGATGAGCTCGGGCGCGAAGAGGTACTCCCGCGACGCCACGGGGTCGCCGCCGATGGCATCCGCCAGCGCGGCGACGGCCGTGCCTCCCATCGACGCGACGGGCTGGCGCACGGTGGTGAGCGGCGGGTCGAGGAAGGCGACGAGGGGCGAGTCGTCGAAGCCGACCACCGAGACGTCGCCGGGCACCGAGAGGCCCTGCGCGCGAGCGGCGCGGATCGCGCCGATGGCCATCATGTCCGAGCCGCAGACGACGGCCGTCGCCCCCTGCTCGAGCAGCTGGGTGGTCGCCGCGGCACCGCCCTCGACGGAGAAGATCGTCTCCGCGATCCAGCTGCGTGCCTCCGCCTCGGGGAGCCCGAGGTGGCGTCCCAGCGCGGCAACGAAGCCCTCGTGCTTGCGCGCCGAGGGCATGAAGCGCGCCGGGCCGATGGCCAGGCCGATCCTGCGGTGGCCGAGGTGGCAGAGGTGGGCGACGGCGATGTCCATCGCGACCCGGTCGTCGGCGGAGACGAAGGGCGCGTCGATGCCGTCGACGTAGCCGTTGATGAAGACGACGGGCAGGCCGCGCTCGAGCAGGACGCGGTAGCGGTCGTGGTCGGCGCGGGTGTCGGCGTGCTTGCCGGAGACGAAGATGATCCCGGCGACGCCGTGGTCGAGGAGCGACTCGACGTACTCGTCCTCCGACAGGCTGCCCGGCGACTGGGTGCACAGCACGGGCGTGAAGCGGCGGCGCGCGAGGGCGTCCTCGATGACCTGGGCGAAGGCAGGGAAGATGGGGTTCTCGAGCTCGGGCACCACCAGGCCGACCAGGCCGGCGCTGCGCTGGCGCAGGTGGGTGGGGCGCTCGTAGCCGAGCACGTCGAGGGCGGTGATCACCGCTTGTCGGGTGCTCTCGCTCACGCCCGGCTTGGAGTTGAGCACACGGCTGACGGTGGCCTCGCTGACGCGGGCCTCCGCAGCGATCTGGGCCAGCGTTGCCATGGCGCTATGAAAGCACCCTGCGCGACACTTGCACACGCGTTGCAAGGTCTTTCAGATTCTGCATGTTCTTGCTAGTCTCCGGTGACCGTCATCACAGCGCCCGCTCGGGGCGCGCGTTCACCAGGAGAAATCGATGCGTCGATCCACCGCCGGCACCACCGGCATCGCCGTCGCCGCCCTCGCCCTCACGCTCGCAGCGTGCGGCAGCGACGGCGGGGACTCCGACACCAGCAGCAGCGACGCGGGCGGCGCCTCCGGCGACCTCAGCGCCGAGCTGACCTGGTGGGACACCTCGGACGCCACCAACGAGGCGCCCGCCTACGACGAGCTGATCAAGAAGTTCAACGAGGAGTACCCCGACGTCACGATCAACCACGAGACCGTGCCGTTCGACCAGACGCAGAACAAGTTCAAGACCGCGGCCGAGTCCGGCTCCGGAGCCCCGGACATCCTGCGCGCGGAGGTCGCCTGGACCCCCGAGTTCGCCTCGCTCGGCTACCTCTACGCCCTCGACGGCACCGCCGCGCTGGAGAACAACTTCCTGGAGACCCCGCTCTCGAGCAACGTCTACGAGGACAAGACCTACGGCGTCCCGCAGGTCACCGACACGCTCGGCCTGATGTACAACAAGGCTCTCTTCGAGGAGGCCGGGCTCGACCCCGAGGCACCGCCGACCACGTGGGACGAGGTCCGCGAAGCGGCCAAGACCCTCAAGAGCGAGGCCGGCGTCGACGGCATCTACCTCAACTCCGGCGGCTACTTCCTCCTGCCGTTCCTCTACGGCGAGGGCGCCGACCTCGTCGACAGCGAGGCGCAGGAGATCACCGTCAACAGCCCCGAGGCCGCAGCCGGCATCGACGTCGCGGCCAGCATGGTCGAGGACGGCACGGCCGTGAAGCCGACCGCCAACGACCCTTACGGCACGATGATGACCCTGTTCAAGGAGCAGAAGGTCGCGATGATCATCAACGGCCCGTGGGAGGTCGCCGGCATCAGCGACGACCCGAACTTCGGTGGCATCGAGAACCTCGGCGTCGCGCCCGTCCCCGCCGGCAGCGCCGGCCAGGGCGCCCCGGTGGGCGGGCACAACTACGTCGTCTACGCCGGCATGGACGACGAGAAGGCCGAGGCCGCCGCAGCCTTCATCGCCTTCATGAGCTCCGCCGAGTCCGAGGCGTTCATCGCCGACGAGCTCGGCCTGCTGCCCGGCAACGCCGACTCCTACGACATGGTGACCAACGAGCGGGTGGCCCTGTGGGCCGACGCGATGGAGGTCGCGCAGCCGCGTCCGTGGATCCCCGAGGGCGGGCAGTTCTTCGCCGCGCTCGACACCATGGCGACCGAGGTGCTCATCCAGGGCAAGCCCGCCCAGGGCGCGCTGGACAAGGCCGCCGACACCTACAAGAGCGACGTGGTCCCGGACTACTCGCTCCGGTGACACCCCGCTGAGCCCGAGCGGCCGGTCCCGGCATCCCCGGGGCCGGCCGCTCGACCCAGCCCGCCCCACCTCTCGACGACGGAGACAGTCAGTTGCGCAAGAGCTTCGACAAGCACTGGTACGCGTGGGCCATGGTGCTGCCCACCGTGGTGGTGCTCGGTGTCCTGGTCTTCTACCCCCTCGTGCAGGGCGTGTGGCAGTCGTTCACCGACCTGAACGAGTCCAACCAGCGCGAGGAGATCTGCACCAAGATCCTCGGCGGCGCCGAGACCTGCGAGCCGAACCCCGACGCCGCGAGGTTCGTCGGCCTCGACAACTACGTCGACATCCTCACCGGCGCGCAGGGCAGCTTCTGGCTCCAGCTCTCCAACACCCTCGTGTGGACGCTGGCGTGCGTCGCGCTGCACTACGGGATCGGGCTGGGCCTGGCCGTCATCCTCAACCGGAACTTCCGCTTCCGCGGCTTCTACCGCGTCGCGCTGATCCTGCCGTGGGCGGTGCCGTCCTTCGTCGCGGCCTTCGCGTGGCGCTTCATCTTCGACGAGCGCTTCGGCATCATCAACGGCGCGCTGCGCGCGGTCGGCATCGATCCGGTCGCATGGTTCGAGCAGCGCTGGACCTCGCTGTTCACCGCGATCGTGGCCAACGTCTGGCTCGGCGTGCCGTTCATGATGGTCGCGCTGCTCGGCGGCCTCCAGTCGATCAACGGCGACCTCTACGAGGCGGCCGAGATCGACGGCGCCACCCCGTGGCAGCGCTTCGTCAACATCACGCTCCCGGGCCTGCGCCCGGTCTCGTCCACGGTGATCCTGCTCGGCACCATCTGGACGTTCAACATGTTCCCGATCATCTACTTCGTCACCCGCGGGCAGCCGGCCGGCTCGACGGAGATCCTGGTGACCGGCGCCTACCGGGCGGCCTTCGAGGGCATCCGCGACTACTCGCTCGCGGCCACCTACGGCGTACTGATCCTGTCGATCCTCGTCGTCTACGCCAGCGCCTACAAGCGCATGCTGGCCAAGCAGGGAGAGGTGTTCTGATGACCACGATGCCCCCGGCCGCCGTGGCCGCCGACCCCGTCGAGACCGTCGCCGGCACGCGTACGCCGCTCCCACGCCGCCGCCGCGAGCGCTCGGTCGCCGCCAGCATCGCGCTGCACGGCACGCTCGTCGTCGCGACCTTCATCGCGCTCTTCCCGATCCTGTGGGTCGTGCTGAGCTCGATCAAGCCCGCCAGCGAGATCCGCCGCACCGAGGTCGAGCTCTTCGCCAGCCCGACCCTCGACAACTACCGCCGGCTGCTGACCGAGACCGACTTCCCGACCTGGTTCGCCAACTCGGTGGTCGTGGCGGCCTTCACGATGGTCATCGGCATCGCGATGTCGGCGACCGCTGGCTACGCGCTGAGCCGCTTCAACTTCCCCGGCAAGCGCGGATTGATGTGGGTCTTCCTGCTCACCCAGATGTTCCCGGTGGCGATCCTGATCGTGCCGATCTACACGATCATGGCCAACCTCGGGCTCATCGACACCAAGCTGTCGCTGATCATCGCCTACTGCACGGTGGCCGTGCCGTTCTGCGCGTGGATGCTGCGGGGCTACTTCGACACCATCCCCCGCGAGCTCGACGAGGCCGCCGCGCTCGACGGGCTCGGCCCCTTCCGCACCTTCTGGCGGATCATCCTGCCGCTGGCGCGTCCGGGGCTGGCGGTGACGGCGTTCTACACGTTCCTCACCGCGTGGGGCGAGGTGGCGTACGCCATCGCCTTCATGCAGGGCAGCGACCACTACACGCTCGGCGCCGGGCTCCAGCAGTTCGTCCCGCAGTTCAGCCCCCGCTGGGAGCTGCTGACCGCGGGCGCGGTGCTGATCACGGTGCCGGCCGCGATCGTGTTCTTCTTCGCCCAGCGCCACCTGGTCGCGGGGCTGACCGCGGGCGGCACGAAGGGCTGAGGCGGCTCAGCCGAGAGCCGCGACGATCTCGTTGACCTTGTCCTTGGCGTCGCCGAAGAGCATCTGTGCGTTGTCCTTGAAGAACAGCGGGTTCTGCACGCCGGCGTAGCCGGTGGCCATCGACCGCTTGAAGACGATGACGTCGCGCGCGTTCCACACCTCGAGGACCGGCATCCCGGCGATCGGCGAGCCGGGCTCCTCCATCGCGGCGGGGTTGACGGTGTCGTTGGCGCCGATCACGAGCACGACGTCGACGTCGGGGAGGTCGTCGTTGATCTCGTCCATCTCGAGCACGATGTCGTAGGGCACCTTCGCCTCGGCGAGCAGCACGTTCATGTGGCCCGGCAGGCGGCCGGCGACGGGGTGGATGCCGAAGCGGACGTCGACGCCCTTCTCGCGCAGCCGCTTGGTCATCTCCGCGACGGGGTACTGCGCCTGCGCGACCGCCATGCCGTAGCCGGGCGTGATGACGACCGACGAGGCGCCGGCCAGCATCTCGGCCACGTCGGCGGCCTGGATCTCGCGGTGCTCGCCGTAGTCGCGGGCTTCTCCGCTGACGGCGCCGTCGGAGCCGAACCCGCCGGCGATGACGCTCACGAAGGAGCGGTTCATCGCCTTGCACATGATGTAGCTGAGGATCGCACCCGAGGAGCCGACCAGCGCGCCGGTGATGATCAGCAGGTCGTTGCCGAGCATGAAGCCCGCGGCCGCGGCGGCCCACCCGCTGTAGCTGTTGAGCATCGACACCACGACCGGCATGTCGCCGCCGCCGATCGCGGCGACGAGGTGGAAGCCGAGGGCGAGGGCCAGCACGGTCATCACGGCCAGCGGCGCCATCCCGCCCCAGCCGTCGGCCAGCATGAACCAGACCAGCAGCACCGCCGAGGAGACGAGCACGGCGAGGTTGAGCTGGTGGCGTCGCGGCAGCACCAGCGGCGAGGACTTCATCCTCGCGCTGAGCTTGAGGTTGGCGACGACGGAGCCGGTGAAGGTGACGGCGCCGATGAAGACGCCGATGAAGACCTCGGCGTTGTGCACCGCGTCGGAGGCCACGCCGAGCGCGGCGTCCTCGATGTAGGTGTTGTAACCGACCAGCACGGCGGCGAGGCCGACGAAGCTGTGCATCATCGCGATGAGCTCGGGCATGCCGGTCATCTCGACGCGGCGCGCGAGCCGGATGCCGATGACGGCCCCGACCGTGCCCGCGACGAGGATGATGACCAGCCCGACGACGACCGGCCCCTGGTCCCCCGTCCCCGTGTCGGTGCCGAGGTAGTCGAGCACCAGCAGCAGCGTGGCGACGAGCGCGAGAGCCATGCCGGCCATGCCGAACTGGTTGCCGCGCCGGGCTGTCTCGTGCTTGCTGAGGCCGGCGAGCGCGAGGATGAAGAGGAGCGCCGCGAGGATGTAGGCGCCCTGGACGAACGAAGCCACGGGTCAGCCCTTCTGGAACATGTTGAGCATCCGCCGGGTGACCATGAAGCCACCGAAGACGTTGATGCTGGCGAGCAGGATGGCGACCCCGGCGATCACCTGGACCGCGAGGTTGTCCACCGGTGCCTGGAGGACCGCGCCGACCACGATGATCCCGCTGATCGCGTTGGTGACGCTCATGAGCGGCGTGTGGAGCGCGTGGTGGACGTTGCCGATGACGTAGAAGCCGATCACGACCGCGAGCACGAAGACGGTGAGGCTCGGCAGGAAGCTCGGCGGCGCGAGGGTGGCCAGCGCGAGGAAGACCACGGCGGCCAGCCCGGCGGCGTACATCCGGCGGCGGGGGTCGGGCGGGGGCGGCGGCGCCTTCTCGACCGGCATCGCCTTCGTCGCCTCGGCCGGGGCGGCGGAGACCTGGACCGGCGGCGGGGGCCACATCGTCGCGCCGTCCCGGGTGACGGTGATCCCGCGCTGGACGACGTCGTCCATGTCGAGGGTGAGCACGCCGTCCTTGGCGGGGGTGAGCAGCTTGAGGAGGTTGACGACGTTGGTGCCGTAGAGCTGGCTGGTCTGGGCTGCGAGGCGGCCGGCGAGATCGGTGTAGCCCAGGACGGTCACGCCGTTGGCGGTGACCACGCGCTCGTCCTTGACCGTGGCGGCGACGTTGCCGCCGTTGGCCGCGGCCATGTCCACGACCACCGAGCCGGGCCTCATCGCCGCGACCGTCTCCGCGCTGACGAGCTGCGGCGCGGGGCGGCCGGGGATCAGCGCGGTGGTGATGACGATGTCGGCGGCGCGCGCCTCCTCGTCGTACATCGCGGCGGTGGCGGCCTCCTGCTCGGCGGTCATCTCCTTGGCATATCCGTCGGAGGAGACCTCCTGCTCCATGTCCACGGTGACGAACTCCGCGCCCATCGACTCGACCTGCTCGGCCACCTCGGGGCGTACGTCGAACGCGCGCACGATCGCACCCAGCGAGCCCGCCGCGCCGATGGCGGCGAGCCCGGCGACACCCGCGCCGACGACGAACACGCGCGCCGGCGGGACCTTGCCGGCCGCGGTGACCTGGCCGGTGAAGAGCCGGCCGAACTCGTGGGCCGCCTCGATCACGGCGCGGTAGCCCGCGACGTTGGCCATCGACGACAGCACGTCCATCGACTGCGCCCGGGAGATGCGCGGCACGGCGTCCATCGCGAGTGCTGTCACGCCCGCCGCGGAGAGCCGCTCGACGAGCTCAGGACTGCGAGCCGGCGCCATCAGCGCGATCACCGTCGCGCCGGGGCGCAGCCGGGCGACCTCGTCGTCGGTGGGCGCGTTGACCTTCACCACGACGTCGCTCGACCAGACCTCGTCCCCCGTGCCGACCCGGATGTCGGCGTCGGCGAAGGCCGTGTCCGGCTGGTCGGCGGCCGCGCCGGCTCCCTGCTCGACCACGACGTCGTAGCCCAGCGCCACCAGCTGCGACGCCGTCTTCGCCGTCGCGGCGACGAGGGTCTCGCCGGGTCGTGACTCACGTGGGATGCCGATGCGCACTGCTGCCTCCTGGGTGGGGGCTCCGGACCTGGTCGGGACCAGAGCGGCGTGCGGGCCGGGGCACAACGTACCGAAACAGGGGCCGTTGTCACCGGTGTCTCAGGTGGCGCGCGTCACGTGTGTGTTCACCCTTCGGTGCTGCGCGGTGAGCGTCGGGGCGCCCGGCCATGTTGAATGTGGACGAGTAGTCCACAACAACAAGCAGGAGAACTCTGTGAACAAGACCGAACTGCGTGACGCCATCGCCTCGCACGCCGAGCTGACCAACGCCCAGGCCGACAAGGCGCTCGAGGCCGTCATCTCCTCCATCACCACCGCTGTCGCCGGTGGCGACAAGGTCACCGTGCCGGGCTTCGGGACGTTCGAGTCCCGTGAGCGCTCGGCGCGCACGGGCCGCAACCCGCAGACCGGCGAGACCATGGAGATCGCCGCCAGCAAGGCGCCGGCCTTCAAGCCGGCCGCTGCGTTCAAGAACGCCGTCAACGGCTGACCCGACGTACGACGACTCGGCCCCGTGAGGATTCCTCGCGGGGCCGAGCTGCGTGCGGGGTGGCGCGATCCGGCCCATACTGATGCATGGCCATCGTCGATGCAGCGCCGATCCGCGCCGTCCAGGACCAGCGGAACGACCGCCGCGCGTGGCTCGCACTCGGCCTGGCCGTCCTCAGCGCAGCGTCGTGCGTCGTGGCGCTCGTGCTGCCCTACTACGCAGCCGGGCTCCCCGCCCGCGAGTCGCTCTACCTCGGCGACATCGACGAGCTGTGGCCCTACACCTCCGCAGTCGGTCCGCTGGTGGTCCTGCTCTCCTTCTGGGCCCTGATGGCGCCCTTCATCTCCTTCGCCGTCGTGTGCTGGGCTGCCCACCGCCTGTGGACCCTGCGCGCCGCGCCCGGACGTGACGTCGTCGTGCTGGTGGCGCTCCTCGTGTCCGCCTCCACCCTCGGGTGGTTCATGACACCGATGGCGAGCGACCTGCTGGCGTGGATGATCGACTGACATCCGGTTCCAGCCGCTGAGAGGGACGGAGTCAGCGGGGTCGTGACAACCTTTCGGGCCGGCGCCCGGTCACAAGGGTCCGGACACGATCGAGGGGAACCATGAGGAACATCAGTCTGACCGCCGTCGCGCTCCTGGGCGCGGCCCTGCTCACGCCGACGGGCGCTGCCACCGCAGCGGCCGAGACGTGTCAGGGGCAGCCGGCGACCATCGTCGGGACGCCCGGTGGCGAGGTCGTGGGCACGGAGGGTGCTGACGTCATCGTCACGAACGGCGCGACGCGCGTCGACGCGCTCGGCGGCGACGACCTCGTGTGCGCGACCGGCGGGGACCCCAAGTTCCCCGGCAGCGGGGTCTACGCCGTCCTGGGCGCGGGTGCCGACACGTTCATCGACTCCGGCGGCCGACGGAACCTGATCTACGCGGGCACCATCGTCGGTCGCGAGGACGTGCTCTTTCCCGACAGCACCGACACCGAGGCCGACGTCATCCGCGCCGGTAGCGCCAACGTCGTCTCGGGCACACCCGGCCAGCCCAACGCCGACATCATCGACCTCGCCTTCGGCGAGGTCGGCTGGAGCGGCATCCAGACCGCCCCCAGCGCGCTGTCCGTGGGCACGGGCGGCATCCTCGGCGTCGATTCCGCCACCGGCGACGTCACCATGAAGGCCAGCGGCACCGTGACCGGGGACGACACCGCCCTCACCTGGACGGGCCAGTTCGACCGGCTGGTTTTCACCACGACGGCCGAGCGTGGCATGTTCACGTTCCGCGGCACCAGCAGCACCGAGCACGTCAAGGTCAACGCACCGACGACGTACGACCGCAACATCGCGCTTCGCAGCGGCAAGGACTCCTACGAGTCCGACAGCCTGGGCGGGAAGGCGACGCGGATCAAGGGCGACGGCGGGCGCAACCAGCTGCTGCTCGAGCTCACCAGCCACGGTCGCGTGCGCGCCGACCTCAGCCGTTCCCGGGTGACGGCCACCAAGGCCGGCAAGGAGGACTCGATCCGCGTACGCGGCTTCGACGACCTCGTCGTCGCCGCGAAGCGCGCCGACGTCATCGGCACCAACCGCGCGAACAGGGTCGGCGTCATCGCGTGCCGGGCGACCATCCAGGGCAAGAAGGGCCGGGACGATCTCTACGCCGACTCCCGGTACCGCGGCCTCGGCACGTGGATCACGCCGCGGTGCGGCAAGCAGAAGGCCACGATCTTCGGCGGCCCGGGCAACGACACCGTCACGGGGAGCCTCGGCAGTGACCGCCTCATCGGCGGCCCGGGCAAGGACGTCGTGCAGGGGCGTACGGGCGGGTTCGACGTGTGCCAGGGCGAGAAGGTCCGGGAGTGCGAGAAGCGCATCTGAGGTGGGAGCGGTGGATCATCGACCGGAACGAGCTCGCCGGTCCACGCCGCGCCACAGGATGGCGAACTGGTAGGTCCACCAGGCGCTGAGGTCATCCACCCACTCGGCAGGGACCCCTGAGTGCTCGAGACTGACGGTGACGGACGTGTCGCGGTTCCGCTCGTAGCGGACGTCCACCTTCGCGTCCGTGCCGAGGAAGGGCTCGTAGTCCCGCGGTGTCCCGATGGTGGGGTGGAAGGGCGGGACGGGGGTGCCCCACTGCCACCACAACGCACTCGACCGAGGCGGGTCGTGCTCGTCTCGGGGACGGGTCAGGATCGCTGACATCGTGGTGCCCGCGATGTGGTCGGGATGGGTGGCGTCCTTCACGTAGCAGGTGTCCCAGTACTCGCCCGCGACGTCGGCGTAGAGGCCGCTCCTGGCGCCGTAGCCGTCGAGCGCGGGGGTCCAGATCTTGCCCGCCTCGAACATGTTGGTCACCCAGCTCAGCTTCTCGGCGATGGCCATGGTCGCCGATGCCGTCCCGAGGTCACCTGACAGTGTGCGGTGAGCGGCAGCGCGATCGATGTCGGCGCCGATCCGCGCCGCACCGGCCAGCCCGGCCTCCGCCTCGGGCATCCGGACCTCCCACAGGTCCAGCGGAGGTTCGTCCACGACCCGCAGCACCGACGCCGGGCCCGGAGCTGCGGGTCACGCCTGCACCAGCAGCCTCGGGCGACCCCGGTCCGGCTGCTCCCGTGACAACCGCACCCTCACCCACTCGTCGTGCGGGACCCGGATCACGGGATGGGTCTTCCACGACCCCTCCATCAGCTCCACGGCTCCGCGGGCGCTGACCTCGACCACGTCGGCGTACGTCGCCGCCGGCAGAGGGGGCGCCTGGGGCGCCTCCTCGAAAGTCACGTCGACCTCCCACGCGCCTTCGTCGCGCATCTCGTCGAAGCCGAGGGACCACCCCACGGGACCGCTGTTGGGGTCGTTGCCCATGAAGAGCACCCACTCCGAGGGCACCGGCTCGTCCCAGGGCTCGTCCGCCTCGAGCAGCAGGTAGGCGGCCTCGTCGTGCATGGACATCCGCTGACTCACCACAAGTCCCCCCGGACCTTCGACGTGACGTGCACGACGAAGGCTAGGACGTGACCAGTGCGCGTGAGAAGCACACACCGATCATGTACGAGGCAGCTCGCAACCGGTGGACACCTCGGACGAGCAACGGTCCCGGCCGGTGCCGCCTCGGGCGGTGTCCTTGCCCTTCCCGCCAACGAGGAAGTCCCGGCCGGCGCCACCTCGAAGGACGTCCGAGCGGTTCATGCCGCGGAGCTTGTCGCGGCCGGCCCCGCCGTCGAGCCGATCACCGCCGTTGCCGCCAATGAGGACGTCGTTGCCGGCGCGGCCGAAGAAGACGGCCTTCCCCTTCCCGACGCGGCCGAACGTCACGCGGTCGTCGCCAGCACGAGCGTCAACGCGAGCACGCCGTGCGCTCACGAGGATGGTGTCCGGCGTCTGTGTGCCGATGACCTCCGCGCGGCGTGAGGCCGACACGATCGCCTTCCCCTCGAACCCGGTCGCCATGGTCAGGAAGTGCGCGCGGCCGCCGTTGTACGTCGTCTCGATGCAACGGAACTGCCTGCCGAGCACGTAGCGGATGTTCTCGCAGTACGGCTGCTCGAGGGCGTCCTCACCCTCGCCGCCGTCGATGGTGCCGTTCATCGGGCCGTCCGCGTAGCGCAGCTTGTCGTCGCCGGCGCCCATCGAGGCATCGAACGTGGTTGCGTAGCGGTACTCCGGCTCGAGGCTCGTGGAGACGCCCAGGTAGTCCGGGCCGTCGGAGCCGGTGAAGATGACGGGCGAGTCGACGAAGATGTGGAAGGCCTGCACGTTCGTCCACCGCATCAGCTCCCCGGAGTCCGACGTCGCGACCCGGGACCTGTTGTCGACGGTCACGCGCTTCTGCAGCCACTGCTTGTGGACGATCGCCAGACCGTCACCCTCTCCGTCGCCGGCGGTGCCGCCGTTGTCGAGGACCGCCCCGAACCCACCGATGATGAGGGAGTCGCTTCCCGGCCCGGACGTGATGGTGTCGTCGTTGCGGACGTCCGGCGAAGGAGAGCCGCTGTTGATCGTGTCCTGACCCAGGCCGGCGTCGATGTAGTCGTTCCCCAAGTCGCTCCCGAGCTCCGGGTACTCCAGCGCAATGTTCCCCGCCCACACGTGCTCGGGCCGGCTCGAGCCGAGGAACGTGTCGTCGCCGTCGCCGAGCTCGACGCGCAGGTAGCTGACGTTCCGCTCCTCCTGCACCACGACCGTGTCGTTCCCCTCCCCCATCTGGACGGTGAACGTCGAGTCCACCCGCGGGTGCGGGATGCGGCCGTCTCCGGGCACGATGCACAGCACGTCGTTCCCGGCGCCCGCGCGGATCCAGGCCGTCCCGTCGTAGCCGTCCGCCGTCGTCACGATGACGTCATCACCGGGCGTGCCCTGGGTGTTCCGGCCGTCGTTCGGGCCCGAGATCGTCGCCACCTTCCCCTGACAGGTCGCAGTGTCAGCCGACGCCGCCCGCGGAAGCGCGAGCACGGCCGACGACGCCAGGACGACAGATGCACACGCCAGGACGGACACCGGCATGGACGGAGGTCGAGACGCAGGACGGGACGACAGCAGGGACACGGCACTGGCCACGAGAACTCCAAGAGGTGAAAAGAGGTTGTACTGCGGAGAGCGCAGAGGACTACCCGCCCACCCAGGACACGAACCTGAGCTGCCGGGAAGCAAGCCACATGAGAGACGCCGCCACACTCTCAGAAGTTGCCTTCGCAGCTGGGCAAGCCGGCGGACCAAGCGCTCCTCTTCGTGTGGGTATGCCAGGGTCGCGGGCTCGGCCCATCGGAAAGTCCTGTCCAGCATCGTCCCGGGGCCTTGCAGGACATCGGGATCTGCGGCGATCCGTGCGAGCAGCTCAAGAGGCTGGAGGGCGACCGAAGCGACGTGGGACCCCACCTTGCTGCGGCAGTTCCGCCTCCGCTTCGCTGCCCGCCAGTGCGACGGGAGCGTGCTTCGTTCTGCAGAGGCGCCTGTAGCCCCGTCAGCTCGTGGCTGACGGGGTGTGGGGCGGGGTCATCTTCGGGGTGACGGGATCCGGGGTGGACCGGGGTCCGGTGTGCCGGGTGTGTCGAGGGCGGTGGTGCCGGTGCGGTCGCGGCGGTAGCGGTGGCCGTGCGGGGACGTCCACTCGAACACTCCGGGCGCGAGCGTGTCGTATCGCCAGGCGGTGTGTGTCTTGAGTCGGTGGTGGAAGCGGCACAGGGCCGCGAGGTTGTCGGTGTGCGTGGGTCCGGGCTGTGGCCGGCCTTCGGCCTCTGCGTCGTGGTCGAACTCGATGACGTGGTCGACGTCGCAGCCACGTGCGGGGCGGGCGCAGAACGGGAACACGCACGTGCGATCCCTGAGGATGACGTGCTCGCGGATCCGGTAGGGGAGGTCGTAGCCGGGCGCGGACTTCGGTTCGTTGAGGTCGATGACGGGCGCGACGGTGACCTTGGTGCGGGAGTCGCCGCACCAGGAGCGGAGCTGGTCGAGCAGGACGAGCCGCTGGCCCTCCTCGAGCCGTCCGGTCGGGCCGAACACCACGGTGTCGCCCGCCGTCGTGGCGTCGAAGTGGGCGTGCAGGACGACCTCGCGAGCGGTGGGAAGGTCGGGTCTCGATACACCGGCTCGTTCCTCACCGGCTACTCGACCACCAACAGAGTCATGGAGGTCGAGCGCGGTCTGTGTCCGCGCGAGGTCACCGAGTGCCTTGGCGCGGCGGGCGTCGAGCGACTCCAGGGAACCGAGAGCCTTCTGCACCGCGGCGCCGTGGGCGAGTGCCTGCTGGAGGTCGAGCCCGTCGGCGAGGTCGACCTCCGCCTCGAGCCGCACGGTCCCGGCGAAGTGGACGTCCTGGTCGTGGATCGTCGCGTGGCGCGGGTCGACGTGGAGGTAGCCGTCCTCGGGGTCGGCGGCCGGGTCGGCGTCTGCGAGGTCGTAGCGCTTGATGGTCTCGGCCACGAGGCGGTCGAGCTGTGCGGGCCCGATCTTCCCCGCGACGGCGGCGACCTGGGCGTCCACGAATGCCGCTGCCTCGACCGTCAACGCTGGGGCCGAGTGGATCGTCGCCTCGGCGACCGCCCTCGCCCGCCAGGCCGGCACCCGTCCGGCGTGGACCTGCGCCCACAACCTGGGGAGGCGGTGGCGGAGCTCGAGGGCGTGGCCGATCAGCTTCTTCGCCGAAAGGCTCGTGATCCCCAGGACGGTGCCGAGCTCAGCGACGCAGAACTCCGCCACCAGCGGCGTACCGGGTCCGGCGATGGGTTCTTCATGCTCACACCCAGCGACCGTGAAAGTGGCGGCGTGGTGGATGGACTCGGGTGGGTGGAGGTCGGCCCAGCGGGCGGCGAGGTCGAGCTGGCGGGCTGCCTCGGCGTTCTCGATGGAGCGGGACGCCTTGATCGAGGCGAGCAGGGCTGCGGGGCCGAGGGCGTCTGCCCCGGCCTCCGGCCCCGTCTCCAGTGTCTCGATCATGCGTTCGAGTCTAGGGAAGGGGTCCGACAGTGGGTCGGGTCGATACGCCTCCGCTCGTCCCTCGCTCCGGCTACTCGACCACCGAAGATGGAGGGTCCGCTCCGGCTACTCGACCACCGAGGAAAGACGCGACGCTCGGCTACTCGACCACCGAGGGAAAAGGGCTCGGCTACTCGACCACCGAGGGGGTGGGGTCAGTGCGCGACGCCGTACAGCCGGTCACCCGCGTCGCCGAGCCCCGGGACGATGTAGCCCTTCTCGTTGAGCTTCTCGTCCTGCGCAGCCGTGACGACGGTGACGGGGACGTCGAGGTCCTCGAGGCCCTTCTCGAGGTTGGCCACGCCCTCGGGGGCGACGAGCAGGCAGATCGCGGTGATGTCGTCGGCGCCGCGGTCGGTGAGGAAGCGGATCGCGGCGGCGAGCGTGCCGCCGGTGGCGAGCATCGGGTCGAGGACGTAGCACTGGCGCCCGGAGAGGTCCTCGGGCAGGCGCTCGGCGTACGTCGACGCCTCGAGGGTCTCCTCGTTGCGCACCATGCCGAGGAAGCCGACCTCGGCCGTCGGCAGCAGCCGCATCATGCCGTCGAGCATGCCGAGCCCGGCGCGCAGGATCGGGACGACCATCGGCTTGGGCTGGGCGAGGTAGACGCCCGTGGTCGGACCGACCGGGGTGGTGATGTCCATCGGGTCGACGCGCACCTCGCGGGTCGCCTCGTAGGCCAGGAGGGTCACGAGCTCGTCGGTCAGCCGACGGAAGGTCGGCGAGTCGGTGTTCTCGTCGCGGAGGACGGTGAGCTTGTGGGAGACGAGGGGGTGGTTCACCACGTGCAGGCGCATGGCGCTCACCCTAGTGGGTCCGGGCGTCGGCGGATCGACCGCGCGAGAGGGTTGGCGGACCCTGTGGTTTCTGCGACATTGGTGTTCCGATGCACGGTGGGGAGGCCGGTCATGTCCGAGCAGGGCGGCGAGATCGACTTCGCGCTGGCCGCGTTCGTCGACGACGGCGCCTGGGAGGTGCAGGACATCGCCCCACCGGCCTTCGAGACGATCGAGTCGTTGAGCCACGCGCTGCGCCACGTCTCGGGTGAGTCCGGGGCGGTCGGCATGGTCGCGGTCGACGAGGATTTCTTCGTGCTCGTGCGGGTCGACCGCACCACGACCCGCGTGCTGCTCTCCGACGTGACCGCGGCCGACGAGTGGGAGCTGGCCCAGTCGGCGATGGACTTCCTAGGCCTGCCGCCCCCGGAGGACGACGACATCCAGGTCCCGGCCGGCGACCTCGACCTCCTCGCCGACCTCGGTCTGCACGCCATCGACATGGGCGCGCTGCTCGACGACGTCGAGGCCTACCCTGACGAGGTGCTGTCCGAGATCGCCCGTCGCCTCGGCTTCGGCGAGCTCTTCGACGACGCCGTGGGCCTCACCTCGGCATGACGCGCGTGGACACCTGGGACGGCGCCATGCGCCTCGCCCTCACCGAGGCGCGCACCGCGCTCGCGGGCGACGACGTACCCGTCGGTGCGGTCGTCCTCGACGCCGACGGCACCGTCATCGGCACCGGCCGCAACACCCGCGAGTCCGACGCCGACCCGACCGGCCACGCCGAGGTCGTCGCCCTGCGCGCGGCGGCAGCCACCCGCGGCGAGTGGCGGCTCACCGGCTGCACGCTCGTCGTCACCCTCGAGCCCTGCACGATGTGCGCCGGGGCCCTCGTCCTTGCCCGGGTGGACCGTGTCGTGTTCGGGGCGTACGACGACAAGCTGGGCGCCGTCGGCTCGCTGTGGGACGTCGTGCGCGACCGTCGGCTCAACCACCGACCCGAGGTCGTCGCCGGGGTGCTGGCGACGGAGTCCGCCGCCCTGCTGGACGACTTCTTCGCCCGCCACCGCTCGCAGGAGGTCCGATGACCACCGTCCGCCGCGCCACCGCCGACGACGCCGAGGGGCTCGGCCGGCTCCTGTGGGACTTCAACACCGAGTTCGAGTCCGAGACCGACGACGCCGACGTGCTCGCCGTCCGCTTCGCCCGGCTGCTGGGTCTCGACCAGATCGTGGCGGTGCTCGCCGAGGACGACGTACGCGGTGCCGTGGGGTTCGCGCTGCTCAGCCTGCGACCCGCCATCTGGTTCGACGGGCCGGTGTCGCAGCTCGAGGAGCTCTACGTCGTGCCCGACCTGCGCGACCGAGGCATCGGCACGCAGGTGCTCGACCTCTGCAGGACGCTCGTCCGGGACCTGGGCTCGCCGGAGATGCACATCAACGTCGACGAGGTCGACGCCGACACCCGGCGCTTCTACGAGCGGCACGGCTTCCGCAACATCGAGGAGGGCACCGACTACCGGATGCTCTGCTACATCGGGCCGACGTCCGAGGCGCCGACCACGAGCTGATCACGGCTGGCGCGCAGGCGCTCCAGGTCGAAGGCGGACGTGCCCTCCCTCTCGGCGGCAGCCAGGAGCTCGTCGACCTGGACGCGCACGCGCGTGACGGTCTCCGGCCCGGCGACCCGCGCCAGCCGACCGGCCAGGCGCAGCGCCGCCTTCACCACCTCGGGGTCCCCAGCGGCGTACAGCCTCAGGTCGTCGAACACGAGGTCGACGAGCTCGGCTCCCGTGGGCAGGCGCCAGACGAGGCGTACGACGCCGGCGTCGTCGATCCACCCGTCCCCCGGTGCGGGGTGGCGCATCGCCGGGACCAGCCCGCAGGCGAGCTCCTCCACCACGTTGCGCGCGGTGTAAGGGTCGTTGGTCGAGGGCGACACCGCGCGCACGGCCATCTCGACCAGCTGCTGCACCGCGAACTCGACGTCCTGTGCCGGCGTACGGGTGTCGCCGACGCGCACGTGCGCACACACGATGCGGCTCATCTCCTCGGCGTCGCCGCTCACCCGCGCCAGCAGCTCCCCCGCCATCACGTGCGTCCCAGGCGTGGCGACGAGCTCGGCCACCCCCACACCGGTCGCGGCGCGGACCAGCGCGGGCGCGTCGACGAAGGTCACGAAACCCGCCCGGGGAGCCAGGACCTCGGCGTCCGGGACAGAGAGCGCGAAGGCGGTGACCCGCTCGCTGCTCGCATCTCCGTAGAGGTCGTCGACCGCGGACTCGAGCTCCGCCCGGACCCGCCGCACGAGCGTCGGGACCTGGATGACGTCGGAGATGTGGTGCAGGAAGTAGACCAGCGCGGCGACGCTGGCGAGCGCGAGGAGAAGGGCCCCGTAGACCGCGACGTGCGGCACGAAGGTGATGCCGTCGGAGGCGTCCTGCACGCGGCGCAGCACCATCAGGCAGTAGACGAACGTGCCGACGAAGAGGCCGAGCACCCGCTGGTTGCTGCGGTCGGACATGAAGTTGCGCACCAGCCGCGGGCCGTAGGTCGACGACGCGGTCGCGATCACCGACATGGTGATCGAGAAGGTCGTGGCGGCCACGGCGAGGACCGAACCTCCGATCGCGACGAGGATGCCGCGGCTGCCCTCGACACCGAGCAGGAACGAGTCCGGGAGCACGTCCAGGGTCCGCGCATCGAGCCACAGGTCCAGCACGATGACGCCCTGGGCCAGCACGATCGCGGCCACCACCATGACGCCGGGGACGAACCACATCGACTCGCGGAGCTGCGCGCCCCGCCACCAGGTCTTCACCTCGCCACCCTAGGTGGGGGTCTCGACACGCCTCGCTCGTCCCTCGCTCGGCTACTCGACCACCGAGAGGGGGGCCTACCCGCCGAGGGTCATCTCCTCGACGCCCTCGGCCAGGCACTCCTCCAGCCCGCGGAGGTCGGCGACGGCGCTGGCGTCGACGTTGACGCCGATGCACGCGGTGTCGCCGACCGTCACCAGGCACACGGTCAGGGCAGCGCCGGGCAGCGGCCCGAGGACGTACATCCCCTGCACCTCGGCGCCGGCCATGAACCGCTTGCGCGGCGGGCCGGGCAGCGTCAGCACGAAGGCGTCCGGCGGGACGGCGGTGCGCAGCGCGGAGGCGCCGACGAAGGCGGGCATCCGGTTCACGACCGGCGCCGCCGCGTCGAGCACCTCAAGCGCGCGCTCGGTGTGCAGCGAGAGCACCTCGCCGCGCACGGCGGCGACCCGGTCGACCGGGTCCTCGATGGAGAGCGGCCCGGAGATCAGGGCCTGCGCGAAGCGGTTGCCGAGGTCGTCGGCACGGTCGAGGGAGACGCGTACGCCGACCGGGAGCTCACGCACGTCGCTGCCCCGTCGTGCGTGGTAGCGCCGCAGCCCGCCGAGCACCAGCGCGACCGCGACGTCGTCGAGCGTGCCGCCGCCCTGCCGGGCGACCGTGCGCAGCGGCTCCAGCGGTGCCTCGAAGGTGAGGAAGGTCCACTTCTTGCCGGTGCGCGGCGACAGCTCGGGCGAGGGACGCTCGGTCTGCGTCAGGAGCCGGCGCACCGACGCGCCGTAGCGCAGCGCGGACGCGACCACCGCCTGCGGCCGGACGGCCGCGTGGCCGAGGGTGCGGACACTCGTGCGAGCCAGGTCCGGCAATGTGGAGACGTCGGCGCGCAAGCCGGCCACAGCCAGCTCGACGCCGTCGACTCCCACCGGCGCTGCCACCTCGTCGCCGAGCGGCTTGCGGGCGGTGTGGGCGCGGCGTCCCGACTGGAGCATCGACAGCAGCTGCACGGTGCCGAGCGGGTCGGCGAGCGCGTGGTGGATCTTGAGGACGTAGGCCGCCCCCTCGCCGCCCTCGACGGGCACGCCCTCGTAGAGGACGCCCTCCCACAGCGGACGGGAGCGGTCGAAGGGACGCAGCGCGACCTGGGCGGCCTGCGCGAGCATCTCCTCTCGGCTCGAGACGCGCTCGCGACGGAGGTGGTAGCCGAGGTCGAAGGTCGGGTCGTCGGCCCACGTCGGCGGCGCGGTCGGCACGACCGGGTCCACGACGCGCTGGCGCAGGCGGCGTACGAGCCCGGTGCCCCACTCGGTCGCGGCGACGAAGCGCTTCCAGTCCGGCGCCCGGTCGAGGTCGATCACCACGGTCGTGGTGGACGACTGCACGGGGTGGCGCTCGGCGCGCCAGAGCAGGGTCTGCATCGGCGTCAGCTCGGCGCCGGCCGACCAGGCGGCCGCACCGCCCCAGCGCTCGAAGTCCTCCGCGGCGCTCATGCCGGCCACCTCGCGAGCGTCTCCTCGAACTTCGCGTGCAGGGCTGCGATGCGCTCGCTCATGTCGTCGACGCTCCAGTCGGTCTCGGGCTCCAGCACGCACACGTCGACGACGCCGGGGTTGAGCACCAGGGAGCTGCGCCGCATCAGCTCGCCGGTGTTGCGCAGCACGATGGGCACGACCGGCACCCCGGCCTGCGCGGCGAGGTGGAAGGCACCCTTGCGGAAGGGCCCGAGCACCGGCGTCGCCGAGCGCGTGCCCTCGGGGAAGATCATCAGCGAGGTGCCGCCGCGGATCCGCTCGACGACCCCGTCGAGGGTGGCGCGGGCCGAGGCGGAGTCGGACCGGTCGATCCAGGCCGGGTCGATGACGAGCGAGCCGACGAAGGTGCGCGGGTCCCAGCGGGCCTCCTTCTTGGCCACGATGGTGAAGTCGCGCTCGAGGAGGTTGCCCAGGACCGGGATGTCGAGCGCGCTCTGGTGGTTGGCGACGAAGATGGCCGGGCGGTGGGTCCAGAGCCGCTCGCGGTTCTGGACCTCGACCTCCACGCCCGCGAGCGCCATCGGCAGCGAGGTGGCGAGCTTGACCGCGAGGTTGCGGCCCTCGTGGGCGTCGCGTCGGGCCAGGCCGTAGGCCAGCCCGGCGACGACACCGGTGTTCATGCCGACCAGGGCTGCCGCCGTACGCCCGGCCGCGACGAGCGAGCCGCCGACCGGGTCGGAGAGGTCGAGCACCGGCCAGCCGAGGCGGGCGGCTGCGGCGCGGAGGTCGCGGTGCGGGTTGAGCGCGGTGGGGCGCCCGACGGAGGAGAGGAAGGCGACGTCCTCGTAGCCGTTGCCGTAGGCGTAGGACTCGCCGAGGTCGACACCGTGCTCGCGGGCGAAGGCGCGCACGCCGCTCGCCTTGTGACGCCCCCACAGCATCGGGCCGTCGGTGGCGCCGGTGAACTGGCCGTCCTCGACCACGAGCTGCGTGCAGACGAGGTGCTCGACGCCGAGGTCGCGGGCGACCGGCGCGATCTGGTACCTGGTGGCCGCGGACGCCACCGCGACCGTGTGGCCGGCACGCTGGTGGGCCATCACGAGTGCGCGGGACTCGCGGCGGATGGTGCCGGCGATCTTGGAGCGGAAGAGCCGCTCGCCGAGGTCGGCGAAGGCCTCCTCGGACTCCCCGCGCATCGCGGAGAAGGCGACGTGGGCGATGCGGGTGGGGTCACCGCCGAGCTCGCCGTCGACCGCGGTCACGACGGTGCGGAGGAACTCGGCCGGCGACACGTCGCGGCCCTTGAGCCGGTCGCCGTAGAAGGTGGCGGCGGTGTAGCCCGCGACGAGGGTGCCGTCGAGGTCGAAGAAGGCGCCCACGGTCGGGCCCTGGGGACCGGCCTCGATCGCCTCGATCGCCTCCTGCGCGGCGGCCGAGAGCCCGCTCACCGGCTGTCCTGCGACTCGGGCTGCGTCTCGGGCTGCGTCTCGGGCTGGGGCAGCACGACCTGCACCGGCTCGCCGGCGATCTCGCCGATGACGTTGACCCTCCGGACGGCCTCGCGCAGCTCGGCGGCGAAGGCCTCGCGCGCCGAGCCGGTGCCCGAGCCGCCCTCGAGCAGGCCCTTGTGACGTGCGAGTGCCATCGCGGTGCGGAAGAGCTCCAGCGAGATCGACTCCGCGCTCGCGACCCGGCGCTGCAGCGCCCACTGGCGTCCCACGGCCAGTGCGTCGGCGAGCAGGTCGTCCTCGTCGACGGGGCTGTCGCCGCGGTCGGCGAGCCGGTCGGCCAGCACGAGGTAGGCGTCGAGGAAGGGCCTCAGCACCAGGTGCGCGAGGTGCGGGCGCGCGCCGACGAGCAGCTCGCGGGCGCGCTCGGGGGTCATGTCCGTGACTCCTTCCCCGACGAGCAGCTGGAGCTCGGTGCGCAGGTCGTCCTCGAAGCCCGCGCGGCCGGGGAAGAAGAACTCGAACTTGAGCAGGTCGCGCATCCGCTTGGCCTCCTCCCAGCCCACCTGGAGCGTGCCGCCCTGCGGCAGCTCGGCGTCCGGCTCGAGCTCGGAGACGGTCAGCAGCGCGAGCTCGCCGATCGCACGCTCGACGAGGATGTGGATCACGGTGTTGCGGTAGAACGCGGCCACCAGGTGCTGGTCGTCGCCGATCTTCCAGACCGGCTCGGTGCCCTGGTCGTACGCCGTCAGCACGCCGCTGCGCGCCAGCTCGGCGAGCGCGCGACGGATCGTCGCGCGGTCCCGCAGGTCGGCGGCACCGGCGACGGGCCAGTTGCGCGCGTCGATGTAGGCGGCCAGCGGCTCGACGGTGTCGAGCACCTCGTCGACCGTGAGCGCGCGATCGGCACCGAGGAGCGCGAGCGAGACGATCGCGGTCACCGTGACCGGGGTCGCGCGGTTGAGCCGGTGGGAGATGTCGAGCGCGATCCGCTCGACCGCCTGGTGTCCCGTGACGCCCTCGTCCGCGAGCGCCTGCATCCGCTCGCGCAGCGAGAAGGGCTCGCCGACGGTCAGGTAGGCACGGCCGAGCCGGTTGCGCTGGAGCCGGGCGAAGCGCACCAGCCAGCGCCAGTCCTCGGGCGTCTTGCTGCCGCCGCGCGCCTCCTCGGTCATCAGCGAGACCTCGTGCAGCTGGTCGTAGACCACCGCCATCGGGACGACCTGCACGTCGGGGGCATCGTCGCCGTCGACGCTGTCGGTGAGGTACTTGAGGATGCCGTGCACCGGGGGCCTCAGCTTGCCGGTGCGCGTGCGGCCGCCCTCGATCGACCACGCCATGTTGCGCTTGTTGGTCACCATCTGGCGGATGTAGGAGCGCAGCGCGAGGCGATAGACCGGGATCTCCTGCGTCGAACGTCGGATGAAGATCAGGCCGGTCCGACTGGCCACGGTGCCGATGATCGGCAGGTTCAGGTTGGCGCCGCCGAAGGTGTAGGTCGGCGAGAACCGCCGGGACGAGAGCGCGTTGGGGATCACCATGCCGTCGAGGTAGGAGCGGTGGCTGAAGGCGAGCGCGAGGCTGTGCGAGCGGTCGAGCCGCTTGAGCTCCTGCATGTCGTCCTCGTCGACCAGGACGTCGTACGCCCGGAGGAACCACTCGCCCATCCGCGCCCAGCCCTGGGAGGTGCGGTCGTCGTGGGCCGCCGACATCTCGTGGAGGTAGCCCTTGACCTCCGACCAGACCTCCTCCTCGGGACGGCCCTGCTCCTGGGCCGCCTCCGCGACGGCGCGCTGGAAGCGCTTGTCGTGGAGGAGCTCGGTCACCTCCTGCGGCGGCGCGGCCGGCAGCCGCTCCCCCACCGACCTGGGCAGGGCGGACCTCGCAACATCTCGGACACGGCGTACGGCGGTCATGGTCAGCCACGCTCCTTCCCTCTCGCGAAGGCGCGAGCACAAGCGTGCGGCGAAAGTTACCGCCGTACGCCGTCCCTGACCATGGCGCCGCCCCGATCGTGGACCGATCGTGTGGGCGACGCCGGTTTTCGGCTGGCGGCGGGCCTCCGGTAATGTTCCGCGCGGTGGCGTGTCCGAGCGGCCGAAGGTGCAACACTCGAAATGTTGTGTGGGGTCAAACCCACCGTGGGTTCAAATCCCACCGCCACCGCCGACTGATCGGGCCGGTCCCTCCTGGGACCGGCCCGATCTGCACGTGTCGGGCGCTTCGAGGGGCTAACGTCCGGAGCTCCACCCCGGACCGAGGACGACCCATGACGACGCCCGACCACATCCCTCCGGCCATGCCCGACGGCCACCCCGAGCCGGACCACAGGGCAGCACCGGCGCGGGGAATCAGCGTGAGAGGCCTGGTCATCGGCGCGCTGGTGGGCCTCGTCCTGCTGATCGTCCTCCCGATCGGGGTGTACGCCGTGCTGACGTCGGGCGACGAGGACACCGCCACCGACCCGGCCGCGAGCGCCTCGCCGACGGTCGAGCCCCCGGTCGTGGAGGGACCGGCGGACGGACCACCGGCAGGGGCGAGCGCGGACTTCGGCCTCGTCCTCGGGGATCCTTCGGCACCGCGGGCCGTCGTGATCTACGAGGACTTCCTCTGTCCCTTCTGCGGACAGCTCCAGCAAGAGGTCGGCGACCGGCTCGACGCCGCGATCGACGCGGGAGAGGTGATGGTCGAGCACCGGCCGCTCGGCTTCCTCGAGCGCATCAGCGACTACTCGCCACGGTCGGCCAACGCGCTCGCGGTGGTGCTGGACTCGGACGGCCCCGAGGTCGCCGCCGAGTTCCGCGCCCTCCTCTTCGAGGACCAGCCCTCGGAGACCGGTCCCTTTCCCGACAGCGACGACCTCGTCGCCCTGGCCGTGGAGGCCGGCGCCGACGAGGCGCGTGTGCGACCCGGGATCGAGTCGATGGCGTTCGAGGCGTGGGTGAGCGAGGCGACGGAGACCGCGCTCCAGGACGGCATCACCTCGATCCCCGCCGTCCTCGTCGACGGCGAGATGGTCGAGGGCCAGACCCTCGACGACATCGTCGCGGCCGTGCTCGGCACGTCCGGCTGAGCCGCGGGATCAGTCGCTCAGCGGTCCCACACCCAGCGCACCGGCGCGTCGGGCCGCTGCAGGCTCGTCCGCGCAGCGCCGCGGAGGTACTCCGTCTCACCGGTGCACCCTCCCGCGCCGGCACCGAGCTTCACCAGGCCGGTCAGGTCACCCCTGTTGAAGCGGTCACGGAAGCGGTTGGTGCCGCCACCGACGGTGGGGTACATGACGAGGCGGCGGTCGCCGACGTGGTCGAGCCCGACCACGTGGCCGACCTCGTGGAGCATGACCTCGCGCCACATCCGTCGCAGCTCGGCAGGCGTGCGGCGGATCGACTCGGTGTCGATGAGGACCGCGCCCAGCACGCGCTGGCCGTTGGTCGTCGCAGACCCGCCGATCCCGATGGTGCTGCCCGTGAGCAGGGGCACCTGCCTGGCCGAGGCCCACGCGACGATGAGGTCGATCCCGTCGGGGTAGTCGGGGTAGCGGCCGGGTCGCGGCAGGTGGGACGTGGTGCCGGCGGAGGCGAACCTCAGGCCCGTGGCCGCGGAGACCTCGCGCAGCGCGTGGCGCAGGTCGGCCTTGCCGCGCTTGCGCATCCGCGCCGGGTTGACGGCGTACCGGATCGGCGTGCATGCGTTCCACCGCTCGCTGCCGCCGAGCAGGGCGTGCTGGGTCGAACCCGTCGGGCGATAGCTGCGGCGCACCTTGATCGAGCCCGGGCCGCTCGAGGCCTCGGTCAGCAGCGTGGTGGCGGGGGCGTGGACGCGGAAGGTGTGGCTGCCGACCCAGTAGGTCGGCACCGGGACGGAGAACGCGCCGGAGGCCGACGAGCGGCCCGTGGCGACGTCGACCCACGCGCCGTCGCGGGCGCGGACCTGGACCACCACCACGCGCTCGCCGCCGGAGATGGTGCCGGTGACCTGCTGCGACGCGGCGCCGGCACCGACCGTGCGCGGACCGGGCAGCTCGGCGGCCAGGGCAGACGCGTAGCGACCGATTGTGACCCGGTAGGACCCGTCGCCGAGGAAGCGTCCGGCGGAGTCGACGGCCTCGGCCGAGAAGTGGTCGGTCCCCGGCTCACCCACCGGCATGGCCACCTGTGCCGACAACGCGCCGGGGGCCAGCGTCGCGGTGGCGAAGACGATCTCGTCACCCCAGGGGTCGTCACGGGAGACCGGTCGCGTGAAGGTCACCGTGACCGGACGGAACAGGTCGTGCGCCGTCGCGGTGGCCACCAGGGTGGCGCCCGGGGTCGTGGAGGTCTCCGTCGGCCAGGTGAAGCGGACGCGGGGCGACAGCACGCCGTTGCCGTCGGTGTCGAAGGCGGCGCACGCGGGGTCCCACGGGTCGACGTAGGGGTCGCACTCCTCGCTCGCGGCGGCGACCGGAGCGGCGACTCCCGCGGCCGGCGCGGCGGCCGTCGCGGCCACGACGGGCAGCAGGCTCGCCGCGGTGAGCAGTGACAGAGTCCAACGCTTGAGCACACTTCCCCCTGGTGAGACCTGGTCACGGGCGGGCCTCCGGAAGTGTCGTCGACGCAGACGGCGTGCGCAGCAGAACGGCGCAACTGCCACACCCACCCCGCCAGGTGTCGTCGGCCCCACGAGGACCCTGATTTACCCCATATGGGGGACGTCTGGCGATTGACCGTCCCCGCACCTCGCGCGGATGCTGGACGACTTGTCCGCTGGAGATCCACCGACCCGGGAAATGGAGCACATGCGCCTCTCGACGAACACCACCCACACCTGGCGATCATCACTGCGGAGGGCAGTGGTGCCACTGATGGCGGGGGCCGTCGTCCTCCTCGGAGGTACGACGACGGGGCAGGCGCAGGCGGGCACCGACGCAGGCGACCGGTCGTCCGGCACCGTCACGCAGGCCGCGGCGCCGTCCGGTGCAGCTGCGAAGCGCGCGCGTACGTGGCCGCCGACGCCGACCAGCGTGGGCGTCCCTCGCGGCACCTCGCTGTCGCCCTACCGCGGCCCGTGCACCATCACCAAGCCCCGCACCGTCATCCGCGAGAAGACGGTGACGTGCGACCAGCTGCACGTCAAGACCACCGGCGTCCTCATCGAGCGCTCGCTGGTCAACGGGTCCGTCCTCGTGGGCACGCAGGACGACTACGAGCCCACGGTGGTCTCCGACCCCGAGGGCGACGACCCGATCCGCGTCACGGTCGTCGACTCCGAGATCAGCACGCCGAGCGGCAGTGACTTCCGCCCGATCAGCTCCTCGCACTACGTCGTCAAGCGCTCCTACCTGCACGGCACCGAGTCCGGCGCGGAGTGCCACAACGCGTGCACCATCAAGCGGTCCTACATCCACGGCTTCGGCGAGCACGCCTCCGGCGTCCGGATCCTGCGCAACGGCAAGCTCAAGCACAACACCATCTGGTGCGAGCCGAACCCGCGCTCCGACGAGGACCGTGACGGCGTGCCCGACCCGGACGGCGGCTGCTCGGGCAACCTGGTGATGTACGAGGAGTTCGGCACTCCGCACCACAACCTCGTCAAGCACAACTACTTCCCCGCCGGGCTGTTCTGGTACTCGCTGAAGTTCAACGGCGAGGACGCCGGGCACATCCGCATCCTCGACAACCGCTTCGGCAAGCCGAAGTCCGGCGCCGGCGTGGCCGACGACTGGGAGGCCAAGGCGACCAACGTCTGGTCGGGCAACACCATCGTGGGCGGACGCACCGCACGCCCCTGATCCCCGGGCCCTTCGGCACTGGCGGCGACCCGTTCCCGGACCCAGTCTGGAAGCACCTGCTGGAGGTGCGTCATGGGACGGATGTGGAGCGGCGTCGTCGCCGCGGTCGCGGTGCTCGCCCTGGTGGTCGCGGGGGTGGCACTCCTGCGTGACGACGACGGGTGGATGCCGCACCGGGACGCCGGTGCCTGGTCGATGGGCGGCGCGATGGGCTACGGCGCTGGCGGCGGCGGGATGGCCGGCGCATGGACCGCCGACGACGAGGCCGGCTTCCTCCGGGAGATGGTGGCCCACCACGACGAGGCGATCGAGATGGCCGGTGAGCTGGCCCGCTCCGAGCGCCCGGCGATGCGCGCCCTCGGAGCGGGCATCGTCTCCTCCCAGACCGCGCAGGTCGAGCAGATGGAGGCGTGGCTCGACGAGTGGTACGCCGACGAGCCGGCCGACACGGCGTACGCGCCGATGATGCGCGACCTGTCAGGCCTCGTCGGCGACCGGCTCGACCGGACCTTCCTCGAGGACATGGTCGGGCACCACATGGCCGCGGTGATGATGTCGCGGCGCCTGCTGGTCCACGGCACTGCCGAGCACGACGAGGTGGCCGACCTGGCGCGCACGATCCGCACCGAGCAGGTGCGCGAGATCCGCTGGATGACTGAGCGCCTCTCGACGTGGTTCGGCGTCAGCGCCGCCCACGGCGCGATGATGGGCTGCCCCGGCCTGGCCTGACGGTCCGGGCTGGAGCGGCGCCCGTAGCATCGGGGTCGATGAGCCGCCCGACCCCCGCCCCGCACCGCGCCGCCCTCGCGGCGCTGGTCGCGGCGCTCGTGGTCGGCATCCTCGGGATGCACGCGCTCACCCTCCACGGCCCGTCGTCGGAGGCGTACGCCGCCGCCCCGGCCGCGGCGCAGGGGGACCACGCCGCCGGTCACGGCGACACCCACGGGTCCGCGACGGGCGCGCCCGCCACCTCGGCGCCCCAGGAGGGGTCGGGCCACCACGCCGACCACCTGCTCATGCTGTGTGCCGCCATGCTGGCCGTCGCCGCCCTGCTGCTCCTCGCGGGCCTGCTGGTCCGCATCGTGCGCCCGGTCAGGCTCGTCGGGGCCTTCGCACCCCTTGCACCCACCGCGACCGTCCGGTCCTGGGTGCGTGCCGCCGGCCCACCGCCGGCGTGGCAGTTCTCCGTCATCAGGTGCTGATCGGCGTACGCCGCGGCTGCCCTGCGACCCCCACCGGGCGCACGTGCGGCTGCCGCTGCCGCCTGCCGTCCCGACCCACCCGACCTGGAGAACCCCTGACATGAGCACGACCACCCGCACCATGCCCCGCACCCTGGGCGCCCTGTCCCTCGGCCTGGCCCTCGCCCTCGGCGCCACCGCCTGCGGCGACGACACCGAGGCCGCCCGCACCGTCGAGACCAGCCCCACCGAGCACAACGACGCCGACGTCGCCTTCGCGACCGACATGATCCAGCACCACGCGCAGGCCCTCTCGATGGTCGACCTGACGCTCGACCGCCCGCTCGACCCCGAGGTCCAGGCACTGGCCGAGGAGATCCGGGCCGCGCAGGCACCGGAGATCGAGACCATGGCCGACTGGCTGACCGACTGGGACGAGCCGGTCCCCGAGACCATGCGCGACCACGCCAACGCCGGTCACGACATGGGCGACATGTCGGAGACGATGGACGACATGGAGGACCACGGGTCCGACATGCCGGGGATGATGAGCGCCGAGGACATGGACGCCCTCGAGGGCTCCGCCGACGCGGACTTCCAGCAGATGTGGCTCGAGATGATGATCGAGCACCACGAGGGCGCGGTCGAGATGGCGCGCGCCGAGCAGGAGGGCGGCCGCTTCGAGCCGGCCGTCGACCTGGCCGGGCAGATCGCCGACGCGCAGACCGAGGAGGTCGCGACGATGCGCGAGCTGCTCGGGGGCTGACCACCGCCTTTTTGCACTGAGTGCAACACTTCCTCCGTGAGCCCGGTCGACCAGCACGTCCCCCTGCGCGAGCAGCGCCACCGCGCCCTCGTCGACGCGGCACGCGCGCTGGCGACCGAGCACGGGGCCGACGGGTTCACCGTCGACCGGGTCGCCACGCTCGCGGGGGTGTCGCGCCGCACGGTCTTCAACCACTTCGCAGGCCTCGACCAGCTGCTGGTCGCAGTGTGCGAGCAGATCCTCGCCGAGGTCACCACCGACCTCCTCGCGGGCGTCGACCGCGGCAACACCGACCTGCCCGCAGGCCCCGCCGGCGGCCCGGCCGCGCTCGACGCGGTCTGCGAGGCCACCCGCGACGTCGACCTCCCGACGGCGATCGTCACGATCCAGCACGTGCTCGGCGGTCCCGACGTCGCCGACGAGCGCGCGGACGCGATCTCACGCACCGCCTTCGAGCACGTCGCGGGCCGCCTGCGCGAGCGCCTGCTGGAGCGCGCACCGGGGCTCGACCCGCTCGACCTCGAGCTCACCCTGACCCTGCTCACGAGCGGCCTCGCGACCATCGCGCGCCACTGGCTCGAGGAGCAGCCCGCACCTCCCACCCGGGTGTCCCCCGACGCCCGCGCCGCCTGGGACCGGCTGCTCGACCGCCTGCTGCACCGGCTCCGCGCCGGCCACGCCGGCTGACCCACCCCGACCCCGAAGACCCACCCCCGAAAGGCCGTCACCCGACATGGCTGAGCTCCTCTTCCGCATCGGTCGCTTCGCCGCGCGGCGCCACTGGACCGTGATCGGCGCCTGGCTGGGCGTGCTGGTGGTCACCGTGGTGACGTACGTGTCCTTCGCCGGCGCGCTGTCGTCGTCGATCACGCTGCCCGACACCCCCACCACACGGGTCTCCGGCCAGCTCGAGCGCGACTTCGACGGCGCCGGGGGCGGCAACGGCACGATCGTCGCCGAGACGAGCGACGGCTCGGCCTTCACCGAGGCGCAGCAGCGCGAGCTCACTGCGCTCCTCGACCGGATCGGCGAGGTCGACGACGTCTCCGACGTGGCCGACCCCTTCGCCACCCAGGAGCAGCTCGACTCCTCCGCGGAGCAGGTCGCCGACGGCCAGCAGCAGCTGGAGGACGGACTGGCCCAGCTCGACGGGGCGCAGGCCCAGGTCGACGCCGGCCGCGAGGCGATCGCCGACCAGCGGGCGCAGGCGCGCGAGGACGGCACCCTGCGATCGATCCGCGCCCAGCTCGTCGACGCCGAGCAGCAGCTCGACGAGGGCCAGGCCGAGATCGACCGGCAGCGCGAGCGGGTCGAGCAGGAGTCCGCACCGCTCGAGGTGGGCGTGGTGCTGTCGGACCTGTCCGCCGGCTACCGCACGGTGTCGCAGGACGGCTCGGCCGCCGTGGCCAACGTGACCTTCACGGTGCCGATCAACGAGCTCACCGCCGAGGTGAAGACCGAGATCGAGGGCCTGGTCGCCGACGCCGACATCGAGGGCGTCGAGCTCCACCCCTCGCAGGAGATCGCCCAGACGGTGCCGTCGATCCTGGGCCCGGGTGAGATCGCCGGCGTGGTCATCGCGGCCATCGCGCTCTTCTTGGTGCTCGGCACCGTGCTCGGCGCGGCGCTGCCGCTCGTCACCGCCCTGCTCGGCGTGGGCGTGGCGTCCCTGGCATCCCTGTCGTTCTCCGGGCTGGTGGAGTTCGTCTCCGTCACGCCGGTGCTCGGAGTGATGCTCGGCCTCGCGGTCGGTATCGACTACTCCCTCTTCATCATCAACCGGCACCGCCGCCAGCTGATGCAGGGCGCCGACCTGCACGACTCGATCGGCCTGGCCAACGGCACCTCGGGCAACGCGGTCGTCTTCGCCGGCGTCACGGTGATCGTCGCGCTGCTCGCCCTCAACGTCACCGGTGTCGGGTTCCTCGGGCTGATGGGCACCGTCGGCGCCGTCGCCGTGCTCGTCGCGATCCTCATGGCCGTCACCCTCACCCCGGCCGTCCTCGGCCTCGTCGGGCCTCGCATCCTGCGCAAGCGCGAGCGCGCCCGACTCGCCGCAGGGGACGAGGCGCCGGACGACGCCGCGATCACCGAGCGGGACACGCCGATGACCACCCGCCACGCACTGACCGTGCTCGCCCTCGGGATCGTCGCCCTGCTGGTTCTGGCCGCGCCCGCCACGCAGATGCGGCTCGGACTGCCGGACGGCTCCACCCAGCCGGAGGACTCGTCCGGCTTCCTGGCCCACGAGGTGCAGGCGGACAAGTTCGGCGAGGGCTTCAACGGGCCCCTGCTCGTCGTCGCCGACCTCCCCGCGCCGGTCGCCGAGGACGACCTGCTCGCCCAGCAGGCCGCGATCGGCCAGGCCATCGACGACGTGGGCGGGATCGTCGCGGTCGTCCCGATCGGCGCCTCGCGCGACGCAGAGGCGCTGGCCTTCCAGGTCATCCCGGCCTACTGGCCCTCCAGCGAGGCGACCGGCCGCCTGGTGGACGACCTCCGCGACCTCACTCCGTCGACCGCCGGCGGCGAGGCCACCCTCGGCGTGGCAGGCAACGCCAGCGCCGGCATCGACATCTCGGACAAGCTCTCCGACGTGCTGCCGGTCTACCTCGCGCTGGTCGTCGGCCTCTCGCTGCTGATCCTCGTCGTGGTCTTCCGCTCGATCCTGGTCCCACTCACCGCCACGCTCGGCTTCGTGCTGTCGCTGCTCGCGACCTTCGGCGGCATCACCGCGATCTTCCAGCTCGGCTTCCTCAGCGACCTCTTCGGCGTCCACGCGCCCGGGCCGGTGCTGAGCTTCCTGCCGATCATCGCCACCGGCATCCTCTTCGGCCTCGCCATGGACTACCAGCTCTTCCTGGTCTCCGGGATGCGGGAGGCGTACGCCCACGGCGCCCCGGCACGCGTCGCGGTGCAGCACGGGCTCAACGCCGGGCGGGCGGTCGTCACGGCCGCGGCGATCATCATGATCTCCGTCTTCGCGGGCTTCATCTTCTCCCACGACGCGACCATCAAGCCGATCGGCTTCGGCCTGGCCTTCGGCGTGCTGCTCGACGCCTTCGTGGTGCGGATGGTGCTGATCCCGGCCGCGATGCACCTGCTCGGCGAGCACGCGTGGTGGCTGCCGCGCTGGCTGGACCGGATCCTGCCCGACGTCGACGTGGAGGGCGCGAAGCTCGAGCGCAGCCACCCGGTGCACGCGGCGCCGACTCACGACACAATGGCTCCGTGACCGACTCCCGCCCCGTCCGCACCTGGCTGACCGACATGGACGGGGTCCTCGTGCGCGAGGAGGACCCGATCCCGGGGGCGAAGGAGTTCATCGGCGCCCTGCGCGAGCAGGAGATCCCCTTCCTGGTCCTGACGAACAACTCGATCTTCACCCCGCGCGACCTCCGCGTGCGGCTGCTGCGCAGCAGCGGCATCGACGTGCCGGAGGAGTCGATCTGGACCTCGGCGCTCGCGACCGCGCAGTTCCTCGACGACCAGCGCCCTGGAGGTTCGGCGTACGTCGTGGGCGAGACCGGGCTGACCGCGGCGGTCCACGACATCGGCTACGTGATGACGGACCAGGACCCCGACTACGTCGTGCTCGGCGAGACCCGGACCTACTCCTTCGAGGCCATCACCCGCGCCATCCGGCTGATCAACGACGGGGCGCGCTTCATCGCCACCAACCCCGACCCGAGCGGTCCGAGCGCCCAGGGGATGCTGCCGGCGACCGGGTCGGTGGCGGCGTTGATCAGCACCGCCACGGGCCGCCAGCCCTACTTCATCGGCAAGCCCAACCCGCTGATGATGCGCAGCGCGCTCAACCGCATCGAGGCGCACTCGGAGACGACGGTGATGATCGGCGACCGGATGGACACCGACATCATCAGCGGCCTCGAGGCGGGCCTGCGCACGATCCTCGTCGCGACGGGCGCGACCGAGCGCCACCAGGTGCAGGACTTCCCCTACCGGCCCACGATGGTCGTCGACTCGATCGCCGACGTGGTGCCGATGGTCGGGCAGATGCTGCTGCCCGAAGAGGCGGGCGAAGCCCTGGAGTAGGGCTCAGCCGTGCGGTGTCCTCGGTTCGTCAGCCGCACCAGGATCACCGCACTGCGACGTTGCTCAGGCGGCGCGCCCGGGCAGCAGGCGGCGTACGGCTCCGCGCAGCGCGCTCTCGGGGCGACCACCGCGCTGGATGGGGAGCAGGTGGGTGAGGTTCTCGCGCTCGGCCATGAGCTGGATCGCGTCGTCCTCGTAGCCCTGCGCCAGGGACCCGGCGGCGGCGAGGTCGTCGCGGGCGACCGCGGCCTCGACCAGGCGGGCGTAGTGGTCGTGCAGCTCGGCGAGCTCGTCGATCAGACGCATCTCGTTCTCCTCGGGGTGGGGGGACTTATGTCTCCAGTGTGCCGAAGTCCTTGGAACGATCCAATACGCGGGCGATGTGACCTTGCCCGCGTCCGGGCGCGGTGGCCCGGGCTCAGCGGGCGTAGGGCGTGAGCAGCTGGTCGACGGGGGCGTAGTCGTCGCGCAGCACCGGGGCGCTGCCGACCCACGCGTCGAGGTCCTCGCCCTCGAGCGCACCCCAGGCGAGGTCGCGCTCGGCCATCCGGTCCTCGATCGCGGCGACGTCGAGGGGTGACGCCGAGGCGACCACGACCAGGTTGCCCCCCTCCTCCCCGGCGAGCGACGACGGCTCGGCGAGCAGCGCCACGTGGTCGAAGACCTCGGCCGTCGTCGCGACCGCGGCCCGGGCGAAGTCGAGCGGACCGAAGTCGATGACGTTGGCGACGTAGACCCCGTCCGCGGTCAGTGCCTCCTCCAGGCCGCCGACGGCCTCGACGCTCGCGAGGTGCCACGGCACGCTGACGCCACCGAAGGCGTCTCCCACCACCAGGTCGAGGGCGGCGGGCCCGAGGTCGTCGATCGCGAGGCGGCCGTCCTCGACGTCGACCACGACACCCTCGGGCAGCGAGCCGCCGAGGAGGCGTACGTCAGCCTCGACCACACCGGCGTCGATCTCCGACACCCGGCTGCTGGTGCCGGGACGGGTGGTGGCGAGGTAGCGCGGCAGGGTGAGGCCGCCGGCGCCGAGGTGGTAGGCCTCGAGCGGCTCGGCCTCGGCGAAGGCCGTGTCGGTGACCGAGGCCATCGCCTGGACGTAGGCGAACTCGAGGTGCGTCGGGTCCTCGACGTCGACGTAGGAGTGCCGCAGCCCGTCGAGCACGAGGGTCCTGCCGGTGGGCCGCTCGGGGTCGGTGGTGATCGCGAGGCAGTGGTAGGTCGTCTCGGTGTCGCAGCCGCTCGGCGCCGCCGCCGCGCCGAGCCCGGCCAGCGCCACGACGAGCGCCAGCACGACATCGCTGCGGCCGCGACGCCCGGCGACCTGCACCGCCACCGCCGCCACGAGCAGCGCGACCCCGAGGCCGACGAGGATCCCGCTGACCGGCACCCGCGAGATCAGCACGAAGCCGGTCACCACGGTGCCGAAGATCGCCCCCACCGTGCCGACGCCGGAGAGGTGGCCCACCACGCTGCCGGTCTGCTGGAGGCTGGTGAGGCGCAGCTTGATCACCACTGGCGTCACCGCCGACAGCAACGCGCCCGGCACGAGGATCGACAGGGTGGCCATGAGGAGCAGCAGCCCGGGGCTGCCGGAGGCCGCCGCGCCGCGCACGAGCGTCGGCGTCAACGCGACCGCGGCGCCGGAGATGCCCAGCAGCGGGCCGAGCAGGTGCCGTGGCGCGACGCGGTCGGCGCTCCACCCGCCGGCCCAGGTGCCTGCGGCGATGGCGGTCAGGGCCAGGCCGATCACCATCGTGTTCGTCTCGAGGGTCAGGCCGAAGTAGGGCGCCAGCAGCCGCAGCGCGACGAGCTCGACGACCAGCACCGCCGCCGACGAGCCGAAGACCAGTGCGGCGGCGACCCACGGACCGAGCCCAGGGCCGGTCGTCGACCCCGGAGCCTCGGCCGCTGCCTCGTCACTCGTCATGCGCAGATCCTCGCCCACCGCCGCAACCGGTGCGGCGTACGCCCCTCAGGCGGCGAGCGCCAGGCCGAGCACGACGCCGGCCAGCGCGCAGGCGCCGAGCGTGGGGAGCACCGACCACCCGCGCCAGAAGACCAGCGCGCAGCCCAGCACGGTGATCGCCAGCGACGGCCACTCGAGGGAGGCGAGCAGGGGATACTCCACGTCGAGCGGGCCCGCGGTGAGGCGGGCGGTGTCGGCGAAGAGGGTGTGGAGGGCGAAGAAGACCGCGAGGCTGGCGATCACCCCGACGACCGCCGCCGTGATTCCGGCGAGCGCGGCGGCGAGGTCGCGGTTGCCGCGCAGGCGCTCGACGTAGGGCGCGCCGAGCAGGATGAAGAGGAAGCACGGCACGAAGGTCACCCACGTCGTGAGCAGCGCGGCGAGCACCGCCGCCACCCACGGGTCGACCCCGCCCGGCGCGCGGTAGGCGCCGACGAAGGCGACGAACTGCACCACCATCACCAGCGGTCCGGGGGTGGTCTCGGCGAGCGCGAGGCCGCGCACCATCTCGCCCGGGGCCAGCCAGCCGTAGACCGAGACCGCCTGCTGGGCGACGTAGGCCAGGACGGCGTACGCCCCGCCGAAGGTGACCACGGCCGCCCCGGAGAAGAAGAGGCCCTGGTCGACGAAGATGCTCGAGCGCCCGAGCAGCACAGCAGCGAGCGCGACGGGGGCGAACCAGGCGGTGAGGCCGATGGCGAGGACCAGTGCGGATCGGCGGGTGCTCGGGCGCTCGGAGTGCAGCGCGTCGTCGCTGATCAACGGCGCCGGGCCGTCGTCCACGGCCGCGCGGGGCGGGTGGGTGAGGGTCGGGATCCGGCGTCCGAGCAGCCAGCCGAGGAGCGCCGCGACGGCGACCACGGCCGGGAAGGGGACGGCGAAGAAGGTCAGGGCGACGAACGACAGCACCGCGAGCGCGACCAGCGCCGGGTGGCCGAGGCCCTTGCGGCCGACCCGGACCACGGCCTGCACCACGATCGCGATGACCGCGGGCGCGAGGCCGAGGAAGAGCGACTCGACGAGCGTGCTGTCGCCGTAGGCGACGTAGATCCCCGAGAGCACCAGCAGCGCCACGACGCCGGGGAGGATGAAGAGGATCCCCGCGACCAGCGCGCCACGCACGCCGTTGAGCAGCCACCCGACGTACGTCGCCAGCTGCTGGGCCTCGGGCCCGGGCAGCAGCGTGCAGTAGGACAGCGCGAAGAGGAACCGCTGCTGCCCGATCCAGCGCTTCTCGTCGACGAGCGTGCGCTGCATGACCGCGATCTGCCCGGCGGGTCCGCCGAAGGTCTGGAGCGAGATGGCGAACCAGGTCCTCGCGGCCTCGCGCAACGGGATGACGTCGCGGGTCGTGCGGGAGCCGGTGCCCATGGCTGCATGGGACCGTGCCCGCGGGAGCAAAGTCAAGCCGACCGGTCGACTTAGCCCCGGACATGACCGACGCCCCGGCCGTGGCCGGGGCGTCGGTGGATGCTGCGGTGGCTCAGGCGGTCTTGTTCTTGCCGGCCACGGACTCGGCCACGCCGATCAGCAGGACGGCGAACACGACGGCGAGCACGAAGCCCAGCACGTTGAGCTCGAAGATGCTGCCCTTGTTGAAGAAGTTGGCGATGACGCCACCGATCACCGAGCCGACGAGGCCCAGGCCGAGGGTGGCGAGGATGCCCAGGTTCTGCTTGCCGGGCTTGATGAGCCGGGCCAGCGCTCCGATGATGAGGCCGGCGACGAGGAATCCGATCATGTGCTGCTCCTTGGCTCTTGACGGACGTCGTGGTGACGCCCTCCCTCGAGCGTAGAGGCTCGCGCGCTCATCGCTGCTTCCCCGAGACCTCGCCGATCGCCGCGTCGAGGATCGACAGGCCCTCGCGCGCCTCGTCGGGGGTGATGGTCAGCGGCGGCACGACGTGGATGCGGTTGAAGTTGGCGAAGGGCAGCATCCCCCGGCGCCGGCACGCGGCGAGGATCGCGTTCATCTCCGGGCTGCTCGCACCGTACGGCGCCAGCGGCTCGCGGGTCGCGCGGTCCGCCACCATCTCGACGGCCCAGAAGGCGCCGGTGCCGCGCACCTCACCGATCCACTCGTGGCGCGCGGCCAGCTCCGCGAGCCCGGGTCCGAGGACCTCGTCGCCGAGCCGCGCGGCCTGCTCGACGACCGCGTCGTCCTCCATCGTCTCGATGGTCGCGACGGCCGCGGCACAGGCCAGCGGGTGGCCGGAGTAGGTCAGTCCGCCGGGGTAGACCCGGTCGTCGAAGGTGCGCTGGATCGCGCCGCTGATCGCGACTCCACCGAGCGGGACGTAGCCGGAGTTCACGCCCTTGGCGAAGGTGAGCAGGTCCGGCACGACCTCCCCGTCCGTGGCGCCGTGCTCGATCGCGAACCACTTCCCGGCGCGGCCGAAGCCCGACATCACCTCGTCGGCGATGAGCATGATCCCGGACCGGTCGCACAGCTCGCGCACGCCGGCGAGGTAGCCCGGCGGCGGCACCATGATGCCGGCCGTCCCGGGGATCGACTCCAGCATGACCGCCGCGATCGTGGCCGGGCCCTCGAGCGCGATGACCTGCTCGAGGTGGGCGAGCGCGCGCTGGCACTCCTCCTCCTCGGTCGTGGCGGAGAAGGCGCTGCGGTAGAGGAAGGGACCGAAGAAGTGGACCGTGCCCGTCGAGCCGTGGTCGCTGGCCCACCGGCGCGGGTCGCCGGTGACGTTGACCGCGAGGTGGGTGCCGCCGTGGTAGCTGCGGTAGGTCGAGAGCACCTTGTGGCGACCGGTGTGCAGTCGGGCCATCCGGATGGCGTGCTCGTTGGCGTCCGCGCCGCCGTTGGTGAAGAAGATCCGGTCCAGGTCGCCCGGCGTGTGGGAGGCGATCAGCCGCGCCGCCTCCGAGCGGGCACCGTTGGCGTGGCCCGGCGCGACCGTGCAGAGCGTCGCGGCCTGCTCCTGGATGGCCGCGACGATGCGCGGGTGCTGGTGGCCGAGGTTGGTGAAGACCAGCTGCGAGGTGAAGTCGAGCAGCCGGTTGCCCTCGCCGTCCCAGACGTGCGAGCCCTCGGCCTTGGTGACGACCATCGGGTCGAGTGCGGCCTGGGCCGACCAGGAGTGGAAGACGTGGCGGCGGTCGAGCTCGTGGGCGCGCGCCGGGTCGTCGAAGGTGCGTACGCCGCTCCGGGCGGCAGTGGTGTCAGACATTGCGGGGGAATCCCAGCTCGAGGCCGCCCTCGGGACGGGCGGCGGGGTTGATCCAGCGGGTGGTGACGACCTTGGCGCGGGTGAAGAAGTGCACGCCCTCGGTGCCGTGGGCGTGGGTGTCGCCGAAGAGCGAGCGCTTCCATCCGCCGAAGGAGTAGTAGGCCACGGGCACCGGGATCGGCACGTTGACGCCGATCATGCCGACCTCGACGTCGTTCTCGAAGCGTCGTGCGGCACCGCCGTCGTTGGTGAAGATCGCCGTGCCGTTGCCGTAGTCGTTGGCGTTGACCAGCGCGACCGCCTCGTCGTACGACGCCACCCGCACGACCGAGAGGACCGGGCCGAAGATCTCCTCACGGTAGATCTCCATGTCGGGGGTGACGTGGTCGAAGAGCGTGGGCCCGAGCCAGAACCCGTCCTCGGCGCCGCGGGCCTGCACGTCGCGGCCGTCCACGACGACCTTGGCCCCCGCCGCCTCGCCGGAGTCGATGAGGCCGGCGACCCTGTCGCGGTGGGCACGGGTCACCAGGGGACCCATGTCGGCCTCCTTGGCCGCCTCGCCGTCCTTGCCGGCGGCCTCGGTGGCGCTCGTGCCACCGTCGCCGATCAACAGCGTGCGGGTGCGCTCGGCGATGCGGGCGACGAGGTCGTCGGCCACGGGCTCGACGGCGACCAGCACGCTGATCGCCATGCAGCGCTCGCCGGCGGAGCCGTAGCCGGCGTTGACCGCGGCGTCGGCGGCGAGGTCGAGGTCGGCGTCCGGCAGGACGACCATGTGGTTCTTGGCCCCGCCCAGGGCCTGCACGCGCTTGCCGTGGCGGCTGGCCTGCTCGTAGACGTACTGCGCGATCGGGGTGGACCCGACGAAGCTGATGGCCGCGACGTCCGGCGACTCCAGGAGCGCGTCGACGGCGACCTTGTCGCCCTGGAGGACGTTGAAGACGCCGTCGGGCAGGCCGGCCTCCTTCCACAGCTCGGCCAGCCACAGGGCGGCCGACGGGTCCTTCTCGCTGGGCTTGAGGACCACCGTGTTGCCGGCTGCGATCGCGACCGGGAAGAACCACATCGGCACCATCGCCGGGAAGTTGAAGGGGCTGATGATGCCCACCACGCCGAGCGGCGAGCGCTTGGAGTGCACGTCGACGCCGGACGACGCGCTGTCGCTGTGCCCGCCCTTGAGCAGGTGGGAGATGCCGCACGCGAACTCCACGACCTCCTGGCCGCGGGCGATCTCGCCGAGCGCGTCGGAGTGGACCTTGCCGTGCTCGGCGGTGATCAGGTGGGCGAGCTCTCCCTTGCGGCTGTTGAGCAGCTCACGGAAGGCGAACAGGACCTGGGTGCGAGCGGCCAGCGAGGCCTCCCCCCACGCCTTGGCGGCGCGCGACGCGGACGCGATGACAGCGGCGGCGTCCGCCTCGTCGGCGAGCGCGACCCGGCCGGAGACCTGACCGGTGGCGGGGTTGGTGACGTCGGCCCACCGGTCGGAGGCGCCGTCGAGGCGACGGCCGTCCGCCCAGTGCGTGATCGAGGTGGTCATGCGGGTGCTCCCTGGGTGGTGTGGGGCGGACGGCTCCATCCTCGCCGTCCCGACCGCGCACAGCGCCCGACGATCCGTCGGATCGCCGCGTCGAGGTCGACGCCTTGTCGCCGCTCCCCGGTGCCCGGCCGTCGCTCAGGAGTCGAAGCCCAGGCCCGCCGCGTCGAGCACCCGCAGCCACGGGTCCCGGTGGCCCTGCCGGTGGTCGGCACGGTCGAGCGAGCGGCGCGTGAGGTTGATGCCGATCGCCGCGACGGGCTCGGGCGGGAAGGGCAGCGGACGGCGCCGCACCATCTCCAGCTCGGTCCGCTCGGTCCGCTCGTGCGCCAGCAGGTCGAGCAGCACCTCGGCCGCGAAGCGCGTGGCGCCGACCCCGAGCCCGGTGAACCCCGCGGCGTACGCCACCCGGTCGCGGTGCGCGAGGCCGTAGAACGCGGCGAACCGGGTGCACGTGTCGATGGCGCCGGCCCAGCGGTGGGTGAAGGAGAGTCCCTCGAGCTGCGGGAAGGTGGCGAGGAAGTGCGACGCGAGCCGGGTGAAGCTCTCCGGCCGGTCCTCGTAGCGCGCCTTCAGCCGGCCGCCGAAGTGGTAGACCGCGTCGTAGCCGCCGTAGAGGATCCGGTCGTCTGCGGTGAGCCGGGAGTAGTGGAACTGGTTGGCCAGGTCGCCGAGCCCCTCGCGCCCGGCCCACCCGATCGAGGCGCGCTGCTCCGCGGTCAGCGGCTCGCTCATCAGGACGTAGTCGTAGACCGGCACCGTCATCGGCCGGGCACGGCGCAGCAGCGAGGGGAAGACGTTGGTCGCGAGCACCACACGGTCGGCCAGCACCGTGGCACGCGCGGTCTCGACGCGGACCCGGCCGGAGGCGTCGCGTGACAGCCCCTCCACCGCGGAGCCCTCGTGGACCTCCACCCCCAGCTCACGGGCGACCCGCGCCAGCTCGTGCGCGAGCCGCGCCGGGTGGACCATCGCGGCCTCGTCGGCGACCTTGCGGCCACCGAGGAAGAGGGGACTGTCGACGAGCGCTCGGACCCCCGCGGCGTCCAGCCGGTCGGGGCCGAGCCAGCCGAGCTCGTGCTCCTCGACGGCCGCGTGGACGACCCCGGTGCGCTCCCACTGGCAGTCCAGGCCCCAGGACGCCACGTCGGCCTCGAAGGCGTCGAGGTTCTGCCGGCCGAGCCGGTCGAGGACGTCGTACTCGTCGGGCCAGCGCGCGCGCCCGTTGGCCTCGCCGTGCGTGATCGAGGCCTCGCAGAACCCGCCGTTGCGGCCCGACGCCGCCCAGCCGATCCGCTGTGCCTCGAGCAGCACGACGTGCCGGCCGGGATCGCGCCGCTTGGCCAGCACCGCGGTCCAGAGCCCGAGGTAGCCGCCCCCGACGACGACCAGGTCGGCCCCGGTCGAGGCGGTCAGGGGTGTCGACGGGACGTCGTGGGAGTCCTCGAGCCAGAAGACCGCTTGGCGCGAGGGCGCCAGCGCCTGCTCGACCAGCCGCGAGTCGGGGGCGTGCCGCTCGTACGCGGTGGGCGCGGGTCGTGCGGGCACGGGCTCGTCTCCGGTGGTGGGGCAGCGGCTGCGGTGCTCCGAGTGTGGCGCTCCCGCGTGCGCACGCCGGGCGCCAGAACGTCGGGGACCGCGCCCAGAGTGCGACACATCGTCGGAGGAGGTCTGGGACACTCGTCCCATGTCGCAGCTGACCGTCGCCGAAGCGCTGCAGCTCCCCGCCTTCCAGCGGGCCGAGCCGGTGGTGGTGGCCGGCGAGGACGGGCTGGCCCGCCCCATCCGGTGGGCGCACGCCACCGAGCAGCGCGACGTGGTGCCCCTGCTGCGCCCCGGGGACCTGGTGCTGACGATGGGCACCGGGCTCCCCGACGACGCCGACGAGGACGGCTGGCGGCGCTTCGCCGCGGACCTGGCCGAGGCCGAGAGCTCCGGCCTGGTGGTCGAGCTCGGCCGTCGGTGGAGCGACGCCGTGCCACCCGCGCTCGTGGCGGCCTGCCGCGAGCAGTCGGTCCCGCTGGTCGTGCTCACCCACGAGACCCGGTTCGCGGCACTCACCCAGGCGATCGGCGAGCGCGTCGTCGACGTCCAGCTCGACGAGCTCGTCGAGGCGCAGCGCGTCCACGAGACCTTCACCGAGCTGAGCTTCGCCCAGGCGGGCCCCGCCGACATCCTCGACGCCGTGTGCCGCCTGACGGGCGGGCCGGTCGTGCTCGAGAACGCCGAGCACCGCCCGCTCGACTTCCTCACCGGCACCGCCCCCTCGGCCGGCTTCCTCGACAACTGGCAGGCCAGGTCCTCGCGCGTCACCCTCGCCCGGCGCACCGGCTGGGACGAGCGGCTCGGCTGGCTGGTGACCCGACTCGGCAGCGACGAGCGCGACTGGGGCCGGCTCGTCATCGCCTCCCCCCAGCGGCCCTCCCAGCGGCTGGTGGCGGTCGCGGAGCGCGCGGCGGCCGCCCTGGCGCTGCACCGGTTGCACGACCGCGACCGCGACAACGTCGTACGCCGGACCCACCTCGAGCTGGTGCAGGGGCTGCGGAGCGACCCGGACGCGCCGGGACTGCTCGAGCGGTGCGAGGTGGCCGGGTTCCCCACACGCCGCCGGCGCTTCCTCGGCCTGGTGGCCCGCCCGCCGCTGGCGAGCCGGGTGCAGGACGCCGGCGAGGTCGTCTCGGCGTTCGTCCGCGCCGCGCACGGGCTGCGGGTGCCCGCTCTGGTGTGCGAGGTGGACCGCGAGGCGCGGGTGCTGCTGTCGGTCCCGGCCACCTCCGACCCCGACGCCGCCGCCGACCGGATCGCCGCGCGGGTGCAGACGCTCAGCCCCCTGGTGGTGGCTGCCGGCCGGCCCACCGACACGATCGACGGCATCGACACCTCGCTGCTCGAGGCCGGGCAGGTCGCCGACGCGGTCCCGACCTCCGACGACGGCTCGTCCGTCGTCCACCGCCTCGCCGACCTGCACGTGCGGGGCCTGCTCGCGCTCCTCGGTGACGACGAGCGGATCCGGGTCTTCGCCGAGCGCGAGCTGAGGGCACTGCGCGAGGCCGACGCGGGTCCCGTCGGCCGCGGCAGCCTGCTCCCGGCGCTGCGGGCGCTGCTGGACCACCCGACGAGCAAGACCGACGCCGCAGCGAGCCTGCACCTGTCGCGCGCCGCCTTCTACGACCGCCTCGCCAAGATCGAGCGCGTCCTCGCGATGGCCCTCGACGACCCCGAGGTGCGGCTGTCGCTGCACCTCGCGCTGCTGGCCGACGATCTGTCGCGATCGCGCTCCTGAGCCGACACCACGTCCCTGCCGACGGCGTCCCCGCGGAGGCAGGATCGGCGTCATGCAGCGGATGTTGGACGTCGACGAGCCCTGTCGGCTGACCCCGGTCGAGCCCTCGACGGTCGTCGAGGGTGACCCGTACGCCGGCTCGCGGGCGCTGGCCGCCGTGGCGGGCGCCGAGGTCGGGGTCTGGGAGATGACGCCCGGCACCGCCACCGACGTCGAGGTCGACGAGGTCTTCGTCGTGCTGTCCGGATCGGCGACGGTCGAGTTCGAGGACGGCACCGTGCTGGAGCTCGGCCCCTCCTCCACCGTCCGGCTCCGCGCCGGCGACCGGACCACCTGGACGGTGCGCGAGACCCTGCGCAAGGTCTACTTCACGGGGATGGAGCCCTGAGGCGTTGCCCTCCCGGCTCTGTCGCGATCCCCGGATATCCGGGGAAAGTGGAGCCTCCCCCCCGAAGTTTCGGGGGTGAGGCTCCAGTTTCCCCGGGTGACCGGGGATCCCTCAGTCGCCGGACAGCACCTCAGAGGTCGAAGATCGTCGTGTGCCAGGGCTTGGCGGCCACGCCGGTGATGTCGGCCATCACGTGCTTGACCTGGGTGTACTCCTCGAAGGAGTAGCTCGACATGTCCTTGCCGTAGCCCGACGCCTTCATCCCGCCGTGCGGCATCTCGGAGATGATCGGGATGTGGTCGTTGACCCACACCGTGCCGGCGTCGATCTCGCGGGCGGCCCGTTGCGCGCGGTAGACGTCGCGGGTCCAGGCCGACGCGGCGAGCCCGAAGGGCACGTCGTTGGCCAGGCGGACCGCCTCGTCGTCGGAGTCGAAGGGCAGCACCGCCAGCACGGGGCCGAAGGTCTCCTCCTGCACGATCTCGCTGTCCTGGGCGGCCCCGACGAGGAGCGTGGGCTCGTAGTAGGCGCCGTCGGCGAGCTCGCCGCCGGGCACCCTGCCGCCGGTGACGGCCGTCGCGCCCGCGGCGACCGCGCGCTCCACCATCGCGGCCACCTTGTCGCGCTGCCGGAAGGACACGAGCGGCCCCTGGTCGGTCGTCTCGTCGGTCGGCGCGCCGAGTCGTACGCGTGACATGAGGTCCGCGACACCCTCGACGAAGGCGTCGAGGCGCGAGCGGTGGACGTACGCCCGGGTCGCGGCCGTGCAGTCCTGGCCGGTGTTGATGAGGCTGGCGGCGACGGCTCCCCGGATCGCGGCGTCGAGGTCGGCGTCGTCGAAGACCACGAAGGGCGCCTTGCCGCCGAGCTCGAGGTGGAGGCGGGTGCCGTTGGCGGCGGCGAGGCCGGCGATGTGGCGGCCCACGGCGGTCGATCCGGTGAAGGACGTCATCGCGATCCCCGGATGGGTCACCAGCGCCTCGCCGGTGAGCGGTCCGGGACCGTTGACGACGTTGACGACACCGGCCGGCAGGCCCACGGCGGCGCAGGCCTCGGCCAGCATCAGCGTGGTGAGGGGCGTGTTCTCCGCGGCCTTCAGCACGATCGTGTTGCCCGCCGCGATCGCAGGCAGGACCTTCCACATCGCCATCTGGAGCGGGTAGTTCCACGGCGCGATGGACCCGACGACACCGATCGGCTGGCGCCGGATCGTCGAGGTGTGGTCGGCGGAGTACTCCCCCGACGCGTGCCCGTCGAGGCGGCGGGCCGCGCCGGCGAAGAAGGCCACGTTGTCGATCGAGCCGGGCACGTCGAACTCCCTGCTCAGTCGGATCGGCTTGCCCGTCTGCGCGGTCTCGGCCTGCGCCAGCTCCTCCGCCATGCCCTCGAGGTGCGCGGCGAGGGCGACCAGCGCACCGGAGCGCTCGGCGGGAGTGGCGCGCGACCACTCGGCGTACGCCGTCGCTGCCGCAGCGACTGCGGCGTCGACCGTGGCCGGCTCGTCGGCTCGGTAGCGCCAGATCACCTCGCCGGTCGAGGGGTCGACGACCGACTGCTCCGGTCCCGTGCCGGTGCCGGCGACGCCGCCGATCATGTTGCTCGTGCTGGGCTGGGTGGTCACGGTGCGCTCCTCGGGTCCGGTCGGGCCGCGCCCATCCTCGCTCCCGCGCGGGCGGCGCGGCCACCGACGGACCGTCGGGATCGCCGTGCCGGCACGCCGGATCGTCGGCTCAGCGCAGGGGGTGGGGGTGCACCAGGTGCCCGCGGCGCCAGGCGCGGTGGATGACGACGGCCGCGACGACGGCGCCGGCGGTGCCGAGGGCAAGGTCGCCGAGCGTGTCGGCGTAGGCGAACTCCCGCTCGGTCGAGCGGCTGATGAAGGCGAAGAACTCCGCCACCTCCCACGCGATCGCCACGGTCGCCCCGAAGGCGAGGCAGCGCTCGAGCACACGACCGAAGCCGACGTCGCGGGGCAGGGTCAGCAGGACGAACGCGGCGGCGAGGAGGCCGGTGTTGACGAAGTGCATCCAGTCGTCGAACCACACGACCGTGTCGTAGAGGTCCATCCGGTTGCCGAGGATGTCGGAGAAGCAGGTGATCGTGATGAGGAGGTCGGGCAGCCACGGGAACGACATCCGGTCGCGCCACAGCGTCCACCACAGCACCGGGATCGTGAAGGACACGAGCGGGTAGCCGATGGCCCGCATGCCGGCGGCCTTGTCACGCAGGTTGGCCTGGTCGGGGTAGGCCACCGCGAAGACGAGGAGCAGCACGAGCGCGCCCTTCGCCAGGACGTTGGCGCTCTTGGCGAGCGTGGGCGTCGCGGGATGCTCGATCACTGCCTCGGACACGTGCACCTCGTCTCGTGGCGCCGTGCGGACCGGGCGCGTACGGCGGCCAGTGTGTCACCACGTCGCCTCGTGGCACTCGCGGGCGGGCGTGACCTCCACCTGGAGGGTCGCGTGGTCGATGCCGTGGCCCTCGCGCAGCGTCACCCGGGCGGCACCTAGCACGACCTGCGAGTCGCCGCCGACGCGGAGCACGAGGTGCGCGGTGGCGACGTTCATCCCCGACGTCAGCGTCCAGGCGTGCAGGTCGTGCACCTGCGCGACCCCGGGGACCTGCTCGAGGTCGCGCACCACCGCGGCGAGGTCCACGTCGTGCGGTGCGTGCTGGCCCAGGACGGCCAGCACCTCGCGGCCGAGCACGATCGCGCGCACCGCCACGAACCCGCCGATCGCGAGCGCCACCAGGGTGTCGGCGCTGGTCGAGCCGGTCAGCGCGACGAGGGCACCCGCCACCAGGACGCCGACGCTGCCGGCGGTGTCCGCCACCACCTCGAGGTAGGCGCCGCGCACGTTGATCGACTCCTTCGACCCGCCGCGCAGCAGCGCCAGGCAGACGACGTTGACGAGCAGGCCGAGGGCGCCGACGACCAGCATCGGGCCGGAGGACACCTCGACCACCTCACCCACACGGCGTACGGCCTCGACGACGACGTACGCCGCCACCCCGAGCATCAGCAGCACCGTGAAGCCGGAGGCGAAGACCTCGGCGCGGTAGGAGCCGTAGGTGCGGCGACCGGTGTCGTCCCGGCGCGTGGCGATCTTCGTGGCGGCCAGGGCCGCGCCGAGCGCCACGACGTCGGCGGCCATGTGGCCGGCGTCGGAGAGCAGCGCCAGCGAGCCGCTGACGAGGCCGGCGACGAGCTCGACGAGGAAGAACGACCCGACGAGACCGAAGGCGACGGCCAGGCGCCAGCGGTGCCGGGCACCCGCATGGCCGTGCCCGTGTCCTGCGCCCATCACGTCCTCCACCCCCGCACCGGTCCCGTACGCCGATCCTAGGACCCGTCCGTCCGCGGGCACCCGTGCCGGTGGCGTGGTCGCGGTGACCTAGCCTGCGCAGGTGGAGAGGCGACTGCTGGCGGACACCCGCCCGCTCGCGAACCCGCACTTCCGCCGCCTCTGGCGCGCCAACATCATCACGGTCATCGGCGCCCAGCTCACGGTCGTGGCCGTCCCGGCGCAGATCTACGCGATGACCGGTTCGTCGGCCTACGTCGGCCTGACCGGCGTCTTCGGGCTGGTGCCGCTGGTCGTCTTCGGCCTGTGGGGCGGGGCGCTCGCCGACGTCTTCGACCGGCGCACGCTCCTGGTCATCACGACGGTCGGCCTGATCCTCACGAGCCTCGGCTTCTGGATCCAGGCTGCGACCGGTGCCGAGGACGTGTGGTTGCTGCTGTCCCTCTTCGCGGTGCAGCAGGCGTTCTTCGCGGTCAACCAGCCCACCCGGTCGGCGCTGCTGCCACGACTGCTCGACCAGGAGCTGCTGCCGGCGGCCAACTCGCTCAACATGACCGTCATGCAGGCCGGCGGCATCGCCGGTCCGCTCGTCGGCGGGGCGCTGATCCCGCTGGTCGGCTTCTCCTGGCTCTACCTGCTCGACACGATCGCGCTGCTCGCGACCCTCGGCGCCGTCGTACGCCTCCCGCCGCTGCCGGTGATGGGCGTGACGGTGACACCGGGGATCCGCGCCGTCATCGACGGGTTCCGATACCTGCGGACCCAGCCGGTGCTGATGATGTCGTTCGTCGTCGACATCATCGCGATGGTCTTCGGGATGCCGCGCGCGCTCTTCCCGGAGATGGCCGACGTCGACTTCGGCGGGCCCAGCGAGGGCGGGCTGGCCTTCGCGCTGCTCTTCGCCGCGATCCCCGCGGGCGCGGTCGTCGGCGGCGTGCTGTCGGGCTGGGTGTCGCGGGTGGAGCGGCAGGGCCTCGCGGTGATCGTCGCGATCCTGGTGTGGGGCGTGGCGATGATCGGCTTCGGCGTCGCCGCGATGCTCGCGCCCTTCGCGCCTGCGCTGATGCTCGGCGTCGCCGTGCTGATGCTCGCGATCGGCGGGGCGGCGGACATGGCGTCCGCGGCCTTCCGCACCTCGATGCTCCAGTCGGCGGCCGCCGACGAGGTGCGCGGCCGCCTCCAGGGCATCTTCATCGTCGTGGTCGCCGGCGGTCCCCGGGTCGCCGACGTGGCCCACGGCACCACCGCGGCAGCCACCGGGGCCGCGGTCGCCGCGGCCGGCGGCGGTGTGCTGGTCGTGGTCTTCACCGTGCTGGCCGCGCTCGCGGTGCCGGCGTTCGTGCGCTACCGGGTGACGCGGGTGGGGTGAGCGGCCGGTGGCGCCGGGGCTGGCCTCAGGCCACGCGACCCTTCGGCGCACCCTCGGCCGTCTTGGCCGGGTCGCTGATCACGACCGAGCCGAGGGCGTCGTCGATGCGCTTCATCACGTCGGCGTCGAGCTTCACCCCGGCCGCCTTCACGTTGTCGGCCACCTGCTCGGGGCGCGAGGCGCCGACGAGCGCGGCGGCGACGTTGTCGTTCTGCAGCACCCAGGCGATGGAGAGCTGGGCCATGGTGAGCCCGCAGTCCTCGGCGATCGGCTTGAGGTCCTGCACCGCGGACAGGGTCTCGTCGTTCATGAAGCGGCTGATCATGTCGGCGCCGCCCTTGTCGTCGGTGGCGCGCGAGCCCTCGGGCAGCGGCTGGCCGGGGACGTACTTGCCGGACAGGACGCCCTGCGCCATCGGGCTCCACACGATCTGCGAGACGCCGAGCTCGGCGGAGGTCGGCACGACCTCGCCCTCGATGACGCGCCAGAGCATGGAGTACTGGGGCTGGCTGGAGATCAGCTGGAAGCCGAGCTCCTTCGACAGCTCCACGCCGGCGCGGATCTGGTCGGCGGTCCACTCGCTGACGCCGATGTAGAGCGCCTTGCCCTGGCGCACGATGTCGGCGAAGGCCTGCATCGTCTCCTCGAGCGGCGTCTCGGTGTCGTAGCGGTGCGCCTGGTAGAGGTCGACGTAGTCGGTCTGCAGCCGCTCGAGCGAGCCGTTGATCGACTCCATGATGTGCTTGCGCGACAGGCCGGTGTCGTTCTTGCCGCCGGGGCCGGTGGGCCAGTAGACCTTCGTGAAGATCTCCAGCGACTCGCGCCGCTCGCCCTTCAGGGCCTCGCCGAGCACGGTCTCGGCCGCGGTGTTGGCGTAGACGTCGGCGGTGTCGAACGTCGAGATGCCCTCGTCGAGCGCGGCGCGCACGCACTGCGTGGCGACGTCGTTCTCGACCTGGGACCCGTGGGTCAGCCAGTTGCCGTAGGTGATCTCAGAGATCTTCAGTCCGCTGTTGCCGAGGTATCGAAACTCCATTCCTCGACACTAGCGGGGCACCCGGAAGGGCGGTCTGCTCAGGGGACGGCCTGCCACTCGCCCGCCTGCACCTCGACGCCGGCGGAGGCGAGGAGGCGTACGGCGTCGGTGAGGGCCTCGGCGACCTTGTCGGGCGCCGGGTGGTTGCCGGTGTCCTCGACGTCGACGACGACCGTGGTCGGGGACGTCGGCTCGACGAGGACCACGCACGAGGTCGCAGCGGCCGCGGCCAGCCACGACATCCACGGACGGCGCTTGGCGCGGAACCCGTCATCGGCGGGCGTGCTGCGGAAGCCCTCGTCGTTCAGGCACGCCTCGACCTGCCGGAGCGTGGCCTCGACGTCGGTGGTGGTGAGGGTCAGGCGCGGGTGGACGATGCGGCGCGACCAGCGCCGGACGGTCGGCTCAGGCATCGTCGACCTCGCGCCGCGGCGGACGCGCCACGCGCTCGCGCATCCGGTCGAAGGCCTCGTCGCTGTCCTCGACCTCCTCGACGAGGTCCGGCGGCATCGTCTCGCGCAGCGACTGGAGATTGGTCCGCGACAGCTCGCGCAGCCGCACGGCCTCGGGCGACTCGTCGCGACCGGAGAAGACGTCGAGCACCGTCGTCTCGCCGGCGTCGATGCGCCGCTGGACCCGCTGCCACTCCGGTCCCATCCGGCCGTCGCGGGCCGCGGAGGCGCGCTCCCGGTCGCTGTCGGCGAGCTCGCGCTCGGAGGCGCGCGCCTCGCGCTCCAGGCCGCCGATCAGCGCCTCGAGCCGCGCCAGGACGGGGTCGGCCTGCGCACCCGGCTCACTCATGCGGTGGCGCTCTGGCCGAAGCCCGACACCACGTCGGCGATGACCTCGTACTTGTCCATGAGGGCCATCTTGCCCTCGGCGAAGCCCTCGATCGCGGTCGCGATGGTCTCGATGATCGTGTAGATCAGCTTCACCTTCTTCACGATGGCCTCGATGTCGCTGTAGAGCGTCACCGCGCCCACCGCCCAGCCGAGGACCGGCGTCGCGGCCTGCGCGGCCATCTTGAGCAGCTTGTTGACGATGAAGTTGAGCGCCATGCCGATCCCCGTCGCGGCGAGCTTGCAGGCGGTGGAGATGTTCTTGACCAGGTCGCTGGCGTAGCCCATGGCGTACTGCATGCCGAGGGCCCCGCCCGAGACCGACGTCATGGTGGCCCGGAACGAGTGGCCGGAGAGGCCCTCCCAGGTCTGCGCGGTGGAGGCGACCAGGCCGGCGTGGTTGCGAGCCAGCGCGAAGCACGCGTCGCCGCAGTGGCTCCAGGCCTCCGAGGCGCGGAAGATCGCCTCCCAGTCACCGGCGAAGGGGTGGTAGATGCAGCGGTCGAGGATCGAGTAGCCGAGGAACTGCTCGGCCACCCAGTCGATGCTGCCGAGGATCGCGCCCGCGCTCCAGCGCAGGTCCTGCACGGGGTTCTCCGGGTTGCTGGGCGCGACGAGGAACGACGTCGCGTCGACCTGCTCGCGCACCGGACCGCCGTTGCCGAGGTCGCCCACCCGCTCGATGAGCTGGCGGGCGTCGCTCACGCCGTCACCCACGGCACCGACGGTGTCGGCGCCCTTCTCCCAGATGAAGGAGTTGACGTCGCCGTGGTCACCGCCGGCCGACTCGCCCGCGGCGGGCAGCGTGGGGCCGCGCAGGTCGGGGTAGGGGCCGGTCGGACCCGCGGCACCCCCACAGGCGCCGAGCTCTCCGCCGAGGGTGGTGAAGAAGTCGCTGACCGAGCCGTCCTGGTTGCGGAAGTCGACAGCGGTCTCGCCGACTGCGGCGGCGGCGGCCTGCTCCAGCGAGGCCAGCGCGTCCATGGCGTAGCCGGCGGTCTGGACCGCCGCACGCGACAGCGGGTCGAAGACCTGCAGCAGCAGTCCGGTGGCATCGCCGATGTCGCCCTGCGCCCGGATGTAGGAGGCCATCTGCTGGGCGTGGCCGTGCTGGCGCTCGAGCACCTGCTGGGTGAGAGCCAGGGTGTCGTACTTGATGACGATGTCGTTCAACGTCGGTCTCCTTCCGGACGCGGACATCCTTCCGCGTGCCGGTCCGCGCCAAACCTCGCGGGGCCCTCGGCTTCAGCGCGTGTCGCCGCGCGGCGCCGCCGCGAGCCTGCGGTCCAGCCACCCGAAGGCACCGAACAGCAGCAGGAACAGCACCGTGATGCCGACGCTGACGACCGCCACCGCGCCCCACCCCTCGGTGTCGGCGTCGAGGAAGGGGTAGGGCACCCAGCCGTCGACCTCGCCCACCGCGAGGGTCCACACCAGCCAGGCCAGCGGCCAGCACAGGGCGTACGCCGCCTCGCGCACGACGATCCGCGGGCGGGGCCCGACCAGGGCCCAGGCCGCGAGCGCGAGCGCCGGCACCACCATGTGCAGCAGCTTGTCGGCGACCCGGTCCGCACCGTCGAGGTCGAGCAGCGGGCGCAGCAGGAAGAAGTGCACGAGCCCGGTGACGGTGATCCCGACCAGGCCGGCGAGGCGGGCGACGCGCCAACCCGGGCGGTCGAGGGCCGGGTCGCGCGCGAGGACCGTCGAGGTGAGGGCGACGAGCAGGTTGCTCTGGATCGTGAAGTAGGCGAAGAAGCGGTAGACGCTCTCGGCGCGACCGGGCGGGTCCTCCTCGACGAGGACGGCCGAGCCGAGCAGCACGAGCACGAGCTGCAGGACCACCGCCGCCCAGGCGACGACGGCCACGACCAGGTGGACCGACCGGGCGCGGGCGGCGGTCATGTCAGCACGCGGTGCGGTCAGTCGAGGACGACGAGGACGTCGCCGTCCTGCACGACGTCGCCGACGGTCACCTTGATCGCGGTGACGGTGCCCGCGCGCTCGGCGAGCATCGGGATCTCCATCTTCATCGACTCCAGCAGCACGACGGTGTCGCCGGCCTCGACGCGGTCGCCCTCGGCGACCTCGATGGTCAGCACGTTGGCGACCAGCTCGGACACGATCTCGAGCGACGTGGTGCGGGCCATGGCTCGACGCTAGCGGTTACCGGGGCGTAGCCGCTGATCGGACCCGCGACGGGCCCGGGGCAGGCTGGGTGTGAGGCTCACAGCTCGGCGAAGCGGCGCGGCTCGGGCCGGTGCGGGCCGGCCTCCTCCGCGCGCCGCCCGCGGCTGCCCTTGGTGCCGGTGAGGGCGAGGTCGATGCGGATCAGCACGTAGCCGATGACCAGGCCCAGGACGAGGGAGTACACCGCCCGCAGGCCGGCCTCGAGGTAGGAGCTGTCCGGCGCGACCAGGCCCGTGGCCAGCGGCACTGTGGCGGCGACACCGAAGGCGCACACCCACCAGCCCTGGCGACGGCGGGCGCGCAGGTGGGTGCCCCACGCCAGCGCCGGGATGCCGAGGAGCACCACCAGCGGGCGCGGGAACGCCCCGATCCGGGCCGAGACCCAGTCGGCGAAGTCGAGGACCGACGACACGAAGGTCTGCGTGCCGTAGCGCCGCAGCAGCTCGGCGTACAGCAGCGTCACGACGAGGACGGCGAGCCCGGAGGCGACCACGATCATGCCGCGACGGCCGAGGCCGTGGAGGCCGGCTCCGAGGCGGTAGACGATGGTGAAGACCAGGCCGAGGGCGAGGAACAGCGCCGCCAGGTCGAAGCGGTCCGTGGCGACGGTCGGCTCGAAGCCCACGGCCGCGAAGGCGGTGACCACGGCCACCAGCACCGCGACGAGGACCTCGCGCACCGCCTTCCACCAGGTCACGGCCGGCACCGTCACCATGACGGCGTACACGCTGCCCACCACGCAGGTCATCACCGCGGCGCCGGTCGGCAGCACCCTCCCGCCGACGAGGAGGCTGGCCACGCCGAGCACCAGCGCGAGGCCGGCGGAGACGAGCGCGCGGCCTGCCGTCCGGGTGGCGAGCAGCCAGGACAGGGCGGTGGCCACGGCCACCGCGCCGGCGCCGTCCACCCACTCCGGGACGGAGCCGAGGGGGCCCGCCGAGGTGTCCTCGGCGAGGAGCCCACCGAGCGCCGACCAGGCGAGCGCCGCCGTGCCCAGCCCGAGCACGGCGAACCACAGCAGCATCAGCGAGCGACGCGGACCGTCGGGAGGGAGGGCGCCGGTGTCCTGGGCGGGCGCCGGGGTCGGCTCGGGGGCGGGTGCGGGAGCGACGGGCGCGGCGGGCGTGGCGGGCGTCGCCCCGACCGGGGTCGCCTCCGCCTCGGGCCGGGCCTCGGTCGGGGAGGGGTCGGGCTTCGGCTTCCGCGTCCGGCGCAGCCGCGAGGGCGGCCGCTCGGCAGCCCGCTTGCCGCGGGAGGACCCGCGGGGGCTGTCGGCGGTGGGGGAAGACACGTCGCAGGAGGTTACAGCCGACGGTTGGCCAAGGACGGATTGGTGCGACGGGCCTGCTCGAGGGCAGCACGCTCCAGCACGACGTCCAGGGTGCCCTCGGCTCCCCCGGCCCCGGCGAGCACCTCGCCGAGCGGCCCGACGACCACCGAGTGGCCGCTGTAGCGGGGCTCGGGCTGCGCGGCGCCGACGACGAAGCAGGTGTTCTCGATCGCCCGCGCCGCGAGCAGGGTGCGCCAGTGCTCCACCTTGCGCTCGCCGGGCAGCCACGCGGCCGGCACGACGAGGACCTCCGCACCGGCGTCGACGAGGCGGCGCGCGAGCTCGGGGAAGCGCAGGTCGTAGCAGGTCATCAGTCCGACCCTCCAGCCCTCGACGTCGATCACGACGGGCTCGAGGGGCCCGCCGGACAGCCGGTCGGACTCGCGGTAGCCGAAGGAGTCGTAGAGGTGGATCTTGCGGTAGTCCGCCCGGTTCGCGCCGCGAGCCACGAGGGTGTTCCAGGGGCGCGCCGGGTCGGCGGACGTCTCGAACATGCCGGCGACCACCGTGCACGACGTCGCGTCGGCCACCCGCGCGACCTCGGTGGCGAAGGGGCCGTCCAGCGGCTCGGCGTACGCACTGACGTCGGAGCCGGCCTCGCCGAAGTCGCGGGCGAAGGCCTCCGGCAGGACGACCAGGTCGGCACCGGGCGCCACGTCGGTGGCCAGGCGCTCCCGGTTGGCGGCGGGGTCGAGGCCGCTCGCCCACTGGTGGACGCGCACGCGCAGCTGCTGGCCGGTGTCCATGCCTCCAGACTGCCAGAGCCGACGGACTGGGAGGATGCACGCATGGACCTCGACCTCACCGCGGCCGGTTTCTGCGGGGTCGTGCTGTCCGGTGGCACGGCGGCGCGCATGGACGGGATCGACAAGGGGAGCGTCGAGCTCGCCGGTCGCACGCTGCTGACCTACGCCCTCGACGCCTTCCTCGACGCCGACGAGGTCGTCGTGGTCGCCCCCCGGTCGGTGCCCACCGAGCGCCCGGTCACCTTCGCGTGCGAGGACCCGCCGCGTGGCGGTCCGGTCGCCGGGCTGCTGACCGGCGTCGACGCCCTGCTGCGCCGACCGCGGCTCGTCGGCGTGCTGGCCGTCGACATGCCCCGGGTCACCGCCGCCACGATGCGGCGCCTGCGCACGGCGGCGGAGGGCCACGACGGGGCGTTCCTCGTCGACGGCGACGGCCGGCGGCAGCTGGCCGGGGTGCTCGACGCGGCCCGCCTCGCCGACGTACGCCCCGGGCTGGAGGAGCAGCACGGCATGGCGCTGCACCGCCTGCTCGCCCCCCTGCGCCTGGCGTCGGTGCCGGCCGGCGGCGAGGAGGCGCTCGACATCGACACGTGGGCCGACCTGCGCGACCTGGGCGGCTGAGGGTCCCCCTCCCTTGCCGCCGCCGGGTGGGGTGCGAGACATTGGGCTCGTGAACCTTCACGACTGGATCGACGAGCTCAGTGACGTCCTCGACGTCGAGACCGAGGTCGACGAAGGCCTCATCCTCGACCTGGCACGCACCGCGGCGCAGAACGTGCAGAAGACGGCGGCCCCCATCACCGCCTACCTCCTCGGCTACGCGGCCGGTGCGGGTGGCGCCGACCCGGAGGCGGTCGAGAAGCTCGCGGCCAGGGCGCAGCTGCTCGCCGAGAGCTGGGACCGGCCCGCCGACGCCCCCGATCCCGACGACGTGGACGACGAGGTGCCCGACGACTCGTCGGTCGACCACTCCAGCGATCTCTACGAGGACTGATTCCGTGCGCGCAGTCGTGACCACCGGCACCGGTGGCCCCGAGGTCCTGTCCGTCGGCGAGGTCGCCGACCCCCGACCCGGAGCCGGGGAGGTGCTGGTCGACGTCGTCGCGACGGCGGTCAACCGCGCCGACACCCTGCAGCGGCAGGGCTTCTACCCCCCGCCCCCCGGCGCGTCCGAGGTCATCGGCCTCGAGTGCAGCGGCCGCATCGCCGAGCTCGGCGAGGGCGTGGAGGGCTGGTCGGTCGGCGACGAGGTCTGCGCGCTGCTCGCCGGTGGCGGGTACGCCGCCCGCGTCGCGGTGCCGGTCGGACAGGTCATGCCGGTGCCGAGCGGCGTACCCCTCGTCGAGGCCGCCGCCCTGCCAGAGGTCGCCGCGACCGTGTGGTCCAACGTCTTCATGACCGCCCACCTCGCGAAGGGCGAGCGGTTCCTCGTCCACGGCGGTGCCGGTGGCATCGGCACGATGGCGATCCAGCTCGCCGTCGCTCGCGGGGCCGAGGTCTTCACGACCGCCGGGTCGCCGGAGAAGCTCGAGCTGTGCCGCTCGCTCGGCGCCACCGCCATCTCCTACCGCGACGAGGACTTCGTCGACGTGCTGTCCGAGGTCGGCGGCGCCGACGTCGTCCTGGACAACATGGGCGCGAAGTACCTCGGTCGCAACGTCGCGGCCCTCGCCACCGGCGGGCGCCTGGTCATCATCGGCTTCCAGGGCGGCACCAAGGGCGAGCTCGACATCCAGGCGCTGCTGCGCAAGCGCGGCTCGGTCACCGCGACCTCCCTGCGCGCGCGACCCCTGGAGGAGAAGGCCGCCATCTGCTGCGGAGTGGTCGAGAACGTCTGGCCGCACGTCGCGGCCGGCCGGATCCGCCCGATCGTGGAGACCACGATGCCGCTCGAGGACGTCGCGCGCGCCCACCAGCTGATGGAGGACGGGGCGCACACCGGGAAGATCCTGCTGACGCTCTGACGGGTCCGACGCTCGAGGGTCCCGCCACCGGGCGGGTCATAGGGTGGCGGTCATGACCGAGCAGCAGCAGCCCAGCGCCCCTGCGTCCGAGGAGCAGGTGGTCGTGGTCGGGCCCGACGGCCAGCCGATCGGCACCATCCCCGCGAGCGCCCTGCCCGCGATGACGCAGCCCGCCGGTGACGGCGAGGAGGGTGAGGGCGAGCGCCACATCACCGAGCTGGTCGAGCAGCCGGCGAAGGTGATGCGCATCGGCAGCATGATCCGCCAGCTGCTCGAGGAGGTGAAGGCCGCGCCCCTCGACGAGGCCAGCCGTCAGCGCCTCAAGGAGATCCACGCCGCCTCCATCAAGGAGCTCGAGTCGGGCCTGGCCCCCGAGCTGGTCGAGGAGCTCGAGCGCCTCTCGCTGCCCTTCACCGAGGAGGGCACCCCGTCCGAGGGCGAGCTGCGCATCGCGCAGGCCCAGCTCGTCGGCTGGCTCGAGGGCCTCTTCCACGGCATCCAGACCGCCATCTACGCCCAGCAGATGGCCTCGCGCGCCCAGCTCGAGCAGATGCGCCGAGCGCTGCCCGCCGGCGCCGGCCACGCCCAGCACCAGCCGATGGGGATGCCCAACATGCCCACCGACGAGACCCCGGAGTCCGGCGGCACGTCCAGCGGGATGTACCTCTGACGCCCTGACCCGGGCGGGTCAGCGCCGAGCGAGGCGGCGTACGACGACGAGGCCGAGCAGGCCGATGATCGCGGCCGCGGCGCCCGGGGCGGCCGCGCGCGCGAAGCCCGCCGGCGGGGAGTCCTCGACACGGGTGAGCTCCGCGGTCGGAGGCGGGGGCGGCTCGACCGGGGCACCCTCGCCCAGAAGCGCCTCGACCTTCTCGACCTTCGTCGGGTTGGCGACGGCGGTGCCACCGCAGCTGTCGGCGTCGTACGGCGCCGCGTCGCCCGTGGCGAGGAAGACATAGGTCGTGCCGACCTCGAGCTCCCCGAGGCCGCAGGCGGCCGGGCCGCCGGCGGAGAAGACCTGCGTGGAGCGCTCCGGAGCGCCCTGGTAGGCGCGGGAGGCGGTGACGTCGTAGGTGAAGTCGTCGCCCGCGGCCTCGACCGCGTCGATCGTGCCGATGAAGACGACGTCGGCGCGCTGGACCTGCTGCTCGAGCTGGCCCTGCTTGCAGGTGCACGCGGCGGAGGCCGGTGCACTCACGGTCAGGACCAGTCCCAGGCACGCGAGCAGCATCGCGGCGGCGACTCGGACGGCACGGATCATGGCGGGCAGCCTAGCGAGACAGGCCGAAGAGGTCGGTCAGCACCACCGCGACCCCGTCGTCGTCGTTGGCCGGGGCCCGGTGGTCGGCGAGGTCGTGCACCGACGGGTGGGCGTTGGCCATGGCGTACGACGTGCCGGCCCACTCGAGCATCGGAAGGTCGTTGGGCATGTCGCCGAAGGCGACCACGTCCTCGGCCCCGACGCCCATCTCGGCGGCCAGCGTGGCGAGCGTGGTGGCCTTGGTGACGCCGGCGGCGCTGATCTCCACGAGCGCGAAGGACGACGACCAGGTCGTCACGACCTGCTCGCCCGCCGACGCCTCCACCCGGCGCCAGAAGTCCTCCGGCTCGAGGTCGCGGTGCACCGCGAGGACCTTCACCACGTCGTCGCCGAAGATGTCGGCGAGGTCGCCGGTGTGGCGCTCGGCGCGGTCGTCGGGGTGGCGGGGGAAGTCGACCTCGCTGGCCCACCCGGTCGTGTGCTCGACGGCGAAGTGGGTCCCGGGGACGGCCGCGCGCAGCTGCTCGGCGACGGCGACGCCCACCTCGCGCGGCACCGCCCGGAAGTCGCGCACCTCGCGGCGCGCGACGTCGTACACCAGGGCGCCGTTGCTGCAGATCGCGAGCCCGTGGCCGCCGACGTCGTCCCAGAGCTCCTCCATCCAGCGGATCGGACGACCGGTGGTGAAGACGACCGGCACGCCGCGCGCGTCGAGCTCCTCGAGCACCGCGCGGGTGCGGTCGGTGACGGTGCCGTCGGAGTGGAGCAGGGTGCCGTCGAGGTCGGTGGCGACCAGCCGGGGCGTGCTCACGCCGGGTCCCTGAGCGACAGGGTGACGGTCAGCTCGTCGCCCTCCTCGACGCCGGCCGCGGTGCGGACTGCCTTCTTCACCGGCAGCACGAAGCTGCCGGAGCCGGAGTCGGGGAAGACGCTGGTGTCCCAGGTCGTGGCGCCGACCGTGACGCGTACGCGCACGGACCCGAAGCCGCGCGGCTCGCCCGACCCGTCGCGCACCTCCTCGGCCACGTCGGGCGGGAGGGTGACGAAGGACCACGACGAGGAGTCGGCCGACTCCCGACGGCGTGCGGTCCACCGCCACAGCGGCGCGGTGAAGGTGAACCCCTCCACGGGCTCAGGCCCCCTGCGGGAACCAGCGCGACAGCTCGAGTGCCGCGCCCTCGTCGTGGACCGAGGCGGTGACGTCGTCGGCCGCGGCCCTGACCTCGTCGACGGACTGGCCCATCGCGACGCCGCGACCGGCCCAGCGCAGCATCTCGATGTCGTTGCGACCGTCGCCGATCGCGAGCACGTCGGCGGCGGTGAGGCCGATCCTGTCGCACACGTGCTGGAGGCCGGAGGCCTTCGAGACGCCGACCGGGGAGAGGTCGAGCCACGCGGTCCAGCCCACGACGTAGTCGGTGCCGTGCAGGCCGAGCTTCGAGGCGAGCTCGAGGAAGTCGTCGGCCGTGGCGTCGGGGTCACGGATGATCACGCGGCTCACGGGCTCGCCGACGATGTCGTCGACCTCGGTGATGATCTGCTCGCCGGAGATCTCGCCCTCCGGGAAGACGCGGTTGACGCGGTAGCCGCCGACCGCGCGCTCCTCGACGGCGACCAGTGCGTCGGGGTGGTGCTCCAGCACCGCGGCGACCGCGGGCGCGGCGTCGAAGGTCTCCTCGTGGACGACCTCCATCGGCGGGTAGCGGAAGACGACGGCACCGTTGGAGGCCACGACCCACAGCTGGTCGGCCTCCTCGCGGGGGATGTCGAGCATGTCGGCGATGCGGGTCATGCCGTGCGGGGAGCGACCGCTGGAGAGCACGACGTGGGCGCCGGCGTCGAGGGCGCGGTGGATCGCGTCGTAGACCGGCGGGGTGATGGTCTCGTAGTCCTCGGTCTGCCCGTCGACCCACTTGAGCAGGGTGCCGTCGATGTCGAGGGCGACGACCTTGGGCGTCCAGTCAGCCAAGGGGCTTCATCACTTCCAGTCCGCCGAGGTAGGGGCGCAGCGCCTGCGGCACCGTCACCGACCCGTCCTCGTTCTGGTGGGTCTCCAGGATCGCCACGATCGCGCGGGTCACGGCGGTCAGCGTGCCGTTCAGCGTCGCGACCGGCGTGGTGCCGCCCTCCCCGCGGGTGCGGATGTCGAGGCGACGGGCCTGGAAGTCGGTGCAGTTGGACGTCGAGGTGAGCTCGCCGTAGCCCTGGCGGCTCGGGATCCAGGCCTCGCAGTCGAACTTGCGCGCGGCGCTCAGGCCCAGGTCGCCGGCGGCGGTGTCGATGATCCGGTAGGCGAGCTCGAGCTTGTCGAGGAACTCCCGCTCCCACGCCAGCAGCCGCTGGTGCTCGGCGTACGACTCCTCGACGGTGGTGTAGACGAACATCTCCACCTTGTCGAACCAGTGCACCCGCCAGATGCCCTTGGTGTCCTTGCCGTAGGAGCCTGCCTCCTTGCGGAAGCACGGGCTGAAGGCCGCGTATCGCAGCGGCAGCGACGCGGCGTCGAGGATCTCGTCCGAGTGGTAGGCCGCCATCGCGACCTCGGAGGTGCCGACGAGGTAGAGGTCCTCGCCCGCGATCTGGTAGACGTCGTCGGCGGCCTGGCCGAGGAAGCCGGTGCCCTCCATGGCGCGGGGACGCACCAGCGAGGGGGCCGCCGCCTGGATGAAGCCGGCCGCGCGGGCCTGGTCCATCGCCATGTTGACCAGCGCGAGCTGGAGCTGCGCGCCGACGCCGGTGAGGAAGTAGAAGCGCGAGCCGCTGACCTTGGCGCCGCGCTCGATGTCGATGGCGCCGAGCATCCGGCCGAGCTCGACGTGGTCGCGCGGCTCGAAGTCGAACTCGCGGGGCGTGCCCACGTGCTCGATGACGGTGTAGTCCTCCTCGCCACCGGCGGGTGCCGCGTCGTCGGCGACGTTGGGGATGGCCTTGATCGCCTCGTCCCACGCGGCCTCGGCGTCGTTGCGGGCGGCCTCCGCGGCCTTCACCCCGGCGGCGAGCTCCTTGACCTGCGCGAGCAGGGCCTGCTTCTCCTCGCCCTGCGCCTTGGCCACCCGGGCACCGCTCGACTTCTGCTCGGCGCGCCTCGACTCGAAGTCGGCGATCGCCTGGCGCCGCGCGGAGTCGGCGGCGAGCGCGCGGTCCACCACGTCGGCGGACAGGCCCCGCTTGGCCTGGGCGGCACGTACGCGGTCGGGGTCGTCACGGAGCAGGCGAGGGTCGATCACAGGGGGAAGGCTAGCCGCCGCAACAGCATGATTCCGAACCGGTTTGGGCATACTTCGCAGGTGACTCCCGCCTTCCGCAACCGCAGCCTGGCCTGGGCGCTCCTCACGGGAGGCCTGTTCACCGTCCTGGCCTACCTCGTCACCCTGGAACGCGCCCCGCTCGACGCCTTCGACACCGAGGGCCGGCGACTCGAGGACTGGGCGGACGACCACGCCCTCCTCATCGACACGCTGCGGGTGGTCGAGACCGCCTTCGGCACGATCGGCATGACGATCCTGACGGTCGTGCTCGCGCTCTGGCTCGTCGTACGCCGCCAGCGCTGGGCAGCGCTGCTCGCCGTCGTCGTGATGTCGGTGACCGCCGTCGCGACCACGGTGCTCAAGAGCCAGCTGGGGCGCGACCGGCCGGACTGGCAGGACGCCCTGGGCAGCCACACCAACTTCAGCTTCCCGTCGGGCCACGCCTCCTCCAGCGCCGCGTTCGCCGCGGTCCTGGTGATGCTGCTGGTCGTCTTCGTGCGGCGTACGAGCCTGCGCCGCCTCGGCATCACGCTGGCCGTCGCCTGGTGGCTGCTGGTGCAGATGGACCGGGTGCTGCTCGGTCGTCACTTCCCCAGCGACGTCATCGGCGGGACGCTGCTGGCGCTGGCGGTCTTCTTCCTCGCCCTGGCCTTCATCGACCCGCGACCGCGCTCGACCGCGGCGAACGCCGAGCCGCTCCCGGAGGTCTTCACCTCCCAGCGCCGGCTCGCGGTGATCCTCAACCCGATCAAGGTCGAGGACGTCGGCCAGTTCCGCGCCACCGTCAGCGAGATGGCCAAGGAGTCGGGCTGGTCCGAGCCGACCTGGCAGTACACGACGATCGAGGACCCCGGCACCGGCATGGCCGAGCGCGCCGCGGTCTCCGGCGCCGACCTGGTGATGGTCTGCGGCGGCGACGGCACCGTGCGCGAGGTGTGCGCCGAGCTCGCCGGCACGGGCATCCCGGTCGGCATCATCCCGGCCGGCACCGGCAACCTGCTCGCGCGCAACCTCGACGTCCCGCTCTACCTCCGCTCCGCCATCGACGTCGCGCTCAACGGCCAGGACCGGGCGATCGACCTGGTCAAGGTCGGCGGCGACGGCATCGAGGACACCCACTTCATGGTCATGGCGGGCATGGGCTTCGACGCTGCGCTCATGGAGGGCGTCAACGAGGACATCAAGAAGAAGATCGGCTGGGTGGCCTACGTCGTCTCCGGCCTGAAGTCGCTGATGTTCCCCGCGATCAAGGTCGAGATCCAGATCGACGACCAGGAGCCCAGCACCCACCGCGCCCGCACGGTCGTGGTCGGCAACGTCGGCTTCCTGCAGGCCGGGATGCCGCTGCTGCCCGACGCGACGATCGACGACGGCATCCTCGACGTGGTGATCATCCACCCGCGGCAGTTCCTGTCCTGGATCACGGTGGCGATGCGCGTGCTGGCCAAGAGCACGATCGTCGACGAGACGCTCGACCGGCGTACGGGCTCGCGGGTGCGGATCAAGGCCTCCTCCGACACGCCCCGCCAGCTCGACGGCGACTCCATCGGCGAGGGCCGCGAGCTGACCATGGAGTGCATCCACGGCCGGCTGCTGGTGCGCGTGCCGCGCTGACGCGCCTGCCGCCCGCGCGAGCGGTCAGGGACGCGCGTGCTCGATCGCCTCGTCCTCCTCGGGCGAGAGCTGCTGCTCACACGTCCACGAGGAGATCGACTTGGCGTAGGTGCGGGCCTCGCTGCGACCGTGGATCGAGGTCAGCACCACTCCGTGGCCGGCGTCGTCGAGCACCGCCAGGCTCCAGCTGAGGTGGCCGCCGACGTCGCCGAAGGCGTCGTAGCGCACGACCGAGAGGTGGCGCAGCGCGTCGCCGCTCTCCGCCTTGAGGGCCGCGACCTCCTGGCGCAGGCCGTGCACGTCCTCGGGCAGCGCCTCGACCCCGTCACCGCCGGAGCGGGACGGCGTACGCCGCAGGGCGAGCCCGGCGAGCACGCAGGCCAGGGCGGCGAGGACGACGGCGACGACGGAGAGCACGAGCACGCCCCCGACCCTATGTTCGCGGGGCGGTCACGGCCTGCCGGACACGGCCGGAGGTGACACACTCGCCGACGTGACAGCCCGACGGATCGCCTACCAGGGAGAGCCCGGAGCCAACTCCCACCTGGTGTGCCAGCAGGCCTACCCCGACTGGGAGCCGATGCCGTGCGCGTCGTTCGAGGACGCCTTCGCGGCGGTGGAGAACGGTGACGCCGACCTGGCGATGATCCCGATCGACAACTCGATCGCCGGCCGGGTGGCCGACATCCACCACTTCCTGCCGACCTCCGACCTGCACATCGTCGGCGAGCGGTTCCTGCGCATCCAGTTCTCCCTGATGGCCCTGCCCGGCGCGAGCGTCGACTCGCTGCGCACCGTGCACAGCCACGTCCACGCCCTCGGCCAGTGCCGCGGCGTGATCCGTGAGCTCGGGCTGACCCCGGTCGTCGCGGGCGACACCGCCGGCGCGGCCCGCGAGGTGGCGGAGTCCGGCGACCTGACCCAGGCCGCGATCGCCCCGCCGCTGGCAGCCGGCATCTACGGCCTGCAGGTGCTGCGCGAGGAGATCGAGGACGAGGACCACAACACCACCCGCTTCGTGGTCCTCTCCCGCGACTTCGAGCAGGCCACGGCCGGCGAGGGCCCGGTCGTGACGACCTTCATCTTCAACGTCCGCAACCTGCCCGCGGCGCTCTACAAGGCGCTCGGCGGCTTCGCCACCAACGGCGTGAACATGACCAAGCTGGAGAGCTACATGGTGGGCGGCCACTTCACCGCCACCCAGTTCCTCGCCGAGGTCGACGGCCACCCCGACGACCCGGGCGTGCGCAACGCGCTCGAGGAGCTCGCGTTCTTCACCACCGAGGTGAAGGTGCTGGGGGTCTACCCCGCCGACGCCTTCCGCGCGGAGTGATTGAGACACTCTCGCGGTGATCGATCTCCTCGTGGTGGCCCTCGCCTTCGGTGCCATCTTTGTCGTCGAGCTGCCCGACAAGACCTTCATCGCCACGCTGGTGATGTCGACGAAGATGCGCCCGCTCTTCGTCTGGATCGGTGTCGGGCTCGCCTTCCTCCTGCAGACCGGCATCGCGGTCGGCCTCGGCAAGGCGGCGTCCTTCCTGCCCGAGCAGCTCATCCACACCGTCGCCGCCCTGATGTTCCTCATCGGTGCGGTCATCCTGTTCCGGGCTGCGCGCTCGGCCGACGACGACGAGGCCGACCAGGAGGAGGAGTACGCCGCGAAGGCCGACCCCGCCGCCCATGGCTTCCGGGTGGTCGCCACCTCGTTCCTGGTGCTCTTCGCCGCCGAGTGGGGCGACCTGTCCCAGCTGCTGACCATCTCCCTGGTCGCGAAGTACGACGACCCCGTGTCGGTGTTCCTCGGCGCCTGGGGCGCGCTGCTGGCCGTCTCGGGCCTCGCGGTCATCGTGGGCCGCCTGCTGCTCCAGCGGATCAAGCTCTCGCTGCTGCACTACGTCGGTGCCACCGTCTGCGTCCTGATGGCCGCCTTGACGGTGTGGGAGATGACGCGCTGAACGACCGGGTGCGCACGGCGGCCCATGACCGCCACGTCGCCGTCAACGGCGACCACCCGATGACCTCTTCCGACGGCGACGCCGCCCAGACCCTGAGGCACTTCCCGGGGCACGCCGACGCGGCCTGAGCACGTGCGGCGGACGTTGCCCTCGCCACCCCGGTCCGAGGGGCCATCACCGCCGCACGTGCGGCGGGCGTGGTTCACCCGGGCCCCTCGGCACTAGAGTCCGCACATGGTCTCCCACACCACCGCCCCCCACGGCGCGGACAGCGAAGTCGGCCGGCTGGCCACGGTCATGCTCCACCGGCCCGGCAACGAGCTCAAGCGGCTCACGCCCCGCAACAACGACCGCCTGCTCTTCGACGGCATCCCGTGGGTGAGTCGCGCGCAGGAGGAGCACGACGCCTTCGCCGCGACCCTGCGCGAGCGCGGCGTGGAGGTGCTCTACCTCACCGAGCTCCTCACCGAGACCCTCGAGAGCGAGCTCGCCCGCAACCACGCGATCACGAGCGCGCTGTCGGGCCTGCACCTCGGCGACACGATGCGCCGCTACCTCGCCCAGGCGCTGCGCAGCCTGTCGCCCGAGGAGCTCACCGGCGTGCTCACCGCCGGCATCCGCAACGACGAGGTCAAGGGCGGCCACGGCCTGGTGACCAGCCTGCTCCACCCGCACGACTTCCTCGTCGACCCGCTGCCCAACCTGCTCTTCACCCGCGACTCGAGCGTGTGGGTCCGCGACCGGGTGGCCGTCACCAGCCTCGCGATGCCGGCCCGCAAGCGCGAGACCCAGCTGACCGAGCTCATCTACACCGAGCACCCGCGCTTCGCCGGCACCCGCAAGATCCACGGCTGGCACAACGAGCACGTCGAGGGCGGCGACGTCCTGCTCCTCGCGCCCGGCGTGATCGCCGTCGGCGTCGGGGAGCGTACGACGCCCGCCGGCGTGGAGCGGCTGGCCCGCCAGGTCTTCCACGCCGACCTCGCGCACACCGTGCTGGCCGTGCCGATCGCCCAGGAGCGCGCGACGATGCACCTCGACACGGTCTGCACGATGGTCGACGTCGACAAGGTCGTGATGTACCCCAACGTCGCCGACACGCTCCGCGCGGTGACGGTGACCCTGGCCGACCGCGGTTCCGGCGAGTCCGACCTGACCCTCGACGTCAGCCAGTCCGAGCCGTTCCTCGTCGCGGCCGCCAAGGCGATGCAGATCGACACGCTGCACCAGATCGACACCGGCCTCGACCCGGTCACCGCCGAGCGCGAGCAGTGGGACGACGGCAACAACACGCTGGCGCTCGCGCCGCGGGTCGCGGTGGCCTACGAGCGCAACGACGAGACCAACGACCGTCTCGAGGACGCCGGCATCGAGGTCGTGCGGATCGCCGGCTCCGAGCTGGGCTCGGGCCGCGGCGGGCCGCGCTGCATGAGCTGCCCGATCTCGCGCGAGCCGCTGCGGGTGGACTGAACCACGCCGGAGGGGCATCACCCTCGCCCCGGTGGCTCGTTGACCGGGCATGACTGACTCGATCCTCGACGCCCTGGAGCCCGCCGACGCCCAGCGCGTCCTGGCTGCCGGCAACGCCCTGCGCCTGCCCCAGGGCTGGTCCCCCATCGCCGAGAGCACGCCTGCCGACAAGGCGTACCTCATCACCGAGGGCGAGGTGTCGGTGCGCAAGGGGGGCGTCGAGGTCGCGACCCTCGGCCCCGGCGCCGTGGTCGGGGAGACCGCCATCGTCAACCGCACGCTGCGCTCGGCCACCGTCGTCGCGCTGACGCCCCTGCGGGTCGTGCACTTCACCAGCGAGCGCATCGAGCAGCTGGCCGACGAGATCCCGGCGTTCGGGGCCGCCCTGCGCGCGGCCGCGGCCGGGCGCGCCACGAACAGCTGAGCGACATGGTCGAGGCCCGGCACACGGAGGCACCTGCGGCGCTCGACGTGCCCGACGGGACGGCGCGGGCCATGGAGGCCCTCCTGCTCGGGCAGGAGCCGAGCCTGACCCGGGTGCAGGTCGCCGAGCGCGCCGGCGTGCCCCTCGAGCTGGCAGTCACGCTGTGGCACCACCTCGGCTTCCCGCACCACCACGACGACGACGTCGCCTTCGCCGAGAGCGACGTCGAGGCGCTGCGGCTGAGCGCCGACCTGGTCGAGATGGGCATCCTGCCGCCGGACTCGCAGGCGGCGCTCGTCCGCACGTGGGGGCGCAGCTACGCCCGGCTCGCGGAGTGGCAGGCCGCGCTGCTGGCCGAGCTCGCGGTCGAGGGCGGTGACCCCGCCGCGGCCCTGACCGAGCTCGCCTCGGACGTGCTGCCGCGGGTCGAGGCACTCCAGGGATACGTGTGGCGCCGCCACCTGGCCAGCGCCTCGCAACACCTGCTCGAGCACGCCACCACGCTCACCGGCGGCACCGGCGAGGCACGGATGTCGGTCTGCTTCGTCGACATCGTCGGCTACACCACCCAGAGCCGCAGCCTCGACGGCGCCGAGCTCGTCGCGTGGGTCGACCGCTTCGAGTCCGACACCACCACCCTCGTCGTCGACCACGGCGGCCAGGTCATCAAGACCATCGGCGACGAGGTGCTCTTCACCGTCGCCGACCCCGCGGCCGCCGTCACCATCGCGACCACGCTCACCGCGCGCGGCGACGACCCCGACGACCCGTTCCCCGCGGTGCGCGCCGGCATCGCCCACGGAGCCGTCGTACGCCGCCTCGGCGACGTCTTCGGCTCCACCGTCAACGCCGCCTCCCGCCTCACCTCGGCCGCGCGGCCGGGCACCGTGCTGGTCGACGCCGGGGTCCGCGAGGTGATGACGGAGGGGGCGGGCGACGCCGACGACGGGGACGACGCCTCACCCTGGCGGTGGCGCAGGCTGCGCCGGGTGTCGGCCAAGGGCTTCACGAACCTCGAGGCCTGGCGGGTCAGGCCGGCACCCGAGGGGGAGTGACGCGCATCGCGCGGATGCAATCACCGTGGCTGGGTACCGGGGGTCAGGTTCGCGGGCATTCATGAGTGCCCACGAACCGAGGCCCGAGTGCTCATGATGGCGGGCACTCGGGCCGCCCGCACGACGTCCGGAGACGTGAAAGCCCGGTCGTTGTTGACGGGGGAAACAACAACGACCGGGCAAGGACGAATCTACTCCGCTCGTGACGGCACGCACAACCGTTGGCCCGGTTGTGTTCCTGACGTGGCCAACACGTGGAGCCGCTCTTACCGGATCGTCACCTGTCGGTTGGCGAGTCCGGCCCGGGCGGAGCGCTCGGCCGCCGTGAGCTCTCCGCCGGCCAGGGCATCCTCGAGGTCGGCGGCGAAGCGCGCGGCCGGCTCCTCGAGCACCTCGGCGCCGGTGCCGAGCGGCAGGTCCCACACGGGCGCGAGCAGGCCGTGCGCGCGGAACATGCCCACGAAGCGCGAGCCCTCGGCCACCGAGTCCCGGCCGTCGGCGTGCAGGCGGGCGAGCGCGTCGAGCAGCGCGTCCTCGGGGTGGGGCATGACCCAGCGCAGGTGCTCCTTGGTGCCGACGTTGGTCCAGTACGCCGCCTCGACCGAGGTGAGCCGCGTGGTGGGCATGACGCCGCCGTTGGCCTGCTCGAGGGCGGCCTCCATGCCGGCATCACGGTCGGGGATGTCGTCGATCCAGTAGTCGAAGCCGTCGTGGACGGTGATGTCGAGGCTGGTGTCGGTGATGAGCTCCTGCAGGGTGGGGCCCTCGCCGGGAGCGCTCAGGAGGCCCACGACGCCGGGCTCCTCGGTGGCCAGGGCCAGCTCGAGGACGGCGCCGAGGTCGCGGGCCGGGTTGCCGTAGGAGTGCTGCACCTGCAGGCCGAGCCAGATGTCGCCGGAGTCGCGCACCATCGCGGGTGCGGCGCCGGGCAGGAGGGTGGCCAGGCGGACGGTGCGGTCGCCGTCCTCCAGGGTCAGCGGCGCGGTGGCCGCGGGCACGAGCTCGCGCAGCGCGATGACGTCGCACTCGCTGGGCATGCCCTCGAAGGGGCGCGCCACGAAGGTGGGTGCGGCACCGCCGGCCGCGCCGTGGCAGGCCTTGTAGCGCTTGCCCGAGCCGCAGGGGCAGGGCTGGCGGGGGCCGACCTCACCGGCGGCGGGGGCGGACGCGGACGTGCTGCGGTTGCGCGACTTCTTGGCCATTCCCCGAGCCTAGTGCGGGGTCCCGGCGCCGCGCTCAGCGGTCGAGCAGCTCGAGGATGTGGGCCGGGCGGTCGCTGATCACCGCCGTCACCCCGAGGTCCAGGCAGATCTCGAGGTCGTCGGCGGTGTTGACCGTCCACACGTGGATCTCGCGCCCCGCCTTCACCAGGTGGCGGCCCAGGCCGGGGTGCTCGCGCAGCTCCTTGATGCCCGGACCGATGATCCAGTCGTCGTCGACGACCGGGCGCAGCACCGGCCAGTGGTGCGCCTTGTCGACGAGCATCACGACCTCGAGCCCCGGTGCGAGGCGGCGTACGCGGCTCACGGCGTTGAGCGAGAAGCTCATCACCCGGGCCGGCGACCCCGCCCGGTCCCAGCCGAAGTCGCCCAGCGTCTCGACCAGGCGTCGCTCGACCAGGCCGCCGTAGCGGGTGGGGTGCTTGGTCTCGATGGCCAGCTCGACGTGCCGGTCGTAGTCGGCGACCATCTCGAGGAGCTTGCGCAGGGTGAGCACCTTGCCGTCCGCGGGGTCGCGGTCGGGGGCCTCGTCGTCGAGGTCGGACCACGGGCTCTTCCACGACGCGAAGTCGAGCTCGTCGAGCTCGGCGAGGTTCATCGTCGACACCAGCCCCGTCGTGGACGCCGTACGCCTCAGGTCGCGGTCGTGCACGCACACGAGGTGACCGTCGGCAGTGAGCCGGACGTCGCACTCGAGCGCCTCGGCCCCCTCGTCGAGGGCCTTCACGTAGGCCCCCAGCGTGTGCTCGGCCGTGTCGTGGCTGCTCCCGCGGTGGGCGACCACCTGCGGTCGGGTGCGGGGGTCACGGGGGCGCCGGATGCGCGGCCTACGACGCATGGCCCGAGCATGGCACGTCCGGGGACCTCGGCGCGGCAGGACGGCCGGGACCCGGCGCGGTGCCCGCCGGTCCAGCCCGGTCGCCGGGCCGGGGGCCTACTTTCGGACCATTTGCGGGGGTTCTCCGGCATCCCCCCGCGCCCGCGACAGGGCATGGCTAGCCTCGACGACGAGCAGTGCTCGACCCGGCGTGTGGGGATGCGCCAGGGCGCTGCGGGATGGGGGCATCCGTGGACACCGTCACGCCGACACGCAGGACCGTCGTGCGATCAGCCGCCTGGAGCGTGCCGGTCGTCGCCGCCAGCATGGGAGCACCGGCCTTCGCCGCGTCGCCGTGCGCCACCAGCTACCCGTGGCGCCTGGACTGGAACGGCGCGTCGACGAGCTACCCCGCCACGCCGACCACCAACGCCCAGGGCGTGCGTACGGCGACCGCGACGATCACCGGGGCGGTCGGCACCTCCCCGATGACGGTCACCTTCAGCAGCACCGTCGTCGGCGACGACACCCGCACCAACGCCAACCTGCGCGTCGACGCGGGCAGCTACCCCAACGTCGGAGGCACGGGCGGCACCGGGCTGCTCCTGCAGCACCAGGACATCGTGGCGGGGCGCGCGAACAGCCGCCAGCAGGTCGACATCACCTTCGGGCGCAGCGTGAGCAACCTGCAGTTCACGATCACCGACATCGACTCCAACGACCAGGGCGGCAACTCCAACGACTTCTACGACCACGTCGAGCTGTCCGGGGTGCGCACCGGGGTGCCGACCAACCGCCCCGGCGGCACCTACGTCATCGGCAGCGGCGTGCAGGGCGACGCGTGGCGGATGTACGACCAGGACCTGGTCGCGCTCGACAACGGCAGCCCGAACGGCAACGTCGCCGTGACCTACTCCGGCGCGGTGCAGGCGATCACGCTCGTCTACTACACCTCGCGCGGACGCGGGAACCAGGCCATCTTCCTCAGCGACCTCACCTTCGACGCCCTCGGCTGCTGACCGGGGCGCTCCGCCGTCGGGCGGTGTGCCGGCCACTTCCGCAACCCCCGGAGGTGGCTCCCACGCCGCTCGCTCCGCGTGTCCCCACGACACGCTCGGCGGGCGGTGCGTGAGGCCGGACGGGCCCCCACCCCGTCGCCCCACGCATCGCTCGTCGCCCTTCCCGCAACCGCCCGCACCCCACGGGCGGGTGCCATGCTGGGCCCATGTCCGGGGTCGCGCAGTACGCCGTCGCCGCGGTGGTCTTCACCGTGCTCGACCTGATCTGGCTCGGCACCGTCGCGGAGGACACCTACGCGCGCCACCTCGGCGACCTGCTGGCGCCCTCGCCGAACGTCGGTGCGGCGTTCGTCTTCTACGCGATCTTCATCGCCGGCCTGCTCTACTTCGTGATCCACCCGGCGGTCGCCGCGGGCTCGTGGCGCCGGGCGCTCGGCGCGGGCGGCTTCTTCGGGTTCGTCACCTACGCCACCTGGGACCTCACGAACGTCGCGGTCCTGCGCGACTTCCCCGCCGCGCTCGTCCCGATCGACCTGGCCTGGGGCACCTTCCTGGCCGCGACGGTCTCCGTCACGACGTACGCCGTCGCGCAGCGGCTGCCCGCGTGGGCGCGCGGGGGCAGCTGAGCGTCGAGGTCAGTGCACGTGGTCGCGCCAGTCCTCCGGCACGCGGCCGGCGGGCCCGGGCACGGGCTGGTCGTCGGGTCGGCTCTGCGGGTCGGCGAGCCGCGGCCCCACCACCCCGACCGAGCGGGCGAAGTCCCAGAACCAGTCCTCACCCGGCTCGTAGCTCTGCATCACCGGGTGCCCGGTGGCCTCGAAGTGGGCGGTCGCGTGCTGTGACGGACTGGAGTCGCAGCAGCCGACGTGGCCGCACTGCGCGCACCGGCGCAGGTGCACCCACCAGCCGCCGGCGGCCTCGCACTCCACGCAGCCGGGACCGGACGGGGCGACGTCGGGGTCGATGCCTGCTGTCATGGGACCAGCGTGCCCCGTCGCGGTCGGATGTGCCAGAGCCGCGTCAGGAGGAGCCGGCGAGGAAGCCGGGCAGCCAGTGGGCCTCCCACGCCGGGATCTCCTGGTGCTCCACCGGCGCCCGCTCGGGGGCCTGCGCGGCCGTCCGGTAGCGGCCGTCCTCGCGCTCGAGGTAGCGGTAGTTCACCAGCTCGCGGCGCAGGTAGGCGAAGTCCTCGTGCACCTCGAGCAGGACGTCGTTCACCTCCCGCTCGGAGTAGACGCGCCCCGGCTCGAAGCGGCGCACCACCTCGAGCAGCACGGCCGCGCGCACCTTCCGCCTGGCCGGCACCTGCGCGATGCGGCCGTCGGCGAAGAGCCGGCCCACCAGCCGCTCCTGCTCGGCCCGCGCGGCGTCGTACGCCTGCCGGTGCGGGCTGCGGGTCTCCTCCACGGCTGCCCGTGCGGCGGCGTAGCCCTCCCCGGTCTCGGCCATGCGCGCACGCACGATCCTCTTGAAGTCACTGTCCCTGGTCATGTCGTGATCACCTTCGACTGCGCTGCGCCCCCAGTACGCCGCTGCAGCGGGCGTCAACGATGCGACTCATGGATGCGTCCGAGGATCTGCTCCCCTTCGCCACCTCGCACGGACTGGGGCCGACGCGTGGGCTGGGCGCTGGACGGCGCCCTCGGGGTCGAGTCTCCCAGAGACTCAGCGGCAAGGGCAAAGACTTTGCGAGTTCATCCGGGCGGGGTTGACCCGGCGCGGGGGGATCGGTTCAGGTGGAGGCAGCGACGAGGCCATCGGGGGTCTCGCCACGACCACGGAGTCATGCCCATGCACCTGCTCACGCCCGGACGTCTCGTCCGCAGCCTGCTCGCCGTCCTCACCTCGCTCGTCGCGGTGGCCGGACTCACCGGACCCTCGCACGCCGTCACCAAGCTCACCGACGCGCAGGCGGCCAGCCAGCTCTCGGCCGTCGGCATCACCCGCGTCTCGACCGGGGGCTGCACCGACCGCTACGTCTCGACGTGCACGTCCTACGACCAGATCAACCAGGAGTCGGTCAGCGGGATCAAGACCTTCAAGTCGATCAGCGGCTGCGCGATCACGATCACCGGCGGCACGGAGACCGGCCACGCGTCGGGCACCTACAGCCACTGGAACGGCTACAAGGTGGACGTCCGCCCGACCACCTGCGTGTCCAACTACATCACCAGCCGCTACGCCTACTACGGCGTGCGCGGCGACGGCGCCACGATGTACCGCGCCCCCTCGGGCAACATCTACGCCCGCGAGAGCAGCCACTGGGACATCACCTACTACACCTGCGGCTGCTGACCGGCCCGTCGGCCGCGGGGTCAGCGCAACGCGTGGCGTCCCGCGGCCGGTCCGCGGTGGTCGTCGGACGGTTCCCACGCCCGGAGCCCTGCCAGGGTGCGCTCGACTAGGTCGACCTCGACCCGCTGCGGGTCGTGCGACCACCACTGCGGGTCGTCCGGCGGGAGGCCGAGGGTGGAGCGGAGCAGCGCGAAGAGCGGTTCGTCCTCGTGCGCCACGTCGTCGTACGAACCGGTCGCGAGGTGCTGGATCATGGCTGTCTCCCCTGGATCAGCGGTGATTCCGTGGCGTTTCTCCCGAGTTTCCGCTGCGTCATCTGCTAGCGAACCTAGGCACCCCCACGTGGAACGGGAGCGGGTGTTACCGAGCGGTGGTCGGGATGTGCACGCACCGATGCCCCCGCGCGGCCACCGGGCCGACATGGTCTAGCCCGGGGCCGACGGGGGCACCGTCGTGGTGGAGCGTCAGCGCGATCCGACTGGCTCGTCCTCGTCGAGGCCGGCGGCCGCCTTCGCCTTCGTGCGGCGGTTGGCGACCAGGCTGGTCGTGATGGTGATCGCCAGGATGCCCAGGATGACGAACAGCGACATCAGCGTCGGCACGTCCGGCACGTCCGGCCAGACCAGGTGGGCCCAGTGCAGGACCAGCTTGAAGCCGATGAAGCCGAGGATCGCGGCGAGGCCGTAGCTGAGGTGGGCGAGCGCGCCGAGCGCACCCTCGAGCACGAAGTAGAGCGCGCGCAGGCCGAGCAGGGCGAACGCGTTGGTCACGAAGACCAGGTAGGGGTCGCCGGTGATGCCGTAGACCGCCGGCACCGAGTCGACGGCGAAGACCACGTCGGTGGCGAAGACCGCGACCGTGACGAGCGCGAAGGGGGTCAGCGCCCGGACGCCGTCCTTGACCACGGTGAACTTCGCGCCCTCGTAGTCGTCGGTGACGGGCATGAAGCGACGCATCACCTTGACCACGCGCATCTCGGCGACGTCGACCTCGTGCTCCTGGCCGCGGATCGCGTCACGCAGCAGCTTGACGCCGGTGAGCAGCAGGATCGCGCCGAAGACCAGGAAGACCCAGTCGAAGCGCGAGAGCGCAGCGGCACCGAGGGCGATGAAGATGCCGCGCAGCACGAGCGCGCCGATGATGCCGTAGAGCAGCACGCGCTGCTTGAGCACCTCGGGGACGGCGAAGGCCGCGAGCAGCAGCATGAAGACGAAGAGGTTGTCGACGCTCAACGTCTTCTCGACGAGGTAGCCGGTGTAGTACTCCAGGCCGCGGTCGCCGCCGTGGACGTTCCAGACGTAGAGGCCGAACGCCAGCGGCAGCGCGACGTAGAACGCCGACCAGGCGATGGCCTCCTTCATCGACACCTCGTGCGGGCGGCGCGTGGCGATGAAGTCGACGGCGAGCAGGGCGAGCACCACGCCGATGGTGATGAACCACAGGGTGGGGGACGCGATGGACGTCATGGGTCTCCTCAGGATCGAGTTCCTGAGGTCTCCCCCGCCGCGAGACGGCCGCTCGCCGGGGCGCCTGCTGAGGCGCCGTAGTGACCGACAAGTGTTGGTGGGGTACTCCCCTCGCCGACGATTCTATTTGACCCTTCAAGGTGATCGCCAATCGGCGCGGGCGCCGTAGTCTCGCGAGCATGGACGAGCTGGAGTACGACGTCATCGTCATCGGCGGCGGGCCTGCGGGCGAGAACGCCGCGCAGTACGCCGTCGAGGGCACCGACATGACCGCTGCCGTCGTCGAGCGCGAGCTGCTCGGCGGGGAGTGCAGCTACTGGGCGTGCATGCCCAGCAAGGCGCTGCTGCGCCCGATCGCGGTCGCCGACCTCACCGCCGACCTGCCAGGGGTCTCGACGGCCCACGTGGCACCGAAGGCGCTGCTGGAGCGGCGCGACGCCTGGGTGTCGCACTACGACGACGCCGGGCAGGTGACCTGGGCCGAGGGCGCCGGGCTCGCCGTGCTCCGCGGCGACGGCCGCCTCGCCGGCGAGTGCACGGTCCGGGTCTCCGGATCCGACGGCGAGCGCACCGTCCGGGCACGCCGGGCGGTGGTGATCGCGACCGGGAGCGGGGCCAACGTGCCGGACATGTACGCCGACGCCCTGCCGTGGGACTCCCGAGACGCGACCGCCGTGACCGAGGTCCCGGACCGGCTCGTCGTGGTGGGCGGCGGGGTCGTCGCCTGCGAGGCCGCGATCTGGATGTCGGCCCTCGGCTCCGAGGTGACCCTCGTCGTGCGCGACCGCCGCCTGCTGGGACGCACCGAGCCCTTCGCCGGCGAGGCCGTGCTGGAGGGCCTCCGTGCGCGGGGCGTCACGGTGCACCTGGGGACCGACGTGACCGGCGTACGCCGTGAGGGCGCGGAGGCCACCGGGGTCGGCAGGATCCACGGGGGCCCGGTCACCCTGATCACCTCGGCGGGCGAGCTGGAGGCCGACGAGGTGCTGCTCTCGATCGGGCGCGCGCCGCGGCTCGACGACCTCGGCCTGGACTCGGTCGGGCTCACCCCCGACGACGTCACCGGCGGCCGGCTGCCCGAGTGGCTGCACGCCGTGGGCGACGCCAGCGGCGGCCCGCCGCTGACCCACTGGGGCAAGCACCAGGCCCGCCTCGTCGGCGCCCGCATCGTCGCGGCCGCCGCGGGCGAGGTGGCGTGGGAGCCGGACCGCGAGGCGCCCGTGCCGCAGGTCGTCTTCAGCGACCCGGAGGTCGCGAGCGTCGGGCTCACCGAGGCGCAGGCCCGCGACGCGGGGCACGAGGTGGTCACCTCCCGCGTCCCGACCTCGGCGGCTGCCGGCACCGGACTGCTGCGCGACCACGTGGCCGGTCATGCCCAGCTCGTGGTCGACACCGACTCGCGGCTCCTCCTCGGCGCGACCTTCGTCGGACCGGAGGCCGGCGAGCTGGTGCACGCCGCGACCGTCGCGATCGTCGGCGACGTCCCGGTGCACGTGCTGCGCCACGCCGTGGCGTCGTACCCCACGGCTGCGGAGCTGTGGCTGCGGCTGCTCGAGGAGCTGCCCCGCGAGTTCCGCACACCGCCACCCGCCGCCGCTGGTTGAGGAGGTCGCGCAGCGACCGTCGCGAGACCCCTCGAAGTGGCAGGGTGGCGCCGTGCGTCTCCTCGCGATCCTCCTGAGCCTGCTCGCGCTGGGCGCCCCTCCGGCGGCCGCCGCCGTCGACCCGGTGCTGCCGCCCACCGGCACCGACGTCGACTACCAGCTCGGTGGCGCCGCCCCTCCGGGCGACAACGTCGGCATCGTGGTCCGCGACCGGACCGCGCAACCGGCCGGCGGGCGCTACAACATCTGCTACGTCAACGGCTTCCAGACCCAGCCGGACGCGCGACGCTTCTGGCTCGCCCGCCGCGACCTCCTGCTGGCCGACGGCGGTCGGCTCGTCGTCGACGAGGCGTGGGGCGAGTGGATCCTCGACATCCGCACCTCCGCGAAGCGTGAGCGGCTCGCCCGGATCGTCGGGCGCTGGATCGAGGGCTGTGGCCGCGACGGCTTCGACGCCGTCGAGCTCGACAACCTCGACTCCTTCGCCCGCAGCGAGGGCCTGGTCCGGCCCCGGCACGCCCGCGCCTTCGCACGCCTGCTGACAGCGACGGCGCACGCGGCAGGTCTCGCCGTGGCACAGAAGAACTGGGCCGAGTGGGACGGCACGGCCGCCGGCTTCGACCTCGCGATCGCCGAGGAGTGCGGCCGCTACGACGAGTGCGGTCGCTACGTGGAGTCGTACGCCGACCACGTGCTGGTCGTCGAGTACCGCGCTCGCGACTTCGCGCGGACCTGCACCGCCTACGGCGACCGGGTCGCGGTGGTGCTGCGCGACCGCGACGTCACGCCCGACGGCGTACGCCGCTGGTGCTGAGTGCCGCCTCGGCCCGGAGCGCTCAGCCCCGCTCGCGCAGGTAGCGCCCGAAGTGGGGCACGGTGAAGGCGATCCGCCCGCGCTCACCGGAGTAGACGAGACCCTTCTTGAGCAGGGAGTCGCGCGCCGGGGAGAGCGACTGCGGCTTCTTGCCGAGGTTCGCGGCGACGTCGGCGCTGAGCACCGCGTCGCCCTCGGCCTCGTCCTGCGCGGCCGCGACCTCGGCCATCGCCATCAGGTAGTCGCGCTCCCCCGGCGTGGCCCGCTCGTAGCGTGAGCCGAAGAAGCCGACCGCGAGCTCCGACTCGGCCTCCGGAGCTGCGACCGCGACGTCGGCGGCGGTGATCGGCGAGCGCGGCGCGAGGTCCCACACGGCCTTGCCGTAGGCCTGGATGAAGTAGGGGTAGCCGCCGGTGGCGTCGTACATCGCGGCCAGCGCGTCGACCTCGTACGCCGCGTCCTCGTCCGCGGCCGGCGCCTCGAGCGCGCGGTCGGCGGCCTCGCGGGAGAGCCGGTCGATCCGCTGGTAGCGGAAGAGCCGCTCGCTGTAGGACTTGCTCGCGCTCAGCACGGCCGGCAGGTGCGGCAGGCCGGCGCCCACCACGATCACGGGCAGGCCCGACTGGCTCAGCTCGTGGCAGGCCGCGCACAGCGCCGAGATGTCGTCGGGGCCGAGGTCCTGCATCTCGTCGATGAAGATGCCGATGCCCTTCCCCACGTCGGCGGCCAGGCCGCCGAGGTCGGTGAAGAGCTCGACGAGGTCGATCTCGATGTCGCCGGAGTCGGCCCGGCCGCGCACGGCGGGGGCGTCGATGCCGGGGCTCCACTGGTCCTTGAGCTTCGCGGCGGCGCCGGCGTCGCGGTGGGCGAAGGACTTGATCACGCCGAGGACGTGGTCGACCGAGTCCTCGTCGCGGTGGCCGAGCTCGCGCACCGCCTGGTGCAGGGCGCTGCTCAGCGGGCGCCGCAGTCCCTGCCCCGGCCGCGCCTCGAGCTTGCCGGTCCCCCACCCCTTGCGTACGGCGGCGCCGCGGAGCGCGTTGAGCAGGACGGTCTTGCCCACGCCGCGCAGCCCGGTCAGCACGAGGCTGCGCTCGGGACGACCCTTGGCGACGCGCTCGAGGACGACCTCGAAGGCGGCGAGCTGCTCGTCGCGGCCGGCGAGCTCGGGCGGGCGCTGCCCCGCGCCGGGGGCGTACGGGTTCCGGATCGGGTCCACGATCAGACGGTATCGGTGAATCTAGGCCCGGCCTTAGATTGCTGGATAGTCCGCGAGTCGGGCGAGCGTGGCGATCCCCGGGTACCCGGGGAAACCCGAGCCTCACCCCCGAAACTTCGCACTGGAACCTCCACTTTCCCCGGGTACCCGGGGAAAGCAACGACGGCCGGCCTCAGCCCGCGCGGCTCGGCCGCTCGACCCGCTCGACGCGCTCGCGCGCGGCCTCGTACGCCTCGTCGAGCCCGCGGCGCAGGAGCGAGATCAGCTCCGGCACCTCGTCGGCGGCGAGGCGGAAGGTGCCGGCGCACACGTTGTCGCGCCACAGCGAGAGCACCACCACCTGCTGCTCCTGGTGCCAGGTGACGCGCATCGTGCGGTCCTCACCGCGGGGGTCGAGGAAGACCGTCCCGGTGCGAGGGGTGCGCTGCTGGGCCATGTCCCATTGTGACCCGTCGCACACAGATCTGCCTAGACTCGCCTTCGTGCCCGAGCTGCCCGAGGTCGAAGCCCTCGTCCAGGACCTGCGCGGCCGCCTCGTCGGTCGTGCGATCAGCCGCGTCGACCTCGCCGCCTTCAGCGCCCTCAAGACCTTCGACCCGCCGCTCCACGCCCTGCACGGCACGCTCGTCGAGGACGTGACCCGTCACGGCAAGTTCCTCGACATCGACGCGAGCGGGGTCCACCTGGTCATCCACCTCGCGCGCGCCGGCTGGATCCGGTGGCGCGACGAGGTGCCGGCACTGCCTGCCCGGCCCAACAGCAAGAACCCGCTGGCCGCGCGCGTGGTCATCGACGACCCCGACCTCGACGCGCAGCCCGGGCTCGACATCACCGAGGCCGGCACCCGCAAGGGCCTCGCGATCTACGTCGTGCGCGACCCGCAGCAGGTCGAGGGCATTGCGCGCCTGGGCCCGGACCCGCTCTCCGACGACTTCACGATCGAGGTGCTCCGCGGGATCCTCCAGGCCGAGGGTCGCAAGCAGATCAAGGGCGTGATGCGGATGCAGTCGATCATCGCCGGCATCGGCAACGCCTACTCCGACGAGATCCTCCACGCCGCGCGGATGTCGCCCTTCAAGCCGGCCAGCAGCCTCGAGGACGACGACCTCGAGACGTTGTACGCCGCCATCCGCGGCACGCTGGGCGACGCGGTCCGGCGCTCGAGCGGGCTCGCCGCGAGCGAGCTCAAGGGCGAGAAGAAGAGCAACCTCGCGGTCCACGGCCGCACCGGCCAGGCGTGCCCGGTCTGCGGCGACGTGGTGCGCGAGGTGTCCTTCGCGGACTCGAGCCTGCAGTACTGCGCGACCTGCCAGACCGGCGGCAAGCCGCTGGCGGACCGGCGCATGTCGAAGCTGCTGAAGTAGCCCGTCTGGCACGCAGAGGAGGTGCCGGTCGGACTCACCCCCGTGAAGCCCGCCCGACACCTACTGCGTCAAGCGTACCTTGACGAGGCCAGATCGTCTCACGCAGTGGCGCTCTTGTCGCTCGATTTCCGCGAGAACCTCTCCCAGGCGGCCTGCCGCGACACACCGAGCGTGCGGCCGATCTCGGCCCACGACACGTTGCGGGCGCGGAGCAGGTCGACCCACTCGTGCGCGAAGGACTGGTTCTGCTCGGCCGAGGCCAGGATCATGGGGAGCGCGGCGAGCACCTCGGTGTCGCTCATCCGCTCCCACGGGAAGGTCCCACGCGCCACGGCAACCTGCGCCGGGTCGTGGACCATGACGTGGAAGTCGTCGATGCAGCTGCTGCAGATCTGCGCGCCGAGGCCGCCGATCAGCGGCACCTCCGTGCCGGGTCCACCCTGCGTCCCGCAGAACGAACAGATCCTGCCCTCACGTGTGATCGCCATGTCCCTCGCCTCCCGTCGTCGATGCTACTCCGCGGCGGGCGGGCCCACCCGCGTACGCACAACCCCGGCGGCGGCTCATTCCGTCGACCCGGGCATCTCCGGCATCTCGGGCAGCTCCGGCATCTCGATGTCCTCGAGCGGGTCGCCGCAGGTCGTGGTGAGGTAGTCGGCGAAGGCCTCGGCCTCCTTCTGCGCGGCCTCCGAGGCGTCCGCCCCGCCCTGCTCGAGCTCCTCGAGCTGGTCGATGGAGAAGTCGGCGGCGTCGATCTCGGCGGCCTGCTCGACCAGCTGCTCGAAGCCGGCGCGGGCGTCGTCGGAGATGTCCTCGGGGGTCCCGACCTCCTCCAGCTCCCGACCCCAGTCCTTGACCGCCTGCGCCATCTCCTCGTTGCTGGGGAGCTCGGGGGCGGTCATGTCCTCGGGCAGCAGGTCGCTGAACAGGCTGCTCTGGGTGTCGCAGAAGTCCTTCTCGCTGGCGTCGGCCGGGGCTCCGCCGCCCCCGCCGCAGGCCGAGGTGGCGGCGCCGACGAGCAGCACGGTGCTGGTCAGGGCGAGGCGGGCGCGGACGTTCATGGGGATCCCCTTCGATCGGACGCGGACGCGTCGCGGTGTCGTCACTCGCGCCTACCCTTGCGCGGGTCGCCTCAATCGTCCATTCGGAAGGCCTCGGGCAGCGGCACGTGCAGGGAGCGCTCGAGAGCCTCCAGATACTCCCCGCGCGGACGGCGTACGACGCCCAGCGAGGCCAGGTGCGTCGTCTGCCACTGCACGTCGAGCACCCGGTGCCCGGCGTGCTGGTCCTGCATCATGTCCACTAGGGCGAGCAGCGCGACCTTCGAGGCGTCGCGCTCGTGGTGGAACATCGACTCCCCGGCGAACAGCCCGCCGACGGCGACGCCGTAGAGCCCCCCGGCGAGCCTGCCGTCGCGCCACGCCTCGACCGAGTGCGCCCAGCCGAGGCGGTGCAGCCGGCCGTAGGCCTGCTTGAAGTCGGGGGTGATCCAGCCGTCGGGCCGGTCCGTGCGTCCGCACTGCGCCACGACCTCGTCGAAGACGGTGTCGACACGGATCTCGAAGTCACGCGCGGAGCGGCGCAGCGAGCGCGACACCCGCATGCCGTCGAGCGGCAGCACCCCGCGATCGACGGGCGAGAACCAGCCGAGCTGCTCGTCGCCGTCGAGGGTGACCGGCATCGGGAAGAGGCCGGCGGCGTACGCCGTCACAAGGGTCCCTGCCTCCAGGTCGGCGCCCAGCGCGACCAGGTCGTCGTCGGGGTCCCACGTCGAGTGGTGCGGGAACGCCCACGGTGTAGGAGCGGGAGCGATGGGCACCTTCGCACGGTAGCGAACAACCTTTCGCACCGCCCCGACGTCTCCCCCTCGACACCACCTCGGAGGACACATGCGACGCACCACCACCCTGACCGTCCTGAGCGGGCTCGCCGGCCTCGCGCTGGCGCCCGTCGTCGGCTCGACACCCGCGCACGCGGCCGTCACCTGCGACGGACTGGCCGCGACGATCGTCGTGCCGGAAGCCGACCCCTTCCCGGTGCCGCCGCCGGTGCGTGGCACGCCCGGGAACGACGTCATCGTGGGCTCGTCGGGTGACGACGTGATCGAAGGCCTCGGTGGCAACGACACGATCTGCGGCCTCGGCGGCGCGGACACGATCCGCGGGGGTGAGGGCGACGACCGGCTCTTCGGGGGTCTCGACTTCTACGACTACGAGGACTACGACGGGGACAGCGTGCAGCCCGGCCCGGGCGACGACTACGTCGACCTCGGCCACGACTCCGTGACCGAGGAGCTGTCCTTCGGCACCTACACCTGGGACCAGGTCTCGTTCGCGGACGCCGACGGCCCGGTGACCGTCGACCTGACGGAGGGGACCGCGACCGGCGAGGGCACCGACACCATCGCGCCGACCACGCTGGTCGGCGGCGTCGAGGGGTCGGCCTTCGACGACCACCTCACCGGCTCGGAGCAGATCGACTGGATCACCGCGGGCGGTGGCGACGACGTGGTCGACGGCCGCGGTGGCGACGACTACATCCAGGCCGACGCCCCGACCCGCAGGCTCCCCTCCGAGGAGACGCACGTGCCCGGCGACGACGTCGTCGACGGCGGGGACGGCCGCGACGAGATCGAGGGCGGCCACGGCAAGGACGTGCTCCGCGGCAACGCGGGCCGCGACGTCATCCGGGTCGAGGACGGCGAGCGCGGCACCCGCGCGCTCGGCGGACCCGGCCGCGACGGGCTCGGCTCGTGGAGCTTCCTGTCGACCGGCAAGGCCCTCCTGCTCGGGGGCGCCGGTGACGACACCTTCTTCCCCGCGATCAAGGACCGGCAGGACTCCGTCGTCATCCGGGGTGGCGGTGGCGCCGACCGGCTGGAGCCTGCCGCCTCCCTCGAGGCCGCCCCGCACAAGAGCAAGGTCGTCGTCAACGCCCGGACCGGGCGCGTGGTGCTGCGGCTCGGCACGCGGATCCGCTTCTCCTCGGTCAGGTCCTTCGGCTTCGAGGGCAGCACCGAGACCCGCTTCCACTTCCGCGGGTCCGACCGCGCGGAGGTGCTGCGGTTCACCGAGCAGTACGGACCCGTGACCGCCACCGGCGGCGGTGGCGACGACCGGCTCACCGGCGGCTGGGGACGCGATCGGCTCGACGGGGGCGCCGGACGCGACGTCCTCGACGGGGACCGGGGTCGCGACCGCTGCCTGCGGGGCGAGCGGCTGATCGCCTGCGAGGTCCGTCGCTGAGGCACCGCGCTGGCGCACCGCCGTACGATCGCGGCATGGGCCTGAAGCAGACCGTCGCGCGCCAGCTCGCGCCGAGGATCTCCGAGCTGACCCCCGGGCTGAGCACCGGCTTCGTCCGCGAGGCGCTCAACCGCGCGATCGACGGCGTCGGCCCCCTCGCGCCCGCGGCGGTGGCCGCCGACAGGCAGCTGGCCGAGCAGCGCGGCAACGTCGAGCGCGCGATCCACGAGGTCATCGAGAACAACGTCCGCATCGCCGGCGCACAGGGGTTCGCCACCAACGTCGGCGGGCTCGTGACGATGGCGGTGGCCATCCCGGCCAACGTGACCGGCCTGGCGATCATCCAGTGCCGGATGGTCGCCGGCATCGCGCACCTGCGCGGCCACGACCTCAGTGACCCACGCGTGCGCAACGCGGTCCTCGCGCTGCTGCTGGGCGAGGAGCACGTCACCGAGCTGGTCAAGAAGAAGAAGCTGCCGGCCACGCCGATGGCCCTGGCCACCGCGCCGGTGCACGACCCCACCCTCGACGGCACGATCTCCGCGGTGGTGGCCTCGGACATCTTCACCCGCGTCGTCGGCAAGCGGCTGGCGACCACGGTCGGGCGCCGTGTGCCGGTGGTCGGCGGCGTCGTGGGCGCCGGGGCGGACGGCTTCGCGACCTGGAAGGTCGGGAGGTACGCCGACCGCGAGCTGCTGGTGCGCCGGCGCTGAGGCCTCACTCCACCCGGGCCGCCCACTCCTCGGCGAGGAGCGCGTAGCCGACCTCGTCGAGCCACCCGAGCTCGTGGTGCCACAGGGACTGTCGCGAGAGCCGTTCGCGCCGCATCCCGGCCTTCTCGAGGACCGCGACCGAGGCGTGGTTGTCGGCGTTGGCCGCCGCCGTGACGCGGCGCAGGCCGAGGTCGTGGAAGGCGGCGCCGAGCAGCGCGCGGGCGGTGGCCGTCGCGATGCCCTGACCGGCGAACCTCGGGTCGACGATGTAGCCGATCAGTCCGTCGGTGCCGTCCGGGACGCCCGGCTGCCCGGGCCCGTCGACGACGTCGAGGAAGCCGATCGCGACGACCTCGCCGTCACGTTCGACGACGCAGGAGTGGTCGGTCGGGCTGTCCGGCACGGCGAGCAGCTCGCGGCGCAGGTCTGCGGGGTCGACACGGGTGCGGACCATGAAGTGGTTGACGACCGGGTCGTTGCGGAAGGACAGCAACGCCTCGACGTCCGCCTCCACGGGGTCGCGGAACAACAGGTCGTCGGAGCGGGCGGGCCAGGGGCTGGAGGGCACGGCGGGACCCTCGCACACGACGACGGTCGGGCGCACGGCCGTTTCCGACGCCGAGCGGGATCAGTCGCGGATCCGGCCCTTCGCCCGCCGGTAGGCGTCGAGGGTCCCGCGGCCCGCGGGACTGTCCTCGAGCGTGGTCACGACCTTGCGCCGGACCCGGTAGGACGGCGTGGCGCGCGCGTGGTCGCGCTCCTCGCGCGCCTCGCGCAGCTCCTCGTGGAGGCGCTCCTCCACCGCCCGCAGGCGGGCCCCCTCCACGAGCAGCGCGCTGATCGCGTCGAGGGCAGGCGGCAGCAGCTCGTCGGCGGTGGTGGTGTCGGGGTCGGCGAAGGCGCCCGGCTCGGGACCGAGGAGGTCGTCGAGCGAGCCGACGACGTCGTAGCCGCGCTCGGCCAGCACGGCTGTCCAGCTGCGCGAGAGGTCGCGGGCCCAGGCGTGGGCATCGGGCGGCAGGCCCAGCCGGGCGGACACGACACCGCGCGACAGCGTCTGGTGGGCCAGCACCTCCCGCACGAGGGGGCGGTAGTCGGGCGGGGCGATGATCGAGGTGACCCGCTCGTTGATGGTGCGCAGCAGGGACGTCTCCGGGACGCCGAGCGAGGGGTTCTCCCGCTCCGCGGTCAGGTCCAGCGGCAGGTCGTCGAGGCCGAAGGTGCGCGAGAAGCGGCGCCACAGCTCGCCGCGGTCGGAGCCCGACGGCGGGAGCGTGACGAGGTGGACCTGCTCCGGCGGCAGCGAGCTGCCCCAGCGGTCGAGGATGTCGGGGACCTCCTGCACCGCCCAGAACCACGACCCGATCCGCGACTCGCGCGCAGGGTCGCGGATGGTCTCGAGGAAGCGGGCGTAGGTGATGTGGCTGCGGTGCTTGACGTTCTCCTGCCACTCGGCCGGCACCTGGCGCACCAGGTCGCGGGCCGACAGCACGAGGTGGACCTCGGCGTCGCCGAGCGAGTCCAGGGCTCGCCGGACCTGGGTCGGGGTGGCCCGGGCGAAGATCTCGTGGCTGATGATCGCGGTGCCGTGCCACTCGCGCACCTGCGCGGCGAGCCGGTCCCACGCGCCGACGGCCTCGGTCTCGATGCCGCCCCACGGGAGCGTCATCAGGTCCAGCGCGGCGAGGAAGTGGGCGTCGAAGCGGTCCGCGGGGTAGAGGACGTCGTGCTCGCGCAGCAGCGACTGGTTGCGGAAGAGCACGTCCTGGAGGTAGGACGTCCCGGTCTTGGGGCAGCCCACGTGCAGCAGCACCTTCCTGCTCACTGCCCCACCTGCCTCTCCGTACGCCATGCCGGGTCGACGACCATCCTGATCGCCAGGTCGAGGACCTGCTCGTCGTCGGCACCGGTCACCGGGGCGGGCGCGCTGCGCGGCGCGAGATCGGCGAGGTCGCCGACGACAGGGTAGCCAGCGCGCGTCAGGTGGCGCGTCATCCGGGCCGCGGAGGAGGCCACCCAGTCGCGTTCGCGATCAGGTACGCCGACCGGCGCGACGCCGCTGTCGGGGATCCGCCGCTGCAGCGTCCGCATCAGCGACGGCCGCTCGGCCGCCGGCACGCGCAGCCCGACGACCGCAGCCACCCGGCGTGCGAGCTCGGCCTGGTCGGCCCCGGGGACCCTCACCGGCGGCAGGGACCGTACGCCGACCTCGCGGGCCAGGCGGTCGTGGTCGGTGACGACCCTGACGAGGGGGCGCCGCGGGTGCCAGCGGCGTACGGAGTCGGCGAGGTCGACGCGGGCCGGCAGCTGGTCGCGCTCGCGCCAGAAGCGCAGCCACTCCGACCACGGCTTGCTGCCGTGCTCGAAGCAGCGCTGGGTCCAGGTGTGCGCGAGGAGCTCGTCGAGCGGCGCGCCGAGCGCGACGACGTGGGGGCGGGGTCCTCCCTCGGGCCGGCCGAGGCCGCGCAGGTGCTCGCGCAGGCCGGTCGCCAGCACGGGGTCGCCCACCAGGCGGAACCTGCGTCGCCACGGCCGCGCCCAGGTGGTGCGTACGGGATCGGCGCCGAGCGCGACCAGGTCGTCGGCGACGAGGACGCTCGCCACGCGCAGCAGCTCGTGCGCGCCGACGGTGGCGGGGTCGACGGGGGCGGGACCGAAGCCGGACCTCGGCAGCCCGACGAGCGGGAGGTCGGCCTGGCCGCGTCCGGCGGCCGTGGTCGCCAGCACGCGGTCGGCGAGCCCCGGCTGGTGCGGCGCGGAGCCGCGGGCGAGGTTGATCCGGCGCAGCAGCTCGAGCTGCTGGGCGCCCGGCAGTGTCGGTGCGGCCCCCGGCGCGGTCCGGTCGGTCCACGCCAGCCATGGCGTCGTACCTCCTTGGCGCAGGTGATCGACCCAGCCCGCCGCCGAGCCGGAGGAGTCGCTGGTCAACGGTCGCGCAGCCGACGGGCGGTCTCGCGGATCCTGCCGCTCACCGTGTCGGCCGAGGCGCGGTTGGCGGCCTCCTGTGTCATCACGGTCAGCGCGTCGAGCGCCGCCCCGAGCTCGAGCTTCGCCCGGACCCGGTCGGGGTTCTTCCAGTCCTCGTCCTCGGCGGGACGGCGCGGGCGCAGGTCCTCCACGTCGCCGATGACGTCGACGCCGCTGCCCTTGATCCACTCGATCCACAGGTCGGCGCGCTCCTCGGCGAAGGCGTAGCGCTCGGGAGGCAGGCGCACCGGGACGGCGGTGCGGGACACCAGCACCTCCTGCGCGAGCACCTCGCGGATGAGGTTGTCGTAGGCCGGCTCGCGCCACACGCCGAGCTCGAGGCGGCGGTTGAGCTTGCGCAGCAGGGACGTCTCGGCGATGCCGAGGGAGCGGTTGTCGCGCTCGGAGTCGAGCGGCGCCCAGTCCGGGTCGATGCTGAAGGCGCGGCAGAAGCGCAGCCACAGCTCGTCGCCGTTGGGCCCGCGGTCGTGGGGCACGGTGACGACGTGCACGCGCTCGGGAGGGAGCTTGGCGCCCCACTGCGACAGCACGCGTGGCAGGTCCATCGCGTTGAAGAACCACGTCTGGCCGCGCTCGACCTTGTTGAGGAAGCGGCGGAAGGGCCACTTGCGGCCCTGCTTGATCGACTCCTGCCACGCGGCCGGCAGCTGGCGGCCGAGGTCGCGCGCGGAGTACACGATGTGGACCTCGTTGCCGGCGAGGTCGTTCATCGCCTTGGCGATCTTGTCCGGCTTGGCTCCGGCGAGGATCTCGTGGCTGATGACCACGTTGCCGTCGGAGCGGTTGACCCGCTTGACCATCGCGTCCCAGGCGCCCTTGGCGTGCCCGGGCGCACCGCCCCAGTCCTGCTCGAGCAGGTCGAGCGCGGCGCGGAAGTGGAACATGTCCGAGCGACCGCCGCGCGTGCTCGGGACGGTCACGCCGTGCCGGGCCAGCGACGCGGCGTTGAGCAGCAGCCGGTCCTGGAGGTAGGTCGTCCCGGTCTTGGGTGCCCCGATGTGGAGGTGGACGACGCGGCTCATGGCGCTGATTGTGCCCGAGGCGGTAGTCCACCGGGAAACGGCTGCCCTGCGACCCGCCGGAGGACCACATCCCGGTGGACTACCGGGGGTCCGGGGCTGCCCGAGGGGTGGCGGCACACGACACCCTGCCTCCCACCCTGGCGGCACACGGCACCCGACGGCTCGTACGACATGTCAGGTGCCGCCACCTTGGCACCGGACATGTCAGGTGCCGCCACCCTCAGGCGCCGAGGGCTCGTACGACGGCGCTCGGGCTCGGGCGGCCCAGACGGCCGGCCATCCACACGCTGGTCGCGACCACGGCGTCGAGGTCGACCCCGTGGTCGATGCCGAGGCCGGTCAGCATCCACACCAGGTCCTCGGTGGCGAGGTTGCCGGTCGCCGACTTCGCGTAGGGACAGCCACCGAGGCCGCCGGCGCTGGCGTCGAACGTGGTGATCCCGGCCTGGAGCGCGGAGAACGTGTTGGCCAGCGCCTGGCCGTAGGTGTCGTGGAAGTGCATCGCCAGTCGGTCGGTGCCCACGCCCGCGTCGGCGAAGGCCGCGACGAGCGCCTTCACCTGCCCCGCGGTGGCCACCCCGATGGTGTCGCCCAGGCTCAGCTGGGAGGCTCCGAGGTCGAGGAGCCGGGTGCCGGCGGTGACGACCTGCTCGATCGGCACCGCCCCCTCCCACGGGTCGCCGAAGCACATCGACACGTAGGCCCGCACGTCCATCCCGGCCTCGCGGGCGCGGGCGACGGTGGGCTCGAACATCGCGAACTGCTCGTCGAAGGTGCGGTTGAGGTTCTTCGCGGCGAAGGTCTCGGTGGCGCTGCCGAAGATCGCGATGTGCTCCAGGCCGAGCTCGAGCGCCCGGTCGAGCCCGCGCTCGTTGGGCACCAGGACCGGCAGGTGGCGCCCGGCCTCGCCGAGGTCGGCCATCAGCTCCGCGGCGTCGGCGAGCTGCGGCACCCACCTCGGGTGCACGAAGGAGGTGGCCTCGACGATCGGCAGCCCGGCGGCCACGAGGCGGCGTACGAACTCCGCCTTGACCTCGACGGGCACGATCGCCTGCTCGTTCTGGAGGCCGTCGCGCGGGCCGACCTCGTAGATCGTGACGGCCGAGGGGAGGCCGTCGGCGCGCACCGTCATGGGCAGCGGTTTCGAGGCTCGCTCCGCTCGCACCTCAACCACCGATGCCTTCGGCGAGGGTCTCTACGACGAAGAGCGCGGCGCCGAGCTTGACGAGATCACCGGTGGCCGCGCCGACCGACGTCACCGTGCCGGCGAACGGTGCCTTGAGTGCGAGCTCCATCTTCATCGCCTCCATCACCCCCAGGGTCTCCCCCTCGGCCACGGCCTGGCCCTCGGCGACGTGGACCGCGAGCACGGTGCCCGGCATCGGGGCGAGCAGCGTGCCGTCGCCCGCCGCGGCGGCGTGGTCGGCGAAGGGGTCCGGCCGCTCCCACACCCACCGCTGGCCGCGGTGCACCACGTCGACGACGTCGCGCTGCACGTTGAGCACCGCGCGCTCGGCGCGGCCGTCGACGAGCAGGTGGACCGTGTGGTCCGCCGCCGACACCATGCGTACGTCGCGCGTGGTCCCTTCGTGCGTGACGCGGCCGCGTGCCCGGTCGACGACCACGAGCTCGTCGCCGAGGACGACCGTGTCGGGGGCCGGTCCGGCACCCATCCGCCACCCGTCGGACCGCCAAGGGCCCGAGGTGCCCACGGTGTCGAGGAGCACCTCGGTCCACGCCGCGAAGACCCGGGCCAGGGCGGCGTCGGGCTCGGGCACCTCGTGGCGGTCGAGCCAGGCGGTGTCGACCGTGGCGTCGCGGAACTCGTCCGAGTCGGCGAGCGTGCGCAGGAAGCCGGTGTTGGTGGTGATGCCGAGGATCGCGGTGTCGTCGAGCGCCCCCACGAGGGCCGCACGAGCGGCCTCGCGGTCGGCACCCCACGCGATCACCTTGCCGAGCATCGGGTCGTAGGAGGTGGAGACCTCCTGCTCCGGCTCGAGGGCGTGGTCGACCCGGACGTGGGTCTCGATACGCCGCTCGTCCCTCGCGGCTACTCGACCACCGAGGGTGGAGGCCCACCGCACGATCGACGTACGCCCGGCCTGCGGCAGGAAGCCGTGGAAGGAGTCCTCGGCATAGACGCGGGCCTCGATGGCGTGGCCCTCGAGCGTGACCTGCGACTGGCCGATGCCCAGCGGCTCGCCCGTCGCAACCCGCAGCTGGAGCTCGACGAGGTCGACGCGCCCGCCGTCGACGCGGACGACCTCCTCGGTCACCGGGTGCTCGACCTGGAGGCGGGTGTTCATCTCGAGGAAGTAGAACTCCCCGGTCGCGTTGTCGAGCAGGAACTCGACGGTCCCCGCCCCGGTGTAGCCGCACTGCTCGGCCAGCGCCACCGCGGACGAGGTGATCGCCCCGCGCTGCTCGTCGCTGATCGTCGGGGCGGGAGCCTCCTCCAGCACCTTCTGGTGCCGGCGCTGGGTGGAGCAGTCACGCTCGAAGAAGTGCAGCACGGTGCCGTGGGAGTCGCCCATGACCTGCACCTCGACGTGGCGCCCGGACTCGACGTACTTCTCCACCAGGATCGTGTCGTCGCCGAAGGACGACAGCGCCTCGCGCTGGGCGGCGGCGAAGGCCTCGGCGTAGTCGTCCGCCGAGCGCACCACGCGCATGCCCTTGCCGCCACCGCCGGCGGCGGCCTTGACCAGGACGGGGTAGGCGTAGGTGGCCGGGTCGTCCGCCAGGGAGTAGGACGGCACCACCGGTACGCCGGCGGCGAGCGCCACCTCGCGCGCGGCGTCCTTGCGCCCCATCGCGTCCATGACATCACCCGAGGGACCGACCAGGGTGATGCCCGCCTCGGCCAGCGACCGCGCGAACGGCGCCCGCTCGGACAGGAAGCCGTAGCCCGGGTGGACGAAGCCGGCGCCCGACTCAATCGCAGCGCCGACCACTGCGTCGATGTCGAGGTAGGACGAGACCCGCATCGCGCGGTCGGCGGCGCGCACGTGCGGCGCGTCGGCGTCGAGGTCGGTGTGGATCGCGACGCATGCCCAGCCGAGGCGTCGCGCCGTACGCATGACCCGCAGGGCGATCTCGCCGCGGTTGGCGATCAGCAACGTTCTCATCAGCTCATTCCCATCAGGGGATTTCGACGCGCCCGTTGCGACCTCGTGCCTCGGTCGCAGGGCTTGCTCAACCTGGTCGCGCCCACGCGACGCGCTCGTTCCTCGCTCGTCACTGCGCGCCTCACATCCTGAAGATGCCGTAGGACGGCTCGGGGATCGGGGTGTACGACGTCGCGGCGAGCGCCATGCCCAGCACCCGGCGGGTGTCGGCGGGGTCGATCACGCCGTCGTCCCACAGCCGCGCGCTGGCGTAGTAGGGCGAGCCCTGGGTCTCGTACTGCTCGCGGATCGGGGCCTTGAAGGCCTCGACCGCCTCGTCGTCCTCGAGGTCGGTGCGGACAGTGGCCAGCACCGAGGCGGCCTGCTCGCCACCCATCACCGAGATGCGGGCGTTGGGCCACATCCAGAGGAAGCGCGGGTCGTAGGCCCGGCCGCACATGCCGTAGTTGCCGGCGCCGAAGGACCCGCCGATGACGACGGTGAACTTCGGCACCACGCTGCAGGCGACCGCGGTGACGAGCTTGGCGCCGTCGCGGGCGATGCCCCTGTTCTCGTACTCGCGCCCGACCATGAAGCCGGTGATGTTCTGCAGGAACACCAGCGGGATGCCGCGCTGGTTGCACAGCTCGATGAAGTGCGCGCCCTTGAGCGCCGACTCGCTGAAGAGGATGCCGTTGTTGGCCACGATGCCGACCTCGTAGCCGTCGATGCGCGCGAAGCCGCACACCAGCGTGTCGCCGTAGAGCTTCTTGAACTCGTGGAACCGGCTCCCGTCGACGACCCGGCGGATGACCTCGCGCACGTCGTACGGCGTACGGGTGTCGGTGGGGACCACGTCGTAGAGCGACTCCGGCGGCTCGTGCGGCTCCTCGACCTCGGCGCGGGGCTCGCGCGCGGGACGGGCGGCGGGCAGTGTGTCGACGATCGAGCGCACGATGGCCAGCGCGTGGGCGTCGTCCTCGGCGAGGTGGTCGACCACGCCGGAGGTGCGGGCGTGGACGTCGCCACCCCCGAGGTCCTCCGCGGAGACGACCTCGCCGGTCGCGGCCTTCACCAGCGGCGGGCCGCCGAGGAAGATCGTGCCCTGGTTGCGCACGATGACGGTCTCGTCGGACATCGCCGGGACGTAGGCGCCGCCGGCGGTGCAGGAGCCCATCACGCTGGCGATCTGCGGGATGCCCTGCGCGGACATGTTGGCCTGGTTGAAGAAGATCCGGCCGAAGTGCTCGCGGTCGGGGAAGACCTCGTCCTGCAGCGGCAGGAAGGCGCCGCCGGAGTCGACGAGGTAGATGCAGGGCAGGTGGTTCTCGGCGGCGATCGTCTGCGCGCGGAGGTGCTTCTTGACCGTCATCGGGTAGTAGGTGCCGCCCTTGACGGTGGCGTCGTTGGCGACGATCACGCACTCGCGGCCCGAGACCCGGCCGATCCCGGCCACGACGCCGGCGGACGGGACGGCGTGGTCGTCGCCGTCCTTCCCGTACATGCCGTAAGCGGCCAGCGGGGCGAGCTCGAGGAACGGGCTGCCGGGGTCGAGCAGCCGGTCGACGCGGTCGCGGACCAGCAGCTTGCCGCGGTCGGTGTGCTTGCGGCGCGCGCTCTCCGACCCGCCCTGGCGGACCCGGGACAGCCGGGCGCGCAGGTCGTCGACGAGCTCACGCATGGTCGGGGGACCCTGGATCTGGCTCAGCTGCTCGGACACGGACTCAGGTTAGCGATCGTTAACCTCAGGCGTCCAGTGCCGGAACTCGCCGCGCAGCGTCGTGCCGCGACCCGGTGCCGTCTCGAGGTCGAGGGTGCCGCCGGCCGCCGCGACCCGGGCCTCCATCCCGAGCAGGCCGCCGGGCGTGACCACCTCGCGGTCGAAGCCGCGGCCGTCGTCGCTCACGCTGAAGCTCAGGTGCGGCCGCCCGCGCACGGTGACCAGCACTGCGGTGGCGTCGGCGTGCTTGGCGGCGTTGGTCAGCGCCTCCAGGATGCAGAAGTACGCCGCCGCCTCCACGTGCTGCCCGGGGCGCTCGACGTCCGCGACGTCGAGGGTCACCGGGACCGGCGAGCGGCGCGCGGCGGACTGGAGCGCGGCGACCAGGCCGCGCTCGGTCAGGAGCGGCGGGTAGATGCCGCGTGCGAGCTCGCGCAGCTCCAGCAGCACCTCGCGGTTGTCGGCGGCGAGCTGCCCGAGCAAGGCAGCGGCGCCCTCGCCGCGACCGGCACGCAGCTCCGTGCGCGCCCGCTCGATCGTCACGCTCATCGCGAGCAGCCGCTGCTGGGCGCCGTCGTGGAGGTCGCGCTCGAGGCTGCGGCGAGCCGCGTCCGCGACCTCGACGATGCGCGTGCGCGACTCGACGAGCTGGTCGGACTGCTCGCGCAGACGGGTGTAGGCGTCGCGGACCAGGTAGGTCACCACGAGCACGCCCGCGGGCAGGGAGGAGGCGATCACCACCGCGTTGACCCACCACAGGTCGTTGAGCGCCTCCGTCCGGCGCCACTCCCCGATGGCCACCACGCCGGCGCTGCCCAGGATCGCGAAGACGCCCAGCACGTTGAGCCACAGGCGCGAGACGTAGGGGATCGCCACCAGCATCGGGATCAGCATCAGCAGCGCGGTGAGCGGACTGAGGTTGGGCGTGGCCCAGGTGCCACCGACGCCGAAGGCAGTCGCCGACAGGGTGAGGCCGACCAGCACCGCCGCCGTCCCGAAGCGGGGCGCCAGCGGCAGCGTCGCGAGCATCAGCAGGAGGGACATCGCCATCACCGCGAGGTCGACCTCGACCGCGGTGTGCCGGAAGCCCAGCGCGTACGACGCTCCGAGCACCGCCGTCGACCCGCTCAGGGCGTAGAGGTTGATGCGCAGCAGGCGGGCCAGGGCCGGGTCGAGCGCGTCCCAGCCCGACAGCAGGCCCTTCACCGGCTCCTCATCGACGCGGCGGCACCCCGCCGCCGCCCACGCCGACACCCGCCTCGCTGAGGAAGACCAGGGTGGCGGCGACGCGGCGGTGCACGGGCGCGTCGGAGGGCAGGTCGAGCTTGGTGAGGATCGAGCTGATGTGCTTCTCCACCGCCCGGTCGGTGATCACCAGCTCCCCGGCGATCGCCGCGTTGGTCATCCCCCGCGCGACCATCCCGAGCACCTCGAGCTCGCGCGGGGTGAGCCGGTCGAGCAGGGAGTCGTGACGACGGGTGCCGGTGGCCATCAGGGCGTCGACGACGATCTGGTCGATCACCGACCCGCCGGCGGCGACCGTGCGCAGCGCCGCGACGAGCTCGTCCACGTCGGCCACGCGCTCCTTGAGCAGGTAGCCGCGACCGTCGCTGCCCTCGCGCACCAGGTCCAGGGCGTACTCGACGTCGGAGTACTGCGTCAGCGCCACCACCCCGGTGCCGGGGTGCGTGCGCCGCAGCTCGCCCGCCGCGCGGATGCCTTCGTCGGTGAAGTCGGGCGGCATCCGGATGTCGGTGAGCACCACGTCGGGGTGGTGCTCCTCGACCGCGGCCATCAGCTCCGGGAGGCTGGTCGCGGTGGCGACCACGTCGAGGTCGTCGCAGGCCGCCAACAGGGCGAGGATGCCCGCCCGGAGCAGGTCTCCGTCCTCTGCCAGCACGACCCGGATCCGCGTCATGCGCGCAGCGTAGCCACGGCGCGACCCCGGCGTCTGTAGAGCAGGCACCACCCCCGTCGGCGTGTGCCGCAAGGTGTGTCCGTCATGTGTCCCGCGCGTGTGCATCGGTTTTGCCGCGGTGCGGTAGACCAGAGGTGGTGCTGGCACCACTGCGGCGATCCGCCCCGAGGAGGACACTTCTCGACGGATGCCAGGTGCACTGATCGTGGGGATCAGTGGGCCGCTGCGGGGGTGCGGCCCACTGGAGCACGACATGGGGAGGCACGTGTGATTCCGCTCGCGGTCTGGCAGGCGCAGCAGCGCCCGGTGGCGCTCCCGACCCCGCGCGCGCCGCATGACGGGTCGTCGGGCACTAGCCTCGGCCCCGTGACCCCCCGCCGGCAGCAGATCCTCGACATCGCGGCCGACCTGTTCGCCGCGCGCGGCTTCCACGGGGTCTCGGTCGTCGAGCTCGGCTCCGCCTGCGGCATCTCCGGGCCGGCGCTCTACAAGCACTTCGAGTCCAAGGACGCGATGCTCGCCGAGATGCTGGTGAGCATCAGCGAGACCCTCCTCGCCGAGGGTCGCAGCCGCGTGGCCGGCGCCGACGGCCCGCGCGAGGCCCTCGAGGCCCTGGTCGAGTGGCACATCCAGTTCGCCATCGAGCACCCCGCCCTCATCGTCGTGCAGGACCGCGACTGGAGCAGCCTGCCCGACGAGGCCCGCGAGCGCGTGCGCGCGCTGCAGCGGGCGTACGTCGACGTGTGGGCCACGCAGGTGCGCCGCTTCCACACCGGCCTCAGCCCCGAGGCGTCCCGCACCCGCGCGCACGTGCTCTTCGGCCTGCTCAACTCCACCCCGCACAGCGGCCGGCTCCCCGACCCGCAGATGCACGACGTGCTCCGCGACATGGCGCACGGAGCCCTCGGCCTGACCTGAGGCGCCGGCGCGCTCACATCGCGTCGAAGGGGCTCTCCTGCTGCAGCAGCCGCGCCGCGCGGACTGCGGCGTCCTCGGCCACGACGAGGTCGTCGAGCTCCTCCGGTCCCTCACCTGCGCGATCGCGGTCCTCCTCCGACCCGCCGCGCGGCTGGTGGATGCGGTGCAGCTCGCGCAGCACCCGCTCGCGCGAGAGCCCGCGCAGGTGGGTGAGCACGAAGGGGTCGGCGGCGATCAGCCACGCCAGCTGGGTGAGCACGGCCAGCGCGTGCGGGCACGGGTCGAGCCAGGCCTCGCACGTGCAGGCCGAGCCCAGCTCGCCGCCGTACGGCAGCAGCTCGACGCCCGCCTCCTCCACGGCCTCGACGAGGGCGTGGGGCAGCTCGCCGGCCATCAGCGCCGCGATGCGGCCCGCCTCGGCGGCGACGAGCTCGGTGAAGGCCGACGCGTCGGAGTCGTCGAGCACCGGCACCGTCACCTCGACGGTGAAGGCGTCCTGGCCCTCGCCCACCGCCGCCACCGCGGCGCCGTCGGAGACGGTGATCGCCCCCACCGCCCCGGCCCGCGCGAGCGCCCGGCCGCGCCTGAGGTCCTCGGCGCTGTAGGCCGCCTCCTCGACCGAGCGCAGCACCGCCTTGCTCCACCACGTGCCGGAGCCGCCGCCGCGCCGGGCCGCCAGACGCGGGTGCGTGGTGTTCATCGGCGCAGCTCGACGAGGTCGCGCAGCTCGGAGTCGGACAGCTCGGTCAGCGCGGTCTCGCCGCGCGTGAGGACCGAGTCGGCGATGGAGCGCTTGCGGGCCAGCAGCTCGGCGATCTTCTCCTCGATCGTCCCCTGGGTGATCGCGCGGTGCACCTGCACCGGCCGGGTCTGGCCGATCCGGTAGGCCCGGTCGGTGGCCTGGTCCTCCACAGCGGGGTTCCACCAGCGGTCGAAGTGGATCACGTGGTCGGCGCGGGTGAGGTTGAGCCCGGTGCCGCCGGCCTTCAGCGACAGCAGGAAGACCGGCACCTCCCCGGCCTGGAAGCGCGCCACCATCGCGTCGCGCTCGCGCACGGGCGTGCCGCCGTGCAGGAACTGGTGCGGGACCCCCGTCGTGGCGAGGTGGCGCTCGAGCAGCCGCGCCATGGCGACGTACTGGGTGAAGACGAGGACCGCGCCGTCCTCCGAGACCACGGTGCCGACCAGCTCGTCGAGCAGGTCGAGCTTCTCCGAGCGCCCGCGCAGGCGCGGGTTGGCCTGGCGCAGGAAGTGGGCCGGGTGGTTGCAGATCTGCTTGAGCCCGGTGAGCAGCTTGAGCACCAACCCGCGCCGGGTCTCCTCGTCGGCCTCCTCGATGCGGCGCATCGACTCGCGCACGAGCGTCTCGTAGAGGACGACCTGCTCGCGGGTCAGGCCGAGCACGTGGTCGGTCTCGGTCTTCGGCGGGAGCTCGGGTGCGACCCCCGGGTCCGACTTGCGCCGACGCAGCAGGAACGGTCCGATCAGGTCGGCGAACTGGCGCGCCTTGGTCGGCTCGAGCCCGGACTCGATCGGCCCGGCCCACACCTTGCGGAAGGCGTTGCGGCTGCCGAGCAGGCCCGGGATCGCCCAGTCGAGGATCGACCAGAGCTCGGTGAGGTCGTTCTCGACCGGGGTGCCGGTCAGCGCGACCCGGGCGGTGCACGGGATGGTGCGCAGGGCGCGGGCGGCGGCCGAGCGGGAGTTCTTGATGTGCTGCGCCTCGTCGGCGACCACGAGGTCCCACGCCACCTCGGACAGCAGCTCCGCGTCGTTGCGCATCGTGCCGTAGGTCGTCAGCACGAACCCTGATCCTGCGCCCCCACCCACGCCGTCCAGGTCGCGCGCGCTGCCGTGGTGGCGGCGTACGGCGACGCCGGGGGCGAAGCGGCGGATCTCGGCCTCCCAGTTGCCGAGCAGCGACGCCGGGCACACCACGAGCGTCGGACCGCGGGTGTTCTCGGTGGTCGAGTGCCCGGCGAGGGACGAGCCGGGTGTATCGAGACCCGCCCGGTGCAGGTGCAGCGCGATCACGGTGACCGTCTTGCCGAGGCCCATGTCGTCGGCCAGGCAGGCGCCGAGCCCGAGCGAGGTCAGCTCGGCGAGCCAGGAGAGGCCACGACGCTGGTAGTCGCGCAGCTCGGCGCGCAGGGCAGGGGGCACGTCGACCAGCGCGCCGGTCGCGGCGTCGCGGAGCCGGTCGCGGACCGTCAGCAGGCTCGCGCCGACGACGGCCTCGTAGGGGACGTCCTCGATGTCGACGACCCCGGTCAGCGTCGCGGCCAGCGCCTGCACCGGGGTCACGGTGCGGATCAGGCGCTTGCGGGCGCGCTTGATGATCCCGGAGTCGACCGCGACCCAGTTGTCGCGCAGCTTGATGATCGGGCTCGCCGTGCGGGCCAGCTCGTCCATCTCCTCCTCGCTCAGCTCCTCACCGTGCAGCGAGACCTGCCACTCGAAGCCGAAGAGCGCCTGCGGGCCGAACAGGCCGTCCTGAAGCGGTTCCTCGCGACGGCCCGGCGCGGACCGGTGGCCCAGCTCGACGCGCTGGGTGACCTCGCGGTCGAGGTACTTCGGCCACAGGACCGGGTGCCCGGCCTCGGTGAGGGCCGCCGCCCCGTCGTCGAGGAGGGAGAGGATCTCGTCGGAGTCGAGGGTGATCTCGTCGGGGACCCGGAGGTCGAGCAGCCGCTCCAGCACCGGCCAGGCGTCGGCCGCGGAGCGCAGCGCGATGGCGGCGTGGGTGCGGGCGCGCTCGCCGAAGCCGTGCCCCGCCTCGGGGCCGGACTCGGCCCAGAGCTCGGAGGCGTCGGCCATGTGGGCGGCGTTGTCGACCGCGTGCACCTGCGTGACGAGGCGCACGGCGCCGGCGACGAGCTCCTCCTCGTCGGCCTCGATGCGGAAGGAGATCGTCACCAGGTGCGGTCGGTCGTCGCGGGCGCGCGAGCGGATCCGCGCGATGCGCTGCTGGAGCCGGTCGCTGAACTCGTCGGGGCTGTGCGACGCGACGGGCGCCGGCACCGCGGCCACCGGGGCGCGGTGGCGCGAGCGCCCGGGCGTCGTTCGCGGGACGGTGTCGACCACGGCGTCGAGCAGCGCCCGCACCGTGCCCTCCGCCGTCGCCTCGTCGAAGCCGTCCCAGGCCCGCGACCGGGCCAGCTCGCCGATCCGGCGCTCGTCGTCGGCGTCGAGGCCCGCGACCTGCCAGTGGCGGCCCTCGGGGTCGGGGGCGAAGCGGCCCGACGCCACCAGCTGCAGGCCCATCAGCGCGGCGCCGGCCAGCAGCGCGACCGACGGGTGCGGCCCGTCGGCGTCGCGGACCTTGCCGAGCACCGGCAGGGCGCCGCGGATCGGCAGCACGATCGTGCGGCGCTCGTCGGTGAACTCGATCGAGCCCTCCCGGGGCGGCTCTCCCACCAGCAGCCTGGCGGGACCGGTGACCGGGACAAAGCTCATGCAGCACCCTTCGTTGATCCGCTCGACCTGACGCTAACGCCTCGGACCGACAGGGAGTTCCCCGGCGACTACCGTCGGGCCGCATGGACGTCTCCGCGCTGCTCGCCGCCCACCCCGTCATCGACGGGCACAACGACCTGCTGTGGACCGCGCGCGCGGCGACGGCGTACGACTTCTCTCGGCTCGACGTCGGCGCCGGCGGCACCCCCACCCACACTGACCTGCCGCGGATGCGCGCCGGCGGGATGGGTGCGCAGTTCTGGTCGGTCTACGTCCAGACGCGCCTCACCGGCGACGACGCGGTGAGCGCCACGCTCGAGCAGGTCGACGCCGCGCGGCTGCTCACCGACACGTACGCCGACCAGCTGGCGTGGGCGACGACGGCCGACGAGGTCGAGCAGGCGTGGGCCTCGGGCCGGATGGCCTCGCTCATGGGCGCCGAGGGCGGGCACTCGATCAACTGCTCGCTCGGCACCCTGCGCCAGCTCCACGCCCTCGGTGTGCGCTACCTGACGCTCACCCACAACGCGAACACGCCGTGGGCCGACTCCGCCACCGACCGCCCGGTGGCCGGTGGGCTGACGGAGTTCGGCCGCGAGGTCGTGCGGGAGATGAACCGCCTCGGCATGATGGTCGACCTCTCCCACGTCTCCGCCGACACGATGCGCGACGCGCTCGCCGTCAGCGAGGCGCCGGCCGTCTTCAGCCACAGCTCCGCGCGTGCGGTGACCGACAGTCCGCGCAACGCCCCCGACGACGTGCTGGAGGCGACGGCCCGCGGCGGCGGCGTGTGCATGGTGACCTTCGTGCCGAAGTTCGTGAACGCCGCCTGCGCCGACTGGCACCGGGAGCTGGTCGCGGCCGCCGCGGCCGAGGGCGTCCCCGAGTCCGACGGCGAGCGGTTCGGCGCCTTCGAGGACGCCTGGGTGCGCGACCACCCGCAGCCGCGCGCGTCGCTCGCCGACGTGGTGGCGCACGTCGAGCACGTCCGCGACGTGGCCGGCATCGACCACGTCGGCCTCGGCGGCGACTACGACGGCGTGGAGACCCTGCCGGACGGGCTGGAGGACGTCTCGACCTACCCGGTCCTCGTCTCCGCCCTTGCCGACCGCGGCTGGTCCAAGGCCGACCTGGCGCGGCTCACCTGCCGCAACACGCTGCGCGTGATGCGCGAGGTCGAGGCGGTCGCGCGCGAGCTGCAGCAGGCGCGCGGACCGAGCCTGGCGCGCATCGAGGACCTCGACGGCGTACGCCCGGGGGCCTGATGCACGCGTCCACCCCGCGGGGGTGACGCAGCACACCCGAAAAGGAATAGGTGGTTGTCGACGGCAACCAATATCGTTCTCGGGTGACCGACACCCAGATCGACTCCGGCGAGACCCGGCCGGACAGCTCCGACAAGCTCGACAGGAACGTCCTGATGGTGGCCGGCGTGGTCGTCCTCGGGGCGATCATGTCGATCCTCGACATCACCGTCGTCTCGGTGGCCCTCGAGACCTTCCAGCGCGAGTTCGACGCCACCGCGGCCGAGGTCGCCTGGACGATGACCGGCTACACCCTGGCGCTGGCCAGCGTCATACCGCTGACCGGCTGGGCGGCCGACCGCTTCGGCACCAAGCGCCTCTACCTGCTGGCCGTCCTCCTCTTCACCGCAGGCTCCGTGCTGTGCGCCGCGGCGACGTCGCTCGAGATGCTCGTCCTCTTCCGCGTCCTGCAGGGTCTCGGTGGCGGCATGCTGATGCCGCTCGGCATGACGATCCTGACCCGCGCCGCCGGTCCCGAGCGCGTAGGCCGCGTGATGGCGGTCCTCGGCATCCCGATGCTCCTGGGCCCGATCTTCGGCCCGATCCTCGGCGGGGCCCTGATCGACAGCGCGTCGTGGCACTGGATCTTCCTGATCAACCTGCCCATCGGCATCGCGGCGATCGTCTACGCCTGGATCGTGCTCCCGAAGGACGAGGTCGAGCCGTCGGAGACCTTCGACTGGCTCGGCATGGTCCTGCTCTCCCCCGGTCTCGCCGCCTTCCTCTACGGCATCAGCTCGATCCCCGAGGAGGGCACCGCGATGGCCGCGCGCGTGCTCGTGCCGATGATCCTCGGCATCGCGCTGATCGTCGCCTTCGTGCCGTGGGCGCTGGCGCGCCGCAACATCCACCCGCTGGTCGAGCTGCGCCTGTTCAAGAACCGCAACATGACCGTCGCGGTGCTGGCGATGATGCTCTTCGCGATCGCGTTCTTCGGCGCCTCGCTGCTCTTCCCGCTCTACTTCATCCAGGTGCGCGGCGAGGACGCCCTCGGCGCCGGCCTGCTGCTGGCCCCGCAGGGCATCGGCGCGATGGTGACGATGCCGATCGCCGGCATCCTGGCCGACCGGATCGGCCCCGGCAAGATCGTGCTCACCGGCATCAGCGTGATCACCGTCGGCATGGCGATGTTCACCCAGATCGGCGCGGACACGTCCTACACCTACATCCTCGCCGCCCTCTTCGTGATGGGCCTCGGCATGGGCGGCACGATGATGCCGATCATGACCGCGGCGCTCGCCACGCTGACCGCGCACAACGTGGCCCGCGGCTCCACCCTGCTCAACATCACCCAGCAGGTCGCGGCCTCGATGGGCACCGCGCTCTTCTCGGTGATCCTCACCAACGAGCTCAAGGGCAAGGAGTCGGTCGCCGTGGCCGGCGCCGTCCAGGAGGCCGGCGACGACCAGGGTGCGGTTGCGGGGGTGCTCGAGCGGTTCGGCCTCTCGCCGGCCGAGCTCGACACCGTGCTCGGGCGGGTCCCGGGCGACATGGCCGACTCGTTCGCGACGGTCTTCATCGTCGCCACGATCCTGGTCGCGTGCTGCCTGATCCCGGCCGCCTTCCTGCCGCGCCGCAAGGTCGCTCCGGTCGACCCGACCGCGATGATGGGTCACTGACCGGGCGGTTCGTCCTCCGGGAACACCTCGACCGCCCGAGAACTAGGACCGGCTGCCCAGCCAGAGCGGCAGCACCGCGCCGGCACCGGCCTCGCGCAGCGCGACGGCGGCGAGCGTCGCGCTCCACCCGGTCTCGACGAGGTCGTCGACCAGCAGCACCGTGGCGCCCGGCGGCACCTCGGCGACCAGCTCGCTGCGGCGGCGCACGGCGGCGACGCGCTGCGCTGAGTTGGACTGTCCGGCCCGCGGCGGCACGGTCGCGTCGCGCACGGCCCAGGTGCCGACGACCGGCACCTGCATGACCCGCGCGAGGCCGTCGGCGAGGTCGCGCGTCAGCGTCGGCCGGGTCGCCGACTCGGTGACCACGATGGCGTCGGGCCTGCTGCGCCACTGGGGCGCCCAGTCCTTCATCACGTCCATCACCGCCTGCGCCAGCCCGGGCGGGACCGGACCGTCGGGGGTGTCCTCGCGGAAGAGATCACGCAGCGCCTGGCCGTGGCCGAGGTCGGTGAGCCGGGCGACGGCCCGGCCCGGCTCGGCGCCGGCGGAGATCTTGCCCTTGAGGTCGAGGCCGAGGTTGGCCAGCGCGGTGGGCCACATCCGGCGCGGGTCGACCGTGATGCCCGGGCGGGACAGCCGCTGTCCCGCCTCCGCGACGGCGGCCTCGCTCACCGACGTCGACAGGTCGAGCCCGCCGCAGTTGTCGCAGCGCCCGCAGTCGGTGGCGCCCTCGTCGTCGAGCTGCTCGCGGAGGTAGCGCATCCGGCAGTGGTCGGTGTCGAGGTAGCCCAGCATCGCCTGCTGCTCGCGCTCCCGGGCCTCGGCGACCCGGGCGTAGCGCTCGGCGTCGTAGTGCCAGGGGCGACCCGTGGCCACCCAGCCGCCCTGGACCCGCTGCACCGCGCCGTCGACGTCGAGCACCTTGAGCATCGACTCGAGCCGGTTGCGGCCGAGCTCGACGCGGGTCTCGATCGTCGCGGTGGACAGGGGCCGCTCGGAGTCGGCGAGCGCGGCCAGGGTCTCGCGCACCTGCTCCTCGCGCGGGAAGCCGAGCGAGGCGAAGTAGGCCCAGATGTCGCGGTCCTCGACCTGGGGCAGCAGCACGACGGTGGCGTCGTCGGTGCCGCGGCCGGCGCGGCCGACCTGCTGGTAGTAGGCGACCGGCGAGGCGGGAGCACCGAGGTTGATCACGAAGCCGAGGCTGGCGTCGAAGCCCATCCCGAGCGCGCTGGTCGCGATCAGCGCCTTGACCCGGCCGTCCACGAGCGCCTGCTCGAGGCCGTGGCGCTCGTCGGCCTCGGTCTGGCCGGAGTAGGCCGCGACCTCCAGGCCGCGGTCGCGGAGGTAGCCCGCGACCTCCTGGGTGGCGGCGACGGTGAGGCAGTAGACGATGCCGGACCCGGGCTGCTCGGCCAGGTGGTCGGCCAGCCAGGCCAGGCGCTGCTCAGGCGTCCTGAGGCGTACGACGCCGAGGCGCAGCGACTCGCGGTCGAGGGTGCCGCGCTGCACGAGCACCGCGGAGTCCCCCGCACCGTCGGCGTGCACCCCGAGCTGCTCGGCGACGTCTCCGGTGACGCGGGAGTTGGCCGTCGCGGTCGTGGCCAGCACCGGGATACCCGCCGGCAGCTCGGCCAGCAGCGTGCGGAGGCGGCGGTAGTCGGGCCGGAAGTCGTGGCCCCAGTCGGAGATGCAGTGGGCCTCGTCGACCACCAGCAGGCCGCACGTCGCGGCCAGCCGCGGCAGCACCTCGTCGCGGAAGCCGGGGTTGTTGAGCCGCTCCGGGCTCACCAGCAGCACGTCGACCTCGCCGGCGTGGATCTGGTCGTTGATGGGCTGCCACTGGTCGATGTTGGTGGAGTTGATGGTCACCGCGCGGATGCCCGCGCGCTCGGCCGCGGCGATCTGGTTGCGCATCAGCGCGAGCAGCGGGCTCACGATGACGGTCGGGCCGGCGCCCTCCTCGCGCAGCAGCTTGGTGGCGACGAAGTAGACCGCCGACTTGCCCCACCCGGTGCGCTGCACGACGAGCGCGCGACGATGGTCGACCGCGAGCGCCTCGATGGCCGACCACTGGTCCTCCCGCAGGACGGCGTCGTCGCGTCCGACGAGGGCCCGCAGGTGGCGCTCGGCGGACTCGCGGGCCGAGCGGCGTACGTCGTCGGCGACGGGTGCGGCGGCAGTGGGGGTGGTCATGGCCCCTGTCTACCAACAGGGACCGACGGCCCACCCGGCGCCGGGGTGGTCCACCGGGATGTGGTCGTGCGGCGCGACGGCCGGCAACCACGTCCCGGTGGCCCACCCGGGGTCGAGAAGGCTCAGCGCCGCGCGCTGCGCTCCAGGAACTTCTCGATGTCGACCCCGGCCCGGCGGGCGTCGCGACGCGCCTCCGGCGTGGTCAGGTCCGGAGCGACGAAGGTCTCCGGCTCGATCGCGCGGTCGGCGTCGGCGTACTGGCTCTGGAGCGCGGCCTGCTCGTCGGCCGAGGAGGAGGACTCGGCGACGACCTGGGCGGTCACGGCGACGGCGGCGCCGGTGAGCAGCGGACTGACGGTGGGGGTGTAGCCGCCCGCGTGGCCGTTGGCCTTGGGGTGGTAGCTCTCGCTGATCGGGCTGGACAGCCCGTTGATCCACTCGTCGTCGGCGCAGACGGCGTGGCCGACGAAGCGGCTGGTGGGGTTGGCGAAGGAGAAGCCGGCCGCCGAGGCCGCCGAGGCCAGGCGCGAGTTGAGCAGGTCGGCGGTCTGGTTGAGCCGCGACTGCTCGGCCGGGGAGAACCACGTGAAGGCGTTGCAGTCCTCACCGTTGAAGATGCGCGGGTAGCCCACGACCACGACCTTGGCGTACGGCGCACGGCTGCGGATCTGGGAGTAGAGGGTGGTCAGGCGCGAGGGCAGGGTGTTGTTGACGAAGGACTGGGCGGAGTTGATCGCGCCGTCGCAGTTGCCGGCCCACCAGGGCAGGGCACATGTGGTGAGCACGTCGGCGAAGCCGGCGTCGTTGCCGCCGACCGAGATGGACACGTAGTTCGTCGCCGACGTCAGCGCCGCCAGCTGGGTGTTGGTGACGTCGGGGATGGTCGCGCCGGAGCAGGCGCGGAAGTTGAGCGCATAGCCGCGGGCGGCGGCGATCAGGCTCGGGTAGGCCGAGGTGGAGCGCTGGCAGCTGGTGCCGTCGCTGATGTAGGAGCGGGTGCCGGTGCCCGAGGCGTAGGAGTCGCCGAGGGCGACGTAGGCCGGAGCCGCGGCCTGGGCCGGCTGGACCAGCAGCGGGGTGAGCAGGCCGGCGAGGGCCGAGCCCAGCACTGCCAGGCGTCGTGTGGTGCGCTTCATCTGTGTGAGTCCTCCGAGATCGTGGCCACCCGAGTGTGGCCGCGATCACAGTAGGCAATACCGCCCCACCGCCACCAGACCGAACGGTCAGGTTTTGCTCACGACCCGACGCGACGCAGCCGCGGGCCCTCCGGCGGCAGGGTCGCGGCGTCACGGAACGACTCGCCGACCAGCACCGGCACCACCTCGCTGACGTCGTGCTGCGCGGCGATCTCCACGTCGGCCACGAAGCCCGCCTCCCGCAGCTCGCGACCGCCGGCGCAGTCGAGAAGGTCGGTCGGGAGGTCGGCCGCGCGCCAGGCGGCGACCGCCGTCCTGGCCTCCGGGCTCGCCCCTTCCCCGACCCCCAGCGCGTCGAGGACCGCGCCTGCGCCCCACAGGTCCTCGGCCGCCGGGCGCAGCGTGTCGTCGTACCACCGCTCCCCCGCAGGTACGACGACCACGCTGGCGCCGTCGGCCGCCCGGGGCGCCAGCCACCGGGCGACGGCGCCGGCGTTGCGCAGGCACGCACCGACGACGCTCGACCCGGCGTCGGCGAGCGCGAAGGCGATCGTCGAGCCGTTGGGCGAGGGCAGCACGAGGCGCTCGACCCCCTCGACCTCGGCCAGGCTGGCGGGCGAGAGCGAGACGTGGCGCGCGTCCCCGCGCGAGAGCGCCTCGAACCTGCCGACCGCGAGCGTGGCGGCGTGGCGCATGGCGTGCTCGGCCGCCCGGGCGTCGCGCCAGCGGAACGGGAAGACCTCGATGCCGCGCTCGACCGCGACGCTCAGCGTGGTCGTGAAGGACAGCACGTCGACGACGACGGCGTAGTCGGCCCGCACGGCCTCCGCACCCGTCGGTCCCCACTCGAGGCGCAGGCGATAGCTGGACTGGTCGTGGCCCGGGATCGTCACCAGATGCGGACCCGCGACTCCTGCTCGAGCCACAGCCCGTCACCGGGCGCGGTCTCGAAGACCTCGTGGAACTCGTCGAGGTTGCGCACGATGTTGGCGCGGAACTCGGCCGGGCTGTGCGGGTCGATCGTGAGGTACTGCAGCTCCTGCTCCTTGCGGCGCTTGGTGCGCCACACGTGGCTCCAGTTGAGGAAGAGCGAGCGCCGGTCCTCGACCGAGGCGTCGCCGCCCTGGCTGATGACGTACGCCTTGTGCGCGATCGTGAGGCCGCCGAGGTCGCCGATGTTCTCGCCGACGGTGAGGCTGCCGTTGACGTGCTCGCCGGGCAGGTTGCGCGGCTCGAAGGCGTCGTACTGCGCGATGAGGGCCTGCGACTTGGCCTCGAACGCGGACTTGTCGTCGGCGGTCCACCAGTCGTGCAGGTTGCCGTCGCCGTCGTACTGCGCGCCCTGGTCGTCGAAGCCGTGGCCGATCTCGTGGCCGATGACCGCACCGATGCCGCCGTAGTTCTCCGCGTCCGTGGCGTCGGGGCTGAAGAACGGGGGCTGGAGGATCGCGGCCGGGAAGCAGATCTCGTTGGTGCCGGGGTGGTAGTAGGCGTTGACCGTCTGCGGGAGCATCAGCCACTCGTCGCGGTCGACCGGCTGGCCGACCTTCTCCAGCTGGCGGTCGGTCTCGAAGGCCGACGCCGAGGCGACGTTGCCCATCAGGTCGTCGGGGGAGATCTTCAGCCCGGAGTAGTCGCGGAACTCCGTCGGGTAGCCGATCTTGGGGTAGAAGCGGTCGAGCTTGTCGTACGCGTGTCGCTTGGTGTCCTCGCCCATCCAGTCGAGCGTCTCGATCGAGCGGCGGTAGGCGGTGACCAGGTTGGCGACCAGCTCGTCCATCATCTGCTTCGACGTGGGCGGGAAGTGCCGCGAGACGTAGACCTTGCCGACGGCCTCGCCGATCGCGCCCTCGACGAAGTCGACGCCGCGCTTCCAGCGGGCGCGCAGCTCCGGGGTGCCGTTGAGGGTGCGGCCGTAGAAGTCGAAGTTGGCCTCGACGAACGGCTCGGGCAGGTAGGGCGCGGAGCTGCGGACGATGCGCACGTGCAGGATGTCGCGCCAGGTCTCGATCGGCGTCTCCTCCAGCACCGCGGACAGGTGGGAGAAGAAGTCGGGCTGCATCACGATCGTGGTGCGCAGCGTCTCGTCGCTGCCGCCGAGGGCCGCGACGTAGGTCGACCACTCGAAGGCCGGGCACAGCTCGCGCAGCTGCTCCAGCGACAGGTGGTTGGTCGTCTTCTGCACGTCGCGGGTGGCGGCCGCCTCCCAGTGGCCCTCGGCCAGGCGGGTCTCGTAGGCCAGCACACGGGCGGCCGCGCCGGCCGGGTCCTCGTGCTCGCTCAGCGTGAGGAGGGTGGTGAGGTAGGCGACGTACTTCTCGCGGATCTCGGTGAACTTCTCGTCGCGGTAGTAGGACTCGTCCGGCAGCCCGAGCCCGCCCTGGGCGAGGTAGACGATGTTGCGCGAGGCGTCGACCCGGTCGGGCGTGATGTAGGAGCCGAACAGCCCCGGGCCGCCGATGCGCTCGAACATGCCGAGGAAGTCGGCGAGGGCCGTCAGGTCGCCGATCGCGTGGGCGCGGTCGAGCAGGTCGCGCACCGGCTCGAGGCCGAGCGCCTCGATCCGCTCGGTGTCCATGAAGGAGGCGTAGAGGGCCGCGATCTTGGTCTCCTCGTCACTGGAGAGCTGGTCGGCGGGACGGTCGGCGAGCTCGGTGATGATGTCGCGGACCTGCTGCTCGGCGGCGTCGGCGAGGGCGATGAACGCACCCCAGCTCGACTTGTCCGAGGGGATCTCGGTCTCGTCCAGCCAACGCCCGTTGACGTGGCCGAACAGGTCGTCCTGGGGGCGGATGTCGGGGTTCATGCCCTCGCGGGCGTCATCGAGGATCGTCACGCCTCCGACCATAACGTCGCGCGCCCAGCACACGCCGAGCCGGACCGGTCCAGACCAGGTGCTGGCACGAGTGGCAAACCCGCCCGGATGGGTGAGTCTGGACCGAGCCACACGGCTCCGATCGGGAGGACCTCCATGTTCGTACGCGCCCGCTCCCTGGCCCTGCTCGTCTCCACCGGCGTCCTCGTGGCCGCGGCCGCCGCCCCGCCCGGCTCGGCGGCGAGCGCGGAGCGTGTGACGCCGCGGTCCTGGCAGCCGCTGACCTCCAGCGTCTCGCCCAACTTCGCGCAGGCGGCGGTCGCGCGCACGGCCGACGGCACCCAGCACGTCGTGTGGATCGTGGACAACCCCGACCGCACCCACAACTACGAGCACACCACGATCTCCCCGAGCGGCTCGCAGGGCCGGGTCACCCGCGTCCTCGCCACCGACTGGGCCCAGCTCAGCACGCCGGTGGACCTCGGAGTGAACGCCGACGGCAGCCTCCGCCTGGCGTTCCGCGGGACCGCCGACGGCGACACCTCCAACTTCTTCACCTACAAGGGCGTCTACACCGCCGTCTCCGGCGACGGCGGCGCGTCGTGGGTGCTGCCGCGCGAGGTGCTCGCGCCGAGCATCAGCGACGGCGGCGTCACGATGGCGTACACCCCCGACGGCACGCCGATCACCGGCTACGGCGACACCGGCGGGTTCCACTGGAACGTCGGGACGGTGCCCGAGGCCGCACTCCCGGCCGCGACGGTGCAGGAGTTCACCGACCACGACGCCAACGCCGCGAGCCTGGTGGCCAGCGGTTCGGCCGTGCTCGTGGTCTACCAGAGCATCCGGGGCTCCGGGATCTACGCCCGGCAGGTCTGGCCGTTCCTGGGGGCCCCCGTCCGCGCGCCCGGCACCTACACCAACCCGGGCCAGCCGATGGCCGTCGTCGACCGGCCCGGGGTCGGGCCGGTGGCGGCGTACGCGATCGACGGGGAGGTGGTGCTGTGGGACATCGCCGCCAACAGCATCCACCGCGTCCGTGGCATGGACGGCCCCAACAACGTCGTGCTGGCGGGCCTGCCCGACGGCCACCTGTGGGTCGCCGCCCAGGGGCCGATCGGCTACACCCCGCGGGTCTCGCGGGTCTCGGCGCGGGGCTGGACCATCGACCGCAGCCCGGTCCGCCTCGACGACCTCTACAGCACGTTCGGCCTCGAGGTCGGCAGTGCCGGCGCACTCCGCGCCGAGCTGCTCCTGACCGGCAACGAGGCCGGCGACCCGTCACGGATCCAGGCGATGTCCGCGCTGGCGCAGATGCGGCTGCGGGCCACCCCCGGCCGGTGGCGGGTCAACCGGGCCCAGCGGGTCGTGTTCCGGGTCACCGACGTCGACGGCGGGGTGGCCGGGGTGAAGGTCCGCGCCGGCGGGCGCCGCTGCACGACCAACGGTGCCGGACGCTGCGCGATCCGGTTCCCCGGGCAGGCCCGCCCCGGACGGATCACCGTCAGGGCGACCGCGCGCAGCTACTACGCCGTGAAGACGAAGCTTCGCGTACGCCGCTGACTCAACGCACCCGCACGACCGACTTGCCCAGGGTGCGGCGCTCGTCCATGTCGACCAGCGCCCGCCCGAAGTCGGCGAGCTCGTAGGTCGCGCCGACCGGCGGCTTCACGACCCCGGAGGCGATCATCGGCTCGAGGCGGTGCCACTGCTTCTGCATGTAGCCCGGGCGGGTCATGGCGTACGCCCCCCAGCCGACGCCGCGGACGTCGGTGTTGCCCAGGAGCAGGCGGTTGACCTTGACCTCCGGGATGCCCTGGCCGGCCGCGAAGCCCACCACCAGCACCCGGCCCCGCTCGGCGAGGCAGCGCAGCGAGTCGGTGAAGGCGGGGCCGCCGACGACGTCGAGGACGACGTCGACACCCACGCCCCCGGTCAGCTCCTTGACCGCGTCCTTGAAGTCGGGGCCGACGACGACCTCGTCCGCACCCGCGGCGCGCGCGAAGGCCGCCTTCTCGTCGGTGCTCACGACGGCGATGGTGCGGGCGCCGAGGCCCTTCGCGACCTGGAGGGTGGCGGTGCCGACGCCGCCGGCCGCACCGTGGACGAGGACCGTCTCCCCCTCGCGGAGGCTCCCGCGCTCCTCGAGCGCGAAGAGGGCGGTGAGGTAGTTCATCGGGAGCGCGGCGCCCTCGTCGTACGACAGCGCGTCGGGCAGCGCGAAGGTGAAGATCGCCGGGTTGGCGACCTGCTCGCCCGCGCCGCCGTGGAGGTTCACCCCCGCGACCCGCTGGCCGACGCTGAAGCCGCTGGACTCCGGCGAGCCGGGGTCGAGGACGACGCCGGCGAAGTCGACGCCGAGGGTGAAGGGCGGCTCGGGCTTGAACTGGTACTCCCCGCGGCTCAGCAACAGGTCGGGGAAGGCCACCCCGACGCTGTGCACCTCGACGAGCACGTCGTGGGGGCCGGGGGTCGGCGGGTCGACGTCGCGGACCTCGATGTCGGCGGGACCGGTGGGCGTGACGACCTGGACTGCCTTCATGGGGCCGAGCCTAGGGGCCGGTCCTCAGCCGACCGCCTTGACCTCGCTGAGCTCGAAGTGCATCGGGTCGGTGAAGCGCCAGTCCCCGCCCCACGCGAAGCCCCACGTCTTGAAGATCGCCACCACGTCGCGGTCGATCTCCCCGACCGTGCCGCGCAGGTTGCCGGGCACGTTGAGGTCGAGGGCCAGGCCGAAGGAGTGGTTGGACAGGGTCGTGGTGTCGGCGATGAAGCGCGGGTAGTAGCAACCGGCGTACTCGCCGGGGTTGATCTCGTCGGCCAGCCCGCGCTGCTGCACCTCCAGCAGGGCCGCGCGCAGCTGCGGGAAGAGGTCCTTGTGGCAGGTGACGCTGCCGAGGATCGGCACCACCTCGGTGCGGATGTTCGCCGCCACCCACGCGGGGTCAGGCGCGATCCGGTTGCCACCGATCACGCGGTAGCGGTAGGTCCCGACGACGCTGCCCAGGGTGCCGCCGGTCGGGATCGCGGTGAGCCGGGCGTCGGGGTCGAGCCCGATGCGCGACGCCACGTCGAGCATCTGGACCGACACGTCCTTGCCGACCAGCCGCTCGAGCGGCTTGCGGATCGTGGCGGGGGTGATGTCGTCGGTCGAGATCAGCAGGCCGTTGCTCGTGGCCATCTCGATGTCCTCTGCCCACGCGGTGTTGACCACCATGTCGATCGTCGGGATCTGGGGGGTGTACGCCCCCACGTGCAGCTCCGGGGCGTCGTCGTCGTTGCCGAGGCGGATCATCCCGTCGGCGTCCGCGAGCCGCCGGGCCACCGTGCGGTCGATCGCGAGCTCACCGCCCGCGACGCGGGCCCAGGCCTCCTGGAAGTCGGCGACCTCGACGGGCGTGAAGTTTCGGTAGCGGCCGGGGTCGACCGCCGCGACGGTCAGCACGCGGTTCTCCAGGCTGACCTGGCCGAGGCCGATCCGCTCGGTGTGGGCGACGCCGTCGAGCGCCTCGATCTCCTCGACCAGCGCGTCGTCCAGCGGCTGGTCCCACTGCACCAGGACGTCGGCGCTCCACAGCCGACCGTCACGCTCGCCGGGCGGGTCGACGGCGTGCTCGGGGTCGGCGACCGGGACGGCCGGCGTCGCAGGGGGCTCGGTCGAGGGCTCGGAGGAGGAGGGCGAGGGCGCCGGCTCGCCGGTGCTCCCGGCCTCGCTGCAGGCGCCGAGCAGCAGGACCAGCGCGGCCGCTGCCGCGCCGCCCCGCAGTCCCCGTCGTGCGTGCATGCCACAGACCCTAGGCGGCAGGGGCAGGTGTGCGGACCCGAGCGGGAATGGTGAACCACGAGACCACCCCGCCCACCACGAGCAGCGCCGCGCAGGCCACCATCGCCGAGCCGTACGCCGTGTCGAAGCGCGCCGGGTCGCGGTAGTCGTCGCCGGCCAGGCCGACGGCCATCGGCAGCGCGGCGACCGCGAGCAGGGACCCCGCGCGGGCCACGGCGTTGTTGATCCCGCTGGCCACGCCGGCCACCTCGTCCGGCGCCGCGGCGAGCACGGTCGCCGTCAGCGGGGCGACCATGAGCGCCAGGCCGAGGCCGAAGACCGTGAGGCCCGGGGCGACGTCGCGCCACCACACCACGTCGGGGCCGACCACCAGCAGCCACAGCGTGCCGGCGGCCATCACGATCGGGCCGAACGTCATCGGGATGCGCGGCCCGATCCGCTCACCGAGCGCACCACCGCGGGCGGCGAGGAAGAGCATGCACGCGGTGATCGGCAGTGTCGCCAGCCCGGCCGCGAGGGCGCCGTAGCCGCCGACGGTCTGGAGTTGGAGCACGAGGAAGAACAGGATCGCGCCGAGGGCGGCGTAGACGAGCAGCGTCATCAGGTTCGCGGCGCTGAAGGTCCGGTCGCCGAACAGCCCCAGCGGGACCATCGGCTCGCGGGTCCTGCGCTCGACGACCACGAAGGCCACCGCCGCGAGCAGCCCGAGCGCGGCAGCCCACGGCGTCACCGCGCCGCCGGCGTCGGTGAGGGCCCAGGTGGTCCCGGCGAGCGCGAGCGAGGCGAGCACCGCCCCCGTGAGGTCGAAGCGGCCGTGCGCGCGCGGGTCGCGGGTCTCCGGCACCCAGCGCAGCGCCAGCCACACGGTGAGCGCGGCGAGCGGCAGGTTGATGAGGAAGATCCAGCGCCACGACGCGTGGTCGACCAGCAGCCCGCCCACCAGCGGGCCGAGCGCCGCCGCGATGCCGCCGAGCCCGGACCAGGCGCCGATGGCGCGGCTGCGGTCCTCGGCGCGGAAGGCGCCCTGGATCATCGCCAGGCTGCCCGGCGTGAGCAGCGCGCCGCCGATGCCCTGCAGCACACGCGCCACGACCAGCACCTCCGCCGTCGGAGCCACCCCGCACAGCAGCGAGGCCAGGGCGAACCAGACCGTCCCGATGATGAAGACGCGACGCCGGCCGAGCCGGTCCCCCAGCGAGCCGCCGAGGAGGATGAGCGAGGCCAGCGAGAGCAGGTAGCCGTTGGTGATCCACTGGAGCTGTGACAGCGAGGCGTCGAGGTCCTCGCCCATGGTGCGCAGCGCGACGTTGACGACCGTGCCGTCGAGCAGGGTGAGCCCCGACCCGAGGGTCGCGGCGGCGACGATGCCCCGCGCGCTCGGCGTACCCCAGGCAACGGCGCTCACCCGACAAGGGTAGGGCTCAGGTCGCGAGGACCTGCCCGGCGAGCCAGGCGATGTCGGCACCCGTCTGCTCCGGCGAGCCCGAGGGCTGCATGACGTGGCTGAGCACCACCCGCACGACCATGTCGATGGCCGGGTCGAGGTGGGCGGGGTCGATCCCGGGGGCGTACGGCACCACGCGCGCGCTGATGACCTCCTTGGCGACGCCGAGGAGCGAGCCGGCGTTCGTCGTCAGCAGCGGCAGCAGCTCGGTGTCGGCACCGTGGGTGGCGCTGACGACCGCGTGCAGGAGCGGGTTCGCGCGGGCGTAGGTGAGCACGTCGCCCACCGCGCGCTCGATCGCGCGGGTCAGGTCGTGCGGCTCGGCGTCGAAGGCGTCTTCGACCACCCGCAGGAAGCGGGCGAGCTCCTCGAGGATCATCGTCTCGGCCAGCGCCGGCTTGGACCCGACCTCGTTGTAGACCGTCTGCCGGCTCACGCCGGCTTCCTGCGCGAGGCGGGCCATCGTCACCGAGGCCCAGCCCGAGGAGGTGGTCATCGCCACGGCCGCCGAGACGATCCGGTCGCGGGTCGTCTCGGGCATGGCCACCAGTCTAGGAGGCCGCCTCCCCGTGCTCGGCGCTGCGCCGCTCAGGCCACCGACCGCTCGGGCTCGCACGGCACGAAGTCGACCTTCTCGCGCACGCCGCAGTCGGGACAGCACCAGTCCGCGGGGATGTCGGCCCAGGCTGTGCCGGCTGCGAAGCCCTCGTGCTCGTCGCCCGCGGCCACCTCGTAGACGTACTCGCAGCTCGGGCAGCGGGCCGCGAGCACCTCAGGAGCACGCTGACTCGGCGCTTCTGCCTCGGAGGAGCGAAGCGGAGGAGGGGCCGAAGCGCCGAGTCGGCTGGTGCGAACGGCGTAGCGCTCGACGTACCTCTCCCGCTTCCGTGGGCTGATGTTGGCCAGCGTCACGTCGCCGCCGAAGTGGTCGACCACGCGCTGGTCCATCACGCGCCGCCAGATCGCCGGCACGATGGCGAGCACGATCATCCCGGCGTAGCCGGTGGGCAGCGTCGGGCTCTCCTCGAAGTCGCGCAGCGTCTGGTAGCGCCGGGTCGGGTTGGCGTGGTGGTCGCTGTGGCGCTGGAGGTGGTAGAGCAGCACGTTGGTCGCGATGTTGTTGGAGTTCCAGCTGTGGCTCGGCAGCACCCTCTCGTAGCGCTGGCGCTCGCCCTCGCCGACCTTCTGGCGCAGCATCCCGTAGTGCTCCATGAAGTTGACGACCTCGAGGAGCGAGAAGCCGACCACGGCCTGGACGAGCAGGAAGGGGAGGACCTCGATGCCGAAGGCCGCGACGACGCCCGCCCACAGCACCAGCGACATCAGCCAGGCGTTGAGCACGTCGTTGTCGAGGCGCCACGGGCTCTGCTTGCGCCGGGCCAGGCGCCGCTTCTCCAGGCGCCAGGCCGACTTCAGCGACCCGCCGACCGTGCGGGGCCAGAACTGGTAGAAGCTCTCGCCCAGCCGGGCGCTCGCGGGGTCCTCGGGGGTGGCGACCCGGACGTGGTGGCCGCGGTTGTGCTCGATGTAGAAGTGGCCGTAGAAGACCTGCGCCAGCGCGATCTTCGACAGCCACCGCTCGTTGGCCTCCTTCTTGTGGCCGAGCTCGTGGGCGGTGTTGATGCCGATGCCGCCGATGCAGCCGATCGAGATCGCGAGGCCGACCTTGTCGAGCAGCGACAGGGGCTGGTCTGCCAGTACGCCGAACGCGTCCCACCCACCGACGAGGGCCATCGCGCCGAGGAACCCGGCGTACTGGATGGGCAGGAAGAGGTAGGTGATCCAGCGGTAGTAGCGGTCCTGCTCGAGCGCCTCGATGACGTCGTCGGGCGGGTTGGACCGGTCGAGGCCGGCGATCAGGTCGATGGCCGGCACGATGCCGAGGATGACGATGGGGCCGACCCAGAACCACACGCCCCAGCCGGTGGCGGCGTACCCGCCGAAGGCGACGAAGGCGAGGCTCGGCACGACCAGGCCGATGAGCCACAGGTAGCGCTTGCGGTCCCTCCAGAGCTCGGTCGTGCCGTCGGGCACCGTGCCGCTGGGAGCGAGTCGGGTGGGATATCCAGCCATCTGCCTGCCTCCTGCCGTGGGGTTTACATGACCTTACGATCTGTAAACCTCGTTGACAAGAGCTTCTGATTTGTCAACCGACCACCGGTCGACATCTCGTCCGGTGTTGCCCGCGTCACACGCGCTCAGCCCGGGCGATAGGTTGGTGCCCATGGAGCACCCCTTCGGCATCGACTTCGGCGGCACGGGCATCAAGGGAGCCCCCGTCGACCTCGAGCGCGGCGACTTCGTGCACGACCGCGTCCGCATCGACACCCCGCGCCCCGCCACGCCCGACGCCGTGGCGGAGGTCTTCCGCGCCATCGTCGGCAGCTTCCCTGCCTCGAGCAGCCCGGTCGGCGTGACCGTGCCGGGCATCGTGCGCCACGGGTTCGTCCACTCCGCGGCCAACATCGACAAGTCGTGGGTCGGCAAGGACGCCGACGCGATCTTCACCGAGGCACTGGGCCGCGAGGTCCACGTCGTCAACGACGCCGACGCCGCCGGGCTGGCCGAGTCGGAGTACGGCGCCGCGCGCGGCCGCCGCGGACAGGTCCTCGTCATCACGCTCGGCACCGGCATCGGCTCGGCGATGATCTGGGACGGGGAGCTGGTGCCCAACACCGAGCTCGGCCACCTCGAGCTCGACGGCGCCGTCGCCGAGGTCACCACCGCGACGAGCGCGCGCGAGCGCGAGGGCCTGTCGTGGGAGGAGTGGTCGCAGCGCCTGACCCGCTACTTCCGCCACGTGGAGCGGCTGTTCAGCCCCGACCTCTTCGTCGTCGGCGGCGGCGTGAGCAAGTCGTGGGAGAAGTTCGGCCACCTCATCGAGATCGAGACCGAGATCATCCCCGCCAGCCTGCAGAACCGCGCCGGCATCGTCGGCGCCGCCCTGGTGGCCCAGCGCAAGGCGGGCTTCCCGGACTGAGCCCGGCTCAACCCTCGAGGATCTCCTCGAAGGCCGCAGCCGCGCCGCGCAGGTAGCGCTCGACGACAGCCTTCTCCTCGTCGGTGAAGGAGGCGTCGTGACGGTCGAGCGCGCGGAACATCGGCATCAGGTGCCCGACGATCTCGCCGCGCCCGGAGTCGGTGATGTGCAGGTCGGTGCGCCGGCGATCGACCTCGTGCGGTCGCCGCTCGACGTGCCCGCGTGACACCAGCCGGTCGACGATGCCCGTGGCGGCAGCCGTGGAGACCTCGAGCCGGCGCGCCACCTCGGCGGGACCGATCTGCTCGCGGGTCAGGTGTTCGAGGGTGACCAGCTCGGTCTCGCTGAGGCCGGCCCGGCGCGCGACGGTGTGGTTGACCCGGCTGCCTGCGGCGACGAGGTCGCGCAGGGCGAGCAGCGTCGGCGGCTGCTGGCGCTCCTGGCCGCGCGCGACCCACGGCGGGGCCTCGGGTGCGTCCTGCTGGTCGCTCACGCGTGTCCTCACTACGTCGGTGTCGATCCGGCGCCGGGGAGGCGCCGCACTTGCCACTCTAAACATTCTACCGCTAACTTGATAAGTAACTTGGTTAGCAATCACTCTGACTAGTGACTTCTGCCGCTCGACCTTCGTCTCCCGAGGAGCATCGTGTCCGCACACCGAACCCCCGCCCTGGCCCGGGGCATCGCCAGCCGGCGGCTGGCCTGGGTCGTCGCCCTGATCCCGCTCCTCATGGCGCTCGCGGTCATCGCGATGGTGCCCGAGGGCGACCGCGAGGGCTCCGCCACCGACACCCTGCCCGCGGGCGCGGACAGCACGCTCGCCGTCGAGCTGGCCGACCAGCTCCCCGAGGACGAGGGCCAGGTCGCCATCGTGCTGTGGACCGCCGACTCCGGCGAGCTCGACCAGGCCGTCCAGGGCGAGCTCACCCAGCAGGCCGTCGCGCTGCTGTCGCAGGCAGGCGGCGAGGGCGCACCCGAGGGTGGGCAGGGCGGGCCCCCGTCGGGTACGCCGGACAGCGGGGGCGCGCCGCAGTCGCCGGTCGTCGTGGCCGAGGACGGCACCGCCGCGTTCGTCGCCGTGCCCGTCACCTCGACGTCGGCGACCGACAACATCGACCGTGTGGAGAAGCTCCGCGAGGACCTGCGCGACGATGCCCCCGACGGGGTCACGGTGGAGGTGACCGGCCCGGCCGGCATCCAGGCCGACATCGGCCAGGTCTTCGACGGCGCCGACTTCCGCCTGCTGCTCGCCACCGCCGGCATCGTGGCCATCCTGCTGATCATCACCTACCGCAGCCCGGTGCTGTGGCTGGTCCCCCTTGCCGTGGTCGGCATCGCCGACCGCTTCGCCGCCATCGTCGCCACCAACGTCCTCGAGGTGACGGGGGTCGCCTGGGACGAGTCGACGGTGGGCATCCTGAGCGTGCTCGTCTTCGGCGCCGGCACCGACTACGCCCTGTTGCTGATCTCGCGCTACCGCGACGAGCTCAAGACCACCGACTCACGCCACGAGGCGATGGCCCACGCGCTCGCCCGCACCACCGAGGCGGTCGTGTCGAGCTCCACTACGGTCGTGCTCGGCCTGCTCACCCTGCTGCTGTCCGCGATCCCGACCACCCGTGGCCTCGGCCTCGCCTGCGCCGTCGGTGTCGTGATCGCCGCGACCTTCGCGCTGGTCGTGCTGCCGGCCGCGCTGGTGCTCTTCGGTCGCTGGGTCTTCTGGCCCAAGGTGCCCCGCGTCGGCGACGCGGTGCTGGTCGACTCGCGCGGCGTGTGGCGTCGCGTCGGCGACGCCGTGGCCAAGCGTCCGCGCACCTTCGTCGCCGGCACCGTCGCCGCCCTCGCCCTGCTCGCGATCGGCACGACCTCCATCACGACCGGCCTCGACCCTGCCGACCAGTTCCTCCAGCGTCCCGAGGCCATCTCGGCGGCGGAGCGGCTCGGCGAGTCGTTCCCTGCCGGCACCAGCGACCCGGTCCAGGTCGTCACCCGCGACACCCCCGAGCAGGTGCTGGGCGCGGTCGAGGGCGTCGACGGCGTCGACTCCGCGCGGATCACCACCAGCGCGGGCGGCATCGCCCGCATCGACGCCGTACCGGATGCGGCACCGGGCAGCGACGCAGCCCGCGACGTTGTGCTCGACGTACGTGCTGCGGTGGCCGACTTCGACGACACCCACGTCGGCGGCGGCGACGCCGAGGCGCTGGACGCCAAGGACTACGCCGCCAGCGACCGGCTGCTCATCCTGCCGCTGATCCTGCTGCTGGTGCTGGGCGCGCTCCTCCTGCTGCTGCGCTCGATCGTGGCGCCGCTGCTGCTCGTGGCCACGGTGCTGGCGACGTACGCCGCCGCGATGGGCGCGTCCTGGTGGCTCTTCCAGGGCGTCTTCGGCTTCGAGGCCATGGACACCGGCGTGCCGCTGCTCGCCTTCCTGTTCCTCGTCGCGCTCGGCGTCGACTACAACATCTTCCTCGTCACCCGGGCGCGGGAGGAGGCGCGCGAGCACGGCACCCGCAACGGAATGCTGCGCGCGCTGACGGCCACAGGCGGCGTCATCACCAGCGCCGGCGTCCTGCTGGCCGCGGTGTTCGCCGTCCTCGGCGTGCTGCCGCTCGTGGTGCTGGCGCAGCTCGGCGCGATCATCTTCGTCGGCGTGCTGCTCGACACGCTCGTCGTACGCACCGTGCTGGTGCCGGCGCTCGCGCTCACGCTCGGCGAGAAGTTCTGGTGGCCGCGCAAGGTGACCGGGCCGACGGCGCCCGCCGAGGGCTGAGGGCAGGGGCGGCGGCGGTGACCGTCGCCGCCCCGCTCAGCCCTCGCGACCGCTGATCGCGGCGGCCACCCGCTTGGTCACGTCGGGGTGGAACACGCTCGGGATGATGAAGGCGGCGTGGAGCTCCTCCTCGCTGACGGTGTCGGCGATCGCCTGGGCGGCGCGCAGGAGCATGTCGACGGTGACCTCGTCGGCGCCGGCGTCGAGCAGGCCGCGGAAGACACCCGGGAAGGCCAGCACGTTGTTGATCTGGTTGGGGTAGTCCGAGCGCCCCGACGCCACCACGGCGGCGTACTTGTCGGCCTCGGCCGGGTCGATCTCCGGGTCGGGGTTGGCGAGGGCGAAGACGACCGGCGACTCCGCCATCGTCGGGATCCACTCGCCCTTGAGGATGCCGGGAGCGGAGACACCGACGAACACGTCGGCGCCGACGAGCACGTCCTGCAGGGAGCCGGTCGCGCGGCGCGGGTTGGTCGCGGCGGCGAGCTCGGTGTGGGCCGCGGAAAGCGACTCGTCGCCCATGGCCAGGGCGCCCTCGCGGTCCACGACGACGACGTCGTGCGCACCCGCGGCGAGGAGCAGCGTGACGATGGCGGTGCCCGCGGCACCGGCGCCCGAGACCACGATCCGCACGTCGGCGAGCTGCTTCTCCACGCACCGCAGCGCGTTGGTCAACGCCGCCAGCACCACGATCGCGGTGCCGTGCTGGTCGTCGTGGAAGACGGGGATGTCGAGCGACTCGCGCAGGCGCGCCTCGATCTCGAAGCAGCGCGGCGCGGCGATGTCCTCGAGGTTGATGCCGCCGAAGCCGGGCGCGATCATCTCGACCGCGCGCACGATCTCGTCGGTGTCCTGGGTGGCCAGGCAGATCGGCCAGGCGTCGATGCCGGCGAAGCGCTTGAAGAGCGCGGCCTTGCCCTCCATCACCGGCAGCGCCGCCCCGGGACCGATGTTGCCCAGGCCGAGCACGGCCGAGCCGTCGGTGACCACGGCGACGGAGTTGCCCTTGATGGTGAGCTTGCGGACGTCCTCGGGGTTGTCGTGGATCGCCATCGACACGCGTCCGACGCCGGGGGTGTAGGCCATCGACAGGTCGTCGCGGGTGCGCAGCGGCACCTTGGACGAGACCTCGATCTTGCCGCCGAGGTGGAGCAGGAACGTCCGGTCGCTGACCTTGTGGACGGTGACCCCCTCGACCGCGTCCACTGCGGCGACGAGCTCGAGGGAGTGGTCGGCGTCGGCGGCCGAGCAGGTCACGTCGACCACGAGCCGGTCGTGGCGGGACTCGGTGACGTCGATCGCGGTGACCACCCCACCGCCCTTGGCGATCGATGTCGCGACGGTCCCGACGACGTGGTGGTCGGGAGCGGTGTACAACCGCATGGTGATCGAGTACGACGACGCGGTTGCTGCCATGCGCTGACCTTCCACCGCCGGCGGGGTTACGCACAAGTCACCTGCGGCTACGCTCGCGTTGTGGACATAGTGTTCGCCGACGCCCCCGACCGCAGCCGCTACGAGCTGCGGGCCGGCGACGAGCTGGTCGGCCTCATCGACTACCGCCTCGCCGGCGACGTGATCACCCTCGTGCACACCGAGGTCCCCGAGGCCTTCGGCGGCCGGGGGTACGCCGCCCGGCTGGCCCGCGGGGCGCTCGACGACGCCCGCTCCCGGGGTCTGCGTGTCGTGCCGTCGTGCCCCTACGTGGCGGCGTACGTCGCCAAGCACCCGGACTACGCGGACCTGGTGCGCTGAGGCGCGGCGACGTTTCGGCCGCGCGGGACGGGGAAGCCCTATAGTCCCGCGAGGAGCACAGGGGAACGGGGGAAGCGCATGTCTGAGCTGTCTGCAGAGGTCGACGAGGCCGACGCGGTCGTCGCGCGACGGCTGGGGTTCCTCACCCGACCCCTGCAGGCCCTCGTCAACGCCCCGCACGTGCTGGTTCTGGCGATCGTGGCGATCTGGGTCGCCTGCTCGCTGACCTACGCCGTGCTGGAGGACAAGGGTCCGATCGAGGGCCTGTGGTGGGGCATCGTGACCGGCTCGACCGTCGGGTACGGCGACTTCTACCCCGCCTCCACCACCGGCCGCGCCGTCGGCGCCGTCCTGATCGTGTCGATGCTCGTGCTGGTGCCGATCGCGATCGGCCACGTCATCGCCAACCTCGTCTTCGACAAGGAGTCGCTCGCCGTGGCGACCGTGCTCGAGGACGTCCACGAGCGCATCGACCGCCTCGAGCACCTCACCCTCGCCTCGCTGGAGGCCCAGCACGGTCGCGAGTGGCTCGACCAGCGGCTCGCGGAGTACGAGGCGGCCGACGCCGCCCACACCGACGTGGCCGAGCAGATGCTCCAGATGTTCCGGCCCAAGTTCCCGCAGGACCCGTCGCACCCGGGAGGGACCCGATGACCACGCCCGTACGCCGCCGCATGCGCTCCACCAGCATCTCGCTCGGCATCACCGCGCTCATGGCCTCCAGCCTCACCGGCTGCTCCTCGAGCGCCGACTACGCCGCCGTGTGCGTCGACCCGGAGACCGAGGAGCGCGTCGACGACGACCAGTGCGACGACGACTCGGACTACAACGGCACCGGGTCCGGCTTCTTCTGGTACTACCTCGGTGCCAGCTCGCGCGTGCCGGCGATCGGCCAGACGACGTCGGGGGGCACGTTCAACGGCAGCACCCTCAACGGCACCGTCCAGCGCGGCGGTCTGCCGACGACCGGCGGCTCCACCGTCAAGTCCAGCACCACCAAGGGTGGCTTCGGCGGCAGCTCGCGCGGCTTCGGCTGACGAGCACCTCCCCGACCTCCCCCTCCCACGCCCGCCTCCCAGGAGACCCCGTGACCGACCTGCTCACCGCCCTGTTCCACGCTGTCGCCTACGCCGTCGTCGGCGGGGTGATGCTCGTCGCGGCCTACTACGTCCTCGACCTCGCCACCCCCGGCCACCTCGGCACGCACCTGCGCGGGGTCGACGAGAACGGCAACGAGTCGGTCCACGCGCACTCGCGCTCGGCCGGCGTCGTCACCTCGGCGTGGCTGGTCTCCAACGCCGCCGTCCTCTTCACCGCGATCTGGACCAACGGCGAGACGTCGCTGGGCTGGGCGCTGGGCTGGACCGTCTCCTTCGGCGCTCTCGGCATCCTCCTCAACACGGTGATGTTCTTCGCCGTCGAGGCGATCACGCCGGGCGACCTGCGCCGCATCGTCACCGACCCCGGCCCGGTGCGCCCGCTGGCCTACGTCGCCGCCGCGGTCGCGCTGTCGGTCGGCGCCATCGTCTGCGCCAGCATCGCGTGACCTCCTCGAAGATGAAGGGCATCGCCTGATGTGGCGCCACCGCTCGAAGGCCCGTGAGGGCTGGCGCGAGAAGGTCGTCGAGCAGGGACTCGTCTTCCCGGTCACGAAGATGCCCGACGGCTCCGAGCTCCCCTACTGGAACGAGGACGCCTGGTACGAGGTGACCATGGAGGAGGTGGAGGCCCTCGAGGCCGCCACCGAGGAGCTGTGGGCGATGTGCCTGCAGGCGGTCTCCCACATGGCCACCACCATGACCGACGAGCGGCTCGGGCTGCCGCCCGGCTCGCTCGACGTCGTACGCCGCTCCATCGAGGCCGGCGACCCGGCGCTCTACGCCCGCTTCGACCTCGCCTACGGCGCCGACGGCTCCGTCAAGATGCTCGAGATCAACGGCGACACCCCCACCGGCCTCGTGGAGACCGGCATCGTCCAGTGGAACTGGATGGAGGACGTGATGCCGGAGATGGACCAGTGGAACTCCGTCCACGACCGCCTCGTCGACGGCTGGCGCACGCTGCGCCGCTCGGGCCGCTTCGACGGCGACCGGATGCACTTCCTCTACGACCTCGGCGAGGAGGACTCCTACGACGGCGGCGAGATGGAGATGACCTGCCACTACCTCATGGACACCGCCGTCCAGGCCGGCTGGCTCGCCCTGGCCCACCCGGTGGCCGAGGTCGGCTGGAACCCCGACGCCCGCGAGTACCGCGACGTCCACGACGAGCCGCTGCGCAACGCCTTCAAGCTCTACGCCTGGGAGGAGATGCTCGCCGAGCCGTTCGGCCGCTACATCGTCGACCGGGCCGAGGCGCGGCCCACGAAGTGGATCGAGCCTGCGTGGAAGGTGCTGCTCAGCACCAAGGCGCTGCTGCCGGTGTTGTGGGAGCTCTTCCCGCGCCACCGCCTGCTGCTGCCGGCGTACTTCGACGAGCCGCGCGACCTCGAGCGCTGGGTCGCCAAGCCGCTGCACGGTCGCGAGGGCGACAACATCCGCATCCACCTCGACGACATGCTCGAGGACGTCGTGATGCCCGGCGGCTACGGCGCCGAGGGCTGGGTCTACCAGGGCTACACCGAGCTGCCGAGCTTCGAGGGCAACCGGGTCGTGCTCGGCTCGTGGATCGTGGGCGGCGAGGCCGCCGGGATGCTGGTGCGGGAGTCGGACAACATGGTCACCGACTACTTCTCCCGCGTCGCCCCGCACGTCATCTCCGACGGGCTGGCGCCGACCGAGGCGCAGGTCGCGGAGTGGCTGGCCGAGCGCGTCGGCCCTGACGCCCCGACCCTCTAGCGCACCAGCAACCACCGGTGGTCGAGTAGCCGAGCGAGGAACGAGCGTGGCGTATCGAGACCCCCTCAGCGCACCACCGAGTCGGTGATCGTCCGCCTCGCCCCGAGGAAGAAGATCCCCGGCAGCGTCTCGAAGCCCGCGCTCGGGTTGCCGGTGAGCCGCGAGCCGGCGATGGTCATCGTCCCGGTGCGGTCGTTGGAGACGAAGAAGATCGCGCCGCCGCCCTCCCGGGCCCGGTTGCCGGTCAGCGTCGAGTCCTCGACCTCGAGGTGGATCGCGTTGCCGTCGAGGTAGATCGCACCGCCCGATCCCCCGCCGGGCGTGCCGGGCCGGGCCGGGTTGGCGCCGCGCCCGATCGCCCGGTTGCCCGTGAAGGTCGAGGAGGAGATCCGCCACGAGACGCCGATGCTGCTCAGCGCCGAGCCGTTGCTGCAGCGCCCGCCGGTGAAGGTGGAGCGGCGTACGACGACGGCCCGGTCGCGGTGCTGGTCGAGCACCCGCACGGCACCGCCGCCGACGTCGGGGCCGGCGCGGTCGCAGCGGTTGTCGGCGAAGGTGGAGTCGATGATCTTCAACCGGCCGCCGCGGGCGAAGATCGCGCCGCCGCCGCCCCCGTCGGTGGTCTCGCCCGTGGCGTTGCCGTCGACGAAGCGCATCCGCCTCACGACCAGCCTCGGCTCCGCCTGGTCGTCGCAGTGCGAGGTCGTCCAGGTCTGCGCCCGGTCGCAGGTGTTCATGTAGAGGATGCGGCGCTCGCCCTGCCCGCTCAGCGTGACGCGGCCGCCGCCGTCGAGTACGACCCGCGACGAGGTGTTGACCACCTTGGCGGTGCGCTCCATCGGGATCGTCACCCGGCCCGGGCCGCAGTCGAAGGTGATGACACCACCCCTCGCCACGGCACGTACGACGGCGCGCGACGTGCAGGAGCCCGGCGTCCCGGACCCCACCACCGTCCTCGCCGCCTTCGCCACCGCTGGTTGAGGACTCACCGCCGCTGGTTGAGGAGGGCGCGCAGCGCCCGTCACGAAACCCGCGTCGGCGCCCGTCGCCACCGGAACCGCCGACGCCACCACCGCGACGACAGCCGCGGCGACGACGCCGGCGCGGATCACAGCGCCTTCTCGATGTCCTTGCTGAGCTTTTCGGGCTCCGTGGTGGGCGCGAAGCGGTCGATGACCTGGCCGTCGCGGCCGATGAGGAACTTGGTGAAGTTCCACTTGATCTTCGAGCCGAGCAGGCCGCCCTTGGAGTCCTTGAGCCAGTCGAAGAGCGGGTGCGCGTCGTCGCCGTTGACGTCGACCTTCGAGAACAGCGGGAAGGTCACGCCGAAGTTCTTCTCGCAGAAGTCCGAGATCTCCGCCTCGCTGCCGGGCTCCTGGTTGCCGAACTGGTCGCACGGGAAGCCGAGCACGACCAGGCCCTGGTCGGCATAGGTGTCCTGGAGCTGCTGGAGGCCCTTGTACTGCCCGGTGAACCCGCACTGGGAGGCGGTGTTGACGACCAGCACGACCTTGCCGTCGTACTGCGAGAGGTCCGTGTCCGTGCCGTCGATGGCAGGCGCCGAGAAGTCGGAGAGAGAAGTCATGCCACGAGTCTGCCAAACCCTCGCCAACCCGCCGGCCGGTCCATCAGGCGGCAGTGACGCTGATCTCCTGCTCGCGACTGGTCGGACAGCCCGGACCGTCGCTCACGGTCCTGGGGTCGAGCGTCGCGCTGGTGGTCCCGAGCGTGCGGCCGGCTCCGTCCACCACCTCGACCACCACCTCGCCCGGCTGGTCCAGGTCGACGTCGAGGTCGGAGAGCGCGACGTCGACGACGTACTGGTTCGCAGGCGCGGTGAGCTCCTCGCACCGGTCGTCCTGGCACACGTCGATCCGCATCTCGTGGTCGTCACCGACGGTCGAGCGGTCCAGCTGGACCTCCAGCACGTCACCGATGGCCTCGTCGCCGCAGCCCGCCGCACAACCGGTGGTTCCGGCGGTGGCCGCCACCAGCAGGCCGGCGAGCATCGCTCGCGCGAGGATGCCGCGGCGCCCGGGTGCGGTCATGTCCCGGAGTCTGCCACCGCCGAGGCGTCGTAGGGCTCGCCGAAACGTCCCGCGAAGGCCCACTCCGCCAGCGGCCGGCGCGTGCGGTCGCGGTGGTCGCGCGCGGCGGTGCGCTCGTCGACCTCGCCGGCGTCACCCGGCACGCCGACGGCGATGCCGGTGAGCAGCTGGTGGGAGGGCGGTACGCCGAGCGCGTCGGCCAGCGCCTCGTGGTCGAAGCCGGCGAACTGGTGGGCGTGCAGCCCCATCGCGCGCGCCTGGAGGGTGAGGTGGGCCGCGGCCTGGCCGACGTCGTAGAGCGCGAGGTCGCTGTACTCCGGCGCATCGGGTCCGTCCCCGTCCCGCACGTGCGCGACGGTGAGGAAGACGACCGACGCCCGCGGCACCCAGCCGGCGTTGCCGCGGCTCAGGCTCGCCACCAGCCGGTCGTGCCCGGTCGTGCCGGGCACGCAGACGATGAGGGCCCACGGCTGGGTGTTGCCCTTGCTCGGCGCCCACTGGGCGGCGCGCAGCAGGGTCTCGACCTCGTCGTCGCCCAGCCGGTGCGCGGCGTCGTACACGCTCGGGCTCCAGCGCGAGCGCAACGGCTCGGCGAGGTGCTCGGCGCCGGGCTGGGGCGCGCGCGGGGCTTCGCTCATGAGGCGAGTATGTCCGGCGGAGACACGCGGCTCAGTCGAGGGCGTCGAGCTCGCGCAGCGCGGACTCCCACCGCTCGCGCCGCTCGGCGTCAGTCTGCTCCCACCAGTTCGGGCCCCGCTCGCCGAGACCGGTCTTGGCCAGCTGCGTCCGGTGCCGGGTGGCGGCCAGCTCGGCGTCGTCGCGCGCAGTGCGGACGCCGGACCTGCCCCGGCCGAGGTGCGACTTCAGGCGGGCCAGCTCGTCGGCCGGGATCGCCGGGTCCGTACGCCGCCAGCGCCGGCCGTCCACGACGAGCCACTTCTCGTCCTCGGTCGGGGAGTCGTGCGGCTCGGCCATCCCTCGAGCATGCCCGACGACGACGAAGGTGCCGGACCGGCCTGCGCCGGTCCGACAGCTAGCATGAGCGAACGCGAAGGCCAGGGAGGCAGCATGCAGTTCAGTCGTCACGAGAAGATGTGCTCCTTCTGCGGCGTGCAGGGCGGCCCGGAGAGGAAGCTCGCTGGTGGTCTCGGGGCGATGATCTGCGATGAGTGCGTCAGCCACTTCCACGAGAACAACCAGCACCCCGATCGCGTGCACGAGATGTCTCGCCCGCCGTGGGACCGGATGTCGCTCTCCGAGCTCCTCGCCACCCTGCCGCTCATCACTGCGTCATCCGAGCAGAATGCGGCCTTCGTCCAGGAATGGGTCGACATGCTCCGCGAGCGGCGGGCCTCGTGGACCGAGATCGGCCAGGTCCTCGGGGTGACGCGTCAGTCCGCGTGGGAGAAGTACGCCCACCGCAGGGCCGACGACTCGGCGACGGCCTGACACGGACTGACGGTCCGCCGCCGGCACCTCAGGCGTTCGTCAAGGACCGCGCCTCGCGCCGCGTCGTCGAGGCGGCGCTGCGCACGGTCAGGTCCGACACGATCGGTGCCAGGCATATGCCGATGCCTTCCGGGCGCAGCGAGGTTCGTGTGTCGGCGCGGACTGTTCCGGCGCGGGTCAGGACGTTGGTCTCCGTCAGGGCGCCGGCAAGGCCGACCAGGCACGCCAAGGACGCGTCCGTGCCGGGGCACCGGTGCAGCCCCGCTCCGAAGGCCAGGTAGTGCCGCGACGCGGGGGTCCGACCGAGCCACCGCTGTGGAACGAAGCTGCACGGGTTCTCGTACAGGGACGGGTCCCGGTGCAACACGTAAGGACTGAGCACGAAGGTGTGGCCGGCGCGGAACTCGTACGCGCCCAGGTGCACACGGCGGCGGGCCACCCGCGAGATCAGCCATGTGGGTGGGTACAGACGCAGTGCCTCGAGAACAGTCGCCCTGGTGAACGGCGACCGCCCTTGCCGTGCCAGCGCCCCGTCGGCGTGGGGTGCGCGAGCCTTCGCGGCCTCGGCCCGCACCTGCGACTGCGCCTCCCCATGGTCGGCCAGGAGCATCAGCAGCCACCCCGCTGCCGCCGCCGGAACGCGTTGCGCTGCCAGCAACGCGCCGATGAGCAGGTCCGCGCGCCGGTCGACACCCGTGGGTGTGTGTGCCGCCACGAGCGAGACGAGCGGCCGCGGCTCTGGGTCTGCTGGCGCCGGCACACGCAAGGACGCGTCAGCGCACCCGATCAGGCTCGCGACGCCCGCACGCAGGCGCTCGTACCGGCGGGCGATGCGACGCCGTGCCGGCGTCCCGAACGCTGGCGGGAGAGCGAACACGTTGCCGATGACCTCCTCGAGCGCATCGAGGAGATCGGCCACCAGGTGACCGAGGTCGTCGTAGGCAGCGCCCAGGACGTGACGACCGACAGCCTCGGAGATCACTGACTCGGCGAAGGTCAACGGGTCCAGCACGACCGGCGAATCGTTCCGCACATCCGCCAGCCGCTCATGGGTGAGACGAAGCACGTGTGTGGTGAGACCGACCACTGCGCTGGCCCGCATCCCGGGGCCGAGCAACGGCCGGACCGCGACGATGTCCTCTGACTCCGCCTGATCGAGTCGCCGTCCAAGGAGGTCGTGGCTGACGTCCCAGAGCCGGTCCCGGTCACGAAGGATCTGCAAGGCCAGGTGCGGGTCGTTCACGACTGTGGTCCTGGCGTCGAACGATGCGAGGCTGCCGTACCGCCTCACGTCCATGAGGAATCCCAGCCGGTCCTCCTCGTATGCGCGGAGGTTGCCGGTCAGGAGCGATCCGACTGGTCCGGGGGGACGGCTGCTGCGCGTTCCCGAGTCGCGCTTGACCATGTCGCAGGCCTAGGTCCAGTAATACCCGGCCGGCAGGCTGCGGCGGTGCAGCCGCTGGACGATCCGAGCAATGAGGTACTTCGTGGTGCGCAAGACGACCCCCGTCGTGATTTACCTGACTGATGACAGGCACACCCTGACGGGTGAGCTGGCGTGACCCAAGCCGACACGCCGTTCGTGACGCGTCTCTGACGTTCACACGCCAGGACGGTGTGCCGCAGGAGAGCCGGGCCTCCCTCCTACTCGCCGAAGTCCTGCCAGCCGAGGGCGAGCCGTGCGCTGATGGCGCGACTGCTGAACCAGCAGGCGACACCGACCGCTGCGATGAGCGCAAGGAGCAAGGCGGCGATCTGGACCCACGGGACCACGATGGTGATCTCGGGGACGAACCACCGGGTCAGCACAAGGGGAGCCACTCCCGCCAGCACTCCGACCGGGACCGCAACTGCGAGCATCACGCCGTACTGCCGGATCACCACGCCTTGGGCCCAGCGGAGTCGTACGCCCAGCTGGGTCAGGCGACTCGCCCACGGCCTCATCGACACGACCTGGGAGTGCGTCGAGGCGATGGCCAGGAGGAACAGGAGGACGAAGAGGGCGAGCGCAGAGGCGGTGAGCGCGGCTGGGGGAACGACAGGCGGCAGGTCGCGGTGCACCTCAGCGGTCTCTGGGTTGATCCCGGCCCGGCTGAGGGCCTGGAGAACCTGCTGCGAGTCCTCAGGACTCACGCCCGTGTAGATCAGCGCGCCGTCGGAGGTGGGCAGGCCCTCAGCCTCAGCAGTCGACGTGAGCATGATGGTGGGCACAGCGACGAACCAGGGAGTGGGCCTGATCTCGGCCCTCGCTGCTTCATAGGTGCCAGCGGCCGATCCCTCGGCATCGACCAGGTCCACCGTTCCGGACGCGATCGGCAGTTCGGGGTCGATGACCAGCACCCCGCCGTTGTCGAGCACCGCGGTCTCGCGCGCGCTCAGGGTGCGTCCTACGACTCGCTCGACGTCGCTGGTCGAGTCGAAGGCGAAGGTGTTGGCGAACGTGTTGGCGGGCGAGACGGTGTTCGTCAGCTCGATGATGTCGGGGTTGGTCCGCTCGCGCAGCTCACCCAGCACCCGGACCTGGACAGGTTCCTGGTCTCGGAGCGCCGGCACCCTCTCCGCCGCCCGGACCACCGCTGCAGGTACGGGTAGGGCGGGGGTGTCGTCGTTGTCCAGGGCGACCTGCCCGGGCAGCGCGGTGGCACCTCGCAGCGCGCGCTCCGCCTCGACTGCACTGGTCACTGACACGAGCAGCCCACAGCTGCACGCGACGGCCACCACCAAGGTCGCGGTCGTGAGCCCGTTGCGACGTGAGTAGGCCGACATGAGGCGGGCCGTCAGCCGTCTGGTCAACGAGTCGGAGGGCAGGCGGGAAACAATGCCGTCGAGGAGGTCCGGGGTCGCCAGCGCTGCCACCACGGCCACCACAGCCGACAGGCGCATGCCGTCGTTCGGTGTTCGCAAGGTCATCGCGAAGTAGACCGCCACCGCCCCCGCGACCGCCGCGCAGCCGTGCCGGAGGTTCCGCATCAGCCTCGGTGTCAGCAGCGATCGTCGCGAGCCGCGTGCGCGTGGCCGCGGGTCGCGGGTGACCGCCCACAGCAACGCCGTGCCCGCGAGTGCTCCCGCGACGACCCCCGACGACGTGGCGAGCACAGCGGCAGAAGGAAAGCGCCAGGTCGCACCCGGGCTCGACCACCGGCCCGCACCCGCCTGCGCGACGGCATGGCCGGCCAGGCTGCCCAGCAAGGCCGACGCGCCGACGGCGGGAATGACCCAGGCCAGGACCCCGACCGCCCCTGCGCCGACCGCGGAGGACACCGTGACTCCTTGACGCTTCAGGTTCCGGAGGGCCGGCCCCACACGGCGCAGCATCCCCCAGAAGGCCAGCAGGATCGCCAAGGGGGTCAGTGTTGCGACGGGCACCCAGAAGGTCAGGGGCGAGCGGGCGGTCCACGCCGGCTCGGTGTCCGCGCGCGCATCAGCTCGGGTCCTGAGCGCGGAGGCGAAGTCGCTCTCGAGTGCGCTGCTCGAGCCACCTGGACCGTCGACGAGTCCCACGTCGCTCACCGTGCCAGCCAACGGGGCGACGACCCGCAACGGTTCGGGGTCGGAGATGAAGAACGTCGGAGAGGCCGTTGCCTGGGACAGCGTGGTGTCCGAGGACGGATCCAGGGTTGCCCACGTCCCCGGCGCCGCCAGCACCTGTTCGTCGTCACTCAGGGTGTTCTCCACGACCCCCACAACGGTGAAGGCGTCTGCCTGGCCGAGCACGCTGATCCGCTCACCAACGGCCAGCCGGTCCGAGATCCCTGATCCGACAAGGGCCACTTCTCCGGCGCCGGTGGGAAATCGACCCTCCACGAGGTCGAGCGCGTCGGGAAAGGGTTGCGGCTCCCACGGCATCTCCCGGTAGTAGATGCCGTCGTCGGCGAGCTCCGGAAGGGAGAGGTCGGGTGCCTGCAGGGACACCACGACGGGGATGCCGGCTGACTCGAGCCGGGACTGCAGCTGCTCGGGCGACGTCGAGCCCGCCGGGATCGAGATGCCGAGCCTGCTGATCGACGCCTCGAAGCGCCCCGGAAGTCGGTCGGCCTCCTGCTCACCAGTGAGCGTCTGTTCATCGAGGAACACGTTGACGGCGAAGGCGAAGGCGATGACCACCACGGCCGGCACGACCGCTGCTCGGGCGCGCAACCGGCTCGCGAGCCTGCGTCCCAGCGTCAGGCTCAGCACGTCGGCTCGTCCGAGACGACCCGGCCATCGAGCATGTCGACGGTGCGCGTGGCGAACTGGCGACATGCCGGGTCGTGCGATGCGACCAGCACCAGGCGGCCGTCATCACACAGCTCGCGCAGGAGGCCGAAGATCGCGGAGGCGTTGGCGCTGTCCAGCGATCCCGTCGGCTCGTCGGCGAGCAGCACCCGACGCCCTCCGGTCAGGGCGCGCGCAATGCCGACTCGCTGCCGCTGGCCACCGCTGAGCTGGCGGGGGAACCGTGCTTCATGGCCGCCGAGACCGACACGCTCGAGCAGCTCACTCGCCTCGACCAGAGCCTCGCGGGCGCTGACGCCCCTCGCTTCCAGCGGTAGGGCGACGTTCTCCGCCGCCGTGAACTCCTCGATCAGGTGGTCGGTCTGGTGGACCATGCCGATGGTCTCGCGACGCAGCCGCACGCGCTCGTCCTCGGACGCTGCCAGCAGGTCGAGGCCGTTGACCCACAGCTCGCCGCCCGTGGGCGTGTCCAGGCCCGCGATGAGATTCAGCAGGGTGGTCTTCCCCGATCCGCTGTGACCGAACAGGCCGATGAACTCACTGCCACCGGCGGCCATGTCAACTTCGTCGACCGCGTCCACCCGCTCCGCCTCGGACACGTAGGTGCGCATCAGCTTGCGGGCTGTGATCAGTTCCGTCGACATGGCCGCCACTGTCTCAGCAGCCGTTCTTCGTGCGCATCGCCGAGGTCGAGTTGCTGTTGAACCACGCCAGGTCGGGGTCGCTGCTTGCCTTGGCCATGGTGATGCGGTCGCCACCGCCGTCGACGTCGTCGGCCATGCAGCCGGTGTAGGTGTTCGACCGGTTGGCCCACGAGTCCTGCTGGTTGTTCTCGCCGTTGGCGTCGTTGAAGACGTCCATCCAGCTGCCCTGGCCATGCACCTGAGCAGCGATGAGCCACTCGTAGTTGCCGTTGCCCCAGACACACATGTAGTTCGTGCCGCACTGGTTCAGGCCCGCCTGTGCGGCCGTCGGTGCAGCGAGCCCCGCGAAAGCCATCGCCCCGGCGATGACCAATCCCTTAACGCGCATCTACTTCGTCCCTCCGTGAAGCCAAGCCCGAGTGACTTGGCGGACGAAACATATCCCTCTTGTCAAGATATGTCTGACACCCGTCAGGCAGTGCCTGACGGGCACTTGGACTACTCGTGCTCCTCGAGGGCCTAGGTCCCTCTCGACGGCGCGACGGCGTGGCTCGAGACAACGAGGGTTTCGGCAGCCACCCGCCACGCTCGGAGACGAGGGAGAGCTCCTCACCTCGTCCTGGAGGCCCTTCCCGACGACAAAGGCCCCGGACCGGGGTCCGGGGCCTTCGAGGTGCTGGTGCGCGAGGGGGGATTTGAACCCCCACGCCCTTTCGGACACTGCGACCTGAACGCAGCGCGTCTGCCGTTCCGCCACTCGCGCATGAAGCAGAGGGAAGGCTACCCCACGCCTGACGCACGCTCCCAATCGGCCGTGTCCCTGCGCGGCGCCGTCGCCGACGTCACCCCTCGGGCGGGGCGGCGACCGTGCACACCGGCGACCGGCCGGTACGCTCGGCGACACCGATCGGGCGGTGTGTGAAGCCTGCCCACCACAACGACGTGACGCCAGCGCGAGGAGAGGAGGCCTGGAGTGAATGCGCTCCAGAGGTTCGAGCAGCGGCTCGAGTCCGTCATCTCCGGCGTCTTCGCCCGTGCCTTCCGCAGCGCCGTGCAGCCGGTCGAGATCGCTGCGGCGCTCCAGCGCGAGTGCGACAACAACGCCCAGGTGCTCAGCCGCCAGCGCCGGCTGGTGCCCAACGACTTCCACGTCGAGCTATCGGCGTCCGACCTCGAGCGGATCGTCGGCCTCGGCCGCGCGCTCGAGCAGGACCTCGTCGACCAGCTCCAGGACCACGCCGACGCGCAGGGCTACGTCTTCACCGGCCCCGTCAGCATCGCGTTCGAGTCCGCCGACGACCTGACCACCGGCCGCTTCCGGATCCGCTCCAAGGCGCAGGCGAGCGTCACCGACAACGACCAGCGCACCCGTACGCGGTCCTCGCACGCCACGCTCGAGGTCAACGGCACGCGCCACCCGCTGCGGCCTCCCGGGCTGGTCATCGGTCGCGGCACCGAGGCCGACCTGCGCATCAACGACCCCGGAGTGAGCCGGCGCCACCTCGAGCTCGAGGTGAGCATCGACGGCGTCGAGGCGGTCGACCTGGGCTCGACCAACGGCATCCTGGTCGACGGGACGAAGGTCGCGCGGGCGCGCCTGCGCGACGGGTCCACGATCAAGATCGGGCACACCGAGATGACCGTCCGCATCGACGGCGGTCGCGACGAGGCCGGGGGCTGGAATGTCTGAGCTGACCCTCTTCCTGATCCGGGTGGCCTTCCTGGCCATCCTGTGGATCTTCGTGCTGTCCGCGATCTCGGTCATCCGCTCCGACATGTTCGGCGCCCGGGTTCCCGAGACGGCCCGCGGCGGCGCACCCGCCCCGACCGGTCGCAAGGGCAACGGCAAGCCGAAGAAGCCGCGGCGCGGAGCCCCCACCCACCTGCTGGTGGTCGAGGGCGACAACCCCGGCACCCGCGCCGAGCTCGCCGACGCCCCGCTGCTGATCGGACGCGGCAGCGACGCGGCGATCAAGCTCGACGACGACTACGTCTCCACCCGCCACGCCCGCGTCGCGGCCAGCGGCGACGAGTGGTTCGTCGAGGACCTCGGCTCCACCAACGGCACCTACGTCGGCCCGGTCCGCATCACCCAGCCCACCACCATCGGCGTGGGCGTCCAGGTGCGGGTCGGCAAGACGATCTTGGAGCTGCGCAAGTGATGTACCTCCACTACTCCGCGATCTCCGACGTCGGGCGCGTACGCCGTGAGAACCAGGACAGCGGCTACGCCGGTCCGTGGCTGCTGACGGTCTGCGACGGCGTCGGCGGCGCGGTGCGCGGCGACCTCGCCTCGAGCACCGCCGTGCAGGCGCTGCGCAAGCTCGACCAGGAGCCCGACGACGACATCCTCGGCCAGGTGGCCGGCGCCGTGCACCGCGCGGACGACCGGATCGGCGAGCTCGTCGAGGAGGACCCCGACCTCAACGGCACCTCCACCACCGCGACGGTCGCGCTCTTCGACGGCACCCGCTTCGGCATCGGCCACATCGGCGACAGCCGGGCCTACCTCTACCGCGGCGGCGAGCTGCGCCAGCTCACCCACGACCACACCTTCGTGCAGTCCCTCATCGACGAGGGACGCATCACCGAGGAGCAGTCGCGGACCCACCCGCACCGCAACCTGATCCTCAAGGCGCTCGACGGCATCCGCCACGAGGAGCCCGACCTCTTCGAGGTCCCCGCCGAGCCCGGCGACCGCGTCTTCGTCTGCAGCGACGGCGCCTGCGGCACCCTGAGCCCCGAGCGGATGGCCGACATCCTCTCCACCGGCACCCCCGACTTCGCCGCGGTCGAGCTCGTCCGCGCCAGTCTCGAGGCCGGCAGCACCGACAACGTCACCTGCATCGTCGCCGACGTCTCCGAGGAGCCGCCGCCCGAGGACCTGGTCCCCCTCCTCGTGGGTGCCGCGGCCGACCTGCCCCGCCGGATGCCGCTCGGCGGCGCCGTCGGCGGGCTGTTCCGCGGCCACCGCTCCGGCGACACCGGTGAGATCGCCCCGGTCCCGGCCGACGTGCCGAAGGGCGCGTTCGCCGCCGACCCGATCGACCCCGAGGCCGCCCGCTACGCCCCCCGCGACCCGGGCCGCTACGCCTGGCTGCGCCGCCTGCTGGTCGCCGCGGTCCTCCTCGGCATCGCCTGGGTGGTCCTCGCGGCCGGCTGGTCGTGGAGCCAGCAGCAGTTCTACGTCGCCGAGCAGGACGGCCGGGTCGCGATCTTCCGCGGCATCGACGCTGACCTGCCCGGTTTCTCGCTCTCCCACGCCTACGAGATCACCGACGTCGAGCTCACCCGCCTGAGTGACATCGACGCCGAGACCGTGCGCGAGGGCATCGAGGCCGACGACCTGGACGAGGCGCGGATGACCGTCGACAACTATGCCGCGCGCCAGGACGTCGACTCAGAGTGACGGGGGTGCTGCGATGAGTCAGACCGGGACCCTGATGGGCTTCGTGCACCGGCGCCGCCGGGGCGCGGAGCTGTTCCTGCTCGTCCTCGCCCTCGCGGTCGGCATCGGTGCCTACGCCGCGGTCGGCCTGGGCCTCGAGGGCCAGGTGCCGGCCGACATCGTCGGTTACGGCGGCTGGCTCACCGCGCTGATCGTCGCCGCCCACGTGACCGTGCGCATCGTCGCGCCGTACGCCGACCCGGTGCTGCTGCCGCTGGTGGCCGCGCTCAACGGGTTCGGCCTGGCCATCCTCCGCCGTCTCGACATCACCTACGAGGCGCTCGGCGACCCGCACACGTTCGCCCGCCAGCAGCTGGTGTGGATGACGCTCGGCGTCGTGCTCTTCATCGTCACGCTGGTGCTCATGCGCGACCACCGCGTGCTCCAGCGCTTCACCTACACCGCCGGCCTGACCGGCATCGTGCTCCTCATCCTGCCGTTCCTCCCACTGATCGGCCGTGAGATCAACGGTGCCCGCATCTGGATCAACGTTGCCGGCTTCAGCTTCCAGCCGGGCGAGGTGGCGAAGGTGATGCTGGTGATCGCCTTCTCCGGCTACCTCGTCCTGCACCGCGACGCGCTCGCGCTCGCGGGCCGGCGCGTGGTCTTCGTCGACCTCCCGCGCGGGCGCGATCTGGGCCCCATCATGGCGATGTTCGGCATCTCGATGATGATCCTGGTGCTCCAGAACGACCTGGGCTCCTCGCTGCTGTTCTTCGGCCTCTTCCTGGCCATGCTCTACGTCGCCACGGAACGTCCCGGCTGGCTGGTGGTCGGAGCGGCCCTGTTCGGGGCCGGCGCGCTGGCGGCGTACACGTTCGTCGGCAACGTGCAGAACCGCTTCAACTTCTGGCTGGACCCGCTGGACTACTACGACGACTCGCCCGGCAGCTTCCAGCTCGTCGAGGCGCTCTTCGGGCAGGGCTGGGGCGGGCTGATCGGCCGCGGCTTCGGCGAAGGCTTCCCCGAGCGCGTGCCGTTCGCCTACTCCGACTTCATCATCTCCACGATCGGCGAGGAGCTCGGTCTGACCGCGGTCATGGCGATCGTGCTCTGCTACGGCCTGATCGTCGAGCGCGCCCTGCGCATCGCTCTGATCTCGCGCGACGGCTTCGGCAAGCTGATGGCGGTCGGCCTCGGCGCGATCTTCGCCCTCCAGGTCTTCGTCGTCGTCGGTGGTGTCACAGGCCTCATCCCGCTGACCGGTCTCACCACCCCGTTCCTGTCCTACGGAGGCTCCTCGCTGGTCGCCAACTGGGTGGTCATCGCCCTCCTGCTGCGCATCTCCGACCAGGCCCGTCGCCCGGCGCCGCGGCTGGACCCGGTCGACGACTCGGCCGCCGACAGCGAGCACACCCAGGTGGTGAAGCTGCGGTGAACAAGCCGATCCGCGTCGTCGCGGTCTTCTGCCTCGTCCTCTTCATGGCGCTGCTGGTCAACTCCACCTACCTGATGTCCGTCCGCGCCGGCGACCTGGCGGAGGACCCGCGCAACCGCCGCATCCTCACCGCCACCTACTCCCGCGAGCGCGGGGCGATCCTGGTCGGCGACGAGGCGATCGCGCGCAGCGTGCCGTCCGACGACAAGTACCGGTTCCAGCGGATCTACACCGAGCCCTTCAAGTACGCCCACGTCACCGGCTACTTCTCCTACTTCAGCCAGACCGGCGTGGAGCGCTCCCAGAACCAGGTCCTGTCCGGCGACGACTCGCGGCTGTTCGTCACCCGCCTCGTCGACATGCTCAGCAACGGCGACCCCAAGGGCGGAAACGTGCAGCTGACCCTCGACGCGGCCGCACAGGACGCGGCGTGGAACGGCCTCGAGGCGCTCCCCGGTGACGCCCAGGGCGCGGTCGTGGCCCTCGAGCCGACGACCGGTCGGGTCCTGGCGATGGCATCGACCCCGAGCTACGACCCCAACGTCCTGGCCTCCCACGACTTCGGCGCGGTGAGCGAGGCGAGCGAACGCCTCAACGAAGACCCGCGCGAGCCGCTGGTCAACCGTGCCATCTCCACCACCCTGCCGCCGGGCTCGACCTTCAAGCTCGTCACCGCGGCGGCCGCGATCGAGTCAGGTGACTACGACGCCGACTCGATGGTGCCGGGCGGCTTCCGCTACCAGCTGCCCCAGTCCTCGACCACGATCGGCAACTGGGACGGCGGCAACTGCGGCGGCCGCCGGATCACGATGACCCAGGCCCTGCAGGTCTCCTGCAACGTCTCCTTCCTCAGCCTGGCCAACGAGCTCGGCACCGAGGCGATGGCTGACCAGGCCGAGGCCTTCGGCTTCAACTCCACCTCGTTGGAGGACCTCCCCGGGCAGGCGCCGTCGCTCTACCCGCGCGACATGGACGCACCGCAGACCGCGATGTCGGGCATCGGCCAGTCCAGCGTCACCGCCACTCCCCTGCAGATGGCGATGGTGGCCGCCGCGATCGCCAACGACGGCGACGTGATGCGTCCCTACGTCGTCGAGGAGGTGCGCGCGCCCAACCTGTCGGTCCTCGACCGCACCGACCCCGAGACCATCAGCAAGGCCATCTCGAGCAGCACCGCCGACGAGCTCACCGAGATGATGGTGGCCACGGTCGACTCCGGGACCGCCTCCCCGGCGCAGATCCCGGGCATCGACGTCGCCGGCAAGACCGGCACCGCGGAGTCCACCGCAGACCGGCCGCCCTACGCCTGGTTCGTCGCCTTCGCGCCGGCGGACGATCCCCAGGTCGCGGTCGCGGTGCTCGTGCAGTCCAGCGACACCTCTCCCGACGAGATCGGCGGCGGTGCCCTCGGCGGGCCGATCGCGAAGGCGGTCATGGAGGCGGTGATCAACCGGTGACGACCCTGGCCCCGGGCGGCCACGTCGACGACGCCCGCCGCTACGTCCTGGAGTCCCGCATCGCCACCGGGGGCATGGGCGAGGTCTGGTCGGCACGCGACACCGTGCTCGACCGCGCCGTCGCAGTGAAGGTGCTCAAGACCGAGTACGCCGACGACGCGCTCTTCCGCACCCGCTTCGAGACCGAGGCCCGCCACGCGGCAGCCCTCCAGCACCCCGGCATCGCGTCGGTGTTCGACTACGGCGAGAGCTCCCTCGACGACGGCTCGGGAACCCCTCGTCCCTACCTCGTGATGGAGCTCGTCGAGGGCCAGCCACTGTCGGCGCTGCTGCGCCCCGACGCACCGCTCGACCCCGCAGCCGCGCAGGACCTGCTCGCGCAGGCCGCCGACGCGCTCGGCGTGGCCCACGCCGCCGGCATCGTGCACCGCGACGTCAAGCCCGCCAACCTGCTCGTCACGCCCGACCGGCGGGTCAAGGTCACCGACTTCGGCATCGCGCGTGCCGCGGAGGGCATGGCGCTGACGAAGACCGGCGAGGTGATGGGCACGCCCGCCTACATCTCCCCCGAGCAGGCCGAGGGCGGCACCGCGAGCGCCGCCTCCGACGTCTACTCGCTCGGCGTCGTCGCCTTCGAGTGCCTCGCCGGGCGCAAGCCCTTCGTCGCCGACAGTGCCGTGGCCACCGCGATCGCCCATCTGCGCGACCCGGTGCCCGACCTGCCCGCCTCCGTGCCGGGCGACCTCGCTGCCGTCGTACGCCGTGCACTGTCCAAGGCACCCGGGGACCGCTACTCCGACGGCGCCGAGCTCGCCCGCGCCCTGCGTGAGCCCGCCGGGGCCGCGACCGTGGTCGCACCGGCCGTGGTGCCGCCGGCCGGCTCCTCGACGCAGGTGATGCCGACCGTGGCGCCGGCCGCGCCGGCCGCTGCCGCCCCTGTTCCCGCGCCCGCGCCCGACCGACGTCGTACGCCGGCGCCGTGGCCGCTGCTGCTCGGCATCGCTGCCGTGCTCGCGGCCGTACTGCTGGCGGTGTGGCTCGGCACCCGCGACGACACCGACTCCACCTCCGGCGAGACCGACACTCCCTCGCAGACGCCCGAGCCGTCGCAGACGCCGACCGGGACACCCACCGAGACTCCGACCGAGACCCCGACCGAGACCCCGACCGAGACCCCGACCGAGACGCCCACAGAGACCCCGAGCGAGACGGAGTCGCCGGAGCCTGCGACCGTCGAGGTCGACCCGGCGGCCTACGTCGGGCGCGACCGCAAGGACGTGGAGAAGGAGCTGCGCGACCTCGGCCTCGAGCCCACGCCGGTGGAGCTGGAGAACCCCGGCGACCAGCCCGAGGGCATCGTGGCCTCGGTGGAGCCGAGCGGCACCCTCCAGGAGGGCGACACGGTGGCGGTGAGCTACTGGGCCAAGGTGCCGCCGGGCCAGGAGAAGCAGGACGACGGAGAGGGCGACGAGGGATGACGCAGCCGGAGCCGACGCTGATCGGTGGCCGCTACGAGCTCGGCGAGCTGCTCGGCCGCGGCGGCATGGCCGAGGTCCGCAAGGGCAAGGACCAGCGCCTGGGCCGCACGGTCGCGGTCAAGAGGCTGCGCACCGACCTGGCCAGCGACGCCACCTTCCAGGCGCGCTTCCGGCGCGAGGCCCAGTCCTCGGCGTCCCTGAACCACCCGGCGATCGTCTCGACCTACGACACCGGCGAGGAGATGGCGACCGACGGCTCCGGCGTCGCCCAGCCCTACATCGTCATGGAGTGCGTCGAGGGACGCACCCTGCGCGACATCCTGCGCGAGGGTCGCAAGATCCTGCCCGAACGGGCGCTCGAGATCACCGCCGGCGTGCTGGCTGCGCTCGACTACAGCCACCGTGCGGGGATCATCCACCGCGACATCAAGCCCGGCAACGTGATGCTCACGCCGTCCGGCGACGTCAAGGTGATGGACTTCGGCATCGCCCGCGCGATCTCCGACGCCGCCTCCACGATGACCCAGACCGCGGCCGTGGTGGGCACCGCGCAGTACCTCTCCCCCGAGCAGGCCCGCGGCGAGACCGTCGACTCGCGCTCGGACGTCTACTCCACCGGCTGCATGCTCTACGAGCTCCTCACCGGCCGTCCGCCGTTCGTCGGCGACAGCCCGGTTGCCGTGGCCTACCAGCACGTCCGCGAGCCGGCCTCCCCGCCGTCGGACCTCGACGACCAGCTCGACCCCGAGATCGACGCCATCGTGATGAAGTCGCTGGCCAAGCGGGTCGAGGACCGCTACCAGAGCGCCGCGGCGATGAAGGCCGACATCGAGCGCTACCTGTCCGGCCACCCGATCCAAGCGCCCGCGGTCCTCCCGACCGCGGCCGACACGCAGTACGTCCCCGCGGCACCGCCAGCCGACGCGACCACCACCATGACCGCCGCACCACCGCCCCGTCAGGGCCAGGAGCAGCAGTCGTCCGGCGGGCGTACGGCGTGGTGGGTGCTGGGCGGTCTCCTCCTCGTGCTCCTCCTCGGGTTCGGCGCCTACCTGCTCAACGGGGTGCTCTTCGAGGAGGCGCCCGAGCGCGACCCCGTCCCCAACCTCGTCGGGCTGACCGAGGACGAGGCGCGCCTCGCGATCGCCGACGCCGGGTTCCGGGTCGGCCGCGTCACCCGGGAGACCTCCGACACCGTCGAGGCCGACCGGGTCATCGAGCAGCGTCCCAACCGCGACGCCTTCGTCGACCCCGGCAGCTCGGTCGACTTCGTGCTGTCCCTGGGCCAGCCCGAGGTCGAGGTGCCCAGCGTGGTCGGGAACCTCCGCGCCGACGCACGTGCCCAGCTGATCGCGCTGGGCCTGCGCGTCCGGTTCCAGGCGGAGGACTCCGACGAGGACCGCAACGAGGTCCTGCGCACCGAGCCTGCCGCCGGCACCTCGGTGGCGGAGAACACCACCATCACCGTCGTGTTCTCAGACGGCCCCGAGCAGGTGCCGGACGTGCGAGGGCTGCAGGAGCGCGAGGCCGAGCGGGCGATCCGCGAGGCCGGCTTCGTCGCCGACGTGCGCACGGACCCGGCATCGACCGAGCCGCAGGGCACGGTCGTCGACCAGATCCCCGTGGGCGGCACGCTCGACCAGGGCAGCACCGTGACGATCTTCGTCTCCGCCTTCGAGGAGCCGACCGAGACGCCCACCGAGACCCCGACCGAGACGCCCACCGAGACCCCGACCGAGACGCCCACCGAGACCCCGGCTCCCACCGAGACCCCGGCCCCCACCGAGACCCCGGCCCCCACCGAGACTCCGGCCCCGACGCCACGCGTCTCGCGCGACTGAGCTGGCGCGGCGCTCAGCCGTCGAGGGGCGTCGCGTAGGTGAGGTCGAGCAGCCCGGCGTACGCCGGTGCGGTGACCGACTCCAGCTGGCTCATGTCCCACGAGACGCCGCCGCCCGCGATCGCGGTGTAGTCGCGGTAGGTCGCCAGGATCGGGTCGGTGGTGAGCTCGGCCTCGAGCTGGGCGGTGTCGCCGATGCCGACGATGACGTAGGGCGGGGAGTAGGGCAGGCCGTGCAGGGTCACCTGGTTGCCCTCGCACTTGATGCCGGTGGTGGAGATGAGTCGCTGGCCCTGGATGGTGACGGCCTCCGCACCGGCGTTCCACATGGCGTTGGCGACGGCCTGGATGTCCTGCTGGTGCACCACGAGGTTGTTCGGGTCGCCCTCGTAGGCGAGCCGCGCCTCCAGGGAGGCGTCGTCGAGCACGACCTGGACTCCCGCGCCGGTCTTCTCGGTCAGCCCGGCGGGGTCGACGAGCGTGGCGATCTCCTCCTGCACCCGGCCGACCGACCGGTCGCCGAGCTGCGTGCTCAGCGCCTCGACCTCGGCGTTGAGGGCTGCGACCCGCTCGGTCAGGTCACCGGTCTCGTCGCGCTCGGCGCGCACCACGGAGGCGAGGTCGGTGAGGCGCCCACCGCGCAGGTCGAGGCCGTCGCTCTGCTCCGCGCTCACCGCGAACAGCACGCCGCTCAGCAGCACCATGACCGGCGTCGCCACCCGCCAGAGGCGGTGGCGTGCGGGGCGCACATGTGACTGGGGCGACATGCCGACTACGCTAACCCCCCGTCGGGTGCTACGCAGCCTCGGCGAGGCGTCGACGTACGCCGACGAACCGCATCAGCCAAGCCACAGGAGCAGCAGTGTCGAAGTCCACGACGGTCACCACCGGGGAGAAGAGCTCGCTCGTCACCCCCAGGTTCCTGATCAGTCTCCTCCTGGTCGTCGCCGGCATCGGCTGGATCGTCTACTACTACGTCGGTCCGCGCGGCAACCCGCTCGCCTTCCCGCCCGTCGAGGGCTCGCCGAAGGCGATCGCCGACCTCGGGAGGTGGAACTACGCCATCGGCTTCGGCCTGCTCATGCTCGGCCTCATCGTGTCCGCGCACCCCTCGACCCCGCTCGGCCGCGGCCGCGGCGTCGTGGTCGGCATGCTGGGCTGCTTCCTGGTCGGCCTGATCTGGATCTGCACCTTCTACGTGTTCTCCAACGACCTCTCCAGCCTGTGGGTCATGAACGACCTCGGGCAGTGGAACCTGGTCGTCGGCATCGCCTTCATGGCGGTCGGCTTCAGCTTCGCGACCAAGTGGGAGTAGGTTCTCCCTCGGCCCCGTAGAACGGGCCCCGCGCCTCGAGCGGTGAGTGAGGCGCCTTCCTGGGGAAGGGAAGGCGTCTCTCTCACCGCTCGAGTCGATTTCGGGGTCTGCGCACCTCGGCCGCCCCTCGCACACCTGTGCGGATCTCCACACTGTGGAGAACTCCTGTGGAGAATTACACGCCTGTAGTTATCCACACCTGTGTGCACACCTGTGGAACAACAGCGGACGCAGCTCGGCCCCCGCTCCACGTCGTACGACGCGGGGCGGGGGCCGATGTGCGGGTGCGGGCGGCGGGCCTCAGGCGAGCGCGAGACCTCGCGCCACGGCAATGACCACCAGCACGACGGCCAGCAGGCCGAGGCCGGTCCACTGCACCACGGTGCGCCTGGTGCGCGGGGCGTAGGCGATCACCGCCGCGGCTGCCGCACCGGCGACGAAGCCGCCGAAGTGGCCCTGCCAGGAGATGCCGCCGACGACCAGTCCGTAGACGCTGATCGCGACACCGAGACCGAGGTTCTGCAGGAGCGCCCGGGAGTCCAGCCGCGCCTTGCGGGCCACCACGAGCAGGGCGCCGAGGAGACCGAAGAGGGCGCCGGAGGCCCCGACGGTCGAGCCGGACGGGCTGCTGAGCAGCATCACGGCCGCGGAGCCGCCGATCGCACTGACCAGGTAGACGGCCAGGAAGCGGGCTCGGCCGATGATCCCCTCGAGGGCGGGTCCGAAGATCAGCAGGGCGAACATGTTCATCGCGACGTGCCAGATCTCCACGTGGGTGAAGGCACTCGTGATCAGCTGCCACCACGCGCCGTCGGCCACCCCTGCGTGCCACACCCCGTCGCCGCCGGGGACCAGGGTGCAGGCCGCCTCGCTCGGCAGGCCGGGGTAGTACTGGCTGGGCGCCGACCGCGACCCGCAGCTGCCGGTCGGGGAGAGCGCCAACAGGTCGGCGACCCGCGAGAGGCGACCACCGGTGGCGGTGATCGCGAGCCAGACGACGGCGTTGATGCCGATCAGGACGTACGTCGTCAGGCGGGGGTCGGCGCTGCGCTCGCCGCCGTACATCGCCCGGTTCTGGCGCGAGTTCTTGTTCGCCTCCTTGACGCAGTCGGGGCACTGGAAGCCCACGGCGGCGTCGCGCATGCAGTCGGGGCAGATCGGCTTGTCACAGCGCTGGCAGCGGATCCAGGTCTCGCGACCGGAGTGCCGGTAGCAGGTGGGCACCCCGGTCGCGGCCGGGTCCTCGGACGGTTGGGTCATGAGGAGGAAGTGATCAGGTCTGCGTCAGCGCTCGACGGTGACAGACTCGATGACGACCGGCTCCTGCGGGCGGTCCATCGCACCCGTGGGGCTGGTCGCGATCGCGTCCACGACGTCGCGGCTGGCCTGGTCGGCCACCTCGCCGAAGATCGTGTGCTTGCGGTTGAGCCAAGGGGTGGCGCCGACGGTGATGAAGAACTGCGAGCCGTTGGTGCCCGGGCCGGCGTTGGCCATGGCGAGCAGGTAGGGCTTGTCGAAGACGAGCTCGGGGTGGATCTCGTCCTTGAACGTGTAGCCCGGGCCACCGGTGCCGGTGCCGAGCGGGCAGCCGCCCTGGATCATGAAGCCCTCGATGACACGGTGGAAGCCGAGGCCGTCGTAGTACTTCTCGCCGCTGCGACCCGCGTCGTCGCGGTAGTCCTTGGTGCCCTCCGCGAGGCCGACGAAGTTGTCGACGGTCTCGGGGGCGTGGTTCGGGAAGAGGTCGATGACGATGTCGCCCCGGTTGGTCTTCAGGGTCGCCTTCATGTCGGCCATGGGATGTGCCTCTCAGCTGTCTGTGGGGGTGGGCCTCACGGGCCCGCGTGCGCCTCGATCCTGCCACGCACCGCCACCCACCCGGACGGGGCTGGTCGCCTCAGGGTGGGCATGGTGAGATGGAGCCACAACTGACAGAGGAGGTCACGCATGCCTTTCCGCCGCAAGAAGTCCCTCATGGACCGGGCACACGACTACGTCGAGCAGGTCTCGGAGACCGTTCTGCCCCACCTGGAGTCCGCGTGGGAGCAGGCCGTGGACAAGGCCGGGCCCGTCATCACCGACGCGCGCGAGAAGACCCAGCCGCTCATCGCCGAGGGCCGGGCGATCGCCGCCGAGAAGGCGTCCGTGGGCGCCGCGCTCGCGAGCGAGAAGGCCACCGAGGCCCGTGAGAAGGCTGCCCCGCTCCTGGCCGAGGCCAGGGCCACCGCCAGCGAGAAGGCGTCCGTGGGCGCCGCCCTCGCCGCCGAGCGCGCCGCGGCCAGCCGCGACGTCGCGGCCGCGAAGGTCAACGAGCTGCGCGGCATCGAGCCCGAGCCCCGCGGGGGCCGGCTCAAGAAGTTCCTGCTGCTGGGCGGCCTGCTCGCCCTGGGCGGTGTGGTGTTCAGCAAGCTCCGCGCCAAGCAGGACGCCGAGGCCAACTGGCAGTCGAGCTACGTCCCGCCGGCCCCGCCGGCGGCACCCTCGACCCCGCAGGCACCCGCCTCGGCACCGGTCACGCCGGCCACCACGTCCGGCGACCCGCTGACCGACCCGCTGACCGACGAGGTCACCGCGGACGACGTGGTCACCGCCGAGCCCCCGGCCGCCGAGGACATCGGCGGCGGTGCGCCCGGCGAGGCGATCAGCGACTCGGTCGAGGAGGCCCACGAGGCCACCACGCCCGACGCGCCCGCCGAGGTCATCGACATCGACGACGTGCCCCAGAAGAAGTAGCACCACCGCGACATCTTGCCGGGCGGTGTCCCAGCCACATTCCGTACGTCAGGAACGTGGCCGGGGCACCGCCCGGTGTGCGTCCGGCCGCCTCAGGTCGCGTCCGGCGGCCGGTTGTCCTCGATCCACTCGTCGATCTGCTCCCACCAGCCGTAGAGCCACTCGATCCGCTCGTCGCGGTCCTCGGGGATCTCCGCGCGCGAGACCTGCCACCAGCGCATGGTGATCTGCTTGTCCATGGGCAGCTCGCGCCACAGGTCGCCCACCGTCACCAGGTGGTCGAGCCCGGTGTGGGCGACCATCAGCACGTCGGCGTCCGGTGCCGCCTCCAGCGCCGCCAGCACGCCACCGGGTCGCGGCGCCAGCACGTGGATCATCTCCTCCGCGCGGACCGCCATCCGCTCGAGCCCGAGCTTGCGGAGCCGGGCGATCCCGCGGTCGCGGCGCTCGGGGGTGAAGTTGCCCCCCTCGGGGAAGATCACGAAGGCGTCGTTGTCGTCCAGGCCCGTGGCCAGCGCCGCGATCTGGGACTCCAGGTCCTCGCCGGCGGCCGGGTTCGGCGAGATGAAGCGCGCCGGGATCCGGTTCAGGATCACGTCGATCGCCGGGTCCCACGCGAGGGTGTTCTTCAGGACCACCCGCGGCTCGCGGTGGTACCAGTGCAGCAGGGCGTACATCAGGATGAACGAGTCCCCCGGGCCTGCGTGGCGGCACATCACGAGCACCGGGCCGTCGGGGTGGCGGGTCGGGTGCGGGCCGTCGGTGCGGATCCGCAGCGCCAGCACGCGCCGGGCCTCGCGGAAGAACGCGATGAGCGTGCCCTGCACGAGGTCGTAGTGGATGCCGGCGAAGTAGGGCGAGCGGATCCGCCACCCGAAGCCGCTGGCGAGCCACAGCCCGAGCAGCACGACCAGTAGCAGCGTCTCGAAGCTCAGGCAGACCACGACGAGCCACAGCAGCCGCAGCGCGCGCCAGCGGCCCGGCAGCACCGGCGCCAGGGCGGCAGCGACGAGCAGCCAGGCCGGCAGCGTGACCCACAGCAGCACGGTGAGGGCGATGACCGTCGGCGCGACGACGAACCGGCGCAGCGCCCAGACCCCGGGGTGGCTCACGGCCCGGACCCCTCGACCGGCCCGAGGGCCTCGTCGAGGTAGTCGCGGGAGGCGGCGTACGTCGCCTCGATGCGCGCCTCGACGCCCCCGAAGTCACGGTGGGAGAGCAACGAGTCGTCGCGCGCCGAGGTGCCACCAGCAGGCAGGACGTGGGCCTCGACGCCCTCGGGGATGGTCGCCATGTCACGCATGAAGCGGTGGCGGCGGGCCACCTCGAAGCTGACCCGAGCGACGTCCCACGGCCGGGTGGGCGGCGCGAGCGGCCGGTCGATCCGGCCGACCTGGAGCACGAAGACCCGGGTCGCGCCGAGCTCGACGGCCCGGCCGACGGGGATGGAGTTCACCAGGCCCCCGTCGAGGAAGTGCTCGCCGTCGATCTCGGCAGGGGGCAGGAGACCGGGTACGGCGGCGCTGGCGAGGATCGCGGGCACGAGCGGGCCGCTGGTGAACCAGTGCTCCGCCGCGCGCTCGATGCTGGCGGCGCAGACCTCGAGGCGCACGGGCAGGTCCTCGAAGTGGGCGTCCCCGAGCTCTTCCTCGAGTCGACGCCGCAGCGGCGCGGAGGAGTAGATGTGGGTGCCGGTGGTGACGGCCCGGCGGACCGTGCGCAGCGGCCGGTCGCCGTAGACGTCGCGGGACCGCGCCGTGGAGGCCCACAGCTCGGTGAGCCGGTCCACGACCGCGAGCTCGGGCTGGCGGGCCACCAGCGCGCCGTTGAGGGCGCCGACGCTCGTGCCGACGACCAGGTCGGGCACGATCCCGCGCTCCAGCAGCGCGCGCAGCATGCCGACCTCGACGGCGCCGAGGACGCCACCACCGCCGAGCACGAACGCTGTCGTCACCCGGTGAGCCTAGTGCTCAGGCCAGCTCGGGGTGCTCCGCGCGAACCCGCTGCGTCGCGCGGCGCTCGGCCCAGAAGGACAGCAGCGGGATGGTGCCGCACGCCAGCGTGACCAGCGTGAAGGGCAGGTCCCACCCGGCGCGACGCGAGAGCGCGAAGGCGCTGAACAGGAAGATCATGTAGAGCCAGCCGTGCGCGACGCCGAGGTAAGTCGTGATGGCCTCGCCGAGGTTGTTGAGGTCGGAGCCGGTCGTCACCCAGGCGGGCGTGCTGTCGAAGACTCCCCACATCGGGGAGCCGTCGAAGTTGGCCAGCGGGACGCCGACCAGGCAGAGCACCACGAGGAGGACACCGACGATGGCGGCCATGACGCGGTAGGCGGTGAGGTTGCGGGACACGGCGCCAAGGTATCGGGTGCGGCCTACCCCGCCGACGGGGAGATCTCGGGAGCGGTCGCGTCCCGGCGCCAGCGCCACCAGATGAAGGCGGCGAAGCCCCCGAAGACCCACCACTCGACGGCGTAGAGCAGGTTGCGGATGCCGGTCGCGCGGCTCGGGGTGGGCAGTGCCTCCAGCTCGGCGGCCTCCAGGCCGTCGGCGGGCTCCTGCGCGATCAGGTAGGCGGAGTAGAGGTCCACGTCCACCCGCTGGACGGCGTCCGCGACGCGGATCTCGGGGAACACCTCGTCATCGGGGTCGTCGTCGGTGACCAGGCTGCCGTCGGGGGCCTGGAGCCACCCCGTCAGGTCCGCCTCGCCCGCGACCCCCAGCAGGTCGGCGTCGGGCTCGGGCGCCCACCCGCGTACGACGAGCACGGCCGCGTCGCCGACCTGGAGCGGCTCGACGGCCCAGTAGCCCGACCGGCCGCCCTGCTCGCGGTCGGCGACCCAGAAGCCGCCGTCCAGCCACTCGCCGGCGACCTCCACCGGGCGGCCGAGGTCGGGTGCGGGGAACGGGTCGTCGTTGCCCATCACGTCGGTCAGCGGCACCGGCGCGATGCCCGTCAGGTCGCGGGCCTCGGCCTCCCGGCTGGCCTGCCAGGCGTCGTACTGCCACTTCCCGAGCAGCCCGGCGATGCCGACGAGCACGAGCGTGAGGACCACGGCGCCGAGGTCGGTCAGCAGGCCGGGTCGGCGGGAGGTGCTCACGGACTCGATTGTCCCAGCCGTGCGGTGAGCGCCGTCCGGCGCCTGCGGGGTGCCGTCAGGCGGAGGCGAGCGCGAGCTTCACCGCGAAGCCGAGGAAGACCGCGCCCACGGCCGACGTCGCGCCGGCCGAGAGCGCCGTACGCCGTCGGAACGCGTCGGCCAGCCGGGTTCCGGCGACGATGAGGACGCTGAGGTACGCCGCACTCGCGAGCGTGGCGAGGATCCCCAGCGCCAGGAACGAGATCACCGGATGGGCGTAGGCCGGGTCGACGAACTGCACGAAGAACGCGACGAAGAAGAGGATCGCCTTGGGGTTCAGCAGGCTGATCACCAGCGCCCGGCGGTAGGGCCGCTCACCCTTCGCCTTCGGCACCAGCCCGGCCTCCTCGGAGGCGTCGGCGATCTGCTCGGCGACCGTACGCCGCGAGCGCCACGTGGCCCACGCCGCGCGCATCATGCCGATCGCGAGCCAGAGCAGGTAGGACGCGCCGACCCACTTGACCACGCCGAACGCCGTCTCGTTGGCCTGGAGCAGCGACGCCACGCCCGCGGCGGAGAGCGTCATCAGCACGGCATCGCCCGTCCACACGCCCGCCGCGGCGGCGTACCCGCTGCGCACCCCGCGCCGCGCGGCGACCGACAGCACGTAGAGCGAGTTCGGTCCGGGCAGCAGGATGATGAGGATCAGGCCGACGAGGTAGGTCGGGAGGTCGGTGATGCCCAGCACGGGACCAGTGTGGGACCGGCGGGCGATCGGCCGCGACCGATTTCGAGGGGTGGTCCGGAGCCTCGGGTCAGTTGCCGGGGCGGATGTCCCCGTCCGGGGGCCGCGTCACCTCGACGTCCTGGTAGATGCCGGTGTTGCGCTCGATCGGGACGGTGGTCGTCAAGGGTTCGGAGTTGGCGAAGACCATGGTGACGTCAGCGCGATAGCCGGGTGCGAACGCCTCCGAGATCACGGTGACGTTGGCGTCGCGGTACAACCGCAGCTTGTCGGCCTCCGGCATGACGTAGGGGCCGTCGGCGAAGCTGAACGAGTATCCGGTCGGCTCGGCGTCGACGTCCAGCCCGATCAGCCGGTCCGGCTCGTCGGCCTGGTTGATGAGGGTGCCGATGAGGCGCGCGACCCCGTCGCCGTTGGTCACCAGCACCAGGTTGAGGGCGTCGACGCTGTCGGTCCGCTCGACCTGACCGCGCGACTCGTCGACGATGTCCTCGCGTGCGTCCGAACCGCAGCCGGCCAGCACCATTGTCAGCAGGACGACCATCGCGGTCGCGAGGCTCCGTGCGCGCCTCGCGCGACCGTCCTGCGGTCCTGAATGGGGGTGTCGATGCTCCACCTGGTTCCTCCCGTCGTGGCGCCGGTTCCCGGCGCCGTTCCTGGGGTGCGTCCAACCCTTCCAACCTACGGGTGGGGATCGGTGGCTCAATCGTTTCGAGCGGTTGTCACGCACCTGTGCCAGGACTGTCAGGTGATCGTCACGCGCCCACCGTGGCGACGAGATCGTCCACGCGCCGGCGAGGTCCAGCTGGTGGAGCCTAGGGGACTCGAACCCCCAACCCCCTGCTTGCAAACGCGCCCAACTTGGCGCTCGAACCGCCAATCGAGCGTGAACGTACAGGTCAGGAGCGGTCTCTGTCGGACTCGTTTGGCCAGTGTTTCCCCCTAGGTGCCCCATTGCTCAACTGCCAGAGTATGGGGTTAACTCGTAACCGCTGGATTGCTGGGGAAACGGGATCTGACATGACACGGCGACGGTCGACGTTGCGGTTGATCTGCGCGGCGCGCTGGCTGAACCGGCCGGTGTATGGCGCGAGCTCCCGGATCTCGCCGGCCTCATCGAGCGTGTAGCCACGCGCGGCGAGCGCGGTCCGAAACTCCTGGTCGCACATAACGGCCGCTTGCCCGATCCCGTTGAGCGCCTCGATGCTGTCGACAACCCCGACCGAGTGCAGTCCGCGCCACGCCCCGCGGGCGAAGACCCGTGCGTTGATTTGCACGTGCACGTGCACGTGCACGTGCACGTGCACGTGCAGGTGGCGGTGCGGGTCACCGGCCCGCGACGTGTAGTGACGCACGACAGCCGCCTCGAGGATCTCCAGCGGCACCTGGACCTGACGGCCGCGCGGCCCGACACGCGTGGTGACGTGCTCGGCCACCCAACCGATCACCTCACCAGCGGCCCGGTCCATCGCCGCGTCGTACGCCGTCGCGACGTCGGGGTGAAGTGCGGCGGCGAGCGACCAGGACTTCGGCCCGTTGACGACGACCTCGACGAATCGCAACGCATGGGGGTCGTCACGCAGCCGACCCTTCGGCGTCCCCGTGCCGACGTCGTGGCCGGCGACCCACCGCTCGTACATGTCCCCGTCCAGCGTCCCCCCGTGCTGAACTGCGGAAACGCCGCGACCCCCCGCGTCCGGGGGACTGGTGGGCACGTATCGCTCGGCCACCCTGGTGCCCTCGGCGAGGTAGTAGTCGTCGACCCGTGAGCGGTCGGCCTCCACATACGAGCGCGCAGCGGACGCGGAGCCGCGATAGAACTTCACTCCACCAGCATCGGCCTCGTCACCGCCCGTCAGCACTCGTCATCTAGCCTTGAAATGACGCTCAGCCCGCCCCGAGGGGCGGACCGATCTAGGGACCTTCGTAGCATGCGTGCCGCTTGATTTGGGAGGGGTGGGGACGTTGGAGGCGTAGGTGATTCAGGGAGTCGTCAAAGCACGTCACAGCAGAAGTGGGTGAGCGATCTCGGGTCGAAGCGGCGTACTCGCTATCTCGTTGCGGCAGTCACCTTCGAGCGATAGTCGTCGAGCAGCTTGAGAACGTCTAGAGCTGCCTCGCGCGGGACCTCGTGGCCGTCGAGCTCAGCCAACCATTCGAGGAGCTGACGCCCGTCCAGGAAGCGCACTCCATCAATGTTTGCGTTGCCCGGCACGCCCGTGCGAGCGGCGCCCCAGAGGACGACCGCGGCGGTGACTGTCACGGGTTTGGCGTTCGTTCGATGCCGGACCCCACTCTCTCGTTTGAGCACACTACGGAGCACACCTTCGGCCCTAAGCCTCGATCCACCGATGAGGTTGGTCGGGTGAGCGCGTCGCGAAGTGAGA